>NZ_JPRO01000049.1 GCF_000737785.1 Chryseobacterium luteum | reverse complement strand
TCCAATTATGACACTGATGTTTTCACACCGCTTATTGCTAAAGTGGAAGAACTTTCAGGTAAAAAATATACCGGAATTCTAGAAGACGAAAAAGATATTGCCATCCGTGTTGTGGTAGACCACATCAGAGCGGTTGCTTTTGCTATTGCAGACGGGCAGCTTCCGTCAAACGGGGGTGCAGGTTATGTAATCAGAAGAATTTTAAGAAGAGGAATTTCTTATTCTTATAGATTCTTAGGTATGAAAGAACCTTTCCTTTTTGAATTAGTCGCTGTTCTTAAAGATCAAATGGGACCCTTCTTCCCTGAATTAGAAAAACAAGGAAAACTGGTTTCTGAGGTGATCAAAAGTGAGGAAGATTCTTTCCTAAAAACTATTGAAAACGGGCTGATCAGAGTTGAAAAATTAATTCAGCAGACAATTGCGGACGGTTCAAAAGTATTGCCAAGCGCAGAAGTTTTCGGATTATATGACACTTATGGATTCCCGGATGATTTAACGAGAATTATCGCGGAGGAAAAAGGCCTTACCATTGATGAAGAAGGTTTCAAAGCTGAAATGACGAAGCAAAAACTTCGTTCAAAAGATGATTCTGCTCAAAAGGT
>NZ_JPRO01000048.1 GCF_000737785.1 Chryseobacterium luteum | reverse complement strand
GAACTTCGTTCATTTGGGTATCATCACAACAGATATATTGAAGAGCCGGATTATTGGAAAAACCAAATCCCAGAGGTTCATTACTTCCATTCTTCATAAACAGTGTTGTAAGCTGGTTGTTATCACACCAAAATTCCTGTAGATTTATACAGTCCCTCAGATCTAAGGAAGTAAGCTGGTTAAAACCACAAGATAACAATTGTAGCTTACTAAGACCGCTTACATCTAAAGAGGTAAGCTGGTTGTGGAGGCATGCTAATGTTTCAAGATTATTGCAACCCTGCACGTTTAAAGACGTTAGTTGGTTTTCAGCACAATGCAGATATTCAAGATTCGGACAGTTTTGAGCATTTAAAGTTACAAGACCACAAGCGTAGCTGTTTAACCATTTAAGACTGGCCAAATTATGTACGTCCAGGGAATTAAGTTGGTTTTCACTGCATTCAAGACGTTCAAGATTATTTAATCCCTGTACATTTAAAGCAGCTAATTGATTTTGGCTGCAATCCAGATATTTAAGCTGAGTACATCCCTGAACATTTAAATTTGATATTTGGTGATAAAAGCAGCGTAATTCTAATAAAGAGGTTATTCCCTGTACATTTAAAAATGTTAGAGGACCAGGTCCACTTCCATTAATCGGATTAAAATCAATTTCAATATATTTCAGATTCTGTAAATTATTATTGGATAAATCCAGAGATGATCCCCGAAATCGTAAAGCTTTAATTTTATTTAAATTAATGCAATTATTCACAGACAGGCTTCCCAAATTGCGCACATTTATAAGTTCTAAATTGGTACATCCGTTTAACGATAATGATACCTCTCCATAATCTGTAGAAATGAAATTAATTAAACCGGGACAGTTATCTGAAATAATATTAGCCGAAACATTTCCATTTTGTGCCACAGAATAATTGGTAAGGTTCGGGCAGTTACTGGAATTGATATTGATTGCTGCAGTAAGGTTGAGATAGCTTGAATCCAGTGTTATATCATGTAAAACACTACAGCCAGATACATCAACATTGTCTAAACTTGTATGAAAAATTTTTAAACTCAATAAATTATTATGTCCACTCAGATTGATAGGCAGGCTTGAGATCATATTATAAAAGCCGTTAAGTTCCAGATTTTTCAAATTGCTTAAACCTTCTATTCCACCCATTGCATTTGCAGATATGCTTGATCCAGATTCACTATAAATAATCAGGTTTTCGATCAATGGATTGTTACTAAGTGTGTTTAAAGTAATTCCGCTGATCATAATATTTTTTAGTTGAGGATTGTTAACAATATCAATACTTCCCAGAATATCATGGAAGTTAACAAAAAGGTTTTCTAAAAAATTAAGGTTAGAAATAGTAAGAGGTGTAGTTGGTGCTACAAAAGAGTTAATGCCAATACTTTTTACGTTTGAAAAAGATGAAATTCCTTCATAATTCTCAATAGGACCAGGACTGGTATCATCAATTTCCAATCCCTCTACCTGATCTGCTTCACTTTGTTGTATTTCTCCATCTCCATTAGCATCTATGGCAAAGTAATTTCCACCGAAGTTTTTAGCAATGGTATTACTTGATGACGAAGACAATAAATAAGCTTTAAAATTAGCATCGGGAATATTAATAATTTGTGCATTCGCTGCTAAGGATAGCAGTAAAAAAAGTAAGAATAATTTTTTTTTCATAAGGTTTTTTTTTTTGCAAATATATCTGCCTGGTCAATTCTGTAATAGTGTCATTGAGAATTTACCGGATATTATTTAGAATTTAAAGTCTGTTAATTAAATCCTGTAATCTCTCCTTCTTTCTTTGAGATACAGGAAGCTGGGAACCGTCTGACATGATCACAAAACCGCCGTCTTTCTTTATATAGGATTTTAATTCATTTAAATTAATGAGATGAGACTGGTGAATGCTTTCAAAACCATGCTCTCCTAAAAGTTCCTCATACTCTTTCAGTGTTTTCGACATCATCATCTATAATGACGAAAAGAAATTTATCATAAAAATCCCTTTCACTTAGAGATTTGCGCAGTATTATTCGTTGCGTTTAATTTTTAATGACCTTTTTCATCAGTATTCCTTTTTCTGTATTCACTTTAAATAAAAATACCCCTGAAGAATCACTGTGGATCGTAAGCTTTGTATTTTGACTGTTGATGCCGATTTGTCTCTGAATAATTCTTCCCTGTGCATCATATACTTCAACGGAGGTGATTTTAGAATCTGCTTTAATATTGACCTCTCCTTTT
>NZ_JPRO01000047.1 GCF_000737785.1 Chryseobacterium luteum | reverse complement strand
TTTCAGATACTTTTGAAGACCTGCACGGTTTGGAACAACTTCCCGGAATTGCCGTTCAGAGATTAATGGAAAAAGGCTACGGATTTGCCGGAGAAGGCGACTGGAAAACAGCGGCTTTGGTTCGTGCAATGAAAACGATGGGACAAGGTCTTGAGGGCGGAAATGCTTTTATGGAAGATTATACGTACCATCTCAATCCAGCAAATCCTTCAGTTTTAGGCTCGCATATGTTGGAAGTTGACCCTGTTTTGGCGGTTGACAAGCCGTCTTGTGAGATTCATCCGTTGGGAATTGGTGGAAAGGCTGATCCGGTTCGTCTCGTTTTCAATTCAAGAGGGAATATTGATTCTCTGAATGCCGCTTTGATGGATTTCGGAAATCATTTCAGGCTTTTAATTAATAAAACAAAAGCGTTGGAAATCACTGAAGAATTACCAAAACTTCCTGTGGCAAGAGTCCTTTGGAAGCCGCTTCCTGATTTGTATACGGCTGCTGAAGCGTGGATTTTGGCTGGTGGAGCGCATCACACGTGTTACAGTGAAAATATCAGTGCAGAACAGTTGGAAGATTTTGCAGAAATTGCAGGGATTGAATCTCTTGTTATTGATGAAGATACAAAAATCCGTGATTTCAAGAATACCCTTCGCTGGAATGAAATTTATTATCGTTAGACTTGCAAAATCATTCAAACTATGAAAAAAATAAGTTATAATCTGATTATTATTGCACTTTTATGTATTTTCGGCTGCAATAAAAAAGAAACTCATCAAAAAATGGATTCAGAACAAATGGAAAACATACAGGTTTCAGACTACGGAGTGACGGCAAAGGGCGATTCCATTAAAAAATATACCTTAACCAACAAAAATGGGATGAAGGTAGAAGTCATCAATTTTGGCGGCATAATCACTTTACTCACGGCTCCCGACAAAAACGGAAAGTACGAAGATGTTGTTTTAGGTTTCACCAAACCTGAAGATTATTTCGACGGAAATCCATACTACTTCGGAGCGTTGATCGGTCGTTACGGAAACAGAATTGCCAACGCCAAATTCACGTTGGAAGGCAAAACTTACGACATCGACAAAAATGATGGACCCAACAGTCTTCACGGTGGAAAAGAAGGTTTCCATACCAAATTCTGGAATATCGAGCCTGTGAAAGATGCAAAATCTCCAACGTTAAAACTCTCATACACAAGTGCAGACGGCGAAGAAGGTTATCCCGGAAAATTAACGACAACGGTTTTATATACTTTGACTGATGATAATGCTTTGGAAATTTCTTACGAAGCAACTACGGATAAAGCAACGGTTGTTAATCTTACCCAACATTCGTATTTCAACCTTTCCGGGAATTTCACAAAAACAATTCTTGACCACGAATTACAGATAAATGCTGATAAATTCACACCGGTTAATGAAACTTTAATTCCTACTGGAGAACAGAAATCGGTAAAAGGAAGTCCGTTTGATTTTACCACTTTAAAACCGATTGGAAAAGATATCAATGCTGCAGACGATCAGTTGAAAAAAGGAAAAGGCTACGACCACAACTGGATTCTAAACGGAAGCGGACTGAGAAGCATCGCAAAAGTGTATCATCCGGAATCGGGAAGAATGATGGAGGTTTTAACAGATGAACCTGGTGTTCAGTTCTATTCCGGAAATTTCCTTGACGGGAAATTTGATACCAAAACTGGCGGAAAAAATGAATTCCGAACAGGCTTTTGCTTAGAAACCCAACATTTCCCGGATTCTCCGAATCAGGCTTCTTTCCCTTCAACAGAGCTGAAGCCGGGACAAAAATATCAGACTAAAACGATTTATAAATTCTCAGTTAAAAAATAAATTATGGGAAACTTAGCAACTATTGATATCATCATATTTCTTGTTTATTTTGTGGTGGTAGCCGGTTACGGAATTTGGATTTACAACAGAAAAAAATCCGCATCTACAGGCAGTAAAGATTATTTCCTTGCAGAAGGTTCACTCACCTGGTGGGCGATTGGCGCCAGTTTGATTGCGTCCAATATTTCTGCAGAACAGTTCATCGGGATGAGTGGGGAAGGATTTTTCGTAGGAATTGCTGTTGCAGCTTACGAATGGATTGCAGCGATTGCATTGATTATTATTGCGGTTTGGTTCATTCCGATTTACCTTAAAAATAAGATTTATACAATGCCGCAATTTCTGGAAACCCGTTACAACAAATCGGTTTCTCTGATTATGGCTGTTTTCTGGCTGTTTCTCTATGTAATTGTCAACCTTACTTCAATTCTTTATCTGGGAGCTTTGGCTATCGATACTTTATTGGGCGGGGATAATCTACATATTATTATGATTGGATTGCTTCTGATGGCTTTGCTGATTGGTTTAGGCGGAATGAAAGTAATCGGATATACCGACGTTATTCAGGTGGCAGTTTTGATCATCGGAGGTTTTGCAACGGTTTATATGGCTCTTCAAATTGTTGACCAAAGAATCAACGGTGCGGCTGTAGGAAATGCTTTTGCAGGTTTCCAAACATTAATGAACGAAGCACCACAACATTTTAAATTAATGCTTGATAAGCCGACAGTTACAACAACAACTTTAGCAATGCCGGAAAATCTGAGTGTTCAGAAATATGTGGTTCTGCCAGGATTAGCAATGTATTTTGCAGGTCAGTGGATTGTAAACCTGAATTATTGGGGATGTAATCAATACATCACGCAACGTGCTTTGGGAGCTGATTTGAAAACCGCAAGAACAGGAATTTTATTCGCAGGATTTCTGAAATTATTTATGCCAATCATCGTAATGCTTCCTGGAATTGCAGCGTATGTTTTATATACAAAAGGACATTTGCCAGGTTTCAATGGTGTGAAAGACGGTGCCTATTCAGCTATTTTAGGGTTTTTACCAACGGGACTTAAAGGTCTTGCAGTTGCAGCACTTACGGCAGCAATCGTGGCATCTTTGGCTGGAAAAGTGAACAGTATTTCCACGATTTTTACTTTAGATATTTATAAAAAATACCTGAAAGCCGATGCAACCGAAATTGAAATGGTAAGAACAGGACGTTGGGCAATTATCATTGCAATGGCTGTTGCTTTGGCATTTACCTGGACGGATGTTTTGGGAATCGGAGGAGAAGGTGGTTTCACGTTTATTCAGAAATATACAGGATTTATCAGTCCGGGTGTCTTTGCGATGTTCCTTTTGGGAATGTTCTGGAAGAGAACCACAGGAACAGCAGCTTTAGTCGGCGTTCTTTTAGGCTTTTTACTGGCGATTTTCTTCAACAGTTTTGCAGTCGATATTTTTGGGAAAGAAACTTGGTTATACACCGCTTTCACGTATGAAAAATTAGAGAATGGCGTGGTTCACACGATTACGGAAATTCCGTTCCTGATTAATATGGGTTGGTCATTCTTTATCACGGTTGCTGTTATGGTGATGATAAGTTTAACTGGTCCGAAAGTGAATCCAAAGGCTTTTGCGATTGATGCAACAATGTTCAAAGTAGATAACAGAACTTTGGTTATGATTGTAGTGACGGTTCTTTTACTGACCGCACTTTACGTAAGATTCTGGTAATTTTAAAATAAATTATAAAATAGGATGTCATTATTTGGCATCCTATTTTTGTTTAAGGCTTAAAATCATAAATTTGTAGCATATTAAAATAAAATGGATACAAGGTTTACGAGCATTATTCAACTCATTAAGCAATCCAGGAACAATGCAATCAAAGCTGTAAATTCCGAATTGATTAATCTCTACTGGAACATTGGAGAACATATCAGTAAAAAAATTGAGCAATCGGAATG
>NZ_JPRO01000046.1 GCF_000737785.1 Chryseobacterium luteum | reverse complement strand
CAGTCTTTTTACTTCTGCTTCCGGAAGTTCAGAAATATCTCTGAAATGTCCAAAAGCATGGTCACCGATCATTACTGCAACGATTTTATCATCTGCTTCACCTCCGTCGATCATTTTGAATCCTCCGATTGGGATAGCCTCCATTAATAATCCTCCTGAATGGATATTGTGAGAGCTTAATACACAGATATCAAGCGGGTCATGATCTCCTTCCGTCACATCATCAGCTCCTGCTTCTATAGCCAGTTTCATAACTTCATTGTGGCAGTATGTTCTTGGAACAAACCCATATAAAGCGGGAATAATATTGGAAAATTTCTGAGGCCTGTCTACCTTCAAAAATCCTGTTTCTTTATCTACTTCATATTTAATGGTATCTGAAGGAACGATTTCCACGAATACGTTTACAACATTTGGCGCATCTTCTCCTGCAGAAACCCCATGCCATGGATGTGCTTTAAAATTTGGAATCATTATTTATCTGTTATTTTTTAAGTTATAATTAAAATTTCTCTTCTAAGGTCTTCTATTGTAGCCGCAATATAGTCATCGCCCTCCATATAGTTCATGATGAAAATGGTTTTGAATTCTTCAAGATCTGCATTTCCATTCAGTCCATCGTAGGTTTTGTGAAGTAAATCTATCAAAGCGTTTTTAGAATCTACAATATTTTTCCACGAGCTTTTTGTGATATACAGCTGCTGTGAAGAATTGTATTCAAATTCGTCATTGATGGTCTTTTCTGTAAGGAAAATGAATTCGTGTACGGCCAAACCTTCATCAAATTTCTGGATGATATTCGACGGTTTTATCCTTTCTAAAAAAAGGGTCATTCTTTCGTAAGAATGTGCTTTATTTTCAGAGTTTGATTTCACGGAAAGAAGCTTGATCTCCTGATTTTTAAGGGTGATGTATGAATGTACAAACTGTCTCAGCAAAACCAGAAAAGGAATTGCGATAATCAATGCAAAAGCATACGGTAGATATCCTGAAAAACTAGCCATAATTTTAGACTGCAAAATTACTAATTATTTTCGGGCTACTAAAGAGTTTTTAAATATATCGGTCTTAGAATTCTGAATATAGACCAGAGACAGTATGATAATGAGATAAAAACCGATCATCATTCTGTTCGCCAAGCTTGGAAAAACAAGAAATCTCAGAAAAACAGATGCATAAACAGCTCCGAAAAACAGGCATTGCACCCAGCTTTCCCTGCTTTTCAATGAAAATTTATTCGCCAGAATGATGACAACGACTATTAAAAGTAACGGAAAATAGGACCCGTTAAAATCCAGCATTATATTCTTCCTGATAAAATTTAAATAATCCGGAAAATAAAAGGAATCCGGATTCGATACCGGATAAATCTGAACTTTTGTAAACTGATTCATGAACAAGGTGGACCATGAAATCTGGTTGAAATACTGGATCAGAAAAAAGGAAAGAAAAATATAGCCGTAAGATAAAAATACATCAGCTGTTTTAATCTGAAGGGTATTTCTGTAAAAACAAACCAGAATATAAAGAAATGAATACAAAATAAAATACTCCGGTCTTGTCAAAATACAGAGCATCGAAAAAACGGTAGCCGCAATATGGTTCTTCCTGACCGTAAAAGCATACAGACTCAACAGCAGCATTAAACAGGATAAACTGTCTGCCGAAGCATACCTGCTGGCCTCCAAAAGCGGTTTGAATAAAGAAATTAAGATCGTTATGATGAATGCCAGAGGATAATTCTTTAAAATCCTGATCAGGAAAGTGAATATTAAAACCAAAATAAGAACATAAGAAAGTATAGAGGTTAAAAATATGGAAGTGGTCACTTTAAAACCTAATTTAAAGAACATCAGGTTCATAAAATTATAAAATGGCTTTACAGAAAACAGCTGAATTTCTTCTTCATAAGCTTTTGGGTTTTCCGACAGCACTTTATAATAGGTATTCTCTCCCACTGTGATTTCCTCATCCTGCGGAGTAATTCCGAAAAGCTTTGGATTGGTCCCTTTTAATTCAGTGTATACTTTTTTATGAATCTCCTCTATTTTCATTTCCGGATATTCAGCTTTGTAAACAAGCCCCATATAAGCCTCCAGGTCCACATTATAATACTGGTGGGTGTACAGATAATATGACATCAGGCATAAATAGAGCGAAAAAAATCAGCAGGTTACAGTTCAAACAATGCGGGTCTTTGCGTCACTTCATGATAACATACACTGTTTTCATCGAAAAAGTGATACACCAGGCTTTTCCGTGTTCTGTTCTTATCTGTATGCGGTTCGCCGCCATGAAGAATATTGGCATGCCATATTAACATGTCCCCTTTTTTTGCTTTAAAGATTTCTTTTTTCAGACCTAATTCTTTGACTTTGGATTCCAAAAACTCTTCATAAGCCCGGTAACTTTTTTTACCTATTTTAAATGTATCTCCTTCGTTATCATAATCAGAATTAAGGAAATAGGGAAGTTTATGGCTTTTTGGAATATAATGAAGAGCTCCGTTGCTTTCATCCACATCTTCTAATGCGATCCAAACGCCCAGAAGCCCGCCAAGCGGATATGTCGTCATATGAATGCTGTCCGAATGCGTTTTCTGCTGGCTGCCATTGATGAAATTAATACTCTGGAAAAGTTTGGCCTTTCCATCTAAAAGTACAGACAGAAAATCCAGTAGATTTTTATCATTCCCAATATTCTTAATGATCTCTGAATGATGAATGGCAAACATCAGTTTTCCGCCGTAAATAAATTTAAGCGTGCCGTTTTCCATCAGTTTTTCAATTTCATTATTGATCCTGTCGGCCTCATCTGCACTGATGAAATTCCTTAAAATCAGGTATCCATTATCGTCATACTGAAGCGCGCTTTCTTTGTTTTCGGCAGTAAGTCCTTTGAAGAATGCCGTATTAATAAGCTTTTCCTGGCTTATTCCTCTTTCAGAAGCCGGAAGATGGACAAAATCTGCGCTGGAAATACTGGAAAAATAGTTTTTATTGAGACCGTATTTTTTGTACAAAGGAATATTATGCTGCAGTTTTTTCTTATTAAAGAAATTATAAATAATATAGGGCAGCTTATAATGACGGATCTGCTTTAGCATGGCTGGATTATTAGGATAAATACCTGATAAAGGTACGGAATATATTTAATTAAAATCATTCTAAATAACGAAATATACATGATATTAATCTCAGGAAAATCTGCCTCTCATCAGAAACCTTGCAAAATTCCTGATCAGAGTCTTTTTAGAGTTTTCTATGACCGCATAATTTTTTAACACGGGCCTGAAACCCCTGAAAAACTCTTCAATACTCGGAAGATTGCCTCCTTCGAAGTCAAAAATATAATTTTCAATATTTTCCCTGATGACATGATCAATAAGTGTGGATGCCCCGGCCATTTTAATGTATTTTTTATCATTAAAGGTTCCTAAAAGGGCAATGGTATCATAATCTGAATAAATCGCTATCATGTTAGTGATCTCATGATGATAGTAAAAAGCCAAAAACCTTAAATGTTTTGATGAATGAAACGTCTTAAGAGTTTTCAGTAAAGTGTCTGTATCTTTTTCTTTATCCAGCCCTACCACATTTTTTTTAATGAAAATCTCAGCTTCCTGATAGTTGATTTCTTTAAGCTCTGAATTTTCTTTCACTTCATCGTCCAGCCGCAGTTTTCTTTTTCTTTTGGGGGAGTATTTAGCAAAAACCTTAGTATAATCATCGGAATATAAAAGAAAGTTCTTTTTTGTTTTCAATTTTGAATCGAAGCTGTTGGTTTCATTAAAATGATAATCTCTTATCAGATAATTCTTCTGAAAAAAAATCAGAAACTGTTCATTGATCTTCTTGTCATCTTTAACTGAAAAGATGCCAAGCTGCTGGCATATCAATGGGTTATGCACAATTTTGACTCCTTTTTTGAGAATAAAAGGAACAGGCATTACAGCTTCATAATCATTATAGATCAGAATATCCCACTGGTTATTGGTCGTTACATCTAAAAAGTTTTTTGATGCCGAATACTTTCTCTGTTCTGACTTTCCCAGACAGTCTGCATATTTTTTAAAATCAATTTCGTTATATTTCAGTCTTCTAATCATAATAATCCTTCATCTGAGAAACTAAAGTAGGTGTCGTGTGTAATAATAATATGGTCTAAAAGCTGTATACTCAATGTTTTTCCGGCTTCATCTATTTTTTTGGTAATGCTGATGTCTTCTTTACTGGGTTTCAGGCTACCCGACGGATGATTATGTGCGATAATAATTCCCGTTGAAAAATGATCCAACGCAGTTTTAAACAGAATCCTGACATCTACAATAGACTGGCTTATCCCTCCCTGCGTCAACTGTGAGATATGGATTACTTTATTGCTCTGATTAAGAAATACAGCCCAGAATTCTTCAGTTCTTAAATCTGACAACTGATTTTTAAGGATACAATAGGCATCGTTGCTGTTAGAAATCACGGCCTTCTCCGGTATTTCCTGAACAGCTCTTCTCTTCCCGATCTCTAATGCTGCAATAATGGAAACAGCTTTTACTTCTCCAATCCCTTTGAATTTCATGAGGTCTTTGTTGGAAAGTAGGCTCAGCTGGTGCCAGCTGTTATTGACTGACGACAGTATTTTTCTTGCCAGTTCCAGCGCGCTTTCATTCTTACTTCCGCTTCCCATAATGATCGCCAGAAGTTCGGAATCAGAAAGTGAACTCTTTCCTTTCAGTAAAAATTTTTCTCTGGGCCTGTCGTCTTCGGCAAGGAATTTTATGGTCATTTGTGTGTTATAAAGTTATCAATAAGGGTTGTGAATTTAATAAAATGCATACAGTATCACCGTCTGTTGTGATTGGTCCAGATATTTTGCAGTCTGGGTAAATGCGTTGGCAGAAAGCATAGGACATCCTAAACTTAAACACGCAGGACTTTGGGATTCGTTATCCGGAATACACCCGAAAGAATGCAATACTACTGCCCTTTCCATCGCATTGCTGTTGCCGGCATCCAGCCCGTTCAGTCTGTACGCTTTTCCGAATTTCCCGTTATAGCTGTTCAGGATTTCATACTTGCCAAGTGAAGACTGGTACGATCCTTCTGTGTTACTGAATTTCAAAGCATCTGAATTCTTAACAACCGAGCCTGATCCGTGGGAAACAACTGCCTTCTGCAGTATTTTATTGTTTTTCAGATCATAGACAAAGTAACGGTATTTCCCGGAATGAATCTTAAAATTGATAAAAACAGCGATATCCCGATTGTAATTTTTTTCTTTTACAAAGTTCTTAATTTCCAAAATCTTTGCTTCCGGAAGGACACTGGAAGCATTATTTTCCTGAGACTCAGCTTTGGAGCAGAAAATAATAAAGAGGAACAGGAAAATAAACTTTTTCATCAGGTAAAACGGCTTTTATTCGATGATCATTCCATCTTTCATGACCAGTTTACGGTCTGTGATTTCGGCAAGATTCGGGTTGTGGGTTACAATAACAAAGGTTTGGTTGTATTTATCTCTAAGATCGAAAAATAGCCTGTGAAGATCATCCGCATTTTTTGAATCCAGGTTTCCTGTGGGTTCATCCGCAAAAATAATTTTGGGAGAATTGATCAAAGCTCTTGCTACAGCTACCCTTTGTGCTTCTCCTCCGGATAACTGGTTAGGTTTATGATTCAGCCTTTGCTCTATTTTAAGGTCTTCAAATAAGGCATATGCTTTTTCTAAAGCCTCTTTTTCATTGGCTCCTCCAATTTTCGTTGGAAGCAGAACATTTTCTAAAGCAGTAAATTCAGGAAGAAGCTGATGGAACTGAAATACAAAACCGATATTATGGTTCCGGAATTTGGAAAGCTGCTTATCATTCATATTAATGAAAGACTCGCCTGCAATACCAATTTCCGTATTGTATTTATTGGAATGACTGGGATGATCCAAGGTTCCTAAGATCTGCAGCAACGTAGACTTTCCGGCTCCG
>NZ_JPRO01000045.1 GCF_000737785.1 Chryseobacterium luteum | reverse complement strand
GATTTTCCCTGAAGTGCCATACAGAGACGCTCGAAGCCCATTCCTGTATCTACATGCTGGGCAGGAAGTTTTTCCAGGGATTTGTCTGCCTTTCTGTTGAATTCCATGAAAACAAGGTTCCAGACTTCAACAACCTGAGGATGGTCGTTATTCACCAATTCAAGCCCTGAAACTTTAGCTTTTTCTTCCGGAGTTCTTAAGTCAACGTGAATTTCAGAACATGGTCCGCAAGGTCCGCTTTCTCCCATTTCCCAGAAATTATCTTTTTTGTTTCCATTGATAATTCTGTCTTCGGAAATATGTGATTTCCAGAAATCGAAAGCATCCTGATCTCTTTCAAGGTTTTCAGAAGCATCACCTTCAAAAATTGTTACATATAAGTTTTCTTTTGGAATCCCGAATACCTCAGTCAGTAATTCCCAGGCAAAAGCAATAGCATCTTTTTTGAAATAATCACCGAAAGACCAGTTCCCCAACATTTCAAACATGGTATGGTGGTACGTGTCTCTTCCCACATCATCCAGGTCATTATGCTTTCCGGAAACTCTAAGACATTTCTGTGTATCGGCAATTCTCGGGGCTGTAGGCGTTTTGTAGCCCAGGAAAAAATCTTTGAACTGCGTCATTCCCGAGTTGGAAAACATAAGGGTAGGATCGTCTTTCAGCACGATAGGCGCTGAAGGAACAATAAGGTGGTCTTTACTTTTAAAATAATCTAAAAATTTTTGACGTATCTCTTGTGATGTCATAGTATTGCTTTGCTTTTAAAACTATCAAATTTTTGATAAGATGCAAATTTAATGTTTTTAAGCGATTTGTAAATAATTTTATACTATGTTTTGAATGGGGTCAGGATAGGAAGTGTTTATAGGTTGTTGGATTAACAGAGGAAGAAACTTAATGATGATGATTAATTACTGTTTTATGTAAACCTTATAGGTTTTAGAAACCTATAAGGTTTGATAAGTTTATCATTATAAATGATCCTGGAAAACACACCATTGTTAGATTAGCGCAATGGTGAAATGAATATAGTGACGATACAATCTCATTTAACACATTATTTTGAGATTGTTCACCTGCGGTTGCAATGACGATGATAAATAAAACTTTGTATATTATCATTTAACTTTTTATATTCGTTTTAATATTAAATAAAGACTTGATCAATTCACAGATTCCAAAGATAAGAGTAAGCTGATCAAATAAGTTTTTATAATATTAAAGAATAAGAAATGACTAAAAATGAAGTGCTGAAAAGCTGGGTAGAGCAGTATTCCGGGCCTCTTCTGAAAAGGGCAGCCTATCTGCTTTCAGATAAAGCGGAAGCAGAGGATCTGGTGCAGGAAGTCTTTTTAGCTGCATTTTCGTCCTATGACTCGTTTGAAGGAAAGAGCCTGCCGCTGACCTGGCTGACAGCTATTTTGAATAGAAAAGCTGCTGATTTTTACCGGAAAAAATATAAATCGGAACCGGAGATTAAACTGGATCATTTTTTTGATGAAACAGGTTCGTGGAAAAATAACGCTGTCCTGAATGACTGGAATGTTTCAGAGAAAGAACCGGAACTTTTAGACAATAAAGATTTTAATAAAATCCTGGAGGAATGTATTGAGGATTTGCCCTCCAGATGGAAGATTCCGCTGAAAATGTATTATCTTCAGGAAAAAAAAGCACCGGAAGTGAGTCAGGAACTGCAGATTTCTGCGACTAATCTTTGGAAGATCCTCCAGAGAGGCAGAATGCAGCTAAGGGAATGCCTGGACTTCAACTGGTTTGCCAACTTATAACCATATCATAAACATGTTGAGAAAATTTATTCATATTCTGTTCCTGTCCTGCAGCAAAGCTACGATGCTGATGGAAAAAAGGAATGCACAGGCCATCTCCCGGAAGGAAGACTGGCAGCTTTCCTTACACTTAAAGATATGCAAGTGGTGCAGAGCCTATGAAGAAAAACTGAAGATTTTAGATGATATCTTAAAACGGAAACTGTTCCGGAAAGAAAATACTGAAATTAATGATTCTGATATTGAAGGTTTTAAGGATAAAATTATAGAAAAGTTAGATCTTTAGAAAAAATACTGTCAGGATTTTGAAATGGTTCCGACTATACTTTTGAAAACAATAAAGTATTATTCAAAATCTTAAAGACATGAATGGAACAACACAACTTAACCCCGAACCGGGGACTTACAGATCAGGGTATTATATTTCACTTTTCGGGGCTGCATTGATTTTGCTCTGGATCGGGATATTTAAATTTACGCCCACTGAAGCCGCAGCCATCAAACCTTTGGTGGAAAACCATTTTCTTACTTTCTCCGTATATAAAATAGCAAGCGTGCAGATGGTGTCAAATGCTATCGGAGCGATAGAAATTATCATTGCATTATTACTGGTATTTAGCGTGAAATTTGCATCTCTGAGAAAGTATGCTGCAATCGGGATGACCGTTACATTTATGGTGACTCTAAGTTATCTGTTTACCACTCCCGGAATCTGGAAAATAGTGGATGGTGTTCCTGTTACGGACTTTTTTATTTTAAAAGATCTGATGTTATTAGGATTCGGATTGATGATCGTACAAAACAATAAATAGTAATGGATAAAAAGAAAAAAATGAAAAATATATTTATCGTACTCGGAATTATTCTGGGTATCGCAGTTTTTGCTGCCGGATCGGGACTTTTTAAAAATACTAAGTCCAGGGAATTAACAAAAGAAAAAGAAAATCAGAAAATTATGGATAATAAAAATGTGCGAGAAATTTATTTTGCAGGGGGATGTTTCTGGGGTACGGAACACTTTTTTCAACAGATCCGTGGAGTGGTAGGAACTGAAGTAGGTTATGCCAACGGGAATACCCAAAATCCCACCTATGAAGAGGTGGTAAGCCACACCACAGGTTTTGCGGAAACTGTAAAGATAAAATATGATCCAGAACAGGTTGATCTTAAGCTGCTGATTGATCTTTATTTTAAAACAATCGATCCTACCAGTCTCGACCAACAGGGAAATGACAGAGGAAACCAATACAGAACGGGGATTTATTTTGCCAATAAAGAAGATGAAGCTCTAGTGAAAAATGAAGTTCTGAAATTGTCTAAAAACTACTCCAAGCCTGTCGTGGTAGAAACGGTTGTTTTGAAAAATTTCTACAAGGCGGAAGATTATCACCAGGATTATCTGGATAAAAATCCGGGGGGTTATTGCCATATTGAACCGGGACTTTTTGAAATGGCTAAAAATGCGAATCCGCTTCCTAAAGCAAAATACCAGAAGCAGGATAAAAAAGCTTTAAAAGAAAAGCTGACAGCAGAACAATATAATGTAACCCAGGAAAACGGTACGGAAAGACCTTTCCAAAATGAATACTGGGATGAAACGCGTGAAGGAATTTATGTAGATATCACCACTGGAGAACCTCTGTTTATTTCAACGGATAAGTTCGAATCAGGGTGCGGATGGCCAAGTTTTTCAAAGCCGATCACTAAAAAACTGATCGATGAGAAAATGGATAAATCTGCCGGAATGGTGAGGGTGGAAGTGAGAAGTAAAACAGGTGATGCCCATTTGGGACACGTTTTCACAGACGGTCCTGCGGATAAAGGTGGACTTCGATACTGTATCAACAGTGCTTCGCTAAAATTTATTCCAAAAGCTGAAATGGAGAAAAAAGGCTACGGAGATTATATCTCTCTGCTGGATAAAAAGTAATAGAAATGAGAGACCGCTGTGAGGCGGTCTTTTTTTGATCAAAATGTAAAATTTCTTCCGTAGATCACACATAAGGGGATATTTGTATTTTATTTATCACAAACCTTATAGGTTTCTAAAACCTATAAGGTTTAATTATTATAAATCAATAATATAAACAGTGTAATAATAACAGCACTGATCAATCCCGGAAAGTAATAAATCTTTTTCATGCAAATGTTTTTCTTTGGATCTGAAGATTTTCTTTAATGCTGAACATGGAGATATTCAAAAACAATAAAAATCCGAAGATGGCATAATAGGATTGTATTGGTAATTGAAGCAGGTATTTCATCAGATATTATTTTTAACATCCTTTCCCTGATCAAAACAAAAAAAGTGATCCAAAGGACCACTTAATTATTAAATCATTTAAATTTTTAAATCTTTTAATTTCATATATCTACCAATCCCTTTTTCTCAAAATCAGGTAAGAACCGAAAATAAAGACCACAGACCAGATGATACACGCTATCATACTTTCTGTAGGATAATGAGCTTCATATTTTACCCCCATAACTTTGATCATATTTAATCTCATCAGGGGATTCGGGATTAAATTTGACATGCTTTCCAAAGGCAAAAGATTGGTGATAAAAAAATCATTCTCAAGAACTGCTTTTCTTTGTTCTCCCTGCATTCCTGTTAATTTCTGGTAAGCTTCGATCCCTGCCAGAATCTTTTCAGCAACCCAATATGCGAAGAAGCCAAGGAATACAAACATCGATTTTCTCAGCAATACCGAAAGGAACATCAGGAAGGAGAAGAAGGTAAACAGCTTTACAAAATAATTTCCGATATAATAAACCTCTGTATACATTTTTGAAGTATCAGTAACCTTAGAATACTGGTGTCCCAAAAACACAGTGATAATAAACACGATCAATGTGGAAACTGTGGTAAAGATCGTAATCGTTAAAAGCTTTGATCCTATAAATTCTTTCCTGCTCAGCCCGTCGATTGTATTTTGCTTAAACATCCTGTTGGTGAATTCCTGAGAGATCGAAAAAACAATGATTAACCCAAGAAAAATCTTTAGCAAAGCGACAATCCATGTGGTGAAATTCCAGATCTCAGGAAAATTGTAAATGCCTTGCTCTTTTAAATTAATGGTTCCTCCTAAAAAATTCAGATCTACCATCCCGATAAAAAGAAGGGCGATCAGAATAGCAAAATATAAGATGGTGAAAACCTTGAACGGTTTGTAATTCAGGTTTTTATAGTATTCTAGTTTTAATAGTTTAAGCATGGGTATTCGTATTTTTTACAAGTTCAAGGAATTGAGTCTCCAGAGACAGCTTTTTCTTCGTTAAATGAGATAGATAGATTCCTTTTTCGGCAAGCTTCTGATTCAGAGTTGAAGCAGATATAGATGCATCGTTGCGAATCTGCGCTTTGATGATCTCACCGTCGGCTTTCACCGCACTGAACCACTGAAGCTCTTCCAGGGCATTTAAAAGCAGCGTATTGTTGTCAGCCTTCAATTCAAAATATCCGTTATTGGCTGTTATTTCGTCCACGCGTCCGCAATAAATAGAATTTCCCTCTTTCAAAACAATTACATGGCTGCAGATCTTTTCGATCTCGTCCAGAAGGTGGCTGGCAATGATAATGGTGATGCCCTGTTTAGCAATATTGCTGATGATCTCTCTGATCTGGATAATTCCTTCCGGATCCAGCCCGTTGGTAGGCTCGTCAAGAATCATCACCTCCGGATTGTTGAGCATAGCTGAAGCAATGGCAAGACGCTGCTTCATTCCTAAAGAGTAAGTTTTGAAAACATCATTTTTTCTTTCAAAAAGACCTACGGTTTTCAGAACTTCCGCAATCCGGGCATAAGGAGTTCCCTTGATCTCGGCTACGATCTTAAGATTTGTTTCAGCATCCAGATACGGATAAAAATTAGGCTGCTCTATAATTGCCCCTATCTTTTTCAGGGTATCAGGATCCGTTCCTTTTTGCCCAAACCAATACCAGTCCCCGCTAGTGGGATTGATAGTTGATAGCAACATTCCGAAGGTCGTAGATTTTCCGCTTCCGTTAGGCCCTAATAAACCGTAGACATTTCCTCTTTCTACATCAAAGGAGATATTATTGACAACAGTTCTCTTGAATTTTTTTGTTAAATTCTTTACTGACAAGATTTTTTCCATGTAATTTGTTTTACATAGTAGTAGTCTATGTAACCAAGAGATTGTTACAGCATTATCTATATTTTTTAACATAAAGTGGTGAGCAATGCTTAAATTCAATGTAACAAGATTCCAAAGATGATTGTTGTATGGATGTAACTATTTTTTATAGAATACAGACTTATTGGAAGATCATCACATCAAAAAATATAACTATGAAAATTATTAAATGGACAAAACGCATAGCGATGGCGCTGCTTTTAATCATCATTCTACTGTTAATAACAGGGTTTGTTTTTGAAAAAATATCCCGTGCAAAAGCTGAAAAAATTCAGCCGGACGGCCAGTTTGCAGAAGTTGAAAACCATAAAATGCATTATCTTAAGGAAGGAACGGGCGGCCCGACAGTAGTTTTTGAAACGGCTTTTGATCCGGCAGGTCATTTACAGTGGTACCATATCCAGAAAGATCTTCCCAAAACCTACACCACTTTTTCTTACGACCGATCCGGAATCTTGTGGAGTGAACGGGGAACCCATCCTAAAACAGGTGAAAAAATAGCAGAAGAATTGCATACACTTTTGGAAAAGTCAAATGCTCCGAAGCCTTATATTCTTGTCGGACATTCTTTTGGCGGGATGCTAACGAGATTTTTCGTTAAAAAATATCCTCAGGATGTTGCCGGAGTGATATTGGTAGACAGTCAATATCCGGCTGATGAAAAATACCTTTCACCGGAAATGTACAGGATGGTGAATCAGGGGCTTCCGGGTGGATTTTTAAAATTTGCTGATACTTTCGGTGCGGCAAGGCTCATGTTTAAAAATATGTTTCCGGTTGGCGAAAAGTATAAATATCAAAATTCCATTATGCCTGCGCTGCTTTACAAAAGTGCCGATGCTACCCTGGAAGAACAGGACCATATGAAATCCATTAAAAAAGAAGCCGCCGCTATCAGTTCTTTTGGCTCTATTCCTTTGTACGTGATTACAGCAGGAGATAAGACGAGATACAATAACATCATTAAAGATCAGAAACT
>NZ_JPRO01000044.1 GCF_000737785.1 Chryseobacterium luteum | reverse complement strand
ATCCGCTCCGGGGAAATCGTATGTTTTTGTAGGATGGTCCGTACCGTCGATATTGATGTTTAAGGCCAGATAAATAAAGTGAAGGTTTTTATTTCCTTTTGCTTCAAATTCACGCTGCCACAGATAACCTGTCAGGATTCCGAAATGGTCATCAATCTGGTAGCCGAAACCGCCATATACCCTGTTTCTCGCGAAAGTAGGCTTCATAGGACTTACCAGGAAGATTTCGTCATATGCATTGGCGAAAACAGTTCCTTTTTTAACAGTTTTTGCATTCAGGGGAACACTTACGTTCAGACGGTATCTGTAACGCATTCTTTGAGAACTTTTATCCGTGTCGGGTTCGTAAAACCAACTTTTTTCTATACGGAAACGGTTTTCAAACTTAACGATTCCTTTTTTTAAATCGATCACGTCCTGCAGCCAAACCCTGAACTCCTCCCTGCTCAGGCTGTGTTCCTTATAATTTACATACCTCCCAAGACCTACGAAAGGCTTGTGATTTTTAGTCAGGTTATAGCCTACTCCCCCTTTGATTTCGTAATAATCGGGATAGGTATAATCTTCATTTCCTCTAAGCTGACCTTCTGCATAGAGGAAAAATTTAGGATGAAACTTATAGGTTAAAGTCACTGCATTGAAGCTGGAAACGTGTTCCTGTGCTTTAAAAAAAGGTATACTCAAAAGTAAGCTCAGACTTAAAAAAAGTTTCATAAAAAATTTTTGCAAAAGTAAATTATTTAACAATTTGTTAATATTAATTTTCATTCATTTTGAATTTAACATTTACTTAATATTAATCGTATATGAGAAGCCTAAATGGAACCATCTCTGAGGCATCTCAACCCCAAAAGCTTCCGTATATTTTGTATCCGTCAGATTATTGATGAGTACATAAACAGAAAAGTCTTTTTTGGCGAAGCTCAGTTTTTCATCAAGAAGATTATACGTTCCCAGGTTCATTCTTTCGTTATATCTGTAAACCAGCTCATTCGTGAAATATTTTAAGAACCTGGTTTCAAGCTTTGCAACCACCTGATGTTTCAGATTGTCGAGAATATATCTTGACACAAATTCATTGGGTTCTTTTATTTTGCTGTCCAGATAGGTGTATCCAGCCGTATATTTCAGCCAGTCAAAAACCCTGTGGCTCAATTCTACTTCAACTCCTTTGGTATCTATTTTCCCTACATTCTGGGCGTACCAGACCGGAGCATTAAGATCTTTTTTTGTCCAGTCTATGGAATTTTCAGAATTCCTCATAAATCCGCTCACCTTTGCTAAAATCCCGCTGTTTTGATACTGATACCCGATTTCAGATGATATGGCATTCTCCGGAAGCAGGTCAGGATTTCCCTGCTCCGTTTTGCTTACATAATAAAGGTCTGTAAACGTCGGAACCCTGTGAACTCTTGCAATATTTCCGTAGATCTTATTATTCTGATCAAAATTATATCCCACATCCAAACCGGGATAGAAGAAATTTCCTTCTTTGGAATAATTTGCCCACGAAATTCCCGGGCTGATGTTCAGCTTTTTATCCAGTAATGAAAAATGGTGCTCAAAGAAAACCTGCGAAACAAAACGGTTTCTTTCTCCTAAATTATTACTCGCCAGAAACTCCTTCCTAAGCTCAACACCTACTCCTGTAGTTCCCAGTCCCCACTGATAGCTGGAATTCATTTCTCCGCCTACATTGTTGCCGATATGCATATTCCTGTAAAACCCAGGATTACTTCTTGTAAAAACATACATATCCTGCCCTCTTCTCCAATAGGCATTGGAGCTTATTTTCAAATTCCCAAAGGTCTGCTGATGCGCTAAACTGACAATAGAAGCCTGCGTTTCCTCGTATTGTTCGGTAGCTTTGTTAGATGCATAAAAACCGTTGGCCCCGAACTTCTTTTCAGAAAACCCCGCCTGCAGTTTAAGATCTCCGTTTTTAATGTTCAGTTTGCTTTGGTAAAATACATTCCGGATCTCGTAATCCGTATTGTACATATATCCTTGAGATGAAGCAGAATTAGCCTGAAGAGAATTGGAAAATTTTTCATTTCCCAGCTGCGCATTGAAGCCGAAGCCGTAGGTTTCGTAATCTCCGCCGTCAGCACTTATTTTCACCCTTTTTCCGGGGGTTGTTTTGGTAATAATATTGATAACGCCCGCATAAGCATTCTGCCCGAATCTCCTGGCAGCCGGGCCTTTTATGATCTCGATCCTTTCCACATCATCCATATCTACAGGAATGTTCATGGAATTGTGTCCCGTCTGGGAATCATTCATCCTGATCCCGTTCAGCAACAGCAAAACCTGTTCAAAAGAACTTCCTCTGAAACCGATATCACTCTGTACTCCATTTGCTCCTCTCCTTCTGATATCCATTCCCGGAACCTGCTGAAGGACTTCGTCAATGCTTTTTGCAGGAGAATTTGCGATATCTTCCTTCGTAATTACAGTAATATTCTGATTAGCGCTTTTATAAGGTGTGGAGATAAATTTCCCCTGAAATTCAATACTTTCAATATCTGTCGCTTTTTCCTGTGCATGGGCACAAAGCATTGATCCCAATAAAAATATGCTTCCAATCTTCTTGATCATAATAGTCCTAATTTTTGCTCTTAATCAGTTTCTTTAATAACGGCTTCAAAAGTAAGGGAGTTCCCGAAGACAGGCAAATGATAGATATCATAAAAACAGATGCAGTAATGGTATACTGCATCTGTTTGTGGGAAGTACTTTTCTATCTTTTTCTCATTAAATGTGTAACAAGATCTCTGAATAACTTTCTCATTTCTATATTACATATTTATGAATACAATTTTAAATAATTTTAAAACACAAAACAATAGTAAAATAAAAAATATAACGAAAATCATAAAATAATTGAAAATATCATAAAAATACACCATTAATACAAGCTTACAGCTGATAATTATTTATTCTAAAAATAGATTTTTATTCCTCAATCATTAAATATCATTTCCTGGTATAACCCGGGATCATGTATTTGAACCGGAGGAATATTTAAGCGCCTTATTTTCACTAAAATTTCGTAATTTTGTAGGTCTTAATTTTTAGATGCTAACAATCTTTTTTAAGGATAAAAAAATGGCCAAAACAGTAGAAATAGATATAAAAAAACAGATCTTCGTTAAGAATGCCCATCTTAATAATCTGAAACATATAGACGTTCTGATCCCGAAGAATAAACTGATCGTCATCACCGGAGTTTCCGGAAGCGGAAAATCTTCTCTGGCATTTGATACGATTTATGCAGAAGGACAGAGAAGATATGTGGAAAGTTTAAGTTCCTATGCACGGCAGTTTTTGGGTAAACTGGAAAAGCCGAAAGTGGACGACATCAAAGGACTGGCTCCTTCCATTGCCATTCAGCAGAAAGTGATTTCGTCCAATCCCCGTTCTACGGTAGGAACTTCTACCGAGATCTATGATTATATGAAACTTCTTTTCGCAAGGATCGGGAGAACATTTTCTCCGGTTTCGGGGGAAGAGGTGAAAAAGGATTCTGTTTCTGATGTGATTGATTTTATAAAAGCTTCAAAAAAGGATACTTCATTTTTACTGACAGCCCCTTTGGAATATGATGCAGATAACTTTAAGGAAGCCCTGAATGTTTTAAAGCTGGCCGGTTTCACAAGACTGGAGATCAATGGTAATGTAGCCGGTATTGAAGATCTGGAAAGCTTCGGTTTTATCCCTGAAAAAGGAATGATCATTAATCTTGTGATTGACCGTTTTTCTTATGAAGAAGACGAAAGTTTCCTTCAAAGGCTGGCAGATTCTATCCAGATGGCATTTTACGAAGGCCATGGCTATTGTGCTCTGAAGGATGCCGATACCGGAAAAGTAAAAGAATTCTCCAATAAATTTGAGCTGGACGGCATGGAGTTCCTGGAGCCGAATGTTCATTTTTTCAGTTTTAATAACCCTTACGGAGCATGTCCGGCCTGTGAAGGCTATGGAAAAGTAATCGGGATAGACGAAGATCTTGTCATTCCCAATAAAACCTTATCCGTTTATGAGGATGCAGTTGGCTCCTGGAGAGGTGAAAGCATGAGTGAATGGAAAAAATCATTCATCAAAAAAGCAGGTGACTTCCCTATCCACAAACCTTATCACCAGCTGACCAAAGAACAGAAAAACTTCCTGTGGAAAGGGGACGGAAAAAGCAGCTTTCCTTCCATTAATAATTTCTTCAAAATGCTTGAAGAAAACCTGTACAAAATTCAGTACCGCGTGATGCTTTCAAGATACAGAGGCAAAACACTCTGCCCTACCTGTGAAGGCCTGAGACTGCGTGAAGAAACAAGCTGGGTAAAAGTAGACGGTCATAATATCCAGTCCATGATCGAGCTTCCGCTGGATGAATTATATCCTTTAATAGACAGTCTGAAGCTTTCTGAACATGATCAGGATGTTGCCAAAAGATTATTGTATGAGATCAAAACCCGCATCGAGTTTTTATTAAAAGTAGGTTTAGGATATTTAACTCTGAACAGAACCTCCAATACGCTTTCCGGCGGTGAAAGCCAGAGAATTAACCTTGCTACAAGTTTAGGAAGTTCTTTGGTAGGATCTATCTATATTCTGGATGAACCTTCTATCGGGCTTCACTCAAGAGATACGGAAAACCTGATCGGTGTTTTGAAGAATCTCCGTGACCTTGGAAATACCGTAATTGTCGTTGAACACGATGAAGACGTTATGAAAGCGGCTGATTATATTATAGATATTGGCCCGGAAGCTGGCTATCTTGGCGGTGAACTGGTATTTGCGGGAGATTATCATGATCTTAAAAATGCAGATACGCTTACTTCAAAATATCTGACCGGAAGAATGGAGATTGAAGTTCCTAAGAAGCGCAGAAAAGCTAAGGAATGGATCCACATCAAAGGAGCAAGACAAAATAATCTGAAAAATATAGATGTAGATGTTCCCCTGGAAAGCCTTACGGTAATCTCGGGAGTTTCCGGAAGCGGAAAATCTACACTGATGAAGGAGATTTTAACCAACGACATCCAGATCCAGCTTGGAATGGGTGGCAAAAAGGGAGATTATGATTCTGTAGAATTTCCAAAGAAACTGATTAAAAATATTGAGCTGATCGACCAGAATCCTATCGGGAAATCTTCAAGGTCCAATCCGGTAACTTATCTGAAAGCCTATGACGACATCAGGGATCTTTTTGCCAAGCAGAAAGTGTCTAAAATGATGGGTTATAAGCCTAAACATTTCTCCTTCAACGTAGACGGAGGAAGATGCGACGAATGTAAAGGTGAAGGCGTGATCAATGTTTCCATGCAGTTCATGGCAGATATCGAGCTGGAATGTGAAGTATGTAAAGGCACACGTTTTAAAAGCGAAATTCTGGAAGTGAAATTCGATGAGAAAAGCATTTCCGATATTCTTCATATGACAGTTGATGAATCTTTGGAATTCTTTAAAGACAATAACGAAGAGAAAATTGTTACGAAACTTAGACCGCTTCAGGAAGTAGGTCTGGGTTATCTGCAGTTGGGGCAAAGCTCTTCTACCCTTTCCGGAGGTGAAGCACAGCGTGTGAAACTGGCTTCATTCCTTGTTAAAGGAGTTACTACAGATAAGACTTTATTTATCTTTGATGAACCCTCCACAGGATTGCATTTCCATGATATCCAGAAGTTATTGAAATCATTGCAGGCTTTGATTGATCTTGGGCATTCTGTAATCGTCATCGAACATCAGCCTGATATTATCAAAAGTGCAGATTATATTATAGACATTGGCCCTGAAGCCGGAAAATACGGTGGTGAAGTTGTTTTTGCGGGAACTCCGGAAGAACTGGCGAAGGATAAAAAATCGCATACAGCAAAATACATCAAGGAAAAACTTGAAAACTAGATATAAATAGAGAGCTTTGTGGCTCTCTATTTTTTTATTAATTACTTTGTTCTTTCTTTTGTTTTTTTGCCACTGATGCACAAATGATTTTGATGCTTTTCAGTTTAGGCTTTACTTGTTGATATTATACAGGAACGGGCTCTGTTTAATGTAGGTTCTGTCATCAATCTGTGACACCAGAAATTCCGACAGATCTGCCGCACTGATTTTCTCACCTATACAGTCTTCCAGATTGGCTTCCGTTTCGAAATGTTCAGAAGTTGGAATAATCAATGGAAGCCTCACCAGCGTCCAGTCCAGGTTACTGTTTACAAGAATTTCATATTCATCCTGTTTATCTTTTGTAATCTTTGGGTAATTCTGATACATCCAGTCTGTTGCGGCCTTTACCCTGTCGCTTTTATGATCAAAAGGCGTATCGACGTTCAAACCGGTGATGCTAATGTATCTCTTGATCCCATGAGAATTCATGGACTGTATAATATTTTTTGCAGCATCCGTGAATATGGACTTTTCTCCCACAGGCTGCCCTATTTTACTGATGACCGCACTGCAATCCGTAATGAGTTGGTGCACCGCCTCAAAATCTCTTGCATCTCCCTGTACGATCTCGATTAAAGGGTTTTTAACGGTAAAATTTTCAGGATTTCGCAGTAATAGTTTCATAGGATATTTTCTTTTCAGAAGTTCCTGAACAAGATAATTTCCGGTTTTTCCCGTGCCGCCTATTACGGCAATTTTATTTGTTTTCATAATGATCTCTTTTGTTTGTAAAATATGATGCAATGATGAACAAGGAATAATTCATCCGTCCATTGACCAATTTTTCTTTTAACATTAAATAAATAGTAAAATCAGGCTCAGATGATTTTGAACCTTAGGGTTTCAAGCACTTAGAAACGCGCTTGACAGTGATGATATTTATAAAGAGATATTAATAGTCCAAATATAGCAATTTAACCTGAGCTATCTGAATTCAGGTTAATTTTAACATCTTTTTATCTTCAAAAGAATTCTTCCGTTATTCCATAAAATATTCACTAATTTTCATCCCGTTAATCTGAACAAATACTATGAAATATAAAATCCTGCTCACTTCTGTTATCGTTTTTTCATTATATAGCTGCACATCTAAAAAAAATATCCGTTCAAATAAAACTTACGAAACAAAACTGGACACGTTAACCTTATTTGATAAAAGCCGGAACCGAAAGATTCCCATTGCATTCTATAGCCCGAAAACAGATCAAAAAATCCCTAAACAGCAGGTCATTATCTTCAGTCATGGCTATGGTGCCAATAAAGGCGGTGATTATTTTGTGTATTCTTACTTAACTCAAAAACTGGCTTCAAAAGGATATTTTACGGTAAGCATCCAGCATGAGCTTCCAACCGACGAACTGATTCCAATGGATGGAAAACCACAGATCGTAAGAATGCCTTTCTGGGAACGGGGTGCTGAAAATATTTTATTTGTTTTGAATGAGCTTAAAAAGACCAGGCCGGACCTTGATTATAAACACCTGACCATGATCGGCCATTCCAACGGCGGAGATATGACCGCTTTGTTCGCCAATAAATACCCTGCGCTTGTGTATAAAGTTATTACCATGGACAACCGAAGGATGTATCTTCCCAGGACTTCTCTTCCTAAAATATATACCCTCCGTTCCAATGATTATCCTGCTGATGACGGTGTGCTGCCGTCACCTGAAGAACAGCAAAAGTACCACATCACAGTACAGCCCACCAATATCAACCACGGACATATGGATAATAAAGGGAGTGACAGTGAAAAAGAATTACTGAATAGTCTGATACTTAAATATATTGAGCAACAATAACTTACATACTTATCCACAATAAATTGTGGATAAGTTGTGAATTTTAACATTAAATTCATGTTTCGTATTGAAAATAGTATTAAATTTACTATGTAATACAACTGAAATGAAATCATTTTTTGCTTTTTTCAGCTTTGAAATTGCAATTAAATTTGAAATAAAAATTTAAGCACAGCATTGTCGGCTGTGCTTTTTATTGTTGTCTAATTAAAAAAATGAGATGTATTTATCTACTGGATCCGCTTCTAAAGAGCGGATTCTTTTTTTGGTTCTGCCCCAGTTGCTGTCATGTATAGACTCAGTAAATCATGGAAAATAACCGTAATTGTTGGAAAATCTTTTATTTATTCAAATTAATTAGTATTTTTATTTTTTTAAGGCCTCATAGTTCAACGGATAGAATAGAAGTTTCCTAAACTTTAGATCCAGGTTCGATTCCTGGTGAGGCTACAAGACCGGAAACTCAGAAATATAATATTAATTGATTAGTAACTAATTTTATCAACTATTAATCATAAAAATAATCGATATTTTTTTATCGTTCAACCTGATAAAATCATAATCGCTCTAATAAAACCATTGATTTTAATACACATTTTGATCTTGTGGAAATATTAGATACTGAGGATTTTTACCCTAAAGCCTTTACAGATTTTAAAAATGAAGATTTCTTTACGTATTTAAATTTTGGAAAATATTATTTAAATGAAGAACTTCTTAAAGATGATTATCGATCCATGTTCAAAAGCTTACAGGTTTAGAGAATCAAACGAAAGGTCAAGCTGGTACTTTTGTATTTGGATCGGCAGTTTTTCTATTCTGTGCTCCCGATTTTCCTGCAGACCGTTCGCAAGTGTCAAACTGTATTGGCCTTGACCATGGTCTTTTTTCTGAAATCAAAGTTCGTGGTCTTTCCGAGAACGGTAAATGCGATGACTCGTCTATTTCCAAACAGCAAAAACATAAATGTGATTTGTGTTCTTTATAAATAGAACTTATAAGGACTATCGCTTGAAGATATACTGTTGTTATAATATAAAGTCCTGCGACAGATCGATAGACCTCATTCAAGATGTTTGAACTTTCTTTTAAGCGTATAAAAACGAAATAATATCCGATCGTACCATAATGCCAACAATAAAAAGAAGGAGGGAATAAAGAGTGTCTTTAATTCAAAATACCTATATCCGAATCCGCCCAGCATGCTTCCGAAAAAAAAACAGCCAATAATGATCAATTTTTAAAAAATACTTCTATTCAATTTTATAGACTCTGATTTTTCTTTAAAGAAAAATAATTTGGAAAGATCCATACCAAGATCTGTAAAGAGACCTGTCAGGTGAGTCGTTCTTACAACGGATTGAGACACTCTGGTTACCAATGCATTTTGTAACCCCATCGCAAAGAGCAAGGCTGAAGATATAACTATAGATAATGATTGAGTCCCATTATTAGACAAGAAAGAAGAAAAACTTATAGGTATTCCTGGCATGAGCTATACGAAACACTTTCCGAGATTACTGATCTCAAGGTCAGATTGACTATAATTGCCGATTACGTTGCGCATTATGTACGTGAAATGGATACTGCTGCCCAGCCGCTTATTGATGGCGAGCATTACTTTTACAACCCTGCAACCCATCCGGTGAAAGCCATTGCATCGGACGCTAAATTAACCGAGCGGACCGTCCAGATTCGGTTTCAGAAGTATGCCGGCTATTCCCCTAAGGAATTATTGCGTTTTTTAAGATTTAAAATGGTTATTGCCCAACTTATCAATACCCAGGAAAAAATGCCCGATATGTTTGAGATCGTAACAGCATTTAATTACCATGACCAAAGCCATCTTATTAAAGACTTTCAGCAGTTTTTAGGTACAACACCGCAACAGTTTATAAAAGATTTAAAGGGAAAAGAATTTTTTACCGTAGGCTCAGGTCCCAGAAGCCCGGACGTAATTGAATAATTTTTTAGTAGTACTTTTCGGGACGTTCGTTTTCTTACAATGGCCGTAAACAATCATAATGTAGTTTTGCTTTAGAAATAAATAATATTCTAAATCTTAAAATTATGACCCACACCATCTTAGGTGCCAATGGTACCATCGCTACCGAACTTATACCTGTATTAAAAAAGCACAATGTAAACATCAGGCTCGTCTCAAGAACACCTCAAAATATTGAAGGCACAGATC
>NZ_JPRO01000043.1 GCF_000737785.1 Chryseobacterium luteum | reverse complement strand
CAGATTAAGATTGAAATTAAAACCAAGAGCCTGTTTAAATTGTATTCAATAAAATGATGCAGAAATAATTACTAAAGAAACTATTGCTTGCCCAGCTTAAAGAGATTTTGCAAGACTTATTTCAGTTATAAAAATCTGCGTAATCTGCCAAATCAGCGAGATTTTAAAAAATTTAACAGCCTCTAAGATTACATTAAACTATACTGATACTAAAATAAAATGGTGGCTGAGGTACTCGAAGCCACCATTCCTGCATTATTTAGAAGTATACCCGCTTGCTTTTGCCTGCTCCAGAATGGATTTTTCAATAGCTTTGCCAAGGTCGTCGGTATCTGCATTACCCCGTTTTTTCATTTCGGCATCAATGTATTCCTGGCGTTTTCCGGACAGTTCTTCAATCTCTTTCTGGATCTTTCCACGCTCCGCAGACTTTGCAGTAACCGCTTTTTTGATCTCTTCCTTACTTTTACCTTTCAGCTCGGCCGGAAGCGCATCATCTTTTACTGTGGCGATAAAGCCTGCATCTTTTTCAGCTTTGTCTACCAGATCCCAGTGATCGTTTTTATAAGCATTCTTTTTAGACTTGGCAACGGTTCTTTCAACGTAATTAGAAACTGACTGCACTTCGGCATTTCTGTCCTGGGCAGCCTGTTTAAGCTTATATTCGGAACCGTGGCTGCCGTAGTAAATATAGGTGTCATTCAGCCTGGCGTTGCATTCCGAGATTCTGATATCATAAGGTGTTTCAATATAGATCACCTTTCTGTCGCTGTCGATATTGAAATATTTGCCTCCACCTGCCTCCGCTCCGTTCTGCCAGAAGGTTTGTGTGCCTTCCTCCCTGCTTCCGCAGAAAATGGTGTTGGTGTAGATATTTTTGGCTTTGGCTTTTGAGATCACCTCTTTGTAATTTACTTTTCCCTGGTCAAAAGGTTCATTTCCCGCAATGTAGATCAGCTTCATGCTTTTTTCGTTGCCATCCCAGTTCAGGTTCATTGAGGCATCGCGGATCACGGCACCGCAGTATTCACTTCCGCCGTTGGTTCTCAGTGCGAACAATTTCTCGGAAACCAGATCCAGATCCTGGGTAAGCGGAGTAACCTGGCGGATGTAATTTTCATCGCGGATACCGTCGTTTCCATACTCATAAAGGGCAATTTCTACCTGGGGAGCCTGTCCGTTGTACTTCAGGGTGGTTAAAGTATTTACGATATTCCAAAGTCTTGATTTGGCCTGATCGATAAGCCCGTCCATACTGTTGGAAGTATCCAGCAGAAGGGCGACCTGAATTTTATTGTCCTTTGATGGTGTAGGTATCTCAGTTATGGAAGCATTCTGTACCAATGCTGCTCTGTGTGTTGTTTGGCTGTTTGAACAGCGGCTGTCTGAAAAACTGCCGGAACTTAAAAAAGCGGTAACGGCGGTCAGTGCTAAGATTTTTAAAGTTGTCATAATACTGTTTTTTATTGGTTATCTGCTGTAATATTGAATCTGCATCTCTTTCGGATACTTCACTTCATAAGAGAAACTGATCTTGTCCGAGCTTCCGCTGCCTATATTTCTGTTCCAAAGGATGCTTCCTGTTTTCTCATCAAGACTTCCGTTTCCTATCTCTAATGCCTTGACCAGGATTTTAGAATTTTCACTGATCGGAAGCTGGTCAAGGATTTCCAGTTCGATGCTTTCTTTTGTATTATTTCTGATGCTGATTTGGTAAGATTCCGTTTCCCATTTATTGCTGTTAAGCATTTTCTGAGAAGTTTTGTCTTCCAGCTTGATTCTTTTTACGGTGATTCTTTCGTCTACACCCAGAGAGATTGGGAATTCATCTTTCACATAATTGCTTGCAATGCTTGTTTTTCCGATATAGTTATCATCAAAATAAATATTGGCTTCTCCGGAGATGAGGTTAAGGTTCTGCCAGTTTTTAATGAAGGCCATCAGGAATACCTGGTTGTTGAGCTTCGGAACTGTGTGGTATTTGTAGGTGGCATCGACCTGTTTTTTATCAAGAATGACATACTGTTCTTTTTCCTGGCTTAAGATCGTCTGGTTATAATTAAGCTCATAAATTATATTCATCTGGCTGTCTGAAACAGTAGCTACAGGAATCTGGCTTGATTTAACGGCAACTTCATCTCTCATCTGATAGGAATTCACTTCTTTTGCTGTGGCTTTCAGCTTGTAATCAGCCGTCTCAGCCTGAGCATTATAAGCAGTGTATTCAGCAACATAAAGCGGAGAAAGGATGGGTCTGTCCTGGTTGTAAGAAGGTCTGTAGGTGGATACAAACAGCTTTACATTTTTCCAGTCCTGTCCGGTTTTCTGGTAGATCTTTCCTTTATAAACCATTTCAAGAGGTTTTTTTACAGATTCGGCTCGTAAATCGTAAGACGGAACCCAGCCTGCATCAGAAATAATATAGCTTATCCCTAAGTCAAGATTCATTTCATTGTCCGCAAGGATTTCGAGAAGAAGTTCTTTTCTGTTTGTATTCTTGTTGGTCTGTTCTTCTGCGAATTGATTATTGATCTTTGCAATACCTTCATCTAAAACAGTTTTCTGTTCATTCAGTACAAAAACCTGGTTGTCGATTTCCAGCATTCTTTTTCTGTAAAACTCAGTCAGTCTGATCAGCTGTTCCTGCGGAGTGGATTTATCGTTGGTGGAGACCTTTAAATTCTCATTAATGATATTCTGTTCGCCGGTCAGGTTTTTAATCTGGATATTCAGTAAACTGACCTGTCTCTGCAGTTTTTTTCTTTCGTCGTCAAGTTTCTTTTCCCCTTCAGATAAATCTTCATTTTTCAAAAAATTACTTTGTGGTGTGATGGAAAGCAGGGTTGTATTTTTTTCAAGATTGATCTTGTAGGTGTTTTCATCCAGGTTGTTGGGAAGATTGATAATTCTCACCCTATTTCTTCCTTTCTGAAGGGTGACTGTAGTGCTTCCGAAGACTTTGGCGCCCTGCAGGAATACGGTGGCCTGCTTTACGTCAATTTCTTTCTTTATTTCCTGTGCTCCTAAAAATGAAACAGAAAATGCAATGAGTAGTAATAAATAGCGTTTCATAGTTTATTATTTTAATTCCTGAAGTAAAATTATCTGTATTTAAGGCTGAAAAAACAGGAGACTTGGTGAAGCATTACTTTCACTTGGTGAACTTTAAAAAGACGGTTCAGAACAAAAAACAGCCCTTTCGGACTGTCTTTTAAATCTGTTTCTAAAGGATTTCGTATCTCGTTTTGATGCTGTATTTTAGCTTGATATTTTCAATATTGTCAAAAGAAAAATCGGTTACGGCATCCGCCACTTCAAGCTGTACATTTCTGATGCTGCTTTTATAGGCTGCAGGAAGAACCATATCGCTGGTGTAGTCTTCAATTTCTACGATCTCGAGAGGAGCTCCGGCCTTTTTACCCATGCTTTCCAAAAGATAATCTGCTTTTTCTTTTGCTGCTTTCAGAGCATTGATCTTAACTGTTTTCTTAAAGTCAGCAATTTTAGTGTTCTTTACTTCTGCAACGTTCAGGCTGCTTACCCATTTCTGGTTCAGGTCTTCGAATATTTTACTGATATTTGCTTTTGCATTGGCCTTGAACTGGTAGTTTTTCGTGAATTTTCCATTCTTAGCATATACATTCTGGTACATTGATTTAAATTTGATGTCCTCGTTCTTCACTCCGGAGTTCTTTAATGTTTCAATCAGCTTCTTTTCGTTGTCTGCCAGATCATTCTTGTTATCCGCTTTGATGCCGATGCTGAAGATGATCTCATCCGGTTCCACTTCCATTTCTGCAATACCTGTTACTTCAATTGCATTTTTCTTTATCTCCTGTGCATTCGCAAAACTTCCCAGGGTAAAGATTCCGATCAATAAAAAATGTCTCAATTTCATAATTTCTTGTTTTAAATTCTGAAGTAAAATTACCGCGATCTGAAACCGGAAACTGAAAGACTTGGTGAAATGAGGTTTTCACTTGGTGGATAGGGCGAAAAAAGGCAATCCGTGTAGGAACCCGCATTAAAGCTTTATTGAAATGTGATTTTAACCATTAAAAATCTTTTAAGAGCCTGTTTAAATTTTATTCAATAAAAATGATGATGCAGAAACAATTGTTAAAGAAATAGATTATTCTGACAGCTTAAGTATATTATTGGTTCAAAAAATAGGTTGAATATATAAAGTAAACCTTTGTAGTCTGCTGCTGAAGTATCAGGTTTGGAAAATTGAATGTCTGATTATTTGATCAGCTGACTTGATGAAATAGAGTTTTGACTTGGTAAAGAATAGAAAAGGATACCTAAAGTTTTACTTACTTTGCATTAAAGATCCGAAATCCGTGAAATTAGTTTTTAAAATATTGTTTATCTTCATTCTTGCTGCAGGAAATTTCTGTACAGCACAGGATTCCACGCGGGTTACCCAGGCTTACAAATCTGCTGTCAGGCTGAAAAAGGCAGTAGACAATAATGATGATAAAGGCGTTGCCGACACCTATGTAGGGATTGCTAATGATTATTACAATCAGGGAAATTATGCTAAAAGCGAAGAGTTTTTGGTCAAGGCCAGAAATATTTACAAAAATATCAGCGACAAAAAAAACCTTGAATCTGTTACCCGGAAAATTGCCCAGTCACAGGAAAAGCAGAACAAAATAACTCCGGCCATCAGCAATTACAACAGGGCAGCCGAGATGAGTTACACTGAAAAAAGCCGGGCTGTGAATACCAATGATGCCGCAAGACTTTCTTCTGCCACGGTTGAACAGAAGGAAGAAGCGATTCAGGATAACATCAATATAGGTCTTAAAACAAAAGACAAGGGTGATCTGGCAGCAAGTTACAGCCAGATGGCAGATGTCAATATACAGCAGAAAGATATTCCCAGAGCGGAAGAAAACCTGAAGAATGCCTATGTGATTTCCAAAAAAGAAGCACCTCAGCAGGCATTGGAGATCAACCAGAAACTGACTAATTTCTATGTTGAGAACAGAAACTTTGAAAAAGCTATTGAAGCCAAAAAGAAAGTCCTGAAAGAAGATTTTGTAAAAGAAAATTCACAGGAAAAAGTCAACCAGATCCAGGAGCTGGCTGATATCTATATTAAGAAAAATGATCCGGAAGAAGCCGTGGTCCTATTAAAAAATGCCTATGGGATCGCTCTTGAAAAAGGCCATACGCTGGAAGCCCAAAAAAGTGTAAAAAGGCTGGACAGTTTATATAGTATAACAGGAAATACTGATGCTTCAGTTTCGCTGTATCGCGACTTTCTTGGGAAACTTCCGGATATTGTGTCCAAAGACCGAAGCCTGGTTGATAATAAAATTCTCGAGGATACCGAGCAGCGGATCTCGCAGCTCGAAAAGGAAAAAGAGCTGAAAGACCAGCTTATCCGTAAGAAAAATATGTTTAATTACAGCCTGATCGGGGTTCTGATCCTGCTGACCGGTCTGATCATCTTTATTTTCAGAATGCTGAAGAAAGTTCAGATCAAGAATAAAAAAATAGCCCTTCAGTCGCTGCGCCGTGAAATGAATCCACATTTTATCTTTAACAGCTTAAACAGTGTCAATCATTTTATCTCGACAAATAATGAGCTGGAAGCCAACCAGTATCTGACGAAATTCTCAAAACTGATGCGTGGCGTGATGGAAAACTCCGCCGAAGATTTTATCCCTTTCCAGCAGGAGCTGGATCTGCTCCAGAATTATCTTGCCCTGGAAAAAACACGTTTTGCCGATAAATTCGATTATGAAATTGATGTGGACGAAAGTCTGAATATGCAAAACCTCAAAGTCCCCGGAATGCTCATTCAGCCCTTCCTTGAAAATGCGGTATGGCACGGATTGCGCTACAGAAGTGAAAAAGGATTTTTGAAACTGAGTTTTGAAAAAGAAGCACAACATTTAAAAATAACGGTTGAAGACAACGGAATCGGTATTGAAGAAAGCAAAAAGCAGAAAACCCAGCACCAGAAGACCAGGGAAGGCCGCGGAATGAAAAATACCCTCGAAAGAATCAAGCTGCTGAATGACCTCTACAAAAAACAAATTACGTGTTCTATAAAAGATAAAGATAAAGAAAACGGCAGCGGTGTGTTAGTGAATATTAAAATAAATCTGGCATAAACAACAGTAAGAATGAAGAAAAATTTATTCATAGGAATACTGATTTCCTCGTGGGCTGGAAATAAACAGCATCCGGTTTGAAAATATTGTTGAAAGCTTAAAACTTGACAAAACCCGGATCAGAGAGAATTCTGTACCGCACCTTAAAATTTAAAAATAGAAAATACCAGTACAAGCATTCCCTAATTCCTACCATCTGCTACCTAATCCCTAATCCCTACAAAATGAAAATACAATCCGTAATCGTAGACGATGAGATCATTGCAAGAGAAGTTCTCAGAAATTATATCACAAAATACTGTCCACAGATAGAAATTGTGGGCGAAGCGGAAAACATCAAAGAAGCCGTTCCGTTGATTGCTGAAAAGCAGCCGCAGCTTGTCTTTCTGGATGTAGAAATGCCTTTCGGCAATGCCTTTGACGTGTTGGAAGCTACCAAAGAATTTTCCTACGAAACCATCTTTATCACGGCATTTTCCCAATACTCGCTGCAGGCGCTTAATAAATCAGCCAGTTATTATATTTTAAAACCGATTGATATTCAGGAACTTATTTTGGCAGTGAATAAAGTAGCCGAAAGCCTGGAAAAAAAAGAAGAGCTCAACCGGAATAAAATTCTCCTTGAAAATTTAAAGCTAAAGCCTGAAAAACAGCAGCTGATCCTTCCTACACTTCAGGGATTTGATGTGGTAAAAACAGAAGATATCCTAAGGCTCCAGGCAGACGGAAACTTTACACAGGTCTATCTTACCGACGGTTCAAAAAAAATGGTCTGCCGTTTCCTGAAACATTTCGATGACCTGCTGGAAACCCCTTTTGTAAGGGTTCACCGTTCCCATATCATTAATGCAGGATTTGTAAAATCTTACCATAAAAGTGGGACGGTGATGCTTTCAGATGATACGGAAATTGAGGTTTCCGGCAGTTTTAAAGATAATTTCCTTAAGGTTTTTTCTTAGAATTTATTTTCCTTAACGGCTTAAAGGCATTGTTTTTGAAGTTTTCACCGCAATCACACAAAATATTCCAATTATGAAAACTCTTAAGAAAATTGCGATTCCCGTTACATTAGGTGTCCTGAGCCTTATTATTTACAATTCCTGTTCTGCGGGAATTCCGAAAGGCGCTACAGCAGTCAATAATTTTAATGCTAAAAAATACCTTGGAAGATGGTACGAATTGGCCCGTTTTGATTACAGATTCGAGAAAAATATGGACAATGTCACTGCCGAATATACTGAAAATCCTGACGGCTCCATCCGTGTCACTAATAAGGGATACGACTACGTTAAAAAAGAATGGAAAGAATCTGTCGGGGAAGCCCGATTTATAAAAGACAAAACCGAAGCCCGCCTTAAAGTTTCATTCTTCAAACCGATCTGGGCCGGTTATAATGTTATTGATATCGACGAAGATTATCAATACGCCCTGGTGGCAGGAAGCAGTGTAAAATACCTGTGGATCCTATCCAGAACAACTTCCATTCCTGAAAGCATTAGACTGCGTTTCATCGAAAAAGCTAAAAAAATAGGCTATAATACCGATGAGCTTATCTGGGTAAAACATAACCAGTAATTGAGAATCAAGAGCTATATGCCGGATTTCGGAAGGGAAACTGTCAATTGTGAATTTTGCTTCGCAAGTGAAGTGTGAATCATGGATGGGTCACAAGAACCGGGAATCAAGAACTACTGCTGGTGGCTTCGGAGGCTCAGTCACCAGATATTTTTTCTTCATTTAATAGTATGGACTCACAGCCTCTGAACCCTTCAAAAACTCATAATCCCGTACCTCGTATCCCGCAACTCACTACTCATAGTTCATAACGACTCTAAAAACTCTCCGACGCTCAAACACTCAAACACTCAGACTCTCAAACCCCAAAATCCGTATCCCGAAACTCCTTCCACTCCTCAAAACGCTGATCAATAACAGGTCTTATAAGATCATAGTTTTCGCAGGTATCTTCCACATGATAAAAAGATTCATACTCAAAATCATTTTCCTCAGCTTTCCTGTCAAAAGTTTCTGAATAATCATCCGCAAACGAATTGAATTTTTTTCCAAACGCTGTGTCATCATTATAATAAGCTTTTGCAAAGCCGTTACCCGTCTCATTCAGATCATGGGAGCTGAACTTTTCATCACAGATATCAATCAGGAATTCTCCTCCTGTCATGTCGCGTCTTTTTAAGCGCTGAACCTCATCTTTGGCATCCTCAGCCAATTCTTCCGATATCAGATTGTTGTTGATGCACCATGCCAGGAACATTCCGATATGGGTAGCCGCATTTTCATCAGGTAAATTTTCAGGATATTCTCCGCCATAGTGCCAGGAAGCATCATCGTATTTTGCCATTGCCAAATAATTATAGTTTTAAACAGTATCAGCCAAAGATAGAAAAAATCATTTTATGTTGTCCCAGCCGTAGATTTTTCCGTCATTTGCAGGATATTTTCTTTCAAGAATATACGATATGGAAAAAGCTGTTCTCATGACTATCGGTGACGAAATCCTTTCCGGAAACACCGTTGATACCAATTCTAATTTTATTGCCGCCGAACTGAAAAATATAGGCATACAGGTGGCACAGATCTTTACAATATCAGATGAGATAGATACCATTAAAAATACTTTAAAAGCTGCTTTTGAAATGGGGGACCTGGTTATAACAACAGGCGGTCTGGGTCCTACAAGAGATGATAAAACAAAAAAAGCACTGGCTGAATATTTCAATGACGAAATTGTGCTGGATGAGGTCACCTTCAGCTATCTTAAAAACTATATGGAAAGACGCGGCCGTCTGGAGATCCTTGAAAGAAACAGAGAGCAGGCTTTTGTTCCTTCAAAATCCGTTGTTTTTCAAAATCATTTCGGAACCGCACCATGCATGATGATGGAACAGGACGGGAAATTGTGTTTCAGCCTTCCCGGAGTTCCTTATGAAGTGAAACCCCTTATCAAAGACCAGATCATTCCTTATTTAAAAGAAAAATTCAATCTGTATTATCTCCATACCAGAATCGTTTCCGTGGTGGGGATTCCCGAAAGCATCCTTGCAGATATCATTGAAGACTGGGAACTTGCCCTTCCTGAAAACCTGTCATTGTCCTATCTTCCGGTAGGAACACGGGTAAAGCTTAGGCTCACTGCCTCAGGAGATAATGAATCCGCCCTTAAAGAACAGGTGGAAGACGAGATACAGAAGCTTCTTCCTTTGGTCGGGGATCACGTTATTGCCGTAACGGAAGACAAAATTGAGAAAATTCTCGCAGAGATCCTTACAGAAAGAAAACTGACTATTTCCACAGCAGAAAGCTGTACGGGTGGTGAGCTGGCAAAAATGATCACATCTGCCTCCGGAAGCTCAAAATACTTCCTGGGAGGTATTATACCCTATGCCACAGAAAAGAAAATTGAGATTTTAAAAGTTTCTAAGGAGACTGTGGACGAGTTTACCGTAGTCAGTGAGCAGGTGGCAAGCGAAATGGCAAAAGGCTGTCAGAGATTATTTGATACTGATATTTCCCTGTCTACAACAGGTGTTGCCGGCCCGGGAAAAGGAGAAGACGGCAATGAAGTGGGAACTGTTTTCTACACCATTCGAATAAATGACAAGGAAGTTACTTCAAAATTGTACATGCCTCATCTGGAAAGACTTGATTTTATGAATTTTGTTTCCCAGAAGATCATTCAGGATCTGGTCGGATTACTCATTTCGGAATAATCTTTTAACTATTCATGAGTAAGAGAATCAATATTCATGAAGATTAATTTTTTTATAAAATCTGTTTAAACTTATATCTTATACAGTTGGCCAATCACAAAGTCGCAAATGATATTATAAAAGACTTTTTAAGTCGCAAAGATTTTATCTGCGATAAAATTTCTA
>NZ_JPRO01000042.1 GCF_000737785.1 Chryseobacterium luteum | reverse complement strand
AGGCAACAGGAACAGAAGAATGTCATTTTATTTTGATTTTCGATAACGGTAATTTTTCAGAAGATCATACATTCAGTGTTACAGATTTCGTATCAAGTATGCCTCCTGAAATTGTTGCACAAAATTTAGGTTTAACGCTTGAAGAAGTCGCTGCATTACCACAAAAAGAAGCCTATTTCGCTGCCGGAATTGTTCCTGATGAGTTATCATTCACAGCCGCTGCCCGTCCTGGAGAATCTGATATAGAATTAACCAGTTTTCACCGTTATCCTTTGCATTCTCAACAGCCGAGAATCATTCCCGGAGGAGGTTTGCAGAGATTGGTTACCAGCAAAGAATTCCCTATCAGCAGTACAATGTCTGGTTCTGTTCTGGAATTGCAACCCGGAGCTTTGAGAGAAATGCACTGGCATCCCAACGCAGACGAATGGCAGTATTTTATTTCCGGACAGGCAGAAATGTCAGTATTTTTAGCGGAAGGAACTGTTGTAACAGAGCAATTCAATGCAGGTGATGTGGGTTATGTTCCGATGGGAGCCGGACATTACATCAAAAATACAGGAGATACAGTTTGTAAAGTCCTTATCGGATTTAACAGCGGTGTTTATGAATCTATTGATTTAAGCGAATGGCTTGCAGGAAATCCAAAGGATGTAGTTGTTACCAATTTTGGTTTGAAGGAAGGTGAAATAGAAAAATTCCCTTCTAAGAAAGTGTTTATTGAACCTAAAAAACTATTATAGATTAAAGTCGATAGTTTAGTTGCAGACTGAAGTCTCTAATTGCCTCGAATGCACAAATAAAAATATTTTTTGGTGCTTTGTTGAAAAAAACATTCGTGAATTCGTGGCAGATAAAATTTATTGAACCTATAAATAATTAGTTATGAAAATAATAAACGTAAAAAAAGCAGTACGCATTGGCTTATTTGCATCAATGCTTGTGGTAACACCACAAATCTATTTTTCACAAACCAAAGTACAGACAACACCTGCAAATACTTCCAAGATCTGGGGAAAAGTGGATGGAATCGCCATCGAAGGAATGGTACAAGGTCCGTCCACAGAAGTTACACCTTTGCAGATTGCCTGCGTTTTTGAATATACAGAAGGAGATATTTTCAATTCGCCACCCGCTTTACCTGAAGCTGTAAATGGAATGGTTCATCTTGACAAAAGCCTGAACGGTATCATCACAGAACTCAGAAAATCCGGAAAATTTGCAGGACATTCACTGGAAACATTACTAATAACACCACCTTCAGGAACCATCGGAGCAAAAAAATTACTGTTGATTGGATTGGGTGACCGGAATAAATTCACGCCCGAGCTGATGCAGCAAGTTGCCAGTGTTGGTATGGAAGAAGCGTTGCGATTGGGGGTTACGAAATATGCTTTCGCAACCGACCTGAAAGACGCAGGAATAGATTCGCCCACCGCAGAAGTTGCAGGATACGGCGTAACCGGAGCCATCAACGCTTACAGAACTCAGGCTTTCCTGAAAGGTAAAAAAATGTCTGCCTACAAACCAATCGAGAAAATCACATTACTTGCGGGACCTGCATTTTTCACAACTGCCGGAGAAGGAATTCAAAAAGCGATTGCTGCTTTTAATAAGTAGAGATTATTAATTCATATTAAATTAGCCACGAATGCACGAATCTAATTACTAATATTTTCTTTTAAATAGGAATTCTACCAGACTCAGTTATAAAAAAATTAGTGAATTCGTGGCAAAAAATAACCTCTCATAACTTGTACCAATGAAATAGCCACGAATGCACGAATCTAATTACTAATATTTTCTTTTAAATGGAAATTATACCAGATTCAGTTATAAAAAAAATTCGAGCATTCGTGGCAAAAATAACCTCTCATACCTTGTACAATGAAATAGCTACGAATGCACTAATCTAATTACTAATATTTTCTTTTAAATAGGAATCTACCAGATTCAGTTATAAAAAAATTCGTGCATTCGTGGCAAAAATAACCTCTTATAAATTGTATCAATGAATAGCCACTAATACACGAATTTAATCTTAATATTTCTTTTTAATTATTGAATTCGTGGCAAAAAAAGAATAATCTCTTCAAAATGGAACAGCCAATAATTTCTTCAGCAAACATTTCAGTTTTACCTGACCCAATCAGGAAGCAGGAAAGATTGGCGGTATTCTTAGCTCTGATTGCAGGATACATCGATGCAACAGGTCTTATCAAATGGAAAACCTACGTTTCTTTTATGAGTGGAAACACAACGCAGCTGGGCGCAGCACTTTCAAGTGATAAATTTGGAGTTATTGTAACATCAGTTACAGTTATCATTCTTTTCCTATTGGGAGTTTACGCAGGAACTTGCCTGTCATTTTGGAAGAGAATTAAGAACCAAATATTACCATTTTACATAGTTTCCGGAATTCTGATTTTTTATACAATAATTGCTTATTTTTATACTATTAATTCTATTTCCTCTATTGCGATGATCGGTTTTTCGATGGGATTGATGAATACGATTGTGACTTCCGTAGGAAACCAAAAAGTGAATACAGATTTCGTAACAGGAACTTTGAACAGCTTGGCAAGAAACACAGCAATGCTGAGTATGACTAAAAATAAGGCGGAAAAAGAAGAATATAAATCCAATGCCATTCGTCTTTTATTCTTGTGGATTGGCTTTTTATCCGGTGCGGTTATCGCTCCTATCCTACTCGATTATTTAGGAAAATGGACTTTTATTTTTCCGGCTCTGTCATTACTGATTTGCGGATTATTGATTTCAAAAATTAACTATAAAAACTCATATTATGTTACAGAAAAATGATGTTGCTCCTGATTTTACATTATTTGCAACGCCCGACCAGAAAATTAAACTCTCAGAATTCAAAGGAAAGAATGTCATTCTCGCTTTTTATCCAGCCGACTGGAGTCCGGTTTGCAGCGATCAGATGGCTTTGTATAATGAAACATTGAAATTTTTCAAACAATATGATGCGGAACTCTTTGGAATTTCTGTGGACAGCAAATGGTGTCATTTGGCCTTTTCACAATCCAGAAATTTACATTTTCCGTTATTAGCAGATTTTGAAGCGAAAGGAGAAATCGCCAGAAAATACGGAGTTTATGATGAGGAAGAAGGTGAATGTAAACGGGCACTATTTGTCATCAACAAAGATGGAATCATCAAATGGAGTTATCTGTCACCAACGGCCATTAATCCGGGAGCTGACGGAATTTTAGAAGCTTTAGAAACACTTAAAACAAAATAATTATGTCATTAAAACCAGCCGTCAGCAAAACTGACCACGCACAAGGCAACTTAGATGCCGATTTAGTTATCGTAGAATATGGAGATTATCAATGTCCGTATTGCGGAGCAGCTTATCCTGTTCTGAAAGAATTGATGAAAGAGTTTGGAAGTCAAATCAAATTTGTTTTCAGAAACTTCCCACTGTCAGAAATGCATCAATATGCAAGACCGGCGGCACTCGCAGCAGAAGCAGCCAATTTGCAAGGAAAATTCTGGGAAATGCACGATGCAATCTATGAAAATCAACAAGATTTGAATGAGAATTTCCTTATGAAATTAGCAGAAAAATTAAAACTGAATATTCCTCAATTTGAAAAAGATCTGGAAAGCACCGAACTGGCAAATAAAGTTGATGCAGATTTTGAAAGCGGAATCGTAAGCGGAGTGAATGGAACACCTTCTTTCTTCGTGAATGGTAAAAAATTCGATGGAGGTGCGGAAAATCTTTTAGAATTGGTAAGGGAAAACGTGAAATAACATTGGAAGTTTGCATTCATACTTACCACATTTTTCCACGGAAACTGCAAAAAAAAGTTACAACTAATTCTTTCTTGAACTCAACGACATTTTTTGCCCGTTCGTCGAAAATTTGAATCAAAAACTTTATAATCCGCAGTAGTTTTACATCAGTTAAGACAGAGAAAAATAAGGGAAACGTGAATTTATAATAAATCTGCAGCCCGACTTGAGTGGAAATCCTTTTTTGCGTGGCCTTTGAGTTCAACTTTACTGAAATCGTCTGCAAAAAAGATTGGGAACGGAAGGCGGATAAAGCTGCCCAAAATAAAATAGAGCAAGTGAACGATTTTAACCTAGGTTAAGATGGATTGGAATTTACAGGACTACATTTGCTAAAGAATTAAGACAACAATATATTAAAATAAATTAATTACAACATTAAAAAATTAAAACAATGAGTACACTTAAATTAAAAGACGGAACAGAAATTTTTTACAAAGATCAAGGCGAAGGACCAACATTGATGTTTCACCACGGGTGGCCTTTATCATCAGACGATTGGGATGCACAGGTGATTTTCTTCCTGCAAAGAGGTTACAGAGTGGTGACCCACGACAGAAGAGGTCACGGCCGTTCAAGTCAGGATATTTACAATCACACGATTGAGCAATATGCTTCTGACGCTGCTGAATTGGTAGAATTCCTTGACCTGAAAGATGTAGTTCACATTGGTCACTCTACAGGTGGCGGTGAAGTTATCCGTTATGTGGCAAAATATGCTAACGGAAGAGCTAAAAAAGCAGTTTTAATCAGTGCCATTCCGCCGGTTATGGTGGCAAGCGAAAACAATCCTGATGGTGTTCCAATGTCAGTATTTGATGGCATCAGAGATCAGACGTTAAACAACAGAAATCAGTTTTATATTGACTTGACTTTTCCTTTCTACGGCTACAACAGAGAAGGTGCAGATGTGAAAGAAGGCGTGCAGAGAAACTGGTGGAGACAGGGAATGATGGGCGGAATTGTGGCTCATTATGACGGTATCAAAGCGTTTTCTGAAACTGACCAGACTGAAGATTTAAAAGCAACTGACATCCCAGTTTTGGTTCTTCACGGTGAAGATGATCAGATCGTGCCTTACCAGAATGCTGCTTTAAAATCTATTAAATTACTGAAAAACGGAACCTTGAAAACATATCCTGGTTTCCCTCACGGAATGCCGACTACGGAAGCTCCGACAATTAATAAAGATCTTTTGGAGTTTATCCAATCTTAAGTGAAAGTGAAATGAAGAAAGGGGTTGATCAACAAGATTTGCCCTTTTATTTTTTATGATTCTTAGAGCCTGTTTAAATTTGATCCAATAAAAATTATTGTGCAGAAATAATTCCTAAAGAAAAATATTCTTCTCACAGATTTATTTCAGTCATAAAAATCTGCGTAATCTGTTAAATCTGCGAGATTTTAAAATTTTAAACAGCCTCTTATTCAACACTTGTTATACTAAAAATTATATTTTTAAATACTCACTAATCGTTTCCAGCACTCCAAAATGATCATTTGAAAGTGCAGAAAAGCTGGCAGCATCCTTTACAGAAGGATGTGCATTCTCCATCGCGTAAGAATATTTTGACTTTTTCAGCATTGTAATATCATTCATATAGTCTCCGAAAGACATTGTTTGGGACGGTGAAATACCCAGAAGATTCTGCAGTTTTTCCAGTGCATTACCTTTATTGATATCTTTATTCATGATGTCCAGCCAGTACTTTCCGGATACAACCACTTCCAGATTATTCTCCTGGAATTTTTTCAGGAAAGGGTAAAGATTTTTTTCGGAACCTTCAGGGTGATACACTGCAATTTTGAAAGCATCATCTTCTACTTCTGTTGTCAGATCGTCTATTTTTTGATTTTCGGTGTAGTATCTGGTGAAATAATTTACAAATTCTTCGTCATTACTTTCGTAATATGCTTTTTTCTTCGCCGAAAGAACGGCTCTTGCACCGGGAATTTCACGGATAGTTCTGATAATTTCTTTTACGAAGGTATGGTCCAATTTGTCTGCAAAAAGTTCCTTATTTTTATAAACTACATAACCTCCATTTTCTGCAATAAAACCGATTTCGTTTTCGATTTCTGTGAAATATTGTGTGATCCCCGGCATTTGTCTTCCGCTTGCAGGAACGAAAAGAATATTTCTTTTTTTCAGCTCCTGGTAAATAGCAGGAAAGTCCGGACTGATTTCGTATTGAGAATTAAGGAAAGTGCCATCCATATCCGTAACAATCAGTTTAATGTCTTTCATAAAGTTAATTTTATACAATGATTCTTACCGAATCCTGTCTTAATTGAATTTCAAATACAAAGTTAAGCTCTTTTATTTAAAGCTTCCTTGTAATGCACAACCGGAAGATTTTTCAATATTTCTGCGCTTTGTTCCGGCGTGATGTCACGTTGCGGTTCTGCCAGCATTTCGTAGCCCACCATAAATTTTTTCACTTCAGCATTTCGCAGCAAGGGTGGATAAAAATGCATATGAAAATGCCATTCAGTATGTTCTTTCCCATCCGTCGGCGATTGATGAATTCCTGATGAATATGGAAACGAAATCTCAAAAAGATTGTCGTACTTTGTGGTTAAATCTTTTATTATTGAAGCTAAAGAAAACTTTTCGGAATCAGAAAACTGAAGGATATTTTCCGCTTTTCTTTTGCTGACAATCATTGTTTCGTAGGGCCAAATTGCCCAAAATGGAACGACAGCTACGAAATCTTCGTTTTCAAGGATGATTCTTTCGTTGGCATCCAACTCTCTTTTTACATAATCTTCCAGAAGAGAAGTTCCATTTTTTTCAAAATAATTTTTCAGATTTTCCTGCGTTCTCAAAACTGTTGACGGAATCGAAGACTGTGCCCAGATTTGTCCGTGCGGATGCGGATTGCTGCATCCCATTACACTTCCTTTATTCTCAAAAATCTGAACGTGGTCAATGTAATCTTCAGCACCTAATTCTTCATATTGCTGCTGCCAGACATCTACTACTTTTTTGATGTCACCGACTTCCATTTCTGGCAAAGTCAGGCTGTGATTTTCTGAAAAGCAAATGACTCTATTAATTCCTCGCTCCGGTTTTAATGTAAAAAAATCAGACTTTTCATCAGAGAATTCAACATTATCTTTCATCAAAGAACCAAAGTCGTTTTCGAAAACAAAAACACCTTTATAATCAGGATTTTTATCCCCATTGACACGCACATTTCCTGAACATAAGTAACAATTTGGGTCGTGAGCAGGAAGTTTTTCTTCGGTAACTTTCTCGGTTTGTCCCTGCCAGGGTCGGTTGGCTCGTTGCGGAGACACCAGAATCCATTCATCCAAAAGCGGATTGTGTCTTCTGTGAGGATGATTTTTCTGATTAAACGACGAATTCATTTCTTTTGTATTCATTAATTCCATCCGATATTTTTACACGGTACACTTTCATTTCGATGTCAAAATCTGCTTTGTATTTTGTGCTGATGTTTTTAATCACTTCATCAACATTTTCATCTTTTATAAGATTGATGCTGCATCCGCCAAAGCCGCCGCCCATTATTCTTGAACCCAAAACGCCGTTTTCCTTCAACGTTTCTTTCACCATAAAATCAAGTTCGTCAGAGCTAACTTCAAATTCTGTTGAAAGTCCGGAATGCGTTTCGATTAAAAGCTGTCCTAAATATTCTACATCACCTTCTGATAAAGCTTTGGCAGCCTTTTCTACCCTTTTGATTTCCTTTAAAAGGTACAGACATCTTTTGTAAGACGTCTCTCCTATTTCTGCTCTCACGGCATCAAGCATTGAAAAACTGAAATCTCGGAATTTTTCTATTTCGGGGAATTTTTCCCACAATACTTTTTTGCCGTTATCAACATCTTTTCTCCTGTCGTTGTAGCCGGAAGTAAGATGCGTATGTTTTACACAACTGTCGAAAAGCACAAGACTGTACCCTTCGATATTAGCTTCAAAATATCGGTGTTCAAGCGAATTGCAGTCGAGCATAATTACTTGATGTTCTTTACCGAAAACGGATGCGAACTGGTCCATAATTCCGCACTTTACACCAACAAAGGTGTGCTCGGATTTCTGACCAATCAGCGCCAGTTCTTTTTTGGTTAAATTTAAATCAAAAATATGGTTAAGAATAAAGGCGAATCCACATTCCAAAGCCGCAGAAGACGACAAACCCGAACCCATCGGAATCGTGCTGCTAAAAGCAATTTGCAAACCGCCAATCTTTTTTTCCCTTTCCTGAACAGCATTGAAAACACCCAATAAATAATTAACCCAAGTCTGCGAAACCGGAGTTTGCTTTTGATAAATATTAAAACTGAAGGATTCATTAAAATCTTTAGCAAAAAAAGTACAGGTTTCCGAATCATCAACTTTTTTCACAGCAAAGCAAATGTATTTGTCAATAGCTGCTGGAAGTACGAAACCATCGCTGTAATCGACGTGTTCGCCAATAATATTAATTCTTCCCGGTGCCAGAAAAATACTTTCCGGTTCCGACTGGAAGAAAGCCTGGAATGCTTCTGTGGTATGATTGATTAATTTCTCCTTCATAGATAACTGCAATTTATGCTTTTTTAGAAATATTTAAAAATTAAAGTTATAAATATCGCTTTAACTTAATTAGAATATTTTAATCACTATTTCATCAATTAAATGATTAACAGTGATGTAATATCCTTAAAAAATGACTTAGAGGCTGGTTAAATTTTTAAAATCTCGCTGATTTAGCAAATTATGCAGATTTTTATGACTGAAATAAATCTGCAAAATCCCCTTAATCTGCGAGAGGAATATTTTTCTTTAATAATTATTTCTGCATAATAATTTTTATTGAATACAATTTAAACAGGTTCTTAATTTCATTCACCAGGAAAAACAATTCCTGATAAATTGCGGATTCTGTCTAAAGTTTGCATCAGCAACAAACTCTTACCGTGAGTTATGATTGGACTTTCGGTAAAACTATTTTGCAGACATTCTGTGGCGTGACGTGCCTCAAACTGGTAGCCAAATCCGCCATTTTTTTCTACGTCAATGATATTTTTCTCTCCATTGGAATAATATTCCAGAGTTGACGAAGGTTCATAGAAAGGGGTGGTTAATTTCAGGCGACCCAATGTACCGCATATTTCTACTTCGGTAGCAAGATCGGCTGATAAAGTAGAAAATAAACTTGCCATACTCCCGTTATCATACTTAAAAATAATGCCACATTGCTCATCAACACCTTGTTCTGTCGCAACAATACTAACGTTAATTTCATCAGGTTTACCCAAAACATCCAATGCTGTAAAAACATTATAAATACCAATATCCATCAATGATCCTCCTCCTGATTCAGGGTTGAGCAAACGAGAATCCGGGTCTGCATTCGCTTGAAAACCGAAATTAGCTAAAACCACTTTTATATCTCCCAAAACCCCGGTTTTCACCATCTCCATCATTTTTTGATAATGAGGTAATAATTTTGTCCATAAAGCATCCATCAAAAACAGTTTTTTCTGACGGGATAACTCAATCATTTCAGCTGCTTGTTTTGCGTTCAGGGCAAATGGTTTTTCACATAAAACGGCTTTGTTATTATTCAGACATAGCAAGGTATTTTCGTGATGCAGGTTGTGCGGTGTTGCGATGTAAATGATATCTACAACATTACTTTCTGCAAGTTCTTTATAACTTCCAAAACTGAATGGAATATTAAAATCTTCGCAAAAACTTTGAGCTTTTTCCAGTGAGCGAGATCCGGCTGTAGTCAGTTCTGCATCTTCTACGTACTTGAGGTCTGCTGCAAACTTATGAGCAATAGTTCCTGTACCCAGAATTCCCCATCTTATTTTTTTCATATTTTGATTAATGAAATATTGGCAAAATCATAAAGTTTATTTTTAACTCTAATTTAATTTTTTCTTTTCATCACTTTTTTTGCGGCTTCTACAATGTCATTTGCAGTCAATCCGTATTTTTCCATCAGTTGATCGGGTGTTCCGCTTTCTCCAAAGCTATCGTTTACGGCAACGTATTCCTGAGGTGCAAGATATTCTGTAATCAAAAGCTGAGCAACGCTGTCTCCCAATCCGCCTAATCTATTGTGTTCTTCGGCAGTTACAACACAACCTGTTTTCTTTACTGATTTCAAAATCGCTTCAGCATCCAAAGGTTTAATCGTGTGAATGTTGATAATTTCAGCATCAATTCCCTGTTCTTCGAGGATTTCTCCAGCTTTTATCGCTTCCCAAACCAAATGTCCGGTTGCAATGATCGTTACATCTTTTCCTTCGTTGACCATCCAGGCTTTTCCGATTTGAAAGGTTTGATTTTCATCCGTAAAAACAGGAATTACTGGTCTTCCGAATCTCAGATAAACCGGACCTTCGTAATCTGCGATGGCAATAGTTGCTGCTTTGGTTTGATTGTAATCGCAAGTGTTGATAACGGTCATTCCGGGAAGCATTTTCATCAAGCCAATATCTTCCAATATTTGGTGTGTTGCTCCATCTTCACCTAAAGTTAAACCGGCGTGGGAAGCACATATTTTCACGTTTTTATCGGAATACGCCACCGACTGACGAATCTGGTCATAAACTCTTCCTGTTGAAAAGTTGGCAAATGTACCCGTAAACGGAATTTTCCCTTCGATGGCTAATCCTGCGGCGATGCCAATCATATTGGCTTCGGCAATACCAATCTGGAAAAAACGTTCCGGCGCTTTTTCGATGAATTTTTCCATTTTCAGGGAACCGATAAGGTCGGCGCAAAGTGCTACGACATCAGGATTTTTGTCTGCCAGTTCTGCGAGACCGGCTCCGAAACCGCTTCTTGTATCTTTTTTTTCTGTGTAGGTATATTTTTTCATTGTTTTTATCTGTTGATGGTTGTT
>NZ_JPRO01000041.1 GCF_000737785.1 Chryseobacterium luteum | reverse complement strand
CTTTACAGCACCACCCCCACTGGCTCGCACTGATCCATCAGTGCCCAACACCAGGTAACGTTCGGCAGGCACATGGCAGACTGTTCCCGAACAGGCAAGCCAAGGCACTGTGTCGGCATACCAGGTTCCCTGATGCAGGCAGAATAGTATCGAGCCTGTGTAACCTTCGCTGATAGAAATGTCGTTCGTTGTAATCAAGTAGCTGAGGTCTGAGTAGCGTACGGTTACAGTAGTAATGCTGAGTCCGCTGAATCGTGGGTCTCTAGTATCCATATTGGCTTGCATATGTGTGTAAGTTAACAACTATGTTACCCATAAGTATTATATTTTTAGTCTTCATAATTTATTCGTTTATAGTTAAAAACGCAACTCGTATTTCACCTTCATTATTATACTGTCCATGAATTTAAAATTCAAATTAATTCTATAGCAGATCCGCTTGTTAAAATTCCTGAAACAAAAAGGATAGCCAGATTAGTCAATTCGCAAAACCCGCTTCCAGTCCGAACCATCAAACTCCATTACATCCTTGGCCCCTATGGACCACATGATTCCATCAGCTGCGCTCAGGTGATAACAAGTTCGTGGAATATCATCCCCGAAATCAACGGGCAAGAGCTTCCCATCTTCCAGCCGATAGACGAAACTGGTAGAAGATACGTACAACTGTCCATCGAAAACCTCCATACCCCAGAGGTCCTCTGTGGTACTTTCATGCTCAATCGCTTCCCATTGATCATTACGTCCCCTAAGCAAGGTTCCGAGCTGGCCGCAGGCATAGACAAAACCGTCCGGCGCGCAGCGAACTTTGTAAAGCGCCAGGTCCGTCGGACTGTTCTGCTGGCTGAATACGGAACCGTCATACTTCCAAATTTCTCCTTCCCAACCCACTGTATAAATTTCCTGTTCGCTGAACCCATCGACAGACTCGAAACTGGTGTCGGTAATAGGAGTGTCACCGACTTGGGCACTCTCGTCAATGCATATCCATTGATCCTCATCATCGCGAACATAGGCCTGCCGACAGGTTCCTACAGCATAAGCTCTACCTTTATCTTTAGCAATACCACGTACTTCACGAAGAGGGCCGCGCTTTCTCGGGTCTACTCCGCAGTTGGCGATATCCTCATTCTTTACAGTGCCGCCGCCACTGGCTTCTACGGATCCGTCGATGCCCAGCATCACGTAACGCTCTACCGGCACATGGCAGACCGTTCCGGAGCAGGCAAGCCATGGCACTGTATCGGCATACCAGGTTCCCTGATCCAGGCAGAATAATATCGAACCCGTATAACCTTCGCTAATAGAAATATCGTTCGTGGTAATCAAATAGCTGAGGTCTGAGTAGCGAACTACTCCAGTACTAATGCTTAGTCCACTGAACCGTTGGTCTCTAGGATCCATATTGGTTTCCATATGTGTGTAAGTTAACAATGATATTACTCCTGAATATTATATTTTTAGTCTTCATAATTTATTAGTTTGTGGTTAAAAACGCAACCCACATTTCACATTCATTCATATACTGTCCATGAATTTTTAAATTCAAATTAATTTATGACAGATCAGAAAGCCAATATTAAAGGCTTACTTGGCTTAGACAGCCAGTTAGTCAATTCGCAAAACTCGCTTCCAGTCCGAACCATCAAATTCCATGATATCCTTGGATCCTATGGACCACATGATTCCATCGGCTGCGCTCAGATGATAACAAGTGCGTGGAATATCGTCCCCGAAATCAACAGGATTGAGCTTGCCATCCTCCAGCCGATAGACGAAACTGATAGAAGATACGTACAAATGTCCGTCAAAAACCTCCATACCCCAGAGGTCTTCTTCGGTGCTGTCATGCTCAATCACTTCCCATTGATCATCGCGTCCCCGAAGCAAGGTCCCGAGCTGGCCGCAGGCATAGACAAAACCATCCGGTGCGCAGCGAACTTTGTAAAGCGCCAGGTCCGTCGGACTGTTCTGCTGGCTGAAGACGGAACCGTCGTACTTCCAGATTTCTCCTTCCCAACCCACGGTATAAATTTCCTGCTCACTGAACCCATCGATAGACTCAAAGCTGGTATCGGTAATCGGAGTATCACCAACCTGGGCACTCTCGTCAATGCATCTCCATTGATCTTCGCCATCGCGAACATAAGCCTGACGGCAGGTTCCTACGGCATAGGCCCTACCTTTTGCGATACCGCGTATTTCACGAAGAGGACCTCGTTTCCTTGGGTCTACTCCGCAACTGGCGATGATCTCGTCGATTTTAGTGCCACCGCCACTGACTTCTACCGATCCATCGGTGCCCAACATCACGTAACGTTCCACTGGCACATGGCAGACCGTTCCAGAGCAGGCAAGCCATGGCACCAGGCCAGCGTACAAAGTGCCACGATACAGTGTGTACAGTATCGAACTGGTGTAACCTTCACTCCTAGCCTCGTCGTGCGTGGCAATCCAATAGCAAAGGTCTGGGTGACGAACAACTCCGGTACTAATGCTGAGTCCGCTTAACCGTGGATCTCTAGGATCCATATTAGTTTCCATATGTGTGTAAATTAACGGTGATGTTACTTCTTAATATTATCTTTTTAATCGTCATAATTTATTTTTTTATAGTTAAAAACACAACCCACATTTCACATTCTTTATGATACTATCCATGAATTCTAAATTCAAATTATTTCTATCACAGATCAGAAAGACAATGCCAAAGGGTTGCCTGGCTTAGACAGCAGGATTAGTCAATTCGCAAAATTCGCTTCCAGTTCGAACCATCAAATTCCATGATATCCTTGGAACCTATGGACCACATGATTCCATCGGCGGCGCTCAGGTGATAACAAGTACGTGGAATATCATCTCCGAAATCAACGGGCAAGAGCTTCCCATCTTCCAGCCGATAGACGAAACTGGTAGAAGACACGTATAACTGTCCATCAAAAACCTCCATACCCCAGAGGTCTTCTTCGGTGCTGTCATGCTCAATCACTTCCCATTGATCATTGCGTCCCCGAAGTAAGGTCCCAAGCTGGCCGCAGGCATAGACAAATCCGTCTGGTGCACAGCGAACTTTGTAGAGCGCCAGGTTGGTCGGACTGTTCTGCTGACTGAAGAGAGAACCATCGTACTTCCAGATTTCGCCTTCCCAACCCACGGTATAAATTTCCTGTTCGGTGAATCCATCAATAGACTCGAAACTAGTGTCGGTAATCGGAATATCACCGACTTGGGCACTCTCGTCAATGCATCTCCATTGATCTTCGCCATCTCGAACATAGGCCTGCCGGCAGGTTCCTACGGCATAGGCTCTACCGTTTGCGATACCGCGTATTTCACGAAGAGGGCCGCGCCTCCTCGGGTCTACTCCGCAACTGGCGATGGGTGCTTCTTCCTTTACAACGCCACCACCACTGGCTTCTATCGATCCATCGGCACCCAGCGCCAGGTAACGTTCGGCAGGCACATGGCAGACCGTTCCCGAACAGGCAAGCCATGACACTGCCCCGGCTCCCCAGATTCCACAATCCAGACTGCACAGTATCGAATCTGTGTAACCTTCGCTGATCGTGATGTCGCTTCTGGTCATCAAATAGCTGAGGTCTGAGTAGCGAACGGTTCCAGTAGTAATGCTGAGTCCGTTGAACCATGGGTCTCTAGTATCCATATTGGTTTGCATATGTGTGTAAGTTAACGACTATGTTACTCCTAAGTATTATATTTTTATTCTTCATAATTTATTGGTTTTAGTTAAAAACAATTCTCTAAAAGCACCTATTTTTTTCTCAATTTAAATTCAAATTATTTCTACAATGCCAAAGGGGGTTGCCTGGCTTAGACAGCCGGATTAATCAATTTGAAGACACCGCTTCCAGTCCGAACCATCGAACTCCATTACATCTTTGGCCCCTATGGACCACATGATTCCATCGGCTGCGCTCAAGTGATAACAAGTGCGTGGAATATCATCCCCGAAATCAACGGGCAAGAGCTTCCCATCTTCCAGCCGATAGACGAAACTGGTAGAAGATTTTTTGGTGCTGTCATGCTCAATCAGCTCCCATTGATCATTGCGTCCCCTAAGCAAGGTTCCGAGCTGGCCGCAGGCATAGACAAATCCGTCTGGTGCACAGCGAACTTTGTAGAGTGCCAAACCGGTCGGACTGTTCTGCTGGCTGAAGACAGACCCGTCGTACTTCCAGATTTCTCCTTCCCAACCCACGGTATAAATTTCCTGTTCACTGAAACCATCAATAGACTCGAAGCTGGTATCAGTAATCGGGATATCACCAACCTGGGCGCTCTCATCAATGCATCTCCATTGATCTTCGCCATCTCGAACATACGCCTGCCTACAAGTTCCCACGGCATAAGCTCTACCTTTTGCGATACCGCGTATTTCACGAAGAGGGCCGCGTTTTCTTGGGTCAATTCCACAGCTTGTGATAGACGCTTCTTCCCTTATAACGCCACCCCCACTGGCTCGCACCGATCCATCAGTGCCCAACACCAGGTAACGTTCGGCCGGCACATGGCAGACTGTTCCGGAACAGGCAAGCCAGGGCACTGTCCCGGCCCCCCAGGTTCCACAATCCAGAGAGATCAGTATCGAACCCGTATAACCTTCGCTGATAGAAATGTCGTTCGTGGTAATCAAGTAACTGAGGTCTGAGTAGCGAACGGTTCCAGTGGTAATGCTGAGTCCGCTGAACCGTGGGTCTCTAGTATCCATGTTGCTCTCCATATGTGTGTAAGTTAATAATGATATTACTCCTGAATATTATCTTTTTAATCGTCATAATTTATTGGTTTTAGCTAGAAATCGTCTAAAAATATGTAAATATTACCTATATATACAATTTTTAATTAATTATTAACACAACTTATATTTCATCCTCATTTAAAGAAATCTCTGTAAAACACAAAAGAGAAACCCGGAACTTTCTCTTTTGTGTAAATTTTTCACTCTTTCCTGCATAAATCCGCCTGGCAACCGTCTCATCTACTGCTTCTTTCTGAGGAATTTTCAGGAAATATTCCTTTTCATCAGATGTAAGGGCAAATTTGACAGCAATCGCGACAACTATTTGGCATTATTTATTGAAATGAGTATCAGCTTAACACATACAGGAAATAAACACCATTACAACCATTTTAGACAGTACCCCATGGCAAAAGAGAAATTGTTGGAAATACTTGTTGAAGAACAAAAAATCCTTATTTTTGAATTGACCATATATATCAAACTAATAACGCAAAAAGAATAGCCAATATCTTTGAATAACTCAAACATAATGAAGCAAAGACCAATTATCAACTACAAAAAAACCAGTTCTCCCGGCGCCTCAGCGAGTCCATCCGACAGAATATTAACAAGCTATTCGACAGAAGCATTGAATAAAAATGGAAATACAGCTTTGAATGGATTAATTTACCATCATAGCCCCGGTCACTTTCTTATGACAGACAATTGGCGAGCTCAATTCTTAATTGACAATGGAGTAAAAATTAAAAATGTCATTAACGGAAATCATAAAAATTCTTTACATCTTGCAATTGCAGAAAGTCATGATGAAATTGAATAACCATTTTGATGCTTTATAATTCTTTTTCAGGTTACAAAAACTAATTCCAATGGGAAGCGAACAGTATATTTTCAGCCTTTATATAACCTCCGGCAGGCAGTATTTTTTGTTTCGGACGGTCCGCCCGTATTTCAGCAACAGTTCCCAGAATGAGGAAGATGAAAGTTCGGAATACGAATCGGCTCAACGTAATATGCTCATCAGTTATGCCGGAAACCTCTATGCACAGAAGATTTTTGCACTTGTAGGCGAATTACACGGGTATCCGATTGGGGATATTTTCTACTCAGATTACGGAAAACCGCATGTTCCGGTGTATTATATGCAAACAGATTTTGGGGAACCGTGGATTGTTTTCGGAACTGCCGATTCCGAAGAAGGATTTTTGACAGAATTAGAAAATGATGAAGATTTGCAAGCCTTAAACCCGATAGGAGATTCCACAAAAATTCACGCCTGTTTCATCACTCAAAATGATTTTAACTTTAAAAATAAATATAAATTTTCATGAAAAAACTATTAACTTTTGCTGTCGTTTTAGCCGGCATTTCATTCGCAAATGCACAAACCATTGAATCAGGAAGCCGCAGTACAGCAGGCTATATCAAATCGGACGGAACGGTAGAAAACAGCAGCCATTCCACAGTAGGTTACATTAAAAATGACGGCTCTATTGAAAATAAAAGTCACAGCACTATTGGCAGAATCAAAAGTGATGGAACTATAGAAAACAAAAGCGGTTCTACAGTTGGCTATGTTAAAAAAGACGGAACGGTAGAAAACAGCAGTCACTCAACCATTGGTTACATTAAAGATAACGGAACTGTAGAAAATAGCAGTCATGGCACCCTCGGCTATGCTAGCGGAGTTAAAAAAGAATGGGCAGCAGTGGCTTTTTTCTTCTTTAAATTGAATTGATAATCGTGGGTTATGCCTTACACCATTAACCATTTTCAGAAAAGACATCAACAGTTGCAAGTTTGTCTATTATCAATCCGTAAAATGTGATCAGGCACGGAATTTAATTTCAGTGTTTGTAATGCGTTTTCTTCAGATTCAATTTTTTCGGCTAAAACGTGTCTAGTCATGAAATAATGATAAAAAAAAACCTTACATTTTAGAATGCAAGGTTTTTATTATTTTGAATATGTCTTCAAGCTTAGAAAGTAATCTTCACACCTCCCAGAATCTGTGCACCTAAGACTTTATAGCCTTTATACGTCTGGTAATTGGAATTCAGAAGATTGTTTCCGATGGCGAAAACGCTGAAGTTTTTGTGGAACTTATATTCCGCGGAAAGATTTAAATCTGCATAGCCGCCTACTTTATCATTTTTGTTTTCAGTAGACTGGTAAACCATTCCCGGATTAGCTACCCCTTCGATGGCAAAAGAATTGGTGGTTCTGTCACTGGCAAAGATGCCTTTGAATCCTAACAGTAATTTTTTATCCAGCATGGTGTATTTCGCACCGATGCTTGCATTGACTAAAGGAACGTTGTATATATCCTCGTAGTTCTTCAGGTCGTACTTGGTAAACCTTACCTCTCCGTCCAATATAAGATTTTCAAGCGGGAAATACTGTACACTTCCCTTGATATCACTTACATTTCCGTCATCATAAACCGCAGAGAACGTGTTCGCGAAATTATAAGCAGAACGGTTCAGGGTAAATACATCATCAAACAGGCTGTTTCCTTTGAAAAACATAATATCTTTCATCTTTCCGTAACCGGCAGAGAAGTCGTATTTGAACGTTTCATCAATATCCCCGCGTAAACCTACATAAAAATGGTACTGAGTCTCTGTAGGCTTTAAAAACTGGTCAGAAACAATGAATGGATTGGCCTGTAAAAGATCTCCATACGTATTAAGCTTTAAGCCTCCGTCTACACCGCCATAGAATTTGAATTCTTTAGCAGCAGCAAACTGGAATTCAGCCTGTGGAAACCAGTACGTTTTATCGGTCTTCACTTCTCCGCCAAGCGGATCATTTGAATTTTTAGCATTCAGGAAAGAGAATGTAGATCCTAACATTAAATAAGAATCTCCTTTTCTGAAAGTTACTTTCGGGTCCAAAGTAGTATTAAAGAAGTTGGATGAATTTTTGTCTACCATTGCAAATTCTGTCTTCACAGCTTCCAATCCTACGCCTAAGTCCGCATTTAAGTTGATGCCTGATTTCCCGATCTCCACAGCATGCTTAGAAAAATTCGCCAAAATGGAAACCTGGTTTTCCTGTGCATCAAAATGATCTTTCAGGAAAGAGGATTTCACCCTTACATCATTTAAAATTTCGTTGGAGTAAAAATCGTAATACCCGTTCACTTTGAACTGGCTCACCCTCTGCTTCAAATCTACATCCGCAGCCGGTTCCAGCGCATAGATCCCGTAATACCTGTTATTATCAAGCCCATATTCAGCATTCAGATTGAATTTTCCTTTTTCACCGTATGAATTTAAGTAAGCTCCGATTGCCGTAGAACTCTGTTTGGAATCCCAGGCATATTCTTTTTTCAGCCCCAGGGTAGAAAGGAAATGGAAATCTGCTCCTACTTCCAGCTTATTATTGATCGTCTTGGAAATATTGGCATCTGCAAGAATTTTCCCGAAATTACCCATCCCGAATTGCAGGTAATTGTTTTGGGCTGTTCCTTCAAACTTCGGAGTCACATCCTGTCCCTGAATCGTGGAAGTTTTAAAATCCGAAACCGCAGGTACATCTGTAATCGTATATTTTACAGGGTTCTGGGATTTCTCTTCCGGCGGATAATTCTTGATCGTTTCCACGGAGGTCTTCTTCTTCTCGATCTTCTTCACCTCCGGCTCCCGCTTCTTATTAAGAATCAGTTTTTCCTCCTTGATCTGGGAAAACGCAAACTGCGAAAACCCTAAAAATAATATGGATAATAATTGAATTTTTCTGTTCATTGCTCAATATTTGTATTAATGTATAATCTGGGATGCATAATGTATTTACTGGACTTTGTACATTATACTTTATACACTTTACTTTTTAATCTGCTTTTTAACCTCTTTTGCTTCTGCTACAATCTCCGGGAAATCTTTATAGTTCTCGATGATCTGATCGCAGGTGTAGCTTGCCTGATAATTATCTTTCAGCCCAACGTAGTTCTTAGCCATCAGTACCAAAGCTTTTGCGCCCCAATAATCTTCGGATGCATAATTATTGGCCAGCTTGAAGATGGTTTCGTTTGAAGACTTGAATCCCTTTCCTTTATTCTGGTAATAAGCCTTTGCATACAATGCTTCTGCTGCCACCGATGTGTTGGAAGATTTTTCAAGCGAAGTATAAGCTGCCTGCGCATCTTTATCTTTCCCCGAATTCATTAAGCTTCTTGCCTTGATCACTTTTGCGGTTTCAATAACGGCTGCCGAGTTTTTCGTATTTGCAATTACTGCATCTGCCAGCTTTTCAGCCTGAGAGAAATCTTTCTCAGCCGCATACATTTTCATCAGTTCTACATTAGCGTAGTTCTTAATGCTGATATCGGAAGAGTTTTTAATATTCTCAAGATATTTTTTGGTTTCTGCCGTATTCCCCTGGGCTATGAAGATCTGCGCCAGACGGGTCTGTGCATCATCCTGGTAATCATTCTGTACCGAGGCCACTTCCTGAAGGACAAGAAGAGCTTTAGTAGCATTATTGGTTTGATAATAGCTTTCTCCCAGCTCGTATTTAGCCTGATAAAGACCTTCTCCGGTAGGATTCTGCGTTAAATATTTTTCGTAATAAGAAATGGCATTCTCATAATCTTTCTTTGTGAAATACTGTTTTCCGGTAGAAAGGTTGATCTCGTCGATCTCGGAAGCATCTATATTCACCCCGATACTTTTTGCAAAGCTTTCATATCCGGAAACATCCCCGTTCTTCGTGAAAACAGGTTTTGCAGCCTGAACGATCTTCTCAGCATAAGCCGTATTTTTATACTGCTCTCCCAAAGATTTAAGCTCGGTGAGCGCTTTATCATTTTCGTTCTGGTCAATATAATTCTGTGCCCTGTAAATAGATGCATTGGCAATAAGATCTTTATCCGAAGAGGTTTTGATCACTTTTGCAAAATAATCATTGGAGTTCGCAAAATCATCCTGAGCAGAATATGCCGTTCCGATTTCGTATTGAGCATCGTCATAATACTCAGAGTCCGGATATTTGGATAAAAGATTTTTAAGATTGGTTATCTTCGCCTGCGTGTCCCCTTTAAATCCTAAAGCCATCGCTTTCTGGTATAAAGTATAGTCTGTGGCATCTTCGTTCTTATCGTAAATCGCAATCGCCTCGTTCAGATCATTGTTGGCATAATGAATATCTGCCATACGGAGCTCCGCATCATTCTTGAATTCAGGCTTCGGATTGCTCAGATACTGTTTGAAATAGGTCTGTGCCTGATCGAATTTCTTAGCTTTGAAATAAGCATAGCCCAAATCATACGGAAGCTGCTGTTTTTCAGGGAAGTTTTCGTTAAGGAGTTTCTCATAACGGGCAATGGCAGACGGATAATTCCCTTTTTGGTAATACACCTGGCCTAACCAGTATAATGCTCTGTTATAAAATTCTTTATTGATATTGAAACCTAAACTTCTCAGGAAATATTTCTCAGCTTCATCATAATTTCCTTTGTTGAATTCCTCTGTTCCCAATAAATAAGAGACCTCCTGATCTATTTTATTGATCTCGGGAGTAGAATTCTGAAGCCTGTCGATCGCGTTCAGGGTTTCTTTATAGTTTCCGGAATACAAATAGGATTTCACAAGGAGTGACCTCATTTCCGGAGCATTGGCCTCATTCTGATTGTTATTGATATAGCTTTGGATCACCGCAGAAGGACTTTCGAACGGGTTTCCGATATCGTAGCTTAGTTTTGCATACTGTTCATGCGCTAATTTCTTAACCTTAGCATCGTAGTCCATCTGGTAAGAGGAACGGAATGCCGAAAGGGCTTCCTGCTTTTTATCTACTGCCAGATAGGCATTTCCAAGCTGATAGTAGGCATTCTGTGCCAGCGCCGAATTGCTGTTGACAAGCTGGTTGTAATAAGAAACCGCTTCATCATATTTTTTCAGCTGTGCAGCCACAAATCCCATTTCATAAAGGTCATTTTCAGAAGGGTTCTGCTGTACACTCAAATAATCTTTAAGGTGCGGATATGCAGAAGTATAGTCAT
>NZ_JPRO01000040.1 GCF_000737785.1 Chryseobacterium luteum | reverse complement strand
TATCTTCCCTGCTTAATTCCAATAGCACTTTTCCGTTTTGGTCAACACTTGCATCCGCTGTAACAAGCATTGGCAAGAGATATTGAGCACCAACAATGAAAACTGCTTTATTTTTTGAAGCTTTATTCTGTCCGAACCAGGTTTTCTTTCCGTGAAAATCCATTCCCGTTTCTTCTGCCATCTTCCGTTCCATTATTTCATGATTTTTCTGGATTCTGAAACCTGCATATGGTAAAGCCCACTGGAATTTTCCTAAGAATCTTCCGACTTTAAAATTTCCTTCAAAATGATCAAAATCCCAGTTGGAATGAAACTGATTCAAATTGGCCCACCTCGGCCCGAACATTGTCATTGTTTCTGCATGAAGTTTATTACTCTGAATATCAAGCATTGCCATAGAGCTGATCATTTTATTGTCTTTCAGAAAGCTTTTCCAGGCCAGTTTTCTGTCCGGCAGCTGCGGATTCGGTGCTGAGTTTTCATAACTGAAAATTCTTCCCATTCCGGCCATCATGTGATATAAGATGTGGCAGTGAAAAAACCAGTCGCCATCCTGGTTGGCAGCAAATTCTATTGTATTGGTCTCCATCGGCATGATATCTACCACATTTTTCAGCGGGGAATATTCTCCTTTTGAATTAATCAGCCTGAAATCATGACCGTGAAGATGCATCGGGTGGCGCATCATCGAATTATTGTACATCGTAATCCGCACAATCTCACCTTTTTTAATTAAAATTTTATCTGTTTCCGTAACAGTTTTATTATCCAGGGTCCACAGATAATGGTTCATATTTCCTTCCAGTGTAAACTTCATTTCCCTTACATTTTCTGTGGGAAGGATTGTTTTCTCAGGTGATTTTAACAGATTGTACGACAGCCTTTTGATCGGTTTTTCTTCCTTCATCTGCATTGCTGAGTGATTTTCGTGTCCGGTGGTTTCGGGAGTCTCAGCCACCGCCGAATGATCTTCTTTCTTTGTCTTAATTCCCATCATTTCGTTCATGTGGTTCATCGTCATTTTTCTTTGACTTTCAGGAAGTTCGGGGTACATCACTTCATTCATATCCATCATCTGGTTACCCATCGTCATATTCATAGGCTTCATATTTCCGCTCATTTCCATCATGCCGTTCATCATTTTCATCCCTTCAAAAAGCTTTAATCTCGGCAAATCCGGGGCTTCAATTTTTTCACCGGAACCTAACCAAAGTGAAGCGTGGCCAATTCTATCTTCAGAAGTGGCGCGGAATTCAAAATTTTTATTCTCCGGAATGGTTACCTCAATATCGTAGGTTTCTGAGACACCAACAATTAAACGGTCAACTTCCACAGGAACCACATCATTTCCGTCATTGGCAATCACTTTTATCTTTCCGCCGCCGTAATTCAGCCAGAAATAAGTCGAGGAACCTCCGTTGGCAATCCTCAGCCGGACCTTATCGCCCGCTTTCAAATTTGAATAATCAGAGCCTGGCAGTCCGTTGATCAGGAATTTATCGTAGTAAACATCACTCACATCCATAGCTTCCATTCTTTTCCATTCATTCAGTGCTTTTGTTCCAAAATTTCCGGATTTTATGGCCTCCCAATAACTTTGTACTGCATTTTTTTTAATAGCATACCAATCTGTATTGGCCATGTGAAGCCTTCTCGCAATCTGCATTGGGTCTTCATCGCTCCAGTCTCCTAATAATACCGGTATTTCAGCATTATAGGATGACTTAGGCTCTCCTTCCCTTTTATTGAATACCAGGATTCCGTTCATCCCGATCTGTTCCTGCAAAGCTTCATGGGAATGGTACCAATAGGTTCCGTTTTGAGAGACTCTGAATTTATATAAATGAGTTTCTCCGGGTGTTACAGGCTTGGTGGTAAGGTATGGAACACCATCCTGCTCATTGGGAAGGACTACGCCATGCCAGTGAAGCCCTGTATTTTCCTTAAGCATATTGTGAAGATAAATCTCTGCTGTATCCCCTTCCGTGAAATATAAGGTTGGTGCCTGAAGCTTTCCGTTGATCGCAATCGCTCTCCGGTTTTTTCCAGTAAAGTTGACCACCGTATCTTTTACATACAGATCATATCTCACTGTTTTTCCTCCGAAAGTAAGTTTTCCGTTTTCAGAATTTTTTTTGAATACAGATCCATCCGTTTTCGGTTCTTCTAAAGCTGTATGCTGATGATTTTCTTTTTCTGCCAATTCCATTCCGCATTTCGGGCATTTCCCCGGCTTGTCTGAAGTGATTTCAGGATGCATTGGGCAAGTGTAAGCAGCACCGGACAGGGATTTTAATTGAGACTTAGGAGTTTTAGACTGAAGATTAAGTTTTGTTTCAGGTCTATCTTTTCTGACTTCCTGAACCTTTGACTTTACATTAACCTTTGTTTTTTTAGGCTGAATTTTAGCTTTATTAGGTTTAATTTCTGCAGGCTTTTGTTCTGCTTTCTGCTGTGGCTGAGGCTTAGCTTTTGGTTTTGAAACAACGGTTCTTTTTACCAGTGTCATTTTGCACTTTGGACAGTCTCCTGGTTTGGAAGATACTACCTCAGGATGCATCGGGCAGGTATAATAGGTTTTTGTTGTTTGTGCGAGCGTAAAAACAGAGAACAAAAGCACCAGAAATATGATTAATTTTCTCATAATATCCGATCTTTTTAAAAGTACATATATTAAAGTCAATTATAATTTAAGATACGTAACTTATTGTTTTAAAAATAAATACAAAAATTAATTGATTTCTGACTTTACACTTCCGCAGGAAAGCATAGATTTTCCGTAATAAGGGTTGATGATCTGTTTTTCGTCACTTAGCCAGCTGGAATCGGCCATTGGACAGTACTGTACGTAAACCGTTTTTTCTGAAAGCTTAAATTCTTTTGTCAAAGCGATCATATTCTCAGAAAGATTGGAAAAGGTTTCTCTCTGGGCTGTAATATTGCGGGCATCAGAAATAACGGAGGCATCTTTTCTTAAAATATTGAGATTCCCCTCTGAAACCAATTTGTAATCAACGGTAGAGGCTGTTTTAATGAATTCTGCTGCTGCTTTTGAGGTTTTATCCGCATCATCGGAAGCCAAAGCTGATTTAATGGCAATATAGTTCTGATATAATTTTGAAACCTGGATGTCTTTTTTAGACTGCGCAGAAAGAGAAATAATTGAGAATAAAGAGAGTACTGCTGTGATGATATACTTTTTCATTGTTTTAAATTTTAGAATTAATTTTAATTAAGAATAATGGAAACGCGTTATACGCCGGGCCGTGTTGCCTGCGAAGGTATGATCACCCGATTCACACCAGGCAACAGACGGATCTTAAATTCTAAAATGACAATGATTGATATAGATAGGAACAGGCCTGTATTCAGGTGGTCCGTTAATTCTTATGAGAGTAAATTTTGCAGCTGAAAAAGATTTGTCGATAAAGAAAAACTGATGCTGTGCTGGTGCAGGAGCAATCTGGCTTAGAAAATCGATCTTAAGGAGATCAGCCTTCTGGGAATCATCTACTTTTAAGACTTTAACCTCTGTTTTACAACATCCTTTTTTTTCCTTAACACCACATTTGCCACAGATATCCGTAGTTTTCTGGCTTACGGAAACCAATTCCTCCATACAGAAATGTACACTGAAAGCTGCTCCGGAAGAAAACCCGAAGTAAAAAACAGAAAACAATATGGCAAGAATCTTTTTCATTGGTAAGGCAAAGGTAAAAATATCCTGGGAACCGCTGTTATAAAATTCTGTATACTTGTTATAAAATTCTGCTCATTGAAAAAGCTTCTGAATAATTCAGAAGCTTTCTTTATTTTGTACTCCCGCTGATTTTACAGATTGAGTATATTTCATTGGCCGGGCAAATTCTAATTTCTAACCACTGTCTTTACAGTTTGAATTCAAGTTTCACATTAAAGAAACGTCCTGTAAGACGTACCGGAACCGGATACATTACGCTTGAATTGTAATCGGTGATCCATTGGTTGGCCACGGTATTGTTGATGTTAAATGCATTAAATACCTGAACTCCCAAGGTTAATTCTTCAAAATTACCCCAGAAACCGTAACGTTTTTTCTTGTCTTTAGAATCAATAAATACTTTTGAAAGTCCTAAATCCACTCTTTTATAAGCCGGCAATGTTCTCTGATACTGATAAGGATCGGTAAAAACAGGAGCACCGTTCGGAAGTCCCATCGCGTATACCAATGTAAGGTTGATACGCATTGACGGGAATTTAGGCATATAATCCTGATAGAACATCGCAAATCTGAATCTCTGATCAGTAGGTCTCGGAATATCTCCTCTTCCGTCAATATTTTCATATACCCTGGCATAACTTGCAGATAACCATGAATCTACACCCGGAACAAATTCCCCGAATAATCTGGTATCAATTCCATAAGCGTAACCTGAAGCATTATTTTTGCCGGAATAACGGATTCTCACGTTGTCCATATAATAAGGAATCAGATCGTCCATTTTCTTGTAATAAGCCTCTGTAGTAAGCTTAAATGGCCTGTCATACATATAAAACTCGTAGTCATTGGCAAGAATTAACTGCATGGAACGCTGAGATTTTATACTGGAATTGAAGTTCCCGTCCAGATCCTTGATCTCTTTATAGAAAGGAGCCTGGTAATAAATACCTCCGGAAAGCTTGAAAAGCATATCCGTATCCCAGTCAGGCTTTACCGCAAACTGGAACCTTGGCGAAAAGATGGTTTCTTTATTGAAGCTCCAGTTTGAAACTCTTGCACCTGCGTTAACAAATATTTTACTGGCTCCCCAATAAAATTTCTGTGAATACTGGGCATATGCAGAAAGTCTTGAAGGTTCAATTTTATTTTTGCCTGCGATCTGATAAAACAGTTCCAGGTCTCCTGACGACCCTCTGGGATCATCAATAGGACGCGGAATGCTGTATCCGGCGGCATCTACCAATTTCCATTCGTTGGTATTGTCGTTCAGGTTTTCTTTTTCATATTTAAATCCGACTTCTATATCGGTATTAATATTAGGTGAAAATTTTGCTCTGAACTGGGTTCCGTAAGTTCTTACAAACAGATCGTTTCTCGCGTGCTCTATCTGTCCGCCACCATCAAAAGAAGGGTTAGGAGCTCCCGTCACAAGATCAAAAGTCTGGATCTCATAGCTTGAAGCGATAGAATAGTATTCTTTTTCTCTGTTCTGATAGGCAAAACTGTCCAGTGTAAACTTCCACTGATCGGAAGGCTTATAGTTCAGGGAGAAAGTGCCCATCATATTTTTATACATATCCTGCTCCTTTCCTCCATAGCCTATGTTTACTGTAATCGGCTGCTGAAGGCTCCCAAAAGTTACACTCTTGGCTTTTGGAACCATTTCATAATCGTTCTTGGAGTAATACCCAATGAACGACATGGAGAATTTATCGTTGACATGGTAATTGATATAAGACTGGAAATCCCAATAAGTAGGATTAAAGTCCGTATCCTCGTTCAGTGTATTCAGAACCAGGTTGGTATTTCTGTATCTTCCTGAAAATAAAGCAGTCAGTTTTTTATTTTTTGAAGCCAGTCCTGCCGTCAATCTTCCTCCGATTAAACTTGCTTCTCCCGAAAGTTCAAATTTTTCAGGCTCACGGTAGTAAATATTCAGTGCAGAAGACATTTTATCACCATATTTCGGCTCAAAACCTCCGGCAGAGAAATTGACCGTCGAAACCATATCGGGATTAATGATACTCATCCCTTCCTGTTGCGAGTTTCTGATCAGAAAAGGCCTGTAAATCTCAATATCATTAATATAGATAAGGTTTTCGTCATAGTTTCCGCCACGTACCATATATTGTGAAGACAGCTCGGTATTGGAGTTTACGGAAGGCAGGGTTTTAAGAAGACCTTCAATTCCTCCACCTATGGTCGCGATTCCTTTTGCATCTTTCGCAGAGATTTTCACATTGGTAATGTCATTTGTTTTCCCGATCACTTTTTTCTGGAAAACGACTTCCTCAATATCGGTTACTCTATCTACAGTGTCTTTTTTTCTGTTTTGAGAGAAAATAAGCACGGGAACCATAAGGCTTAGTGGTAAAACTAGTTTTTTCAAAAGAAATATTTTAAGAATTTCTAAAAATAGGGATTTTTTAACAATTACAAAATTGATTCTCTGATTCTTGTTAATTTCTGTAACAAATCTTCTAATAAATCTAATCTTAGCATGTTGGCTCCGTCTGACAAAGCGGTTTCCGGTGTAGGATGCGTTTCTATGAAAATTCCGTCTGCTCCTACAGCAATTCCGGCTTTAGCTACCGTTTCTATAAGATCCGGTCTTCCGCCTGTAACCCCGGAACTCTGGTTAGGCTGCTGTAATGAATGGGTAACATCCAGAATAACCGGCGCATACTGCCTCATGGTAGGGATACCTCTGTAATCTACGATCAGGTCTGTATATCCGAAAGAATTTCCTCTTTCAATAATAGCTACTTTCTGGTTATTGGAATCTGTGATTTTCTGAACGGCAAATTTCATGGATTCAGGGGAAAGGAACTGTCCTTTTTTCAGGCTTACGCATTTCCCGGTTTCTGCCGCAGCCACCAAAAGATCGGTCTGGCGTACTAAAAATGCAGGAATCTGAAGTACATCAACATATTGTGCAGCCAGTGCGGCATGCTCATTTTCGTGGATATCCGTTGTAGTGGGAATGTTGAAGGTCTCTCCTACTTTTCTAAGGATTTCAAGGGATTTTTCTTCACCGATGGTTGTAAAAGAATCTACGCGGCTTCTATTGGCTTTTTTAAAGCTTCCTTTGAAAATATATGGGATGTTGTATTTATCTGTTATGCTGATTACTTTTTCCGCAATTCTCAATGCCATATCTTCGCCTTCAATGATGCATGGGCCGGCAATAAGGAAAAAGTTTTTTGAATCTTTGTGATGGATATTATCTAAATACTGGATCATTTTTATGTAAATTAAAAAGTTCAGTAAAAATACTTATAAAGTTTCAGAATCGGAAATTATTTGAAAGCTTTAATTATTACTGGAACTATTACGAAATTTTAACCACTTACGTGGTTAGAATTACCCCGGTTGTATTTTATTATTTTATAACTTTATACTATGAAACCGAGAGAAACTTTGGAAGAATTTTATGCTCTGCATGGAAAAGAACATGATCAGGATACTCACTGCAATGTATACCGCAGAGAGGATTTTGAATGCAGCAAGAACTTAAAACCTGTTTACCGCAGAGATTTTTATAAAGTATCCATGATGTGCGAAGGAACAGGAATATTAAGCTATGCCGATAAATTCATCAAAATTGATAAGCCTTCGATTGTATTTCTCAATCCAATGATTCCTTATTCTTGGGAACCTATCTCTTTAATACAGACGGGCTATTTCTGTCTTTTTACAGAGGAATTTGTGAGCCCCGAGCTTAAAAACGAGAGCCTCTCTCAATCGGTTTTATTTAAAGCAGGAGGAGAACATGTTTTTTTTCCTGATGAAGCCAGCATACAACTGTTGAAAAATGTATATGAAAACATGCTGAATGAGGCTCAGTCGGATTATGATAATAAATACAGTCTTCTTAGGAATTATATCCAAATCATCATGCATGAGGCTATGAAAATGCAGCCGCCTCAAACGTATGACCAACATTTGAATGCCGCCTTTTTTCAGCACATTATTTTTAGAACTTCTGGGAAAACAGTTTCCCGTTAGTTTGGATAATGTCATATTGCTAAAAAATGCAAATGAATTTGCTACCCAGCTGAACATACATACTAACCATCTGAATAAAGCCCTTAAAGAAACAACAGGTAAAACTACCTCAGAATGGATTTCCGGACGGGTCATGACGGAAGCAAAATCTTTACTCCGGTTCAGCAATTGGAGTGTCAGTGAAATTGCTTATTGCCTGGGTTTTGAGCATTCTTCCAATTTTATTATTTCTTTCAAGAAAAAGACAGGAGATGCTCCTAATCAGTTCAGAAAAAGAATCCTTTCCAAATCATAACCTTTGATTTGTTCTGCATAACTATTTTACTACAGTACCGCCGAACTTTGTGTCATCTAAATAACAAATTATGACACATCCAACTTTTCAAGGAAAAACAGTACTCATTACGGGAGGCACTACAGGTATTGGACTGGCTGCTGCAGAATTATTTTTAAAAAATGGTGCACAAGTCGTTATTGCCGGCCGTAGGGAGCAACAGGGCAATGATGCTTTAGAAAAACTGCGCTCAATAGATCACAAAATACATTTTGTACAGACAGATGTCTCAAAGAGCGATCAGGTACAGCATCTGATTAATGAAACCGTCAGACATTTCGGAAAATTGGATGTAGCATTCAATAATGCCGGAATTGAGGGACAGTTTTCAGCTATTGACAAGACGCCCGAAGAGGAATATGACAAGGTTATGAATATCAATACAAAAGGCGTATGGCTGGCCTGTAAATATGAAATTGAACAGTTTAAAAAGCAGGGAACCGGTGGAACAATCGTCAATACTTCTTCATGGCTGGCCAGAGGTGCATCTTCCGGTTCAGCAATTTATTCAGCAAGTAAAGCTGCAATAGATGGGCTAACAAAAGCCCTGACCATTGAAACAGCATCTGAGGGTATACGGATCAACAGTATCCAGCCGGGATACATCCGTACTCCAATGTTTGACAGATTTTTCACGGGAGAAAACGCTGAGGAAGCAATAGAACCATTCAAAAAACATGCTCCGATAGGACGTTTTGCCGCTCCTGAAGAAGTGGCGGAACTGGTTTTATGGCTCAGCAGCCCGGCAGCTTCTTTTATAATGGGCGAAAGTATTCTGGTAGATGGAGGTTTAGCCATTGGAGGACAACGATAAAAATGAAAAATATCTTTTATTTAATTTTATGGGCAGCAAGTAATCACTTCAATGCACAGCAGACGAATAGTAGCAATTCTTTACTCAAAAATACATCAACAGATCACAAAATGGAATCAGCAAAATACAATCACCTGTATCAGTATGGGATTGCAGAAGCCTTTATAGGCGGACTTTATAAGGGAACACTTTCTCTGGAAGATGTAAAATCAAAAGGCGATTTTGGATTGGGAGCACCTGATATGCTGGATGGAGAACTTACAGTACTGGACGGACAGGTATATCAAACCAAGGCTACAGGCCAGACTGTTACACCTGGAGACCAGTTTAAAACATCTCTGTCTTTTGTTACTTTCTTCAAACCAGATCATATTTTCATTATTAAAAATAAAGTAAACCACCACTCTGCCCTGCAGGAAATAAGCAAAAATATACAAGGTAAAAATTCAATGTTTGCCATAAAAATAACAGGAAAATTTACCCATGTGAAAACCAGGGCCTTCCCTCCTGTAGAAAAAGAACCTTTTCCTGCTTTAACTTCTATTTCTCACCAACAAAAAATATTTGATTATTCGGATACCGAAGGTACTCTGGTTGGTTTTTATCTTCCTGAATATTTGAACGGAATCAATATCAAAGGTTTCCATTTTCATTTTATTTCATCAGATGGAAAGCAGGGCGGACATGTCCTGGATTTTGAAGCTGAGAATTTAAAAGCAGCAGTAGCCGTATTGAAAAGTTTCAACCTTGAAACTTCTGACAATAAGGATTTCCAAAATTTTCAGTTTGAACAGAAAAATAATGAATCCTTAGAACGTTTGGAGCAGAGAAAATAATCCAACTTTTTCAAATACTATTATATACTTTACAACAGTTCCCATATTGTATTAAATATGGGAACTGTTTTTTTATGAGCTCATCTTTTTCAAAATCTTTTCAAAAGTATTGATATTCCGGCTGGTGAACTGATCTTTAAGGCTTTTCTTTCCCAGAACCTTACCGAAAGAAGAATCCAGGGTATTTCCTTTCGGGACCTGCCAGTAAAGTATTTCTTCAACAATTTCAGCTTTTTCGTTTTCAGTTTTGGAAGCAGCTTCAAATTCTGACATCAAAACGTTTTCCACTCCGGGATTTCCAACAAAAGCGTAAATATGCAGAGCCTCATTTTTTTCAAAAGGAATACTGTTCCAGAAAACCTGTGTTTCGTCCTGTGATTTTATAAACAAAAAAGCTTCGTAAGAAAAATGATCAGACATCGCTTTTTCTAACATTTTCTTCAGTTCTGCTGCATTTTTTTCAGAGGAGAAAATAATATTTCCTGAAGCCAATACAGAATTTACATCCAGCATCCCGGCCTCTTTAAAGACCTGGCACACGTCAGCCATTTTCATATTGGTTCCTTTTACATTGACGCCGCGGAGAAAAGCACAGTATTTCATATTTTTAGTTTTAGGGAGAAGGGAGAAGGTTTGCAGACTTTGAGTTGAGAGAATCGGAGAGTCTATTTTTAATTTCAATCTTCTATCAATATTTAAATCTTTAAATTATTCAATCTTTTAATCAACCTTAATATACAGGTTATAATCTGTCCCGGAAGGTTTAAGTCGGTAAATTTTCTCCAAAATTTTATTATCGCTCTTCAGGTGGTCTTTTACCCTGAATTCTTTCAGAAGCCTGTAATGTGCCTGGTAATAAGCCGCCTCATTTCCTTCAAACAGATTTTTATAAGAAAGGAGGTATTTTGGTTTTCTGTTTTTTACGGTATTGATCCAATAATTAGATTTATCTTTTTTTATTTCAGTCTGAACCTGTTTGTCCACCAATCCTACTTCATCAATGGTTTTTAACCCTGAAAAATACGGAACATAACCGGCAGGCTCCAACAGGATCCACTGATTTTTATCTTTTTCATATGTATTCAGAAACAGTCCGATCTTTCTGCGGTAGTTCCACTCCCCGTTTCCTGTTGCAATAGAATGTACAGTCTGGAAAACGGTCATCGGAAGAATATAGAATACAACCAGAAGGGACAGCCACAGATTTCGTTTCTCTTTCAGCTCCAGTACAAAAATAAGTACCGGAACGAAAAGCAACAGTTGCGGCACCCAGTAATACCAGTCGAATAAGCTTTTTTGAGACATAAAAATAATCTGCTTTATCCATCCGAAAAGAAAGATCATCCATAGAAAATAATTCCTTCTTTCTCTCTGTCTCACAAGATAAATGAAACACAGCAGTTCGAAAATCAATACAATAACCGTGACCGGATTGAAGCTTCCGGGTACCTTCAGCATTCCCCAGAAATTACCGAAACTTACCAGGAAATAGTTGAGATTCTGTGCAAAAGTAAAATCATGTTCATACAAAAGCTTTTTGGCCACAATGGTGTTATTGACCAATTCTCCGAAGTATAACCAGTTAAAAGAAAGTACGGATAAAATGCCCAGAATTCCTCCCAAAATATAATTCCATCTGATTTTTCTGTTCCAAAAAATATCAACCAGAAATACAATTCCCAGGAAAATGACCGTATCAATCCTTGTCAACATAATCAGAACCGGCAGAAGAATCAGTACCCATTTTTTACCTTTACTGAAACCGTAATACAGAAGTGCCATTTCCAGAAAGAAAAGAATTCCGTACTCCATTCCCAGGATAGAAATCTTAATGGCAGGAGGCAGGATTCCTATTAAAAATATAAAAACCGCTTTATGCCAGGGATTTTTAAGTACCAGATGGGCAAGAAGCAATGTCCCGACGGTAAATAATATGGAATTGAAGATCAAAAGGGGTTCTATGAAATATTCTTTACCGAAGATCAGATTGAAAAAATAAGATACAAAAACGTACAGATGGGTGGTAGAAGCTGAAATTTTGGTTTCACCGTTGAAACCTATTACTCCATAATCCAATACATTTTGTGCTACCCTCCAGGTAATGAACGCATCTTCCTGGATATAATGAGTCAATAAGAAAAGAAGTTTAAAAACTACCGTAAAAATTACGGCATAAATCGGGAGCCTGTTACTTTTATTTTTTGCCATCACGCATTTTTGGTTTCACAAATATAATCTTAAAATTGATGAATCCCAATAACAAAAAAACGGAACCGAAGTTCCGTTTTTACTATTATTTATTGTGTTACTTTAATAATCGCCGTAGTGATCTGGTTTTCCTTTTCTTTTGAATAAGTAGAATCAAAAGGTTCCATCACATCAAACAGATATTGGTAGAAAGGAGTGATCTTCTGTACATTTTCAGACTCCTTTATCGCCTTTTCTTTCCCCATCTGCTGAAGCTCTTTGATAAAAGCATTGAACTTTTTATCGATCGGCTCTATAGATTTTACGAGGTAAGCATAGGCTTTATCATCCTGTCCTAATTTCTTATAAGCGTCTGTAACAGCGGATACCACAAGTGAATATTCCATCGGTTTTGTCCTCATTTGCCTTCTTGCAAAATTCTGGTCAGCCCGATCCAGACTTAAGTAATAATCGTATTCTTCAAAGATTCCCTTTTTAAGGATTTCTGCCAGCTGAAGTCCTTTTTTCTCCTGTCCTGCAATGATATACCCGGTTACCATGGCACTTAATGAACGTGGATCATTGAATTTTTCAGCAGGAATTTCTTTGGAAGCAAGGTCCAGTATTTCCACTGCTTTAGCTTTCTGTCCGCTTAATGCCAGTGCCGAAGCTGCTCTGCTTGCTGCCATTCTGTAGCTCATAATGTTCGAGGTAGCCGTTTCATCAAAGTGAGTA
>NZ_JPRO01000039.1 GCF_000737785.1 Chryseobacterium luteum | reverse complement strand
TAGCTTCCTTGATTTCAAAGAAGTTTCCGGTTTTGTCATAGATCTTAGTTCCGACAACAGCTACAGGAACAGTCTGTCCAGCTTCAACATTGGGAGCTCCGCAAACAATATTTAATATCTTGCCATTCCCTACATCAACCGTTGTTTTTTTCAATTTGTCTGCGTTCGGATGTTTTTCGCAGGTCAATACTTTTCCTACTACAATGCCCTCCAGACTGCCTTTTACACTTTCAAATTTTTCTATCCCCTCCACTTCAAGACCTATATCTGTAAGGAATTCTCCGATCCTTTCCGTTTTCAGTTCCGTTTTGATAAAGTCTTTCAGCCAGTTGTTTGATATCTTCATTGCTATATTTTGAAAAATTATTGAATTTTCGTACAATTTTTCCTGTACAATTTTTCCTCTACAAATGTCGTGTTTTTTTAAGAAATAGAGAAATTTAGGAATGATTTTAAAATAATTAGTTTTTATTAAATTCCTTCTGTTTGTTTAGAAAATTTTTCTATAAAAAAAAAGACAATATATTATGTTATCCTTAGAATTTATCGTTATTTATTAAAATAAATCTTTAAAAACTTCAAAACTCATTAAAAACAAAAAAGAGACTGAAAAATTCAATCTCTTATATTTTTATGTATTTAAAATATTACAACCCGATTACCGGCATTGATAACATCAGGATATTTTCATTTTCTTCAAGACCGTCAAGGGGTTCAATGATCCCCGGTCTGTTAGGTTGTGACATTTTCATAGTGATATCGTCGGAACCTAAAATACTTAGCATTTCCGTTAAAAACTTCGAGCTGAAACCAATATTGATGTCTTCCCCGTTATAATCGCAAGGGATCTGCATATCTGCCTTGTTTGCATATTCCGTATCTTCTGCGTGAAGATGAAGAATATTGGCAGACAACTTAAATCTTACCTGGTTGGTTGATTTGTTGGACATAATTGACGCTCTTTTGATCGCTCCCAAAAGAAGGTTTCTGTTGATCGTCAGTACGTTTGGATTTTCCTTCGGAATTACAGCTGTATAGTTCGGGTATTTACCGTCTATCAGTCTGCAGATCCAGATATGTTTTCCAAAAGTAAATTTAGCCATATTCTCATTAAAGTCGATGGTAACATCTTCATTAGAGCTTGCCAGGATATTTTTGAAAATATTCAAAGGTTTTTTAGGCATGATGAATTCCATTGGCTCGGCATTCATCAGGTCTGTTCTTTTGTAGACAACCAGTCTGTGGGAATCTGTGGAAACAAAGTTTGTTTCATTTTCTCCAAACTGGAACAGTACTCCTGTCATTACGGGACGAAGAGAATCATTGCTGGTTGCAAAAAGAGTGTTCGTCAACGCTTCGGATAAAACTCCTGCAGGCATGGCCACGCTTTGAGAGGCATCAAATTCCGGCAGTTCAGGATAATCATCGGCATTATCCAGTGCTACAGCGAAATTATCTTTTTCATCTAAAATCTCAAGCTGGCTCCCGGTTCCTTCTGCATTATCCTTTACAGCAAATGTAAGAGGCTGTTCCCCGTAGGTCTTGATAAAATCTTGAAAAATTTTAGCAGGAACGGCAAATTTACCCGAATCATCGGACTTTACATCCAAAGATGTAACAAGAGTAGTCTCGCCATCAGATGCTGTAATGGTAACGTTATTTCCGTCTAATTCAAAAAGATAGTTTTCTAAAATCGGTCTCGATTGAGAGCTTGATATTACGCCACTTACAGTTTGCAATGCTTTCTGCAGTTCACCACTTGAAATAATAAATTTCATAGATTTAAAAATAAGTTTCTACAAATATAATAAATAGAAACTATAATGAAAAAAATAATCTTAAGGAGTTTTAAACAAATATCATTAAGCTGTTTTGAGACTTGATATTCTGTTCAGATTTCAGTCATAATTAATTTTCATATCATGGGTCTGAAATCCTGTTACCATCAAAATACAAATCCTATATTTGCGAAAAAGAATCATGAAAAAACCACTTATCCATAAAAGTTTTCTGCATGCTTTCCGGGGTGTTTTCCTGATGGTAAAAACGGAAAGAAATTTCCAGATCGAGCTTGTAGCTTTTTTCATTAACCTTTTCCTGATTTTCTATTTTAAACTTTCAGCAGTGGATACGGTACTCATTCTCATAGCTTCTCTGGCTGTTTTAAGTGCCGAAATTTTCAATACGGCAATAGAAAGGATATGTGACATCATTCAGCCTGATTTTGACAGGAGAATTGGCTTTATTAAAGATATTTCTGCGGGAGCGGTTCTTTTGATGGCGATTGGGTCTGTTGCAGTAGGAATTATTGTTTACTGGAAATATGTGTTTCAATAAAAAAAGCACTTCTGAAAAGAAATGCCTGTAGTTTTTTAAGAGCAGTGAAAGTCCCAGGATTCGGAGGTCATACATCCGTTAAACTTTGGACAATACCAGCCATAAGGATAATTACAATGTCCGTTTTCATCAAGAGGGAAAGTAATCAAGGGAGGGTTTACCCTTTTCCATTGACATTTTTCAGCTCCTGTCTTTTAAGTTTTTTTAGATTTTTCATAGTATTTTTTATTTTTAAGTATAAAACTAACAAATAAAAACCAAATATTTCACCATGTTAAGATAAATTAATCATAAATATTTTTCTATAATTGGGATTGCGGTTTCAGCCATTATTCCATATCCTTTTTCATTGGGATGAACACCGTCCCCGGAAAGTAAAATTTCTTTATCTCCTAAAAATGCAGCGTAAAAATCAATGTAATGCAGAGAATTTTCAACAGCGAGATCTTTAAGAATCCGATTATAAACAAGAACTTCCTCATTTGTTCTTAATTTTCCGGTTGCAGTCTTCACACCGTCTATTTCCCGGGAAACAGGGAGAATGCTTACCAGATAAATATCATTCGTATACTGTTTTGCATGCTGAATGGCCTTAATCATATTACTTCTGAACTGGACAGGATTTACCATAGATACTCCGTTCCTGATGGCCAGATCATTGGCTCCATACCCGATAAAAACAATATTTCCTTCGGCTGAATTTCTGGCTGCCAGCTCATAAGGCATCCGTTTCAACAGTCCTTCTGTGGTTTCGCCTCCTATTCCAAGATTAAAAAGGATCAACTCGTTGTTTCCTTCATGAAACTGCTGCAGGGCATATCTTTTAAGAATATCAACCCATCCTCCGAATACTCCGTCATATTCTCCATACGTAATGCTGTCTCCAAAGAACAGCCCGTAAATCATTTTCTTCATTTTTTAAATTAGATGTTAGAAGTTAGATGTTAGATTTTTAGATGTTAGAAATTAGTACTGTTAGGATATAAGTAATACTGTTGACCGTCACCCATAACTCACCATTCATAACTTATAACTCATCATCCGTCTAATATCAATCCAAAATTAGGGTAATATTTTTGTGTGATTCTATAGTTTCTATTAAAATTTCAAAGAGTGTCTGGCCTTTTCCTGAAAGCAAATCATCCAGTTTTTGCTGTATCAACTCTATGTTAAATGGTTTTCCCTGCCTGATTTTATTTTCGTAAAAATTCCGGGTTAATTCAAGACCTAAATCTTCTTTTGATTTTTGGGACTCTTTCCATATGATCTCAATTTCCTCTCCGCTTTCGAATACTCCGAAACCGCCGTACAGAATGTCATCCAAGCCGTCCAGTGTTCCTATTTTCCATTCTGTCTCTTTCATCAACACTGAAGAAACTTCATCATAGAATCCGGGCAGGTCTGAAAAATGGCTGCCATTTATAATAATTTTGTTTTTACCTGACTCCAATCCTTATTTAATTTTTTATAAGTTTAACCTTGGTAAATATAAAAAATGACCGCCATTCAGTGGCGGTCATTTCTATTTTATTTGAAGTATTCTACTCCGTTTTTGAATATATTGTGGTAATTCGCGGTCGGTATGTTTTTCATGAGACCTTCTGCAAAACGCTCAGGATGCCCCATTCTTCCGTAAATCTTTCCACACGGGCTGGTAACTCCTTCAATTCCGAATAATGAATTATTAGGGTTGAATGGCATGCCGTGGGCAATATTTCCGTCAAGATCGATATACTGGGTAGCTATCTGTCCGTTTTCGTAAAGCTTTTTGATTTCTTCTTCCGAAGCCATGAAACGGCCTTCACCGTGGGAAATCGGAATGGTGAATACCTGATCTTTCATTCCTTTTAACCAAGGGCTTTCGTCATTGATCACTTTTACATTCACCATCTGTGAAATATGTCTTCTGATGGCATTGTGAGCCAATGTCGGAGAGTTTTCATCCAGATTTTTGATTCTTCCGTAAGGCAATAACCCAGATTTAACTAAAGCCTGGAAACCGTTACAGATCCCGATGATCATTCCGTCTCTGTCCAATAATTCGTGAACAGCGTTCTTCATCTTTTCGTTTTTCAGAACGTTTACAATGAACTTTGCTGAACCGTCCGGCTCGTCACCTGCTGAGAAACCTCCTGAGAATGCCAGAATCTGAGATGTTCTGATCTCTTCTACCCATGCATCAATGCTTTCATCCAATAGCTGGTGACTGATATTTTTTAACGGAAGACTGCTGATCACAGCACCTTCTTTCCGGAATGCATTCAGGGTTTCGTATTCGCAGTTGGTTCCCGGAAATACAGGAGCAAATACTTTAGGCTGGGCAATTCCGTGTTTTTTAATGATGATATTTCTTGGGTTGATCGAGTTTGATTTTTCATCAATTTCAACCGTCAGTTTTTCTTTTTCTTTTGTTGGGAAAAGGTTTTCGAATGTACCGGTGTACGATGCTTCAAGATCCGAGATTTGAGATTCAAGGTTGTTTATTTTTAAAATACCTGAGTCTTTTACTTCACCGATCGGCTGAAGAGAAAGACTGCTCAGCTCTTCTTTTGATTCGATGATTAAGCTGCCGATATTTTTAGCCAATAAAGCATTTTCGTCAATACTGATCTCTGCTCCCAATCTGTTTCCAAAGCTCATTTTCGCTAAAGCTATAGCTGCACCGCCTTCTTTAATGGTTTTTACTGAAACAATTTTTCCGGCTTTGATGTTTTCAAAAATAAATCCGAAAATTCCTTTTAAGCTTTTGTAGTCAGGAAGTCCGTTTTCCTGGGGAATATGGTTAAAAAAGTACAGTTTATTTCCAGCCTGTTTAAATTCAGGGGAAATAACGTTTTTCTTTTCTCCGTTGGCACAGGCAAATGAAATCAATGTCGGCGGCACATTCAGATCCTGATAAGTCCCGCTCATAGAGTCTTTACCTCCGATTGCAGCAAGACCGAGACTGATCTGTGCATCATAGGCTCCTAAAAGAGAGGCTAAAGGTTTCCCCCACTTCTCAGGATTCTGGCCCAGCTTTTCGAAATATTCCTGGAAGCTTAACCTGATATTCCTGTAATCACCTCCCATGGCAGCAATTTTAGCTACACTTTCCACTACCGCATAAGATGCTCCTAATAATGAATTCTGCTTTGAAATTCCGGTATCAAATCCCCAGCTTGCGAAAGATACGGTTTCAATATCTTTTGCTCCCAAAACCGGCAGGGTCTGGGCACTTCCTTCCATCAGTGTCTGCTGGTATTTTCCCCCAAGAGGCATGGCAACAGTAGTTCCGCCAATAGAGGAATCAAACATTTCCAGCAGCCCTTTTTGCGACGCTACATTTTTGTCACTTAATATGTTCAGGAAGTTTTCTTTTGTAAAAGGTAGTGTTTCCTGTTTTAGTTCTTCAAGATGGGTGATTTTAACCTCCTGACTTTTAGAACAACCGTTTGTGTCTAAAAATTCTCTTGAAAGGTCAACAATTTTATCGCCTTTCCAGAACATCTGCATTCTTCCTGAATCTGTCACTTTTGCAACTTCTACAGCCACAATGTTTTCATCCTGACAGAATTTGATGAACTGTTCTTTATCTTTTGGATCAACTACAACCGCCATTCTTTCCTGAGATTCGGAAATAGCCAGCTCGGTTCCGTTTAATCCTTCATATTTTAAAGGTAAAACATCCAGATTCACTTCCAGAGAATCAGCAATTTCGCCGATCGCCACGGAAACACCTCCAGCACCGAAATCATTTGATTTTTTAACCAGTTTCGTTACTTCCGGATTTCTGAACAGTCTCTGGATTTTACGTTCTTCAACGGCATTCCCTTTCTGAACTTCAGAGCTCATGGTGTGAATAGAGGTTTCGTCCTGTTCTTTTGAACTTCCGCTTGCTCCACCAACACCGTCACGGCCTGTGGCACCTCCTAAAATAATAATAGAGTCGCCATTTTCAGGTTTATCACGTCTTACCCAATCTACAGGAACGGCTCCGGTAACGAATCCTACTTCCATTCTCTTGGCTTTGTAGCCTTCATCGTAGATTTCAGAAACCATTGTAGTTGCTAAACCGATCTGGTTTCCGTAAGATGAATAACCGTTTGCAGCCTGTTTAGTAATCGTTTTCTGAGGCAGTTTCCCCGGTAAAGTTTTATCAACCGGTTCCAAAACATCAGCAGCACCTGTTAACCTCATCGCCTGGAAAACATAAGAACGACCGGACAAAGGATCTCTGATCGCACCACCTAAACACGTTGAAGCACCTCCGAAAGGTTCTATTTCTGTAGGGTGATTGTGGGTTTCGTTTTTGAACAATAAATACCACGGCTCTTTTTTACCGTCGTATTCAGCTTCGATCTGGATGGTACAAGCGTTGATCTCGTCAGAAACCACCAAGTTCTCCAAATTGCCTGTTTTATGGAAATATCTTCCGCATACTGTGGCGAGATCCATTAAAGAGATGGGCTTCAGCTCACGGCCTAAGAATTTTCTTTTTTCGATATAGTCATTGAAAATAGTTTCCAATGTATGTTTAAACTGTCCTTCAAATTCAATATTTGACAATTCCGTTTCAAAAGTGGTGTGACGGCAGTGGTCACTCCAATAGGTGTCTAAAACTTTGAGTTCCGTTTCGGTAGGATTTCTCTTTTCTGTTTTAAAGTATTCCTGAATGAACTTCAGATCGTCCAGTCCCAACGCAAAACCGTGATTGTTGTAAAAGTTTTCAAGCGCGGCATCATCGAAACTGATGAAGTTTTCGTGGACCAAAACTTTTGCCGGCATTTCATCAGCAGGAATGTTTAAGATGGAAAGGTCTTTTTCCTGGGATTCCACTTTATTGATGAGAAGGTCTTTGATTTTCACAAGATCTGCCTCGGAAATCCCTTCAAACTGGATCAGTTTTCCGCTTCTTACTTTGGATTTTTCATTCTCCGTAAGCAAAGCGATACACTGCTGCGCAGAATCTGCACGCTGGTCATACTGTCCGGGAAGAAATTCCATGGCAAAATGGATCTCTTCTGCAGGGTTTTCTGTGTGCAAAATATCGGTTACAGGATCTACGAAAGTGCTGTTGACCACTTTCTCAAATTCTCCGTCATTCAGTCCGAAAATATCGTACACATTATAGACTTTCACATTTCTGACCGCCGGAACGACCGCTTTTACTTCATCAAAAATTTTTGGACTTTCAACGTCGAAAATTCCTCTTTTTTCTACGAAAATTCTTTTGTTATTAGACATTAGATGCCAGATTTTAAATATTAGATTTATTACTTTCTTTTTACTTTTTCTGAATCAGCAACTGATTCTTTATATTTTACAGCTTCAATAGCAGGTTATTATATTTTGACCCGTCTGTATTGGAAGCATTTTTAGGGGTTGCCAGCCACCTGCTGTTATTAAAAAGCTTGGTAACGGACGCTATTTCAAAATAGGTATTGTCGTCCGCTTTGTTTCCATTTCCTTTATCAATTTCACCAAAATGCCTGGTATAAATTTTACCGTATTTCACTATTCCGACAGGCACAGAGTAAGCTCCCGATTTCTCTTTTAATTTTGCCGCATTGGCATGTAACATCCTTCTGGCTTTGTGAGAAGCTTGTAACGGACATAAGAAGCAATAAAAAAATCGAAAGGTTTTTCATTATAATTTATAATTTATAATTTATAATTTATTCGGGTTATCGGGATGTTCTTTCTGAAATTGTTCAGCCTGTTGTGTCTCATTTTTCAGCCATTTCTCAAAAGGAATTTTTTCATTTTCAAATTCAAGGGCAAAAATATTTTTACCATCTTCCGAGACTAAAAATTTAAAATCCGATATTCCCGCTTCCATTTTTCTATAATCATAGGTATTTACCTGATAGAACGGGAAGTTTTCCTTTGGTCTTTCTACGATTTCAAAAAACAGTTTCTTTTCGTTATCAGAGAGTTTTGTATAATGGTTTACATAATAGATTTCTGAAAGTTTTTTATTCTGTCTGTTGAAAAACTGAAGAATCGTCTTCTCTTTTTCATTATAATTAAATGGATCCGGAAAATATTTTCCTCCAACTTCTACTGCATTTTCCGATTTTGAAACGGGCTTTGCAATTTCCCCTTTGAAATTCATTACTCCCCAGGTTCCCCCAACGATTGCTTTGTGCTCATCCTCGGTTTTTTCCCAGTCACAACCGTCACAAAAGGCAGCGTAACCATAATTGAATGGTGATGCAAAATCATGGTTTGGTTCAATAACAACTTTCCCATTCCTGTCCACAAAACCTACTTTCCCGTTTTTAACAAACCTTCTTGCGCCTTCGGAAAAATAATCGGCTCCGTTGTCGTAAAAGAAAGGTCTGTAAAGGAAATTTCCTTTTTTGTCGTAGACATATCCCCATGCATTTTTTTCTTTGGCCTCATCTTTTTTAAAACCATCAAAATAAATGGTTTCACCTTTAACCAATTCGCCATTTTCAAGGTTTGAGAAAATTTTAAACTGAGCAGGAACAATAATTTCACCTTTCTGATTCTTCACTCCAACCAAAGAATCTTTTGAAACAAAATATTTTAAAACATCTTTCTCCTGGGAAAAGGAAAGTACGGGTAATAATAAAATGGTTAAAAGTAATTTTCTCATATGATTTGGAGTGACAGCTTAATTTACCAGTCTTTACTGAGGTATATTTTCTTACGCGAATTTACAATAATATAATATTTTCCGGCAACAATGCATCATTACTCATATTTTCATATTCTGCAGCAAAAACAAAATAAAAAACGGGTAAATCTTCATACGGATCAAATAAAATATGCAGCCCAGAAGGACTGCATATGCTTTATACTTTAAGATCAGCCTCCAATCCTATCATATCTTTATTTTTATCCAGAATCGGCTGTACTTCATTGCTGATGAACTCCTCTGTCTGGATCGGTGCAAAACCGATAAAGTTTTTAGGATCTAAAACTTCTTTTAATTTCGATTTATCTAATTTTAAAGAATCATCGTTTAAGATTCTTTCAATAAGATCATTTTCTTTTCCTTCTTCTTTCACTTTCCTGGAAGCTTCCATTGAGTGAACCCTGATCACTTCGTGAATTTCCTGACGGTCGCCACCAGCTTTCACTTCTTCCATGATGATATATTCCGTCGCCATGAAAGGAAGCTCTTCCATAATATGTTTGTTGATTCTGTTCGGATATACAACAATTCCGTTCATGATGTTGTTCCAGATCAATAGAATGGCATCAACCGCTAAAAACGCCTGTGGAATGGTTAATCTTTTGTTTGCAGAGTCATCTAAAGTTCTTTCAAACCACTGTGTAGAAGCTACCATTGCAGAACTTGTTGTAAGAGACATTACATATTTTGCCAGTGCCCCTATTCTTTCACTTCTCATTGGATTACGTTTGTAAGCCATTGCTGATGAACCGATCTGGTTTTTCTCAAACGGTTCTTCGATTTCCTTAAGGTTTTGAAGAAGACGTAAATCGTTGGTGAATTTATGAGCAGACTGAGCAATATTTCCTAATAAGGCTACTACTTTCGCATCAATTTTCCTGTCATAGGTCTGGCCGGAAACTCCGAAAACTTTTTCGAAACCGAATCTTTTTGAAAGTTCTTTATCTAAATGTTTCACTTTGGAATAATCTCCGTTGAAAAGCTCAAGGAAACTTGCAGCAGTACCGGTAGTTCCTTTTACTCCTCTGAAACGCAATGTTTCTAAGAAGAAATCAAGTTCTTCGATGTCAAGAACCAAACTCTGTAACCAAAGTGTGGCTCTTTTACCCACTGTAGTCAGCTGAGCCGGCTGGAAATGGGTAAATCCTAAGGTAGGAAGATCTTTATACTGAATAGAAAAATCAGCTAAGCTCTTCATCACGTTAACCAGCTTTTTCTTTAAGATTAAAAGCCCGTCACGGATCTGAATAAGGTCTGTATTATCGCCTACAAAAGCCGAAGTAGCACCTAAATGGATAATTCCTTTTGCTGAAGGCGCTACATCCCCATAGGTGTGAACGTGTGCCATTACATCATGACGGAATTTCTTTTCATATTCTGCTGCTTTATCGTAATCGATATTTTCTGCATTAGCTTTCAGCTCGGCAATCTGCCCGTCCGTAATATCAAGACCCAGGTCTTTTTCAATTTCGGCAAGAGCTATCCAAAGCCTTCTCCAGGTGCGGAATTTATTGTTATGTGAGAAATTAAACAACATTTCTTCACTGGAATAGCGCTCTTCCAATGGATTTTTGTAGGAATTCATTCTTTCTTTTACTTTTAGATGTACAAAAATACGGATTTTCAGTGAGAGATGAAAATTGTGAAGGCGGTTTAGATTGACTAAAGCCGAATGTTAATTATTTTTTATTTAAGCAGACTAAGTCCCAATTCCATTGATTAAAGGATTCAGGGAACTAAGTTTAAACAATTAGTTATTCATTTAAAACCGGAACTTTTATATAGCTGTCATTATACCATTTGATAATCAAAGGTGTTGAAGCATCTTTTATTGTTTCGGTGCTTACTTCTTTTCCGGTTCCGTAATTAAGCTGGGAAAACGGATTTTTATTTACATTAATGGCAACAACGATTCTGCTCCCTTTCTGAAGCTGTTTGCTTATGAAATGCGTATTGCTGAATTCTATGGCAGTCTTCTCGTTGGGATTGAGTAAATGCCTTTTTGTAATGTCTTTTGCATAGCTGGCTCTTCCGATATAATATGACAGATGAAAATATTTTCCTGCGGGAGTCAATTCATATAAGGTTATTCCTACATCTGCATCTTTTTTATTAACGGCAATATTTAATGTTCCTAAAAAAGAACCATTGATAATCATTGCCTTTTTTAAAGGATCACTCATAAAGATAAATCCGTTGCTTTTATTGAGGCTGTCTTTTTCAATGGGGTCCGGATAGTAATCATTATTGCTGCTATCACGATCGGCAAAGTCTACCGTCTGGGACAAATATGTTTTTTTATCAGACGATTTTGGATTCAGAAAATAATATTCATTGCGTTTTTGTCCGGAAAGATAAAATTTCAGAAATTCACTGTGCATATTTTCAAAAGAATCTGCACTCCTCCATTCGTTGGCACCCATAACTTCATAATTAATCTTGTTTTTAAGAATATCAGGCTTTTTCCCGCTTTTCAAAATAAAATCAAACCATTCGTATGTGATTTTTTTAATATCAATAAGGGAGGTAGTGTCTACGCTGTACCCGTTCACTATTTTTTCGCCCCCGATTTGGGTCCCGAAATGACTGTACGGGCCAATTATCAGATAGAATGGAGTTTTGGGACTGTATTTCTGTAATTCTTTGAGATAGTAAAGACTTGAATTTTGCGAATCATTATAATAGCCGTCAAAGGCAAGAACGGGAATAGTGATCTGCCTGAAATCTTTTTTATAGGGTGCCATTTTTTGCCAGTATGCATCAAAAGCCGGATGTGAGATCCAACGCTGGAACCATCGGTTGGGCTTTCCATCAATACTATCCATTTTATTGTAAGCTGTACCGGTTTCCCACCATTTAAACATCATTTTTCTAAAACGCTGCCTGTCATTGCCTGTTTCATTGTCCAGATATTTGTTATTGCCCACATAAAAAGCCCATTCATAATTGGGATTTATAAAAATATTATTTTCCATGGGAAGCCCCATTCCCGGCCTGTTTGCAACGTAAGGAACGATTGTTTTAAGGGCTGGATGCAGTGTTTTACAGGCAGCCCACTGGGTAAAGCCGTTGTAACTTCCTCCATACATTGCTACACTTCCGTTACACCATTTTTGTTTGCTTATCCAGTCAATTACATCGTAAGAATCGCCGGCATCCAATTCATAAGGGTAAATTTCACCCGGACTGAATCTTTTCCCGCGTGTATACGCCATGACTCCAATATATCCCCTGTCTGCAGCATCTTTCAGGCTTTGAAGATCTCTTCCTGTATCACGGACATAAATGGTAAACTGAAAAATAACCGGCAGTGGCTGCACAGTCTCTTTCTTCTTTACAATAATTGCAGAAATCTCTGCCCCATCCCGTGTTTTTATCATCACACTGTCCTGAATATCATAAAGACTTTCCTTATCTTTTAAACGGGTCTGCTGGGTCTGCTGAGCAAAAAATACAGTGGGAACATATAAAAAAAGAACGAGGAGGTATTTTAGCATTTTAATTTATTTGAAGGTTAATGATCGGCATCTCTAATAATGATAACAATTCAGAAATCCAGATCATTACATTTGAGTCGTCCTAAAATAGGTTGACACTAAATTAAACAATATTACTATCCGGAGGAATTATTCTTTCTCCGGATTTTTTATGCACCATATCCGGTGTTTTCATCTTAAGACTAAGATGTGGTCTTCTTGCATTGTAAAGATAAATGCTTTCTTTAACCAGTAGATTTAGAT
>NZ_JPRO01000038.1 GCF_000737785.1 Chryseobacterium luteum | reverse complement strand
AGGCGCAAGAAAATCAAAGATTTTCTGTAAAAATTCTATAGTAAAAAAGTTAGAGCCTGTTTAAATTTTATTCAATAAAAATTATGATGGATAAATAATTACTAAAAAACATATTACTCTTGCAGATTAAAGAGATTTTGCAGACTTATTTCAGTTATAAAAATCTGTGTAATCTGCAAGATTTTAAAAATTTAAACAGCCTCTTAATATTCCAATCTCGGCTGATTAACTTTTCTGAAATCGAAATTCTGCCTTTAAAAAGAAACAGAAAATCGGTAAAAAAAACAATAAATTCCGAATTTCATACATGAATTAAATCCATTCCGAACGTTTAAAACCAGCATTAATTCAATTACAGAGGCTGTAGTTATGCTGATGTCATTTTTGCGTGAAATAAAATTAGGAGACATTAAATAATTTTTTATTTTAGCATTAAACTAAATCTAAAGAAAACATCAAATTATGATTTATGAAAATTTACTTCCTAATTCAACAGAAAGGTAAATGCCTTTAACAGCTTCAATACCTACCCTGTTTTTCAGACAATAAACTGCCTATCTAATATAGAGCTGATTATTTAAATCAATGTCTGCCGCTGACCACTGATAGCGGAAAAGCCTGAAAATAAAATACAAAAAAAACAATTGATTATCAGTCTGTTGATTCAGACATTTAAGGATTAAATTATATATTGAGCTATATTTTTAGAAGCAGAGATTCCGTCCATGAGATAGATACTCATATATTTTTTAATACATTTTCATAAATGCCCTCAACCAGTTTCAGAGGTTAATGACTGCCACATTTTACAGGTAAATCTTAGCCTTATGTGAAATTAAAAAAACACCAAAACCATGAATACGCCAGAACTCCTAAATGAACAAAGTACCTATACGGATTTTGCAACAGAGCAAGAACCGCTGCAATTTTATCTTCGTAAATTTAAAGATAAACAGGAGTATAAATGCTACCCTTTGTATAACGAACAGGTAAGCAAAGAACTTATAGAATGGGCAACAAAAAAAAGCGGCATCAAAAAAGGAACAAAGGCATATCAGCATACCATTTCCAGCGACATCAGCTATTGGCTTGCATTGTCTTTTCCTCTGACCAAAGATTTGAATAAATTTAAAAAAACATTTTATTTTTTTCAAATGTTTTCTACTATGGATGATCATGCAGATGAAGACTGGGGAGACGGAAAGGCTGATACTGAAAAGATAGTTAAACTTTGGAAGAAGGCTATAAAATTGGTAGATACAATAAGAGATGGTGCTCCTTGGCATATTAAAGCACTTCGTACTATTTTGATGAGGATGCCAAATATCCCAATTTATATGCGAAGAAACTATAGTACCATGAGAAAAATTATGAATGATTTGTCACCTGTACAAAGGGAACGTTATATCAACAGCTTTAAAAGCTATATGGAAAATGCGATGCTCCAGGCCCAGATGAGCGGCAAGGAGAAAAGCACCACCTTACAGCAGTATAAAGAGTACAGAGTGAAAAGTATAGCCTCTATTCCCTGCACATTAATGGTAGAATATTTATATGATATAGTACTCACAAATGAAGAATACTTTCACCCTAAGCTGCAGGAACTGGAAAAACTAGGGACACTTCATGTAGCATTTATCAATGACCTTTTTTCCCTGTTTAAAGAATATAAAGGTACTTTTAAAAATCTTCATCATGCTGTTTCCATATTTATCCTGAATGAAGGATTGACCTTTCAACAGGCTATAGATAAGTTATGTGATGAAATAGAACAACTTCAGAAGGATTATATTGACTTAAAAGACGAATGGTTTGCAAGTGGTGAATATATTTCAGATAATGTCCGCCGGTTTATTGAAGGGCAGCAGTATTACATGGCAGGCAATGAGAAATGGCACAGGCTTTCTAAACGATATCACGGCGAGAATTTCAATACCACCATAACGTCCGGCACACTGAAATGGAGCCCGGAAGGAACTATATACACTCCGGATGATGTATAAAAAGGAATAGCAAAGGTTTATTTAATATTGATTCTTATGACGAAGAGGCAACGCTTATGGTAATACAGTTGTTTTTGACGGGAATAGTAGTTCTAAAAGCTCTAATGATGTTTATCGCTGAATAAGTAAATGTATAATTAAGATCTGTATAAACAAAGTACACTATGGATGCATTTTCCCACATCAGGGTTATCATAAGTATGATTTTGGGCTTTGGAGTGGCTCAATTACTGAAAAACACGGTCAAATTAATTGATCATCCCCAAAAAAGCAAATCTGTTTACTGGCTGCATTTGTGCTGGGTGAGCTATATTTTCATTTTAATTGTTCTTTTCTGGTGGTGGGAGCACCGGCTTGAAACTGTTCAGAGCTGGAATTTTTTAGCCTATTTATTTCTAATTGTCTATACCACATTATACTATGTATTATGCGTTCTGATTTTCCCTGATAATATAGACGAATACAAAAATTATAAAGACTACTTTTTTTCCAGGAAAAATTGGTTTTTTATGTTTCAAATACTTCTTTTTGTGGTAGATTTTGGAGATTCTCTTTTAAAAGGCAAGGCCTATTTTCAGTCGCTGCACTGGACTTATCCGGTAAGAAATATATTGCACATCAGCCTTTCTTTCATCGGAATTAAATCCTCGAACGAAAAAATTCAAATCGGTATTTTTTTCATTTTGTTTGTTTTTGATATTCTATTCATCGCACAAAATTATTTATACTAGATTTTACTGGAGAGTAGCCCTATCAAGATTGGGCTGAAGATATTTCATTGATAAAATACTTTAGATCTTCTGTTGTATATTCATTGGGCATTAATTTTTGAAGAAAAATTTGAATGGGACTATAATTTAAATCATTGTTTTTACACCAGTTAAAATGTGAAATAATAACCGCATCTGCCTGTTCGGAGATATCAATCTTATGTTTTTTTATAAAATCCTCCAATGTAATTTTATTAATATGCCAGTCTATTAATATTTCTAATGCCGGCTTATCTCCATGAGAAATATATTCCTGAATAATTGTTTTTGCTACTAACAGGTAAGGATTATTTTCGTTTTCGGCATTTATATTAAAGCAGATGGAGAGCTTTAATTGTTTCGGAAACTTCAGGTATAAATGATAGGCTTCTTCAAAAGCTTTATGACAATATCCGCAGGAAGGGCTTAAAAATAAGTCTAATCCGATTTTCGCCTCGGAGTTACCAATTTGTATCTTTTTTAATGTTTGTAAATCTTCATAACGTATTTTTTTTGTCAGATTCAAAAGAGCATTGAACGTTTTTGGATTTCGCTTAAATTTTTTATTTTGAATATCTGAATTTTTCAGTTTAAAATAACCGCTGATGTTTGGGAAAATAAGAAAGTTGGGAATATGAATAAGACTGATAAAAAAAATTTCATTTATTCTATTTTTTTAACAAATATAATGAAAATCATTGGCCTTAAATTTATAAAACTCCCTCTATTATTTCCTGTTAGGCTAATAGAGGGAGGTATAGTTCTGTATTTTATATGATCTGAAAAGCTTTGTCTGCAAAAGACGGCAGCTCCTTTATCTCATTAGTCAATTTTATAGGCAACAATCTGATCTTCCTGCCATTTAAAACCACCAAACAGACTTAAATCCTTTACAAGACCAATAACGTGATTGTCTCCTGCTACATAATAATACCTTGTTGTAGCAGCCGCAGTATTATTAATTACGATTGTACCCTGTACCAAACTGTATAAAGATCTGCCCGGAAGGTTACCACTAATCAGATAACTCCCCTGGATATATGTTGGCACCCCGGTAATAGTCACTATATCAGCATTACTTGTTGTAAAAGTCGTTCTCAGCCAATAAGATGAATCAGAATTAGTTACAGCTGTAGAAATATCTCCGATGGATCTCATCAACATCGTAACGTTAACTGCCCATTTTCCTGTTGGCAGATCAATATACGCTCCGGTATGAAGAAATTTACCTTGATTACCGGCAGTTTGAAATCCCTGTGTAGTAGGAATATCTCTTCCGTTCCAGCCGATTTCCTTACCTCCAAGAACGGTATTGATTGTCTGGCTTTTCCAGCTGGCATTACCATTGGTATCTGAAGTAAGCACTTTTCCGTTACCCTGTGTACCGTCAACCAGTTTGAATGTTCCGCTCACATCCAGTTTAGCCGCCGGCGTAGTTGTCCCGATTCCCACATTTACTGCATCTGCACCTGTACCTCCCAGCACAAGACTATTGCTTTGTCCTACTTTTGCATTATAGCCTATGGCTGTGGCATTAGTCAGGCCACTGGTGCTTACATTGGATAAAGAACCTATTAATGTATTTTTGTCACTATTGCTGCCTTGTCCTGCGTTGTATCCTACTATAGTATTATCACTACCGATAATGCCGAAACCTGCAATAGAACCTACCGCAGTATTCCTGTTATTATTGGTGCCAGAATTCTGAAATGTATTGAATCCAATTCCTACATTATCATTTCCTGTAATATTCTGAGATAAAGCAAAGCTACCCAACGCGGTATTTTTAGCCCCTGTAGTATTTCCCGTTAAGGCATAGAATCCGAGTCCTGTGTTGCGATCTCCCTGATTATTTTGTAGTACTCTATCTCCAATAGCCGTCACTGCAGGTCCAGAATTACCTGTTGCTGCTAAATATCCAAAACTGGTTTGCCCTCCGTTACCTGTCGGATTTGGCCCCCCTGCATAATAACTGATTCGGCCGGCATTCAGATTATTTACTTTAAATATTAAGCTCTGTCCATCTGTAGTACCCAGGAAGTTAGTGCCCGGAGTAGTGCCTGCATTACCAGTAGTATGCCAGTCATCTGTACCAGGAACCGCTGCTCCACTTCCAAACTTAATCCAATTTAAACCATCAAAATAATAATAGCCTTCTGATGTGATGTTCATTGTTTTTCCAGCCGGGATTCCCGAAACTGCTGATGTTGCATAAACAATTGCTCCTTTTTGAGGTAAATCATATTGCAGGTCTTTTCCTTTGATATCGTCTCCTGATAATCTCGGAGCGATGATACCTTCTGCTGTTAGGGTACCCGTTGTTTTTGCAGCAATATCCAGGGTTGCTTTCGGGTTTTCATGATTAATGCCTATCTGAGAGTACGCCACTGTAGAGGCTGTCAGAGCAACTAAGAGAATGATACTTTTTTTCATTTTAAATGTTTTTTTATATGTGTTTTCTATTACCTAATCGGAATTTATTTTGCAGCATGACCTACGCTGCATTTTATTCCGGATAAATGAGGAACTGTTTTATATCTGGTATTGTTTTCAGAACTTCACGTATTAATACCTACTTGAGTAACAACTAAATGAAGGAACTAAGTGAAGAATGCAACAGACATTTCAGATCATTAGCCTTGAAAATATATCGGATAATGGTAATATTCATTGATATTGGCCCGCGAAAGTCGGTTATTTTTATTCCCTGAAGAAAATACGTCTGTAATATTTTCAGAAAAAAACACATGTAAATAAGAATATCAATTGTCATCAAAAGACTTCCGTCGGAAAACCAATTATCATTCTAAAGACATTAACGAATATGGTCATAAATTGAATATAATGTTTACTGATGCTCTACTTCTATAAGCTTCGATTAATCTTAGAGTGTATGCCGTTTCATTTGCTGTTTAAGTACATTTTCAAAGTTTTTTCATCCCGAAAACGGCGATTGATGCTGAACATAAGAAAATAAATTTTATATTCGTATTCGTAATTAATCCCTGCCAGGAGATTTTGAACAATGAAAAATTCAGCACCCTCCGGCTGCCCGGAAAAGAGATTAAGCATTCTTTATCAACGCTAAAAATACACCGAACAATTGCTGAATTAACGCTTTCCTCACTGCACACTCAGAATACCCCAGCCCATATGTAAGGTTAATAATGATATAAAGATAATGGCCTTTTGATACAATAAAACGATTCACCATCATATATATAAAGGATTTCACTGAAATATAAGCATCCTTGAAATTTATCAAAATTCAAAATTTAACCCTATAAATATCATATTTATGCAAAACGACAACCCGTTTTCAAGCTCTTCTTTTTTTGAACAGCTGCGAAAAATTACCCGGAATGAAGTTAAAAGTTATGATCCTTCATTTGAAGATCCTGTTGAAATCGTTCTGGCTGAACATTTCAAAATAAATCCATATCACCTCCCTTTAAGAAGCAGGTTTATAAAGTGGTTCAAACAGTATGAAAAAACAAGTCCGCGGTGCCATGAGGACCTTCTGTATGTTCCAATTTATTTCTTCCCGACCACTAAGAATTATGATAAATTATTTTTTAATTTTATACTGACGGTCACCCTTGCTGATATAGATGATTTATCCCATTCTGATAAAACTTTTATGACAGATTTTGCAGTCAATTGTCTAAAAACATTGAATCCTGATCCCACTCTGCCGACAAGCATCCTCGAATTTATAAAAGCAATGAACGGATTTCTATCCGGAGCAGATGATTATCTGAGAGACCATTACCTATCGATCATGGTTGAGTTTTTCGAAGGCTGCCGGACTGAAAACATAATAGACCGATGGTCATTATCTTGCGATGAATACCTCGAAAACCGCAGAGATGTGATTCTTTCGAGAATGTATACCTATGCAATATGGATACTGGAAGACAGGTTTGGCCGTAAAGAATTTGATCTCACATTCGATCTTATGTCTGATATTGATGAATGGGGAGTATTGATGAACGATCATCTTTCCGTTTGGAAGGAAATAGAAGATGAAGATCCCGGTAATTGGATTCTGATCAAATGCCGGCAAACAGGAGAGGCATTTAACGATATCTATACTGAGCAGTTCAAACAAATGCTGGACAAAACATATGATTTAATGAATAAGCTCCAAATGATTGACTTAGTACATCACACTGATATTGGGAAGAATATACTCAGTTTTGTTGCAGGAATATATATTTGGAATAAATATAGTAAGCGATATCAGGTAAGGTATAGCTAATGTTATCAGCACATTCTCAAAAAGACAACCGGATTACTCCTATTTCAACAAACTTTTACAACGACAAAGAATAAATTACCGTCCAATTTATTTGTAATATATTCGGAAATCACCACATAGTTCCCTGTCTCCTGTAGAACAGATTTTATATCTTTTGTTCGTAATCTAAAACAAAATACATAAATAATGAAAAATTCAAATTTAACTGATTATCCAACAGCAACCAGTACAGGAGCCCGCCGTTTTGTTGATAAAGTGGCTATTGTAGTGGGTGCGTCAGCTAACGTTGGCCGTGCATTGGCAGAATTACTGGCACAGGAAGGAGCCAGGGTTGTTGTCCATTATAACAGTGATTCAAAGCGTGGGCAGGCAGAAGAAGTTGTGGCTGCCGTGAAGGCGTACGGCAGTGATGCGATAGCGTTTCAGGCTGATTTAACACGGCCGGAGCAGGCTACACAGCTTTTTGATGCTGCAATTGCCAAATTTGGGAAAGTTGATATTCTTATTAATACAGCAGGCAAAATCATACGCAAGCCCCTAGCCGATTTTACAGAGTCAGAGTTTGATGATCTCTTCAACGTTAATGCAAAAGCAGCGTTTTTTCTGTTGAAAGAAGCTTCACAAAAGATTGCTGATCATGGGCGGATATTAAGCTTCGTAACCACTATGGTAGCTGCCTTCGCTCCTACTTATGCCGGCTATGCAGGAAGTAAGGCACCACTGGAGCATTTTTCCAAATCGCTTGCTAAAGAATTAGGCAGTCGCGGTGTAACGGTTAACTGTATTGCACCCGGACCGCTTGATACTTAGTTTTTTTACCCTGCGGAATCGGATGAAAATATTGCATGGCTTAAATCTATGTCTATCGACGGCGGTATTGGTAATATTCAGGATGTCACAGGTTTAGCTTTATTTTTGGTATCACCTGAAGCACGCTGGATGACGGGTACAACCAATTACATCAATGGGGGAATTGTTTCCACCATCAATTAAGGGGCTGTTTGAATTTTTAAAATCTCCTTAATCTTAGAGAGGAATATTTTTCTTTAGTAATTATTTCTGTATAATTTTTATTGAATAAAATTTAAACAGACTCTAAGTTTACTACTAAGACGCTATCCCGAAGTGTTTAAGTTAAAAAGTTAAGGCTTGGATTTTTATAATCTGAGCCTGTCTTTAAATCATCAGTTTCCAAAATTCACAAAATGCGGAATATCTGTTGCAAAACTGTTCATTGGTAATACGTTATTCCGGTTGCTGTTAAAATCAAAAACCGAATTATTATCGAAAGGAACGCGGGGATAATAGGTAAAAGAAATCTGAATCCTGTTGAAAACCAAATACGGGTTATTAATTAAAACACCAATTCCTATTTTCGTATTGATATTTGTTTTCAACAACTTATCGTCGGGCATTCCTAACCAACCGACTGCCGTAGTCAGATACGGGCTGAAATGGAAATTCTTCCAGGTTTTGTTGATGAAAAGCTGAAGCTGATATCGTAAAACTAATTTTTTGGTCCCGATATAATCTGCATTGTAAACAGGAAATTCATCTGGCGAGGAAAGATTGATCCTGTCTTTATAAGTATAATTATGCTGCGGATTTCCTAATGCTAAAGTCGGAGAAAAGAAATGTCTTGCTTTGGCAAACTTCCAATCCATAAGATGGGTAAAATAGGTTCCGTCCAGGCGGAAAGATTCACGGTTCTGGCTGTTTTCATTAAAAAACCTTCCAAACTGAGCTTTTATATTGAAATAGCCAATATTTGTGAAGTCACCGTAAGATGCAGAAATTCCCGCATAAGGTATTATTTTACTACTTCTTGATAAAAGTCCAGCCGTAAGATTCACCGAATTACCATAAGCAACATCCTCCGGTAAATCATATTGAAAAATGTTTTTCTGAACCGAGAATTTTCTCTGAATAAATCCGACAGACATCAAAAAGCTGCTATAGGAACTGAAATACTGATATTGGTCGATTCCGGGACTGTCTTTGTATTGATAGTTTTGAAATCGTCCTATCAATGCTATATTGCTGGATATTTTCTCAGTGGGATCAGATGAAACGGGGATCTGATAACCTCCCCACAAATCCTGGCTGTACACCTTGATCTGAACTTCCGGGAAAGTGGTATCGGTTTCTATCGGAAGCGAAACATGACGCATAAAATATTCAAACGTAAAACCGCCTGCCCATTTCGTCAATGGTGAAAAGAAATCTCTTCTTACATTGAAATTGATCCTTTCATTTTTCGAAAAATCCCTTTCTCCCAAAACCTGGGCATTGATATAGGAACCAAAAAGATTATAAGCTGTGTAACTTCCCAGAAGATAGTCCTGCCTTTCTTTGGAATCGTTTCTATAAAGCACATTCAATTCGTGTCCCAATCCCAATACATTTTCTTCGGTGACTCCCAGACCAATTTTACTTCCGGAATAGCTGACTCTGGGCTTCAGACTCCAGGAATCAAGAACCTTTACAACAATATCTATTGAATCTTTGGTGGAAGTACTGTCGGAAATACTGATGTTAACCCTGTTTATAAAAGGCATTGTTCTCAGTAAACGTTCGGATTCGTAAAGTTTTTGTGCATTATATTCTTCACCCTCCTGAAAAAGTAAATAATTATTAACCGTAGAAACTCTTGTATTAGAATGAAGATGATTGGTGAACCAATCATACCATCTGGATTTTTCTTTTTTGTCTTTGGAGCCGTATCCAAACGGGTCAATGGTTTCTATCCTGATGTTTCTGATGTATTTTCCGTTATAAGTTTCCTGAGCCAGCTTTTCAGTTCTTGTTTTAACAGAAGCCGAATCTGCTTCCCTCCGAAATATAAAACGATGAATGAATTTGGTCACTTTTCTCTTATCCGAAAATTTTTCTATTTTGTAATAAAGGGAATCTTTTTTCTCCTGTGCATTTAAAAAGAAAAAACCACATAAAAAGAAAATTAAAATCAATTTGTTCATCCGTAATCAAAAAATTTAACAGATTTTATAATATCAATTTATAAGCCAATAAAGAATAAAACAGGATTATTTCATTGAATACTAATTGAAGTTAAGCTGATATGTTATTTGCATGTTAGAAAAAGTTATTTTACATTTATGTAACTAATTACGTAATTAACTTTATTATGGATTTTTATAACTCAATCGGGCTGAAAGGCATAGGCAGCCGTTTAAGACTTCTGACTACTAAAATTACGGATGATTCAGCTCAAATTTATAAATTATATACTATTGATATGCAGCCCAAATGGTTTCCCGTTTTTTATTCTTTGTCAGAGGGAGACGAAAAGACTATAACGGGTATTGCGCTGGAAATAGGCCACTCACATCCTTCGGTAAGTAAGATCATCAGCGAAATGATTAAAGAAGGTATCGTTGTAAAGAAAGAGAATTCAGATGGAAGGAGAAGTATGGTAGCTCTGTCAGAGAAAGGAATACAATATAAAGAAAAGATTCAGGAGCAGTATCAGGATGTTGAAAATGCAATTAAAGAAATATCTGCGCAGGCTACTCATGATTTATGGGAGGCAATTAAAGAATGGGAGTTTTTACTGGACCAGAAAACATTAGTCCGCCGTGTGGCTGAACAGAAGAAACTTCGGGAAAGCAATGCTGTACGGATCATAGATTTTGAGCCCCAATATGCGGCTGCATTCAGGAAGCTGAACGAAGAATGGATATCATCCTATTTTAAAATAGAACAAGCCGATATTCAATCACTGGAAGATCCAAAAGGATATATCCTGGACAAAGGTGGGCATATTTTTATAGCATTGCTGGATAACGAACCAGTGGGAACATGTGCATTGATGGCCATGAACGATGGAGAACATGATTTTGAACTGGCTAAAATGGCGGTTTCACCAATTGCGCAGGGTAAAAGCATTGGCTGGTTACTGGGCCAAACCGTATTGGATAAGGCTGCGGATCTGGGGGCAAAGAAAGTTTACCTTGAAAGCAATACTGTGCTAAAACCTGCAATAAACCTTTACCATAAACTTGGATTCCGGAAGATCGCCGGACATGCTACACCTTATGAACGCTGTAATATTCAAATGGCGATAAACCTTTCAAACCGTAAAAATAATTTATAAATAAGTTCCGGATCATGTATAATGAAAAAATAGGTGTTATCATTTTACACTTTTTCGCCTGGCAAAAAAATATTTGTCAGCGATAGTTTTTTATCATTTCTCCATATTTTTCAGTGTAAGTTTTAAACATTTCTGCCCGTGTTCCCAAATGAAAAACCTCATTTCCATTCACCACTAATTTTTGTGGTGATTTTCCGTTACAAAACCTACCTGTTGAATTTAATGCTTTTTCAAGTATTTCAAAGTTTTGTTCTGCAATTTCATTGGTTGGAAATTCATAAACCCGAATCACAAAATCCGGATAAAAGTTTTTTGTGCCCTTTTCCGGTTTTTTACTTCTTGCGAAGTATTCTCTTACTCCATTTCCTTCAATCAATTTAATCCGGTTTTCTTCACAATTGTTATAAGAAAATTTTTCCCTCCTTTTTCGCTCTTCAAAAGTAAATTCTGTTGTTTCTAATCTTGATTTAAGTTCGTTTATAAGCTTTGTATTGTCGGTGGTGTTTGTGGTATGAATTGTATCATATCGGGTGTTTTCCTTAGGCATTTTTCCAAGGGAATCATATTCTTCGCGTTTTGGCATTCTTCCCCGGTCAAAACCGGTTATAAATATATATGATATTGAAAGAATGCAAATTAAAATGAATGACAGTATAATGATTACTTTTTTGGCTACAGTGAATTTTGATTTTATTATAAATATCAAAATCAAAAAAAGTGATAGAATTATAAATATTGCCAGAATTCCCATATGTGGATGTGAGTTTTTTTTAATTACCGCTAACTGTTTCCGGCTTGGTCATGTGACGGATTTTGAGTATTAAAGTTCCTGTTTTGAGTAAAAATTTGACCGACAAAAAAATAAAAGGACTGTTCCCTATTTTATTTATCATAATTTTTTGATCCACTAATGTATAATATGTTTTTATATAAGTCCAAAATTTATTTTGAATGTTACTGATCTTTAAATATTTGTATCTGCCCGTTTCTATTATTGAATACTATTCTCTGTTGATCACATGGCAAAAGATAATTTATTTTGTACATGATTTTGGAATTAAACTTTTACAGGCTTTATAAATTGTAAAAAAATCAGTATTTTCGCAGTCGGAAATCATAACTGACAGGTCTTTTTTGAGACCATTCGCTTATGAACACGGCTGCATAGTTTAATGGATAGAACTTCGGATTTCGGCTCCGACAGTGAGGGTTCGAGTCCTTCTGCGGTCACAAAATGCCTCAATTTGCATTGAGGCATTTTATATTAAAATCTGTTGTTATTTGAAAAATTAAGGCTTCAGATCTTCAAATTTCTTATCATCAGGGAAAACGTGCTCTACTTTTTTCAACAGTCAATTCTTTCGGAAGAGAGATAACCCCCTTTTTTACAATATCTTAATTTGATAAAATGGATTCATTATAGATTATCACTTTTTTAAAGAGACTGTCTATTCAAGTGAAATCCTGAAAAGAATTTTGTATCGGGAATATTTCTCTTTAGGCTTACACTAAATTCCCTATACAATTCTTTCACTATGTGGAAAAACCACCCGAATTAACGCCATATTCAACCTATACCAAATTGGCTCCGTCAGTTCGAGTGTTTTTCGCAGCGAAGCGGAGAAAAATGTATCGAGAACCCGACACCTCGATACGATTTTTCCAAAAATCTACTCTAATTGACGAATATTCGCCTTAAATTAAAAGATATGCCAGAATCGGTATTTCGACTGGGTGTATTACCGCAGTACAGAACCAGATAATAAATAAGCATTGATTTTCACACCAGGTTCGAATCCCAGCGCGATCCTTAAGGAGGCATTATTTAATGGTTGTCTCCTTTTTTATACCATTAAAAATCTGTGACCCAAACTCTTACTATCTGGTCTTTTATAGTTGGATTGAAAATATAATCTTCAGGCTTTTATGTTAAACCGCCTAAAAACCCGCTTCTATCTATATTTGATAGTTTTTTTTAGAAGTTCGATATCTCCTTAAGGTTTCGATGTTTTTTCTTTCGGTTTATTGTAATTTTTTGACACGAGATTGAGAGTTTCGGCAAAGCTGACCCCAGATTAGTCAATTCGTAAAACTCGCTTCCAGTCCGAACCATCGAACTCCATTACATCTTTGGCCCCTATGGACCACATGATTCCATCAGCTGCGCTCAGGTGATAACAAGTGCGTGGAATATCATCCCCGAAATCAACGGGCAAGAGCTTCCCATCTTCCAGCTGATAGACGAAACTGGTAGAAGATACGTACAAATGTCCGTCAAAAACCTCCATACCCC
>NZ_JPRO01000037.1 GCF_000737785.1 Chryseobacterium luteum | reverse complement strand
CCTTCTTTATTATAATACTTCCATTCTCCGAATTTAAAATTGTTTTTTACCTCGCCTTCTTCTTTTAGAACCGCTTTATAATTATCTTTGAATTTTTTACTTTTAAAATAATCTACGTAGTAATAATCAGTCCAATGCCCATATCCTTTCTTGAAAATTTTTAATTGGGTCGTCATAGGAATAATCCCTCCATTATCAGTATACACATATGATGGAACCCCACTTACATGATATAAGTATTCTGAATTTGGCAATCCATTTTCAATAATAATACTTTTGCTAAAATCATTATTTACAATAAAATTTATATAAACTTTATCCAAAGGTTTTCCATTTATACAAATTTTATCATTTTTTATAGTGTATTTCTTCAGAATTGTATGAATACTTTCGGTCAAGTTTGCGTTTTTATTATCTTTTATCTCATCTTTACTCCAATGAAGGGACTTGCTGTATTTTTCGTCTGGTGTATTTATTTGTACGGTAACCTTTTGGGGAATGGGTTCAGATTGAGCCTTTCCTTTACAACCAAATAAAATGAGAGAGATAAATAATAAGATTTTATTTAGTGGTAATATGTTTTTGCTTCGTTTTGTATAATTTTCCATTGGAATTTATTTAGTGATTTTTTATCAGTAATTCCTGTTTCTATAGTTCCATCGCAGTTAGCGTCATCTCCCCAATAATCCATAATGTTTTCGGTATGAGATCTCAAAAATTTAATGTGGTTTTTATCTATTAAATTTTTTTCATCTCTCTTTTGTCTGGCGTATTCATTATATTGTTGTTCCAATTTATTTTTGGCTTGATCATATGGTGCTTTATATTCATTAACTCTACTAGGATTCGCATTAAAAAAAGAACTATTTGTAGTTCTATAAGCATTCCATTGTCTGTCAATATCTGCTTTAGCTCTGTCAATTTCTGTTCTAAAAGCTGTTAGCTCTCCGTCAATTTTTAATTTTTCATCAGATAAGCTAATAATATTACAGGATGAATCTCTTGATAAAAAAATATGTTCTAATCCTAAAGTATGTGCTATTTCGTGGGCGTATGATTGAGGGTGGGCAAGATTAGTTCCAAATATAATGCAATGTTTATTATTTAATGGAATTGTATATGCTGAACCTCCTGCATCTTTTGTTTTAAGTGGGCATAAATAAAGTAAAATACATTTTTCTCTACTAAAATTATATAATAAATTCATTTGTTTATTAAATAAATTAACAGATTTTCCAGAATCTACCTCGAAAGCTGATGGATTAGGATTGGTAATTATACCTCTCATATTTTCATAATCATTATCTGCTATTCCAGTTCTCGTATTTTTTCCAGTGTTAGCCAAATTAAAAGTATTTGTACTTAATTCTATCTTTAATGGATTTGTATCTTTTCTATCAATCAACTTTACTTGAATTAATCCCTGATTAAGGCTATTTTCATTTAAATATTTTTCCAATCCTGCTAATCCTCCTATTTTCGCAAATTCTGCGTCAATTACACTTTCTCCAAACAAAGGGTTATCACTCATAAATGCTTTTATCACATAAACATTAATGGTATACTGCAGTTGTTCGCTATTCTTCATCACCATCATTTTTCCTACTTCTTTTTTGTCTTCTATTCCTGATGCAGGATCTTTAAGCTTTGCGAAAATTTTTATTTGTTCGTTTCTTATAAATGCCTGTCCGTCACATTTTACTTTAATCTGGTTGGTTGCCAGATAATAATCTCTTACAGCAGTTCCTCCTATACTTTTTGTTTGTTTTCCTCCTGCTATTAAAGTATTTAATGGGATGCTTGTGGGTGTTATAATAAGCTTCGGATTGCTTGATTCAAAAATAACTTCTGTAGCATCTGCAGACAAAGATTCCAGTTCTTCTACTTCTATATCCAATTCAACTTCCTGATTCATCATAATATTCAAAAAACTGCAATAATAATCTTTCCCGTAAGGTGAGACAGCATTAGTAACGTCTGTAGTTTTGTATTCTGTTTTTAATTTTGCAATGTCTAAACTTAATTCTTTATTGGTTCCACTTACAGAGGTAATAGGATAGATATATTCATCTCTCATCCAATCAAAACCAAATTCACCTTTATATGCGGATGGCCTTCGGAAATTCACCATGAATTTCTTAAGAACATTTATATTTTGGGGCACCGGTGCTCCCTTTGTATCAATACTTTCGGGTTCGTTGATCTGTCCGGAAGTTACAAACTCTATCTTCCCGGTTTCAGGCGGTATATTACCCGGCATTTTGCCTGTGCCCGGTAATGTTGATTTTTTCAGTAATACATAATTCTCCTGTACCTTAGCGGTCCCGAAATCCTGCCATTCTGTGAGGGATATCATCTGAAAACCATCATAAAATGTAAAGTTGGGAATCTGTTTTTCCACGATGGTTCCGGTAAGCTTACCTTGTGTGGTGGGTACATCATTTAAAACTTTAAATTCACCCAAATGGGCATTGAATTTTATCTTTGCCCCATGTATTGACAACAGCAAATCTTCTGATGTACTGTCTTTTTTCTCATTTTCAGCACGCTTTTCCTCCATTTTTTGGCTGTTTTCAGCTTTCACATCCTTTTCCTGTGAAGAAACCTGAGGTGACTGATCACTGGCCTCCGGAGAATCTTTTTCTTTATCTAACCTATCCATAGTAATGAATGTTTTAAATGAGTATCCCGTTTTTTGATTTCTGTAAACCCTTCCTCATAATGATCTCCTTTGAATACAAATAGCCCTCTGAAGTGATCAATATCTGTTTGATCCAGATTTTCAGGAGAAATTGTTAAGGTCATTTTCTCTCCATCTTTTACAGGAGACATAATTTCTGTAAATCCATCAGGAGATTCTCTCTTTCTCTTTGTATCAAATGACTGCAACAAGCCATTGAAAAGCAATCCAAACATATGATAACCTCCTAAAAAACCGATCAGTCTGCTTTCATCTTCAAGTACACTGCTTATCTGGCTGAAATAGTTATCTATGGATTCTCCTTTATGGGTTTCTGAAAGCTTTGCCAGAATATTCACCCATCTTAAGCGAAGAAAATTAAGGTTATTAACTTCAACAATATTTCCATCTTTATCAACTGTCAGTTCCAGCTCATCAAACAAATAACTGATTTGTTTTAAAAATTTCCCCATTGCATTATCATCGTCCGAAAAAATGAAATCAATGACTAAAACATGGTATTTAAACTGGTCTTTTTCTTCCTCTAAATAATAAACCTCAGCATGTCTTACATATTTTTTCTCAGTCAGATAAAACGGATTTTTCTGTTCTGTGACAATCGTTTCCAGCCGGTACGTTTTCTGATGAAGATTCTTCAATATATCCGGTATCATTCTTAATATATTCTTCTCTGATAATCGCTGTTGGGATCCATTCCCATCCAGTCTCTGTTGGCAGACCAATGAAGATATTCATTTCTTATTGTTCTTAATAAGCTTTGCCATCTGTTACCGTAGACTGTCACACCAGGAATATTCATGACCGGGTTGCCATCTTTATCAGTGGTTACGGTAGGATATTCAACAGGTTCTTCTGCCCTCATTTTATCATATTCTTTTTCCAGATCTTCATCACTTTTGAATGCCCAGGCTTCTTTACTGCCAAAAACATATTCGTGCAGCCTTACTTTGGCAGCAGGAAGGTGTTCATCATGCTCTATGGAATAGGTGGGTTCTGTTTTCGTTGTGATCTTGTGATCATAAAGTCTCACCCCCTGTTCTTCCATAAAATGCAGTGGAATATAGCTGTACTCTTTTCGCAGAAAGCGGGTCCCGGTAATTTTCCGGTACACATTTCCGAACGTTAAAATATTGAGTGCCGTATTGCTGATCTCAATCTGATCTTCTTTAAACCAATGTTCATCAATTAACTCCTGCATTCGGTTTTTTAATGCCCAAAGCGGTTTGTGATTGGATGTTTCGATTTCATCGACCACTTCCATTCCATTTTCATAAGCTCCTCCGATGTCACAATGAACCCCGGGAAATTCTTTTTCAATACTTCCCGGAAACCTGGTTAACGAGAAGTTTTCACGATGTTCGTTCGTTGCAGTAAAATGAACCGCTTTAAAATAAGGCCCGGGATTTTTTAATTGCAGCTGTTCCACATCATCGCCAAAATAGTGGGCAGGTCCTAATGTGGAATGAACCATCCCTTTGTATCCCACTCTTTTTATAGTTCCCATATCTCCGAATTCCTCATAAGATGAAACGGTCTCATAGACTCCTATAAAACGAATGTCCAATGTTAACTCTTCAAGCTGTTCGGGAGATAAGATTTTCTTACTTAAAAGATAATATCCTAAAAAACCGAATTTTGGAAGTTTCCCATCTATAAGATACTTGGGATCTACTTCAGTTTTATCTTTATCTATCCAAATATCTCCATATTCAGGAACCATAACGGGACCTTCATGGGCGTATGATCCAACCTCTTTGTATCCTATTATTTTTCTTGATTTTTTGATTTCAATATCTTTTGGCCTTTTTTTACCATTAATTTCATAAACAAAATTTCGCGCAGCTGCAGCACCACGGCTGAATCCAAAAGCGTCTATGGTGATTTTTGTTAATTTCTTTTTTGAAACAGCTTTTTTTATAAGTACCTTAATCCTGTCAGCCATTTTTTCGCATCCTTTTCTCACTTTTCCTCTCACTCCTGATTCACCGGAACCATACTGAAAGCCATCATCCACATCTCTGCTGTTATTTAATGTACCAATTCCCTCTACATAAACTGCATAATCAATCTGTTCACAACATTGATACATCCGGGCCACATTGGTATAATCATTACTGAAGCTATTATCAACGCCCTGGCTGTCTAGCCACCCTCTGTGGCTTCCTTTGAGATACCGGTCGCGTTCTGAATCATTTTCAGTGATGTCACTGCTTTCCAGATTATCAAATTCTTCTTCCTGCTGTTCTCTTGTTTTTTTTATCGCTTCTTCTTTCGCCAGTATTTGCTCTTTGGTATCCGTACTTTCTATTTTATTTTTGCCATCTCTGTATTTCTCCCTTAACTCCGTGTTTTTGAGATTATTTAGAGTACCATCGAAAAAAATGCCTATTTCCAGATGCAGTTCATCTATAGGAGGAGCAGCATTACCTGTATTATACACCAATGTTTTTCCCATAATTTTTCGTTTTAGAAAACTTCTACTTTATCAGCTTTTATAAAAGCGACTTTACCATTCTTGCCTTTCAGTTGTATAGTAAAATAGCTGTTTGCTTCATTTACTTTAATTACAATATCAGCTTTAGTTGAAGCCGGATCTTCTCCAAATACAGTTTTAAACGCTTCAAAGCTTGATTTTTCATTCAGATCACAACTCGCTCCATATTCCTTATTATCACTGCCCATAAAGTCAAAAACTATTCTTGTCGGCATTGCCCTTTCTGTATGTTGAGCCAAAGAAATTTTTGCAGCATCAAGCTGTTCCATTTCTCCATTAATCATGTTGATTCCAACATCTGTTAATGGGTTGAGCTTTGCTTTTTCCGGAAGTTCAAAAACAGGCTTCCAACTGTAACGTATTCTATATTGATCCCATATTCCAAAAGGAATAGGTTTTCCTTTATTTTCTTCCCGTACCTTTGCCGGAATGATTTGTTCACGGGTATGCACCATTTCCAGATAATCTTTCCGCCAAAAACGGTTTTCATGGCTATCCAGTTTTGCAATTTCCGATTCCGGAATCGTTACTTTCTTTCCCTGATATCTGCCTACTTCTTTCTGGACACCTACACCAGCTACCCAAACCACAACAATTCCGCCGGGAGCCATTCCCACGCCAATTCTATCATAGTTTAAATGCTCTGTTTCTCCACTTCCGTTAGTAACCTTTACTTCATAGCCTTTGCTGAAATACGATCTTAATTTAGCGGTATCAACAGGTGTATCAATCAGATAAAACTGGTTTTCCATATAAGACATCCAAATAAAATCCAGACGGGAAGGAAGGCTTTTAAAACCATTACTCATTCCATTATTGATAGAACCCCAGGTATTTCCGCCGGGAATGATGCCAAAACCTAATCCAACCCACTCTCCTCCTTCACATTCCATGCCTCCTTTGTATACTTCCATCGGATATCCTAAGGAAGCAGAGGTTCCCTCAGTCCATTCATATTTTGTCATAGCTTTTGTTTTTTGATGCTCTTTCTTTTCCTGACACGAGACCTGAATGAAGAATAATAAGCTCAGTAAATATTTTATTGATTTGTTCATTGTTTAGAAAAATTATTCTTTAACACATTCATACATCTGAATTTTTTTTAATAATAGTTTTAATCTTTGAATTCAAATCTATATTTAGCCTTTGTTCACTTTGGCGTCTATTTTACCAAGCATTTTGGCAACACCTGCGCTTTGCAATAAAATGTCACCATTTTTTGCGTTATGTGTAGTGGTAGATGTGGTCTCCTTCAAATCTCCCGTTATATTAATGGTTTTATTTTCATTAACGGTCTGTTTATAATTCTTTGAAGTGAACTGATGATCATTGATAACATTAATGGCATTATCATTTCCTACACTTGTTTTCATATCTTTTCCAACATTAATATTAAGATTCTCACCGGCATTGAAAGTCATATTTTTGGGAGCTGTAACCGTAATGTTTCCTGCTCCATCCATGAAATAATTGTTGCCGCTAGGATCAATAATATTGACACTTCCTTCCGCATCATTCATTAAAATCCTGATTCCGCTTCTCGTCTGTATGGATTTTAAATGATTGTCTATGCCTCCTCCTAAGGCTGTTCCGCCATGAAACATTCCTCCCATCACAAAAGGCCTGTCTGGATGGTTGTGTACAAAACCTACCATTACCTGATCACCGACTTCGGGTACGGCTACATATCCTCTGTTCTGGCTGATCTTATCTGTTCCCCCAGCATCCGGGGCCATCATCCGGATAAAATTAGTATTGTCGTTCATCTGCCAGTCGAATCTTACGGTTACCCTGCCCTGTCCCTGAGGATCAGTATTGGATATGACGGTGGCGATCTGCGGCTGTGCAATGGGTACAACAAAGTCCGGTTTTGGTATATATCCTGTATCTGAAGCTATAGCTTCAAATTTCCCCGTGTAGTTTCCCAGGGTATCAACTTCATGAATAACTTCGGTCATCATCAGCTTTGTAAAATAGGATGTCTGGCTACTATCTGTTTTCCGCATTTTAATATCAGCAATACATCCAGGGTATAAAAAAGGAAGGGTTGTTCCTCCTGATACGGTAAAGACTTCTACAGCCCTGCTTCCTGACGCAGAGGTTTGGGAAATGACCACATCCATATCGGTAGCAGCTTTTATCGGCGCAACCTGCAGTGATGGGGTTTTGAATATTCCTTCATTGTTTTGATAGGCGGTTTTCGCTAAATTTCCCACATGCTGTATAGGAGTTTCCCCGGAACTGAGCTTAGTATTGGAACTGCTGTTATATCCGTAAAAACTGGGCTTGATATGTACTGCCTTTAATTCAACACTAACATCGGAAACACTACTTCCATATATCAGCTCTAATGCTTTATTTTGGGGAGGCATATTTCCGAAGTGCAGAATTTCACCATCGTAATAAAACTGTTCTCCATAGGCTTCTGCCATCCTGCAAAGATAATTGTAGTGTGTTTCTTCATACTGAGCACTATATAGAATCTGAGAAGATGCTTTTGCATTGATTTTTACATCAAACTTACTGCTTTCGATTCCCTGCTTTATGATGTCTGTTGCAATGATGCCCATATTTACAGGCTGCGTTCCACCAAAACTTTGGGTATGAGGAGCAGCATCCAATAAGATGGTGGGACTGTAGCCTTTCAAGACTATATTTCCAAGACTATGATTTTCCTGGCTAAACCCTACTTTTGTAATAACCCCTACAAAAGTTCTTTCCGGGCTATTTTCAACGTCTTTATATGTGATATTTACAGTCAGTCTTTCTCCTAAAAATCTATTGGCCTGTTCAAGCTCATGATTTTGTTTTTCAGACAGGGTATCATTGGCAAGGATAAGCTCAAATTCATGATGCTTTCTTACACTTTGCTGCAGACGGAAATATTTAAAATGTTTGATGATCTTACCATCAATCACAATATCCAGTTTTACCACACGGTTGATTCCAGGAATATTATTCTCTGTAATCTTGTCAGAATTTGAGATATCTTTATCCATATTATTTAATGTATTTTTTGGGTTCTTACTTTAAAAAATTAAAAAAATATACAGATGCTCTATAAAGTTAAAAAAAATTATTGGTGTGAATTATATTGTCAGACCTATTTTTAAACTCTAATAAATGGATGAGCGATCTTATCCATTAATATCTGAATGGTGATCATTATAAACTAAAAAGACAGAACGGCATTCCTAACGCCGGATACACCATTCTGTCTGATATTTTTTTAAATTTTTAAGAAATTGTGCTCTAAGAAGCAGGCCATTCTGCCTTGTAAGAAGAGTTACCCAGGTCGATAAGTTCTGCACTTACAATAAAACTGACGTACATACTGTTTTCATCCACTGCATCGAAATCCACTTCATGCTGAATCACATATCCGTTTTCCCATTTCAAAGTAGTTAGTGTTCCTTCTTCGTGAGATTTGTTGAATGTAACTTCTCCTGTTGTAGGTTTGTATTTTCCGTTTAGAAGACTTTCCAGAATATCAGACTTTTCTGTAGCTTCTACTGTAATTTTGATCAGTGCATTAGAGGGATCTGATGCTACTCTTCCAGATACGTCTGTGGAACGGGACACACTATAATTAAGTTTTAGTAGTTTCTGCCCTTCGCCACCGTTGAATTTTAGAATTCCTCTTGAATTTTTTTCTGCCATGATTCGTAAATTTTAATGATTAATATTTTGTGATGTGATGATTTTTATTTCACTAAATATAGAATACATATTTTAGAAAAATGCTGTTTAATGCTAAAATGTCAAAAAGTGTAGTAGTACTACTACTAACAATTGTTAGGCTCAATTAATATTGTAAATCAAATATTTATAATATTTAAAGGGGCATTCAATTTATTATAAGTATGGCTTTTGCCTTATTTCAAAATATTTTTTTAAGAGCTTAAATACTTTTCTTCTTCAGTGCCTCAGACTGTTTTTTGCGCATTATAAAGCATGGAATTATTCAATTTGTAATCTTCCCTTACTTAGTCACACTCAAAAGTAGAGTTTTTGGTTAATAATTTCCTGTTGTCTTTGTTGGAATTTTGTTGGAATGTGGGAAACTCGTTGGTCTTGGCTTGGTCAAGTTTTCCATATTTCAATAAATTATGAGATTTACTTCCTCCGATTGATCTTCCTTCAGAATCACTAAATCTGTTAAAAGTGAGATCATCAAAGCTACAATCTAACATGGCTCCAATAAATGCAGCAAGAGTTACATCATTTATGACAGAATTTACTATTGTACTTTTTTAAGTTTTAACCATTTATCATTATTAAATCTCCCTGATTTTATGTAATAAATATTTTCTATTTTTTTAATATATATTGTGTTAATTCTACTATCACTTGAACAAATTCCTTCTCCAATATATTTTGATACTAATATTTTATTTTTATTTTTTTTAATAGAGTATTCTCCTTCGCAATAAGCTTCTGTGGAAATATTTGTATCTACTCTCAAAAACATTTTACTTTTCTCAAAATGAAGCTCAAATTTCATATCAATTAAATTTCCTGTTCCAATTTCATCGACTTCGGTTATAATTGTATAATTACCTGAAGGATATTTTTGAGCACAGCTATTTAAAAATAAGAATAATAGAAAAAAAGAAAGGATATCTTTTATCATTTTATATTTGTTTTTATGAATTTACCATCATTGTTTATTTTGAATTCATATGTGTTTTTATATTCTTGACTTTCTTCACTGCAATAGTAATAGTCAAAAATTTTAATTATATCATTATCCAAACAAAATTCTCTATAACCACTACATTCACTAGTAAAAGTAGAAGCAACTATTAAATTATCTATATTTTCTTGTTTATTATTAAAAGTTTGAATTTCAATTCTTGGTTGTATTATTTCAGAATTGAATAAATAAGCATAAAAAATTGCTGTTATATTTTTATTAATATTCATTCTTTTAATAGCAAAAGCATGATCATTATAAGGATAATTGAAAAAATAATTTTCATTTTTAGAGATAAAATCTTTTGTTCCTTTATGAAATTTATTATTCATTAAATCATTATTATTTTTTATTAAGTGATGGTAGGTCAAAAAAGTGTCCAAATCAACTTGATAATAATCACTTTTAGGCAATGTATCTATTTTTATACAAAATGGTTTTTGAATTACATCTAGATCTTTAAGAGTATCTTGGAAAGCAGTAATATCATTTTTTTTTGTATCAGCTTTTGAATAGTTGTTTTGTTTACATGATATACATATAATAATAACTAAACTTATTAATATACTTTTCATCATTCTTTTATTGTTTTAATTTGACTGTGATCGAACCCTGTAAGATGCAAATGATGATAATGGCGATAACCACCTTTCCCTAATTTTACCATATGTTTTGTGTGATTAAGCAAATAATTCTTGTTTCCGTTATATGTAAAATGTTCCGAATACATATCCTCCAATCTGCCCCAATAAAATTTATATAAAATATCGTTAAAATTATTTTGCAAAGGAATATCAAAATGTGTGCTTTGTAATAATGTCGGTTCTGCTTTTTTATTTTTGGATAAATATCTTAAATCTCCTTTTTCTCCATTTCTGTGTGAACTACTCCCTCCTGTAGATTTTGCTTCGTAATTACTAAAACCATTAAATCCTAAATAATCTACATTCATATCTGCCATTGCTCCTAATAAACCTGCATAACAATCAGGGTTTATATAATATCTTTCACTATCAGTATTTAATGTCAGAAACTTCAATTTCACATCATCTTTTGCATATCCTTTAAATTCTCGAATATCTATTAACTCTACATCATTTTTACCTGCAACATTTCCTTTGTTCATTTCTTTTGTCAATTTAAAATTGAAAATACCTAAAATGTATTCCTTTCCATTTTTATGAAATACATATTTGTATTTCTTTTTATATTCTTCTTTTATTTCTTTAGGTATATGTTTTTCTATTTTCCCTTCAGCATAAATATGATAAGTTATTACCTCATTTGCATCAAATGTATCTGAACTAGAGTTATTATTTCCACACTCAAAAGAATCTTCTTTATTTACTAATCCTAAAGTAAATGAATCATACGCACGAATAGCCAGTTCTTTTTTACTTATACCATTATTATCTTTGTCTACGGATTTGTTTGATTCATAATATTTTGATTTTTTGGAATATAGAATTGTATTATCATCACTACCATTCATTTTGGATGGTGAAAAAACTACTAAATATAAATCCGCCAATGTGAGCTTCGTGGTAATTTTGTTGTTTTCTTTCCACATAGCAATATATTTTTCTGCATAATCCAATTGATCCAATTGCGTCATTAAAGCCAATTTTCTTTTTGTAAGTGATAAACTATACCGCTTATTTAAATCTGTTATTGCTTCTGGTGTAAATTGAATAAGACCGACAGCGCCAGCAAAATTTTCTGAAAGTTTTAATACTTCTTCTTTTGTTAATGGTACATAATCATATATAGGTTTACCATTTTTTCTATGACCAACAACTTTCAATTCAATTTTAGAGGGGGAAAATGTATGGGCACTTTCTACATACATTACAGCCATAAAATGATTTGGATCAAAATTTTGTCTTTTACTTATTTCAACAACTTTCTTTCTAAAATTACAATTTACATTTGGATGCCCTCCCCAAACTAAATCATATTGTTGACAAGCACAAGTTCCATCTTGTTTCTGGGTAGGTGTTTTTCCAACTCCAGTCATACTCACAGCTGGTTCCGCAACCTTAATCTTTGGTGCAGAATCATTCACATTAATAACTTCAGAATCTACACTTTGACCTGCATATTCTATCTCTAAGAAATATTCCTGCTCATTGCCCTCCTTCCAATCGTCTCCATCTTTACGCATTTGAGCAGTGAGAAATAGAGTGATAAAAGTCTCATCTCCTCCCAAGATATAATCCTTTTCAAACAATAACACATTACTTATATCATCCTCCCAAATTTTTAGTCTTACTGTTTTACCTGCCATATTCTTTGAGATAATCTTCGCTTTTACATGAGTTCCAAATTTCATGCTTTTGTAAGGCTTCCCGACCATATCTACAAATTCTGCATTTATGATTTTTCCTTGTGGATCCGGAGATTGGGTCTTCGCTTTTGGTGTGATGGGTGTTTTGTAAGTATCTTTTTTAGGAGCAGGAGGTGGTGGTACAGGTCTTTGATTGGGTTGCCGTTTTGCAGGAGGTTTTGTTTCTCCACTTTTATTTCCACTTGTTGGGGCGGGATTTGGATGATGCGAAGGATTTTTCTGTTGTTATATCATAATCAGTTTTTCGGTATTACTTTACTCAATTTAATCATGACACTTTTTTAAGATAACTTCTTTATTATTATTCTCTTGATTAAATTCGCTATCTGTAATTTCTCGTTTCTTTGTTTTTTTATTATAAAAACCATACCAATAAATATTATCACCTTTTTTTTTGATATAACATATCGGCTTATCATTTAAATAATCTTTCCAAGGCAATTGTGCTCCAAAACTTCCACTGTCTTCAGGAATTTCTTTCAATTTATAAGCGATTCCTTGTTCAAAATCATATCTTTTAATTTCTATTAAATGAATATAAATTTGATTAAATAAAACGACAAGAGATGCTTCATTATTTTTAATACTAATACTACCAATTCCGTCTTCACAATTTAATTTCCATATCCCATCTATTGAATACGATTCTTCAGTGGAGACAATTTTTTGTGGGTTCTCAAAATCTTCAACAGAAATACAATCTTTATTGGTACCTTTTAATTTTTTTATATTATTTAGATTAGGTTTATTAACGTAATATTTTGTGTTATTATCATTAATTACCTTAGCAATTCCTTGTTTTTTATTAATCCAAGAAATATTATATTTCTCATTTTCATTAATATATAGGAATGTAGAATTTTCATTTTGAATAACATGGTGGATTTTAAATTTATTTTCTTCCATTGTGCCATGATCAAAAATACTATCATGTTGAATTTCCAGCCATTCTCCATCATAACCACATTTAATTATAACATATTCATTTCCTTGTTTTTTAACTTCATACCATGTTGTGTTAAAACTAGAAACATCATTTTGCCCTTTGCATGAGCCTATTAAAAAAAAGATTAAAACTAATTTTAAATATTTCATTTTGTTATTTTTTCTTATTTTTTCTTACTTGGGTGACAGTATATGTTTGACCACTATAAACCGTTGTTCCTTTTAAAGAATAATCATTTTCCAAAAACAGCTTATTGTTTTTACTTGCTCCTTTATTTTCATATTTAGTTCCAACATCATAAAATCGATAATAAATTTTCCCATTATCACATCCCTTACCAATTATGACAACAAAATGATCTGTTGTACCTTCATTTAAAGCACCTCCTTTATAATTTAATGCATGATCTACACCAACTTGAACAGGCTTTTCATCATTAAGTTGGTCATCAATATATTGTATAGCTTCCTTAGATACGGAAGTGTTTATTATTAAAGAAGTATGGTTCTTATTTTCCATAGCAGTTTGATATTTATCCACTTCTACTTTCGATGTACTTGCTAATCCTACTTTATTAAGAATATCATCACAGGTTTTCTTACACGCAATACCTTGTGCTTTTGAATTCCCCCATTTTGAATCAAATTGTGTCTGCCACTTAACCTTATCTGTTACATCATAATGATCTTGTTTACAATGCTGACAGTCACCTATTAGTGATGGCTTATCATTTTTAGTTCTACCTGTGCAACAATCATAATCAAAATCTTTTAAAAAACCTTTCTTTAGATGCAAAGGACTTATATCCGACAGTTCTTCCTTTAAAAATTTATTATAATGCTCTATACATACCTTTAATGGGGTAGCTGGTTGTAACTTTCCTTTATATTTATAGTGACTTTTATCATTATTTTCTGGTAAGCTCGCCCATATGAAACATCCATCTTTTTGTATAGCGTTTTCAATTTCATTTTTAATAATAACGCCTATTAAATTAGGACGTTGTGCTTTCATAAGTGCTATACAAATTTTGTCTTGAGATTCAGCACTAAAATCAGAAATTTTATATTTTTTTATATAATCATGATCTTTATTATAAATTCCTGTCTTTTTTTTATCGTCATCTAATTCCTCTCCATTTAACCACCACCAAGTATATCTCATAACTTGGTACGCTCCTGCAGCAGTAGAACCCCCATAATTTTTTTGTGGGTGTGTGCTTAGATCTGTTATTTTATTTCCCCCAAAAGCAGTAGTATATCCTGATTGAAAATTATGTGTAATATAAACAGTTTCATTCTTTTTTGTTTCTTTATCATATTTCAAAGCTTTAATTAACTCTCCTGTTCCTTCTCCAACACGCACCATTCTTATAAATGCTCTCACTTTGGCTTCACATTCACATACTCCTTTTTCATTATTTTTTCCTTCCTTATTAGTCCCAACTCCCGTCATACTCACCGCTGGCTCCGCAACCTTAATCTTTGGTGCAGAATCATTTACATTAATCACTTCAGAATCTACACTTTGCCCTGCATATTCTATCTCTAAAAAATATTCCTGCTCATTGCCCTCCTTCCAATCGTCTCCATCTTTACGCATTTGAGCGGTAAGAAATAGAGTGATAAAAGTCTCATCTCCTCCCAAGATATAATCCTTTTCAAACAATAACACATTACTTATATCATCCTCCCAAATTTTTAGTCTTACTGTTTTACCTGCCATATTCTTTGAGATAATCTTCGCTTTTACATGAGTTCCAAATTTCATGCTTTTGTAAGGCTTCCCGACCATATCTACAAATTCGGCACTTATAATTTTTCCTTGCGGATCCGGAGATTGGGTCTTCGCTTTTGGTGTGACGGGTGTTTTGTAAGTATCTTTTTTAGGAGCAGAAAGTGGTGGTACAGGTCTTTGATTGGGCTGCTGCTTTGCAGGAGGTTTTGTTGCACCACTTTTATTTCCGCTTGTTGGGGCGGGATTTGGATGATGCGAAGGATTTTTCAAATTCACATTGTTGCTGGCTTCCAATTTCCCAAAATATTCTGCTGTAGCATAATATTCGTGGGTTTTACCTTCGTTTTTATCTCCTTTGGCAACCTGTATATTAGCCATGAATGAGGCCATTGTATAAGTCGCCATGTTAAAATTTGCTTTGGCAACACCCTTTTTTACCGTTCCTGGAACAGGAAAAGCATTTATTTTGTTAATTGAATTTATTGTATTGTGTCCTTCTCCTTTGGCATCATCTTCCCAAAGGGTAAATTGTACGGTTTCTCCTTCCATATCCGTACAATAGGCTTTCACAGTTAAAGTATCAGAATAGCTTAATGGCTTTGTTACTTTATTGCCGTTAATATCCAATAATTCGATTTTATTAATCTTAGGCTGTCCTGCTCTTTTAGGCTTTACTATGAGTTCTCCTGTATTTTCTCCTTTTGTGACACAAATTTTAACACCTTTTCGGGTAAGGCTGCTTTGATTAAAAGTATAAGGAGCTGTATCGCCTTGCTTACTATTTCCTGTAGTTTTCAAAGGAGTTTCAACTTTTATGTCGTTGAAAGAAATATTCTTCCAAAGGATTTCTTCCTATTTTGTTATTTTGTTTTTTTCAATAAAATGTCTGTATTATATTTCCAATTTTTATCTGCTATGATCTCGCTCCTTATATAATATTTATTTTTTTTTTTAAATAATACTCCTAATGTATCATTGTTATTATGAGGTGACATTCCATCTCCATCAATTTGCTTTATATACTTTATTATTATTCTATCATTACTTTTATCCATAGTACACAAATCTGTAAAATATGTTTTATAACCTAATCCTGAAAATGTGCAATTATTTTTTTTGATACTAATATCATAATCAATAGACATTTCTGAGAATTCATCCAATTTACCATGATCAACAGTTAATGAGTAGTCTCCATAAAATTCTGTAGGAATATTATAGACAATTTCACTTCTATTAGTTGAAATCTCATCTTCAGCAGCATCGCTTTCCTCCGCCTCTTTAGGGAAATACTTATAACAATCGGGCGAATTGCAACCATAAATTTCACTACCTAAATAATAATACCCTCCTGCATTAATTATAAAGTCTTTAATTATTCCAGCTACTTTAACTTTCCCTATGATTTCACAAGGCAAATTTCCATAGGCGTAATGTAAAATATGTTCATCAATTTTTTCAGACTTTTGTATAATATTTATAATATCTTCATTACTTAGTTTCCAATTTTTTATTTTCGAATAATCTTCATTTGAAGAATTGTTTTTTCCACAAATAGTATTACTTTTTTCAAGCACTTCTATCTGATTCTTGTTTTTTATTTCTTTTTCTCCTTGTCCTTTGCAAGATTGTATAGTAAAAAAAGAAAATATTAAAAAAATATATTTCATTTGACTTTATTTAAAATATGGTGTTATCGCTTTTAATACATATTCTCCTTCTCCTTTTGTTTTACTAGCAACATGTTCATGGCAGTGTAAATCCTCGAATTCTAAAGAATAATATTTCAATAATGCCTTAGAAAGACATGCTACAGATTTAGCTTGTAATTCTGTCAAATTTTCCCAACCAACAATTTCTTTATCTTTTACTGTAGGACTACCATTTTTATCAATAGGCATTCCAACAACTTCAATACCTATTGATTTAGAATTCCAACCTTTTGCGTGATTTGTTTTAAAATCTAAATGTGCTGTTTGTGTAATAACTCCATCTTTACCGACTATAAAATGTGTTCCATAATAAACTCCATCTCTTTTATTACTGAAAGCATTAATAGTGGATTGTGTTGTTTTAGTAACAGTTCTATGTAATATTATTCCAGATAGTTTTTTAGAATCAATAAATTTAGATCGTTCCAATACTGAAACTCTATTTTTTATAATCTGAGAGTTATCAATAAATCCATCTTTAATTTCTAATATATCTAACTGGCAAATACAATTTGTTTTACAATCTGTTTTTGTTTCTTGCTTTTCTTTAGATTTTTCTTTATTTCCACATTCAAAATCCTTTTCCTTATTGGCAAGGCCTTCCGTAACATATACTTGAACTTTTGTTTTTATTTCAGATTTTGTTACTTTACCATCTCCATTAATACCTAATCCTTTATTCTTCTCATAAGCATTAACTCTTTTTTGCTTCAATTTATCGCTTTCCATATCTCTGTCTAATTTTGAAAGCTTATCTGCGAAAACAACATGCTCAGGCAATTGAGACGAAGCGGGAAATAATACTTGCAGATAAAAATCTACAAATTCGACATCTTTATCCCTTAATGGTTCAAAGTGTTTTTTAACATAATCCAATTGATCAATAGCGGTCATATCAGCAAACTCTTTTACTCTTTTTAAATACCAATCTTCTCTTTGTTTAGTTTTTTTATTATATTTTTTTCCATAATAATTTTTAACAATCTCAATTGTAACTTCTTTACCAAGTAACGATTTAGCAGTATCAGGCATAAATTGTATTAATCCCGTACCTCCTGAATTGGCTTGGTTTGGTGCATCCGGTTTAAAAGTACTTCCACTTTCCCATTTAAAAACAGCCATAAGGTTATTCGCCATTTTTATTTTATTTTTTTCTCCCCACAAGTCTGCACAAATTTCAACAACTTTCATTCTAAAAGCACAATTCACATTTGGATGACCTCCCCAAATTAAATCGTACTGCTGGCAAACACAAGTTCCATTCTGTTTCTGGGCAGGTATTTTTCCAACTCCCGTCATACTCACCGCAGGCTCCGCAACCTTAATCTTCGGTGCAGAATCATTTACATTAATCACTTCAGAATCTACACTTTGCCCAGCATATTCTATCTCTAAAAAATATTCCTGCTCATTACCCTCTTTCCAATCGTCTCCGTCTTTACGCATTTGGGCAGTAAGAAATAGAGTAAAAAAACTTTCATCTCCTCCCAAGATATAATCCTTTTCAAACAATAACACATTACTTATATCATCCTCCCAAATTTTTAGTCTTACTGTTTTACCTGCCATATTCTTTGAGATAATCTTCGCTTTTACATGAGTTCCAAATTTCATGCTTTTGTAAGGCTTCCCGACCATATCTACAAA
>NZ_JPRO01000036.1 GCF_000737785.1 Chryseobacterium luteum | reverse complement strand
GCGGATACAAAATCAGGACACATCGTCCAGAGAGATTGGAATCTCATTGCCAAAGGAACCCGCATGACAAGTGATTTTGCGGAGTTCTTAAAAAAAATCAGCCGATACTAGAGCGCTTCCCTGCAAAATAATTGGTGAGATGTACGGTGTGGATGGTAAAAAATTCCAAAGACAGTACAAACAAAATATCAGCAATTTTAGAGATTGGAACGAAAAAACCGAACGCTGAAGATTGGATTCTCTACGAAAAAAAAGAGGGTCTTCTTAGTGAAGACCCTCTCAGCGGGCTGGAAGGGACTACAGTCGAACACCTCATATCTATTTTAACCTTTTTAGACAAACTAGCTTAATCTAACAAACCCCTAAATAGGTTCAATGTTTACAAGAGAAATGGTACATCTGATAAGGGATTTCAATGCCAAACTTAAAAAAAACAGTAATAAATTAAGATCCATTATCAAAGATCCTATTGAAATGCGTTCCTGTCGCTTCATCATATCCTTTTCATGGTATTAAATCTAATAGCTTTTCATGAATTATACGGGCAGCCTCTTTATAAACTACATGGGAATTATTAGTATTAAAACATTTTGTATAATTTTTAAATAAAGCCTGTTAAGATGTTGCAAATATTTAGACCGATAGTTGAATAAATCTTTCAATTACCATCTATAATTGTAATACAAATCTATTACTGGTTCTTCATTCTGAAATCTTTTGGAGACATTTTCATTTTCTTTTTGAAAAATTTTCCAAAAAATGACTGATCGCTAAAATTGAGCTCTTCGGCAATCTGATTGATAGATAGACTAGAGTTTAAAAGCATATCCCGGGCCTCAATGATAACAGATGAGGTAATAATATCTCTTGTGGATTCTCCTGAAGTTTCTTTAACAATACGGGTTAAATAACTTGGAGTGATAGAAAGTTTTTCAGCATAAAACTCTACTGCTCTTTCTTTCCTGGAGTGTTCGGTGAGCAGGTTTAAAAACCTGTGGATTAAATCTTTTTTTCTGGATGTTCTAAGATCAGTTGATTGAGGTTCTATTCCCCTGTATATGGTCATTAATTCAAGAAAGAGAACATTAAAATAATGATAAATAAGATCTTTTGAATAATACCTTTCCTGCTCATTGTTTTGATTTATTTTATCAATGAGAAATTTGAATGAGAAAATTTCATTCTTAGTGGGTTGCAAAATAGGTGACTGGACTTCGGAAAAGAAAATGATTTCATTTATGTAATTCATATGACGAATATTCTTTTTTATAAAAGAATCATTGAAGACAATGCCTACACTTTTTACACCGGTATTTAAATTAGCTAAATAGATGGTGGCATCGGGAGGTATAATTAAAATCTGGTCTTTTGTCACCGTTATCGTGCTTAAATTGATTTGAATTTTTAGTTCTCCTTCCGTAATAAGTATAATTGCAGCATTGTCTGTTCTGAATGGATATTCGTAAACGGTTTCAATAACGTCAGAGGTCTCTGTGACAATAAAAAAATCATTATTGATCTTTTTTTTATCCGCATTTTTATCTACGATCTTTAAAAGTTCATGTATATTATGAAATACTATCTCGCTCATATTAAACAGATTTAATTTTCTAATGCAAATGATAAAGGTTGGATTATATTTTCCTATTTACTAATTGGGATTCTCAGGTAATATTTTTAATCTGATCGCTCTCAAACCATTCACTCCCTGCATCGGCTCAAGCTCTAATTCCTCAATTTCGCTGTCGATCAGGTTTTGCTTTTGTAAAAAGAAAATATGCTGTAGGTAATCTTCGATGTCTTTCTGATGATAGAAAACGATTGCAATTTTGCCGGGTTGTGTCAGTCTTTCATTTCGATCTTTTATAAACGCTTTGTCTATTCTCTTTTTTATAATCTCATACCGGATATTGTAAGATCCCTCCACATCGAATCGTTTTTCGTCTTCTCTAAATGAAATACTTATCGTTTCCGGGTGGACAAATATAAGCTGCGTGGTCTCCACCGCTTTTGGCAGCGAACTTTTAATCCTTTCCATACGTTGAGCTACTGAAATCATACTTTTGAGCTGACAGATTCTTGCATTTTTTACATAGAGCATATTAAAAGGCTTTTTAGGAGCTATGGACTGACCAATATATAAGTTAAATTCTACGCCATCTGTACGGTATTTCTCGAAGTAGCATGGAAAACAGTTTTGTATGTCTTTGAGCATGTCATCCAAATACAAGTGAATTAAATCATTAAGTATTTTGAATGTTTCTTCCAGTGATTTCCGATTGGATTGAAACATCAGACCTTCCTCCACAGCATTTAGATAATCTACCGCTAAATTATGGATACTTTGATTTTCTTGAGAAAGCAGAGTGAGCACTGCTAAAGATTCCTCCTTCAGGAAATGATTGATTTCAGCTTCTTTTGCGGTACTGATTTCAGCTTCTGCTATCATTTCACAAAAATCCATTGATCTGTGGCTCATCTCTTCAAGGATTGGAATTTTTATGATTTTTGTAATATCAGCAAGCGCTGCCCGCAGTGATTCCAGTTGAATTTCAAGATCCTCACGGGCAGCTTTGTTACGGGCACTCGTGGAGTTTCTGAAATCAATAGCGCCGTACAAAGGATAGAGATCTTTGAATTCGACAGAGATGAATTCGTTAATGTCGTTCCCTGCTTTTTTTTGCAAATGCTGAATGCCTGCATTATTGAATTTCCATTCTACTGCAGGTTGTATGGCTGTAAACTGATTCTTGATCTCCCTGTCAAGCAAACCGGTATAGTTTTTTGTAACAGAGTCAAACATGTTTTCCAGTACCGGCAGAATGTCCTGAAGATTCGAGAACATGAGTTCCGGAATGATTGTTTTATTCTCAGCAAATATAATAATCAGCCCCGTTAGTGAACCTCTGCTAAAAACGGGCTGCAACATCAGGCCTTTCTTATGATCCGGCATCAGGCTGTTCATATTTTCATGGTCAAATCTTCTCAGAGGATCGTTTGCGTAATTTTTAATGACTTCATAAAACAGAATTTCGTTAACATGATAATTTTCCAATACTGATGTAAGTGTCGTCTTAAAAGAGTCCCATATCTCAACGATAAGGGTGTCGTTGATATGCATGATTGGAAGCATCAGAATATCCATATTCTGGTATCCAAGCAACTGCTTGACAACATCTGTTATTTTCTGATGAATACCGTCATTCATCTCCTGCGACAGGAGAAATGACTTTAGCTTTTCTTTAAGTATTTTATTAGTGTATTCTGTGATCTCTATAATAGTGAATCCCGAAAATGTGAACTGACTCAGGGGCAGCCTTTCTTGCAAAACGTCTAAAATGGATTTGGCATTAGTAAAATCTTTTCCGGTCAGCATTTCACTGATTGGAGGCACAATCCCTTTATAGGATACTTCGGAATATTTCGTATTTAAATTAAGCTTGTAGTATTGTTCTTTATTTTCAATGTTTAGGCAGATAATATTTTCGGGGGGACTTAAAACATTAATACCATATAATTTTTCTAGGATATAGTTATAAATTAATGTTTTAAGAGCGTCTTTTTCATTAAGCTCCTCTTGCAGGGGATGATGAAGGAAATTCAGCTCATTTGAAGTGTCCACCGAAGATAGAAGATCGTATAATAGCTGGGTACCATAAATTATTTTAGGGACAAACAATGGCGAAATACCCCAATAATATGTTTTTTCATTTTCAAGAGGGTTGACCGTCAGCTGATAAATCAATTTAAATACCTCAGAGAAATATTCAGCGTTCTCAATGTCAATTTTGCAATCACCATTAGGGAAAAAGCTGATTATTTTTTTCTTTGCCAGTTCTAAAAGGCGGTGGTTGATTGATTCGTCCTTTGCATATTGATCTAGAAAATGCAAAAAGATATCCACAGAAAATACCGATGATACGAAATCAACTTCGCTTTTTTTATAATTCCACGTTTTTGCATTCATAAGCATCTGATTTGATGATTCATTTTCTGGCAGTTTCAGCCTTTATTTTCTTAATTAGTCGGTTTTTGCTGAATGCAGGTATTCCTATTTGAAGCACTTGAAAATGAGATTTCGTAAGATTCGAATACAGGTTTTAATTCATTCTCATAAAATATGGTCTCGGAAGAGACACTCAGCAGACGAAAATCATTATCCAGGTATTCGCACTCGCAGTTGGGAAGCAGTTCCTTTATATCTTCTCTTAACCAGAACGCATCCATGATTTTTCTGAATTTCGTTCTAAAAACCATTTTAGTTCTCATTTTCGATTTTGTTTAGAATTTTCAATGATAATAGCAATGTCTTCAGCTGTATAGCTTAGGATTTTAATGCCTACAATGTATTTCCATAGCCAGGATAAAAATCCGGAAATCTAAGTAGTCACGGTAATTTTTAATCCTTCGGCCGTATCTTCAAGCAAATATTTTCTATATAATTTAGCGGCTAGCAGATCAATTCTGAATGAAAAATATTCGTAAGTTCTATTCTCCTCTACAATACCGTTTACTTTTAAAAAATTACGGTGTTTCACAACAAAAGTACTGTTCGGGCTTAATCTACGGTTATTATACTTTGAATATTCGATATTAAAATCCCATAAGCTCCAATGGTCGATATCCGTGATGAGTGACCAAACATTTTTTCTATAGATCAAATGGCTTACACCAGACAAAGATTTTTCCCACATATATTTACATCCTTTTGGTATTATATGCAAATATCCGTACTGGAATCTTACCTTAAAAGGTCTAAATAGAGTGTAAATTGGTCATAATCTGAATTAGCTGCTGTTTTTAGACAAAAATCTGTAAATTCCCGTTTGGGAATCGGACGTTTTGATTTTAGTCTGTTCGTTCCAAATGTCTCCTGGATGATTAACTGCTGTTGCTTTCCGCCGATCATTGAGTTGAAGATCAACAATTGCCATCACTTCATTTTTAATTTTTTCATTATACACCGGACAGCATACCTCGATCCGATGGTAGATGTTACGATTCATCCAGTCCGAAGAACCCAGATACACTTTCGGTATGCCTCCATTTTTGAATATGAAAACTCTTCCGTGTTCCAGGTAACGGCTAACAATTCTTTTTGCAGAAATATTTTTGAGGCTTGGTACTTCAGGATTGAGACAGCATATACTTCTTACAAGCAAGTCAATTTTTACGCCTGCCTCTGCGGCTTCATAAAGCTTTTCAATTAATACCATATCCTCAAGATTATTCATTTTGAGGATAATCCCTGCAGGTTTGTCATTTTTAGCATTAGAGATCTCTGTATCAATTAATTTGAGAAACTGTTTTTGCAGGTTGAATTGAGAAACCAGCAGATTGTCAAATTTGATTTCTTCATGCCCAAAAGGCTTTCTCCTTTCAGTAAGGAAAGAAAATAAGTTTTTAAGTTCTTTTGTGATTTTTTTATGAGAAGTAAAGAAGACGTGGTCTGTATAGAACCTGGAGGTGATTTCATTGAGATTTCCGGTTGCTATTAAGGCGTGTTTTGTTTGTTTTCCGGAAACCTTTTTGACTATGAGTGCCACCTTTGCGTGAACTTTTAGACCTGGTATACTGTTGATGATTTTTACTCCTGCATTTTTCATTTCAGCGGCCCATCTCAGATTATTCTCTTCGTCAAACCTTGCTTTCAGCTCAATGAAAACAGTAACTTTTTTACCGTTTCTGGCAGCGGTTATCAGTGCACGGGCAATTTTTGAATTGCCGGCCACTCTGTATAAAGTCGTGTAGATTTCATTGACTTCCGGGTTTGTAGCGGCTTCATTAAAAAACTTTAATACGGTATTATATGAATGATAGGGTGTATGGATTATCAGATCTTCCTTGCCTATGGTTTCCAACACCGAAGTTGCGTCTTTTAGTGCTGGTGAAATATGGATGAGTGGCTTATACAATAAGTCTGTTCTGTTAACCGGGAGCGATGACAGGTCTTTCAGGTGGTGGTAGGCACCGCCTTCAACTATGTTTTTTTTGGAAATACCTAGACATTTTATGATGTGGTCAAGCGTTATTTCGTCCGCTCCGCGTTCATATAGAAGCCTCGTAGCATCTCCCAGGTCTCTTTTTTTAAGTTGTCTTTCAATTTTCTCAGCCAGATCACCTTCATATTCATCCTGCAAATCCAGTTCGGCATCCCGGGTGATCTTGATATTCAATATCTTTTTAACCGTATAATGGCGAATAACAGATGGTAAGAAGTTTTTCATGATGTCATCCAGAAAACAGATCATCTGTTTTCCAACCCTGTATACAGTATAAAAGCGTGAAAGTATGTCCGTAGGTATATTGACAATAAAATACTGTTGATGTTCATTTTGGTCTTCGCAAACAATAACCTGATAAAGTACATTGTTTTTAGCAAAAAATTTTTTGATTCTGTTTCTTTTCAGGGGTACTATTTCAAGAAGCCCTAAAACCTCTGTATAGAAATATTCTCCCAGCTCTTCAGATAAAGTATGATATAAAGGTTTTTGATATAAAATTTCTATCCCTTCTGCATTCAATTCCGGTATGAGCTGATTGCGCAGAAGAAGGCCAAACTTTTCCTGCTGTGAATCAATACGCATTTGGACGGTATTGAGAATTTTTCTTGCGTGAGCATTTTTATTTTTATGGTCGGAAAATACCAATGAAGGCATTCTTACTCTGTAAAACTCATCTAGATTTGATGAGAATATAGATAGGAAATTGAATCGCTCCATCAACGGGACATCGCTCGTTGCCGCTTCCAGCAGAACTCTTTCATTGAAGTCGAGCCAGCTTAAATCACGTTGTTTGTATCTGTTTTTCATAATAGGTTATGTTAAGATGCTTTTGTTTTACCTGTCAGCAAATTTCACAGAATAATATAGATCAGGAAAGGTCTTTAGATAGCATAAAATGGTTTATTTCAGTAAGCTTGGAAGAACTGTTTTACTTTCTTCAAGTTATTAATAATATTGGTCTATAATAAATTACAAGTTTCATTATAGACCAATATCAGACTAAAATGGACCTTTTTACTCGTGTATTGTCTATTTACATTTGTATCGTGAACCAATTTACAAATTTTGGATCCCCGTAACGATTAAATTTTTTTATTTATGATAATCACAGAAAAGAAAGGTCTTGTTTTATTAGGAAGCCTGCTGCTGTTTTCGGCGTGTGGCGGAAAAGAGCAGCCGAAGGTAAAAGCCGAACCTATAAAGGTAGGTGTGCAAAAAATAGAGGTAGTTTCCCGGCCTGAAACATATTCTTACAGCGGAAACATTCTTGCAGACAACAGTGTTAGTATTGGTTTTGGTGTTTCCGGCCGTGTCACCGCTGTGTATGTCCAGGAAGGGCAGCGGGTGTCCAGGGGACAGCTTCTGGCTGCTATTGAGACAAGTACCTATCAGAATGCTCTTTCCGTTGCCAGTGCTGGAATGGAACAGGCCCAGGATAATTTCAACCGTCTCAACCAGCTTTATCTTAAAAAAAGCTTACCGGAAAGAGATTATATCGCTGCAAAAGTAGCTTTGGCACAATCTAAAGCCAACCGTGACATTGCTCTGAAAAATCTCCGCGATACGAAGCTGTATGCTTCTTTTTCAGGTATTGTTTCACAGAAGCTAACCGAAGCAGGGGCAACGGCGGCACCGGGAGTTTCAGCATTCACTATTGTGAAAACCGACAAGGTTTATGCTACTGCATCTATCACAGAGAATGAGATCAGCTCCCTTAAGATAGGAGATGTTGCAGAGGTTTCCATTCCAAGTCTCAACCGTACGATTCGCGGAACTATTACGATTATTAATCCGCAGGCGGACGACAATTCCAGAACATATACGGTGAAAATACGCCTTGACAATCCAGGAGGTCAGATATTACCGGGGATGATTACGGATATTAACATCAATACGGGGAAAAGTAAAGATGCCATTATTTTGCCGGCTCAGGCTGTGCTTAAAAATCCTGACGGTTCAAGTTACGTTTATACCGTAAAATCTGCTAAGAACAATTTCACAGCATTTAAAAAGAGGATCGAGATGCAGAATATGGCAGGCACAAGTGACATAATCATCAAAAGCGGGGTGACTCAGGATGATCAGGTGGTCATTTCCGGGCAGACGCAGCTGGAAGATGGTAAAACGGTGAAGTTTTAACTCATAAAGAAATGAAAGAAATGACGAATAAGAAAGTGCATTTTCTGGAAGCTGCTATGAAGCACAAGCAGGTGGTTATTGTGTTGGTGGTGCTGTTGATGGTGCTGGGAATCAATTCCCTTATGAATATGCCCAGAAGTGAAAACCCCCGTATCGATATGCCCGTTGCTGCGGTCTATGCCTTTTATCCGGGAGCCGATGAGCACCAGGTAGAGGAAGAAGTAGCAAAAAAAGTAGAACAGTATCTTTTCTCTTTTGAAGAGATTAAAAAGAAAAAAGTAAAAGCGGAGGTAAAAGAAGGACAGGTATTCTTCACTGTAGAAATGAATGACAATGTCAAGGACCGTAAGAAGTTCTGGCATACCCTTCAGCTTGATATGGATGCCAATCTGCGCCCCAAACTTCCTGCTGGTGTCGTAGGGCCTTTTATCAACAGCAATTTTGCCAGTGTAACGGCGATGATCATCTCCGTATCTTCCAAAGAAAGATCATATGCTGAGATAGAAAGTTATCTGGATAAGCTGGAAGACGGCCTGAAGGTAATACCTACGGTGTCCAAGATCAACCGTTCCGGAGGACAGAGGCAGCAGATTTACATTAAAATCAATGATCAGAAACTTCAGCAGTATGGCTTTGGGGTTAATACTTTGGTTAATGCAATTCAGCAGCAGAACGTAACTGGGTACAATGGGGAAATATCCAGCGGTTCCAACGCGATCATTCCGGTCTATACCAACAGCCGGTATAAAAATATATCCGATATTGCCGAGCAGATTGTCTACACTACACCTGCAGGCAACGTAGTTCGCCTGAAAGATGTGGCAGAACTGGAAAGACGTTTTGAAGAGCCTTCATCTTTTGTAAGGGTAGGCGATGAAAAAGCGATGGTACTGACCGTTGATATGCAGCCTGGAAATAATATCGTAGCCTTCGGAAAAGAAGTGGAGAAAAAGATTGAAGATGTCCAGAAGGATTTCCCGCCGGACATCCATATGAAAACGATTGTAAATCAACCGGAAGCGGTTGGGGAGAGTATCAGTCATTTTATGATCGAGTTTGCGATGGCGATAGGTTCTGTGGTACTCGTGGTGATGCTGCTGCTTCCTATACGCGTTGCGGGTGTAGCTTCTGCGGCAGCACCTATCTCTATCGTTATAACTTTCGGGATCATGCAGATCGTTGGGCTGGAGCTGCATCAGGTAACCCTTGCTGCCTTGATTATTGTTCTCGGTATGGTGGTCGATAATGCCATTGTGGTGGTTGACAACTATATTGAAAAACTCGATGAAGGCCTCACGCCGTGGACTGCAGCCTGGCAGGCTGCCCAACAGCTGGCACTTCCGATCTTTACGGCAACTATGGCGATCATCTTTGCATTTGCTCCATTAGCTCTGTTTATGGAAGGAATCGCAAAGGATTTTATGGTTTCATTACCGATCACAGTGGCTATTGCACTGATCACATCAATGCTCGTTGCGCTTTTCCTTACGCCTTATACCTGTTATGTATTCATCAAAAAAGGATTGAAGCATAAGGTAAGCGAAAGGCCTCCGAAGAGAAATATGCTGGACCATCTGCAGATTGTTTTTGATAACGGGGTAGGGCTTGCGTTTAAATGGCCGAAGACCACCATGTTTATTGGTGTAATGTCTATTGTTACCGCCTTGTTTATTGCGACCAAAGTAGATCCGGAGTTTTTCCCGCTTAGTGAAAGGAATCAGTTTAATATGGAAGTCTGGATGCCTAACGGAACTTCACTGGAGAAAACTGAAGTTAAAGTAAAAGAACTTGAAAAGATTCTTAAAAAAGATAAGCGGGTAGTGGATATTACCAGCTTTGTAGGGATGAGCTCCCCACGTTTCCACACGACCTATGCACCGGAATCTCCTAAAAAGTATTTTGCACAGGTCTTCATAACAACGGTCAGCAACGATGCGACTAACGAAATGGCGAAGGAATATCTCGAAAAGCTGAAAAACTTTATACCGGACGGTTATCTGAAAGTGAAGCAGCTCAGCTTCCAGGAAGGTTCACCGATTGATATTCGCGTGGTCAGTAATAATGAGAGCGACCAAAGAAAAGTAGCGCTTGAAGTGAAGAAGATCCTTGAAAATACCGAAGGAACCAACAATGTACGTCTCAGCAGCGAGTACGACTATATGGGTGTAAAGCTGAATATGAACGATGTTAAAGCCAATCGCCTCGGTGTGACTAATCAGGCCATCACACAAACACTCGGAGCCGGGTTGAAAGGATATTCCGTATCGACATTATGGGAAGCCGATAAACCTGTTGACATCTTCCTGAGATATGATTCCGTGAGCAGAAAAGATATGAATGCCCTGGAAAATCTTCACGTTCAGTCTTATTTCGGAGAAAAGATCCCGCTTAAGGAAGTGGCAACATTACAGCCGGAATGGCACACGGGAGTTATTTCCAGGAAGAACGGTATAAAATACACCAGTGTTTTTGCTGAAGCCCAGCTGGGGCCTAAACCGTCGAGAATCTTAAAAGAGGCACAGCCGAAGATCGATGCGCTCGCATTACCTGCGGGAACAATCATTCAGTATGGTGGCGATGCAGAGGCAACCCTTGAAAACACACCCGGAATGCTGCTTTCGCTTTCTGTGAGCCTTATCCTGATTTTCCTTACGCTTTTGTTTCAGTTCAAGAGTCTGGGTAAAGCACTCATTATCCTGTGTACTTTCCTTTTAAGTCTCTTCGGAGCGTTTTTCGGTTTGTTCATTACCGGAAACCCATTGGGAATGACTGGTTTTATGGGAGTCATCAGCTTGATAGGCATCGTGGTAAGAAACGGGATCATCCTAGTAGATTATGCGGACGAGCTTATCCGGGAGCATGGGTACACGCACAAGGCGGCGGCTATGGGCGCTGCGAAGCGGAGAATGCGTCCGATATTCCTTACTTCAGCCGCAGCGGCTGTTGGGGTTATACCAATGATTATCGGTAAATCACCAATGTGGGCACCATTGGGAAGTGTATTGGCTTTTGGGCTTATTTTCTCCATGATCTTTACGCTTTTCATAGTTCCTGTAATGTATTACAAGCTATTGAAAGATCCTGTTCCTAAGGATACAGATCCTGAAAACCAGTCGGATGATGATGTTATTTTATATAAACCCAAACCTCATCATTAAAATAATTCTAATATCAATTTTTTAACCGGTTGTCCTGAGTAAAATTCCTTGTTCATAAACGTCGTCGTTTATTACTACAGGGCAACCTTTATTTTAAAAAAAATGAAAATCATATACGATACGATATCAAAAATAGTTGTTTTACTGATGTTCGCAGGAACGGTAAGTCTTCAGGCACAGGAACGGGTGGTTTCTGTGGATGAAGTAAAAAACCTGGCGTTAGAGAACAATAAAAAGATAAAGAAAGCACAGCAGAGCATTGAAGCTGCCAAAGCGGCAAGAACGGTTGCAGAAGCGGGAGGAAAACCTACTGTGGACGGAAGCGTGGGCGGATACTACTTCTCTAAACCTCTTTCGAACATTGTACCGGAAGTATTGGGAAGTGCCAATCTGAACGTTACCCAGGTTCTGTATGCAGGCGGAAAAGTGGAAACCGGAAAGAAACTTTCTTCAGCAGCTGTAGATCTGCAAATGGCGCAGAAAGATCTTACCAAAGAAGAGGTGAAACTGGCTGCAGAGACCCTATACTGGCAAATTGTAAATGCCAAGGAGAAAATTTTACTGGCAAAAGAATACAGTAAGCTTTTGGATGAACTGCATGTCAATGTTAAAAATTCTTTTGATGCGGGACTTACCTATAAAAATGATCTGCTTAAAGTGGAAGTTCAGCAAAACGAGGCTCAGCTAAACCTGAAACGTGCGGAGGATGGTCTCAGCATTGCCAAATTAAACCTTGCTCAAATTGCCGGTCTGAGTAGTCCTGATTTTGATGTTGAGGATTCTGTAAACGGTAGTTTTGACGGTGTTTTGGATGGTGGACAGTTGCAGCCGGTCAATCGTCCTGAGCTTTCAATCCTAGCAAAAGCAGTTGAAATCAATGAGCTTCAGGAGAAATTATTGGATGGCGACCGCAAACCTACAGTTTCGCTTTCCGGGATAGGCTTTTCCAGTTTCGGGAAAAACGTAGACCCTATTAAAATGAAAAATAATATGCAGGGATTTGTAGGAATGCTTTCTGTGAGTATTCCGATTTACGACTGGGGCGCAAGAAAGGAGAAAGTAAAAGAGCAGCAGTATAAAACCAGTGCCCAAAAACTTGAAATGGAAGAAACCAAAGAGTTATTGGTTCTGGAAGTTCAGAATGCGGTAATGCAGCTTAATCAATCTCTTAAGCGTATTGAACTCTCAGAAAAATCTCTTAATCAGGCCACGGAAAACCTGCGCCTGAATCAGGACAGATATAACGCGGGAACTGTAGTGGCGGAAGAAGTGCTTAAAGCACAGGTCTTGTGGCAGCAGGCAAAATCAGAGATCCTTGATGCCAAAGCAGAATATAAAATCAATGAAGCCAAATATAAAAAGGCCGCTGGTGAAAATTAGCTGGCATTGGCTTTAAGAGAGCCGTTTTTTTCCATCTAAAGTTATCATTTATCCCATTTAAGTATTTTGATTGTTGGCTGGATTCGGCAATTGTAAAATTGACTGAAAAATTTTAAAAGAAATATTTTAACCAATTCATTATGAAAAGATTTGAAAATAAAGTGGTTCTCGTTGTAGGAAGCACACAAGGAATCGGAAAGGCAATCGTTGAACGTTTTGTTCAGGAAGGTGCAGTAGTCGCATTCACAGATATTACGGACGATGGATTTGAACAGGAAGACGAATATAGAAGAAAGGGTTCAGAAACTTATTATGTCAAAGCAGATGCAACTGATGAGAATTCTGCACGTGATACCGTTAAGGCTGTAGTGGATCGTTTCGGACGAATTGACATAGCAATAAACAATGTGGGTGGACAGATGAAAAGTGATACGCCTAATCTGATGTTCCACGAAACAACTACACAAGGTTGGAACGACACAAAAGACCTTAGTGAAAATTCAATTTATTATTACATGAAGGAAGAGTTGGCGGTAATGGTAATCCAGGGTAATGGTGTTATCGGAAACACGGCTTCAGTTGCCGGATTAAAGCCTCAGTTCTCCTTAGGGGTAACTCCAGCTTACGCAGGAGCAAAAGCTTCGATCATGCATTTGACACGGTATGCTGCTCTTCAATATGCAAAGCTCGGAATACGTGTTAATGCTGTAGCTCCAGGAGCTGTAGCTACAGAGGCCTTAAAAAGTTCTCTAACAACGGAACAGCTTCAAACTATCATTGATAAATCACAGCCTAACGGACGTTTCGTTGAGCCTCAGGAAATCGCTGCTGCATTTGCATACCTTTGTTCAGATGACGCTATATCTGTAAACGGTGTTACATTAGCTGTAGACGGAGGGATGTCAGTGTCCTAGTTTTTTTATACAATCATATTTCCTGAAAATATAGAGGAAAGGAAAAAATGGTTTAAGGAAATACAGCTGCATAAATAAAGATGAATCTTCTTTTATCTCTTAAATTACTTACAAGAGCCGCATGTCAAAGACATGCGGCTCTTGTATCATGCTCGTAATTTAATAAGCAGAGCGATATTTTTGAGGATATTTTAAATATTGATTACATTTACGATAGAACATCACCTTGTTGATGACTATAATTAAAAGCCTATCTTTTGAAAAATTCAGATGTAAAATTTCATTCCATTGAGGATATATTGTCGGTTGTACAACCAAATAATGATTCGTTCATTATGAAAAAGATCTTTAAAGGTCTTTATCTCGTAGACGATATTGAATATGTGATGGATAATTCTTTTTCGTACCCTTTCCGGACGGATAATTCAGCCATATTGCTTGTTCTTAAAGGAGAGCTGAAAATACAGGTTGACCTGATTTCCTATTCAGTCCGGAAAAATGATATGATCATTATTCCTTCGGGCAGTATTTGCAGGACATCAGAAATTACTGAGCCAACCAGGCTTCTTGGGCTGGTATTTACTGATGAATTTGCAAACAGCAATATTCAGAACATTCAGGATATCAATACGGTTCGTTTTTTCTTCATAAAAAAATCACCACAGATATCCTTACTTGAGGAAAATTACAAGGCATTCCAACTTTTGCTAAAACAGCTGGAACCACTTACATATTCTGTTACCAATTATAAAAAAGATAAAATTTTTCATTACTTTAATCTAATCATAATCGAGATCATGGATTTCTACAGATCAGGAGAACATTCAGAACTTGAATCCAAAACCATACGGAAAAAGGAAATTGTCCAAAATCTGATTCAGCTTGTGCATAAACATGCATCTGTTGAAAGACATGTGGAGTTCTATGCAGATAAACTATCGGTTACTCCGGGATATCTAACGAAGGTCCTGAAAGAGGTTTCGGGGCTTACGACCCGTGAAATCATCGAAGAATCCGTGATTATGGAAGCCAGGGATCTGCTTCTCAATACAAATCTCACTATTGCAGAAATAGCTTATCAACTCCACTTCAGCGACCAGTCATTTTTCGGCAAATTTTTCAAAAATAAAATGAAAAAGTCACCGAAGAACTTTAGGGAAGTTAATCTATAAATAAAAGTCCTTTCATTTGTCAGACTTTGAATATCTTTAATGAAAGGACATTTAAACAAATATAAATTGGTTAAAATATTTTAGTTGTCATATAAAATGATCTCTGCAGCTCTTGAAGCCATTGCCATCATTGGACCGTTTCCATTGCCTGATACCATAGTTGGAAGTATTGAGCAATCCATAATTCTGATTCCTTCAAAACCTCTCAAACGAAGTTTTCCATCCACCGGATCGTCATCATTAGGACCCATTTTACAGGTGGAAATTGCATGGTATCCACAGAAACCTTTGTCAAGAACCAAATTGATAAGATCTTCAGGAGAAACCATGTCTACTCCCGGAAGAGTTTCATGATCAAGATAGTCGGCAATCGGGTTTGAAGCGAACAGGTTCCGAAGTCTTGAATACAGGTTGATAAGAATATCCTTGTCATGGTCAGTAGCACAGTAGTTGGGATCTATATATAATTCAGAATGAACGTCTTTTCCGGTTATTTCCAGATAGCCTTCCGAAGTAGGGCGCAAAGGATAGCCTAAAGCTTGCACGCCTCCCCATTTTTCTATTGTTGGTGATTGCCCAGGGGCATATTCGTTTACTGTAAAAGGCGCCATTAGCATCTGCGCATCTACACGCTCCTTTTCCGGGGTTGATTTACAAAAACCCATTACCTGATAGGATGGTTTCGCCATAATGCCTTGTTTTCCCGACAGGAAATATTTAAGTCCCGAAACGGCTTGTGCCAATGGATTGTTGATATGCCTGTTCATTCCAATATTTTCCTTGAGCCTGTATTTCAAAACAAGATCTCTGTGCTCTACCAAATGTCGGCCGATATGCTGCTGATCAAGTCTTACTTCTACACCTGCTTTCTTCAATACTTCTGCAGGACCTATCCCGGAGTTCATCAGTATTTTAGGCGATTTTATTCCGCCTAATGAAAGTATTACTTCTTTTTCGGCAAATATTTTTTCCGTTTTTCCTTTGCGTGTTACCTGTACACCAATCACTCTGTTACCCTTGAAAATTAATTTTTCTGCCAGTGTTTCAGTAACAATAGTCAGATTTTCTCTGTTTTGTATCGGTTCCAGAAATGCATGAGACGCACTAACTCTTTGACCGTTTTTGATGTTGCATATCGTATGGCCGATTCGCTCTTCATCAGATTCGTTGACATCTTCCAACCTCTTCAGTCCAACTTTTGTTCCTGCCTCAACTACAGCTTCCATCAATGGTTCTGGATCCGAGAGAGGTCCCACACCCAAAGGTCCACCTTCTCCGCGGGTAACCGTTGCTCCAAGACGATTGTCTTCTATTTCCTTGTAATGTTCTACAATATGTTTCCAGGCAAAGTCATCGGCACCTCCTGTTGCTGCAAGACCATCCCAGTCCGGCTGCGTCCCTCTGTTGTAGACCATTC
>NZ_JPRO01000035.1 GCF_000737785.1 Chryseobacterium luteum | reverse complement strand
ATTTATACAGATTAGGCTGTGTGAATCTAGGCTCATCACCTTCGTTGTGCCCATATTTTCTGTATCCCAGTAAATCGATATAAACGTCTTTCCCGAACTTCGCTCTGAAATCTGCTGCAAAATGCATCGCATGAACTACCGCTTCGGCATCATCAGCATTTACATGCATTACCGGAGATTCCGTCACTTTTGCAATGTCTGTACAGTATGTTGAAGATCTGGCGTCAGCATAATTGGTCGTAAATGACACCTGGTTGTTGACAACGATATGAACTGTTCCTCCTGTTTTGTACCCCTCCAAAGTCATCATCTGAGCTACCTCGTAAGCAATACCCTGCCCGGCAATAGCACCGTCACCGTGGATCACGATAGGAAGGATCTTGGAACCGTCCCCTTTGTATTTGTCATCTATTTTCGCACGGCAGATCCCTTCTACAAGAGCGGCTACGGTTTCAAGGTGAGATGGGTTCGGTGTAAGGTTGATGGCCACTTCTTCTCCTGAAGCAGTTTTCACTTTTTTAGATGATCCCAGGTGATATTTAACGTCACCGGAGAATACATCTTCTTCAAATTCTTTTCCTTCAAATTCTGAGAAGATCTGCTTGTAAGATTTCCCGAAAATGTTTGACAACACGTTCAGTCTTCCTCTGTGAGCCATCCCAAGAACAACTTCGTCTACACCCAATTGAGAAGATCTTGAGATCAGCTGATCCAATGCAGGAATCAACGTTTCGCCTCCTTCCAGGGAGAATCTTTTCTGGCCTACAAATTTGGTATGAAGGTAGTTCTCAAAAGCTACTGCCTGATTTAGTTTTAATAAAATCTCAGTTTTCTCATTGGCGGAAAGACTTGGGTGGTTTTCGTTCACCTGAAGCCATTTCTTGATGAAATCTTTTTCTTCAACATTGTTGATATAGGTATACTCTACCCCGATAGAATCGCAGTAGATATTTTCCAGATGTTTGATGAGGTCCTGTAATGTAGCAGGCTCTTTCATTCCTGTTTCAACAGCACAGTTGAATTTTGTATTCAGATCTTCTTTGCTCAGACCGAAGTTCTCAATATCTAAAGTAGGCGTATAATGCCTTCTTTCTCTGACAGGGTTTGTTTTTGTGAACAAGTGCCCTCTCGTCCTGTAAGCCTCGATAAGGTTTACTACCTTGAATTCTTTTTTGATGTGCTCAGGAACTTCTCCGCCGGCTACTGCCTGGGAGATCTGCTGTACTGCCGGAGCAGCATTGGCCGGAGCCTGGATATATTGGATATTATCATCATCTCCGTAGTTCTCCAAAGCAAAATCGAAACCTTGAAAAAAGGCTTTCCATGATGGCTCTAAAGAATCCGGGAATTTTAAGTACTGTTGGTATAAATCCTCAATTAACTGAGAATGAGCTGCGTTTAGGAATGAAAATCTGTCCATTATTACAGTTTATCTATTATTAAAATTTATTTGTAGAATTAATCTTCAAATTTAATAAAAAAAACCGAGTTAAGACAGCCCGGGACCGTTAAAAAAAATTAAGAAAAAAATAATCGAAAAAAAATCACTTAAACACTGATAATGAGAGCTTCATGTTCACCTCCTGCCCTTCAATGGGACGCTCTATAAAGGTCTGGCGGATATCTCCGAAGCGCATCTCGTCTTTTTTCGCCTTCTGAATCAGCTGCTGAACTGCCTGTATTCTGCCCTCATAGTTTCCTTTGTAGTAGATCACATAATTTTGGGAAGGATTTACGGTACGGAAACTGAAATTATTATCCGGCACTCCTATCTTCTTGGAAAGGGGAATTCCCAGGAAATAGGAAATTTCTTTGTCCTTATAGTTGTCGGCATCGGTAATGAGTATGGGGAAGCCGAATTCGTCGTCTTTTTTACCAAGATCCATAGTAACATAGTTATAGATTTTGCTGTAATTCATAACGATGTTTTTGTAGAGTGCTTCTTTCTTGTTGGATGCACTTACGTTGATTCCCAAAAGCAGCTTATTTTCTTCATTTTCCACCATGAGGCTGTCGTATTTTATGGAAGCCATCTGGTTGTCTTTTTCCACTTTATTGCCCAGAACATTTTTGAGGTTCACCATGCTTTTATTGATATTTTCGGCGAAGCGGTCTTCTGTCCAGAAATTTTCCACTCTTCTGAATACGGAAAGTTTAGGGGTATGCACATTCCAGATGATTTTCGTTTTGTCCGGGGAAACAGCCTTAAACTGAACGTCTACCACGGTAGGGTTTTCGTTTCTGTCTTCAAAGAGCTGGTATCTCAAACTTTTGGCAGGATTTTCATAGCGGATGAACATTTCTCCGTCGGTATCGTTTTTCGGGTCTACATAGCTGATTGCGCCTCCCTGTCCTTCGTAAGGGGTGTAATAATCTATGTCAATAGAGGGTGAACTTGTAAAAAAATTGTTCCAGCGGGTAAAATGCTGCAGATTATTAAACTGGGAAAAGACTTTATCTATGGGATAATCCACCTCTTTTTCAATCTTAAAATCTTTGTTTTCGTCCACAAAAAAATACATGGAAGCAGCATAAGCTCCTACCAAAAGAACAACAATTACGGCTATTATTTTAAAAAAACGCATCGCACAAAAGTAATACAAATAAAAAAAGTGACCAATATCCTGATCACTTAGTTGTATGTTTAACAATAATTAACCTGAAAGGCTAAGGTTGGAAAATCGCAAAGGCGCAATTTTTCTTATTTAGGCCCTGTTTTAAGGCGCAAGGATTTTATCTTCGATAAAATTGTGAGCCGCTGTTGTTGCGGGAATGCGCAATCTAAGGTTTATGTTAAAAAGAATTTCTTTCTGGAATTGTTTCGTCGCTTAACTTCTGACAATGACGGGATACTTCTTTTATTTTCTGAACCATTAAGGAAATTTAAGGTATTAAGGAACATTAAGAAAACATCAAAGATGTTTATAAAGCATCATGCTTATTATTCTTAACAGCTTAAATTTCCTTAATGGTTCAAAATAAATAAAGTTCGAAATATTTTATTATTTCTTATTTTCAGAAGATAATCTTTCAACTTCTTTTTTTAGAAGAGTAATATAATCCTGAAGGCTGTCTATAATTGCATCAGGAATATTGTAGTTATTATTATTCGTTCCATTAAAAGGGAAATTATAAAAGCCTGCATTATCACTTATGGTATTGTACTCGTTATTGATCACCACCTTCCCTTCTTCTTCCTCATAAATATTCTCTAAAGGAACGTCTAAAAAACGGGCAATTTTATCCCATTCATCTTTGAAGATCCTTACATCTCCGCTTTCTTTCCTGCTATAGTTGGATACATCGGTGGCTATAATATCGGCAATATGCTGCTGGGTAAAACCTTTCTGTTTTCTTATTGTGCGTAATTTTTCTTTATGCATAGCTGGTTCTTTTCTACAAAAATGCTAATTTATTTTGTATCTCTGAAATGTTTGCGTTTATATTTTTTATCCTTCAATTCTACATTGATCCCTTCGGTGGGGTTCCGGAGCAGTTGGGAACTCCAAAATATCAATCCGGAACCCTAATGCAGAATACTTTTACCCGATATGGGTTCCTGAACGAAGTACAGCGCCTTTTTTCACTACTACAATTCCATCCTGAACGGAATAGGTTCCGTAGTCGCCATCCGGGATATGTTTTCCGCCGATAATTTTCACATTGTCGCCAATGTAGCAGTTCTTGTCCAGAATGGCCTTTTCAATATAGCAGTATTTCCCGATTCCCATATTCGGCTGCCCGTTGGTATCGTTGATTACAATTTCTGCGGTATTCTGGTAAAAATCGGCCCCCATTACGTAAGAATTAACGATGGTACTTCCTTTGTCTATCCTCGTTCGGTTCCCGATCACAGAGTTCTCAATCTTATCTGCCATGATGATGCATCCGTCTCCAAAAACAGCCTTGCTTACGTATGAGCCATTAATTTTGGACGGCGGAAGCATCCTCGCTCTTGTATAGATGGGCGAAGAGGAAAAAAGGTTGAACTGAGGAAAATCCTGACAGAGATCCAGATTGGCCTCGTAGAAAGATTCTATGGTTCCTATGTCTGTCCAGTAGCCTTCGTACTGGTAGCTTAATGTTTTGTATTTTCCGATTGAATTCGGAATGATATCTTTCCCGAAATCGTCACCTGCGCCATCTTCAAACATTTTTTTGAGGATGGTTCTGGTGAAAATATAAATTCCCATTGAGGCCAGATATTCTTTTCCTTTATGCTTGTTTTCTTCTGAAACTTCGGATTTCAGGCCTTCCAGAATGTCATATTCCGGTTTTTCGTAGAAGGATGTGATATTCCCGTCATCATCCGACTTTAAGATCCCGAATCCTGTGGCATCTTTTGCCACGACGGGAATGGTAGCAATCGTTACATCGCCTTCGTTTTTAATGTGGAAATCCAGCATTTCCCTGAAATCCATCTGATAAAGCTGATCGCCGGAAAGGATAAGGATATACTCATAATCATATTTTTCAAGGTGCTTCATAGACTGGCGGACTGCATCTGCCGTTCCCTGATACCAGCTTTCGTTTTCCACATTCTGCTCGGCTGCGAGGATGTCTACAAAGCCTTTGCTGAAAATATCAAAGTGATAGGAGTTCTTGATATGTGAATTTAAGGAAGCTGAATTAAACTGGGTTAAAACCAGGATCTTATTGAGCCCGGAATTCAGACAGTTGGAAATAGGAATATCTACCAGCCTGTATTTTCCCGCGATAGGAACTGCCGGTTTTGACCTTGAATACGTTAACGGGAATAATCTTGTCCCTCTGCCGCCTCCCAAAACAATGGAGATTACATTTCGTTTCATATATATCGTGCGTTTATTGAATTATACTTACTTTTCTATTTTTAGTGTTTACAGTTGCTCTGAAGCACTCTTTATTTTCGTATCTGAGTTCATTATTATACACAATGACTTTAAATTCACCTTCATTATTCAGTTCCTGAATTTCCTTTTCTACATTATAGATCTCTATATTATGCTTTTTGAGTTCATTCCTGAATAACTTATTGATGATAAGAACATCCATAACCTCCACCTTCTTCATCATAAAACCATCAATGTCCTTATTATATTTTTCTTTCCAGCGTTTTCCAAACTCTCTTTCAATGGCGGCATAGGTCTTTTTGTTTTCGGCTTCTACGCTGTGCATTATTTTCGGATCAATCATACATCCTGAAACAGCATGGTATTTAATCTTCCATTTTTCAGAAATTCCCTCCGCAGCCTCAAAAAAATTCATCCTTGGATACCCGTAGGTATAAATCCAGTAGTAACCTCCCCGGTACGTTCCTTCTTCTTTTTTACATGAAAAGATCAAAGTCAAAAGGAACAGGAAGGCTAGCTTTTTCCACATTATTAATTATTATATAAAGCTATATATTTCTCCGCAGATTTCTCCCATGCAAAATCAAAACTCATGTTGGCATGGATAAGATCTTTCATCATCCCTTTCTGGTTATAAATGCCCAATGCCCTGTTCATGGCATGGACAATATCATCTACTCCCGGATAGGTAAAATTGATTCCTGCCCCTCCGGTTGAAATGTCTTCTACCGTATCTCTGAGGCCTCCGGTATATCTCACAACCGGAACCGTCCCGTACTTCATGGAGTACATCTGATTCAGTCCGCATGGCTCCACTCTGGACGGCATCAGCAGAAAGTCTGCCGAGGCATAGATCTTGTGGGAAAGGTGTTCTTTATATCCAAGATCCAAAGCAAGATTACTATATGTATATTCGTATTCTTTAAGCTTATTTTCAATATATGAATTTCCTGAACCGAGGATCATAATATTGAGTGCACCATAGCTTTGTTTTATACTCTTCCAGACTACATCAGGCAGGAAATCTGCACCTTTTTCGGTGGCAAATCTTCCTATAAACGCAAACAGGGGAAGTTCCGGCTTCAGGCCATATTCTTTGCAAAGCTTTTCCTTGTTCTTCTTCTTCTGGGCTACGGCATTTTTAATAGTAAAATTAAAATCCAGCATAGGATCGGTTTCGGGATTCCATACTTCTGCATCAATTCCGTTGATGATTCCGTATGCTTTTCCAAACTCCTGGCGTACCAGGCTTTCCAGTCCCCGGAAGCTGATAAAGAGCTCTTCCAGATACCCTTCTGAAACGGTTGTAAAAGCATGGGAACATTTGATCATGCTTGCCAGCGGATTGATAAAGCCGTTCCAGTCCATCAGTCCCCATTTATAGGAATCAAAAGAAGGCATATAATTCGCCATATTCCAGCTCATCATTCCCTGGTATTCTCCGTTATGGATGGTTCCTATTGTTTTTACTCCTTTCAAAAATTCAAATTCAGAACAGTGCTCAATCATAAAAGGGACCAGCCCTGTATGATAATCGTGGCAGTGTAATACATCAGGGCGGATCTTCATTGCACTCAGCCAATGGAGCACGCCATGCTGAAAAGCTAGAAACTGAAAACTTTCATCCTGATATCCGTAAGGATTTTCCCTGTCCAAAAGCCCGGGAATTCTCACCATATAAAGTTCAAACCCCAAAGCATCCGTTTTCTCCTTCATGACCTGAACCTGGAGCATATTCAGCCCCTGGTGAATGAAGCCATCAAAAACTATGTCAAACTCATGATCATGAACAAAAGATTTGTTGTACCAGGGCATTACAACCTTTGCTTCTACCCCTTTTATTTTGTTCTGATATTTCGGCAGCGCGCCCACAACATCTGCAAGACCGCCCACTTTAGCTACCGGATAACATTCTGTGCTTAAATGATATACTACCATAATTTCAATATCCTTTGTGTTTCACCATATTTCTTTTCTGTCCTCAGCATCATAGTTATTTCTTATGTTGTTTTATTCTTTGCAATTTATATTTTTTATCTTTTTTCTGTTTTAAAATAATTCCTGCCAGCGGCGGAAGTTTTACGGTGACGGATCTTGGATGCCGCATCCACTCTTCATTTTTTTCATTCAAAATATCAGCAGATACACCGCTTCCGTTATACTTCTGATCATCCGAGTTCAATATAACTTCCCAATGGGTTCCTGCACCTACTCCAATTTTATACTCCAAAACATTTGGTGTCAGATTCAAAGCAACCATCAGAACATCGTCCTTTTTTTTACCCTTCCTGAGATATACATACACGGAATTCTCAACATCATCGGCCTCCACCCATTCAAAACCGTTTTTGTCAAACTGATTTTCATAAAAAGCGGTTTCATGCCGATAGAGATGATTAAGGTCTTTTACAAGGTCCTGCATTCCTTTATGAACCGGATACTTCAGCAAATGCCAGTCCAGGCTTCGGGTAAAATTCCACTCGCCCGTTTGTGCAAATTCGTCTCCCATAAACAGAAGCTTGGCTCCAGGATGGGTATACATATAGACATACAATGCGCGGAGGTTGGCAAATTTCTGCCATTCGTCGCCCGGCATTTTATAGATCAGGCTTGCTTTCCCGTGCACCACTTCATCATGTGACAGAGGCATCATATAATTTTCATTATACATATACACGGAAGCAAAAGTGATTTTATGGTGGTGGTATTTCCTGTTTTCCGGAGCTTCCTTGAAGTAATCCAGTGTATCATGCATCCATCCCATCATCCATTTCATTCCGAAACCTATTCCGCCAGCATGAACGGGTTTGGTAAGCATCGGAAAATCCGAACTTTCTTCAGCTATTGTGATAATGCTATCTCCGAATTCTTTATAAACCGCAGTATTGAATTCCTGCAGGAAAGCTTTCGCTTCAAGATTTACATTTCCTCCTTCTATATTAGGTTCCCATTCTCCTTCATTTCTGGAATAATCGAGGTGAAGCATTGATGTAACCGCATCCACACGAAGCCCGTCAGCATGATAACGTTCCAGCCAGAACATGGCATTGGAGATCAGAAAAGATTTAACTTCATTCCTTCCATAGTTGAAAATATAGGATTTCCAGTCAGGATGAAACCCCTTTCTGGGATCTTCGTGCTCATAAAGATAAGAACCGTCAAAACGGTGAAGCCCATTGGCATCGCCCGGGAAATGAGAGGGTACCCAATCCAGAATAACCCCAATGTCATTTTTATGAAGTTCATCAATCAGGAACATGAGGTCCTGTGGTGAACCGAAACGTGAGGTGGCCGCATAAAACCCTGTAATCTGGTATCCCCAGCTTGGATCGTATGGATATTCCATAACGGGCATGAATTCTACATGGGTAAAATTCATTTCCTTTATGTAAGGAACTAATTTTGTGGCAATATCCCGGTAATTTAAATACTTGTCAGGAGCATCGTCCTGTCTTACCCAGGAACCTAAATGAAGTTCATAAACGGACATCGGCGCGTTTAAGCTATTCTTTTTCCAGCGCTTTTCCATCCATTCACCATCACTCCATTCATACCAGGTTGTAGAAACCAGCGAGGCTGCCTGCAGATTCTGCTCCCAGCTTAAGGCATAGGGATCGCTTTTCTCCAGAATTTCGCCTCTTGCAGTTTCTACAGCATATTTATATAACGTGCCCCATGTGAGCCCTGCAATAAAACCTTCCCAAATCCCGGACCCGTCCCATCGGGGAAACAGAATATGATCTTTATGATTCCAGTTGTTGAAATTCCCTATCACGGAAACTTTTTTTGCATTGGGAGCCCACACCGAAAAGTAGACACCTTTTACACCGTCCTTTTCAGCAGAGTGTGCCCCAAATTTCCCATACAGCTTATAATGCCTGCCTTCTTTGAAGAGGTAGACATCATGATCAGTGAACAGCGTATAGGTTTTAACAGAATTCATCAATATATCGTTGTACTTTATTTTTCCCTGAAACTACGAAAATTCCCTGCAATAACAGTTAATAATTAATCAAATAATTATTATGTTAATTCTCTGTTTTGGGTGCATTGATCAAATATATTATTTTTTACATTTACTTTTTTATGATTTTGAAACAATCTTTTTATAAATTTAGCTGCCAATTTATATTAAACACACATGATGAGGTTTGAACTTTATACAAAAGAAAGCGACGACAGAACGGTGTACATCACCGGAAATTTCAACAACTGGAATCCCAGAGACTACAGTTATCAGCTCAAACAGCTGGATCCGCATAATTATTTTATAGAAATCGACAGCGAAATCCTTCCCGACATTGTGGAATACAAATTCACAAAGGGAGGCTGGGAAAACGTGGAACTCGATAAGTACGGGAACATCACGCCCAACCGAAAGGCTGAAAAGGCAGCCGGAAAAACATCTGATATCATAGAAAAATGGAGGCTCAACTGGGGACCTTTCAAAAAAGAATTTTTCCCGATCGCAGAGGTTATTTCTGATGAATTTTATATTCCCCAGCTTGACCGATACCGTAAAGTATGGGCCGTACTGCCTTATGATTACTATGTTTCTGAAAAAAGCTACCCTGTACTTTATCTTCAGGATGCTCAGAACCTTTTTAATGAGGGAAGCGGGTACGGAAACTGGGAAATCGACAAAAAGCTGTCAATCCTTGCAGAATACGGCCGTGGCGACGTTATTATCATTGCGATAGAACACGGCAGCGAAGAACGCATCAAGGAATATATATTTGACAACGATAATATTGCGAACGGCTCTGAAGGCAAAAAATACATCCGTTTTATTACGGATACTCTGAAACCTTTTGTGGATGAGCACTACAGGACCAAGAAAGACCGTGACAATACAGGAATCGGGGGCAGCTCTCTAGGTGCACTGATCAGTATTTACAGTGGATTTCTCTATCCCGAAGTTTATTCCAAACTGCTGATCTTCTCCCCTTCCCTTTGGGTGGAACCTAATAACAATTTCCCGATGATGAACTTCAGGATTCCCTTTAAAACAAAAATATACCTGTACGGAGGCGGTCAGGAAGGTTCTAAAATGGTAAAAAGAATCCGTGTTTTTGAAGAATATTTGAAACGGTGGGAAAAGAAGAATCTTTTCGATTTTGAATTCAAAACCAGCATCAATCCGGAAGGAACCCACAGTGAGTTTTACTGGTCACAGGAGTTCCCAAGAGCTATTGAATGGCTGTACTATAACAATACAGAAAATCCGGTAGAAGTAAAACCACAACAACAAAGCGTTAAAAATTAAGTTTATGAAACTAATTAATAAAAAAAATAAAAAATACACCCAGATCTTCCAGCTTTTCACGGAAGAAGAATGGAAGAAATCCGGTAAAAATTACAACAAAAACATTACTTCCTTTTTTACAGGGAAAAAATATGAGGTTTTTATTCACATTGAAGAGGAAAGCATCATTTACCTGATCGGTTTGGGAAAATCAACCCTGCAGAATTTCGAGGTACAGCAGGTTGCCGTTAAATTCTCTCAGACTCAGAAAGAAAAGCTTCAGGCTGTTCCAACTCTGGTTTTGGCAGATTTCCTGAAAGAAAAACAGTTTGAAGAGTTTGTAAAAGGGCTGCTTTTCGGAACATACAATTATCCTTTTGATAAGAAGCATGCTTTCTGGAACCCCGGATTTGAGATTCATTTCGAAAATTTAAGCCAGAAAAAATTAGATGTTATAGCTTCAAAAGCTGAAGCAATGGCTAATGGGCAAACTGCCTGCCAGGAATGGCTGAATAAGCCCGCCAATCTTAAGAAACCGGATGTTTTAAGCCTCTACCTTAAAAATTTATCCAGAAAATACGAGCTAAAATATACGGCTTTCAACAGAAAAAAATGCGAAGAACTGGGTCTTGGGGCTTACCTTTCAGTCAACCAGGGAAGTGCTTATGATGCTGCTTTTACCATCATAGAATACAAAACTACGGTCAAAAACGCGAAAACATTTGGTCTGGTAGGAAAATGCGTCCTCTTTGACACAGGAGGTATTTCACTGAAAAACCCGGACAATATGCACTATATGAAATCCGATATGGGCGGTGCTACCGCAGTTATCGGAACACTGATTTACGCTGCAGAAATGAAACTTCCGGTGAATATCGTTGCGGTACTTCCTATTACAGACAATGCTATTTCTGAAAATGCTTTTCTGCCAAGCGATGTCATTACAGCCTATAACGGAAAAACCATTGAAGTTCTCAATACAGATGCAGAAGGCAGAATGATCCTTGCAGACGGGCTTTCTTATCTGGCTAAAAATTATAAAACAGATTTTCTGATCGATCTTGCCACCTTAACCGGGAGCTCTGTCAGAATGTTCGGCGATACCTGCGGCGCTATGTTTTCCAATAATGATGAACTGAAAAATCTTCTGGTGAAAACCGGAGACACCACCAATCAAAGGGTATGGAATCTTCCTTTGTGGGACGTATGGAAAGACGATATCCAGTCTGATGTGGCAGATCTCAAAAACATCTCTATGAAACCTATCGGCGACTGTATCATAGCAGCTAAATTCCTGGAACAGTTTATTGAAAACCATCCTAAATGGGCCCATCTGGATATTGCAGGTGTTGCTTTCGGAAATACGGGATACGCAAAGGAAAAAGCGGCAACTGGTTTTGGAGTACAATTACTGGCCGATTTAATGGAAAATTATCATTAAAAATTAGTTTTTTTCAAAATTTCTCTGTATACTTGATTGTACTTTTTCAAAAACGCAGTTTATTGATGTTTTTAACATTAATTAATCAATAAAAAATTGCTTTTATTTTTGATAATTTACTAAAAATTAAAAAACATTATATGGAGGAGAAAATCATAGTATGTATTTCATGCTATCACAAGGGCTATGACTTCATGGATGAAATGAAGAAGCTCGGTAATAAAATTATCCTGGTAACATCTGAGGGCCTTAAAGAAAAAAACTGGCCCTGGCATGCTATTGATGAGGTATTTTACATGCCTGAATTAAGACCGTCCGTCTGGAACCTGGAACATCTGGTACAGGGATTCTCACATCTCATGACCACCAGAAAAATAGATGCTGTTGTTGCACTTGACGATTATGATGTAGAAAAAGCAGCCCTGATCCGGGAAACATTCCGTATTCCCGGAATGGGACAGACCACACACCGTTATTTCAGAGATAAACTGGCCATGCGCCAGAAAGCGAAAGATTCAGGAATCAGTGTTCCGGAGTTTACGGCAGTCTTTAATAATGATGAGGTCAACAGCTTTATAGAAAAAGTTCCGGCTCCGTGGGTCCTGAAACCGCGCTCGGAAGCTTCGGCATCAGGTATCAAGAAGTTCTCTTCCAAAGATGAACTCTGGAACGAACTGAATACCCTCGGTGAAGAACGTCATCTTTTTTTGCTGGAAAGTTTTAAGCCGGGAGATGTTTATCATGTGGACAGCCTTACCTTTAATAAAGAAATTGTATTTACATCTGCCTCTAAATATCTTGCTCCACCTATGCAGGTCTCTCATGAAGGCGGCGTATTCCGGTCCAAGACGCTTGGAAGATATTCTGACGAATTTAAAGCTCTTGAAGAAGCCAATGCGAAGGTCCTTTCAAGTTTCGGACTGCTTAACGGAGCTACTCATACTGAATTTATCCGTGGAAAAGCAGACGGGAAATGGTATTTCCTTGAAACCTCCTCCAGGGTTGGCGGTGCGCACATTCCGGATCTCGTTGAAGCCTCAAGTAATATTAACATCTGGCGGGAATGGGCAAAAATTGAAGACGCCCTTCTCCGTGGAAAAAGTTACCAGGCCTCAAAACCTACAGGGTATTATTCAGGACTGATTGTTGCCCTGATCAAAGACAAGCATCCCGATTACAGTGCTTTTGAAAGTGAAGAAGCCGTGAAGTTTATTCCAATCGATTATCATATCGGAATCCTTTACAAATCTACCGATCCGGACATTATACAGGAAAGGCTGGACAGTGCTGCAGAAAAGATCCAGGCAGAAATGCTGAATATCCTGCCGCCCAAAGGTAAAATGACGAGCTAAAATATATTATAATAAAAGAAAAATTAATCAATGCCGCATATAGAACATACAGATTATTACTCAAATATATTAGGAACAAGCCTTAAAATAGAAGTGACGGGACATTACGGACATCCGATTATCATGTTTCCGACTTCTCAGGGACAGTACACCCAAAATCATGATTTCCATCTTAACGGAAGCATCAACTGGTTTATAGAACAGGGCAAAGTAAAGCTTTATAACATTCAGACCATTGACGCGTGGAGTTTTTATGATGAAAAGATCACGCCCCAGCAAAGAATAAAAAATTATGAGCTGTATGTACAGTTCCTGATCCAGGAATTCATTCCCTATATCCAGAAGCTCCACAATACCCACCGTGTAGCAGTGGCCGGAGCAAGCTTCGGAGGTTATCATGCGGCCAATTTTGCGTTCAGATTTCCGGATGTGGTTTCGCATCTGTTCTGTCTGTCGGGAGCTTTCAGCATCAGAAATTTCATGGACGGATATTCAGATGAGCTTGTTTATTTTAACTGTCCGAGAGAATTTGTCAAGAATGATGAAGCCTGGAAATATAAGCATATGCACATTGTGCTGAGTACTTCTGACGAGGACATATGCAAAGATAAAAACGTTGAAATGGCGGGGATCCTAAGCTCGAAAGGAATAGATTTCTGGTATGACGAGAGAAAATGGATCAACCACGACTGGCCGTTATGGAGAATGGCCTTTCCGACATTTATAGGTGCATTTTTCTCCTGAAAAGCAGTAGACATTTAAAAAGATAAAATAATAAAACATATACCAATTTAAAAACAGAAATTATGGCAAAAAAAGTGGGAATTCTATTCGGTATGGAAGATACGTTTCCTTGGGCGTTTATCGACAAAGTGAATGAGCTGGGCGGCGGAGAAATCATTGCTGAACCTGTAAACATCGATAAACTGGAGCAAGGTGCTGATTACGGCTATGCAGTAATTATCGACAGAATTTCGCAGGATGTTCCTTTTTACAGAGCTTATTTGAAAAATGCAGCACTTAACGGGACTTATGTAATCAATAACCCGTTCTGGTGGAGTGCTGATGAGAAATTCTTCAATAATGCGCTGATGTCAAAACTGGGAATTCCTCTTCCTAAAACAGTACTGCTTCCTTCGCACGAAAGACCTACTGATACTTCGGAAACCTCATTCAGAAACCTGAAGTTCCCTCACGACTGGGAATATATTTTCAATTACGTAGGATTTCCTGCTTATATGAAACCTCATGACGGCGGCGGATGGAAAAGTGTGTACAGGGTAGAAAGCCCGGAAGATTTATGGGATAAATTAAGTGAAACTGAACAGCTGGTCATGATGGTACAGGAAGAAATTGTCTTTGACGATTATTACAGAGTGTACTGTCTGGGCAAAAAATACGTTCATATTATGCCTTACGAACCGCGTAATCCGCATCATCTGAGATATGCCACTACACATCAGACTCAAGGTAAAGATCTGGAGAAATTATTAAAAACGATCCACGACTACACTATTAAAATGAATGAAGCTCTGGGCTACGATTTCAATACAGTGGAATTTGCCATCAGAGACGGAATTCCATATGCTATAGATTTCTGTAATCCTGCTCCTGATGCCGATAAAAATTCTGTGGGGGAAGACAACTTTGCATGGATTGTAGAACATTCTGCTAAGCTGGCCATTGAAAAAGCAAAAGAATATGTTCCGGGTAAACCTAACATCTCTTGGGGTACATTTGTAAAAGACTCCGTAAAATAAACGTTAAAAAATAAAAAACACGAAAAAAAATGCATCAGTTTACTATAGGAATTGAGGAAGAATATCAGATCATTGATGTTGAAAGCAGAGACTTAATATCTCATGTTTCAAAGATCATTGAAGGGGGCAAAGCTGTTTTAAGTGAAAATTTAAAGCACGAAATGCACGAGTCCATGATCGAAATGGAAACAGGGATCTGCCAGAATATTAAAGAAGCCCGGGCCGAACTGACCAATCTGAGACGGCACTTAATCAATACAGCGCACGAACAGGGGCTTCGCGTTTCCGGAGGCGGAACACACCCTTTTTCAAATTGGGAGCACAATACCATCACTAATGGTGAGCGGTATAACAAAATCGTAGATGATATGGGAGATGTTGCCCGCGGAAATCTTATTTTCGGGCTCCATGTTCATATCGGAATCCCCAACCGTGAAGAAGGAGTAAGAATTCAGAATGTGATGCGTTATTTTCTTCCGCACGTATATGCACTTTCTACAAACTCTCCTTTCTGGATAGGAAGAAATACTGGTTTCAAATCCTACAGACAGGAAATCTTTGTAAAATTTCCAAGAACAGGTATTCCAAGCTATTTCAATTCACTGGCCGAGTTTGACAGTTATGTAGAACTTCTGGTAAAAACCGGAACGATAGACAATGCCAAAAAAATCTGGTGGGACCTGAGGGTTCACCCGTTCTACCCTACCATTGAGTTCAGAATTTGTGACATGCCGTTAAGGATAGATGAAACCGTTTGTATGGCTGCCATTATGCAGAGTCTGGTGGCAAAAATCTATAAGCTTCACCAGCAGAACTTAAGTTTCAGAAGCTACAGAAGATTATTACTGAACGAAAACAAATGGAGAGCATCCAAAAGCGGAATTGATGCACATCTGATTGATTTCGGAAAAGAAGAATCCGTTCCTTACCCTCATCTTTTAAAGGAACTCCTGGAATTTATTGATGATGTTGTAGATGAACTCGACTGCAGAAAAGAGGTTGAGTACGCATGGACCATTTTGGAGAACGGAACAGGAGCCGACAGACAGCTAAATGTATTTAATGAGACCGGCGATCTTACCAAAGTAGTGGATTATATGATTTCGGAAACTGAGTATGGCATAACACATGGCGAAACGGCTTCATAATATTTTTGGTAACTTTACAAAAAATATGAAGTAGTATGAAAGATATTCGAATCGCTCTGGTTGATATGAATAACAACCATGTCAATCAAGGCTTTAGAAATATTAAAGAGATTTCAGAAGCATTCCAGCAGAGTTCTGAAGAAAATGTAATCATCAAAACATTTGATGTAAGGTTCAGGAATGAAATGCCGGACATTGATGATTTTGACATCTTTATTTCTTCGGGCGGACCGGGAAATCCACACAGGGAAGGTCTGGAATGGGAAGACAAATATGCAAGCTTTCTGGATGCTGTTTTAGAGCATAACAAATACAATGAAGACAAAAAATATCTGTTCCTGATCTGCCATTCATTCCAATTGGCAAGCATTCACTGGAAGCTGGGTAATATCTGTAAAAGAAAATCTTATTCTTTCGGGGTAATGCCTGTGCACAAAACAGAGGAAGGTGAACAGGAATTTCTATTTAAAAATCTTCAGGATCCTTTCTATGCCGTAGATTCCAGAGCTTATCAGTTTATTGAACCGGATATGGACCGTTTTGATGAACTGGATATGAAGATTATGGCTATTGAGAAATTCAGACCGCATATTAACCTGGAAAGAGCCGTGATGGCTGTCCGTTTTTCAGATGAGATATTCGGGACACAGTTCCATCCGGAAGCTGATCCTGAAGGCATGATCGAAAATCTGAAAGATGAGAAAAACAAAACGGCAATGATCGAAAACTTCGGAATGGAGAAATATCTTGAAACGGTAGACAGAATAGATGACGAGGATAAGATCATTCTTACCAGAAGCCAGATCCTGCCGAGATTCCTTCAGTCTGCAAAAAAAAACATTTTGAAGGGAAGTAAAGTATTAGCATAATTTAAGGATGAAGATAGAAGATGGAAGTAAATATGTAACGGTCGACTTCTAACCGTTTGTTTGGCAGAGCTTAGAAATCAATAACTGATTTAGTTCTTTCAAGCCTCCTTAACCTTCCTCTTTCAACATCAGACTTTTTAACCAAATAATTAAATCGGGCATCACTGCTCGATTTTTTAAAATCAAACCACAAAGAGAAAAATATGATCCCAAAATACAGAAAACAGTTCAATCAGGAATTCTCACAGGAAAAATACAGCCAGCTCAAAGAAAGTCTTGCCCAAAAAGGGGGTATTGCAACGGCTTTCAGAATTTCCGAAAGCCCGCTCTTCCTTCCCAATGAGTTTAAAAGCAAACTTCTTGAGGCCAGTGAAAGTATTATCGACCAGATTAAAGCGCTTCCCGCTGAGGTACTTTACAAAGCCGTTCCGGATAACTGCAGAGTTCCCAATGACACTCTTCAGCCCCACTTTTTCACGATAGATTTCGGGATATGCCGAAGCGAGAACGGAACCATTGAACCTCAACTGATCGAGCTGCAGGCTTTTCCTTCATTATATGCTTTCCAACAGGTTTTTGAGGATACATTCTGTGAGGTCTACCCTTTTCTTTCTGAGATCAGGAATACAATGCCTCATGCCGAGTTTAAAAATCATTTGAAAAAGCTGATTATAGGAGACGAGAATCCCGAAAACGTTATTCTCCTCGAAATATTTCCGGAAAAGCAAAAAACAGCAATTGATTTTGCCTTAACAGAACAATTATTAGGAATAAAAACGGTCTGTCTGACGAAAGTAAAAAAAGAAGGCAGAAAACTGTTTTATGAAAATAACGGAAAACCTGTTGAGATCAGAAGAATTTATAACCGTGTCATCTTCGATGAACTGGACAGAATTCCAGATTTAAAAGCCGGATTTGATTTCCGTGATGACATTGATGTGAAGTGGATCACGCATCCTAACTGGTTCTTTAAGATCTCAAAATTTCTTCTTCCGGTTCTGAAGCATCAGTTTGTTCCGAAAAGCTATTTTCTTCATGAATTTCCGGAGCATGAGAATCTAGACAACTTTGTCCTGAAACCTTTATTCTCATTCGCGGGAAGCGGAGTAAATTTAAATCCTACAAAAGAAATCACAGAGGTTATTGAAGATAAGGAAAACTATATTTTACAGAGAAAAGTGACCTATGAGCCGATTTTTGAAGATATTAACGGAGAATTTTCAAAAGCAGAAATCCGACTGCTGTATATCTGGCACGAAAATGAGGAACGCCCTATTCTACTGGAAAATCTGGGAAGAATGACGAAAGCTGCAATGGTAAATGTAGATTTCAATAAAAAAGATGCAATATGGATTGGAAGCTCTAATGCCTTTTTTGGAGAGGAATAATTCAACCTAAAAACAGGATCGTAAATAAACGAATCCCCTATTAATATGACAAATCCTTCTGAATTCAGAGGGATTTATTATTTTTGCGATTTTATCTGAGATAAAATTCCTAACTTTTTATTATAACGTCTTTGCTGAAAATCTTTTATTTTCTTGCGCCTTTGCAGATTTTCTAACAAAGAAGTTTAAACAAATTCAATGATAAAAAGCTATCGAAACAATAAAAAATACTACTTATGAATCTTAAAAATGTCGATGAACTGATTTTTCAACCGCTCGGGCTGGAACTTCTAAATGCAGAAGAAGATATAGAATCTAAAGATTATTCAGGTTGCAGTTTTGTCTTAAACCGTTTGAATATTAAATTCCGCACTGCGAAGATAACACCGACTAAAACAGGCCAGTTTGTAACCCTCTGGAAACGGAATAAAAAAGGAGAAACTGCTCCGTTTGATTCCTATGATGTTTTTGATTTCTATATAATTTCAGCTTCTAAAGATATTGACAAAGGTATTTTCATCTTTCCTAAAGAAGTTCTGATAGAAAAAGGAATTTTGTCCCATGAAAAAAGGGTTGGTAAAAGAGGAATCAGGGTATATCCGGGCTGGGATCTTACGGAAAATAAGCAGGCTAAAGCTACTCAAAAATGGCAGGCAGAATACTTTCTTGATCTTTCACAGAGTACGGAATCATATCTTCAAAAAGCGAAACTACTATTTGAGTTAAAATAGCTAATCTGTGTATGGGTTTAACGTAAAATTTTATATTAGATTGCAAAGACAGAATCGATCTCTGATCGATTTGACTAAGCGGATGTTTTATTCATGCAGTTTCATCAGTGGCTTCACCACCTTCTTTGAACTTCTTAAAGTAAAATGTGTTTTTTCATAAAGCTTTGCGTTAAAGAAATCTCTCGCTGATTAGATAGATTCTGCAGATATTTATGCTTTATGAACTTGTCGAATATGATGAGAAAAGTAAAATGATATTTTGTTTAAAATAAAAACGGCTGAAATTTCAGCCGTTTATAAGTTATTTATTTTTAGGAATTTTTATCGTCTTCCATAAGTTCACGTGTCTGATATTCCTGTACCAGATCTATCGCGTTTGAAATAACATCGCTTAGGGCGGTAATGAAAGTACCGTCTTCAGCCATTCCCATCGCATGTTTTAACGCTTCAATTTCTTTAGGAATGATCTCATAGCTTACATCTCTTCCGGCCTCGTTGATACCATCAATGATCAGACTGTTGATTTCTTCTTCTGTTCTTCCTCTCAGGTGTTTTTCATTTCTGATAATAATGTAATCAAACATTCTTCCTGCTATTTTCCCGCATTCCCTGATATCACCGTCCCGTCTGTCACCTACTCCTGAAATGATGCCTATTTTCTTCGTGGATTCTACATTTTTAAGATAATCTTCGATGGCTTCGTATCCTGAAGGATTGTGTGCAAAATCAATCAGTACCTTAAAGCTTTTGAATTTAAAAATATTCAGCCTGCCCGGTGTGAGCTGTGCACTCGGAATGAAAGTTCTTAAGGAATTGGAAATATCTTCAATACCGAAGCCGTAAAGATAACTTGCCAAACTCGCTGCCAAAACGTTTTCGATCATAAACCTGGCTTTACCTTCCATGGTAATCGGGAAATCTTTTGCCTTTCCTATCCTGATCTTCCAGTCGCCTTTTTTAATGGTCACAAAACCTTCTTCATATATGCAGGTAATTTTTCCTTCTTTGGCAAACTTTACAATATGGGGATTGTTTTCATTCATACTGAAGATCGCCACATTGCTGTCGAGATCATTAATAATCCTCATCGAATATTCATTATCGGCATTAAGTACGCTCCAGCCGTTTTTCTTCACGCTGTCCAGAACTACTCTTTTTACCTTTGTCAGGTCTTTCAGGTTGTGAATATC
>NZ_JPRO01000034.1 GCF_000737785.1 Chryseobacterium luteum | reverse complement strand
TGATCAGATCCCTTCCCTGTACAGGAATGTCTTCCAAAGGATAATCCAGCTCCTCCAGTGCAGAACCGATCTCAATTTTTATTCTTTCGGCAGTTCTTTCCCCGATATATAAATTGTAGTAAGACCTTAAAAAATAAGCGATATCGTTCGTAAAAACATCCCCGGCTATTTTTAATGACTTGTCACATACGATGCCACCAAGTGCAATAACTGCTATTTCAGTAGTTCCTCCGCCTATGTCAATAATCATATTTCCTTCAGGACTTTGAACATCAATACCGGCTCCGATAGCAGCTGCCATTGGTTCATAGATCAACTTTACCTCCTTGGCATTGACCTTCAGTGCAGAATCCTTAACCGCTCTTTTTTCAACCTCTGTGATCCCTGAAGGAATACAGATAACAATTCTCAGGGCAGGCTGAATAAATCTGCCCCTGATTCCGGGAATCTGTTTAATGAATTCCTTGATCATATGTTCGGAAGCATGAAAATCTGCAATCACTCCATCCTTTAACGGCCGGACCGTTTTGATATTTTCATGGGTTTTCCCCTGCATCAGTTTGGCCTGCTCTCCAACCGCAATAGGCTTTCCTGTTGTACGGTCAATAGCGACAATCGAGGGCTGGTCAATGACGATTTTGTTGTTATGTATAATTAAGGTGTTAGCAGTTCCGAGATCCATTGCGATCTCCTGCGTAAACATATCAAATAGCCCCATCTTTTCATTGTTTTATTAAGACTGCAAAGTACAGCTTTATGGATTGATAAAAATACTTCCGGACCGCATAATTGAAGTTAAAATTGTGTTAATTATATCCGTTGATCCAATACCTGCATCTCGGGACCAACTAATTTTTCAGAACTCAGTTCTATGATGAGAAAAAAGATGAATGAGAAAACATATGGTTCCAACATCAGATCATCTTATTTTTCAGATCTTTATATTTTGAACGTCCCACAGGAAGAACCTCACCCGTTCTGAGCAATGCTCCATACCGTGTGCCGGGGTTGATGATGATCTTTTCAATCTGTTGAAAATTAACCAGGTAAGATTTATGAATGCGTTCAAACCTTTCAGGAAGAAGCTGCTGTAGATGTTCAAGCGACTTATCATGAAGTTCACTCTGCCCGTTGCGAAGATGCAGCTCAGTGTAAATTCCGGCTCCCTTAATGTAGATCACCTCAGAAATGCTGATCAGACGAACCTGTCCTGATCTTTTTACAGCCAGGTACCGGATTCCTTCATCCGGTTTCAATGCAGGACTTACAAACCTTGTCAAAGCTTTAAAAAGTCTGTCCCGGTCAAAAGGTTTGGCGACAAAATCCAGCACCCCGTACGCAAAAGCAGTGATCGCTTTATCAGTATTGGCAGAAACAATAACCGTATGAAAAGAAGCGGCTACCATCTGCTCCAATACCTCGAAACCATTATCACCATTGAGATTAAGATCAAGCAGCAGTAAATCGGGAAGCTGCGCGGCAATTTGATCCAGTCCCGATTGTAGAGAATCGCAGACTATAATCTCGTTAGGCTTATCCGCAAAGAATTCAGCTGTCATACGCTGCAGTCGCCGGGCAATCCTGGCCTCATCTTCTATAATTAATATATTCATGATCTTAAAATTTGAATGACAGATATCCAGCCGTTTTCTGTAGAATGTGATTCGAACTTCCAGTTTTGGCCATAGCTTTCCGTCAGGCGCGCTTTGATATACTTAAAGCCGTTTCCTCCCATGCGGTCTGTCACAATCTGCCTGTTCTTCGCAATGGTTTCAAAAATATACTGATGCGCCTCTTTTGATAGAGAATACCGGAGGATAAATTGAATTGTATTTCCGGACAGCGGTTTACTGTGGGTAATGCCATTCTCCAGCAGCGTGTGAATAATTGCGGGCGGAATCACCTGTGTTTCATCTATTCCGGTCTGTTCCCATATATAATTGATTTCTTTACGGAAACCCATTACGGACATGTGCTGCCGGCAGAGCTCCAGTTCTTTGGTGATGGGGATCAGGGTTTGTTCAGAAATCTCATTCATAATATCAAATTCTGTAGAAAGTGCCTGGATGAAGCGGGCTCCTTCCTTGGGAGATTCTTCCACCCAATCCATCATCGAAGTCAGGGTATTCCTTAAAAAGTGAGGTTGAATATTCTTTTTGAGCAGTTCCAGCTGTAACCTTGAGGAAAGTAAAACAGCATTCTGGTGTTCCGCTTCTATGATACTCGTGCGGATAGAATGAAGATAAAGCATAGACAAAACAATGATCGTAAAGCTGATGAACAGACCGAAGTCATAAAATACGAACTTGTTTACCAAAGCACTTGCCAAAAGGGCTGCCAGGGCAATAAAACCTCCCTTTTCCTTTTGAAGGATGCCGTTCAGTACCACAATAAAAGCGGCTATCAGCATTGCCAGGCTGTAGAGCCGGGCCGTCAGGTCATAATGCCCGTAGTTGAACCAATAAAGCACAAGCAGTGTCAGCAGGAGAGCAGCCATCAGCCATTTTCCCCTCCTGAAATTAAACTGAATAATAAAATACCATGGGACTAATAATGCATTGGCAAAGGTCAGCCATCCGATGATCTCCAGGCGTATGAAAAATTCAGAATAGGGAATAACCACATGGAATTTCAGGTACTCTATGATCAGCAAAGCAAAAAAAAGAAGACAGATAGTGGCAAATACCAGGATATCTTTCTGCCTGCGCCTGCTGTTCAGATAAAGAAAAAAATAATAAACTGCAGCAATCAGAAATGCTCCGGCCATCAGGTTCATATAGGCCATAATAATCAGTGGTGTGGTCACTAATGTTGTGTAATTATGCATATAAAATCCAATGCTCCGCTGTACATCCGGATATAATGATTGTGAACTGCGCAGGGCCACCGTATGAAGACCGGGTGAAATCAGATGTTCGGGAACCCTGTAATAGCTGCTTTCGGTTCCTGGGACTTCGGGGTTGCCGTTTTCAGGCAGCTTACCATTTCTGCCGATCAGCACACCATCCCAATACACTTCAAATGATCCGAAAGATTCAATCTGAAGTCCCAGAGGGATTAGTTCTTTTTTTACCTCCCGCAGGTCAAGATGTGTCCGCGACCAGAATATCCTGTCCGAAGTGTTGCCTCTCGTCTCTAACCAGTCTTTATCGTTATAGTTTTTAGCAGCCCAGGCCATATTATCCCCGGTTTTATAAACAGGTGCAGTATCTCCATTACGGATAATAGGTGTGGCCAGCAGACCTAGCAGTGTCAATAAAAATATAAGATTATGCATAATGTAAATATACAAGGTAATTTGAAAAATCTGATGTCGTTGGCAAGCCTGTAGAGTTGTTCAGATGTTTCTCCTGTGAATGGACAGATCCGCGGTTTAAATTTACATCATGAAACAAATAGCCCTCCTTTTTCTTACTTTCTTTTCTGCCCAATGTTTATTTGCACAGAATGGTCAGATAAACGGTATCATTCACGAAAAGCCGGATACACCTGTACCTTATGTAACCGTAACACTGAAGGGGATTTCTGATCAGCCGGTTGCCACAGGTATTTCGGATGCGAAGGGAATATTCAGGCTGGAAAATATTCAGGCGGGAAGCTACATCATAAGCTACAGCCTTATCGGTTATCAAACCATAAGTAAACCTGTAATGATTGCGCTTGCTGAGGTGGCCAATGTGGGAACGATCATTTTAGACCCTGATACGAAACTATTGGAAGCCGTATCAGTAACCGGACAGCGAGGGCCGGTCAGTTTAAAGCTGGGCAAAAAAGTGTTTGAAGTGGGGAAGGATGTCCTTTCACAGTCCGGTGCAGTGACCGACCTGCTCAATATGGTTCCTTCAGTCAGTGTCAGTCCTGATGGGGCTGTCAGCCTGCGTGGCAACAGTAATGTACTGGTCCTGATTGATGGCCGCCGTACCGGACTGACGCAGGGGAATGCTTTGGAACAGGTTCCGGCTGACCAGGTAGAGCGGGTGGAGGTAATCACAAATCCTTCTTCTCAGTTCGATGCAGCCGGATCTGCCGGGATTATCAATATTATTTTAAAAAAGAATAAAAAAGGAGGTTTCAGCGGACAGCTGCGCCTGGTTGGCGGTATTCCTGATGAAACCCGCATCAGTCCCAGCCTGAATTATAAATCTGACAGAATTAACCTGTTTGCAACCTACGGTATCCGGCTGTCGGATTATGTCGGACTCTATACCATGAAACAGTCTACAGGACTTTCAGGTGTACCGGTATACCTGAATCAGAGACAGGATGAGAACCGTCATGATGATGCCAGATTACTCTATTTTGGTGCAGATTTCAAGATTAACGGGCATAATACCATTACTGCAGCTTTCATGCGGAATGCAACGCACGACCATGACAAAACCAGGCTGAACTATTTATATTCAGACAAAAAAGGTGTTACCGACAGCAGTCTCACCCGAAGCGGCGAATCATGGGAAAAACGAAGCTATAACCAGCTGGAATTTAATTATACCAAAAGCTTCGCCAAGGCGGGCAAGAAGTTAACGGTAGATATGCAGTATGATTTCTGGGACAGTAATAAAGACTGGAACTTATCAACAGCAAGAGTCTTTCCTGATGAAGCTGCCTTACCGATGATCAGGACAGGCTCCATGGGAAAGAGTAAGGATTTTATGATCAAGACGGATATGGTACAGCCTCTGGACAGCACTTCTACGCTGGAATTCGGCTTGAAAATGGAAGACCGAAGGGTGAACAGTGACTTTATCGCAGAGCAGCAGAATTCAGGAGGCTGGGAGGTTATTGATCAGATTGACAATCATCTGCTGTATAAGGAGCTGATCGGAAGTGCTTACGTGCAGTTCTCCGGAAAAACCGGAGCTTTAGGCTATCAGGCAGGCCTGCGCGGTGAGCTGACTCATATCGGCATTGAAGACCGGTCAGGCAGCTATACCAACGAAAAGAATTACAGCCGCCTGTTTCCAACACTGAACATCAGCTATCGTTTCGGTGAGCAGGCAACTCTGCAGGGGAGTTACAGCAGGCGGATCAACAGGCCGCGGCTGGGTATGATCTATCCGTTTAACGAGCTGACTGATCTGAGCAGCCGTTACGCCGGCAATCCGGATCTTAATCCATCATACGCTAATGTATTTGAAATAGCTTTCCTTAAAAACCGGAAAACTCTTACGATTAATCCGTCCTTCTATTATCAGAGAAATAATGGAGTGATCGAAGATTATACTTTCCGGAATTCTGACGGTCTGTTTATTACCATGCCGGTCAATATCAATAAAGAAACACGTCTTGGTTTTGAGCTTTCTGTACTCTATAACCCTGTCAAATGGCTGCAGGTGAACACCGAACTTAATGTATTTCATTATGCTGAAAAAGGAAGTTATCAGAATCAAAGTTTCGATTACTCGGGAAATACACTGACAGCGCGTGTAAGTACACAGATTAAATTAAAGAATAAACTTGCTTTTCAGGCCCTCTATAATTTCAGGGATGCGAATGCTACTGCCCAAACCCGTACAGATGCCGTGCACAGTATTGATTTTGGGTTCAGCAAAACTTTTTTAAAAGACAAAGCAACGCTTATGTTCGATGTGAGCAACCTCTTTGGCCTGCGGAAATTAAACAGCAGAACGGCAGGCACAGATTATGAGATCAGCCAAACTAATATTCCTAATGCAGCCCGGTACCGCCTGACACTGGTTTACCGGTTCAACCAGAAAGACAGTCAGTCTGTACGCCAGGCCAAAAGCGGTAACAGGGATTAGTTCTATTCCGCGAATATATGATCCATTTATTCTGTAAGATTAAATAAACAGAATGCCTAAATTTGATCTTCACATTATACTGTAAAAAATATTGAAGATGACAGGTGAAATACAGATCTTAAAAGACTTTGTTGAGGGCAGACTTTCCGATAACGATTTTGAACAGCAGCTATATACCAATAAAGGGTTAGAAAAGCTGCTTTCAGATCCCGCAATGGATTGGCAGGGAACCTATTTACAGAATACAACTGCATTTTTGTACCTGATCGAACAGGATTATAAAAATTCTGAAGGAAGGTTAAATGCTCACGGAACAGCAAAACTGTTTTTAGACAAAACCGGGATTAAAGTAACTGAGTCGGCAAAACATTATGATGACTATGAATGGTTGCTGGGCACCAGCCCTAAATATGTAGATGCGGACGCTGGATTTATTGAAAAATACATTCTGCCAAAAGATAAAACACTTTCAAAATCTGACAGGAAACAATATATAAAGCAACGTTACATTGAACTTTTCAGATATCAGGTAAAACCACCCAGGTGGATACAAAATCCCAATTGGCCGGTTAAAAATGATCAGCCTTTGTATTTTTTAGGACAGGTTGAAATTAAAAGCAGTGATTTATTCCGCGAAAAGGGAAATGTTTATCTGTTTATTGATCCTGAAACCGGAATTATTGAGACCGTGAAACAGTTCTATTAAGTATAATTAAGCCCGAATAATTAAGAACCTGTTTAAATTTTATTCAATAAAATTATTATGCAGAAATAATTACTAAAGAAACAGATTTCTCTCGCAGATTTCGCGGATGACACAGATTTATTTCAGTTATAAAAATATGCGTAATCTGCTCAATCAGCGAGATTTAAAAAATTTAAACAGGCTCTAATAATTTTTTCTTTTAAAACTTCTTACGTCCGTATGATGTATTTTTCTGATGATTTTGTGAGCTCATTCCGTCTGATATTGTAATAACAGTATTTTTAAAATCTTATCTTCGTACCTTAATAAACCTGATGATATGAAAAAAGCAATATTCCTCCTTTCAGCTGTTCTTATACTCAATTCCTGCGTCGTAAGAACTGCCGCCAAAGTGGTAACAGGCGTGGCAAAAGTAGGTTACAAAGCCGTAAAAGGAACGGTAAACGGCATCAGCTGGGCAGTAAGCAAAGCAAAAGGAAAAATAGATGAAGACCGTCTGGACGGGACCTGGAAGATAGTTGGTGTTTATAAGGGTTCTTTCGAAGACTTCACCAATGATCAGAATCCGGAAAGTTCATTTACTTCGGACTGTACAGATGGTTTTGATCAGATGGTTTTCAAGGCCAAAAAATCAAAGTTCAAATCCGTACATTGCAGTTCTGCGGAGGAAGACTGGGTGAAATACTCTCTTGAATTCGGAAAAAACCCTTTAACCAGGGAAAAAGAAAACTATATAGAATATAATTCCAATAACTATATTTCAGTGATTGATGTTAATAGTAAAACGATGGTGCTGGAGGGAAATGTAATGCCTAAACTTGCTTTTTCCGGAGCTAAATTATATCTGCTGGAAAAAGTAAAATAAAAAATACTGATGAAGCAGCCATATATGTCTTAATTTTTTGAATACGGATCAGCACAATGCTATTATTTCTGAACTGATACGTTTATCATAATACTTTAACATATAGTATGGGGTGCCCTCGATAAATTTTTGTTCTTTTGCAAAAAGTTTTAATTTTAAATAATTGCATGTCCAAATTCGATGAAATCCGGTCTTTCCATGATCATGAAGTGAATGAAGCATTAGCTGGAATAGCCCGTGATCCTATGATGAAAGCGTTGATGGGGTTTACATTTCCTGATACAGATGAGCAGGTTTGGCTGGAACAGTTTAAAAATGTTCATTCCATAAAGGATTTCCAGCACAATTTCATTGCCTTTACCATTCGTCAGATTCTTGCAAAAAGCTCTGAGGGTTTAACGACTTCAGGCTTTGATCTGCTGGATAAAAACACGCCGTACCTTTTCATTTCGAACCACAGGGATATTGTTTTGGATACTTCACTCCTTAATCTGGTTTTGCTGGAAACCGGGCATATCATGACGGCTTCAGCGATCGGAGACAATCTTGTTCAGAAAAGCTTTTTACATGTGCTGGCAAAGCTGAATCGTAACTTTTTAGTACAGAGAGGATTGCCTCTCCGCGAACAGTTGCAGAGTTCCAGGCTCATGTCTGAATATATTGAACAGATTCTGCACCATGAAAATCATTCTGTCTGGATTGCACAGCGAGAAGGCCGTACAAAAGACGGAAACGATGCTACACAGCAGGGTGTTTTAAAAATGCTTGCTATGGCTGCAGGAGATATCCCGCTGGCCGATTATTTTAAAACACTGAAGATCGTTCCTGTATCCATTTCTTACGAATATGATCCTACGGATTCTTTAAAGATGCCGCAGCTTCTGGCCCAACACAGAGAGGAAGAATACATTAAAGGTAAAAATGAGGATTTTACGACCATGCTCAGCGGAGTTTTAGGTCAGAAAAAACGGATTCACCTGCATGCAGGCAATGTCCTTGATGCCGAACTGGATGATATTGCGGCCAATTCTGAAAATAAAAATAAGCAGCTTCAGGCTATTGCCCAGATCATTGATGATTCAATCATTCAGAACTATAAGCTTTGGCCTACCAAGTTTATAGCCTACGACCTGCTTCACAATACCGATACGTATGCTGATCAGTATACAGAACAGGAAAAACAGCTGTTTGTACGGAGACTTGAAATGCGTATAGACCCTTCTGATGCCATTTCCAAAGACTATTTCCTGGCGATGTATGCGAATCCTTTGGTGAATAAAATCAAGTCTGAGCAGAAATTACCGGATTAGGAGGCATTACAATATTCATTTCTTATAATTGCCATTAATAATTATTTACGTCAAAAAAAACTGTTGTACTAATAATAAAAGTGATGCGTGAAAAAGTAAATAAAAGAATCTGATGTTTCAATAATATAGCTGATCTCGCTGTCATAGCTCTGTCTGCCGGGATCTGCATCAGTTTCATATACATACTGAATTTTATCAAGATAAGTTTCTATTTCCAGGCTGAGCTTCCAACGGTTTTCAAAATCAGCAATTTTTTGCATCATTGATGGCTGATCCGTTAAAATGATTTCCGAATTCTGTATATCAAAATCATCCGAGCCGGAAACCGCCATTGCTGAAATTATAAAAGAGATGATATCAGGTATTTCACTTTTCCATATCCGGATTAATTTTAAAATAATTTCATCTTTATTGAAAACAGTTTCCACTATTTTTTTTTGCGGTATCCAAAAATCATGGTCCCGGTTCTTCAGTTTTTCCGTTAATATAGATTTGTCAAATGGCATTTTTAATTTTTATAATAAAATTAATAGTATTTTTATCAGATCATAATGTCAGATGTAGCTCATGTTTGGGAATTATATTCATTATGATGCTGAACGTCAAAATTAATATTTTTATATCATCATGAAACTGTTTCCAACCGATAATTTTCCACATGTGACAGGCAATAGAGTATCATTACTGCAGATTGCGGAAACAGATATTGAAGATCTTATCGGGATCTCGTTTTATGATGCTGTCCGGGCAGAAAATGTCCAACAGGCATGGGAAATGCAGGCAAAGATCAATCAGGATTATCTGGACGGAAACTCCATTCACTGGGGAATTGCAGATAATCAAACCCACAAGATCGTCGGTACCTGCGGGTATTACCGGGGACTGGATAAGGGAGAAGGCGAGCTGGGTTGTGTGTTACTTCCCCAATATTATGGTAAAGGATATATGACAGACGGAATGTCACTTGCCATTCATTTCGGATTGCAGACATTAGGCTTGAAGCGTATCTGGGCAGCAACAGATCAACATAACGGCCCTGCTATTAAACTTCTGGAGCGGCTTAACTTCGTGAAAACTGCCAGTTTATGCGATGGAGAGATTGAGTTTGAGTTAATACAGGCCAATTCCTAAGGATTTAATGCCAATCGGATGCTTTTATTTTTGCAGTTTTTTAAATGGGCTGTTTTTTAAAATTGCCTGTATAGCTTCTGAAATATCAGAAAGTTTTCCGTTGTAATTATTACTGAGTAAAATGACCGTTATTTTGTTTTCAACATCTGAAAATAAAAGGGCTTCAAAACTTCCCGCTCTGCCGTCATGAGAATGTTCTTTTAAATTTTTATTGTCAAATCTGGCATTTCCCAGTGCTGATTGGCTTTCTGAAATATGAAAACGCTGACCTAATTCATAAAGCGAATTTTTACTGATAACTTTTCCGGAATGAAGGCTGTTTGCCCATTTCAGTAAATCAAGACTGGTAGTGTAAGTTCCCCCGGTTATCGGTAATTCTGCACGATCCGGTACTGCCTGATTGTTAAATCCCCGGGCAATGTTTTTCCCATTTTCAAAGGGAGTCATTAGGGTAGAATTCATTTTCAAAGGCTGAAATATAAATTTTTCCGCATAGGTTTTAAAAGGAATCCCTGCAATACGTTCAATAATAAACTGTCTAAGGAAAAGATTGTTATTATTGTAATCATAATCAGTACCCGGTTTAAAAGATAATTGATCAATCAATAATAAATCATTGAAAATATCTTTGTCATTTTGTATTTTCTTCCAATTTACATTAGGAATTCCACTGGTATATTGTAGCAGATCTTTTATAGCAACTTCATGGGCCCAGCCAGGAAGTTCGGGAATGAATCTGGAAACAGGATCAGACAGTTTCAGTTTTCCTTGTTCTTCTAATTGAAGTAAGGCAACAGCACTAAACTCTTTAGTTATAGAACCTAAATGAAATTTGTATTCATCTGTTAATGGAGTGGTCTTCGAAGCATCAGAAAATCCAAACGAAGCTTTATAAATTACTTTATCATTTTGTGAAACAAGGACATTGCCATTAAATATTCCCATTTCATTGGCAGATTTCATGAGTTTGTTTAAAAGATCTGTTTTCTGTTGTAAATCGTTTTTTTTATTCTTTATTTTTTGACCGGAGCAAAAAACAGTGAGACATACCAAACTTGAAATTAAAGCGGATTTCAGCATTTTCTATATATATTTTCTGATGATAACTGCGACGTGGCAGCCTGATATAATGATATTTGGACAGACCAGACATTTAATTTGAATTTTCCAGTCTGATCAGGATAATAAAATAAATACGGAGTAGAGCATTGTGAGAAGCAATACCAGGCGTTTTTTCATAGTAGATTTATTTTATTAGCTTGCCCAAATATAATGTTTATTTTCAATTGGTTTAAACAGTGATGAAATAAAAAAACGGTGCTATTAAGAGATGCCGGACACATCAGTTACAAAAATTAAGCGTATATTTAAATTAATGAAATTGTAGAAAAGTATATTTTTTATAGAATTCAGTGTTGAGGCGGCAAGATAGTTGTAGCTAACTAAAAACCACACAAATTAAAGCATATGAATTTACAGTTACAACCACATTCGGAGGTTCAAAAGTCTCATGTCAATGATTTTCATCGGGATGTTTTGAAAGGCTTAAAAAGCCATCCGAAAAAGTTATCTTCAAAGTACTTTTACGATAAAGCAGGCGACCGGCTTTTCCAGGAAATCATGGCCATGCCTGAATATTACCTCACACAATGCGAGCTCGACATCTTCAAAAATAAAACGGCTGATCTCGCACGTCTCATCATCCCTGAAAACGAACCGTTCGATTTGATTGAGCTGGGCGCCGGGGATGCCATGAAATCCACATTTTTACTGAAACATCTGGTGGAAAAAGGAACGCAGTTTACTTATATGCCTATTGATATTTCAGGTAATATCCTTTCCATATTAAAAGAAAAGCTGAGCCGGGAACTTCCGGATCTGGAGATACAGGCTTTGGAAGGAGAATACTTTGAAATGCTTCAGAAAGCAGCCTCATTGTCAGCAAGAAGAAAAGTGATCCTGTTTTTAGGAAGCAATATCGGGAATATGGATGCCGGAGAAGCCGAAAGCTTCTGTTACAGTTTAAACCAAAATCTGGCTTCGGGAGACAGGGTATTGATTGGTTTTGATCTTAAGAAAAATCCTCACATCATTTTAAACGCTTACAGCGATCAGAACGGGATTACAGCAGCGTTCAACCTAAATCTGCTGACCCGTATCAACAGGGATCTTGCTGCCGATTTTGACCTTAAACAATTCCAGCATTACCAAACCTATGATCCCGTAAGCGGGGCCTGCAAAAGTTACCTCGTAAGTTTGAAACAGCAAACGGTAAAAATAGGAAATGACAGCATTTTGTTTGAAGAAAACGAACTCATTGATATGGAAATTTCACAGAAATTTTCCACAGAAAAAATTGAGGAATTAAGAGAAAAATCAGGTTTTAAACACCTGGGAGAAATTAAGGACTCAAAAAATTGGTTTGTAGATACTGCCTGGCAGGTAAATAAGGATAATCAGTATTAGGCTAACGCGAGTATATTTGCTTACCTGAATAACACTTAGAATTAATAAAACTTTGTGTCGAATAAAAGCACACATATCCTACAGAATCATGTATAATCTGAGGAAGAAAAAATAACAATATATTTATTTAACCCTAAGTTATAACCTATTAAAACTAAATAACATGACACCCGATATAACCACATCAGATTTAGTAAAAAAATATACGGATATCCGAAAGCACTCCGAAGAAATATGTGCTCCTTTGGAAATCGAAGATTACGTCGTACAGCCCATCGTAGACGTAAGTCCGCCGAAATGGCATCTGGGCCACACCACCTGGTTTTTTGAAACCTTTATCCTCGTTCCCCATTTTCCTGATTACAAAGTTTTCGATGCGCAGTATAATTTTGTTTTCAACAGCTATTACGAAACCATTGGTGCCAGAGTAATCCGTACCGACCGTGGAAACCTAAGCCGACCTTCCGTTTCAGATATCTACAAATACCGGGAATATGTAGATGAACACATGGAAATCTTTCTTCAAAGCAGATTCATGACTGAAACTGTTGAAACGTTATTGGAATTAGGATTGAATCACGAACAGCAACACCAGGAATTACTGATCACTGACATTAAATATATCTTAGGGCACAATCCGCTTTTTCCAGCTTATAAAAAACAAATTATCCCTAAAAAAGAAAGCTATGGAAAAACTGAAATGATAAAGTTTTCCGAAGGAATCTATGAAATAGGCTTTAACGGTAAAGGCTTCTGCTTCGATAATGAACTGGAAAGACATAAAGTATACCTCAATGATTTTGAAATTGCCGATCAATTAGTCACCAATAGAGAATATCTCGAATTTATGAATGCCGGAGGCTATACCGATTTCAGACACTGGCATGCCGAAGGATGGGATTGGGTAAAACAAAATAATGCAAAATCTCCACTGTATTGGCATTTTATAGACGGTAAATGGATGAATTACACATTCAACGGCTTACAGGAAATAGACCTGGATGAGGCAGTTTGCCACATCAATTTCTATGAAGCCTCAGCTTTTGCATCCTGGAAAAAAATGCGCCTGCCTACCGAAGCAGAATGGGAAGCGGCATCCGGCAGTTTCGATTGGGGAAGCCGCTGGGAATGGACCAATTCCGCCTATTTACCTTATCCCGGTTTTAAAAAAGAAGCTGGAGCTGTAGGAGAATACAACGGCAAATTCATGGTCAATCAAATGGTTTTGCGCGGGGCTTCCGAGGCAACACCTGCCGGACACAGCAGAAATACCTATCGTAATTTCTTTCAGGCCAGTCTGAAATGGCAGTTTACAGGAATCAGGCTTGCCCAATAATTTTTTTGCCGATGATTACAGTTGAATCAGTTACAAAGAATTTTAACGGAAAACCCGCAGTGGATACCATTTCTTTTCAGGCTCATGATCAGGAGATCCTCGTGCTTCTGGGGACAAGCGGATGCGGTAAAACGACCACTCTCAAAATGATCAACCGTCTCATAGAAGCAGATTCCGGGAATATATTGATCAACGGCAAAAATATCCGTGACCAAAAACCGGAAGAACTACGCATGGGAATTGGTTTTGTGATGCAGCATTCCGGGCTGTTTCCCCATTACACCATTCAACAGAATATTGCCGTAGTTCCGGAACTATTGAAATGGGACAGGAAGAAAACAGAAAACCGGACTCATGAACTGTTGGGCAAACTTCACCTTTCGGAAGATGTGCTTTCAAGGTTTCCCGGTGAACTGAGCGGGGGACAGCAGCAGAGAGTAGGGATTGCAAGGGCCCTGATCGCCAATACACCCGTTTTACTGATGGACGAACCTTTCGGTGCACTGGACAACATCACCAAAGCGGATATTCATTCAGAATTTAAATCACTGGAGGAGCTTAAAAATAAAACCATCATACTGGTCACGCACGATGTACAGGAGGCTTTCGAGCTGGGACACCGGATATGTCTTATGGATAAAGGAAAAATTATACAGACAGGAACACCAAAGGAAATGCTTTATCATCCCCAAAATGATTTTGTCAGTGAATTTTTTGCAGAAAACAGGCTTCTGCTTGAATATAAAACAGCAGTTTTGAAAGACCTGGATACTTTCCTTAATTCAGAAAACACATACAGTGAATTTGGTTTTACTGAAAATACAGGTGTCTGGGATGCTTTGCAGAAATTAAGTTCCGGTCATAGAAATACAGAACATTATGAAACCCTGATCAGGGCATTCAATGAGTACAGAAAATTACAGATCATATGACGCAGCAAAGTCTTTGGCAGTTTATTATTGAGCAGCAGGAAAAATTACTTACCCAGGTTGTACAGCATCTCGGGCTCACATTTCTGTCATTAATTCTGGCTATTATTATCGGTGTCCCTTTGGGCATACTCATTGCCAGGAAAAGGAAGTTTTCAGGTCCTGTGCTTGGGGTTGCAGGTATTTTGCAGACCATTCCCAGTATCGCGCTGTTGGGGTTCATGATTCCTGCTTTTGGAATCGGGGCCAGGCCGGCTATTATTGCTTTATTGATTTACGCTCTTTTACCCATTATCCGCAACACCTATACAGGAATTACAGAAGTAAGTCCCACCGTTATTGAAGCGGCAACAGCAATGGGAATGAGCAGGCGGAAGCTTCTTTTTAAAGTTGAACTTCCTTTGGCTATGCCCGTTATCATTGCGGGAATCAGAACGGCAGCCGTTATCAATGTGGGAGTAGCCACATTGGCGTCATTTGTTGCAGCAGGCGGTTTGGGCGAATTTATTTTTGGAGGAATTTCCTTGAACAATACCAATATGATCCTGGCCGGTGCCATTCCTGCTGCGTTGCTGGCTGTTTTGCTCGATCAGGGTATTGCCATTGTACAGAAATCAGGATACCGGTTGTTTCAGAAATTAAAATATATAATTCCTGCGGTCCTGATCATTGTGGGGGCAGCTTATGTATTCAGTTCCGTTTCGGGGAATAAAATTAAAGCAGGTTTTACGCCTGAATTTATGGGACGGCAGGATGGGGATCTCGGCTTGCGTTCTGTGTATGGGCTTAATGTAAATCCTGTGGTTGTCAATGATGCCATTATGTACAAAGCGGCTTACGAAAAAGAGCTGGATCTCATCAGTGGATATTCTACCGATGGCAGGATCAAAGCTTTTGATCTGTACGTCCTGAATGATGACAAAAAAATATTTCCGCCGTATTATGCTGCACCGATCATCAAGACAAAAACACTGAAAAAATTTCCTGAACTGGAAGAAACATTAAATAAACTGGCGGGTAAATTCAACGATTCGGTTATGACTGATCTGAACTATAAATCAGATTACCTGAAACAGACACCGGAAAAAATTGCAAAAGACTTTTTAATTAAAAATAATTTATATAAAAATTCAGTAAAAGGAAATTCCGGAACAGTGCGGATCGGCTCAAAGATCTTTGGTGAGCAGTATATTCTTGCAGAAATGTATAAAATGCTTATTGAAGGCTACACAGACTATAAAGTGGAAACAAAAACAGGGCTGGGAGGTACCAAGATCTGTTTCGATGCCCTGATGAATGATGCCATTGATTTCTATCCTGAATATACGGGAACCGGGCTTCTGGTCCTTTTAAAACCATCACCGCAAACCCTTGAAGATGTAAGTCAAAGCGCTGATAAAACGTATGCCTATGTTAATTCGGAATTTGGAAAGCAGTACGGAATTCAGTGGTTAAAGCCTCTTGGTTTTAACAATTCTTACGCGCTGATGATGCGCAGGACACAGTCTCAGGAGCTTAAAATAAAAAATATTTCAGACCTTAAAAAATATTTCGGATCAAAGTAATTGTTCCGTCCGGAATGAACCTGATTCTTTTTTTAATGGTAATTATTTGATTTTTAGCAGCAAAAAAACCTAACGGTCGTTAGTAGTAGTAGTACTACACTTTCTGAGATTAATGCTTAAATCCCTTTTTTATACGTTTACTACTTCTATATTTGGTGACATAGAAACCAGATCACAAAATATTAACGATTAAAATTTACAATCATGGCAGAAAAAAATTCAAGAGGAATCTTAAAATTCAATGGAGGTGAAGGGCAGAAATTACTAAAACTTAATTACAGCGTATCACGTTCCACAGATGTATCGGGAAGAGTAGCATCAGATCCTTCTAATGCTCTTATCAAAATCACAGTGGAAGCTACTGAAAAATCAGACATTCTGGAAAGTCTTCTGAACGGAAAATATAAGCCTACAAGCGGAGAGGTAACGTTCAACAAATCTCACGAAGAAGGTACATTAACCACTTTGAAATGGGAGAACGGATACGTGATCCAGCATGAAGTGGATTTCAATGCAATAGATGAGAACAGTATGTATGTTACTTTCGTAATCAGTGCAGAACAGATAGATCTTGGAACTTCTTCTTACAAAGGAGAGTGGCCTAGCTCTTAAGAATACTTTCTTAAATTGAAAATATCAGACAGAATGGTTATCCAGATTAGGATACCGTTCTGTCTTTTTTTTGTTTATAATATAGTTAACAGAAGGTGCCGGCTGATTTCCCTGTTAAATTGAGGATTGCAGATTTAGACATTTACTAAAAAACGGCATTTATTATATTAAAATCCGGAACGGTGAAACCGTTCCGGATTTTAATCATCTTATATAAACTTATAGTTAGTTCAGTTTAATGGTTCCCGAAGAAGGAGCTCCGCCGCCTGATGGAGGAGGGTTGCCTGCAGAAGCCTGGTCGGCCAGCATACGGTACTGCGACGTTCCTTTTTCAGTTTTGATCGTTCCCGAAACAGTATACAGAAACAGGTCACCCGAAACGGAAAAGTCATTGGCTGAATTATTCACGTAGAAGTCAATATTTACAGTAGACATCTGCTTTGCCTTTTCAAGAAAAGCATCCATTAATGTTGTGATCTGAGCTTCCGTAAGCCCTTTGGATTTCATAGATTCCTTTGTTTTTTCATAAGAAGCAGAAGCACCGCCGCCGCCGAAGAACCAGGTCCAGACAGACAGATTGGCACTTGCCGATGTTTTTTCGTATTCTTTAACCTCTTCCTTGTAGGTGGCATTCAGCATGCTTATTGCCAGGTCATTCAGATTTCTTACATCCTGGCTGGACATCGCAGATATCTGAAGAGAAGCTGTGATTCTTCCCTGAGTGAATGGCGGTATAGTGTAGGAAAGCCCTGTAAGCTGTCCTTCTCCTGCCACTTCAATGGAATAAGACTCTTTGGCTTCTCCTCCTGCTTTTGCTGTTGAAATAACGCGTTCGAACGGATCTTTGAAGCCTACTTCGGTTTTTGTAATTTGAATTGTTTCCATAGTTTTGTTTTTTGGTTGGTTTTGTAAATCTTTACTTATTGAACAATTCAAAGGAACGAAGAAAAAGATCCGGATTTTAGAGTGTAAACAACCAAAAATCACCTTCGGTAGAAATACCTATTAAAATTAATTATTTGTTTATCAGTTATTTATTAATTTGTTCAGGCGTTTTTTGTAATTCTGTAAACGTGAATTACACCAAATCAGCCCGGATAAACCTTTTCAGAAAAAATTACGGAATATCTCCCATGTATTACTTAAGTGAAACGGCTTTGTTTAACTTAAAAATCAACAGAATACTTTATAAATCCTTGTCTGTCATTGTATTTACTTTATCCTTACTCCAAATTCAGATTAAGAGAAATTCAGATAATTTTAATGGTATAGCTAAAAAAAGGCTACTCCAATCATTAGGAATAGCCTTTTTATACAGGTTGATTATAATAATCTACTGAATCACAATACTTTTTTTCTGCACCGTATGCGCCGAAAAATAGCCCAAAGCACCGTTATTGATATTGCTTGGAGGATTGGAAGGAGTAACACCCCCGCCGGCTCCGCCGTCCCCTGAAATCTCCAGGAGAGCAGAATAATAGGTGAATATAGTATGGTCAATAGACTGCATTTCTACATAAACAGTATCTCCGGGCACTACCTTATGGTCGGTGGGATCATCATCCGTGTCCTCATTCGGAAGGAATAAAGGTCTTTGATTAACCAATCCGTTATTAATATTGTCAGAAAATACTTCAAATGTTTTTTTGGACATACTGTTAATCGTAAAATTGAAAAGATAGCGGTTGCCCAGCGCTGCAGGATCAGTAAAAACCGGTAAAAGAGTATAGGTAGTTTCGCCCCCGAAAGTAAAAGAATCCTGCATCAGGCCATCAAGGTTGACAACTTCGGGCATTGTGCTTTGCGCTGTATACTGTTTTCCTTCAGCCTGTATTTTCAGGGTATATGTTCTGCCCGTCACCCCGGCAAAAGCTGTAGTTATATAATTTCCGTCACCCACATACTGTAAGGTTTCTGTCTGCCCCGTATTGTCACTTAAAACAACCTGTGCACCGGTAACTGCAGGGTACTGGTTGCTTTGGGTAAAAGCTACGGACTTCGTGATTCTTACAGTATAAGGTCCCGGCTGGTTCGTTATATTGCCTTCTATGACGATGTTTCCACTCCTGTCATCCAGGTCAAGATCGATCTCCTTTTCACAGGAAGTTAGTAAAAACAGCGATAATATGATAAAAATGATATTCTTCATGATCTAAAATTTGAAATTATAAGTGATGTTGGGTACCCAGCGGAACAGTGAAGTCTGCATAGCCCGCGTTGTTCCCGGGTTGTTCGGATTGTCTTCAAACGTAATCGTGTAGGCATTTTCACGGCCGTAGAGATTATAAATGCCAAATGACCAGGAACCTTTGAAACGTTTGGTGGATTCCGGTTCATAGGTGGCGCTCAGATCCATCCTGTGGTAGGCAGGCATACGGTCTGCATTCCTGCTGCTGTACTGGAATATGGTCTGCCCGTTCAGCTCATACTTTGCGGTAGGGAAGGTAACGGCATTTCCTGTACTGTAAAGGAATAATCCGGATAAAGACCATTTTTTATTCAGCTCGTAAGTGGCAACGATAGAAATGTCGTGGGTTTTATCCATTCTGGCATTATACCAGTCATTATCGTTGATCCCGTTTATTTTACGTTCCGTTTTAGACAAAGTGTAGGAGATCCATCCCGTCAGTCTTCCGCTTTTCTTCTTGGCGATCAGTTCCAGTCCGTAGGCTCTTCCTTTACCGTACAGCAATTCACTTTCTACATCTGCTGCCGTATCAAACGTGATCTGGGCACCGTTTTTAAAGTCGATCTGGTTCTGCATGGATTTATAATAGATCTCCGCATTCAGTTCATAATTGTTGTTGTTGAAGTTTCTGCTGTATCCGGCACTGATCTGGTCGGCTATTTCAGGTTTTACGCTGTAGCTGCTTCCTATCCACTGGTCCGTAGGATTTCCGCTGCTGCTGTTGCTCAGAAGATGGAGGTTCTGCGTATTGCGGGAATATCCTGCCTTGATGCTGCTTACCTCATTGATACGGTAATTGGCAGTAATTCTCGGCTCCAGATTAAAATAGGTCTTCCCGAATTTTCCCTTTTCCAGAAACCTGCTGTCTGTAATCACTCCGTTGTCATACGTATTATAGGTATCACCGCCTAAAATACTGAAGGTAGAAAGCCTTAAGCCATAATTTACGGTCAGTTTATCAGTGGCTTTAAAATCATCATTGATATACACCGCATTTTCCCATGACTTTCTAGGATTTCTCGGAAAGCTGCTCACACTCGTACCGGAAGCACTGCTCGGGGTGATCGTATGGTAAATAGACTGAAGCCCGAAACGTACCGAATGCTTGTTTCCGGCAAACCACGTAAAATCCTGCTTAAGATTCCAGTCCTCGATCTGGGAATTTAACCCAAAAGTATTATTGTTGCTTTTCAGGCTGATTTTGTAATTATAATTGCTGTAAATTAATGAAGTATTGGAAAACAGCTTACTGCTGATGATGCTGTTCCAACGCAGTGTAGCGGTTGTATTTCCCCAGTCTGTGGAGAACGTATCGCCCAATCCCAGAACATCTCTTCCGAAATACCCGGACAGATAAAGGCGGTTGTTTTGATTGATCTGATAATTGGCTTTCAGATTAAGATCATAAAAGTACAGCTTACTGTCCTTATACTCATCACTTGTTTTAAGAAACAGGTCGGCATATGTTCTTCTTCCCGAAACGATAAATGAAGATTTTTCCTTCTGAATAGGGCCTTCCACACTCAGTCTGCTGCTGATCAGCCCGATGCCTCCATTCACATTGTAATCCTTGTTGTTCCCATCCTTCATCTTAACGTCCATCACAGAAGAAAGCCGTCCTCCGTACTGGGCAGGGCTGTTTCCCTTGATAATGCTGGCATCTTTCAGTGCATCACTGTTGAACGTACTGAAAAATCCCAATAGATGCGAAGCGTTATAAACAGGCGCTTCATCCAGTAAGATCAGGTTCTGGTCCGTAGCTCCGCCTCTTACACTGAATCCGCTGCTTCCTTCCCCGTTGCTCTTGATTCCCGGTAAAAGCTGTATCGTTTTCATGACATCCCTTTCCCCGAATAAAACCGGCAGCTTTTCTATATTCTTGATGCTTAAAGTTTCAGTTCCCATCTGGGCCGAGGTAAGGTTTTTATCCTTTTTGATCCCCGAAATAACGACTTCATCAATTTTTCCCACCTTTTCATCCCCTTTTTCTTCCTGATCGAGCGGCAGGTCCAGCTTTGTATTCTGCTCAACCTTTACAGGCAGCTCAAAATCACGGTAACCCGGATACGAAACGATCACTGTATAACTTCCCTCAGGAAGCGACAGTGAGTAAAAGCCATATTCATTGGCAACCACAGAGATAGACGGATCTTCGCTTACTTTTACGGTAACCCCGATCAGCAGTTCGCCATTCTTATGGTCCTTCACAGTACCGCTTACTGAGTATTTCTGCTGCGCCAGCGCCATGGAGCTGAAACAGAGTACAGCGGCGGTGACGGCAGTTTTAAAAAACAATTTTTGCATTTGAGTTTAAAATTTTAATGGAGTAAAAATCTGCCAAATAGAATATTTAAGTTGATTTAAGGAAAAAAATTAGATGAATAAAACTTTTAATGTTAGGTAAAATGGTTTGCGGTTTACTGTCAAACGTAAAAAATCAAACGATATTACTGACATTGAAAAATATATCGCATCCTGAACCGGAATATTTTATTCTTCAGTCCTTAAAAGCAGGTGTATTGAATGTTTTGAAGATAGGAGAAGGTATTTTTGAGACAGCATTGATCTCCTTCATCGTGTTTTTTCCTGTACAGTTTAATGGTCGGCATCTGGTTTCGGTTCATAGTTTTTGTATCGTTATCCTGGGAAAAGCAGAAATATCCCGCTTCCGGGAATACAAAAATAGCAAAATCCCGCTACCGGACTTATTTTATTGCATGTTATTTGAGTAATACCATGTTTTCTCTCTCGCAGATCTGGCAGATTACGCAGATTTATTTGGTAAATCTGTTTAACTTATATTTTATAGTTGGAAAATCGCAGGGGCACAAAGATTTTATCTGAGATAAAATTTCTCACTTTTTATTACAGATTTTTTGCTGAAAATCTTTGATTTTCTTGCGCCTGAAAACATCCATACAGTTTAAAAAATTTTGCGCCTTTTCGATTGTCCAACAAGAAAAATTAAACAAATTCCGTTATAAAAATCTGCATCATCTGCCCAATCAGCGGGATTTTAAAAATTTAAACCCCCTCTTCTTTTAAAATAAATTAGAATGAAGCATTTTTTTTCAAACTGTATCCGGAAATAAATAATTTTGTAAACCGATTCCAAAATATGAAACAGACCATTCCCACTTACGATTTAAACAGCATTACCCGGCATGGTATCCTGATCGAAAGAATTGAAAGCCGCACTATGAGTGCGGAAGACTATCTTTTCGATAAAGGGATTCACCGGGACAGCCATTATATTTTTGCATTTCTGGAAAGTGGAAGAGCCGGAATGATGGTTGATTTCAAGATGATAGAGATGTGTAGTACTTCCGTTTTTTTTCTGCTTCCGGGACAGGTTCACGAGGGAATTCTGGTTGAAGAGGTCACGGGATGGTTTATGGCAGTGGAGGCAGATCTGCTTTCAGACGCCGTGCGGTCGGTTTTTGAGGAATCTTTGGTTGACATACATCCGGTTTCCATTGATGAAAATTGGACTGAAAAGCTCAATGCCTGTGCCGGAATCCTTCAGATGTCCTGTACAGAAGAAATGCTGGGCAGCAAAGAGGGATTTCTTGTTGTCCGGTCATTAGTGAATGCTTTTACAGGCTTGTTTACTCTTATTTTTTTAGGCGTAAACCATACGGAAGCATCCGGTGAAAGCCGTGCCGCCCAGCTGACCAGAAAATTCAGAATCCTTGTAAGGAAAGAATTTAAAACCATGAAAAGTCCATCAGCCTATGCCGGCCTTTTGAATATTTCACCGGGTTATCTCACCGAGGTTATCCGAGAGGTAACGGGGAGATCTGCACAGTACTGGATCCACCAGCAAGTATTGATAGAAGCCAAAAGGCTCTTATCTTTCACCCAGCTTAGCGTAAAAGAAATTGCGTACGAATTGGGGTACAGCGATCATACGTACTTTTCCCGCTTATTTTCTAAGACGGAAGGCTGTCCGGCATCGCAATTCCGGGACAAAAACAGGAAGAGAGGGTAAACCGCGAATTGTCCAATTAATTCCCTGATATGGCTATCGTTCCCTATTCATTTTGCGGCTTCCTTTGCATTAAAATTTTTTATGCCAAGCTTACCAAAATGGATCAATGACACTTTAGAAAATGTCATGTCCTCAAAATTTAAAGAATGCACCGTTATTCATACAGAAAACCTTTCAACAGATCTTCGCCTTATCCGGTTTGCTTCCGACCTGGAAGATGTTCATTTCGAACCTGCGTATGCGATAGGAATAAGGGTTACCGAGAGGGATTACCGGAATTATTCACCTTTCAATTTTAATAAGCAGGCTGGGACTTTCGATGTGATATTTCATCTTCATGATACCGGTTCTGTGGGAAGCAGTTTTGCCAATAGTCTTTCAGTAGGTGACACTACAAAAATTTTACTACCAAGGGGAAAGCGTTTTTTTGAACCCAACGCAGAAATTCATTTCTCCATAGGCGATGAAACTTCCTTAGGGAGTTCCCTTTCCATCAAAGAAGCGGCCGAGGAGATCGGCGGTACATTTGTCTGTCTTCATGAACTTGAAGAGCCTGCCGCATTGAAAGAATTAGGACTGTACGGATATCATGCTCCCAAAAACGACATTCAGAGCACTATGGAAGTTTTGGAGGAGTTTTTACAAGAAGAAAAACAAGCCATTTACAACAACGAAGCGGTTTTCTATCTTACAGGAAACGGAAATACGATGTCTGTAATCCGGAAGTTTCTTAAAGCGAAGGGCGTGGATGGGAAATGTATCAGATCGCAGGCGTATTGGATAGAGGGGAAGAAGGGGTTGTAGTGGGGATATTGATTTTTATAATTAACGGAATTATAATACTTATTTGTCGCTGAAAATCTTTAACCTTATCTTTGATAACCGTAAAATAATTAACAATTATAAATACCAGACTTTTAATACATTTGAAAAGTCTAAACTTAAATAGTAGTCTATGAAACTAAAATCTGTTAAACTGCAAAACTATAGATGTTATCAGGACAATGATTTTCATTTTGGTTCTGACTGTACTATTATTATTGGTAAAAATGGTACGGGTAAGTCTTCTCTTTTAAGTGCGATTAGAAAGGGGATGACATTTATTTTCTCTAATGTAGAAGGTAATAAACTCATTAAGAATAATGGTAATAAAGTAGAAGGCTTAAATGATTGGGATACAACTTTTATAGAGAATGGAGAAGGTTTTATGTGGCCTACTAATATTAAATATGATGTTATTTTTGATAATAAGGAACTAAGCTGGAGGTTTTTTAAAGATAAATACAAAGGTAAGATTCATTCTGCGTTATATAAGAATGCTCAAAAGAAATTTGAAACCCATCATCTAAAGGCTACATCACAATTACCTTTATTAGGTTTTTATGGTGATTGCTATCCGCATAAAAAAAAGACAGGAAATGCTGTTGTAAATAGCTTCAATAGAATAATTACAAAGTCTAATGTTATTCCAAGAGATGCAGGGTATTTTCTTTGGAATAGTGATGGAAGTGTAGTGTCATCTTGGTTTCTCCGTACAAAATATATTTTAAATGAAATTTTGCAAGATACTGAGACTATATCAGATTTAATTAAAGACATCGAATCATTACAATCAAGAAGATCCAATTTTAGTACTCATGATTTTGCGACATTGGATGCACAGATTATTTCTCTACAAAATCGATTACAATTAAGTAAAGAAAGAAAAAACTCACAGACATGGAAGTTTGAAGAAGAGTTTGATTTTGTAACAGAAAGGTTAATGCTGTTTTTTTCCAGAGTTAATGAATTTGATGCTGATGATTTAATCCTTTTTGACATCAAAAAAAGAAGAACAGAGAAAGAAGAATATCTTTTCTTTAATTTTGGTAAAGAAGATTCTTTTAATGAAGGAATGTATAATGAAGAATCATTACCGATGGGTTATCAAAGGTTAATACATATTGTATATGATATTGCTTATAGATGGTATATTCTAAACGGGAAAACGGAAAATTTTGATGGTTTGGTTTTAATTGATGAATTGGAACTTCATTTACATCCGAGTTTGCAACAGACAGTTGTGGAGAGGTTTAGAAAAACTTTTCCAGGATTACAGTTTATAATAACAACTCATTCTCCAATTATATTAAGTAATTTTTTTGCAGATAAAGAAGCAACTAAAGTTATACAATTAGAAAGAGATCATGGCAAATATTCTGATGAAGTGCTTGAAAACCTATATACGATGGACTATAATTCTAATCTTTTAAATGTGATGGGAGTTGATATATCAGATAAACTTTTAGATACTTATATAAATGCGTATCAATTTTTAAAAGATGAAGATAAAAAATTAGCCAACGAATATTTCAATAAAATAAGAGATTTATTTAAAGGCGATATACCTAAATTTATTCAAAATAAATTATCATAGATTATGGAATTTATTAATAAAAAACATCAAGCTATATTTTATCCCGAATATATTAAATTTGAAACACACAAATGGAATATTTCAGCACATAATTATACGAAGTACAATTATAGTGGATTCTCAATAAATTTTAAAAATACGATTAAGGGTTTATTGATTGATGAGCAAAATAGTCTTTGTTGTTATTGTCTCAAAGAGTTAGAGAAAAACGATTCTTCAACTATTGAGCACTTATATCCAAACAATCCTCAGTCACATAATATCTTTTCTAATTATAAAGTAAAATGTACAGAAAAGATTCATTTTGATGTTATGACGAGGCATATTCCAACTTCATCTTTGGATAACCTACCTCATGACATATCTTATTATAATTTATTAGCTTGCTGTAAGCTGTGTAATAATACAAGAGATACAAAAGAAATAAGACCTTTTGTTTTTGAGGTAAATGTAAAAAAAGAATTTTCTTATAATGATAATGGTTACATTTTTTCTATAAAATATCAAGATGAAATAACTAAAATAGGGTTGGCAAATGATCAGTATGTAAATTACAGGAAATTATGGCGACATATGCGTAAAAATTATGATAACACTATATTTTTAAACAGGAATAGATTAGAAAGAGCGTTGAAAAAGGTTGCATTAGAGCTTTTTAATAAGACGGGTATTATTTTGTACGCAGAGCTTCTAAGTAATGGGCTTAAGTTGAAAGATGCAATTGCTTATAGATATTTTTACAATTAATTTTTTTTTACATAAACATTAATATTATTAGCTAAATACAAAACCATTAAACTCGATAAATTTCTTCTGAAAATTATACCATTATTTTAAAGAGGTTTGACACTAATATAAGCTCAACTTGATAGTGAGTTTTATATTCAGACTTTAGTAAAACCAAAACCAATTTTTCTCTATATTTGTAAAAACACACGCCCATGACTATGGAAAAGCTAAGAAATCTAAGAAAGCAAAAAGGCTTCACACAGGAATATATGTCTAACATCATTGCAACAGACGTTTCCAACTATTCCCGAAAGGAGAGTGGTGGAGTAAGGATCTTTGACGATGAGTGGGAAAAGCTGGCTAGAGCATTAGAGGTCCCGGTAGAAGACATTAGAGAAGATAAAAATTTAAGTGGAGTAAATAATGAGAACTTTACCCTTAATGATAATGCTAATGCAGGAAACTATTACGAGCAGTATTATAATATTCCAAATGCTATCATGGACAACTTACAAGATTACATTAAAATTCTGAAAGAACAAGTTGAGTCACTTAAACAGGAAGTAAAAACCCTTAAATCCAAAAGATAATCCTCTTTCTTCGGAAATACAGATCATATCATAAAAAAACAGCTTCAATGGAGCTGTTTTTTTATGATCGCTAAGGGCCTGTTTAAATTGTATTCAATACAATTATGATGCAGAAATAATGACTAAAGAAACCTGTTCCTCCCGCACATAGGAGATTTATTTCGTTATAAAAATCTGCGTAATCTGCCCAATCAACGGGATTTATAAATTTAAACAGCCACTAAGATTCTGTTCAGCTACGGAAATCCGCAGGGTATCAGAATATGGTTTTTCTGAGTTTTTGATTTTCCTCTTTAATTCCTAATTTTTTTCATTAAAAAACCGCAAAAATAAAAACCCATTATTTGTTTTTTATTATTTGATTAATGAGCCTCTTAAAATTGATAACTGCTTATTTTTAAATGGTTTATACTCCCTATATTTGAATGTATTAACAACCAAAAACACACAATCATGGCATTAGACAATTTAATCAGTTTAAACTTTTCCAGTGAAGAGCTGTCAAACCTGGATACCGCATTGCAGACTATTGAAGCAGTTTTTTCAGGAAAAACAATCAACCTTATCCCCGAAGAAAGACAGCAGTACGGAAGCATTGCAGAGCAGAATAAGCTTTTTGTAAACAAAGCGAAAAGCTATATGGAGCAGTACCCCCAGTTTGTCCCCAACTTTCTGGATAAAACAGAGTTCGATAAAGATTTTGCAGCAAGAGAACAGATAGAGAACCGGCTGCAGCGCATCAGCTCCTTAACCGAGCAGCTGTCCGATACCAAAGTGCTGCTGGATCACGATAACTATCACAACGCTATTACATTTTACAGGAATATAAAATTTCTTTCAGGGGAAAATGTTCCCGGAACCAATGTAATTTATGAAGATATGAGGCAGTTCTTTGTCACATCAGCCACTGCAGCCACTTCTACACCGCCTCCGGCAGGTCCTGATAAGGCTTAAGCCGGTTACAGAAGTGCCGGAGGCCGGTCACTAACTTTCCGGACCCATTTATACAAGTACCTGGACCCCCTTACCCAAGGGGGTCCAGGCATTTCAAAACACCCTGAAACCATTTAGTGAAGTGTCTCCCGGTACTTCCTAAACCGCCCTCAGATACTTATATAAGCGATTCCGGGCATTTCCGGACCGGGTGAAGGCACTTAAACAGCAGCAATGGCAGCTATATAAACCCACTGTAGCTGGTTAGCATAATACTGATAAGCAGTTACGGAATTATGCTGAGCTAATTTTTTTATAAACTAGTGGTTTCCCGTAATGAGGAATTAATTTTTTTTGGTATACTTGTGGGCAATAAATATTAACCATGATTATATTACTCACACCGGATATTCCTTCGGCCTACCTTTCATCATCGAAACATGATAACGCTGCTTTTCGCCACAAAAAGCAACTAATACCAGCATTGAAATGACATATTGGAAATTAGGATGCAGATGGGGCAAAAAAAATCAGGGTCTTCCTCTCTTTTATGATGTACTGCTTAAGCATAATATTGTGATAAGCTGGATTAATAAAGACTTTGGCAATGGAAATCTTGTACTTCTTACCGATGGTTTTACTCCCCTGGCTATCGCTAAAACAAAATCATTCCGCAAATCAATATATGAACTGCCGCATGTTGAAAATGAATTTGCTGAAAAAGATGTGCCTTACGAAGACAATCTTTTCTACTATGATGCTGAAATTATTCCCATAGATAGTGATTTTACATTTGACTATATAAAGGGTATTGCTCAAATTCACAATGAAAAAATAATTCAGAATATTAATCTTTACTATAACAATTCTTTAAAACATAAAAAGATGGATGAAATAAAAAAACTGCTTCAATATAAAAAACAAATTATCCTGCAAGGTCCTCCTGGAACAGGAAAAACGAAATTGGCCAAAGAAATAGCAGAACTAATAACAGGTTCCAACAAAAGTGAACTGACGGAAGAAGATATCAGAAACCTGCTGATTGAAGGTGAAAAGTTTCCAAATGCAAGCGGCAGGGAAGATTATTATACAGTTGCCCGTACAGATGATACCAAAGTGCATTTAAGCTCTTCAGGAGCAAAAGATACTAATCATGCCACTTTCTCGAAAATTTTGGGACGTATTAAAGAGATTAAGAACAATATTCAACCTCAGAATAAAAATAGTCAGGATCCTTATGAAATAGCTTCTGCAAAATTTATATTAAAAAAACTGCATAAAAACGCCAACGAGATTAAGCTGATTCAATTTCATCCTTCCTATACCTACGAAGACTTTGTAAGAGGCATTGTATCCAAACCCAATGACGAAGGAGATGGCATATTATATAAAGCTGAAAATAAGATTTTAGGAAAATTTGCTGCCCGTGCTCTTCACAATTATGAAGCATCACAGAACAGCAAATATGAGGTTACTGATGATGAGGATGATATATTCGATGCTTTTATTGAGGCCGTAAAAGATGAAATGGCTCAGAATGAAGAGCATAAATATATAATTACTGATGCTGTATATCTGTTTTCAGCTGATGAAACCCGTTTTAAATATAGAGGAGACAATTGGGTTGCGCATCAAAAAGGCCTGAATATGAAGTATACCGAACTCAGAAAAATTATAGAAAATGGTGCGGAGACCAGGCAGGATATTAAAAGGATGTCTGATGTAGAAGAATTAACAAGACAGCACTCTACCTATTTTATAAAAGTAGTTGAGAAATACAGGGCTTTTAAGAAAATTTATCAGCCTCAGGTATCTCGGGTTGAAAAAACGCTTTTGAAAAACTATGTGCTTATTATAGACGAGATTAACCGGGCCAATCTTTCCTCTGTACTGGGTGAATTGATCTATGCCTTGGAATACCGGGGAAAAGAAGCGGAAAGCATGTATAGAATAGAAGATGAAGATAACAGGCTGATCCTGCCTCCTAACTTGTATATCATTGGAACTATGAACACTGCAGACAGGAGCGTGGGACACATAGATTATGCCATCCGGAGAAGATTTGCATTTGCAGATGTACTTCCAAAAGATTTGAGTCCTGAACTGCAGGATAGATTTGATGTCGGATTATTTACAGAAGTATCCCAATTATTTGTGAAAGATTATAATCCTGAAGAAGATTATTCAGGGATAGAAATTTTACGATCAGAATATCTTTCCTCTGACTTCGAACCTAAAGATGTTTGGTTGGGCCATTCATATTTTATAAAACCGGAAGAACCGGAAGCAAATATGGAGATGCGTCTGATATATGAAATTAAGCCCATCCTTTTAGAATATGTAAGAGATGGCATATTAAAAGAATCTGCAATAGAAAAAATTAACAACCTGACGGGAAGTCTTTAAATTATGCTTCATATTTCAGAACATTTTGAATATTATAATCGGGATCATTTAGAAGTTTTCCGGAGACTTAAAGACTGGAAAGGGTATTATGATCTGGACGTTCCTCAGGATACAATCTATTTTGACAGTCATCAGAAAAGACAGTGTGTTGAGGTGTCGCTGAATAAAGAAAATGAAAATCCTCAATATCTTTGCAGTATTTCATCTTCATATTTTATAGGTCTGGACCGTTTGCCTAAGCTTGGATTTCCTGTTTATATAGAGCCTAAGCTCAATAACGTGAAACAGCAAATAAACTATATTGAAATGTTGCTTGAGGCGCTGAAAGAACCTGAAAACTTTGAACATCTTGAGAATCTTGTCACTACAAAATTTGATGATGAATGGATTGAAATAGAAAACCATTTGCAGCCGGTCTTAACCCCATTTTTAATTGCTCAGTTTCTTTCCGTTACCAAAGATATTGTGAAAAAAGGTCTTAAGAAGTCTTACTATGACGTTGAAGAAAACCTAAACAATAAAGTAAAAGGAAAAGTTTTAGTAGGACAGCAGATCAGGCAGAACATACTGAAAAACAGATTTACAAAAACGGTGTGTAAATTTCAGAATTTCGGAAATGATATAGAAATAAATCAGTTTTTGAAATTTGTAATGACCCGTATAGCTTCCTGTTTAGATGATTTTCTACCCCATCAGCCTATTCAAGACAGCTTGTCTCAGATAATGAGATATTGTATGGGAGGATTTCAGCAGGTTAGCCAAAGATCTTTTACCAGTCTTAAATATAAAGAGAAAAATCCATTTTATAAAAATTATAACCTAGCCATTCAGCTGGGTAACCAGATACTTGCGCTTCAGGACTATAATATATCCCGAAACTCAAAGAGAGAAAAATGTATGCATCCGCCTTTTTGGATAGATATGAGTAAGCTGTTTGAATTATATGTTTTCAAGGAATTGCGGAAAAAATTCCCCGGAAAAGATGAAGTTAAATATCATAATAAATTCAATAAACAGGAATTGGATTTTATCATCAATAGCCCTACCATAAAAGCGGTAGTTGATGCAAAATACAAACCCAGATATAAGCACGGCAATCCTTCTATGGATGATGCAAGGCAGTTAGCAGGATATACGAGATTACGTAAAGTGTATGATGAACTCGGTATTGATGATGATCGGTTGATTCCTGCTTATTTTATTTATCCCGAAAACCTGCCGGAACTTATTCAATATGAGGATCCCGATACTACTATTGAGGATCCGTTTGAAGACTGTACTGTGAATTTAGCTTTAATTGATAAAAAAACAGTAAGATCATCAACAACATATAGACAAATGTATATGCAGGGAATTGATTTACCCTTTACGAGGACCCAGGATATATAAATATTGATAAATTAACCTGAGTTCGGGTTAAGAAAATTAATATGATAAGACTAATAACTGGAAGAGTAAGGGCTGAAGCACTGTTGGTATCCTTTTCAAGGTTTTAAACCTTGAAAAGGATACTCCTCATAAAACTGTCATGCAATTATGCTTTCGCCCTTAGTAATTTCATTTTTCCAGCTTCCAATTTCCTTGATAACATTAAAAAAATGCCTTATCCTGAACTCAGGTTAAAATTAAGATTTAAATGACACAAAAACAGCTGAAGAATCCTCTTCAGCCGTTTTTTGAAAAAAATATATCAAGAATCTAATCCTGGATAAGCATTTTTTTAGAATCTGTCACTTTTCCGTCTGTTGTCATTTTATAGACATACGTACCGGATTGCAGTTCTGAACCTGAAAGAGTGATCGTGCCGCTTCCTCTCTCACGTAAAGGGAGGGATTTTACCAGCTGGCCGGAGATATTGTAAATTTCTATTGATGCTGTTTGGGCATTTTTTGGAAGGTAATAGCTGATGCTCGTTCCGTTTTTGGTGGGGTTGGGAACGTTTTGGGATAGTCTGGCTCCGTCTGAAGACGAAGTAACAGATGAGGTTCCTTTATTCAGTAGCATTTGCTTAAGCTCTTCTACCGTGTTTTCAAGATTTTTGATACGCTCTTCCATCTGCTGGATTTTTTCTTCTGAAGCCGCACCCATTTTATTCAGTGCCGTGTTGGAGACCATTACATTTCCACTGGCATCTACCACCAATGCTAGTCCGCTTCCTGTAGGCAGATTTTCATGCCTTACCGTTCCTACTGTATGGAAATTGGCAGTGGGAGAGAGTGTAAGAATCCCTACACTTTTATCCTTGATCAGCATGGTTGATGTAGGCGACAAACCGAACATGATGGATGAAGGGATATTATTCGTAAGTTTTGTCCCTCCGGTTCCCGAACCTATCACAAAAGAACGGTTTCCGGTAGCCGCCAGATCTATTCCGAATCCCCCGGAATACACATCCTTAAGATCAATGCCTACCCCTAATGCAAACTGGTTTTGGTTTCTGATGATGTTTTTCCAGCCCAGTGCTACCGATTTTCCGGCATTATTCAGGACAACGTTATCCTGTCCGCTCACGAGATTGGCACCTCCGCCATTACTGAGGTCATTTCCCCAGCCGCTCACCAGGGAACTGCTGGCCTGCGAGCCCAGAATATTAGAAATACCGATTACGATACTTCCTTTTACTTTCGCTACATTGGAGTTGTTTGTCGCATCAACGATGAACGAGCCTGCTTCATTCAGGATGGCTTGTCCCGGGTTGGAAGTCGCTCCGTTGGTTCTCAGATAAAAGGGCCTTGAATCTACAGTACCTGCATAATTGGCCGGGGTAATTCCCGAGTTTCCGGTAACTTGCCATTGCTGTGCATTAGCGATTCCTGTTAACAGCATCATAGCTGCAGCCAAGCCATTTTTCATGGATAATAATGATGTTTTCATAAATTTTGAATTTTGATGGTTTTTAGTTATCACTAATTTATGAAATATTATGATCCGAAATATTTTTTTATCACCTTTAAGTGATTTTAAATATTAATTAATTCATTTAAAATCAATGATAAAGGATGATTGCTGTATTATATTAAATATCTATGGACTTTATTTGTAATATCTAATTACTTCGTAAATCCCTGTTAATAGGGAATTCTGTCCATTATCTATCTATCTATCTATCTATCTATCTATCTATCTATAAAATTTTTTTTCCTGCTGCTAAGAGACAGCTATTATTTTTTCCGTCCATACATCAGAATTCTTTTAAAAGCATACATAGCAGGAAGATTCGAAAAATTTGCTGCAATACGCTGTTTAAATTCGGTTGTGAGGGTTTTCTGCTGGGTTTCATTAAGCCTTTCCAGGTAAGGAATCAAAGCAGATCCGGAGATAAAATTGAACAAAGTTTCGTGGTCCTCCGCAATAATAGGGTATACCTTCTGTGATAAATCCAGATCCTCAAGCCCGCTGTCAAACAAAATCTGTGCATATTCGTCGACTGTAAGTACGGCAGAAGGGCGGTTCCATCCATTAAGCTGAATATGGAAAGGCTCTTCACCTGCCAGCTCAAAAAGAATCTTATTCAGTATATTTCCCGGTTGGTAGGGCATCTGTATGGCTAGCTGCCCGCCGGATTTAAGCTTAGAGATCAGCTTTGGAAACAGTTTCGGGTGATCATCAGACCATTGCAGGGCTGCATTACTGAAAATAAGATCCCAGCTTTCGTCAGCTTCCAGCACTTCCTCTGTTGTGGCCATTCTGAAATGAAGCCGCTCATTTTCCAGGGCTTTGGATTTTTCAAGCATTTCGGGGGAAGAATCAATTCCCGTAAAGACAGCATCCGGAAATTTTTCGGTAAGGATGGCTGTTTGTTCACCTGTTCCGCAGCCGAGATCTACAGCTTTCATCTCTTTTTCGTCGGTGATAAGCGCTGCAAGATCATAAAACGGTTTGAAACGGATATTCTTAAACTGATTGTAAACGTCAGGATTCCAGGGCATATTCTGTAATTTTAAATGTCAATACAATATACTCAATCTGTAGCAGAAGGAAAATATTTAAATATTAAATCTGTTTAAACTTATATTTTATATAGCTGGCCAATCGCAAAGGCGCAAATGATATTATAAAAGACGTTTTAAGGCGCAAAGATTTTATCTGCGATAAAATTTCTAACATTTTATTATAGAGTTTTTGCTGAAAATCTTTGATTTTCTTGCGCCTGAAAACATCCATACAGATTAAAACTTTGCGCCTTTGCGATTTTCCAACAAAAATGTTTAAACAAATTTATTAAAAGAATCTTAATTGTTTCTGATAGATGCTGAATGATTATCCCGCAGATTTAACGGATTATGCAGATCTTTTTAATGTGTAGTGCTATGCAAAGTTCCAAAATAAATATGCAAAAAAAATTAAACACAAACACAGACATAAACATCTTATCAATATTCACAATCATCTCCGTAATCCGCTAAATCTGCGAGAGATAAAAAACTCAGACAACCTATAAAATCTGCCCGCTTTCCTTAATACTGTTCATCACAAAAATACTTTTCGTCTGCCCGATCCCTTCAATTTCAGACAGTTTATTGACAAAAAAATCATGGAAATCATCCATATTCGGGGCCAGGATTTTGAGCATAAAATCGAAATCACCACTGATGTTATAAAACTCTACCACCTCTTTCAGCTTCCCCACCTCTTCAATGAATTTTCCGGCCGTTTTCTTATTGTGGACATTCAGGGCGATCATGCAGATCACCATCATCCCTTTGTTTACCTTTTTACGGTCAACAACAGCTGTGTATTCTTTGATAATTCCCAGCTTTTCCATTCGTTTGATACGCTCATGGGTAGGAGTGGGGCTTAGATTGATCCTGGCGGAAATATCACGCACGCTCATTTTGGCATCCTTCTGAAGTATACGGAGGATAGAAAGGTCTTTTTCGTCGGGAGTATAATGTTCTGCAGTCATTTGTTCTTTTTTTAAGCCTGTTATTGATTGGTATAGGCATTTTGTTCTTTTAAAATTACTTTAAAAGTAAATTTGTTCCAAATTTAAGGTATAATTTTTACATATGTTCTTTAAAAATTAATTTTGCAGGAAATTTGAATACATGAGTACAAGGAAAAATCTAATATTGATATTAGCCTCGGTAGGGACTTTCGTAGAGGCTTTGGATATTGCCATTATTAATTTAACGATTCCTTCTATTCAGGAGCAGTTCCATATTGGGGCAGCAACTGTACAGTGGCTTCAGACTCTGTATGTGCTGTTTTTCGGAGGATTTCTGATCATAGGCGGCAAACTGTCCGATCAGATCGGGCGCAGGAAAATATTCCTTACCGGAGCCCTTATTTTTATGCTCACCTCATTAGGTGCAGGACTTTCCCAAAGCTTCGAGGTTTTGGCCGTATTCCGGGCACTTCAGGGGTTGGGAGCGGCTTTGGTTATGCCTTCCGCCCTGTCTATTGTAACCAATACCTTCAGAGGGGAGCAGGAGCGTAACAGGGCTATCGGGATTTTCAGCTCGTTTGCGGCAATTGGCTCCGGAAGCGGTTTGTCAGTGGGTGGCATTATCAGTACTTACTTTAGCTGGCACTGGGTTTTCCTGATCAATGTTCCTGTTCTCCTGCTTACTTTGATTTTTGCGTATCAGTATCTGCCGGCAGATGAAAAAAGTGAGGCTGGCCAAAAAACGGATCTCATATCAGGGATGCTGCTGGTCTTAGGATTGCTAAGCCTTACATACGGAACACACGAATTGGTTCATATCAAAGAAAATCCTCTGCTGATCATCGGTTCTCTGGTACTTGCTGTTCTGCTTCTTGCAGCTGTATTGATCAGATTGAAATCGGTGTCACAACCCCTGATTGATTTACAGTTGTTTAAGCACCGCTCATTAATGGTTTCCAATGCTGTTTTCTTCACTTTGGGTGCATTTTTCATAGGGTTTTTATTTCTTATTTCGTTAATGCTTCAGAAGGATATGGGACACGGTGCGGCTTCTGCCGGGCTTCTGCTTGTACCGTTCAGTATCATGTCTGCGTTGGCAGCTAAATTTGTACTGCCTCATGTTTCCGGGAGGTTGAGTTCTTCCCAAATGGGTGTTTTTGGCTGGAGTTTCATGCTGGCCGGAGCTTTATGCCTGCTGATTGCCGTGTATGCCGGACATCCGCTGACTGTTGTATTGCTGGGAGCTGCATGTATTTCAGGAATAGGAATGACATTCTGCTTTACCGCGCTTTCGGTGATGGGAATCCAGGACGTGGAACCTTCCCATTACGGAGTAGCATCAAGCCTTAGTTCTACCAGTTATTTCCTGGGAGCCGGGATCGGTCTTTCTTTCATGACTTTGATGAGCCAGGTCTTTCCTTCTCAGCATGCAGTTGGAGATTTAAGCCTGATGATCCTGGTGGGATATGCTTTATTGGCTCTTGGAATGCTGCTGTATTTCATCGTTAAAGGCTTAAAAATCAGGCAGGCGGAAATAGCCGTTTCATGAAATACGTTAAAATATATAATCTCTATGAAATAGAACCGTTATTATTATGTCGGTTCTTTTTATTTTAGCGGTATGAAAATACAGATCATCAGCGACCTTCACCAGGAATTCGGATCAACTGATTTATCTTTTGACCGTGCAGATCTTGTCATACTGGCCGGAGATGTGCAGCCGGGTACAAAAGGAGTGGAATGGATCAGGTCAAAAATAATAAACAAGCCCGTTGTGTATGTTCTGGGAAATCATGAATATTATAAAGGTTCCTATCCGAAAACTTTAAACAAGATAAAACAGGCTGCTGAAGGCTCAAATATTTTTGTTCTTGAAAATGAAGCTTTAGATATAGACGGTATACGTTTTCATGGGACAACGCTCTGGACAGACTTTTCTATTTTTGGAAACCCGTTATACTACGGAATGATCTGCCAGCCTAAAATGAATGATTACAAAATGATCCGGCGCGATCCTTCCTATTCAAAGATGCGGACCATTGATACTTTTAAGATCCATCAGTTCTCGAAGCTGTGGTTAAAAGGAAGTCTGGAAAATTCTTCAGGCTTAAAAAACATTGTAGTTACGCATCACGCTCCAAGCATACAATCTGTTCCCCAACTGTATAAGGAAGACCCTCTTACAGCAGCCTATGCTTCTGATCTGGAAGATTTCATTACAGAACACCAGCCTTTATACTGGATTCACGGGCACATCCACACGCCGTGCAGATACCCTATCGGGAAAACTGAAATTATTTGTAATCCGCATGGCTATATTGATGAAAAATATAATGGCTATGAAAAAGAGCTGATTATTGAAGTATAAAGAACGTAGTTTCTCTTCATTCTTCTGTCTTTTAGCCTATCTGCGTTTTGTCTCATTCATACAAATAGCCTAATTTCGTACTCTAATTCATCCTTAATGGCTAAAAAGTCCACCACAGACCCAGTAGAATTTGTATCCTTATTTACTTTTGAAGAACTTCTTAATGAAGTAGAGTTTGATCTCAGGATAAAGGAATTTGTGGTGATTGAAATCGATAAGGCTAATTATGCCATAAAGCTCAATACGCCTTACCGTTCAGATTATTTCTGCATTTTTATGGTACAGCAGGGAGGAATCTGTTTCAGATTTGATGACAAGAGCTATGGTGTGTCTGAAGGTGATATCATTTTCTGTCCTTTTTCAGAAATATTCTGGGTGGATATGATTTCAGAAGATTACAGGGCTAAATATATTTTCTTTTCCCTGGATTTTATTTCTGATGCGGGATTTAACTATAAGTCGAATAATGTACTGAAAAGCCTTTCAGCAGATCCTACACAAATCATCAGGAATGAACCTGATCTCTACAGAAGGCTGAATTTCCACGCTGATGAACTGAAAGTACTGAACAATACGGAAAAAGAAGACTATTACTTCAATGAAATGATCTGGCATCACTTTTCTCTGGTGATCTATGAAATCGACAATTATTTTAAGAAAATTGAAAAACCGCATCAGGTAACCCATCGTGAGGATGAACTGACGACCAGCTTTTTTACCCTGGTCCGGGAACATTTTAAAGATGAGCATAATGTACAGTTTTATGCAGACAAACTATGCATCAGCCGTAAATATCTGACCAAAGTAATCAATAAAACGATGTTCAAATCACCACGTGATATAATTCATCAGGTATTGGCTGTAGAAGCCAGACTTCTTCTCAAAAATCCGAACCTCAATGTCGGTCATGTTGCTGTGGAGCTGAAGTTTTCTGATCAGGCATCTTTCAGTAAATTCTTTAAAAAGCATACAGGACGGTCGCCATTAGAATATAAAAAAGATGATTTGTATTGATAATCAGCATCTTAAATGATGTTAATATTTGGCTTTGATGTCTTTTTGCTAAATTATTAATATTTTTTGATATAAAAAGTAGAATTATATTCTTTGTATATTTTATTAAAAGCTATTAAATGATATTTCTCATGTTTTAAAGAATTAGGAGTCTTTTTGACAAAATAAGGAGTTTTTTGAATATTTCGGTTGAATTTTTTTAGAGCGAATTTTGCATGGTAAATTTAAAGGAATATTCTTATGCAGAGATTTTTTATTCAAAAATCAACTATACTTTTCCTCTCGCTGATCGTCTTGGCAGGATGCAGGAAAAACAATCAAAATCAGTCTTATCAACAGCAGGCCCCCGAACTTCCGGTAGATAAAGTGAAGCAGGGAGACGCTTCTGTTTCCAGGGAATATGCGGCATCAGTGGAAGGGATCTCCAATGTAGAAATCAGACCGCAGGTTACGGGATATTTAAGTAAGATTTTCGTAGATGAAGGAGATTATGTAAGAGCAGGTCAATCACTTTTCAAAATAGAAGACCAGATCTTCCGTGAGCAGATGAAAAGTGCTCAGGCAGCACTGATCACAGCGCAGGCCAATCTTTCCACTTCGAAAATTGATCTTGACAGGAAAAAGGAATTACTAAGAAATAAAATGGTTTCTGATATCCAGGTAAAAGAAGCGGAAGCAGCTTACAATGCAGCCAGAGGAGCCGTAAGTCAGTCGGTATCTGCCATTGAATCAGCAAAGATCAATCTTAATTTTTCTACCATTAAAGCTCCGGTAAGCGGATTTATCGGGAGATTCAATTACCGTCTGGGAAGTTTGATGACGCCTTCCAATCAGGAACCGATTACACTTTTATCCGATATTCATGAGGTTTACACCTATTTCAGCATGAGTGAAAATGATTTTAACAGCTTCCAGAAACAGCAGGCAGGAAGTAATATCAACGAAATCATCAGAAATACGCCGGCTGTTTCCTTATTGCTTTCCGGAGGCGAGAAATATGCACAGACCGGAAAAATAGATGCTG
>NZ_JPRO01000033.1 GCF_000737785.1 Chryseobacterium luteum | reverse complement strand
TGCCTGCATTATGGATGAAAACTATAATATTGGCTCAGTAGCAAGCCTGGAATATATTAAAAATCCTATCTCCGTAGCCAGGGCGGTTATGGAAAAAACACCTCATGTCATGCTGGTTGGAGACGGAGCACTGCAGTTCGCCCTGTCACAAGGGTTTAAAAAAGAAAACCTGCTGACTCCCGATTCAGAAAAAGAATGGAAAGAGTGGCTGAAAACCAGCGAGTACAAACCCGTCGCCAATATTGAAAATCATGATACCATAGGAATGATCGCCCTGGATGCACAGGGAAACATTTCCGGAGCCTGTACCACCAGTGGAATGGCCTTTAAAATGCATGGCAGGGTAGGAGATTCTCCCATCATTGGTGCCGGATTATTTGTCGACAACGAAGTGGGTGCAGCTACGGCTACCGGACACGGCGAAGAAGTGATCCGTACAGTAGGAACCCATTTGGTGGTTGAGTTGATGAGACAGGGCAGGAACCCCCAGCAGGCCTGCAAGGAAGCCGTTGAAAGAATCGTGAAAATTACTAAAAGAAGAAATAAAAACCTGAAAGATATCCAGGTTGGATTTATTGCCTTGAATAAGAAAGGGGAGTATGGTTCTTACTGCATTCAGGACGGATTTAATTTTGCCGTGCATGACCAAAAAGGAAACCGCCTGGAAAAACCTGAATTTGCATTAAAATAATACACTTTATTAAATTCAAAGATTATTTAAATACTGTTTATGATCAAAATTCAATGATTAAGAGCCTGTTTAAATTTTATTCAATAAAATTATAATGCAGAAATAATTACTAAAGAAACGTATTTCTCTCGCAGATTTCGCAGATGACACAGATTTATTTCAGTTATAAAAATATGCGTAATCTGCCCAATCAGCGAGATTTAACAATTTAAACAGGCTCTAAGTCTCAAATTATTTTAAATAGATCACTTTTTCGGCTTTAAATTCAATAGGAACGGGCTTTAGCCAAAATTTAAAATATCAATAGGATATGAAAAAACTAATCATTGCGTCTTTATTTTTAATGGCAGCATGTAAAGAAGAAAAGAATAAAGAGGCTGTTATACAGCATCACCCTCTTCCAAAAGAGACTGCAGCAGCAGAAAATAAGCCCAATGAATCTGAAGAAGCGAAAAAATGGCTTGAAAAAAGTATCAAAAATTATTTTCAAGAAGACTTAAGAAGCCTGGATAAAGAAATGCAGAAAATAACAACCAAAGACTATTACGAGTATAAAACAGATGCAATGAATGTCGACATGGATGTTGATGGAAGCCTTACCTTAAAGGAGTTTCAGAATAAATGGAAAAATAGTTTTGATGTCAGGAAAGCAGGAGTTAACAGTGGTTTTTTAATAAGCGGTCAAGATTGGACAGAAATTAAAATTTCGAAGTGCAAACAGGTTTTTGAATCCGTTCCTCTATTAAAATCAGAGCCTGTTGTATTTATGTTTGATGTAGTTCTTTCCGATAAAAAGTTAAACTCAGAATATCCGGTTGAAATAGAAGTTATAAAAGAAAATAATTCTTTCCTGATAGCAGATGTTCTTGAAAAAGAGTAAAAATTAAATTAAACGAAATGTCAAAAATAGAAATAGCTTGCTTCAATCCGGAATCCGCAATGATTGCATTTGAAAACGGAGCCGACAGAATAGAATTATGTGACGGATTGAGTGACGGCGGAACAACCCCGGATTTTGAAACAACAAAAGAACTCAGAGCAAAAATAAATATCCCGGTTTTTGTGATGATCAGGCCCCGAGGTGGAGATTTTACCTATTCGGAATCCGAATTTGAGCAGATGAAAAAAGACCTGATGCAGTTAAAATCTCTGAAAGTGGATGGCTTTGTTTTTGGAATCCTAAATGAAAATGAAGAGATCAATATGGAACAGAACAGCATTTTGGTTGAAATGGCAGCCCCTCTTCCATGTACTTTTCACCGTGCTTTTGACAGGGCAAAAAGCCTTGAAAGCTCCCTGGAAAAAATCATTGACTGCGGCTTTAAAACCATCCTTACTTCAGGTCAGAAGCCGAATGTTTCAGAAGGTAAAGAAAATCTGAAAAAACTGGTAGAAATTTCCGCTGGAAGAATTGAAATTCTGGTTGGAGGCGGACTTCGCTCAACGAATATTGAAGAGATCAGGGAATTCACAAATGCCGGTTATTTTCACTCCTCGGCTATTACAGACGGTGGAGCTTTTGCTAATGCAGATGAAGTTATTGCTTTGAAAAATAAATAGTTTTTAAACATATAGTTTATTTTAACAGTGTTGAGTTGTAATAAAAACAAGCAAAAAAATTGACTACGTCATTGATGAAGCTAAACGGATAAAACAAAAGCTTGATTTTAAACGGTGTTGAGTTTTGAGTAAAGCAAAGAATTCGACTACGTCGTTGATGAAGCTAAACGGGTAAAACGCTCGCTTAGTCGAATCAATGTTAATTGATTCAGTCTTTGCAGACTTAAAATATGCAGACTTAAAATCAAGCTTTGCGTCAAAATAGATAGAATATTTTTTTAACGCAAAGCTTGATTTTAAACGGTGTTGAGTTTTGAGTAAATCAAAGAATTCGACTACATCGTTGATGACGCTAAACGGATAAAATACTCGCTTAGTCAAATCAATACTTAAATATCGAGCATAAATAATAATTCTTACTTTAAAAAAGAAAAAGACTTGAATTGCATTTAGAAAAATAATAACTTCATTGTAGGAGCAACAAAGCATAAAATACAAATGAATGACAGAAAACGAATTATCCTACAAAATAATAGGGTCTGCAATTGAGGTTCATAGGAATCTTGGAGTTGGGTTACTGGAAAATGCCTATGAAATAGCTCTGGCGTATGAATTGAAACAACAGGGAATGAATGTCAGGCAACAAATTTCCCTATCCTTAAAATATAAAGAAATTACAATAGACAATGCTTATAAAATTGACTTAATTGTAGAAAATAAAGTGATCATTGAAGTAAAAGCTGTACTGGAATTGAATCCTGTCTTTTACGCCCAGGTTTTGACCTATCTGAAACTGACTGATATCAAACTGGGGCTACTGATAAATTTTAACAGTGAACTCATCAAATACGGGATTCACAGAATTGTAAACAAACTTATTAATGAATAGATCTATCCTTTTTGTTTTCCTTTTTATGCAGAGTATCATGAGTGCACAGGTGACAGAACGAAATTTATCTTCGGAGAAATGGCAGTTCAGAAACACGAAAGAACAGAACTGGCTGCCTGCAAAAATTCCGGGCACTGTTCATCTTGATCTGATGCATAACAAGGTCATTTCCGATCCTTTCAAGGATGAAAATGAGAAAAAAGTACAGTGGATAGAAAACGAAGACTGGGAATATCAAACCCATTTTAAAATATCATCAAAAGAACTGGAAAATGATCATATAGACCTTGTTTTTAATGGTCTGGATGCCTTTTCAGAGATCTATATGAACGGAAAACTGCTGAAGAAAACCGACAATATGTTCAGAAAATGGGAAATTCCCGTGAAAGAGTTTCTGAAAGAAGGAAACAATGAACTGAAGATTAAATTCAGATCGGCAGTAAATGAAGGAAAAGAGCTGGCAAAAAAAGTCCCGTTTACCATGCCGGAATCGCCCAGAAGTTTTGTGAGAAAAGCTCAGTATCAGTTTGGCTGGGATTGGGGACCCAGATTGGTTACTGCCGGAATTTGGAAAGATGTAGAATTTATTTTCTGGAATCAGGCTAAAATTGAAAACTTAAAAACCGAACAAAAAGTTTTAACAAAACAAAAAGCAGAATTAAATATTCAGGCAGAGATTGTTGCTGATAACGAAGGTGAATATTCTATTTTTATTAACAAGAACAAAGAAAATATTCAATTAAAAAAAGGGAAAAATACAGTTCAAATTCCTTTTACAATTCAAAATCCAAAACTTTGGCAGCCGAACGGATGGGGCGGTCCCAATTTATACGATATAAAAATTTCCCTGCAAAAAGAGTCCAAAATTCTTTCTGATAAAGTTGAACGGATTGGATTAAAAACTATTGAACTGATCCAGGAAAAAGACTCAAAAGGAAAATCTTTCTATTTCAAAGTCAATGGAAAACCATTGTATGCAAAAGGAACAAACTGGATTCCTGCTGACAGTTTTTCACCCCGAATGACCAAAGAAAAGTACCGGAAGCTGATTAAAGATGCCAAGGATGCTCATATGAATATGATCCGTGTCTGGGGCGGAGGAATCTATGAAGATGATGAATTCTACAAAGCCTGCGACGAAAACGGTATTTTAGTCTGGCAGGATTTTATGTTTGCAGGAAGCTTTTATCCTGCTGACGAAGATTTTTTAAATAACGTAAAAGAAGAAGTAAAAGATCAGGTCAACAGGCTTCAGAACCACCCGTCCATTGCTTTGTGGTGCGGAAATAATGAAATTGATGAAGCTATCGTCAACTGGGGCTATCAGAAACAGTTTAAATATTCAAAAGAAGATTCCCTGCAGGTTTGGAAAGACTATAAAAAACTCTTCCATGAGGTGATTCCAAATGCTTTAAAGGAAAATCTTACTTCCGGTAAAAGCATCTATTGGCCAAGTTCACCGTCCATTGGATGGGGGCATAAAGAAAGCCTCACAGAAGGAGATTCCCATTATTGGGGAGTCTGGTGGGGAGAACAGCCGTTTGAAATGTATAATGAAAAAACAGGCCGTTTCATGTCCGAATATGGTTTCCAGGGAATGCCAGGTCTGGAAGCTGTGAAATCCATGTTTTCCGGAACTCCTGATCTAAGCCTTCAGAATCCGGTGATTAAAGCTCATGAAAAGAATACCAGAGGCTGGGAGATCATCAGCGAGTATATGAAAAGGGATTACAAAGTGCCCACAGACTTTGTAAAGTACAGTTACATTTCGCAACTACTTCAGGCCCGCGGAATGAGAATCGCTGTTGAAGCCCATCGCCGTGCAAAGCCTTATAATATGGGAACATTATACTGGCAGCTCAATGACTGCTGGCCCGTGGTTTCCTGGTCATCCATTGATTATCTGGGAAACTGGAAGGCTCTGCATTACCAGATGAAAAGAAGTTTTGAACAACAAGTTATCCTGACTGAAGAAAAAGATGGAACTCTGAATTTTTATGCTGTTAATGATGGATTAAAGAATTTTAATGATGTCAATATAGAAATTAAGTCAGTAAACTTTGACGGTAAGATTTTAAAAGAGATCAACCTTAGTTCAACTGGCAGCCTACTGGAAAGCGTCATGAAATTCAAGCCTGTTCAAATTAATAGCCTAATTGCTGAATCCGATAAAAATAAAGTTTTTTTACAACTAATACTTAAAGGAAAAGGCGGAAAAGTCATCGCCGTCAATCAGCATTTCTTTTCCAAACCTAAAGATATCCAATTGACAAGACCTGCTATTAAGATTAAAAGAATCACAGCAGAAGAGATTGAAGTTTCTACAGATGTTTTGGCTAAAGATGTCTGCCTGATGGGAGATACCCACTTCAGCGACAATTTCTTTGATCTCCTTCCCAATACCTCAAGAAAGATCAAACTTTCAAAACCTGTGGAAAATATAAAAATAATGAGCCTTTGGGATACGCTACAGGATTAAAGTATTATAGCAGAAAGAAAATCTGCACAATCCGCTCAATCGCGAGAGCTAAAAAAATAAACCTTATATAAATCCTATGAATTCTGAAATTAAATTTATTTATAACTAAAAAATCAACCGTAACTTTGCGTCAAATTTCTTAAATAATATGGTAAATTTTGTTCTGATTGCAGTGTGCATTATTGCAGGAATGGTATTCAAAGCAACAAAATCTATCCATCCCGATGCCCACAAAGGAATCAATACCTGGATTCTTTATCTTGCTCTTCCGGCAGTCTCTTTTAAATACCTGCCAAAAGTCAAATGGACAACAGAAATGCTGTTCCCGATTGCCGCTACCTTTCTCATTTCTGTTTTCTGCTTTTTCTTTATGATGTTTTACAGTAAAAGCAAAGGCTATTCAAGGCGTTCCCGAAGCACCCTGGAACTGACGAGCGGCTACAGCAATACCTCCTTTATCGGTTTTCCTCTCATTAGTGCGTTTTATGGTGAAAGTCTTTTAAGTATAGCAATCATCTGCGATCAGACCATGTTTTTTGCCCTTTCCACATTAGGAATCATAGCAGCCGTAAAAGGAGGAAGCAGGTCCGGAAAAGTGAGCGCAAAATTTATTTTAAAAAGACTGATCACTTTTCCGCCATTGATAGGCTGTATCGCAGCACTGATATTGTCGCAGTTTATTGATTTTACAGCTGCGGAACCGTTTTTTGATAAATTAGCTTCTACAGTAAGCCCGCTGGCATTATTTTCTGTAGGACTTCAACTGAAATTTAACGGATGGAAAAAGCTTATCCCTCAGATGTCTGCTTCCATGATCTATAAACTAATTCTGGCTCCGGCTATTGTTCTGGGATTGGCTCTGCTATTCAATATAAAAGGAGATGTGGCAAAGATCACTGTATTTGAAGCTGCAATGCCCACCGTTGTCACCTCAAGTATTATTGCAGAACAGTTCAGGTTAAATACCAGGCTCACCAATCTCATTATTGGTTTCAGTATTATGGCCGGGTTCCTTACTTCGGCAATCTGGTATCAGATCACAGAATTACTTTTCTAAAATCATTATTCTAATAGACAGAAGATGGTCATTCAGAGCGAAGCGAAAGAATCTAAAGATAATTACATTTTGAGCAGATCAAAAATAGCGTAAACATCTGCTTAATCAGCTCAATCTGCGAGAACTAAAAATATAACAACCAAGAGCAATCTATAAAAAGATCATTTCACTATGTTTCCTCGTAATGGCTTAGTGTATCTCAACAAAAAAATTGCAGTTCTCTGAAGAAAAATCTAATTTTACACTTTAAAAATTTCCCTTGCAGTACGCCCAAATTGTTTTACCATTAAATTTAAAAGGATCTTTCACCTATAAAGTTCCCGAAGAGCTCATATCTGTAATTCAGCTGGGAATGCGGGTTTTGGTGCCGTTTGGAGGAAAGAAAATTTATACGGGAATTGTTTTTGAGCTTCACGATAATGCGCCGGAAGGTTTTGTAGCCAAAGAAGTCATCAGTATTTTGGATGACCAGCCTATCCTTCCCAAAGAGCAGATCAACTTCTGGAATTGGCTTTCAGAATATTACCTGTGCGGGCTTGGAGAAATCTATCGTTTTGCATTTCCCTCATCTTTAAAACTGGAAAGTGAAACCTATTTAAAATTAAAACCCAATATAACGGTTGATTTTGAGAACCTGGATGTCAATGAAATGTATCTTATTCAGGCGCTGGAAGTACGTCAGCTCATCAATCTTACCGATATAGAAGCATTTATTCCTAAAAAAGATATCATCAAAACAATCAATTCCCTGATTGATCTGCAGTATATTGAAATTGATGAAAAAATAGCTGAAAAATATAAAGCCAAAGAAGTAGCCTTCGTAAAAATCAGCGCTGAGGTTTTAAGCAACCGGAATCTGACAGATATTCTTTTAAAGCTGAACAAAGCTCCGAAACAAAAAGACCTTTTCCTGGCTATTTTAGAAAAGCAGACCGAACATCCCGATATTCCAATTAAAAAATCCGAACTGTTTGAGGACGGGTATTTTGGAAGTTCCCACTTTAAATCCCTTGCAGATAAAGGTCTTGTTGAAGAATATCAAATGCAGAAAGACAGGATCGAAAGCTATCAGGGCGAGATTGAAGAACTTGAAGAACTTTCCGAACAGCAGAAAGAAGCCAAAATTGAAATTGATGAAGCCTTTGAAGAAGGGAAAAACGTATTGCTGCACGGTGTTACTTCCTCAGGGAAAACCCATATTTATTTAGAGAAAATTGAAGAATGCATTCAGGAAGGGAAAAATGTTCTGTTCCTGCTTCCCGAAATTTCTCTGACCAAACAGATTACCCAAAGATTAGAAAAAAAATACGGCAGACAGCTCGGCTTTTATCACCAGAAACTGACCGATTTTGAACGCGTTGAGGTCTGGAGAAGAATAAAACAGAACGATATTAAAGTGCTGATAGGAACCCGTAATGCCCTGTTCCTGCCTTTTCAGGATCTTGGACTTATCATTGTGGATGAAGAGCACGATTCCGCATACAGACCGAGAGAAGCCTCACCTTATTTCAATGCCAAAGATGCTGCACTGGTCTTAGGTAATTTTTATGGGGCCGGGGTGATCTTGGGATCTGCGACACCTTCGGTAGAAAGCTACTATAACGCCAGAAAAGATAAAATAAAATACATTTTCCTCAATGAAAGATTCGGAAATGTAAATTTGCCGGAATATGAGCTCATCAATTTTAAAGAAGCCCAGGAATCCAAAAAAGTGTCCGGGAATTTTTCTTTACACTTAATTGATGAGATCAAAAAAACGCTGGATGAAAAAAATCAGGCTATCGTGCTTCACAACCGGCGCGGTTATGCCAATGTTATAGAATGTGAAACCTGCGGCTACGTCAATTACTGCTCGAATTGTGATGTAGTGATGACCTACCATAAGGCAGCCAATGAAATGAAGTGCCATTACTGCGGACAGAAAGCCTCAAAGCCGAGAACCTGCCCGAAATGCCATTCAGAAAATCTGAATGAAAGGGGAGTGGGAGTAGAACAGATTCATGAAGAAGTATCCAAAATGTTTCCTGACCATGAAGTAGACAGGATGGATGTAGATTCCATGCGTAAAAAATTTGCGTATGAAAAGCTGTACGAAAAAATAGAAGAAGGCGAAACAGACATTATCGTAGGAACACAGATGATATCAAAAGGACTCGATTTTGATCATATCGAGCTTGTGGCTATTCCTAAAGCGGATTCCCTGCTGTATGTTCAGGATTTCAGGGCTGAAGAAAGAGCTTACCAGCTGATCACTCAGGTTTCCGGAAGAGCTGGAAGAGTTTCAGGGAAAGGAAAGATTTTAATCCAGACCTATAACCCTGATCATTCCGTTTTTCAGCTGATCAGAATGAATAATCCGGCAAAAATCTATAAATATATCCTCACCGAACGACAGAAATTCCACTATCCGCCGTTCACCAAACTGATTATGATCGAGCTGAAACACAGAAAAGAAGACAAAGTGAACCGCGCTTCTCAGTTTTTAGGATCTGTTTTAAGAAAATACCTTCCTGAAGAATGTGTTTTGGGCCCCGAAAGAGCACAGATTGCAAGGCTTAATAATCTGTACCAGTTCCAGATTATGCTCAAGCTTCCACGCGGGAAAAAATACGACGAATTCAAGAAAATGGTTTTACTAAGTTTGAATGAATTTGAAGAAATCACTGCATATCAAAGTATTAAAAAAGATGTTTTTGTAGATTTTTAACAATTTTTAACAAACTTTACGGTCTTTTATATGACCTTCGTAACCCTTTTTATAACAATAATTTCTACTTTTGATCGTTCAATAAGTGTTGGGCTCTTTAAACGGATGATTTAACTTATCATTTTTTATCGTGTCAAACTATAGAAACAAAAAAAGATAAATGGTAAATTACAGAAAATATATTTCAGGTGTAGCGGTATTGGCTTCCGGGTTTTTCCTTGCCCAATCTACCGTTTCTACGGTTCTTTACTCTCAGGCTTACGATAATCAAAGAAATAATTTGAACCTTCCTTCTCCGGTTACTTCAATGGCGGAGAGAACGGTTTTGTCGGCCAAAGAGCTTGTAGATATTAACGTAAACACAATGATGACAGACCCTGTGCTGAAAAATGCAAGTTGGGGATTCGTTGTGTATGATCCCAAAACGAAGAAAGTGATCTCTTCGTACAACGAAAATACTCCCTTAGTTCCGGCTTCTACCACAAAATTACTCACCACCGAAACAGCGTTGAACCTTTTAGGCGAAAACTACCGTTGGATGACTCAGCTGGAATATTCAGGGACTGTTGACGAAAATGGAGTTTTGAACGGAAATCTGTATCTCATAGGCAGCGGTGATCCTTCTTTAGGAACCAATAAAGCAGGTGCCTGGTCTTACAGGGATATTATTTCTGATTTCATGGGCGGACTTTCACGTGAAGGTATCCGAAAGGTAAATGGTGATATTATCATCCAGACAGCGCTTTTCAAAGGCAATATTACAAGGCTTCCGGAAAATGTTGTATGGCTTGAAAACAATAATTATTACCTACCTGTAGGAACTACCCGCGAGATCAATCCTGCCAACGAAAAGCTGATCATGAAAAAATCAGGGATGGTTTCCGACAAAAAATATTTCTATATGTCTCCTTATGCAAACCAGATGGTATACGCAGAAAAGTATGAAGGAGACGGCATCCTGACGACAAAACTTCCCGATGCCCCGGCCTATCTTGCCAATACTTTCAGAACAACACTGGTGAAGAGCGGAATTGGCGTTACCGGAAAAGTAACCCCGAGAATGACAGATGCCGTTCCGGAAAGTAGAAAACTGGTGGCAGCCTACAAATCTCCTACATTAGCAGATATTATATTCTACACCAACCAGCACAGCGACAATTCTCTGGCAGAAGCTTTGCTGAAAACAGTAGGTTTCCAGAAAATGGGCGATCAGACTTCGGAATCCGGAAGAATAGTGGTAACCAACCACCTGAAAGATCAGAGCTTTGATATGATAGGACTGAATTATATGGATGGAAGCGGACTTTCCAGAAGTAATAATGTAACCCCGATTTCCCAGGTGAAGTTTTTGACCTCTTTAATGGATCAGAAATACTACAAAACCTATTTCACTTCACTGCCGGTAGGCGGACAGTCCGGAACGCTGAAAAGAATGTTCATCGGTACCGGAAACGGACAGGTTTTTGCCAAAACAGGAACTCTGAATAAAGTAAAGGCATTGGCAGGATACCTGAAGACCAATTCAGGAAAAACCCTGGTATTTTCTTTAATGGTAAACAATTATTCAGGATCTGTAGATATGGTAAAGAAAAGAATGGAGAAAATTCTTGAGCCGGCTCTCGATCTTTAAAAAAATATTTATTTAATATTCTAAAAACCTTTTAATCAATGATTAGAAGGTTTTTTTTATCTTTGGTTATATCTAATATACTGAGTATGAGAAAATTTTATCTTCTAATTCTGGGCTTTTTGGCCTCCCAGTCGTTCTATGGACAGATACAGGATCACAATATTGAAATGAAAGAGCTCATTGCAAAAGAAATGAATGCTTTTACAAAGAAAATGACCACTTACAATATTAATCCCAACACTTTAAATTATGACCTCCAATATCAAAGGATGAATGTTACTCTGGATCCTGCGGTATACAACATTTCAGGTTCTGTGACTTCTCATTTCATGCCTAATCAGAATATGAGCAGCATTTACTTTGATCTGTCCGATGTTCTCGTTGTTTCCCAGGTACAGTATCACGGGAGTAATCTTGCATTTCAGCAGCTTCCGACAAAAGAAATAAAAATAGATTTTCCGGCTTCAATTCCTGCGAATACTCTGGATTCATTAACGATCCATTACTCAGGTGCTCCTGTGACAGGGAATGGTTTTACAACCACTACCCAAAGCGGAACGCCTATTCTCTGTACATTAAGCGAGCCATATGGTGCGCAGGATTGGTTTCCCACGAAGCAGAGCATGAATGATAAAATTGAAAGGTTTGATTTTAAAATTACCACTCCTTCTCAGTATAATGTGGCAGCCAACGGAAAACTGATGTCTGAAACATTGCTTCCGGGAAACCAGAAACTTACTTTCTGGAGAACGGCTTATCCTACAGCAGCTTACCTGATTGCCCTATCCATTACCAACTTTGTTAAACTGAATGATACCATAGGCAGTCCGCCGTTTCCATTTGTCAACTATGTATATCCTTCCACCAATGCCAATGCGACAAGCATGAGCAATATTGAATGGACCAAACAGATTATGGCTACTTTCGAGACTTATTTCGGGCCATATCCTTTCCGTAATGAAAAATATGGACATATGGAATTCAAATTTGGAGGAGGTATGGAGCATCAGACCATGTCGTCTATGGGAAGCTGGAGCAAAGGCCTTATTGCCCATGAACTGGCTCATCAATGGTTCGGAGATAAAGTAACGTGCGGTGCATGGAATGATATCTGGCTGAATGAAGGTTTCGCCACTTTTGGAGCTGTTCTGGCCAATGAAAAACTATTGATGACCAATGCCGAGTTTAAGAACTTTCTGCTGGGAGAGATCAATAATATTACTTCTGCTCCCGATGGTTCTACTTACGTTCCTGATTCCGGTCTTTCCAGTGTAAGCAGGATATTCAATAACAGGCTGACCTATGTAAAAGGGGCTTATATTTTAAGAATGATCAAATGGATTCTTGGTGATGCGGCCTTTTATCAGGCAATAAAAGAATACCATGCAAGACCGGATTTAGCGTATAATTATGCAAAAACCGCAGATTTTAATGCATCGCTGCTTCAGTCTACAGGAAAAGATTTCACAGGATTTTTCAATGACTGGTTATATGGCGAAGGTTATCCTACTTATACTACAAAATGGAAACAGACCGGCAATCAGATCCTGTTTAAAGTTTCCCAGACCCAGAGCAGCCCTTCGGTAAGCTTTTTTGAAATGCCGTTACCAATCAAGGTGAACGGGACCGGTGGAGAGACCGCCTATTTTGTGCTGAATCATACAGCGAACAACCAGGGGTTTCTGGAGGCTGTATCTTTCCCGGTTGCCAGTGTTGAATTTAATTATGAATATCAGATTTTGGAGAAAAACTCCACGGTAGTTCAGGATAATACATTGAGTGTTTCATCCGTAGAGATGGAAGATTTTGCATTATATCCCAATCCTGCAAAGAACGAACTGTATTTAAAAGGAATAAACAAATCTGCTGACTTTTCCATCCATTCCATAGATGGGAAACTGATCAGAAAAGATGTATATCACCCAGGAAAAGCGGTTGGAATTTCAGACCTGGTCCCGGGATCTTATATTTTCACGATTAATGATAAGAACATAAAGTTTTTAAAGAATTAAGAACCTAGAATATTTTCCAAACTGCATGACAAAACGGGCTATAGGTCCGTTTTTGTTATAAACTGTCCCTATTTTTAAATCTACGTTGTTTCCCCCACAAAAGCTCTGTGATCTCAGGAAATTGACCTGAAATACTCATCATTCCATTTTTTTGAAAAGCGGCACTTTCAGGATCAATGAAAAATTGAATCCTATTTTCAGAATTAAACTCATAAAAGCTGATATTTTACCGCCTTTTTATTAAATTAGCGAATCTAAAAAATTACCAAAAAATGATCTCTGAAAAATATCTTCAACATTTACAGAACGAACTGCAAAACATTGAAAATGACGGCCTTTTTAAAAGAGAAAGAATCATCACTTCCCAGCAGAGCGCGGAAATTGAAGCCAACGGAAAAAAACTTTTAAATTTCTGTGCGAATAATTACCTGGGTCTGTCCAACAATCCGGAAGTCATGAAGGCTTCCCAGGACATGATAGAATCTCATGGTTACGGAATGTCATCTGTACGTTTTATCTGTGGAACACAGGATATTCACAAGCAATTGGAGAAAAAGATCGCAGATTTCCTGGGTCTTGAAGATACTATTTTATATGCTGCATGTTTTGATGCGAACGGAGGTGTTTTTGAACCCTTGTTTACCGAAGAAGATGCTATTATTTCAGACGAACTGAATCACGCTTCAATCATTGACGGGGTACGTCTTTGTAAATCGGCGAGATACCGTTATAAAAACAATAATATGGCAGATCTTGAAGCCCAGCTGATTGCTGCTTCTGAAAAAGATCACCGTTTCAAAATCATCGTTACAGACGGGGTTTTCTCTATGGATGGTATTGTAGCTGATCTTAAAGGCGTATGTGACCTTGCTGATAAATACAATGCTTTGGTAATGGTAGATGATTCTCATGCTACAGGTTTCATCGGAAAAACAGGCCGTGGAACCCATGAAGCAAATGAAGTAATGGGTAGAGTAGATATCATCACTTCTACCTTAGGAAAAGCTTTAGGAGGTGCTTTGGGAGGATTTACTTCCGGTAAAAAAGAGATCATCGACATGCTGAGACAGCGTTCACGTCCGTATTTATTCTCAAACTCGTTAGCACCGGGAATCGTTGGAGCTGCTCTGAAGGTTTTGGATATGATCTCTGAAGATACTTCACTTCGTGATCAGGTAATGGAAAATGCTGAGTATTTCAGAAAAGAGATGGTAGCCAGAGGATTCGACATTCCGGATGGCGATGCTGCCATTGTTCCTGTTATGCTGTACGATGCCCCTCTTGCGCAGAAAATGGCTGAAAAGTTGATGGATGAAGGAATTTATGTGATCGGGTTCTTCTATCCTGTAGTGCCGAAAGGAAAGGCAAGGATCAGAGTACAGCTTTCTGCTGCCCACACAAGAGCGCACCTTGATAAGGCGATTGCTGCTTTTGAAAAAGTAGGAAAAGAGCTGGGTGTTATTTCTTAATTAAAATATTAAATCATTTAAAACAGGTTTTATGAAAAAAATACTTCTGATTATCGGCTTTGTATGTTTTCAAAGTTTCTCTGCACAGAGCATTATGGATTTCGATCTCAAAAATGTAGAACTGCAGGGAATGAAACCTGCTGCAATAAATAAAGAAATGAAAGATATCGGGATTACACAGATCCCTTTTGTGACGGATAATCCCGATATTATTTCAAAAATAGAAGACCCGGAAACCGCAGCTACAATCAAAAACTTCTACACTTTTACGTATAGTGATTCAAAAAGGGATGATGGTGGAGTAATGGTTTACGAGTTTAAAACAAAAAAGGATCTGGATGCGTTTCTTGCCAGAAATTTTGAACAGTCCAACGCGAGGATCCTGGTGAAAGGTCTGTTCTGCATTAATGTCTGGAGCGATTACAGCTTGCATGTAAAAGGAAAGGAAACCAGTGAAGACCACCTTAACAAACTGGAAAAATATTACGTTAATCTGGGCGCGAAAAGAGTGAAGCTACAAGAAATGCAGGCTGTTGACGTTACCGATCAATAATTTTTATATCTACTGATGCTTTATACAATAATCAAAGCACTGCATATTATCTTCATGGTAAGCTATTTTGCGGGAATCTTTTATCTCGTAAGAATTTTCGTTTACTATAAGGATACGGATGAATTTGCTGAAGAGAAAAAGAAGATCCTGAGAGAACAGTACACGTTCATGGCCAGACGGCTGTGGAACATCATCACTGTTCCGGCAGGAATCATTATGGCAGTTTGCGGAATTGTTATGATCTTTCTGAACACCGGGCTTATGAAAATGCCGTGGTTTCATTTGAAACTGACCTTTCTGATCGGTCTCGCCGTTTATCATTACTGGTGCTGGAAAAAAGTACTTAAACTAAAGGAGCTGAACGGAGAAACGATAGAAACGCCGAATATCAAGCTGAGGCAGGCCAACGAAATCGCAACGTTCATTCTGTTCCTGGTGGTTTTTACAGTAATTCTGAAATCTTCCGTTATTGAGTACTGGTGGCAATTAATTGCAGGGTTTTTCGTTCTTGTATTTCTCATCATGATGACCGTTAAACTCGTTAATAAGAATAAAAAAAACAAATAATTGTTTAAGCAGGATGTATAAATTAATACACCTTACCTTTTACATTTTACAAAAAAACTATGATTGCAATTTTAAAAAAGGAACTTTGGAGTTACTTTGGGAACTGGAGTGCGTGGGTGATTATCGGCGCATTCAGTCTTATAACAGCTCTTTTCCTGTTTTTTTTCGAGAATGATTCTAATATTTTCGACATCGGGATGGCCTCTCTGCAGAGTTATTTCGTACTGGTTCCATGGCTGCTGATGTTTATTATTCCTGCACTTTCTATGAAGACTTTTGCAGAAGAACAGCAGACAGGAACGCTGAACTGGCTGTTTTCCCAGCCTTTAAAAGTTTCAGACCTGGTAGCAGGGAAGTTTCTTTCAGTATGGATTGTTGGGGTTTTATGCCTTATTCCGTCACTGATTTATCTTTATACCGTATATGTTCTGGGAGTTCCTGCCGGAAATATTGACCTGGGAATGACCTTCGGAAGCTATCTGGGACTGATTGTATTGATTGCAGCTTTTTCAGGAATCGGGATTCTGGCTTCCTCACTTTCACAGAACCAGATCATGGCTTATCTTTTAGGTGTTTTCATGTGTTTTATCATGTATTTCGGAATAGAGCAGCTGGCAAGCTATAAACTGTTGGGCGGTGCAGATTTTATTCTTCAGAATATAGGTTTTTACCAGCATTTTATGGGCTTTACGAGAGGTCTTATTGATCTTAAAGATGTGGCCTATTTTATTCTGATCATTGGCGCAACATTATTATTGTCCAACCATTTTATCACTAAAAAGAAGTAGCGTTATGAAGAAGTTCAATATAAAATCTCCATTGGGGATTTTCTTAATTGCAGTGGTCCCTTTGGTTATCCTGCTGGCGTATTCGGGAATCAGATTAGATTTAACAAAAGAAAAAAGATATACCCTTTCGGATAACACTGTAAAAGTGCTGGAATCTGTGAAGAAGCCGCTTACGGTGGATGTTTACCTTGAAGGTGATTTCCCGGCAAGCTTTAAGCAGCTTCAGAACGAAACCAGATTTATGCTGGAAGAATTCAGGAAGATCAATCCGAAGATCGATTTCAGATTTATTGATCCTATCAAGACCAAAATGTCCCAGGACACGCTGATGGCGATGGGAATGCAGCCTTCTGTTCTTCCGGATGTTAAAGACGGAAAGATTTCACAGATCGCGCTTTTTCCTTATGCTGTTATAAAATATGACAAAAGGGGAGTTTCTATTCCGCTGGTTGTACAGCAGGCAGGAATAGATGCGGATCAGCAGCTGACAAGATCCATAGAAGGTTTGGAATACAGCCTTGTTTCCAATATCAAGAATATTGCCGCCAATAAAAGGAAGAAGGTAGGAATCTTGGTAAATCACGATGAGTTGGGGCCGGAAGAGTTCCACAGTTTTATGCAGCTGGCTTTGGAAAATTACGATGCAGGACCTGTTATCCCGAAAAACCAGACGGAGCTTACCCTGGAAGATCTTCCTTTACTGAAGCAGATGAGCGCTCTGGTCATTGCAAAACCGAGAAAAGCATTTACAGATAATGAAAAAGTGATTCTTGACCAGTTCATTATGAATGGCGGGAAAACGCTTTGGATGATCGATGCGGTAAATGCTGAAATGGATACGCTGACAAGATCCCAAAAGATAATGCCTTTTCCGGTGGATATCAATATGACGGATTTCTTTTTCAATTACGGAATCAGGATCAATCCGGCTTTGGTGAAGGATGTAAAGAAGTTTGCATTACTGAAACTGGTAACCGGTGAAGTAGGAGGGAACCCACAGTATACAAGCCTTCCGTGGCCATATTTTCCATTAGGAATTGCTGAAAATGACAATCCGATCACGAAAAATATCAACCCGGTGAAATTTGAATTCCCGACTTCTATTGATACTTTGGGAGGAAGAAAAAATATCAAAACAAAAGTTCTTTTTGAATCCAGTGAGAGAACACTTCTGAAACAGGTTCCCAACTATGTGGATCTGAAAGAAATTGCAAGTGTAGACAGTTTGGGACAAATGGAAAAGCCAAGCACACCGAAGATTTTCGCTGTTGCCCTAGAAGGGAAATTCAACTCTGCCTACGCATCAAGAATTGAAAGAAAAGGATATCCCGGTTTCAAAAGCCAGAGCCCTGAAAATAAAATGATCATCATTGCTGACGGGGATGTGGGAAGGAATAAAATGCACAAAGGCGAGCCGCTTCCGATGGGAATTGACCGTCTGACGAATCAGGAGTTCGGAAACGAACAGTTCCTGAGAAATGCCCTGGATTATCTTCTGGACGACAGCAATCTGATGGCGCTCCGAAACCGAAATATAGAAGAAAGACTTCTGGACAGAAACCGCATTACGGAAGAAAAAGCAAACTGGCAATGGCTGAATTTACTGCTGCCTTTAGTGGTGATCGCCTTGCTGGGAGGATTGTTCTTCTGGATGAGAAAGAGGAAATTTGGATAGCATATAAAAAGAGAAACTGTGAGGTTTCTCTTTTTTGTTTATCATGTCGTATCAAATTATGACTGTATTTGAATACTGATGTTTTAAGTGTTTGAATATTTGAACGGAAGGTTGACGATGTCAATTACCTTTTCGCCCCGGCTATTTTTACCGGCTTCCCATTGAATTTTATAAGTGGCCTTTTCGGCTGCTTTTTTCACTTCGGTGTCGAATATTTCATTACCTCCGTATGTGGAAACATTCATTACATTGCCTTCTGAGTTTACTTTCAGGATGATCTTTGTTTTTAAATCTTTACCGAGAGATTTCAGGGCATCTGTATTTAAATTCTTTTTTACATGTTCAATAAATGCTTTGTTTCCGTTGGGGTACTGAGCAGGAAAAGCGACCATCGGAGGTGGCGGAACCGACATGTCCTGGGGTTGCCGCGATTCAAATTTGTCCTTTGCTTTTTCTTCTTTTTTTACTTTTTGTGCCAGCCCAAGTCCGAAGATCATCATCAGGATGAGTAAGGTTATTTTTTTCATGGTAATTGTGATTGGTATGGAAACGGCAGAGCCCGATACCCTATTTGAAGATCGTAAATAAAGAATGAACAGCTTTTTGAAAAACTATTCATTCCCATTGTTTAATTAGCACCAAAATCCACCACCGCAGGCATAATTATGGCAGCTTGTACCCCCTGTTGAAGCAGGACACATTCCCGCGCCATAGCTTCCGTCATCGTTGGCATGGCATAATCTCCATCCGTCACAAGGAGCGGCAATTGCTGCTACAGCCCCGGTTACTCCTTTCATTTGGTTTCTTGAAAGTTTTTTTAAGTTTTTCATAGTAATTAGTTTTTGGTTTTCCTACTCTTTTAAAGCTTTTCGGATTCCGCTTATCTAAATCCTAAGGTAGTGAATTTATTATTCCCTTTTAATTTTTTTTGTAAAATTCATCAAATAAATTTGATTGTAAGCTGTTGGTATGTAATATTTTACTGTGGTAATGAGGCTTTAAGACAGGTAAAGGCTAATTTCGAGAAAGATAAAAATGGTAACTGAATTTGCTGCTTATTTTTGTTGTGATGGGTTTATATTATGGGCGTGAATGTTGTACCAGTGCTATAATCTCAATATGTAATGAGAACAAAAAGAGAGACCATAAGCCTCTCCATAATCGAAAATACATTTTACTTTCTAAACTTTATCCCAAAACTACCACGGACTGATCCCGATTTCGTCCTCTATATCATTGCTGTAAAACTGTCCTGTCGGTGCATTGTCATCGGTCAGCGTATGTTTTACGATAAAAGAGGCTGCACTTTCTACAGAACCCGGGCCGCTGTGGTGATTGAAATCTGTCGCAGTGTAACCCGGATCAATGGCATTCACTTTAAAAGGAAGATCTTTCAATTCATACGCTAAAACGATTGTATAGGCGTTTAATGCGGCTTTTGAAGTCCCGTAACCTGCAGTTTTCACGTCATAATATTTCCAGGTCGGATCGCTGTGAAGGGTTAAAGATCCAAGTCCTGAAGTGATATTGCTGATTCTCGGGCTTTCCGATTTTTTGAGCAGTTCTAAAAATGCCTGCGTAACACTGATCACCCCGAAAAAGTTGGTGTCAAACACATGTTGAATGTCTTTCACGGATGTTTCTGCTGCGGTTTGAGGATTGGTTCCGAGTATTCCTGCGTTATTGATCAGGATATCCAGCTTTCCCTGGTCTTTTTCAATCAGGTTTTTAGCGGCTGATATCGAGGCCGGATCGGTAACATCTATTTCGATGGCTTTCAGATTCCGGAAACCTTTTTCATTCAATTCTCTTACGACAGCTTCTCCTTTCTGAAGATCACGGCTTCCTAAATAAACGAATAATCCTTTTTCCGAAAGCTGTTTTGCGGTTTCAAGGCCAATACTTCTGTTGGCTCCTGTAATTAATGCTGATTTCATTTTTCTTTGTTTTAATTGATGTGGTAAAATTCCGCCAATTAGAATTAATCTTATTTGCCAAATGACAAAAAGCAAAAAAAAATTAAAATTGAATTAAGAATTACTAATATTTTTTCTGATTCTGCTGAGAGAAGATTGTGTAATGCCAAGATAGGACGCAATATAGGAAAGCGGAATCCGGTTGACCACAGTAGGGTAGATCTCCATGAATTTCAGATAACGCGTCGTGGCATCTTCTGAAACCAATGGACTTCTTCTTTCCACTTTCTGAATCAGTGCTCTTGAAATAATTTTGTGGACAATGGTCTCCCATCCCACGATAGTCTGCAAAAGTTCGAGCCAGTCTTTCCTTTGAAAAACAATAAGCTTACAGTCGGTCACAGCCTGAACGTAGGTACTGGAACAGATCTCATTGTCGAAACTTTCCAGATCCACGACAAGGTTGTTTTCTTCAATGAAATATTTGGTGATTTCTTCTCCTTTGTTATCATAATAGCAAACCCGCAGAATTCCGTCTACAACAAACGCAACCTGCCGTGCAATTTTTCCGGCTTCTGAAAAATATTCATCTTTGGGCAGATTGACTTCCTGTGCTTTACCTGTCATAAAATCTATCTGCTGTTGGTTCAGATTTCCAAATCGTAAAATAAAATCAAACAGTTCTTTCATGAATGCAAGTTAGTTAAAGTTGTCTTTTGTGCATTTGTCATTTGGCAAAAAGTAACTGTAAATATGATTGATCTGTTTAAATGAATCTGAATTTGGGTTAAGGGAAATTAAAAATAACTGGCGGTCGTTTACTTTTTTCAAATTTTATTCCTGCTCTTATCCCGAACCCAGGTTAAGTAAGTTATTTTAAGGGAATTTCTCTAATTTCACTTTGTTCCAAACTATCATAAAAATAGATACTATGGTCTACTATTTTTATTAAATCTATTATCTGGTACATTTCTGATATCATGATCACTTCTAAAGTAGACGTATTTATTTTAGCCAAATAAAATCCAGAGTTAAACCATTTTCTTTTAAAACAAGGAACATAAATAAATCCATTATCATACAATAAAGGACCTCCGAAAACTTCTTTTTTTATTACGTTTCCATCAATGGATAATTTCCCTACTTCCGGACAGCCCTGACAAATTTCATATATATTAGAATATAAAATCTCCTTTCCATCCGGACTGTCTATTTTTATTCTAAAATTTATTGGAGATAACATTATTCAAAATTTTAAAACTAAACAGGGTTTGCCAGGTAACAAAAACCCACCGCAAATTTGTAAGTCTCCCTAAACGTTGGACACTTTTATACCTTTGTATTTGTAAAAATATACTTTTTTTCATAAAGTTGTCGGTATTGTTGTAATTTATTGAAAGGGAGCAAACTCGATGTTGGGATTGGTGTTTGTCGAGTTTTCCTCTTTTAATAAATATTGCTTTGGAGATAGGTTTCGCAAGCTTTCGTGAGGTCTATAATTATTATAATGCTCCATCCATTCTGCCGTTATTTCTCTTACTTCTGCCAAATTATTGAAAATTCTCGCATCCACAACTTTCGTTCGGTAGGTGCGGTTTATAAAACAGATAACCCTCGTAAAGTGAGGGTTATTTTGTTGGTTTATTTATTTTCTTCTACTATTCCTTTAAAAAGGTCAATTAAAAATAAAAGTTTTGTAGGATCTCCTGCTGCATTAAACATACCATTTTTTATAGAGTATCCATACCAGTCCGTTTCTGAAATTTCTAATAATGAATATTCAACATGAAGATTTTCAAGTGAAGTATCTGCTAAGTGTATTTTAACATTCCATCCTGGATTGTCTATAGTTTCGATTTTAACTCCATAAGAATGTTCCCAATCGCCATCACAATGAAGTTGATACCAATTTTCTAACCATTTAATTACTTCCATATTTTACACTTTGTTTTTTATCTTGGAATTTCGTGAGGTTCTGCTGCTCTAGCCCCGCCTGGGACATCCTTTCCTTTAACGTGCGGTGTAGGTATAGATTCACCTGTTTTTTTATATGTGGGGCTCCCGGGCTTCCATCAGGCTTTCCTCCATCGTATCTTTTAGTTGGATTGAAATGCCATGAACTTGTTTTTTCGTAGGTTTCGTACTTATGTATTTTTCCATTTGTTCCTCGTTGGAAAGTTGTATGAGCTCCGACAGCTTCATTATTAGGTTGTAGTTTATTAGCCCCTCTTCCTCTGCCACCTTTAGAAGTCTCAAAGCCTGGAACTGCTAAGCATTCCCTGAATATGATTCAAGCCAAATGGATAATAGTTATTGGTATCCGTTACTTCAAGAACTCCTTCGCTGTTTTTAGCAAAACTTACCCTTACATTTCCAAGGTGGTCTCTGTACTGGTAAAATATAAAGGTTTTCCAAGGCTAAAATAATAAAATTAAGTAGGGAATCAAATTATTTTAAGACTAGTAGATAAAATGCTTACCACCAAAAAATTTAAAGATTTCTTTAATAAAAATGTAGCTGCATTATAAAACAAAACCCTCGCAATTTGCGAGGGTTTTGTTTTATCTGCGCAAAGTTACAAACTTGCGTAGCGGGGAATATTACTGATTATATACATACATACTCGTTGACGACAGTAAAATATTATTATTTCTTTTGTTTTTTGATGAAAATTTATTTACAGTTCCAGCAATTAGTTGATTTTTATCTTTAACTGATATAAAACAGATATAATAATCATTTTCTTTTTTACATTTAATTATTTTTTTCAAGGGGGGCGCTGTACCATCTGTTGTTATATAGTCAAATTCCACCTTTGCATCCTCATTAGCATCAAGCGGAAAATAAAATTTGAATTGATATCCATCATTATCATATAAAGTTTCATAGTATTGACTAAAACGATTTATTAAATGACCCTTTTCAAAAAATTTCACCTGATTTTCCTTATTTTTATCTAAGGATATATATTCAATTTTATAAAGATAATCCTTCTTTATATCATGTATTTCCCACCAGCCAACTTTTACATTATTTTTAATGTCTTTATAGCCTTTTAGAATATACTCATCATTTTCTCCGTTCATCTGGATAATCGTATCGTTCTCTTTTTTACGAGTAATTTTATAATTACTTTCATTAGTGATATCTGATAATTTAATTTTCTCTTGTTCTTTTCTACACGAAAAAAGAACAAATACTATTATTAATAAAATTATACTTCTCATGATATTATTTCCAATTTGATTTTCCTAAAAAATTCGTTCTATTATAAAAATTAATTGTATTCCTATCATTAACATTTTTAACAGCATTATGAAAACGTACACTATCACTATATTTATTTTTAGGAGTTGTTATTTTTACGGTATCTTCAGGATATGAATATGGAGACTTAAATACCTGTTCTGTCAAGGCAATATTGTTATTAAAGCCAAAAGGATTTCCAAGACTTTCTGCATCAAGACCAAACTGGACAAGGGCTTCTTGAAAACCTGTAGTACCACCACTCAGTTTTGTATTTCTGCCATATCCACCAAATATATATTCAAACATATTATTTGTTTCAAGCTTGTCTCCAGGTAATACTTTTTTCATGGTATCTGGATCTGTTTCATTTGCCCCACCAGTAAAAATTTGGAACGTCTCATTTGTCCAAGTTGTCATTGTTCCTCCTAATGACATTGGCATAGAGCTTTCAAAGGCATTTATTGCTCCATAGGTAGGTTCATAGCTCGCTTTTCCTCCCTCACTTAACCTTACGTAGCCAGATTCTCCATTAGCTCCAATTTTTGCATCGGCAAGAACTGTCCCATTTTTAGCAAAACCGTCTACATCTTTCATTTTTTGGGCTTGTTCTACAGTTGTAACATTGGCATCATACTGCCATTTTCCGTCTTTCCTGATCCAATCACTTTCTGATCTACCATCTGGATCAATAAATCGAATAGGATTGTTTACTGCATAATTATATGGATTAAATCTTCTGTTTGTTTCCGCGAGCGGATCTACGACACCCCAACGTCCAATATCACTCATGTACATTCTTGCTCCGTAGTCGTACATTCCTGTCTCCTGTAGTTCCTTTCCGTTGTACTTGTAACTGTAATAGCTTCCCAACTTTGAACTGATAAGCATTCCCTGAATATGATTTAACCCAAATGGATAATAATTATTGGTGTCCGTTACTTCAAGAGCGCCTTCGCTGTTTTTCGCAAAACTTACCCTGGCATTTCCAAGGTGGTCTCTGTACTGGTAAATATAGCGGTTTTCCGTGAAACTGTAAAATCCTTCAGCAGTAGCTACAAAATCCAGTTTCCATTCAGGCGGTCCTCC
>NZ_JPRO01000032.1 GCF_000737785.1 Chryseobacterium luteum | reverse complement strand
GAGTGGCAACAGTCCTCGCAGTCATGCTCTTCTTTTTCTCTAATAATATCATTCCGGATTTCCAGAAAAAGGCAAAGAATATGCTTTTCAATATTGCACAAACCAAGCCTGCCCTGAATTTTACGCCCGGACAGTTCATCGACCAGCTTCCCGGATATATGGTGAAATTTGATAAAATCTATGGGGAAAACGGTGAAAATATTGAAGGAGTTTTCGTTCACAGAAAAGCCAGCACCTATGAAAACCAGCAGTCTATTGTGGCAGAAAAGGGAAAATTTGTCCCGGCAGCCAATAAAAACTTCCTGAAACTGGAGCTTTATAACGGGTATATATTTGAAGACAATTTCGCAGGAAAAGGTGAAAATGTAAGACAGAAACAGCCGGATCAGGCGATTAAGTTTGACACTCTGGTTTCCCATTTCGATATCAGTGAAGTCATTAACAAGGCTATTGAAAAGGAACAGATCACGGATGACTACCGTTTTCAGACGTATGGCCAGCTTAATGAAACGGTTGCTAAAAACAAGAAAGATAATGCAGATTTCTTTTCAAATATCAGTTCTGATGTTTTGAGCCAGAGCAATTCGGTCATCAGCTATATGGATAAAACGAAATCCAAAACAGTGGCAAAACAGCAGATCAAACTGGACACCATAAAAGGAGAAAAAAAGCTGGAAATCCTTTCTAATGCTTACAACAGACTGGATAATCTGAAATCTACAGCTTCCGGGAAAAAGAGTGAGTTCAGCTCGAATATAAAATACTTCAGCAAAGTCGTTATTTACCAGCAGAGAATCATTTCCTATTCCGTAACGTGTATCATCTTTTTCCTGATCGGAGCCAGTTTGGGATCCATCATCAGAAAAGGAGGAATGGGACTTCCCGTGATCATTGCCATCATTATTTTCATTATTTTCTATGTGATGAATCTCGGTATCGAGAACATTGCATGGGGAGGAGGAATGAGCCCTTACCTGGCAGCGTGGCTTCCTAATCTTATCCTTCTGCCTTTCGGAATATGGATGACCTACAAAGCGCTTACCGACTCACAGCTGTTTGATGCTGAAAAGTACAAAGCCCTGTTTAAACCCATTACGAAGAGGTTCTCGAAAAGCAAAGAACATCAGAGATACCAATAATTTTTTATTGAAAGATTTAAGAATGTAATCATTTAAAGATCACAGGCCCGGAATTTCCGGGTCTTTTTGTTTGATGCTGTGGTATTTTATTTCATTTGTAATAAGGTATAAAAAGCTATATTTACAGAAATTGTTAAAATAAATAAGTATGAAAAAAATATTACTGTTTAGCCTGTTTACATTGGTATCTTTCAATGCCTATGCGCAGGAAGACAACACAGATTATGAATTGAGGGCCGATGAAAAATACGGCTATATCATTGATAAAAGCGGAAAAAAAGTGGAAGGGATCGTAAGGCTGAACGGAGACGCCATGAACCCGTGGAGCAATCAGAAAAAAGTAAAATTCGTTGCAGTACCGGATATCGACAAATCTAAAAAGAAACAGAAGTTCAAGACCCTTGATGCGGATGACATTAAAGAATATGTAGCCTTTGATGAGAACAATGATGAGAGGCATTTTGAAGCTGTAAAATATACCAATACCAAAGAAGGTTTCAACACAGCGACCGGAGGGTTAAGCGGAAACATTAAGGCGTTTAATAACCTTACCAAAAGCAATCAGTTTGCAGAAGTGGTGACAGACGGCAAGATCAAAGTGTATAAATTATATGGCTACCCTACTACATTCTCTGCCGGCGGACAGATCGCAGTAGCTGAAAAGGAAACAGAGAGAATGAGAAAAAACCCTTCTTTCATTTATACCAAAAAAGGAAGCAAGCTGAAAGAATTGGATCTTAAAGAATCAAAAATCATTACAGCAGATTGCAGTTATGTAAAAGGAAAAATTGCAAGCGGCTCTTATGCATCTCTGAAAAATGACGAGAAAAAAAGATCCGGTTTAGGAAGATTGATCAAAAGTCAGATTGATGATGTGATGTCTAATGTTCCTCAGATCGTAGATGAAGTAATTTTAGATTATAATGAAAACTGTAAATAGTTTTGTTTTCAAAGAAAAATTCAGCAACTGCTTTTGCAGTTGTTTTTTTTATGTTGAAACTTAAATTATCATTACTTTTATTTACCAAAACAAAGTAAAAATGATGACAAAAGAAATAATAATTCATATTGCTAAACGGTTAGGAATCGCAGTAATTCTCATCGGAATTATTTCCGCACTTTGGTATGTATCGTATGATCCTCATAAACATTGTATAGGTGATGAACATAGACATACCGATGGTGGTTTGGGGCTATTTGTTATGCTTTATATGTTTTCAATAGCAGCTCTTATTATTGTGAGCATAGAAACACTCATTTTTTACTTTACCAAACGTTATCAAAAAGGTCATGCTAACTTATTAATGATTCTTTTTGTTGCCGTATTGATTGGCTTGGTAATGCTTTGATGATTTAATATTAATTTTAATTTTAAACTCAATGAAAAGAATTCTTCAAATATTTGTTCTCATTTCTTCCTGCAGTTTTATGGCTGCTCAGGATCAGTTATTAAAAGATATTGATTTTGATTCAGTCAAAGATTCGATTTTCTTAGACAGAAAAGAATCTGTGATTGTTTGCAGGCTTTCTTCCGAAGGTTTTAAAGTTCAAAAAAGTCTGCCCATTAAATATTTAGATGAAACTTCTTCAGGCATCAAGGAAACTAAAAATGGATTTGAACTTAACAATAATTGGATGCGCTCAGGCTACTCTGCTCAATTTAGATTTGAGAAAAAAGATAAACGCATTCGCCTGATTGGGATGGATCGTTATGAATTTGGAAACGCAGCCAATGACGGAAGCGGAGAATCAAGCGTGAATTTGCTAACAGAAGACTATATTGGAGATTGGAATTATTTTGATCATTTAGCCAATAATGAAAATGGCGAGTTAATTAAAATTCCCACCATTAAAATTAAAATGCCATTCAGGAAAATTTATTTACAGGATTTTAATGATGAAATTCCTTATAATTTTACTTCTCAATGTGCAGATCTTTACGAAAAGTACAAAAGTTTAGAAATGAAAAAAAGAAAAAAGTCGTAAATTTTAACCTCTCTTTACTTCCATGATGACATATCATTATTTATTGATAATTTTAAATGTATCATTAAATTTCACAAAATGAAAAAACTTTTTCTCACTTTATTAATCCTTATAAGTATTTTCACTTTTGCTCAACAAACTGATAAAGAAGCTTACATCAAAAAAGAAAGTATTGGCGGAAAGCTTGATTTTACTAAAAGAATTGAAGAAAAATATAAAGATGCTCCGTTCATCCGTTTCGGTGATACACTTTACAATAAGAAAGATTTTGCCATTTTATTTTGGGCTGCTAATGTGAGAGCATTAGGAATTGAATCTTTTGACCAAGCCGTGAAATTGTGGGAAGAAACTTATAAACGTGGTTTAACGGAGCCTGAAACAAAAGCTTTGAAAACTGGTTTTGAAGCTAAATTTTAAATGTAAAACTTAGAACTGCACATTTTTTGTTTGAGAAATCATCAAATCTCTCAAAATCATTACAATGAAAAAAATACTTCTGATTTCCGGCTTATTACTGATTTTTTCGTGCAAAAAAGAAAATGAACAAAAAACTGGTGAAAATTCTAATCCTTCAGACAGTTTAAATTTAAAATCAAATGTTGATTCTTTAGATTTAAAAAATGATTTAAGCTCAGCTGATGGGATAAAAAAAGAATACAATCTCCTGAACTCAAAGTTACTCGCAAAGAAATTAGATTCTGTTGGTTTTAAATATGAGTGCGAAGAAAGATCAGGAAATGTCGTTTATTATTCTGAAAAGGGAATTTTAAAAGTCATTAAACATTTCACAGCTGACAGTCATTTTTCTTCCACTGAAAATTATTTCGTTAATGATGATCAGCCGTTTTTTGTATTTAAAGAAGATACTGTTTGGAGTTTTGACGGAGGCACACCCGAAAAACCTGAAACAAAGGATGATATCACTCAACAAAGAATGTATTTTTCAGACAATAAAATCATCCGGTGTTTAGAAAAAAAGTTTACTATAAAATCAAGCGCTGCAACCCAACCGAATCCTGAAAACATTTCCAATACGGAAAGTAAAAATTGTTCGGCAAATGAAGTTCAGGAAACTTTCGCATTACTTCTAAAAAATAAAGATAAAAAAGGCAGCATCAAATGTCTGTAAAAACAAAAAGTGGTTTTGAATTTCTCAAAGCCACTTTTTTTATAATTTAAAACTGAAAATTATACTTTCATAATTTCAGCTTCTTTCGTCTTAAGATGATCGTCACAAAGTTTCACATGCTTGTCTGTCAGTGCCTGAATTTCTTCTTCAACGCCTTTGATTGCATCTTCAGAAACTCCTTCAAGTTTCTTCAGTTCTTTGATCCCGTTTTGTCTTGCGGTTCTTACAACGATTTTAGTATCTTCGGTTTCTCCTTTAGCCTGTTTAGCCAGTTCTCTTCTTCTGTCCTCTGTCAAAGGCGGAACATTAAGGATAATATTTTCCCCGTTATTAGAAGGTGCAAAACCTAAGTTAGAATTAATAATAGCTTTTTCAATAGCGTTGATTGCCGTTCTATCCCAAGGTTGAATAGAAATTGTCATCGCATCAGGTACAGAAACGTTGGCAACCTGATTAAGAGGAGTTGGAGCACCATAATATTCTACCATCACATCCTGAACCATATTCGTAGACGCACGTCCCGCTCTGATTCTTTGAAATGCATGATCCAGGTGCTTTATAGCTGCTTCCATATCATGTTTTACAGATTCTACGATAAGATCTAATTCTTCCATTATATAATAAAAATTTGATAAGTTACACATTTTTTATAAGCAATAAGTAATGGGGTACTATTTTTACTTTTGCCTTTTATATTTTATCTTTTTTAAATATTCACTAAAGTTCCAATAGATTCTCCTTCCACAATCTTCACTAGATTACCATCTTTATTCATATCAAAAACAATGATTGGCAATTTATTTTCGTGGCTTAAAGTAAAGGCAGTCATATCCATTACCTTAAGGTTTTTAGCATATACCTCGTCGAATGAGAGTGAGTTGTATTTTACAGCACCTGCGTTCTTTTCAGGATCCATGTCATAGATTCCGTCTACTCTGGTTCCTTTTAAAATCACATCAGCACCAATTTCGATAGCTCTTAAAGTTGCCGCCGTATCTGTTGTAAAATAAGGATTTCCTGTTCCTGCACCGAAAATCACTACTCTGCCCTTTTCAAGGTGTCTTACAGCTCTTCTTTTGATGAAAGGCTCGGCTACTTTATCCATTTCGATGGCAGATTGTAGTCTTGTTTTGATTCCTGCATCTTCCAAAGCTCCCTGCAATGCCATTCCGTTGATTACAGTTGCAAGCATTCCCATGTAATCGCCCTGTACCCGGTCCATTCCTTTTGCAGCTCCTGCCACACCACGGAAAATATTTCCTCCTCCGATAACGATCGCAACTTCGCAGCCTTTTTCTACTACTTTTTTGATCTCTGCAGCGTATTCCTGCAGCCTTTCATTGTCTATACCGTATTGTCTGTTCCCCATTAAGGCCTCACCGCTCAGTTTCAGAAGGATTCTTTTATATTTCATCTTTAATTTTTAATAAGCTTTGCCGGAGTAATTTTCTCCGAAATTTAATTTTGCAAATATAATCATTAAAAATATTGAATAAAGAAAAATATTACGCAGAAATAATGTCAGAAATATTTTGATAAGTACGAAAAAGGATTATTTTTGCATTAATTATAAATTGAATTGAAGAAAATTGTCATTTTTTCATTATTTCTGTCAGGAATTGTTTCTTATGCACAAACAGGAACAAATGTTTATCCATTCTTAAACATCCCTGTATCTGCCAGACAGGCTGCTTTAGGCGGTGATGCAATTTCCATCAGAGACTATGATGTTTCCTTTGCTATTGCAAACCCGGCCCTTTTAAATAAAGATTCAGACAAACAGCTTTCTGTGAATGCCGCAGCTTACCTTGCCGACTCTAAATATGGTACCATCGCCTATGCCAGAGATTTCGACAATGGACATATGGCTACCGTGAATGCCAGGTACATGACCTACGGAAGTATTCCCAGAACCGATGAAAGCGGTTACGAAAACGGCGAATTCAAAGCTTCTGATGTAGCAATCGGTGCAGGCTATGCTTACCAGTTTGAAGAAGACTGGACCATTGGTGGCGGAATCAATTTCATCACTTCAAAAATTGACAACTATACTTCTTCTGCGATCTCCGGAACTGCAGGAGTTACCTACCATAATAAAAAGAACAAAGAAGTTCTTTCCCTTGTCATGAGGAACTTTGGTATTCAGCTGAAATCCTTCAACGGAACCAGAGAAAACCTTCCTTTCAGAGTAGATATGGGATATACAAGAATCCTTAAAGCCATTCCCATTGCTGTTACTATTACGGCCCACGACCTTCAGCAGTTTGATATTTCTTCGGAATATAACGTGAACGGTCAGGAAGTAGGTTTCGGAAGAAAGCTTGCAGACCACTTTTCTGTGGGAGCAGAACTTTTCCCGGAAAAAAGCTTCAATATCAGGCTCGGCTATAATGCGAAAAGAGGAAATGAGCTTGCCGTGGCAGATCAGAGAAACTTTTCAGGACTTTCAGGAGGATTTGGAATTAAATTGAGAAGATTCCGTATAGACTATGCTCATATACGTTATCACAACTCTTCCAATGTGAACCAGATAGGAGTCTCTATGGACCTTAGCAGCCACGCAGGAGAGTAATTACAAAATAAAGAATCTTTAGAATAATAAAGATTTTTTTTCTGCGTTGTCTTGATTTTTTAAAAAAATTCTTGAAATTTGCGGTATGAAAAAACCTGTAATAGCGATCGATGGGTACTCGTCTACCGGAAAAAGTTCAATCTCCAAAGTTATTGCCGATAAACTGGGTATTATACATCTGGATACCGGCGCGCTTTACCGGGGAATCACATGGTTTGCCATACAGAACTTTATGAATGAAGATGGTTACGTCAACCTTCAGGAGCTGTTCTCTTCCTTAGACCAGATCGAACTTGAATTCAGAAACAATGACAACGAACTGATTCTTTATCTTAATCATATTGATATTTCCAAGCAGATCCGTACCACTGAAGTTTCAGACAATGTAAGTATTGTTGCAAAACAGAAAGAAGTAAGGGACTTCCTTCTTCAATCGCAGCGTACATTGGCAGAAAAAGGAGGCATTATTATGGATGGACGTGACATAGGGACAGTAGTTCTGCCAAATGCGGACTATAAATTTTTTCTTACTGCCAGTATTGATGAAAGGACCAACAGAAGGTATTTTGAACTGGCAGGCATGGGAATCCAGGCAGACAGAGATCAGGTAAAACAAAACCTTATAAACCGGGACAAGATCGACAGTGAAAGGGAAATAGCCCCTTTAAAGCAGGCCGAAGACGCCATTGTTATTGACAATACTGAGCTTACAAAAGAAGAAACAATAGATCTTATTCTATCCTATATTCAAAACTTTTAACAATTTTTAATAGGCACAATACCTCCTTTGGTATACAAATTGTACATTTTAACACTGTAAAAACTAATTTTTATTAACTATTAAAAAAGCTTAAAATGTCGAAAAACGGAAAAAATACAGCAGGAATATTGGCAGGACTTCTTGCAGGTGCTGCAGCAGGTGTAATCTTAGGAATGCTTTATGCGCCTGAAGAAGGCAAAGAAACAAGAAAAAAAATCAAAGATAAAGCAGGTGACCTAAAAGACCAGGCTAAAAACAAGTATGGTGAGGTTTCTGAAAAAGTAAAAGATCAGTACAGTAATATCTCTTCTACTTTCAAGGAAACTGCCAACAGTGTAGCCCATACGGTAAAAGACGGATATGATAAATACAAAGATCAGATTGTTTCCAAAACTGCAGACGTTGTAAAGGATGTAGAAGCGGAACTGAATGATCTTAAAAAATAAATAGTTTATTTTTAAGTAAATTATAGGAAGGAACTTTTTGCGCGAAAGTTCCTTTTTTTGTAACTTTAAAAAAAAACAATGATAGAGACTATTAAAGAATATGCATCAAAGAGAATAGATCTTCTGAAAATTGAAGCCACTGAAAAATCCTCTCTTTCTGCAGGGCTCATTACCTACTTTGTAGTGCTGCTTGTTGCTTTTACTTTTTTTATTATCCTTTTTAATTTTGGAATCGCGTTTCTTATCGGCAAGGCGCTGGATAATACTTCTTACGGTTTCCTGATCGTTGCCGCATTTTATGTTGTGGTAATGGGTTTTATCGTTGCCTTCAAAAATAAGATCGTTAATATGGTAGCAGATCAGGTCATTAAATTTTTAAATCATTAAGCTATGGGCATAAACTACGAAAGCATTGAAGAATTAAGAAGAAAGAAAAAGCTGCTTAAAAGCGAGATCAATGATCTGGAAAACCTTCTTACCTTTAAAAATACAAAAGAAAGCCTTAGCGCATTCACAAATGGCCTTACGGATCAATATCTGCAGGAAAAAGTAGATGATGACGGCGATGAAAAAGTAGTGCTCCGTAAAGATGTCATTGCCAGGCAGCTGACCTCTGAGGTAAAAGATATGTTCATCAATAAACAAACGGCTGTAGGAATTGCCAGTACAGCATTAGGCGGTAATATAACAGACAGCCTGATAAAACTGGGAATTACTGCCCTGGTCGGCAATTACGCCAAAAAGAACATAAAAAGCCCGAACTGGAAGAAAAAACTTCTCGGTGCAGCCATGATCTACCTCGCTCCTATTGCCCTGAAATATGTAAGAAAGAAACTGGAAGTATACCAAAAGAATAAAAGCGTTTCCAGCCTGGAACAGCTAATATAGAAATAACAAGTCAGATATTAGAGGTTAGAAGTTTTGGTTATCTAAAACTGATCGTGATAGATTTCCATCAACTCATTTCTAATATCTGACTTCCAGTTTCTATTTAGAAAACAATTGCCCCAGGATAATTCCCGCTGCCATAGAAACATTCAGACTTTCTGTAGATTGGGATTTGCCAAATCTTGGAATAGTAATGCATTTCTGAAGGAGTTTCTCCGTTTCCGGCCTCATGCCGTTTCCTTCATTGCCGAGGATGAGATTAAGTTTCCGAGGTTTTTCAAAAGTATAAATGTTTTCCCCTTCCATATCCGTTCCTATATTGATATTCTCCGTTTTAGAAAGATATGCTGCAAGATCGGTGTAAATGATATTTACCCTGGTAAAAGAGCCCATCGTAGCCTGAATCACTTTAGGATTGTAAACATCTACAGTATCTTCACTGCAAATGATCTGCTCTATTCCGAACCAGTCTGCCAGGCGGATTATAGTTCCGAGGTTACCCGGATCCTGGATTCCATCCAGAACCAGCTGAACGTCCTTATCTTCCATTTTTTCTTCTTCAGGCAGATAACAGACTGCTACAGAATCTTTAGGTGTTTTAAGGAAACTGATTTTTTTCAGCTCATTTTCAGTGATCTGGATGATGGGCGCATCTGTCCGGTCCAGTTTTTGCGGATCGGTAGAAAATATTTCTTTAACTTTAAAGTTAGATTCAGGAAGTTCGCAAATGATTTTATTACCTTCAACCAAAAACAAATTGTATTTTTGTCGGAACTTCTTTTTATCTAAAGACTGTAAAATTTTTATTGTATGAGCTGTAAGCATTATAAGAATTCTCCTCAAAAATATTATAAAATTATCTCATTTGCAACATTTGTTGGTCTCCTTTATGCATGCAGTACGACCAAAAAAGTTCCGGACGGCGAATATCTGCTTACCAGGAACAATTTTAAGTTTGAAGATAAGAAAGAATCTTTCGATGAGGAACTGAAAAATTATGTCCAGCAGAAGCCTAATAAGAAGCAGCTTCTTTTCATGCCGCTGGGTCTGGGATTTTATAATATGGCCAATCCTAAATATGATACTTTACTCAACGAATACATGACCTATCCGAGTGAAATGAGAAATCAGAAACTGAGGGATTCTCTTTTCATTAAATACAATATGAAAAGCAGTGTAGGAAAAACTCTTTTTATGGACCGTCTGCTTCACAGCTGGGGAACTCCGCCTGTGATCCTTGATCAGACGAGAAGTGAAAAAAGTGCCGGTTCTATCAAAAAAAGGCTTGTTTACAGAGGTTTTTGGGATGCTGATGTCAATTTCAAACATACTTTGGATTCTGCATCCAAAAAAGCAGCCGTTGATTATTTCATCAGACATAACGATCCTACTTATATTAAAGATTATTATTACAATATTACCGATCCTACCGTTAAAGGTCTTTACTGGCAGAAGCTCGACAAAAGTCTTATAAGATCAGGACAGAGACTTGACCAGACCGTTCTTGAGAAAGAGGTGACAAGGATTACTGATATGATGCGTGAAAACGGATATTACAGATTTAACAGCTCCAATGAAGAGATTTATTTTGTAGCAGACTCTCTTAAAAACAAAAAACAGATTCCCCTTACCCTGGAAATCCATAAAGATTCTGCCGATCATCCTTATAAGGTGGCAACTATAGGAAATATTGATGTTGCTATCGTTAACGAAGCAAGTGATTTTCCTGCAAAAACAGTTAAGGACAGCTTAAGAAGAATAAGGTTCCATAAAATGGATGAGAGGTACAAAACATCTTCTTTATGGAGAGCCGTGATTGTAGACAGTAAGAAGGTTTATGACCAGAAAGACCTTGATCTTACGAAAAGAAATTTCATCGCGATGAATAACTTCAGTATCCTGAAGGCAAGAGATTCTTTGAGAAGAGGTGGCGGTACTTCACCTAATGACAGCATCGTTGATGTTCTTTATCTATTGAAACCACTTCCGAAATATGAACTTAAACTGGGAACAGACATCAATTATTCCCAGATCCTGAATCTTGGGATATCCCCTTCCGTAGACCTTACCACAAGGAATATTTTCCGCGGGGCAGAAAACCTGTCTACCAGTATTTCAGGAACATTCGGGTCTATCAGGAGCACAAAAGACATTAGTAAAAGAGAGCTTGCCTATGAAATTTCAGCACAGGCTGCTCTTAATTTCCCAAGGCTTCTGCTTCCGTTCAATTATTATAAACTTCTTCCTAAAAGATATACGCCGACCTCTTCTATCCTTTTGGGAGCTTCGGTACAGAATAATATCGGCCTGGGAAGGGTGAATTTTAATACAGGATTGAATTACCAGGCTAATGTAAATGACCAGGTATCGCACAGGCTGACGCTTTTCAATACGCAGGTCAGTCTTACAAAAAACAAAGATGCCTATTATGATTATTTCAGTAATGATGAAGTTATAAAAAACGATATATTGGCAAGTTATTTTACCTACGATCCGATTACAGGGCAAAAATACCTTTCCGGTGAACTCAGCCTTGACAATGTTTCGAGGCAGATTGTTGAAGACACGAGCTACCAGGGAATTCTTGACCAGAAGGGACAGGATCTCCTTACCGCATTTAAAGGAACCCTTGTGAATAAAGACAGACAGACTCAGGACGTCATTATTTCTTCAATGATCTATAATTTCGTTTACAATGAAATCGGTAAAAAAGATTATCCCAATGCATTTTATTTTAACGGGAAGGTAGAACTTGCAGGTAATATTTTAAGCATTTTCAATCAAAAAAGGGACGAAGGCGGAATTGTAACAAGCCCGCAGAGAACCATTTTTGGAATTCCCTATGCACAGTTTGTGAAATTTGATATTGACACCAGAAAATATTTTAAATTCAACGGCAATCAGACCTTGGTTTTACGCCAGTTCATCGGGGTTGGTATTCCTTTCGGAAACTCCACGAGCATGCCTGTTATCAAATCTTACTTTAACGGTGGGTCCAATGATATCAGAGCATGGGTAGCTTTTGGAGGACTGGGACCTGCAGATTCTCAACTGGATGAAAGAGTCCGCACCTATATGACTGATAATGTAAAGCTTACCACAAACATTGAGTACAGGATTCCTTTTAATGAAATGTATGAAGGTGCCGTATTTACCGACATAGGAAATACATGGAGCATTAGAAAACCGGGCGAAGATAACAGTTATGGAGATGAGTTTAAATTCAATAAATTCTTAGGGCAGATGGGAATAGGAAGTGGATTTGGTTTAAGGGTAAATATAGCCTATATCACATTCAGGTTAGACCTTGCCTACAAAATCTATGACCCGAATAAACCTGAGGGCGACCGATGGAGATTTAAAAACATCCAGCCTTTAAAACCGGCCTTTAATATTGCATTCGGTTATCCTTTCTAATCCGGAGAAATTCCCAATATGAAATAGACTACAGCAATCACTCTGGCAAGTATTTCCCTGAACTGGTTTCTGTAGTAGCTTTCAGGTTTGGTAACATCCTGTGCATCGAATCCCAGGGCATTCATATTGTTGTTTCTTGCAAAAAACAGGGCGCGCAGATTATGAAATCCCTGCGATACAATGATCACGTCTTTCTTTTTATAGATGTCTTTACAGCGCAGAATACTTTTATAGGTGTTGAATCCTTTAGGATCTTCAATGATAATATCACCCGGAACTCCTTCCTGGTTCACCAGGTAGTTTTTCATGGCGGCAGGCTCGTTGTATCCTTTACTTTTTTCTCCACTCACAATAATCTTTTTGATTTTGCCATGATGATAAAGAAGTGCCGCTGCATCCATTCTTTTCGTAAAGTAAGGATTGGACAGCCCTGATCTCATCTTTGGAGAAGTTCCCAGCACAAGAGCAACCTCCCGTGGCGGAATTTTAGAGATCTTGGTATAGGTACGCCCGTTGGTAAGCCCAAAAACCCAGGCATTGCAGAGACATATCAGCAGAATCCCTATTTCTACCGATATAAAACCCAAGTTAAATATGTTCCTGATAATTCTCAACTAAGGTCAAAATTAAGTTTTATTTTCTTACTTTTTATAATGGACATACATGCTAATATTTTACCCTGTGCTTCTTCTTTTTCGGTCAGGTATTCATTTTCAAGCAATTCTACCTCTCCTTCTTCAAGATAGCATTCGCAGCTTCCGCATATCCCGGATTTGCATGAATAAGGCACCGGAAATTTCTGGCTTAAAAGCTGTTGCAGGATTTTCTCTCTGTTGTCAGGAAGATGGGTTTCATACTCTTTTCCAAGCATTTTAAATTCTACTTCTACATTCTCAATCAGTGGAAACTCCTTTTCTACAGGATAAATATCGTCATTATATTCTTCAAAAAGCTCAAAATGGATATTCTTTTTCGGAATCCCGTGGTGATAGCAGGCATTTGCCAGCGATTTGATCATTTCTCCCTTGCCGCAAATCAACACTTCATCTACCGCATCCCAGATCGTAGATTCCTCGTCTGTATCATCCAGATGCAGAATTTGATTGATGATCAGGTTAAGTTTCTTTTCATCCAGTCTTCCGTAGAAAAACTGGTCAGCTGTTTTCTCCTGTGAAAAAAAGTAAAAAATCTGAAGCCTTTCGCTGCTGATTCTGGCCAGGTTATCAAGCTGTTCCCTGTAAATAAGCTCTTCTGAACTTTTATTTCCAAAAAACAGAAAAAGTCTGGTGCGCGGCTCCGTGTGAAGGATATTTTTGAAATGGCTTAGGATCGGGGTAATTCCTATTCCGGCAGCAAAGGCAACGATCGTCCTGAACTCGCTCGGCTTGGAAACCAGTGTAAACCTTCCGGAAGGCTCTCCCACCATCAGTTCATCTCCGGCATTATAGTTTCTGAACAGCTCCGAAGTGGCTCCGTTAAAAGAATTCACCTTTATTCCAAGGCTGATTTTTTTCTCATAGGGAGCTGAAGTCATTGAATAATCATGGATGACTTCTTTACCGTGGGCTATAAATTTTATGCTTACAAATTGTCCCGCTTGAAACTTGAAATTCTCCCGCAAACTCCCGGGAATCTCGAATTCCAGAGAAAAAGTATTTTTGGTCAGTTGTTCCTTTTTCGCTATTTTTAACGGATGAAACTGTATCAGTTTCCCTTTATAGATTTGTTGTTCCATACTTCAATTCAAAAATAGTCAAAAAATAATTTATGAAGAAGATAATTTTATCCACGTTTGTCTTACTTGCGGTTTCTGCCTGCAAAAAAGAAAATCAAAAAAATGAAAACGGGAATGGTTCTTCGGATTCTATTTCTACAGTGGAAACAAAACAGCCTGAAGCCGCTAAAATTAATCTAAAGCAGACTTCGCCACAAGAATTATCCAAAGATTTAGCAAAAAGCAACGATACCTTATATGTTACCAATTTCTTTGCAACATGGTGTGGACCTTGTATGCAGGAAATCCCCCATTTTAAGAAAAAAATTCAGGAATTGAACGGAAAAGCAATAAAATTCACATTCGTGAATATTTACAACAAACCTGCCTGGGAAACCGAAGTTCCTGTTTTTGCAAAAGAAAGTGGTTTGGCTGATAAAATTGTTTTATTGGACGATTCTAAGATTGACCAGAATTTTTTCAGCAATTTTAAAAGCTGGAAAGGAAACGGAATCCCTTTTACGTTCTTTAGAAAAGGTAATAAAACAGACGAAATTGAAGGATCAATGTCTGAACAAATGTTGAATGAAAAGATCAGCTCATTCTTAAAATAAATTTTACAGAATTATTTCTGAATAATGTCAAATAAATTTAAAATCCTGTGTTTTCTGTTGATAATCGCAATTATTTTTACCGCGATCATTAACCTGAATACAGGATTTTTAAGTTTAAATATTAGTGATTTCTTTACTGAATCATTGAACAGTCAGATTGCTGAAATCCGTGTTAACAGGGTTTTGGTAATGCTTCTGGCAGGAATTTCAATTCCTACATCCGGTTTTCTGATGCAGGAATATTTTCAAAACCCTTTGGCTGGCCCTGATATTTTGGGCATCACGTCGGTAGCAAGTCTGTCGGTAGCATTTTACATTTTCTTTTCCCACGATTTTCTGATTCCTGAATTTCTGCAGAACAGTTTCCTCAGTCTTTCGGCCATTGCGGGAAGCCTTGTATTGATGCTGGTTCTCCTTTCTATGTCAAATAAATTTCAGGACAAATCCTATCTTATTATTTTTGGATTTCTTGTTTCCGCATTTGCCGGTGCTTTAGTTTCACTGTTACAGTTCTATGCAGAAAACCAAAGCCTGAAAAATTATATTTTATGGTCATTCGGGGCCAACAATATGGTGACAAGAAACCAGATCTATGTATTGTCTGTCCTGGTTTTTATAGGACTGTTTTTCTGCTTCAGAAGCATAAAACCACTGATCGGTAATTCATTGGGGACTTCTTATGCTCAGAGTTTAGGAGTCAATCTCAATCAGCTGAAAATCCTGATTATTGCTGCCTCTTCCCTGCTTTCAGCTTCCATAACTGCATTTCTGGGACCTATTTTATTTATCGGGATCATTGTTCCGCATTTCTCCAGACTGATCTATAATCCTTCCAAATTATGGCAGCAGTGGATCCTGAATATGTTTCTCGGGATGCTGATGATGCTGGCATTTTCTATTACAGCAGAAAAAACTCAGATTCCCCTGAATGTGATAAGCTCTGTTTTTGGAATACCGGTGATTTTATTGATGCTTTTGAAGCAGAATAAGGCTTAAAAGTGAAGGAGTGAATTTTTTAACCTGTAAATAAGATCTGCCTTATCTGCTAAATCTGCGAGCGTATAATCTTTTCTCGCGCAGATTTAGCAGATAACGCAGATTAAAAAAGTGTTGTTGTTCTCAGGTAACCAGAATTGTCAACCACTTAAACAGAATAAAAATTTGACGGAGGTAGAATTCTCTGAGTCTTAAAAACAGTATTTTTGTAAAAAATTGTGTCTTTGCGATAACAACAAATCCATGCAGCTAGAAATCCGACAGGCCGATATAGGCTACGACAAGACCTTAATTTCAAATGCCAGTGCATATCTGAAGCTGGGTGATGTATGCCTTCTGATTGGAAATAACGGTGTCGGGAAAACTACGCTTATTAAATCCATTCTGCATCAGGCCTCCCTTTTAAACGGAAAAATTTTAATTAACCAGAAAAATATAAAAACCCTTTCCGTTAAAGAAATTGCAGAAAATATCGCTGTTGTTTTGTCAAAGTCAAATGTTCCGCAACATTATACTGTTGAAGATCTTATTTCATTGGGAAAATATATTTATTACCCATTTTATTTCGAACTTAGAAAAGAAGACAGAGAAGAGGTTTCCCATATCATAGATGAACTGGATCTTGTACAATACAGACATACGCTTCTTAAAAACCTTTCGGACGGGAATTTGCAGAAAGCATTTATAGGACGGGCTATCGCTCAGAATTCCCCTGTTATCATTCTGGATGAACCGACGACCCATCTGGATGAAAAAAACAAGCTTATTATTTTAAAAACTCTTCGCAGGCTGGCTAAGGAACAGCATAAAATCATACTATTCTCTTCCCACGACTGGAGACTGGCCAAAGAATTTGCAGACAAAATCTGGTATGTAAAAGATAAACAGTTATTTTCAGGGATTGTGGAAGATGTACTGCTTCAGCATGATGAACTTACCAATGCTTCATTATTCCAGGTGAATGAAAATTTTGTTCCGCCTTCTATTGATGCTCCGCAGGTTCACAAAGAAATGCTTTATTCTTTACTGCAGAAAAATTCCGAAAAAGACCTTTCTGCTCTACATTTTAGCTATAAGAATGGTTTTTGGGAAATCTTTACCGACACTTCCAAACAACAATATGAATCTTTTGAAGAAATAGTTAATTTCGTTAAAAACATTCATTAATACTACATTTATTTTAAATATTTCACATACTATGCATGCATAGTATTATGCTAATCATACAATTTAACCTGTTTACTATCAACTTATTAACAAAATTTAACGTTAATAAATGCTATGCATGCATAATATTTACTAAATTTGGGTAACACCATTAGTGGATAAATGATGGATAATAATAGAGAAAAAATAGAAAACGTAGATTTAGTTTTGAAACAGACCTGGTTGGCTGTTTCAAAAATGTACACAGAACTTGCCCAGGAGCACGATTCTACAGCTGTACAGGCTCTCACTCTTCTTAAGATTGATCCCAAAGAAGGTACCCGAAGTACCAACTTAGGCCCCAAGATGGCCATTGAACCTACTTCTTTGACCAGAATTATCAAGCTTCTGGAAGATAACGGATATATCTATAAGGAAAAAACCACTACCGATAAAAGGGAAGTGATTATTAAGCTTACGGATAAAGGTCTGAATTCAAGGAATATGTCAAAAGAAGTGGTCGTCAATTTTAATAAAAAAGTGATGGAAAAAATCACTCCTGAGAAAATTGAAACCTTCAAGGAAGTGATGTCCGAGATCATGAAAATTGCAAACGAATTATTAAATAACAGAAAATAAATTATAATGAAAAGAAGAATCAAACATGTAACGGTTCTTGGTTCAGGAATTATGGGCAGCGGTATTGCGGCACATTTCGCCAACATTGGTGTGGAAGTGTCTCTTTTGGATATCGTTCCTTTTGAACTGACGGAAGCTGAACAGAAAAAAGGTTTGACCAAAGATGACAAGGTAGTAAGAAACAGAATTGCTTCTGAAAACTTTGAAAAACTGAAAAAAGCGAGTCCTGCCCTTCTCTATTCCCCGAAATTTGCGGATAGAATAAAAGCAGGTAACTTCGATGATGATCTTCAGAAGATTAAAAATACGGACTGGATCATTGAAGTAGTCGTTGAAAAGCTTGATATTAAGAAATCTGTTTATGAAAAAATTGAACAGTTCAGAAAACCGGGAACATTAATTTCTTCTAATACATCGGGAATTCCTATTCATTTTCTTATTGAAGGAAGAAGCGATGATTTCAAAAAATATTTTGCAGGAACCCACTTCTTCAACCCGGTAAGATATCTGCCTCTTTTAGAGATCATTCCTACCCAGGAAACCCTTCCGGAAGTAGTTGATTTTTACATGAGCTTTGGAGCCAAATTCTTAGGAAAGACAACGGTTTTAGCTAAAGATACTCCGGCCTTCATCGCCAACAGAATCGGGGTGTTCTCGATGATGGATCTTCTTCACAATGTACAGAAATTAGGATTAACGGTTTCTGAGGTTGATAAATTAACAGGGCCTGTCATAGGACGTCCTAAATCTGCAACTTTCAGAACAGCTGACGTTGTAGGTTTAGACACTTTGGTCATGGTTGCCAACGGCGTTCGTCAGAGCGGTGCTGAAGCTAATAATTTCAATGATGTTTTCGCCCTTCCCGACTATATCCAGAAAATGATGGATAATAAATGGCTGGGTTCCAAAACTGAACAGGGATTCTACAAAAAGGTAAAAAATGCGGAAGGAAAATCTGAAATTCACGGTCTGAACCTTGATACATTAGAATATGAACTTCAGGGAAAATCTTCTTTCCCTACTTTAGAATTAACTAAAAACATTGACAAACCAATTGACAGATTCAAAGTTTTAATTGGTGGAAAAGATAAGGCCGGCGAATTATACAGAAAATCTTTAGGAGCACTGTTCGCCTACGTTTCTCATAAAGTTCCTGAAATCTCCGATGAAATCTATAAGATTGATGATGCCATGAGAGCAGGTTTCGGTTGGGAAAACGGTCCGTTTGAAATCTGGGATTCCGTTGGGGTTCAAAAAGGTATCGAACTGGCCAAAGACGCAGGTTATGAAGTTTCAGACTGGGTTAAAAATATAGAGACCTTCTATAAAGTTAACGAGGAAGGACAAAGTATCTTCGTGGATAAAAACTCGGGAGAATACAGCAAAATTCCGGGCCAGGATGCCTTCATCATTTTAGATAATATCAGAAAAAACAAAACACTCTGGAGCAATTCAGGGGCAGCAATCGAAGATCTTGGTGACGGGATCATCAACTTTGAGATCCGTTCAAAAATGAATTCTCTCGGAGGTGAAGTTCTTGACGGACTAAACAGAGCCATTGATTTAGCAGAAAAAGAATACGACGGATTAGTTATCGGAAACCAGGGAACAAATTTCTCTGTAGGAGCCAACCTTGCCATGATCCTGATGATGGCTATCGAACAGGATTGGGATGATTTGAATATGGCGATTGCTTATTTCCAAAAATCTATGATGAGAGTACGCTACTCCTCTATTCCTGTAGTGGTTGCCCCTCACGGAATGACTCTTGGCGGTGGCTGCGAAATGACCATGCACGCAGACAGAGTGGTTGCAGCAGCGGAAACATACATCGGATTGGTAGAAACCGGAGTCGGTGTAATTCCTGGCGGTGGTGGAACAAAAGAATTGACCTTGAGAACTTCAAGAGAATTCCACAGCGATGATGTTAAAAACAACAGACTCCGCGAAGCTTTCATGAATATCGCAATGGGTAAAGTAGCAACTTCTGCCTATGAAGCTTACGATATGGGAATTCTTGAAAAAGGAAAAGACATCGTTGCAGTTGATAAAAGAACGCAGATCATGACTGCAAAAATGCTTGCAAAAAGTTTGGCAGAACACGGTTATACCCAACCTATCGAGCAGAAAGTGAAGGTTCTTGGCAAGGATGCATTAGGGATGTTCTATGTAGGAACAGATCAGATGCTGACAGGTAATTTCATTTCTGCGCACGACAAAAAGATTGCAGACAAATTAGCCAACGTTATGGTTGGAGGAAACCTTTCCGAACCAACGGTCGTTACCGAACAATATTTATTGAATCTTGAAAGAGAAACTTTCCTTCAGCTTTGCGGCGAGAGAAAGACCTTAGAGAGAATTCAGTATATGTTACAGAACGGGAAACCATTAAGAAACTAGATTATTCTGTAAAATGTAAAAAGTATTAACGTAAAAAGTATTTTTAGCATGCATGACTTCAGACAACTTGAGGTTTGGAAAAAATCAATTCAACTTTGTAAAACCTATTATTTCTTTTCAAAAGAATTTCCAAAAGATGAATTATTTGGTCTTATTTCTCAATCAAGAAGATGTTTATACTCCATCCCCTCTAACATAGCTGAAGGTGCTGGAAGAGATACAAAGCCTCAATTCTCACATTTTTTAAATATTGCGTTGGGTTCATCTTTTGAATTTGAAACTCAAATTATAATTGCAAAAGAATGTGAATTTTTTCCGGAAGACAAATTTCAAAAAACACTCACTGAAATACAGCATATACAAAATATGATTATTAAACTGAAACAAGTTTATTCAAGTTAACACTTCAAATACATTGTACATTATACATTAATACATTATACAATTTATGAAACAAGCATATATAGTAAAAGGGTTCAGAACTGCCGTTGGAAAAGCACCAAAAGGAAGTTTAAGATTTACAAGACCCGACGTGATGGCCGCTACAGTTATCGAAAAATTGATGGCTGAGCTCCCACAATTAGATAAAAACAGAATTGACGACCTTATCGTAGGAAACGCAATGCCGGAAGCAGAACAGGGCTTGAACGTTGCCCGTTTAATTTCATTAATGGGACTGAATACAGACAAAGTTCCCGGAGTTACTGTCAACAGATACTGTGCATCAGGAAGTGAGGCGATTGCTATTGCTTCTGCAAAAATCCAGGCAGGAATGGCAGACTGTATTATCGCAGGAGGTACAGAATCTATGTCTTATATTCCGATGGGTGGTTACAAACCGGTTCCTGAAACAGAAATTGCTAAAACAAACCCTGATTACTACTGGGGAATGGGCTACACTGCTGAAGAAGTTGCAAAACAGTACAACATTACAAGAGAAGAACAGGATCAGTTTGCATTTGAATCCCATATGAAAGCTTTGAAAGCTAATGCAGAAGGGAAATTTGCCAGCCAGATCGTTTCAATTCCTGTAGAATATAATTTCTTAGACGAAAATCAAAAAATGCAGTCTAAAAAGTTTGATTTCTCTGTGGATGAAGGTCCAAGAAAAGACACTTCTTTGGAGGGATTGGCAAAACTGAGACCCGTATTTGCAAACGGAGGAAGCGTAACGGCCGGAAATTCATCCCAGATGAGTGATGGAGCGGCTTTCGTGATGGTAATGAGCGAAGAAATGGTAAAAGAATTAGGTCTTGAGCCTGAAGCAAGATTAGTAGCTTATGCAGCAGCAGGTCTTGAGCCTAGAATTATGGGAATGGGTCCCATTTACGCAATTCCAAAGGCTTTGAAACAGGCAGGTCTTGAATTAAAAGATATTGAATTAATAGAATTAAACGAAGCATTTGCATCACAATCCGTAGCAATCAAAAAGGAATTAAATCTAAATCCTGACATCTTGAATGTAAACGGCGGAGCCATCGCTCTTGGCCACCCGCTTGGATGTACCGGAACCAAATTAACCGTCCAGCTTCTTGACGAAATGAGAAAACGCGGCAACAAATACGGAATGGTCTCTATGTGTGTGGGAACAGGACAGGGAGCAGCTTCAATATTTGAACTGCTATAATAAATAGACTAAAAGAGTAAAGAATAAAGAGAAAAGACCAGGAATGAAGCATAATTTCAAAAACCTAAATATTTGGAAACTATCTATTGAACTGACTGATGAAATTTATACAGTTACTGGCATGTTTCCTAAAAATGAGGAATTTGGATTGAAATCTCAAATTCGCAGGTGTTCTGTTTCTGTTGCTTCCAATATTGCAGAGGGTTCAAGCAGAAGTTCTGATAAAGATTTTAACCGATTTCTGGAAATAAGTCTTGGTTCTCTTTATGAATTACAAACTCAAATCATAATTTCTGCTAATAGAAATTATTTTGAAGTGTCTAAACTTGAAGATCTAGAAAATAAAATCACAGAATTACAGAGAATGATTTCAGGCTTTCAAAAAAACTTAAAGTTGTAAGTCTTTATTCTTTTCTCTTTATTCTACAATCTATTAAAAAAAACAAAAAAACATATGGCAACATTAAAGGGTGGAGAATTCCTGATCAAGGAAATTCCTGCAAATGAAATTTTCAGTCTTGAAGAACTTTCAGAAGAGCAAAAAATGCTTCGTGATTCTGCAAAAGAATTTATCGACAGAGAAGTAATTCCTCAAAAAGAAAGATTTGAGAAAAAAGATTATGCTCTAACTGAAGAAAAAATGCGTCAGTTGGGCGAAATGGGACTTTTAGGGGTTGCTGTTCCTGAGGAATACGGAGGCCTCGGAATGGGCTTCGTCAATACCATGCTAGCCTGTGATTACTGCTCGGGAGCGAATGGTTCATTGGCTACAGCTTATGGAGCCCACACGGGAATCGGGACACTTCCTATCCTGCTGTACGGGACAGAAGAACAAAAGAAAAAATACCTTCCGGACCTGGCCACGGGAACAAAATTCGGAGCATACTGTTTGACTGAGCCGGATGCCGGTTCTGATGCCAACTCCGGAAAAACAAGAGCCAAACTTTCCGAAGACGGAAAACATTATATCATCAACGGGCAAAAAATGTGGATCTCCAATGCAGGTTTTGCAGAAATTTTCATTGTATTTGCTAAAATTGATGATGATAAAAACATTACAGGTTTTATCGTAGAAAAAGAAGGAACCGAAGGTCTTACTTTCGGGGAAGAGGAACATAAACTGGGAATCCGGTCGTCTTCTACAAGACAGGTTTTCTTTAATGATATGAAAGTTCCTGTTGAGAATCTGTTGGGTGAAAGAAACAACGGTTTTAAAATCGCCCTGAATGCTTTAAATGTCGGAAGAATTAAACTGGCAGCTGCCAACCTGGACGGACAGAGAAGAATCTTAAACCATTCTCTTCAGTATTCCAATGAAAGAAAGCAGTTTGGCGTTTCTATCTCAACTTTTGGAGCGATCAGAAAGAAACTGGCTGAAATGGCAACCGGGATTTTCGTTGCTGAAGCCGGTTCTTACAGAGCCGCAAAAGATGTTGAAGATAAGATCAATGAATTGGTTGCCGGTGGAATGAATCACCAGCAGGCTGAATTAAAAGGAGTTGAAGAATTTGCTGTGGAAGCTTCTATTCTGAAAGTTTTCGTTTCAGATTTAACGCAGCATACGGCTGATGAAGGAATTCAGGTATACGGCGGAATGGGATTCTCTGAAGATATGCCGATGGAAGCAGCCTGGAGAGATTCCAGAATTGCAAGAATCTATGAAGGAACCAATGAAATCAACCGTCTTCTGGCTGTTGGAATGTTGATTAAAAAAGCAATGAAAGGAGAATTGGACCTGCTTTCTCCGGCAATGGCGATCAGCAAAGAACTAATGGGAATTCCATCATTTGACGTTCCTGATTACTCAGCGTTTATGGCTGAAGAGAAAGCTATTATCGCTAACCTTAAAAAAGTATTCCTGATGGTTTCCGGAGCTGCGCTTCAGAAATATATGATGGATATTGAAAAGCAGCAGCATTTATTATTAAATGCTTCCGAGATCCTTAACCAGCTTTATATGGCAGAATCTGCTATTTTAAGAGCCGAGAAACACTTCTCTCCTGATTCTGTAGAAGCGGCAATGGCTCAGCTTAACCTTTACAAAGCTGTTGAAAAGATCATCACAGCTGCCAAAGAAGGAATCATTTCTTTCGCTGAAGGCGATGAGCAGAGAATGATGCTTTCCGGTCTCAGAAGATTCACGAAGTATACCAATCATCCGAATGTAGTGGCTTTAACTGAAAAGATTGCGGCACATTATATCGCTAAAGGAGCTTATTAGTCTTTTTATAAATAAATTTGATTTTAAAGTGTCTCATTTTTGAGACGCTTTTTTTATGTCATGCTTTACACTTCTCTGATCATTTCAAACTGTACAACCTTTTTGGAAAGTCCGACCTTTTTCAAGAAGCAAACAGTGGAAACGGAGCGATCATCTACATTATAAACATACACTTCACGACCTTTGACCGCATCATTGATGTATGAAAATAAGCTGCTTCCAATTCCCATATTCCGGTAATCAGGAACTACCGCAAACTGATGAACCTTTCCTGAGACTGCATTGAATACTACATATCCCACCTGTACATTATGCTTATAAGCTATAGCAAAGCTGCAAAGCTCTTTGATGTTTTCTAACGTAGGAACCGCATTTTGCCAGGTAGGCTGTATTTCCCACGAAGGAACAAATTCATTCCACTTCAATTCGGAGGTTTGCTTTATAACAACGTCTTTATTATGTTTCAAAATATCAAGCTTCCCTGAAAAGCAATCCAGTTTTCGCGAAACAGCATATCCCACTTTCTCATATGCCTTAACAGCAGGTTGGTTTTCCTGTATCACTTCAAGAACCATTTTCCTGACATGAAGAACTTTTAATTGAGGGATCAGTTCTTCATACATTTTACCGACTAAGCCCTGACCTCTGTAATCCGGTATGACTCCAGTCCCGGCATTATATACTGTTGATCCCGAATCATCAACCCTTAGACCATGAAGCATAAACCCCACAATCTTATCAGAATCGAAAACACCTAAAGATAAATCAAGTTTGATATCTTCTGACGCAATTTTAGACTCCAATTGCTCCAAAGTCAATTGAAAAGGCACTATATAATCGGAAAATGACAGATTGAAAACAGCAACCAGTTCTTCTGTTGTGATATCTTCTAAGTTCTTAATTTCCATATTCAGCAACATTTATTTTTTTTGTTAAAACTTAATAAAAAAAATCATTAAAACCTGCCCAGACAGGCTCTATAAAAGTACTTTATTTCTATAGATATTTAAAAAATTATTATTTTCCACGGCAGAAGTTTTTATAAATACCAAACATTCATAGAGTTGCCCTGATTGGGAAAGCTGCGCGAAGTCTTCGACTTCGCGCAGCTTTTTTTGTTGTCTTTTATTTTTTTGTTATTTTTAATTAATAAAAATGACCAGCAATCATTTTTTTAAACCATATGATAAAAAAATTATTCGTTTTTATTGCAGTATGTATATGCTTGTCTTTTTCCCAATACGCTCTCAGAGACAGTATAAGACCAAAATGTAATGGTATATTAGGAGATATTACATTAAACAATGTTGAATATGCCTTCAGTAACAGAATAAATGAGCCTAAAGAACCTGAGCTTATTTTTGGCTGTGGTACCGCAGCTATGGAGTATCCGGATGAAATGTCATGTACTAATGCACAGTCTATTCTCAAAAATATCCTTTCATTATAGAAGAAATAAAAAGCTTAGAAAACGGCATCGCAGCATCAGGTGGTTCAAATATCTTATGGATTCATAACGAACCTGGCGGCCAGTCACGGGACGCAATTGAGATAAGAAAGAATGAAATTAAATATAAAAACTGGACATTAAAAAAGAAAAAAAACCGGTATCTGTTTCCATTATGGTCAATACACAAAACAATGATAAAGAGAACGTTATAATCCATTTTTCATGAACGGATACGAAGAAGGAAATAACAAAAAAATATAAAGTGTTCAAAAATCCTGAATGGAATTTCACTAAATTATAGCTCCCGAACAAAATAATCCATCTACAAAACCAATTACATAGGAACCAGCCGGATAAAAGCAGTATGAAACCCGTAAAAAACACTGCATCAGGTGGTTCTGTAGAAGATAAAACCGTTATTTAATATTCCTTAAAATAATATCAATAAAAATGTCTTATTCTTTAAGGCATTTTTTATTTTTGTATTCTATTTTCTATTAGAAATGACAAAAGAAGAAATGCTCAACAGAGCCATAAAAATAGCTGATAAAGCACATAAAGGACAAACCGACAAATACCACGCGCCGTACATTGCCCATGTAATGCGGGTAATGGAATATGGTAAAACAATAGACGAAAAGATCGTTGGTGTACTGCACGATGTAGTGGAAGATCACCCGTCAGAGTTCAGCCTGGACTATTTAAGAACCGAAGGTTTCCCCGAATACATTATTTTTGCGATAAGCTGTCTCACCAAATTCGATCCCGAGGAAGATTACGATGAATTCGTTAAAAGAACAGAAAGATCACCTCTTGCCGTTGCTGTAAAACTTAACGATCTCCGGGACAATATGGATCTCAGAAGAGTAAACAGGGAGCTTACCCCCAAAGACATCAGAAGATTTAATAAGTACCTGAAAGCATACCATTATCTGATAGAGAAATATTAATCCG
>NZ_JPRO01000031.1 GCF_000737785.1 Chryseobacterium luteum | reverse complement strand
CATTATTACATTAAACCTTTGCGTTAAAGAAATTTCTATTCATTAGATGTATTCATCTTCTTCCCTCTCCTTTCCAAAATAAGATGTCCTGCATCCAGCATTTTAGTGAGATGGATGTATGGGCTTACGATATTTCTTTCCGGAAGATTGTTATAGATTCCCAGTGAGAAATACACCATTCCGGACATAAAATAATCAAATTCCCTGATGCTGTATTCTCTGAACGCTTTTTTAAAAACCAACAGAGGATTTTGGTATTCCTTCTCCGAAAGCAGGCCAAGAAGCAATGGAGAAGTATTTTCCAGTTGGGCACTGGCGGTCCGTTTCTTTTCTTCCAGCGCTATGAGGTAGCCTGCCCGGACAAACGACTGTATACATTGGCGAAAGTGAAAGATAACGGACGGATCTTCGTTTATGCAGCTATTCCTTTTCACCGCGTAATTCATAATGCTGTTTAGCCTTTCTTTAGATGCAGCCAGATCATTGAACTGAAAAAAAGTCTCCATCAGCTGTACCCCGGAATACTTCCTGCTGTCTGCCCAAAGCCGGGAATCGAAGTCTGTTCTGTTCTTTTTCATAGATGTGTATTTTTTTATTGTCTAAGAATATTTTTATAAATGTAATAAAAACATTTCAATCACGGTCGATCGGCCGTGATTTTTTATTATTTAATTATTTCATTTGTTTATATGAAGGACATCAACGAAAAAATTTGTTCATACATTACAAAAAATTGGTTAATCCCTTGGCTTCAAGAAGGCAAGTCACAAACTTCTTTTGCAAAAAACCATGATGTAGAAGAAAGTACTATTAGAAAAATAAAAGGAGAAGAACCTTATAGAATACCTGTTGAAACACTCTTTAAAATGTGTGAAGCGAGAAAGATTAGTTTATCTGATTTTTTTAAACTTATAAATGAATAAATCCTGACGAGAGTTGGGATTTTTTTACGACCAAATTCTCGAAATTTTAAAGGATATCTTTATTTGAAATCTTAAAAATTCAGTGAAAATACTGATTGAAAATTTTAAGATAATTTTTATTTTTGTTATTTATGGGAACCCGTAAATTCTGATTTAATGTATTTTTTATATTTGAGCTTTATAAAAACTATTACCTAATTAACACTTCTATTAGATGAATCAATTTGGAGGAAATTGGAGCGAAAATAAAATCGAAATTTTAGTTGAATATGCAAGTGCATATCTTACGATCATGAAAAAATATGCAGATAAGTATAATTGGCAATTATTATATTTCGATGGTTTTGCTGGTTCAGGACATATTAAAGGGGATAATGAAAAAGAAAGTCCAATAGTCGGTGCTGCTACAAGAATCCTAGCAATAGACGAACCTAGAAGTTTTGATATATATTATTTTGTAGAAAAGGAAAAAGAGTTTGCAGATATGCTACATAAAGCAACAGTAGAGAATTTTCCAAATAAAAAAATATTTATTGCAAACACTGATTGTAATGAAAAAATAGAGTCATTAAGTAAATTCTTAATGACAAAAAAAGGAAAAGTATTTAAATCACTCGCTTACATTGATCCTTATGGAATGCAACTTAATTGGAAATCATTAGAGACTTTAGAGAAACACTCAGTCGATGTTTGGATTTTAGTTCCTACAGGAATGGGAGTAAATCGGTTGTTAAAAAAAGATGGGAATATTTCAGATGCTTGGTTATCAAGATTAGAAAATTTTTTAGGGATGACAAAAGAGAATATTCTTCCTTATTTTTATCAAGAAAAAATTGTCTATACACTATTTGGTGAAGAAACTAAAATATCAAAAGAAAATAATGCAATAGAAAAATCAGCACAGCTATATGAAGACCGATTAAAAAGTCTTTTTAAATTTGTATCTAAACCATATATCTTAAAAAATAAAATGAACTCTGTAATGTTTCATTTTTTTATGGCTTCAAATAATAGACAAGCAGTAAAAATTGCAAATGATATAACTAAAAAATATAATAATGGCACAATCTAGTATAGAATGGACAGAAATGACTTGGAATCCGACAACTGGATGCGATAAAATATCAGCAGGATGTAAATTCTGCTATGCTGAAATTATGTCCAAAAGATTACAGGCAATGGGTGTTGAAAAATATAAAGATAATTTTGAAATTAGAATACATGAAGAAGCTTTAAAAATCCCCTATACTTGGAAAAATTCAAAAGTTGTGTTTGTAAATTCGATGAGTGATTTATTTCACAACGATATACCTCTCGACTTTATAAAGAAAGTTTTCAAAGTAATGAACAACAATCCTCAACATGTTTTTCAAGTCTTAACCAAACGTGCAGAAAGACTACTAGAACTTCACACTGAATTAAAATGGACTCATAATATTTGGATGGGAGTTTCTGTAGAAAACGAAAAAGTAAAAGATCGAATTGATTATTTAAGACAAATAAATGCAAGAGTAAAATTTCTATCATTAGAGCCTTTAATTGGACCATTACCAAATTTAAATCTTGATAAAATTGATTGGGTTATTGTTGGAGGAGAAAGTGGCCATAAACCAAGAAAAATGGATGCAGATTGGGTCATTGATATTCAAGAACAATGTGAGAAAAATGAGGTAGCTTTCTTTTTCAAACAATGGGGAGGAAAAAACAAAAAGGCAAGTGGACGTATTTTAAATGGAAGAACTTATGATGAAATGCCTGAAATTGAATTACAACATAGTGTATAATTAGCCATTTCCGTTTACCGAAAATACATAAAATTCAAAATATTAAAAACTAATGAAATTTAGAATAGCAAATAGATGGGGTGATTTTCCAGAAAATGCAAAATCTGAAGTATTTCTGAGTTGGGATAATTGGAACGACTTTTCATATTATACATTGTTTGGAATATTTTATGTAAATGAAAATTCAGAAAAATTTGAATTAGGTAGCATAAAGATTGGATTTTTTGGACAACAAGAAGGAGAAAGAAGTTTATCCATAGGAGACGAATTCACACAAATTGGTCCACGCTTTTTTTCGATGGGAACTGATGTCGAGTACTATGAACGACTAAGTGATCTTGGTGAGGAAATAAGAAATATTATATTAATTGGTCTAAACGATATAGCTTATGATACAGATCTGTATGAAAAAGCTATTCAAGAACAAGTTACAAAGATATCATTTCTGAGAGATGTTAGCGAAACTACTATAACTGGTCAGTTTAGAAGACTTGCATATGGTGGAAGTAAATTAACTGATTATGATTTTAAGTTTATCTCCTTACCCAATAATACCGAAGAGAATTATTATGAGTTATCATTTTCTGTAGAACCCTATTCTAATCCACCTTCAAATATTCATGTTTTAATAGGTAGAAATGGAGTTGGGAAAACATACTTGATACATAACATGATTGATTCCCTTACCAAAAATCAGAACGAATTCTCCCATTCAGGAAAGTTTTTGTGGCAAGATCAAGTTGAAAATCAACAGAGATTATTTGCAAATTTAGTTTGTGTCACATTTAGTGCATTTGATGAATTTGAACATCCACCAGAGCAGAAAGATAAATCAATTGGTTTGCAGTACTCATATATTGGATTAAAATCAGTATATGAAACAAATACAGATCAAGAGATTGAAGAATATTCTCTTGCAAAACAGTTCTCTGCAAGTATTTTTTCATGTATCAATAATTCAAAATTAGGTATATGGGAAAAAACAATTTATATTTTAGAATCTGATCCTATTTTTAAAGAATTCAATATTTTAGGCCTAGTTGATAATTTTTATGATGAAGTAGAATTAAAAGAGCGTGCGATTAGTCTCTTCCAGAAATTAAGCTCAGGACATAAAATAGTTCTTCTAACAATTACAAGATTAGTTGAGAAAATACAGGAAAAAAGTTTGGTGCTTTTTGACGAGCCCGAATGTCATCTCCACCCACCACTGCTCTCATCATTTATAAGAGCTGTATCTGATTTATTGATTGAAAGAAATGCTGTAGGCATTATAGCTACTCACTCACCTGTTATTTTGCAAGAGGTACCAAAATCCTGCATTTGGAAACTACGCAGAAATGGAAATGACACCTTCGTAGAACGCTTAGAAATTGAGTCTTTTGGTGAAAATGTGGGAATTCTTACACAGGAAATTTTTGGTTTAGAAGTAACAGATTCCGGTTTTCATAAAATTTTAAAAGACCTTGTTAAAGAAACAAATTCATATCAGCATGCTACAAATGTTTTAAAAAACCAACTTGGTTTGGAAGCAAAGGCCATCTTAAGAAGTCTATTTTATCAAAAAGAACAATCCGAATGAGAACAATAGCAAAACCAACACTTATTGCAAAAGATGTTTTTTTGGAATGTATTAGTACTGTTAATGATTTAGTATTGAAGCAGAGTTACGAAATTTGTCAAGATTTGATTGAAGCTGCAGCACAAGATTTTGATAATAAATTCCCACTTCTTGAAATATATCAAATACCTCAGAATTTGACAGTTTTAGGGAATATTGGAAAAAAAGAAATGAAATCTGTCTATACTTATAGAATGGTTACGCCTGGTATGCCCGGAAATACTTTTTACAATAAATTAAAGAATGCAGCACCTTATGGAAAATGTCCTTTATGTTCAGTGCGACTTGTTGAAACACTTGACCACTATTTACCTAAGTCTTTATATCCTATTTTATCTGTAGCCCCAGTGAATCTTATTCCAGCATGTGGTTCCTGTAATACAGAAAAAAAAATTTCATTCCCAACTAATAGTATAGAACAAACTTTCCATCCTTATTACGATGATGTTCAAGATGAATCTTGGATAAGAGCAACATTACTTCCTTTTGAACCATTTGGTTTTTATTATTTTGTTGAGTGTCCAAGTAATTGGGAACAAATTAAAAAAGATAGAGCAAAAAATCATTTCAATTCTTTTAAACTAAATGAGTTATTTACAGCACACGCAAATGAAGAATTTAGAGGAGCAAAAAACCAAATGAAAAATTTATATAACCAACACCCCAATCAATTGATAGAACATCTTAATGAAGCTTTTACGAGCAGAAGAGATGAATTAGGAGTTAATTCTTGGCAGGCAGTTATGTATCATTCCCTTTTAAAGGATAATTGGTTTATTCAGGGGGGTGTTTTGAATTTTTAAAAAAGAAAAAAAATTGATATAAACAAAAAAGAGTTATTAATCCCTGCCTCTTAAATTTAGTCTTTTTACACTTTCTGTCATAGGTAGGATACTCTAACAAGGTCATCTATTGCTTAATCATCAAAGAAAAAACAATAGCAGCAGAAATTTTCATTGCATAGTCTACAAACTCTCCCGTACTGCCCCGCTACCCCTCCGCTACCGCACAAATCCTTTCGTATGGTTTTAGTATTATAAATTCCCATGCTTGTGCGAACCTCTGCTAGTATCAGTTTATAATCTTTGGAGAGAGACACACTCCAAATAATTATGACCGGAGTCGTCTACGTGATTATATGTTGTGTTGTTAATTCGGATTGAACTGAATATTGAAATAATTCTTTAAATAATCCTCTATTGGTTCCAATCCCATTTCTTTTCTTCTTTCGTTTACAGTTTCAGGATTTTCTAATTTATACAATTTACCATTTTCTATTTGTGAACCATATATTTGGGGTTTTCCTTCGTCCATTAACATCTTATCTTTCATCAATGCATATTGCTGTTTAGATAAGTCTCCATTTTTTACCGCTTTCTCTATTTGTGGAAAATACTTTTTTCTGATTTCTTCAGTACTATGTTGCAGTCCCAACCAGATTGCATCCATTTGTCTTTGACCCACCTCCTTTAATGTTGGCATACCACACTTTTCAATAATGCTAATCACTAATTCTTGATTCCTATGGTCTTCTTTAGCGTATTTGATGAGTTCATTTGATTTTCTAATCCTTTGGTCACTTTCTAAAACTTCGCTCAAGATTTGACGTTTTTTGCTGCAATCGACTTCAATAATATCTACTGAACCTACATAGACAAATTTATCCTTATTCATATAAAGGAATATTGATATCATTAAAACAAGAGCGGTTAATATGCTGAATAATATTTTCTTTATTTTCATTTCGATTTTTGTGTCATATTCCAAAATAGGTTGACCTTTTTTGGTTAAAAATTAATTGTTCCCAAAAATAGGAATTATTTTTAAGTGTCGGAATAAAATATGTAAAGATGAACAGTATTGTTATCCAAACAGAGGTTTTTGCGCATCACAGCAAATGTCTTTTTATGGCTACAAACTTTATGCGGTTTGTTCTGTGAACGGTGTTTTTCCCCCGCTACCGCACGAATCCTTTCGTGTGGTTTTAGTATTATAAATTCCCATGCTGGTGCGAACCTCTGCTAGTATCAGTTTATAATCTTTGGAAACAAGCGAGACGCTTGCGCCAACGGTGACTCGTAATCTTAAAATCCCAGATATTCTACACTAAAAAATTTAAAACAATTAATTAAAGCAGCCCACAAAAAATCACTGCCGGGAATCTTTGGGAATGTCTGCTATTTGCTTTTGTGAATTATTTTCACTATCTTGTAGTATGAATAAAATTGAAAATCAAGGGAGTATAACCCATGCAGGTAGAATGAACGAACGAACAAGAGCAATGGAAGTTCTTGAAAAAGCCAAGCAAACACAAGGGAAAATTACATTTCTAAGACAAGGTGTTGGGAGAAACTTTAAGCCAAAAACTGAGGAGTCATAAATCGGAATTGATTTAATTGATATCTTCAAAAAGCAGTATATGGTCTCACGAACGGAGAAGAACCCGAAAATAAGATCTAGAAATCGTACAGGAAAAACACATCCGAACCGGAGCACATAACGGAAATAAGCTGGATGATATTGACAGGATCCTGAATATGTCAATCGACGATCGTAACGCATTTCTTCAGCGTATGGTAGATGATAAGAAAAGAATGATGAGATAGCGCAAACCAGCGTATAATTATGCTGCCCAAATAAAACAAAGCCCCTGAATTATCAGGGGTTATTTTATTTTTCTTTTGTATGATCAGGACGTGGAAAAACGAGTAGTTTTTGAATTATTTCCTTCGCAGAAAAAACACGTTTTTGAAGTTTCCCGTTTTTTATATTATTCCATACTCATTGCGCCTAAAAAGTAATTTGCATTATTAAAAGATAGTAATACAATCTCTGAATTCTTCTGGCTTTGGAGATTGTAATTTTTTATCACAAGGATAACCACTACTGCCCATTCCTACAGAGCGGATACGGGCAAGATGCCCGCGCCGGCAGAGAATACATATTCATTTAGAGCCTGTTCAAATTGTATTCAATAAAATTATAATGCTGAAATAATGACTAAAGAAATATATTTCTTCCGCAGATTTCACGAATGGCGCAGATTTATCTCCAGTTATAAAATTATGGGTAATCTGCCCAATCAGCGAGATTTTAAATTTTTAAACAGCCTCTTAATGAGTATAACGTTTAATATACCGTGGATAATTGGTTCTATTATTATATCGTTCATTCTCAAAAAATTCTACAGCTTATTTTTTTCCATTTCAAATTTTTCCTACCTTAGTTTTCCTCAAAACAAAAACACACGATTTTATATACTAACCCTTAAAATCAAAAATGATGGGATTAACAAATTTGAACTCTACGCATTTGAGCAGTGCAAAGGTCACTGCGGCACAGGATGCCATCGCGGCATTGGAAAACGCTCTTGCTGAAATCACAGTCAATCTTTCAGCCCAGGACCGTAAAAATTACGGCAGCATCAACGAGCAAAACAAACTCTTTGTAAACAAAGTCTACGACTACAACCAGAGCCAGCCCAAACTGAGCTCTCCCGAAGTAGACTGGGACGAATTCAACAGAGATTACAGCTCCCGAAACAACATGGAAACCATGATCAGCAGGCTCGAAAGCGTCATTACAAGACTGAATAATGCCAAAACGCTTCACGATTACGACAACTATCAGTCGGGATTGGTAGATTATTCTTTCACGACCTACAAAGCGGGGACTTCGGCACCGGGATTTGAAGACAAGTACAGAGATCTGAAACAGTTCTTTATGAAAAATTCAACGGCTGCTGCTCCACCCGAGGAGAAAAAGTAAATAACAACAACCAACCACCCCTCTACTTATCCAGAGGGGTATTTTTATGCTTTCTAACCGGCTTTCCATGGTTGGGATACGTCCATAGAATGCCCTGCACACATTTCCTGCTGCTTCCGATACGTTTCGCACAGGTTTGGAGACGTCTTTCAGCCATCCTCAGACGTTATTTAGTGGCCGTGAGAGGTTATTTACTCCTCAGCACACGTTCCGGAAATGTCGGGAGAGGTCTTTTACCTGTCCGGAGAGGTTGTATAACGTGTCCGGATGTGTTGATAACCCCATTGAAGGCGTTCGTAACCCCGCCGGAGTTCTGATGAACGTATCGGGATAGGTGGTACAGCGTGTCGAAACCTTTACAGAACGTGTCGGGACTTCTGCGGAACGTGTTGGGATAGGTTTTGGACGTGTCGGTTGGGGTTCGGAACGTCAAATTTTGGGTTGGTGTAAGTGTATGAGTGATTGTATGGTGTTTAAACCACCCCGTCTTCTTTCTTCGAAAGAATCCACCCCTCTGAGGGAGGGGAATTTTGTGGCGCATAGGGGCGGAAAGGGCTGTTCACATTTAGAAAAATGTAAGACAAATATTCAATCCAAACTTACACCCGAAAAAATTCCCCTCCTCCGGAGGGGTGGCGAAAATTCGAAAGAATTTTTGACGGGGTGGTTTGTTTTCCAGGGGAGCCAGTCGCAAAGCTGCAAATTCAGTTAATTATATGGCATACTGATTTATTTCCAGGACATATCATCTATCTCAGTTTCCTTCTCAAAGAATAATACCTGTACAAAATCCTGTCATACCAGATTATAAAAACAAGAAATCCCGAGGCAAACAACAGTGTTTTTATATCAAAAAGCTTATACAAAAGCCCTCCTATAATACAGCCACAGAAAAAACATGCAATAATCACCAATTTCAGAACTATGCTTTTTTTAAGTTGCTGGCGAACCGCATATTCTTTATTAAATAATATTCGGGACAAATCTATTCCTAAATCTGTAAACAGACCTGTAAGATGGGTTGTTCTTACCACTGATTGAGAAACCCTGGTTACCAAAGAGTTTTGAATCCCCATAGAAAAAAGCAACAGATAGGCAATCATATGGGAAGAAAGGGAAAAACCCAATGGGTAATAACCAGATAGCCCCACAAAAGATAAAAGTGCGATTTCTATCATAATAGGAAAAATATGTGGGCGCATTTTTTTCCGTTTTGATAAAAATTCAATAATCATGCTTGATATAAAAGAACCCGTAAGAAAAAACAGGATGAAAAGTAAATATATAAAGGCAGTCTGATGTTTCTTAAAAAGTATTTCCTCAGAAAAAAAAGCAAAATGCCCCGTTACATTGGTTGTTAAAACCTTTACAGATAACACTCCGGCAATATTAACGATACCCGCAACGAAAGAAAGTGCTGATGCAAGTTTAAGATTATGAAAATAGGTTCTCCGTTTACCTCTATGTCGAAACATGTTTTGTGGCGTTTAAATATTAATTTATAAGATGAAATCTGTTTAAATGATATCTTATACAGTTGGCCAGTCGCAAAGGCGCAAAGATTTTATCTGCGATAAAACTTTCTGACTTTTTATTATAGAGCCTGTTTAAATTGTATTCAATAAAATGGTGATGCAGAAATAATGATTAAAGAACAGATTTCTCCCGCAGATTTATTTCATTTATAAAAGTCAGCTTAATCTGCCCAATCAGCGAGATTTTAAAATTTTAAACAACCTCTATAGAGTTTTTGCTGAAAATCTTTGATTTTCCTGCGCCTGAAAACATGCATACAGTTTAAAACTTGGCGACTTTGCGGTTTTCCAACAAAAAAGTTTAAACAAATTCATGATATATAAATTCTTTGAGACGAGATGAATGTTTAAAAAGTATTACTACAAAAAATTGTAGTAATACTAAAAAAAATATACATAAAGGTCAGACTTATGTATTCTGTTTATTCATTTCTATCATGTGTTTTTATTATTTCAGCAACCAGGCGGTTCCAGCTTCCTGCTCAGACTAGCTTATTTTTTTCCAAAAATTCAACAATCCGTTACAGTCGGTCATTTCTAAATCGAAACTGGCCGGAATTTCATCCCACTTACTCCAGTAAGTCACCAAACGTGTTCCTACCGGTGTTTTATCAAGCTGATCCTTTACATAGTCGGAGTAGATATAATATAAATCTTTGTCTGTAGATACTTTATCATCAATGGAACATGTAAGATCTATATTTTCATAAAATGAATTAAAAAAATAAAATGCATTATAATCAGAAAAGGAAATCTCGTTGATATTGGAATGAATAAAGTTCACATTAGAAATTTTGTGCTTTTCTGCTATTTTTTTTGATATCTTAATAAGGGATTCCCTTTGTTCTACCCCATAGAATATCCCCTGGGTAGAAGCAGCTCCCACTAAACAAAATTTCCCGGCACCGGCGCCGATATCCAATACTTTACTGTTTGGGGTTTCCGCCAGATACTCTGCAGCCATTTTTGCCACTGCAATAGGTGTCCAGTGACGGCTTGCCAGTTCTTTGATATGAACGGGATAGAGCGCATTGAACTCACTGTCCTTTACGTCGATATTTAATTTAAGATGCTTAAAAATCATTTAACAAATCGTTTATAATCTTCATAGGTTAAAAATTCGCTGGCTGAAAGATAGGTTGAAATACTCAAAAACCAATTATTATACGGGTCGGTATTAACATGGGAAGGCTTAGTGCTTAAAATAGCATTCACTGCTGTAATTTTACATTCACAGGGTGCAATAAGGGGAAAAGTTGAATTGATTCCGTAAACCGATCCCCATGAAGCCGACTTTACTATCGTACCGGCTTCTAAATCAAGCTCAATCAGGTTAATCTCCCCTATTTCTTTTTGAGCAAAATCAGTGATGCCTATACAAAAATCATACAATCCTACTTTTCTTAGCCACAGGTGGTTTTCGGTATAGTAAAGATTTTGGGGAATAAACATATTGATTCAATTTATTTTAAACGAAGGGCTAACAACAATTGCTCTAACGGTTTGTTTCTGATATTGATGAAAATTTCATTTCCAATATTGGAATTATCTATGGAGACATACACCTCCAGATACTTCATGCTGTTTTAATTTTTCTCCCAGCGGTTCGATTTCAATATTATTCTGTAAAAGTAAGCAGTTTACCGCTAAATTATCATGATCCAGGTCCTGATAAAATTTGATTTAAGTCAAGTTATTCCTTAAACAAAAATAGCTTAGTTTTGTTATATACTATGATTTCAAAATTTATTTTTAATAATCAATATCTTTACGAAGAGCTTCCTGAGTGTGATAAGGATCTGCTCAGGGGAATAATGCATCATAAAAATTACCGTAAGAATGAAGCGGTATTCACTGACGGTACCATTCCCAATGGAGTTTTTTATTTAAAATCAGGGAAAGTAAAAAAATACAAGGTAGATAATGATGGCAGGGAACAGATCATCTACATTTACAATTCGGGGGAGTTTTTTGGATATTCGGCTATTTTGAGTGATGAGTCGTATGGAGATACCACACAGACCCTTGAAAATTCTGTCATCTCTTTTATTTCAAAAGATGATTTTCTTACATTACTGGATCAGTCAGCAGTATTCTCAAGATTACTTTTAAAAAGCCTAAGCCATGAATTCAGTGTGATGGCAAACCTCATGACCGTATTATCCCAGCGCACCGTCAGAGAGCGGGTCGCTCTGAGCCTGCTAATTTTACATAACAAGTACAAAGCAAGTAATACGAGTGATGAAGACAGTGTATTCATTACTTTGTCACGCCAGGATTTAGCCAATATGGCCGGTACAGCCAATGAAACACTGGCACGGATACTTCATGATTTTAAAGAGGATGATCTTATTTTGATGGAAGGCCGTAAAATACAGTTAATCAATTTTAATCTGTTGACTCAGATCGCCAATTTTTATTAATGAACCCTCATTATTTGCTATTTTAAGTCCCCTGACTTTAGATACTCATCAAAGGAACCTCATCCGGAAGTTTGAAGCTAAGCATATCGCTGATAGCAGATGCCCACCAACAGCATTTCGCAAAAAACCACCTCTGTGTGAGGCGGTTTATTCAAAATAAATCTTAAAAAGATGAATGCTATTTTGTATATTTTTGTTTTAAGACAGCCACTTCTTTTGGCCCTATTCCCATTTCTACCTGGAAAAAGTTTTCGATACTTCCGTATTTTTTGTTGATGGCAGCAAAAAAAGTTCTGATGAGCTCCGGCCTTAGTTCCATTTCAGCTTTTACCTGACTTTCGCTTAAACCGGACATTTTTGAAAGCCCGGAATACATTTGCTGCATGGTCGGGTTTTTTGCCAGATAAAAATTAGACGCTACATAATCACTTTCAATAACATCCTGCGGAACTCCTAATATCTTAAGAAATAATGCAGAAGCCATTCCTGTTCTGTCCCGTCCGCCTGTACAATGGTACAGCAATGCTTCATCCGGCTTCAAAGTCAGCAACTGTACAAACAGGGCTCTGTATCTTTCCCCGAAATACGGCAGTCCTCCTTCTCCGTACATTCCGGTCAGAAAGTTTTTTTCTTTTAGCAGCTTTGCCATATCCTGGACATTCGGAAGATTTTCGCTTCCGGCGGGACACAACAGGTAGCTTGTGTTTTCAGGAAGTCTATCCATTGCTTTTTTGGCTTCCTCAGTCCCCCTGAAATCTACCACTGTTTTTATTTTTTTATTTTTAAAAGTGACGAGATCCCTGTCTGATAATTTGTTGATCGCATCGCTTCTGTATACTTTTCCTAAGACGACTTCCTTTCCGTCTGTGGTTTTGTAACCGCCGGTATCCCGGAAATTATACGCACCATCCATTTTTACAACACGGCGGAGGCTGTCACTGATCTGGGCATTCATTATGGTTGTTCCCAACGCAAATAATGCAATTACTGATACTGCTTTTTTCATATATAAATGATTAAATTTTAATTAAAATATTTGCCAGCGGACACCCATTTGCCCTCTGCTTCCGTACCATTCCTGAGACGTGATTCTTTTCTTGTTGTCTCCCATATACTGTCTTAAACTTTCGTTGCTTAAATTATTCAGCTCAATAAATAATTTAACTTTTTTGCTGATGTCATAACTAGCGGAGAAGTCGATGGTGAAGTTTTTGTCTGACCAGATGTAATAATCCGGACCTAATGCCTGATTAAACGATTCGACGGATTTTCCTCTGAAATTACCCGCCAAACGAACCATTAATTTGCTGTTCTCGTAATACAGAATAGCATTGAATAAGTTTTTGGCTTGATTTTGAAGTGATGATTTATCAATAATATCACCAGAAGTTCTAGGGACGTCCACTTTGGAATTGATGAAAGTATAATTAAACTCTACCCCGAAACCATTCCAGAAATTCGGTAAAAAGTCAAAACGCTTGTTGATTCCGGCTTCAAATCCATATAAGTTGGAATCCTGGAGGTTTTTGGACTGAGTGACCATATAATCTGTCCCGCCAACATTGAGCATTGATGCATCGGAGAATACAATGTCCGAAATTTTCTTATAAAATGCACCTCCGGAAACAATCCCGATGTTGCTGAAGTAATACTCTCCCATCAAATCAAAATTCTGACTGAACGTGGGTTTCAAATCCGGATTTCCGCGTGTGATCCTGTTCGGGCTGGCCGTATTGTCTATGCTTGATCCCGGCGAAACATCACCAAAATTAGGACGGATAAATGATTTAGTGTAGGCAAATCTTACATTAGCCTGTGGCGTGAAATTATATCGCAGATGCAGCATCGGTAAAAATGCGTTGTAATTGCTTTCCACTACAGATGGACTCAGTACAGTGGTTGTGTTTGGAGATGTTCCTGACACGGTGGATTTTGTTCCATTCAATGTTAATCTCGTAGATTCGTTTCTGAATCCTCCTACAATTTTAAACTTTTCAGTAGCTTTTATCTCTGCCATCGCGTATACTGCAAAAACAGATTCTTCCCCGGTATAAACACTTGTAGCATTGGATGCAACATTAGAAAAGTCCTTAAAAGCATTCTGCTGCAAAAATTCCGGTGAAAACATTTGGAACAGCTGATCTTTCGTAGGAGGATTCATAACGTATGGGTTGTAATTACCGTTCAGTCCGCCCAGAAAATCGGTTCCTTTTGGAGGATTTGTTGTGGATAGCTGAGAAAGGCTCAACAAATTAGCCGTGGTCGGAGCGTAAACGGCATTGTATCCGTAGGTGCTTTCACGTTCTTTATTCCGGTATTTTGCTCCGATTTTAAATGAAATATTTGAATTGATGTCATACTTCAAATTCACTCTTGCGATTTGGTCTCTTTCGTTGTTATCCAATTTTGCAATGACCAGTTGGGACAGCAATAATTTATTCGGGTTCATTACTTCATTCGGATCTTTTACATCAGAGCCGTAGTCTTCATATTCCCCACCAACTCCATTCGGCGAGTCAAATCCCCAATATCTCTTGCCGTCACTAGAAAGATTATTGAACCCTCCCAATATTTTTTGACGGAATGTAGCGATAGGAAGACCTTTTACTTCGTTTGCAGGAGGTGTATCAAGGAAATATTTTGCTGTGTAATCGCTGACTGCCCAGTCTACATTGAGTTTGGAGGTAATACTGTGCTCTCCGCCCAATTCCATTCCGTATAATTCCGTCTGATAATGAGAATATCTGAAGTTGTACTGGTATCTGCTATTTGTATAATCTACATAAGATTCGTAAACAGGCCGGATGTCATCAAACTTATTGAACATTCCACGGAAGTAGACCTTATTATTGGCATTGAATTTATATTCCAAACCACCATTTAAGCCGATGGTTCTTCTCGTGCCCATATATCTTTTCATCATCACCGTATTGATGGATTTTCTCTGCGCAGCATTTGTAAGACCTGTGTTGTAGGTTACATCAAATGAATCAGCTCCCCATTGCCTGTCCCAGATTGCACCGGACAAAAGCACACCCAGCTTATTTTTGAAAAAACGGTCTCCATATACAATGGAGCCATTATAAGTGGCATTGTGTGAGAACGTATTGTAGCCTCCGGCTCCGCTTACACTCAATGTTTTCTTCGCAGGAGCAGTTCTGGTAATAAAATTGATGCTTCCGCCAATGGCATCTGCATCCATATCCGGAGTAATCGCTTTGGCAACCTGTACATATTGAATTAATTCCGAGGGCACTACATCCAATACGAAAGACCTGTTCCCTAAAACATTTGCGCTGGGAAGCCTGTTTCCATTTAATAATGTAGAAGTCCACGCAAAAGGTGTTCCTCTCACGGTAGCCTGATCGGCTTCTCCATGATATCTTGCTACCGCAACACCCTGTACCCTTTGTACGGCTTCTGCTGCGTTTCTGTCCGGCAATTTTCCGATGGCATCAGCGGCAATTACTTCCATAATTGCGTTGTTGTTCTTTTTCATTTCGTAGGCCTTGGCCTGGGTTAAAGCATTTGACCTCTTTATCGTAACTTCCTGAATGTCGCTAACCTTGTCGTTTTTTGCTTTATTTTCCGGCTCAATGGTGATGTACCCAATATCGTTGGTTCCTTCTTTTATGGTAATGGGAAAAATTTTAGTTTCGTACCCGATGTATTCTACTTTAAGGTTTACTTCTCCAAGTTTGGGGGAAAGTACATGGAAATCTCCATCTATCGAGGAAACCGATTTTACATCAGCATCTACAATAGAAATGTTGGCCCCGGGAAGCGAACCGTTTGTTTTCCCGACAACAGTTCCTTTGATTGTCTGTGCCTGGATGGTTCCAAAAGAAGCCAAAAAGAAAAAAGCGGATATCTGGATAACCCTCTTTTTTTGTTCAGAGAAATTGGTGAAATTTGGATTGTTCATAATGACTTAGATTTATTTCAAGGCAAAAGTGTAAAGATTTCCTGTCCTTTTCGTCCCACAAAAAAAACCAGCCACCCCAACGTGCCACTCGTTGGAAAGACACGTTTACTTATATGATTATCAGTAAATTAACATTCTTTAACTGTTTGTTATTTATTCATGAACTCAATATTAATTCGCTGGAAAATTTTTAATAAATAAATAATAATCTAAAGGCGGTAAAGTGATGTAATTGTTATTGATTTGTATAAAATAAATGATGCAGTATATTATTATCATAGGAGCATTTCAAGCACTTGTTGCACTTTGGCTTTTGCTGGTCAGAGACAGGAAAGCATCCTCCAATTATCTGTTTATTTTTCTGCTTTCTGCCATTGCAGTGCATTTAATTATTAAGTTTATTATTTTCAGTTATGTACCGGATCAGAGTATCAGGCAGCAGATGAATACGTTTATTTCAGTCTGTTATGGGCCAATCATTTATTTATACACATTAAGAAAAACAAAAAAAGACTTTCTGGTGGCCAAAAAATGGTATATTTTTCTTCCGTTTTTTGTTTTAATGATTGCTTATTTTACAGTTTCCGGTGTTTTTCTGATTCTCAACAGAGTTGATAAAAGATTGCTGGATTTATACAATGATTTAAGCCTGAGCTTAATATTTATAATTAATCTTTACTATCCCGTAAGGAGTATTATTATCGCCAATAAAAATAAAGGAACGCTGCTTCAGCCTGTTGAGTATGGTGTAATTATGAAGATTTCGTGCTGTATCCTTTTTATAGAATCTTTTATTCCTGTTTCTAAAATACTGCAATTGAAGTTTCCGCAGGATATTGGTACGATCAATATTATCATCAGAAGTTTGACTTATTTTACCTTATTGATCATTTGTCTTTTAATTATCCGAAAAAGCTTCAGAATACAAAATAGAAATTCGCCGGACGCTGTTTTAAAAGCGCAAATTGAAATAGAAAATAAGGATCTAATTGAAGAAGCAGCAGTTCATACAATTGATTATGAATTAAAATTCAAAGATCTGTGGCAAAAACTGGATGAATCTGTACGGATGCAAAAACTGTTCAGGGATTGTGAGTTAACCCTGGATCAGCTGGCTTTTAAATCCAAGATCAACAAGTATCAAATCAGTGAAATGCTGAATGGTTATCAAAAGAAGTCATTCTACCAATATATCAATGAATACAGGATCGATTATTTTAAAAACAGTATCGTGGAAGCCGTAGAAAAGAATGAGGATATCAATTTTCTGTCTCTGGCTTACGATGCGGGGTTTAAATCTAAATCATCTTTTAATCGGTATTTTAAAGAAATTATTGGCAAAACACCTTCAGAATATTACAAAAATCTGATTAAAAACCGGAATGTAGAAATGGCCTGATGATGGGATAAGAATGAAAACAATTCCTAAAACTGTTCACTTAATTTTTCCTGATCTTTTTCAAGACTATAAGATCTTGCTCTAATTACAAGCAGTACATTCAAATTGAGCTTACCAATTTTCTTTATTTAAAAATACAATTCATTTGAAAACCAAATTCAGGGGGAGTCTTTCCTTCTGAATCGCCGCCTGTTATGAAGTGATCTACATCAATACTGTTTTCCTTACATAACGCACAATACTTTCCGGTTGTTTTTTATTTAATCAGCCTCTATAAAACTAAATTATTTCCTGTTGACATTTTAAACAAAGTAATTTGACTTTATAAACAAAATCAGGCAGCTGTATTCCCGGTAATTTTGTCCTATAACTTTTTAATAATAAATAAAATGAAAACAAACAATTATCAAGGAGCGTTACAACAGCCTATCGGTTCAGGATTTAACGCACAGTCAACAACAAGTGATATAATTAACGGAGTGGACCTTACAGGTAAAATTGTAATTGTAACAGGCGGGAATGCCGGAATCGGTCTTGAAACAACTAAAACGCTTGCTGCTGCAGGGGCTACTGTTATTGTACCGGCAAGGGATGTGGAAAAAGCGAAAAAAAACCTGGAAGGTGTGGAAAATATAGAAATTGAGATGATGGACGTAATGGATCCCCTATCTATTGATGCCTTTGCTGAAAAGTTCCTTTTATCAGAGAGGCCATTGCATCTGCTTATTAATAACGCCGGAATCATGTGGGTACCTTTGCGCAGAGACAGCAGGGGAATAGAATCGCAGCTGGCAACCAACTACCTCGGGCAGTTCCATCTGACAGCCAGATTGTTTCCTGCATTAAAAAAAGCCAACGGTGCCCGGGTAATTAACCTATCCTCATTGGGACATCAAATGGCTCCTTTCAATTTTGAAGATCCTAATTTTCTGCATAGAGAATACGAAACACTGCATGCTTATGGACAGTCCAAAACAGGAAGCAATTTGTTTTCACTTGAACTTGACAACCGTGCCAAAGAATATAATGTAAGGGCTTATTCGGTACATCCCGGTTCAATAGCAGGTACTGAGCTTGGCAGGGAGGCGCCATTGGAGCTATTCCAGAAAATGGGCTTTGTGGATGCAGATGGGAATATGTTTCCTGAGGTGGCTGCAAAATTAAAATCAATTCCGCAGGGAGCGGCAACAACTGTGTGGTGTGCAACAAGTTCACATCTTGACAACATCGGAGGAGTGTACTGTGAAGATAATGACATTGCGAGGCTGGCAGACAGTGTGGAAAGTGCCGGATCCTACGGCGTAGAAGTTTATTCCCTGGACGAGGCCAACGCTAAAAGGCTATGGGAGCTCAGTGAGAATTTGACAGGGGTATTGTTTAATATTTAGACCTGTTTAAATTTTATTCAATAAAATTATAATGCAGAAATAATTATTAAAGACACCTATTTCTCTCGCAGATTTCGCGGATGACGCAGATTTATTTCAGTGAATTTGTTTAAACTTATTTGTTGGAAAATCGCAAAGGCGCAAAGTGTTAAACTGTGGATGTTTACAGGCGCAAGAAAATCAAAGATTTTCGGCAAAAATTCTATAATAAAAAGTGAGAAATTTTATCTCAGATAAAATCTTTGCGCCTTTGCGTTTGGCCAACTATATAAGATATAAATTTAAACAGGTTTAGTTATAAAATATGCGTCATCTGCCCAATCAGCGAGATTTTAAAAATTTAAACAGGCTCTAAGTCTTTTCAGCTTTAAAGAATTTTAATTTTAAGGAAAGCAAAGGGTTGCGGATTCTCTGCTGATTAAGCTGAATGATAAAACGCTCGCTTCATCAAATCAATCAAGGATTAATTATTTCTTTGTCTCCTAAAACTATGCATCATTACATTAAACCTTTGCGTTAAAGAACTCTTCTATTCGGATGAACTTAATTTCTTTTGAGAGCGGAGAAAGTTTTTTTAACGCAAAGTTTTTATAAGACACTTTTAATTTTAAGGAAAGCAAAGAGTTGCGGATTCTCCGCTGATTAAGCTGCCGGTAAAATGCTCGCTTCATCAAATCAATCAAGGATTGATTATTTCTTTGTCTCCTAAAACTATACATTATTATATTAAACCTTTGCGTTAAAGAACTCTTCTATTCGGATGAACTTAATTTCTTTTGAGAGCGGAGAAAGTTTTTTTAACGCAAAGTTTTTATAAGACACTTTTAATTTTTAAGGAAAGCAAAGAGTTGCGGATTCTCCGCTGATTAAGCTGCCGGTAAAACGCTCGCTTTATCAAATCAATCAAGGATTGATTATTTCTTTGTCTCCTAAAACTATACATTATTACATTAATTTTTTTGATGCTGTATTCTCTGAACGCTTTTTTAAAAACCAACAGAGGATTTTGGTATTCCTTCTCCGAAAGCAGGCCGAGAAGTAATGGAGCGGTATTTTCCAGCTGGGTACTGGCGGTCCGTTTCTTTTCTTCCAGTGCAATGAGGTAGCATGCCCGGACAAACGACTGTATACATTGGCGAAAGTGAATGATAACGGAAGGATCTTCTTTTATGCAGCTATTCCTTTTCACCGCGTAATTCATAATGCTGTTTAGCCTTTCTTTAGAGGCAGCCAGATCATTGAACTGAAAAAAGGTCTCCATGAGCTGTACCCCGGAATACTGTCTGCTGTCTGCCCAAAGACGGGATTCAAAGTCTGTTCTATTATTTTTCATGTGTTTGTGTTTTTTAATAGGTGATACAATAAATGTGATTTTTTTAATAATGATTCTCAAAATAATTAATGGTTGACAATGATTTTTCTTAACCGTTAAGAGCTTTTTAAGTGATTAAGAATCGTTAAGATCATAGCTGAAGCTATTTATTCAGCGAGATGCTTCATCCATCTTTGATGGGGCTTAACTTATCTTATCCTCTTCATTTACCTTAATGGTTTATAAAAATAAATCCGTGTTCCCGTGAAAGCCCTAAAGCCGCAATGGATTGTACACCCCATTGTAACATATCATGATACTTTATGTGGTAAAGCAGGCTTAGAAAAAATGATTGTAGAAAGAAGAACAGCATGAAAATAAAAAACGGCATGAACTCTACAATATCTGTCATTGAGGCACTGGTATACCTTGCACACAGATAAGAGAGCCCACGCCTAGGTCGTGAGCTTCCTGCTTATCGTCTTGTGTGTCTAAAAATTACCAGTTTTCAATGACAAGATTCTAAGCAATAGCTTCTAATATTCTTTGAAGTATCGCAAAGCTACTTTTATTGTAACTTATTTTACAAATGTAATAAAAAAAACTAAAAAAGATACATATAAGTATCCTAAATTTTAATTCCAAACGTAGAATTTTACAGTTAATGAATGAAATCGACCTCAATAACTGTAAAAAAGCTCTTGGTTATAGAATTTCTGAATTAAGAAAGAAAGTTATAAACCCCGAGACAAATAAGCCTATTTCACAAGAAGAATTAGGCTTAAGAACCGGGCATGCAAAAAAGACAATAGGAGAATTAGAAAGAGGCAATACTAATCCCCGATATGATACTCTACTCATAATAAGCAAAGAACTTAATGTAACACTACAAGAACTCTTTGATTTTGATATGAAAAAATACATTAAACTATCAAATAAATCCTGACGAGAGTTTTAATTTGTAGACCTTCAAAGTATGGTTAGTGAAATTGGGAGATTACGATGATAATTAGAGATCAATATGTCCACCAATTACAAACCCTTTTCTTCATATTTAAAGGAAAATAAATAAACCTATTTCATTTTTGGATTGTATTTCTGTGCCAATATTTCCGGTACTATGAAATCATAATTAAAATTATTTAATATATCATATTTTTCAACCAAATTTTTAAATTCATCACCGTAATTAATATAAATTATGTGATAAAATACCATTATTTTTTCATGTTCTGATAATTGACTTGACAAAATCATGCAATACTTATTTTTCAATACTTGGTTGATGATTTCTGATTCATCAATATATTTAATAATTTGAAGTAAATTATTATAATAATGATCAAGATGGAAATTTAAAGGCATATAAACTCTTGAATAAACTTGAGAAAAATTCGTTCCATCATTATGAAGACTTTTATGAATTAGCCCAAAAAGATGTAAAAATACTCCTCTTGCATTTCTAATAATTTCAGTTTTTATTCCGCTACTTGTAACTTGATGAATTAACTGCATTGAATTTATAATTTGATGATGGACATTTATTAAATTAAAAAATGTAGTTTCGAAATTTTGTAGCAGTGTAGCTTTATTTTGTAACTCTAGCTGTTCTTGCTGGTGTTTTAAATCTTTTCTTTGAAGTAGTATTGTATATAAAAGACCTATAACTGATAATCCTGTAAATAAGGCATTAGCACCGCCAAACATATCTCCAAATGTTCCCCTATCATCGTAACTACTTGAGCCTTGTAATATATATGTCAATCCAAGTACTATAAAAATAATAAATATGGCTAAAGCTACATAGAAAGGAATATTCCCATCGTTGTTTTCTTTCATTTGAAAATTAAGGTTTTAGTTTTTTCGAATATACAAAAGATTATTTAGTCAACAGAATGGTATTCATGGTTTTAATTTTATCCTCGGCTACGGTGGGGGATTTTCATTATATTTGATTTATGGGAAATAATTACTTACGTGATATAGGTGATAGACTTGAAGAAGCAAAAAGAATAGACGAGAAATTTACTCGATTACACAATAGATTTCTTGCTGTAGCAATGGATTATAAGTGTTACATTAATGATAAACTTGGGGATGCTGAAATATTCAAGTATAGGGATAATGTTATTTTTAGACTTCAAAGTGCGAGATTTCATTTTAATCTTTTGCTTCAATTTCAAGATATTATCGAAACGAATTTAAAAAAAATTTCGCCAATAGAAAATAGAATAGAATTTCATACATATCAAACACAGGCTGCAGAAGAAATTTATTCTTTATTTGACAGTATGGTTTATCACATCTGTTCTATTTTCGATTACTTATTTAGTTTAATAAATTTCATTCATGGCAAATCAGAGTTAAATAATCCTAAATGGAATCTTTTTAAACACGATAAAAATATCAAAAAAAATATGTACTGTAGCTCTCAAATGATAGAATCTCTCGAAAAAATAGATTCTGCTTTTGTCTACCCATTAATAAAGCACAGGTCTCACTTGATTCACACAGAACACTCTGTTGGAAATATTCATTTTAGTTATGAAAATAACAAAGTAAGATTTTTGGTTACAGATACGTTAAAGGGACATTTTCCTGATTTCACAAAAGAGAATGGTAATATTCCAACAACATTGGCATTCGCTGCTAAATGGTTAATTGATAAATCATTTAAAAGCATCACTGAAGTATTATTTGAAACAAAAGATGATATGATTAGAAATAAAAAGGTAGAGATACCACCATTCTTTATCTGGGAGGATAATACCGTGAAAGAGCCATCGATGTATTATTGGGGAAATAGACAACATATTTAATAACAATTATTTCTGAGAGCCATGAGTGGAAATTCTCCGGTAGCCGGATGCCTCCGCTACCGCACGAATCCTTTCGTATGGTTTTTAGCATTATAAATTCCCATGCTAGGCGAGCCTCTGCTCGTATTCGTTTATCCTACAAAAAAATTCATGTATTTTTTTCTACAACCATAATTTTATTTAATATTGCAAAAAAAATCATGAAAAACTCAAAATTAGTGCTAGTCGCTGTTGTAATGCTATTCTCGGCAGTGAATGTAACGGCACAAAAAAAGAAACAAGCAGCCCCATCAAGGCCTGGACCATTAGAAATGCCTAAAGACGCTGAAATCAAGGTAATGCCCGGGGATGAACAATTTGAAAACAGCCTTTCTAAGCTTGAAGAATTTGTCACCTTCAAATTTGATGCACAACATAAAAATGCAGATGTGTATATTACCGAAAACGGCAAGCAAAAATTAATGTATAAAGCAAAGTTGGATGAGACTGGTGTTGATACAAAATTAAAAGCAGGAATCGACAACCGTAAAATATACAGTTTAGATGGCAAAACACTTTTGTTTACCTACGAAACAGAGCCATCGGCTACCAGCTTAATAAAAATGATTTATAATACTCCGGAAAAAAAGTTTACCATTTTCGATTTCTCCAAAATATATGGAAGTGATGAATATACTATCGGTAAAACATTAACTTTTAAGTACTTTCCTGTCTTTCTTTACTATTCAACATTTAATGCTCCAAGATAATAATCACTACAATATTGTAGAGAATATAGAATAGAATCTCCAAAGCCTCGCGGCTTTGGAGATTGTTTTATTGGCTCAAAGTAAGGAAACCTTGCGCAGTTGTTATCAGAAAAAAGAATATTGGGTTATCAAAAACAGATGTAAAAGAATAGCGCCACTTATTTTTTAAGTGGCGCTATTTTGAAAGATTTCGAGTCTAAAGAAACCTTTTTTGTATTCAAGTTTTACTATTACCGCTTGATAACTTTTACCGTTTTTACCAGGTCATTAGCAGCATTCACTTTAACCAGATAAACCCCTGATACAAGTCCGGAAACATCAATAGTTCCTTTAGTATCATTGATTGTCTTCGTAATTATCTGCTGTCCGGCTGCATTGTAAACCGCTACGGACAGCATCTTCTGATCACACGAAATGTTCAGGATATCCTGTACCGGATTGGGATAGACTTTCAACTGATCTGCCTTTGCTGAAATTTCAACCGCTAAACCGGCTTTAGCGAAAGTCGAAATTTTATTAACAGTCACAGTACTTGTACCACAGGCAACAGGTGTGAAAATTTTCTTTTGAATATAAGTACCGTCTCCTATCTGCCCCTTGAGGTTATAGCCACTGATTGCCAGAAATCCTTTAGTATTTATAGCAAGCGTATTATTGCCTCCCGCTGCAATACTTTGCCAATCAGTTGCCGTTCCGATAAGCATTGGCGTAAATCTATTGGTCTCTGTACCATCTCCTAATTGCCCCCAGCCATTATAGCCCCAGCTCCATAGTGTTCCATCTGTTTTTACGGCTAAAGTAGAACCATATGTGCCGGTCTTCACACTTCGCCAGTTGTTTTCTGTTCCCACTTGTGTCGGAATATTCTTTGGATTTGTAGTTCCGTTGCCTAATTGTCCCCTGTCATTATACCCCCAGGTCCATAGCGTTCCATCTGTTTTGAGGGCTATCGAATGATCGGTTCCTGCAGTAACAGTTTTCCAATTCGTTGCCGTTCCTATTTGAATAGGGGAACTTACTGTTATTGCAGTACCATCACCTAATTGTCCATAATAATTATCTCCCCAGGCCCATAGCGTTCCATCTGTTTTTACAGCAAGAGTATGAGATTCTCCGGAGGTGATGCTTAGCCAGTCTGTTGCCGTTCCGACTTGTACAGGTATGCTCTTGCTAATGATGGTACCATCACCTAACTGTCCCCTGTAATTATAGCCCCAGGCCCAAAGCGTTCCATCTGATTTTATAGCAAATGTCTGCCTTTCCCCCGTTGCAATATCCACCCAGTCTGTTGCGGTTCCTACCTGCGTTGGAATATTTCTCGTGGTTGTAGTTCCATCACCTAACTGTCCTCTGTTATTCTCTCCCCAGGTCCATATTGATCCATTGGCTTTCATACCTACTGAAAAATAAGCTCCGGCCACTATTTTCGTCCAATTATTTTCGGTCCCGATTTGTGTTGGGGTATTTCTATTGATCATAGTTCCGTCTCCCAGCTCTCCATCATAGTTATTTCCCCAGGCCCATAGTGTTCCGTCTTTTTTGATCCCCAATGAATGGTTAATCCCTGCACTCACACTTTGCCAGCAGCCTGTTGCCGTGGTAGGAAGTGTAGTAAAGGAACCTCCCGGCATCCAGATCAACGGGCTGAATCCACAATTGGATCCCACCCACCAATAGTACGTGGTATCCGGTAATAAATGGGTCAGATTTGCTGTTGTAGAAGCAGAGGGAACAGATCCTTCAATACCTCCGACTGTTGGGCTTGTACTATAAAGATACACATACCCCTGGCCAGGAGTCACAGTTGCTGCTGTCCAGTTGAGAGTAGCTGTTTCAGAAGTAATATTGGTTGATGAAAGTGGTGTTGGAGGAATACAATATCCAGGGCAAGCCATAGGAGTTAATGTATTTTTGTTAATTGTAGTACCGTCCCCTAACTGCCAATTATCATTTCGTCCACAAGCTTTTAGAAAACCGTCAAATTTTTGTACAAGAATATGACTTTCTCCGGCAAAAACCTGCCTATTGTCTGAAGAGGAATCTACCTGTGCAGGTGATGTACTATTTCCTCCACTTGCACCATTACCCAACTGTCCAAAGCTATTTCTGCCCCATGACCAAATTGTTCCGTCTGTCTTTGTTGCGAATGTAAAACTATTTCCAACCGCTGCAGTCTGCCAGTTGGTTGCTGTTCCTATTTGTGTTGGGGTATATTTTGAAATTGCAGTGTCGTCTCCAAGTTGCCCATTAACGTTATTTCCCCAGGTCCATAACGTTCCGTCTGTTTTGATTGCTACCGAATGCTGAACTCCCGTATCAATACTTTTCCAATTAGCAGCAGTTCCAATTTGTGTTGGGATATTTTTTGAAACGGCAGTTCCGTCTCCAAGTTGTCCGGAGGTATTAATTCCCCATCCCCACAGCGTTCCATCGGTTTTTATCGCTAACGTCTGATAATTGGCAGCACGAATACTTTTCCAGTTAGTGGCAGTACCGATTTGTGTTGGGATATTTTTTGCAATGGCAGTTCCATCTCCCAATTGCCCATTGCCGTTACGTCCCCAGGTCCAAAGCGTTCCATCGGTTTTGAGTGCTACTGAATGTTCAATTCCGCCACCAAGACTTTGCCAGTCCGTTGCTGTTCCTATCTGAGTAGGAACCTTTCTGTCAATTAAAGTTCCATCACCTAATTGCCCATAAAAATTATCTCCCCAGGCCCATAGTGTTCCATCTGTTTTAATGGCAAGGGTATGCTTATGACCTGCATAAATGCTTTTCCAGTCATTTGCGGTTCCTATTTTTACAGGAACAGATCTGGAAGATGTGGTTCCGTCCCCTAATTGTCCATCGCCATTAACTCCCCATGCCCACAATGTTCCGTCTGTTTTGAGTCCTACCGAATAGTCCCCTCTTGTAGCAAGGGTTTGCCAGCAGCCTGTAAAAGCCGTGGTCTGTACATCAATAACATTTCTAAAAACAGGTCCCCAAACACCCATATTGTCTTTCACACGGACATTAAACACATGCAAGCCATTAGTGGGTAAAGCAATTCCTGCATCAGTCAGCTGCTCAAAAGAGCTGTCAAAATTGGCATCAGCAGCCAATAAAGCTGTTCCATTTCCCACACCCGGATCAGTATCCCAAAAATACTCCGCCTGAGAAACAGTAATTATTGGAGATGCTGAAGTTTGCTGAATATTAATGACATTGGTAAACACCGGTCCCCAAATTCCCATATTGTCCCTGATGCGGACACTGAATGTATGCAAACCGCTACCTGGTGTGGTAACTCCTGTTGTACTGAGTTGTTCAATAACACTGTCAAAAGTACCATCGGCTGCCAATACGGGATTCCCGTTTCCGGCTCCCGGATCGGTATCCCAAAAATATTCCGCCTGAGAAACAGCTATTATGGCAGAGGTCTGATTGGACTGAACATCAATAATGTTGGTAAAAACCGCTCCCCAAACTCCCGTATTGTCTTTGACACGGATGCTGAATTTGTGTAAGCCGCTGCCCGGTGTGGCAATGTCTGTTTTGGAAAGTTGTTCAACAACGTTATCGAAAGTCCCATCGGCAGCCCATACCGGAGTCCCGTTTCCTGTTCCCGGATCGATATCCCAAAAATATTCTGCCTGGTTGATCAATACTTGTGCCGGGCACAGCATGACCATCAACAAAGCAATTATACTATAGATATAATTTTTCATATTGCTATTTCATTAGAAATTATTTGGAAAAAACAGACCCGCTGACGTTAAATGTTCCGCTGGTAATAGATCTTGGGGTGGACAGATAGTTTACCTGAGGTTTATTACCATTATTTGCAGGCCAGTAATTCGTCCAGCTGTTAGAGCCTCCATAATGCCCTGCGTCGTTTCTTGTTAAGTCCAAATCAGTATATTTTATACCAGGATTTCCGGCATTTACGTTCATACCGGTCACTGTATAGGCTACATTGTTGAAGTTCAGGTTCAATGATCCTGAATTGTCACTTTGCGTCATATTACCGTCTACTACAAAAGTATTGGTGAATACATTATAGTTAGCTGTTATCGCAACACTATTACTTTTGTTTTGAATGCAGGCATTAGTCCCTCCTACCACAAAAGAAGCGGCATTGTTCATAATAGCAATATTCCCTGCATTAGTGCTATTACCTAAGTTGACGTAAAGCGGAGCCGTATCTGCGGGAATAGGATTATAAACGGTATTGTTAATGATTTCGTTAGAGCTTCCTGCTTTGATATTATAAATATAAATACCGGTACAAAAATTATTGCTGAACTTAAAATTATAATTGGATTGTGAATTGGATATAAATGAATTAGATACATTCCCGTAAACCTCAATATCAGATCCAATAGGACTGTTATCCTGCGTAGCTACCACAGCAATACTTTCTGCTTTATTAGCCGTACATCTTCCGTGAGAAAACTTCAGGATTCCACTAATCGTACAACCGGAGATATTGGTAGTGAAATTGACTTTGTCTGTTAAAACATTATGCAGATCACAGTTCACGATATTAACGAAAGTTCTTCCTGTACCTATTGGAAAATTTGCCTGTACATTATAACTGCCGTAATAGCCTGAGCTCATATTGCTGATTGTCACCGTTCTTCCCGTTGCCGGATTGATGGTTACATTTCCCTGAATGATATACTTGGTATAATTGGTTTCGGAAACAAAAATCAGCGATTTGTTGATCGTCAGATTTTCTACATAAGCCTCTCCATTCGCTTTAGGCTGGATGATGATACGGTCCCCGTCTGAAGCTGCTGTGATGGCTGTACTTACAGTAGGATAGGCCCCGCCTGCTCCCCCATCTCTAACATATAGATCCGCTGCAAAAGCCATAGTACACGATAAGCCTGTGAAGGCAATGATTAGTAGTTTTTTTGTCATAATAGTGTAAAATTTGAATGGTTTAGTATTAAATGTAATAGTTTGATTTAAATAATGTGCCTGATCATAAATAGCAGTAACCCTTGTATTTTCCGGATACAAACGTTTTGTAATTGCTAAAATCAGTCTATAATCCGATAAGTAATGCCTGGATTTTCACCTGATATTTTAATGAATTACAATACAATAATAAATGAAAAAAAAA
>NZ_JPRO01000030.1 GCF_000737785.1 Chryseobacterium luteum | reverse complement strand
TTTTTAAAATCTCGCTGATTTGGCAGATTACGCAGATTTTTATAACTGAAATAAGTCTTGCAAAATCTCTTTAAGCTGGGCAAGCAATAGTTTCTTTAGTAATTATTTCTGCATCATTTTATTGAATACAATTTAAACAGGCTCTTGGTTTTAATTTCAATCTTAATCTGCACCCGGTGGCTTCGAGTGTCTCAGCCACCGGGTTTTTATCTCCCGAATTTAAAATATCCGGACAGCAGGTGTTTTTTATTTTTCATAAATTCGGAAGCCATTTGCATTCCTGTCACGGAAAAAGTGATTCCGTTTCCTCCGAATCCCAGGACAAAATAAGAATTCTTAAATTTTTTATGCTCTCCGATATACGGCAGTCCGTCTTTGGTTTCTCCAAAAGTTCCGGCCCACACAAAATCGGTATAGAAATGATAATCAGGTTTTATTTTTTTCAGATTTTTCAGAATTTCTTTTTCCTTTTGATTCAAAAGCGCATCCCGTTTTTCAGCATCATAAAAATCCTCGTCTCCTCCGCCTATTAAAATTCGTCCGTCATCGGTCGTCCGCATGTAGATGTAAGGATCATCGGTATTCCAAACAAGAGTGTTGCTGATGTTTTTGAACTTTTCACCATCAACTTCTGAAACAATGGCGTAGGTACTTTTTAGATCAACAAAATTTTCCTTCAGAAGGCTCTTGCTTTCATAACCAATACAGTAGATCACTTTTTTAGCTTTAATCTGAAAACCGCTGTCTACAGTCACAAGATTAAAACCTTTATGGTATTCCACCTTCTTCATTTCGGTTTTATCAAAAATTTTCAGTCCTTTTTTAACGTTGTGCTGAAATAATTCATGAGCAAACCTGAAAGCATCAATACTGGCTCCCTGCTTAGAGAGAATTGCACCGTAAGTCTTTTCAAATCCAAACTGTTCCAAAACCTGATCCGCCTCCAGCCATTTTACCTCAAACCCTGCATCTTTCCTGGCCTCATATTCTTTTTTGAGCCAATCTGCATCCTTTTTCTTTGAAGCAAAATATAAAGATTTCTTCCGTTTATAACCTGCATCTGATCTGATCGTTTTTGAAAGTTTTTCAAGGGTATCTATGGCTTCCGAACAGGCTTTATAGCTTTCTACAGCGCCTTTTCTGCCTATCAGCTCTATCAGTTCAAAAAGCGGAACATCTATTTCGTACTGCAGCATGGAGGTTGTAGCAGAAGTACTGCCGTTACAGATCTCCCGTTTATCAATCAGGATTGTTTTATAACCGTCATTTACCATTTGATGGGCGATCAGGCTTCCCGTAATGCCACCGCCTATAATTAATACATCACATTCTTCATTTGATTTCAGCGACGGATAGGTAGCTGTCAGTCCGTTTTTTAAAAGCCAGAAAGGTTCGTTCGATTTTAAATCCATAATTGAATATTATATTTAAAACAGTACCATTTATAAGCACTTTAATTGTTTTTCATCAATTTCTGGTGCAATTATTGTACCCAGTTTTAAAATCACCACATTAAAATAATTACTATGATAACTATTATTGCAGAAGCTCCGGAAAATGTTGCGGCATTCAACGCCACCGGAGAAGTGACTAAAGAAGATTTTGAAAAGCTTATCATTCCTCATGTAAAAGAAAAAGTAGACCAGTTTGGCGAGCTGAATTACTTACTGTATTTGGATACTGATCTGGATAATTTCACCATGGGAGCATGGCTTGAAGATGCATTTTTAGGGTTAAAAAACCTTACTAAATGGAACCGGGCAGCTATTGTTACAGACAAAGAAAGTGTACAGAACTTCACGGATATTTTCAGTGTCCTGATGCCGGGAGAGTTTAAATCTTTCCCTAAAGAAAACTTATATAATGCACTTTATTGGTGTGAGAACGGAAACGAGGTAGAAGTGTAAAATTATTTCATAAAAAAAAAGAGACTTTGATTCCGCTGAATCAAAGTCTCTTTTTATATCCGCTATATTCATTTTAAATCTTTAAGCTGTATTAAATCATCTGTGAGTTTCTTGGCTCAAAGTTCAAAATTGATCGGGTAAAGCTTACCTCCCGGCTTCATATTTTATTTTTCACAAGGTACAAATTCTGTGACATCACCTTTTTTGCCCGGCGTTTGTCTTCCATAAAGATATCTGTATCTCAGGCTTATTATCAGGCCGATAAAGGTCATCCCCACTCCTACCAATGAAGGATATTTAAATGAGAATCCGTATTCTAAAGGAATTCCTCCTAAAAAAGCTCCCATTGCATTGGCTGTATTAAATGCGGCCTGCATAAATGCTGCAGCCATCATTTCACTTTTAGGCGCTGCTTTCATCATCATAATATTGATAGGTGCAGCAACGGACATCGACAGTGCTCCGCACACAAATGTCAGTATGAGTGCCACATTCTGATGCTGTGCGAATAAAAATACTCCTGCAAGAGAAATCATCATCAGAAAAATCAATAATACACACGTTTTTTCAGGTCCGAGCCTGTCGGAAATAAATCCTCCGGCAAGATTCCCAACCACCATTCCTGCGCCCGCAAGGATCATTACGTAAGCCATCTGATTGCTTTGGATTCCTGCAACTATTGTCATCAAAGGGGTAATATAGCTAAGCCACGTAAAGAGTCCACCAAATCCGATCGCTGTAATTCCTAAAACGAGCCATGACTGCTTATTTTTAAGGAATTTCAGTTCGTCCAGGAAGTGGCTGTCCTGATTGGATTCTGTGGCAGGAAGCCATAATTTCAGGAAAAACACAGCAAAAAGCCCAATTAATGCTACAATTGCAAAATATAATCTCCAATGATAAACGTGTCCGATATAGGTTACAAGCGGAACCATCACCAGATTGGCTATCGTAAGTCCTGTAAACATTAAGGATATATAAAATGCCTCCTTCCCTTTTCCTGCCATGCGGGATGCCACCACCGTTCCCACTCCGAAGAATGCACCGTGAGGAAGTCCCGACATAAATCTGATGATCAGCATACTGGTATAATCGGGAGCTACTGCAGAAAGTCCGTTGAATAAGGTGAAGATGATCATTAAAACCATCAACACTTTTTTAGGCGGGAACTTTACGGAATACCCTATCAGGATCGGAGCCCCTATCACAACTCCCATCGCATAAGCCGAGATCAGGTGGCCTGCTTCAGGAATGGTTATTTCTAAGGTATTTGCAATATCAGGAAGCAGTCCCATTACGGTAAATTCAGTGGTTCCGATTCCCAGACCGCCTATGGCCAGCGGTATTATTCTTTTATCAATCTTCATTATCAGTAAACTTCTTTTTAGAATTAAATTTTAAATGTTTTTTCCGGAAAAATAAAAATGGAAGTCCATGTTTTATTTTTGAAATGCAAAATTCGCGAGAAATATTGGCTTTCACTTCTCTTGAAATGATAAAAATTTGCTCCATATTAACCTTTTTATGTAATTTTAAAATCAGAATCAATCAAATGAGAACAAGATGAAAATTCAGAAAGAAATTATTGAGTTTGAAGCCGGAAAATCTTTTAAGCTTTTTTCACCCTCTTTAAAGAACTGTTTTTTCTGGCATCATCACCCTGAAATAGAACTTGTTTATGTAGAAGCCATCAACGGGATCCGCCATGTGGGAAGGGATATTTCCGTTTTTACAGAAAGTGATCTGCTGCTGATCGGCTCCAACGTTCCCCACCTGAATTTCGATTACGGTATCCAGACGGAATGCAGGCAACTTGTTTTGCAGATGAAAGAGAATTTTCTTCAGGATATTATTGCTCCCGTCCCTGAGTTTTCAAATATTAAAAAGCTCCTGGAAAAGTCTTATTTAGGACTCTCATTTTCCGGAGAAACAAAAAAAAGGGTTGTCGGAAAACTTCATGAAATCAAAGATAAAAGCTCTTTCAATTCTCTCATAGGCCTGATTGAAATTCTGCAAATCCTCGCCGATTCAGACGAAGTAAGAGAGCTGAACAAGGAAGACACCAGGATTAAATGGTTTCTGAACGACAAAATCAGGATGGGAACCATCTACGATTATATCCACGGAAATTATGACAAAAAACCTAATGTCAACGAAATTGCACAGGTGGTCAGCCTGAGTACACCGGCTTTCTGCCGTTATTTTAAAAAGCAGACGAATATGACATTCACAGATTTTGTTAATAATTACAGGATCAACCAGGCTAAAATATTTCTGCTGAAAGATTATTCGGTCACAGAAGTTTGTTTTCAGGTGGGTTTTGAAAGTTTATCCTATTTTAACAAGCTGTTCAAGCAGCATACGGGTGAAACGCCTTCAGAATTCAGGAAAAAGCATTTGAAGAATATTGAGGTGCGAAACTAGATTTCTTGCTGTGAATATTTTTGTTGCTTAACCACCCCGTCAAAAATTCTTTGAATTTTCGCCGCCCCTCCACGGGAGGGGAATTCTGAGCCGGCGAATTTTATGGCGAGGTCTTCGAGAGCCTCAGCCCCAAGAATATTTATCATCAGTAAATTATTGCCGTATCAAGTAATTATACTTCAAAGGGGCTGAAGTTCCCAAAAAGTTCCTTTATTTTTTTAATACTTTAATTAAACAAAAAACCGCTTCATAAATAAAGCGGTTATATTTTTAGTGAATATGTTTTTCAGCATGGTAGGAACTTCTTACCAATGGTGAGCTTTCCACATGTCTGAAGCCTAAACTTCTTGCAAATTCGCCCAACTCATCAAATTCTTCCGGTGTCACAAATCTCTTTACCGGCAGATGCTTTTTGGTAGGCTGAAGATACTGTCCAAGGGTGATAACATCCACATTGGCATTTCTGATATCTTCAATAGTCTGGAAAACCTCATCCTTAGTTTCACCCAAACCTAGCATTACACCCGTTTTTGTTCTTCTCTGTCCGGCTTCTTTCAAATATCTCAGAACTTCTAAGCTTCTTTCATATTTAGCCTGAATTCTAACTTCTCTTGTCAGACGTTTTACGGTTTCCATATTGTGAGAAATTACTTCCGGAGCCACTCCCACCAATCTGTCAAGATGTTTGGTAAGTCCCTGGAAATCCGGAATAAGAGTTTCCATGGTTGTTCCCGGAGAAATTCTTCTTACGGCATTTACAGTTTCCCCCCAAAGGATGGAACCCATATCTTTCAGGTCATCGCGGTCTACAGACGTAAGAACAGCATGCTTGATCTTCATCAGCTTGATAGAACGGGCCACTTTTTCCGGCTCATCCCAGTTAACATCAAGCGGTTTTCCTGTTTTTACACCGCAGAATCCGCAGCTTCTTGTACAGATATTCCCTAAGATCATGAACGTTGCCGTTCCTTCTCCCCAGCATTCTCCCATATTCGGACAGCTTCCGCTCTGGCATATGGTATTTAATTTATATTTGTCGACCAAAGTCCTCAGTTCCCTGTAATTCTTTCCGGTAGGAAGTTTTACGCGGATCCACTTTGGTTTTTGAACGGTAGTATCTTGAACTAAATTCTCCATTTATTTCTCAAATTGAGCTTCAAAGTTAGTGATTTTTTTATCGAAACAATCAAAGACAAACATTGATGAAACATATAATTTCGTAATTTTAAAGCACCAAAATTAAATTATGAAGAAGATCCTTTTTACCCTATCCGTTATTATCAGTACATTTTGCTTTGCCCAGAAAGAGCTTCAACCGGCAGGTTCGGAGATCATTGAAACTGTGGAAGGAGATTTGGACGGTGATAAAATCCCTGAAAGAGTCGTTATTTATAATACAAAAGATGAAGGCGAACTGGGTAAGATCCGCGAAATTCAGATTCTGAAAAAAAGCGGCGGAACGTGGATGATTCTTAGTAAATCACGAAATGCCATTTTGGAAAGCGCCGGTGGAGGCATGATGGGTGATCCTTATCAGAGTACAGCTATTTCAAAAGGAATTCTGAGCATTACCCAGGCAGGCGGAAGCAGCTGGAAATGGGGCTATACGGATAAATACAGGTTTCAGAACGGACATTTTGAGCTGATAGGCTATTCTTCAGAATCCGGGAGACCGGGAGATTATTGGGAGGAAATAGATTTTAATCTTTCTACAGGACAGCTCAATTATAAAAAGGAGGTAGAAAATACTGCTGAATACGGTAAATCCAAACAGGAAACTTATCTTAAAAAGGGATTAAAGATCGATCTTCAGAACAGAAACAAAAAGGAACGGAGAAAAATTGTTCTTCCTAAAACGAAGGAGGAGGTTTATTTATAAGTATCTTTCTCTTATTCTTCAAAAAGCCTTGTCAAGGTTTTGAACGTTGACAAGGCTCATTAATTATCATCAAATTCATTATTTTTCAGCAGTTCTGCGAGGACTTTCTTCGCACGCATGACCCTTACTTTGGTATTGGCAACGGAAATTCCGAGCTCTTCCGCTATTTCCCTGATGCTTTTTTCTTCAAAGAATCTTAATTTGATAATGTCCTGGTAATTGGCATCCAGCGATTCAATGGTTTTGATGATCTTTTTCTGTTCTTCATTGGAGATCATCAATTCTTCGGGAGATTTTGCAAACTGGTTTTTAACTTCATCCAGGTTTTCGGTAGGATCCTGGTTTTCGCGGCTTCTTTTTCTCCAGAAATCAATGACTGTATTTTGGGCAATGGTTAATACCCAGGTTTTAAACTGAAAATGCGGATCGTACATATCCAGCTTCGACAGCACTTTTGAAAAAACATTTACCGTGATCTCATCTGCATCATTTTCATCCTTTACTTTTTTCATGACAAAAGAGAACACATCCACCCAGAAAATATTGATGAGTTTGGTCTGGGCCTTCTGGTCCTTTTCTTTTGCTTTTTGAATAAGCAGAAATAGCTGTTCGTCGTTCATTATTAACAAATATAATTTTTTTAGATGAAAGAACAAAGGGGCAGATATGTCTTTTTATCCTTCGATTTTTTTGCGTTTTCACATCTATTCTCCATACTCCTGAATTTACTATCTTTGCACCATAAAATTTTAAAGAAAAGTATAGATGAATTCCTTTATAGAAGAACTAAAATGGCGTGGTCTTTTTGCCGATATGATGCCAGGAACCGATGAACAGCTGAATAAAGAGGTAACTACTGCATATATTGGTTTCGACCCTACTGCTGATTCTTTGCATATCGGAAGTCTTATCCAGATCAAAATTCTGGCCCATTTCCAGCAGCACGGTCACAAACCGATCGCTTTGGTAGGTGGTGCTACAGGAATGATTGGTGATCCTTCGGGGAAATCTGCAGAAAGAAATCTTCTGGATGAAGCCACTCTTCTTCATTATGTGGACTGTTTAAAGAACCAGCTTTCAAGATTTCTAGATTTTGACGGTAACGGGCCTAATAAAGCAGAGCTGGTGAACAATTACGACTGGATGAAAAATATTTCTTTCCTTGATTTTGCTAAAAATGTCGGAAAGAATATCACCGTTAACTATATGATGGCGAAAGATTCTGTAAAGAAGAGATTTTCGGGAGACGGCGGAGCAGACGGTATGAGTTTTACGGAATTCACGTACCAGCTTATCCAGGGATATGATTTCCTTCACCTGTATCAAAACAATAATGTGAAGCTTCAGATGGGAGGTTCAGACCAGTGGGGAAATATCACTACAGGAACTGAACTGATCCGCAGAAAGGCCCAGGGAGAAGCATTCGCATTAACGGTTCCTTTGATCACTAAAGCCGACGGTTCTAAATTCGGAAAGTCTGAAAGCGGAGAAAATTACTGGCTGGATAAAAAGAAAACATCACCATACAAATTCTACCAGTTCTGGCTGAATGCTACGGATGATGATGCGGAAAGGTTTATCAGGTTCTATACATTTTTAGGAAGAGAGGAAATTGAAGGTTTAATAGAAGAGCATAAGGCAGCTCCCCACGAAAGAAAACTTCAGAAAAAGCTGGCTGAGGAAGTAACGGTATGGGTACACGGAAGAGAAGAGTATGAAAAAGCGGTTAAAGCTTCAGAAATTCTGTTCGGACGTTCTACAGCTGAAGATCTGGTAAGTCTTGATGAAGAGACTTTTCTTGAAGTTTTTGACGGTGTTCCGCAGAAAGAACTTCCAAAAGCTGATGTGCTGGGAATAAGCATTATTGATCTTCTTTCAGAAAAATCAGGTTTCCTAAAGTCTAAAAGTGAGGCTCAAAGAGAGATCAAAGGAAATGCAATTTCTGTGAACAAAGAAAAAGTAAATGATACTTATACAGCCAATGAAAGCGACCTTATTGACGGTCAATTTTTACTGCTTCAAAAGGGTAAGAAAAGCTATTTTATTGTAAAAGCTCAGTAAGAAATCAACAATATATTACATCAAAGGCTGTTTTTATACAGCCTTTTTTGCTATCCCAGCCAATTATTGGAATAAAAAAACCGCTTTAAAAAAAGCGGTTTCATTATATAAAGTAAATATGTTTACAATTCTAAGAAGCTGTAATCAATGGAAGCTACCATAGGCCCTGCTCCTTTTTTCTTATCGGTTCTTACGATTTCGCCGTCTATCCAAAGGTTAATAACCAATTCTGAATCTGCATCCGGAAGGTCTGCTTTAGCATCAAGGTTTAGCTGTGCCTGGCTGGAATTCACAAAGAATTCACCGCTCATCCACGTAGTTCCAACAGGATCGAAAATATCAGTTTTAACGGTTCCTACCTGCGTTACGATAGCTTTAATAACTCCTCCGGTAGTTGTTTTCACTTCAAACTGAACAACATGATCTGCGAATTCTTCGTCATCGTTATCCTTTTTACAAGAATTCACCGCAGTAATTACCGAAAATAATAAAACGAATAAAAAAGAAAGTCTTAGTAAACTTTTTGATTTGTAAAATTGCTTCATTTCTCCAAATAGATTTTTAATGTTTCAAATATAAGTTTTTTATTAATATAAAAATAACTTTTATGAAAAATTTCCAATAAAGTTTTCTAAATAATATCAAATCAGCAAAAAGGATAATTACAGTACCAGCCCGTATTTGAGTGTATATCTGCCTAAGTAATTAAATATAAAAGACGGATTTGTTTTTTGGATTTTGCAATATGATTTATTAATTATATTTGCTGTATGAATTTAGATTATATAGTAAGAGAACCGGAACATATCACCCCAAATACTACCGTCCTTTTCATGCTTCACGGCTATGGCAGCAATGAACAGGATCTTTTCAGCTTCAGGGAAACCCTTCCCGCAGACTGGCTTATAGTCAGTTTCAGGGCACCCAGAGATACCCAGTTTGAGGGCTATTCCTGGTTTGACATTGATTTCAACAATCCTGAAAATTTCATTGACATTTCCCAGGCGAAGGAATCTTTGAACGCAGTGCTTGAAAACATATTGAAAATCGTCAATCATTACGGGCTTACCGAAGGCAAGGTGCATCTGTGCGGTTTCAGCCAGGGTGGAATGTTATGCTATGCCTTGGCATTGAAGCATCCTGATCTGTTCAGTTATGTAGCCTGCCTGAGCAGCTATCCTGAGGAAAAGCTTCTGGACGGTATCGTAAAGGACAAAAAGAAACTGGAAAAACTGCGCTTTTTTGTATCACACGGAACAGATGATGCCGTGATCCCTATGGAATGGGGAAGAAAAGCGGCAGATCTTCTTTATGACTTGAGCTGTTATTTTACGTTCAGAGAATATATGAGCGGGCATGGTGTGAACCAGAAAAACTATATGGATCTGATGGATTTTTTCTCAAAATAATATTAATCCGTTCAAAACAATCCAATCAACACCCATGTTTCATTACAGTTGATACAAACATTCCTGCTTTTGGAATGTTTTTTTATTGACAGTAATGATTATTTCAGTAAATTCAGTAAATGAAACTTAAGCTTTTTTTACTGGCATTATTCTTCAGCATTTTTACAGATGCCCAGAATTCTTTTGAGCTGGTTAATGTTAAAAAAGCAGTTATTCCCTTTCAACTCATCAATAATCTTATTTTCATTCCCATCAATGTTAATGGTGCCGAACTTACCTTTATGCTTGATACGGGAGTTGCAGAAACCATTCTTTTCAGCCTGGAAAATAAAGAGGTCAAGCTGCAGAATATTGAGAAGATGAAATTTTCAGGGCTGGGAGGAAATCTAAGCATAGACGGTTTCAAATCTGACCGTAATACAGCCAAAATAGGTGACCACATCATTAATTCTTCTATGCTTCTGTTTATTGTCTTAAGTGAAGAATTTAATATCTCATCTCATATAGGAATTCCGGTGAACGGAATTATCGGGTATCATTTTTTCAAGAATCATCCTGTTTCAATAGATTATACGTCCAAAAAAATAACGGTATACCAGGATGCCAATGCATTTAAAAAGAAAGTCCGAAAGTTTAACGAGCTGCCCATGAGTGTGGAAAAGGACAAACCTTACATTAATGCTGATGTGGAAATGACCAACGAAAAGAAAAGCTCCAAATTGCTGATAGATCTCGGCAACAGTGATGCGATATGGCTCTTCCCTGCTCTTATCAAAGATTTTGTGTACAACAGGCCTAATATTGATGATTATCTTGGCCGTGGATTTAATGGAGATATTTACGGTAAAAGAAGCCGTATTCATCATTTTTACCTCGGAGATTTCAAGTTTGAAAAACCGCTCACAGCAATGCCTGATGAGTATTCTATCCAACATGTAACCCTGGTAAAGGACAGAAAGGGATCTGTGGGTGGTGAAATAATGCGCAGATTCTCTGTTGTTTTCGATTATACAGGCGGAAAATTATATCTGAAAAAAAACAAAAATTTTAATGATTCTTTTCATTTCAATATGAGTGGGCTGGACTTTAAGCAGGATGGGCTGGAATGGCAGGAAGACCGGGTAAAAATTGAGCCCAAACACTTATCACCAGCTTCTTCCGGCAATGAAATATCCATGGGGAACAATTTTCAATATAAATTTACTTTGAAACCTATCTTTTCCATTGCAGGTATAAGGAAAGATTCGCCGGCATTTATAGCAGGGCTGAAAAAGGACGACCGCATAATCACCATCAACGGAAGCCAGACTTCGGAAATGACTATGGAAAAGATCATAGAACTGATGAAATCCGACGAAGGAAGAAATATCACAATGGTAATCCAGAGAAAGAATAAGGAAATGGTCTTCAATTTTGTACTGGAAGATCCTATCCCCTATCAAGAATAAAATATGAAAACCGAAGAAAGGACAATAGATAAAATAAGGACCCGCCCAAGATTCAAGATGTTTACGCATCTTACCAAAGAAGAGTATGCGGAAAATTTAAAAAAATACCTTGCTGACCATAGGGATGAATTTTCCGGAAACGTCAATAAGGAAGTCGCCACAATCTGCGTGGAAACGAAATATGACAATTACTGGAAGCCAAGACTGTCTTTACGGATAGAAATTGAAGATGATGAGACGGCTATACGGGGTGTATTCGGCCCCAGCTCTGCTGTGTGGACCTTTTTTATGTTCCTTTATTTTTTCTTTTCCATCCTGTGGATGACTTTTTTTACAATGTATTACGTGGAAAAACAGATAAAAAGCGCTGAGTTCCCGTGGGCCCTGAGCGCTTCATTTGTTATGTTGTTCTGCATCTTCCTTACTTATGCAGCAGCCAGATTCGGGCAGCATAAAGGCAAAGAAGAGATGCTTAAGCTTAGAAGATTTGCTGAAGAATCTACTTTACAGTTTGAAAAGAAAATCAGTTAACGGGAACTTCTTCAGACTTTTCATTCTGTACCGGGGCCATAGCTTTGGCCGCTTTGATAGAGTCTGATACTTTTTCCCTGTTGTCCTGCTCTCTGATCATTTTTTCAACGTTAGGTTGTAACAGTCTGGTCATTTCCTCCACAGAAATGTTATTCGCATTGGGATCATCCAAAAGCTTTCTCCACGGTTTTCTGCCGCCCCATTTGTAATCTCCGAATACCATCACAGCTGTTCCTTTCGCTTTAGTAGTGGCACCGCCGGGATTCAGAATCCAGGTATCTGCATAAGAATACAGCCACTGTGCATCTTTCATCAACAGACGTAAACATGAATGTGAGGCCGGGTAACCGGGAAGATCATACTGATGCCATCCAATACCTCCTGAATTATGGATATTAAAATTATAAGGAAGCTTCCATTCGCTGCTCACCGTTGAAATTGAAAGTTTCTTTTTCCAATTGGCAAAAGTAAGCCCACGCGTTGTCTGCGCCGCTTTTTTACCCATACTTGTCGGTCCCCATTTTACCAGACTGCCATTGGAATATACGCCGTAAGCCTGTATAGGATAGGAAAAAATCACGAACTTTTTCACTCCGCTCAGTACATCAAGCTGCATTGGAAAGGGCGAATAGGACATCAATGTTGTATCTATCTTAGCGGGAACCACCAGTGTATCGGCGTTCCATTTGTTTTTGGAATCAAGCCTGTTCAGTGCCAGAATAGCGTAACGTTCTTTTTCGCTGTATTTTTTGCTGAATTCTGCATATATGGAATCTCTCAGCTTTTTATCTTTGGGAAGAACAAGGGCATTATAAAAACCATTTTCTTGCATTGCCGGCGGCACAGATTCTTTCTTCACAACAGAATCTTTTTTAATGGAATCTGTTTCCACGGCAGGATTTTCTGACGAAGAAACGGTATCTTTATCGTTTATTTTTTCAATTTCTTTTTTACAGGAAATAAGCATCGCAGCGCAAAGGAATGCATATAAAAACGACTTTTTCACGGATATGTTTTTCATAAATAAAACAGGCTGATTTAGTTTGGCTATCTTGTGCAAATATCAGACCTAAAATTGAATCATAAAAGACATTATAAAAAATACCGTAAAAAAACGGTATAGAAGTATATTATCTTACAGCAGTTTATTGGGTTTTAGCATATGCCGAGACTTCTGTAATATTATTTATTTTAAAATTAAAATAGATTTTAATCATAGCTTTTTATTGTCAATAACCCGGTTAATAAAGGGTAATTCAGACTGAAAATATTCAATAACGGCGGCCGAATTGAAGCAGACTCTCAGGATCATATTGTCTTAAGTGCAGTAATTCTTGTTTATACACGTTTAATAGCTATAAAACTGAGGCTGTTCTAACGGACAGCCTCAATTAATTGATTATGAATAAGATTGATTATTTAATGAGTCCTTCAATTTCATAGTGTACTTCACCATCTCCCAGTACATTGATGAAAAACCAGTATCCTGTAGAGGTTTCATAAACAATATTGATTTTTCCGGCCTGTGCATTAAGTGTATTGCCAATGAAAATCTTGGAAGTATCATATGGTCCGGCATAATAGGTTCCATTTCTGAATAACGTTAAACTTGCCTTTAGTGCATAAGAGTCTGAGCACATATCAATGTCATATGAAACATATTTTTCATCCGGTAACCAAGGATCTAAAGTATCCTGGAAATGACTGTGATAAAGTTTTATCCATGAATCATGAGCACCTGCTTCTTTCTGAATAAACTTTCTGGCTCCGTCGAATTCATTTTTAAAGATCACACTGGCTTTTCTAATGACCGTAACATCATGGTAATTAACTTTATACTCTGCAATCGGGCTTTTTTCATAATAATGATGGTCGATAACCATTCCACCATTATGAATAAGCGGATAAGCTACATCTGAAGTAATATTTTTAAACCTTACCGCAAAAGAAGAATACGTCTCATGATTGGTTTGGATCAGATATTGAAGCTTAACATCTGATCCTCCTGAAACATTACTGAATTCAACGTATCCACGAACCGCGCCGTCTATATATATACCATTGGAATGGCCCGAAACCCTAATATTAGTAAAAATGAAATTTTCGATATTACGCTGGTAGTCAATATAAATACTGGTTGATCTCATTTTACCGTCTTTATCTTTAAGTTCTGTCAACTGTTCAATTCTTACATTACTAATAGAGCAATGCATAAACGATGTAGGGGTTATATGCCTGCAGGCGTACAAACCATACATTCCTCTGTTCCAGCTCTGGATGCCGTTCATGACCAAATTATAAACATTAGGTGCACCAAAAAATACATTGGCTAATCCGAATGCACCACAGTCTGAGGTAAAATTGTAAATAGATGGCCAGTCTACTCCCTGCTCCTGTGTTGCCGGCTGGTCGTTCATTGTTGTATTAAACCCAATACCAACATCTGAATAGGTTTCTAAATTATTGATCACAGTCAATTCTGAACAGCCACGGAATTCAAGACCAATATTTGCATTCTTATATCTTTTTTCAATATCTGCCACTATGTACTCCAAATCGTTTTCATCCATCTTCATATTGTCACCTGAATTATTAACGATTACATTTTCAATTTTTCCGTTATGAGCATTTCCCATAACAACTCCCGAATAATTTCTTTTTCTCTCCAAAGACGTTGTTACCACTGATATTTCTCTTAAGGTATTAAAATAGGTTCTACCAGGTCTTACAAGGCCCTCATATTCTCCCAAACAGAACCCATATTTCACATCGTTTGTTTCATTATCAAGATTAATTTCTATTCTGGAATGATCCCTCGAAATTCCTTCAAAATGTCTCACAGGAATCTCTCCTTTCTTTGAATAGTATACTCCTACCCCGAATTTAATATTCCAGAACGGTTGCAATTTTTCAAGACTGTCTTTTAAATCAACAGAACCTCTATCATAAGGAAGCGTCCCAAACCATTCAGGATAAGCAAAACCATCTGCGCTGATCCAGTCATACACTAAAGAAACTGTTGTATCAAAAATACGGTATGGTGGTGCCTGTATCATTGCATTAGCCCCATGAAGCTTCGCATTTTTAATAACTCCGCCTGTAAACCGGAGTGTAATTCTTAAAACCTCGATTATTTCATCATTCAGGTTAAAAACATATCCTTCCGGTATTAATAATGTTTTATAATCTGACGTATAGCAGAAATAAAGAGCCTCTCTGAATGCGGTAGAATCATCTGTTATACCATCTCCTTTCGCCCCGAACCATCTTACATTCACGTCACTCTCTATATATCTTTTGTAATATGGAGAAGGATCTGAAGGTGCTCCATTAAAATAGATAACATTATCGACGTAAGGAGGTATGCCTGCTAGCGGAAGTAAGCTTATTAGCTCTCCCGTTTTTTGATCTTCAATTTGTTTTGTTGCCATTTCTTTTGTTTTTTGGTGTTATGAATCAGTTAATAAAATTCCTGCAGGAAATCTTCTGAAACAAAGATAGCATTGACCAACGCCAGAACTTGACGTAACAAAAAAAGATTACCGGTATGTTTTATTTTAGCAGAGTTATTTAGGTGAAATTCAGGATGAACTGCGCTGTGTTTTTAAAATCTGAGAAATGAAAATGCCTTGGAAAAAGTCAGTATTATTGACAAAAGTGTGCACATTTGGGAATTCAGGATGGTGTTCTTTATTCTCCACGATTTTCCTCTGAAGAAACCCATCTCAATACTCCATTTTTATCAAAACGGTAAAAGTCATGATGCCACGATACACCACCCCGGCATCCGGTACGGAGCACTTTTTCTTCATTGCTTACCAAGACATCACACAGGCATGAGCAGGCAGAATTCGAGTAATCAGGTTCTGTAAGCTTTTCGAAACGTTTCTTTTTCGGATGATAAAGATAAATGGTAAACGTGCTGTAAACTCCCATGCCGGCATCGGGAATTGTAAAGGCAAGATCATCATATCCGTCAAAATTATAATCTCTGATAATGCTTTGTTGAGCTGCGTCCGGACTGTCCGGAAAAGGAAGTTCGGCATTCATCTTTTTTCCGTCGGGATACTCAATCAGCAGCTTATTATTATAAAAATGATTAAAGGAAATCATGGCACCATGCAGCAGATATTTATCATCTCCATCCGATTTTTCATTCTCCTCATCAGCAAGCTCAAGTTCGAATTTTTTACCATCTTTTGATCTGGTATAAGAGACATCAGTAATAAGATTCTGTATTTGCAGCATCTTGTATATTCCGTTTACCTTTCCGTCTACGATTTCATCCCATACAAAATAATGGCGGTCGGGCTGACCCGTTTTTTCCGGAATGGTATTCAGTATATAGCTGTTAACCCGCAACGGAATAATTTCTTTTTTCCCTTCATACTGTACAAAAGCACCTTTTCCTTCATTTCCGTAGTACAGCTTCAGCCTGAATTCTTTAGTTTCATCAACAGATTTCAAAGTCAGTGGCTGTCCATGCAGAAAAGTGCTATATATAACAGTTATAAAAAGCAGAAGCAGTTTTTTCATAATTTATTTTTCAGCTTAATGGCTTATACTTTTAATTGAATTTGTTTTTTATGTGCAGATCTTTAATAATTTAAAAACCAAAAGAGGATAAATTGCCTTTCAAGGGTTCATATTTCAAATTAAGTGATTATATTTCAGCTATAAAAAGATTTCCATTCAGAAAACCCAGCTTTGGAATAAAATCCTTAATTTATTGATACAGTTTATGAAAAATAAAATCAAAATCTGCCTGCTTTTAGTATTATTTATTTTTTCTTCCTGCCATTCTCAAGACAGTAAGTTTGTGGATTTAGCAAAAATATCGAATAATTTTGATGTCTCGGGATTCTATCAAAACAAGGTTAAAAAAACCAATGAAATTATTTCTACAGATCCTAAAAGCATGGATAAGAAAGCAGCTCTAAAGCTTTTGGATAATGCTTTCTTCGTAAAAGACACTTTAGGATATTATAAAACGGAAGGAAGATTCCCGACAGATTTATATTTAGAATCTACAAATGACTGGATGGTCAGAAAGAAAAAACCGGTAGAAATATTTGGTTTTGGCTATAAAACAGTAGCATATGATCCGGAGAAAGATACCCTGGCTGTTCTAAACAATGTTTCGTTTCCCAAAATGGATATGGTGGAAGACAATAAAGGAAATCTGATGTATCTGGAAGTGGGTAAAACGGCAAAAAACATAGCTGATTTCAGTAAAATTAAAGACTATATCAGTAAAAACTGTAAAAAAATTACAGTTGATGACAATGATCCAAATGTTTCTTACTGGGAAGGTAAATCTTTCTACTATTATCTTTCTAAAAAGGAAAATAAAGAAGAGGAAATACTATCTTATGATGCACAGGGAAATAAGCAATCTAAATGGATAGATGTAACGGAAATCAGACTGACGATGTTCGAAAAATCTTATATTAAAAAAATGGAGGATCTTCGTATTTATTCAGCTGGATATACATTCTGGAAAAAACCACTGTAAAACTTAAACTGTATTACCAAATCAACTGAATTAAAGGCCGTTTGCAATGTCAAACTTTTTAAAGGCAGTACTCAGAAGGCTTTCTTGTTCATACACCTTTGTGTATAAATATTTCTTCCGGCGGGCAAGTTCAATGAGGCTATCCTGGCCCATTTTCAATTGATGGTTGTTAGCTTCATGAATGAGAATTTGCTGCTCGATTTCTTTGCGGTCAAAAAAATGAAGTGCTTTAAGTGCTTTGTAATAGTTGAGCGCGGCATCCTTTAGTGACTGACCTTCTTTAAAATCATCAGCTTTCAGGCCTTCAAGATCTGTTATGAGTTTGTCAAACTCCTTTGCTTGCTGATCCACCGCTTGCAATGCACATTTGTAATCATTTTTAACGAGGCATTCCAGCTTTTTTGTTTCAGGGCCGTTTTTATCAAGAATAATCCCGAATGCAACACGCTCCTTCTGCACAACAGCTTCTTTAAATACTTCTGCTTTTGGTGATCTGCACGAGACGAGGCATAAAAAAAAGAAAGCCCCAAAAATGACATTCGCTTTCATATGGTGTTTAATTTTTTGTTAATCAGGTTGGTAGAAGGCCATGAACCTTCGGATTTATAAATTCAATTTCCGTTCCAGTATTATTCAGCTGCTTTTTGAACGTTCTCCATTCTGATCCATTTCCGGATTCGTCCCGTAGCGTTTTTATAGGGTGAAGCTGTGTTGAACTGTATCATCCTGCCAAGGGTCCATTTTTCATACCAGCCTTCACCATATAATTCTTCATCTGTTTTGCTTTCAATCAGGGTGGTAATATCTGTTACTGTTTTATCCAATTTTTGCTTCAGGATGCGGTAATCATCTTCCCGGTAATCTTCGTAAAATTTTTGCGCCAATCTGCCAAGCTCATTCCATTTGTAACCGGTTTCCGGGAAGTCTGCAGGTTGATTATGAGCTTTCTTCTCATTCCATTTCAGTACGAGTTCACCCCATCCGATAAGGTAAGATAAAAGATTATTAACGCTCATGACCGTATCTTTGGCATGCCCTTCAAGCTCTCTTACCGCAGCCCGATCATCAGGAATATTTTCCAGTTCTTTATGTAGCTTACTGTAATTAGTTTGAATAGCTTGAAGTAATTCTTCTTTTGTTGCAGGAACTGACATTTGATTTTTTATAAATAATTTTTACAGAGATTATATTGAAAAGCAAAGAGTTCAATAGAATGTAAACACTTCCTAATCTGTACCGATGAATTCCATTTCCATTGTGTATTTATCGATTCCATTGCTGAAGCCATCCGGCACAATATCAACAGTTTTAAAACCTCTTTTTTCATAAAAACCTGCTGTGTGCTGCGAGGTTTCAATTTTGAAAGTTATGTTGGGATATGTTTTTTTTAACATATCTATTCTATATTGGGTGAAAAATTTACCTATTCCCTTGTGATGGTAGTCAGCGTGCACCATTCCCCATGAAAGTCCTGCTGCATCGTTGCTCTTATCAAGAAAAATTCCGCCACATCCAACGGTAAGGCCTTCAATTTTAATCACATAATAATTTTCCTCAATCTCATCATCTAAAAAATTCTCAAACTGCGCCAGTTCCTCTTCTGCGAAATATTTCGGCAAATTGCTTTTGAAGATTTCTATACAGCTCTCCCTGAACTCCGGTTTATATTTTATGATCAGCATGTGTATTTTTTTAATGCTATTAAGATAGGGAAATTTATCAAAACTTTCTGCGATAAGCCTTCAATTACTATCTCTTAAAAAGGAATTTTTTTCCAGGAATTTCCAGCAAAATTAGTGCATCCTGCTAGGTTTTTGAATCTAAAAACCGTACCTTAGAGTTGAATAAACTGTGAAATGAATGAGAATAATATCCGTCAGGAACAATCCCGAATATAAAGAAAAAGCGATCACTTATTTACAAGAATGCTGGCCCGATATCTCGCCGGTGATCTATGAAAACTGTATCTCCCACTGTATTGAAGCGACACAAGCGTTGCCCCAATGGTATCTGCTTGAATTCAATCAGGAATTGATTGGCTGTGCCGGATTAATAACCAATGATTTCATAAGCAGAATGGATTTATACCCCTGGATTTGTGCCATTTATATAGATGAAAAACACCGGGGACATTCGTATAGCTCATTACTGATAGAAAAAGCGAAGGAAGACACTAAGGCGGCAGGATTTAAACATTTAAATTTATGTACTGACCACACCGGCTTCTATGAAAAATATGGCTTTACCTATATTGGCCAGGGCTACCATCCGTGGGACGAAGAATCGCGGATCTACCAGATCGAGGTATAAAAGACAGGTTCTACTATCATATTCATAAAATAAATTAATATAATCATGGAAAAACAAAATCCTTACGAAATTTTTCAAAAAGAAGCCCCGGAAGTATTTGACGGCTTCAATGGTCTCGTGGAATCACTGATGAATACCAAAGCTCTTGATCAGAAAACCAAACAACTAATTTATCTTGGCATCAAGGTCGCTCAGGGAGACCAGACAGCCGTTATGTTCCATGTACCGATGGCCAAAAAACTTGGAGCTTCAAGGGATGAGATAAAAGAAACGATTCTGCTTACTCTGACAGTATGCGGTTTGAAAGGGGTAAATACATGTTTGGCACAAGCTCTTGATATCTATGACAACGAATAACGACGATCTGAGCCAGCTTCCGAATATTGGAAAAGTTTTAAGGGACAGGCTAATTGAAGTGGGTATTAAAACGGCCACTGATTTAAGAACGGCAGGCAGCGAAAATGCATTTTTATCTCTCCGTGACGTTGATCCGGGTGCCTGTATTAATGAATTGATGGCCTTAGAAGGTGCTGTTCAGAATATCAGGTGGCATCTTTTGGACGATGACAGAAAGCAGGAACTGAGAGAGTTTCATCAACTTTTATCACTAAATAAAAAGTATTAATTTTTTTATGATATCGAATTTCACAGGAATATCCATTCCTGTCTCCGAATGAATTTATAAAAGATTTTCAACTATAATTTAATGAATAATTTCTGCACGGTTATTAAGTCTCAAAGAGCATCAGCCATCTTGACTGTGCAGATGCTGTTACATTCAGAACCGCAGTTATGAAAAAATACACCAGATATTTCATATACCTAAATTAATTAATTTTTTCATAATAAACTTAAGCTATACATTGATCTAAACTCCCGTGGCATCATTTGAGTTTTGTTATTATATTCCGAAAAGAAGCCGTTAATGTGGCAGCTTATCTCTGAAATATCCATACACCCATGTCCCGAAAACAGCACTCAGCAAAGTAATGATAACCGCAAAAGCTCCGGTTCCGATCTGTGCAAATAAAGGTCCGGGACAGGCACCCGTGATTGCCCAGCCAAATCCAAAGATCAAACCTCCGTAAATTTGTCCTTTATTGAATTTTTTCGGAGCGATGGAAACAGGTTCTCCGTCAATCGTTTTTATTTTGAATTTTTTAATCAGCCAGACAGAGATCATTCCTGTAACAACGGCACTTCCGATGACTCCGTACATATGAAACGACTGCAGACGGAACATTTCCTGGATCCTGAACCAGCTGATGATCTCGGCTTTTACAAATACGATCCCAAACAGAATTCCTACGATGAGATATTTCAGATTGTGAAACCATCCGTTTTTATGGGTTTCGTTTGTATAAAAGTTGTCTTTATTGTGCGTGTTTTTTTGTTTTGTCATTGTTGCATCAGTTTAAAGTGAAAGAATAACCGGCAGGATCACATTGGCCATTAAAAAACCTCCGATCATAAAGCAAATTGTTGCCACCAAAGACGGCCATTGAAGATTGGAAAGCCCCATTATGGCGTGTCCGCTTGTACAACCTCCTGCATACCGGGTTCCGAAACCTACTAAAAATCCGCCTCCGACCATTGTGATGAAACCTTTTAAGGTTAATAGGCTTTTAAAATTCATTAATTGAGCAGGAACGAGGTTGCTGTAATCTGTGATTCCATAAGTTGTCAATTCTGCTTTAAGTTTTGCATTAACAACAATTTCGCTGGGATTCATTAGAAAATGGGCAGCAATCATTCCGCCGAAGAAAATTCCGAGGACAAAGAATAAGTTCCAAGATTCTTTTTTCCAGTCATATTTAAAAAAATCGATATCTGCCGGAATACAGGCTGCACAGATATGCCTTAATGATGAGCTGATTCCAAAAGATTTATTACCTAAAATCAACAGTACGGGAACAGTAAGACCGATGAGGGGACCTGCAATATACCACGGCCAGGGTTCTTTTATGATATCTAACATTTAATATTATTTATTTTATTTAAATTACTTTGAAAATCTATGGTTATCCTTTACTTATACCAAAAAAAGCCATTATGGACTTTCAGTCAATATCTGTATTGCCACAAATACACGAATGATCGTTTTGCTTTTTTATTGAAAAGATTCGTGCATTTGTGGCAAAAAAGCCAATTAACCTGAGTTCGGATTAAGGAAAACCCAACGAATCAAAATTATAAAAAATCTTAATCCTACAGTTATTTCCTACTTGTTTCTTATTTTTGCGCTGAGTGAAATGACCAAACCATTTTCCTAATATATGCATAATACATTTTCCAACCATAATCAAATTGGAGTGGTTTCCAATTTTTCTGAGCTTATCAATGCCAAATTCCAGGAAGCTAAGAATGCCATTTGCTGGCAGAGAAATGTAGCCGGAGATTTTAAAGAAATCGTGTCTAAACTTCAATTAAAAGAGAATATTACTGAAGTTTACCCTGAAGATCTTTTATCTCTTCAACTATCAGAAAATGGTCATACCGCCAGGGAAATTATTTTAAATGATTTACAGTTATTAACTGATTTCGGAGCATCGCCTTCTCTCAATTTACTCAAAAGTTACGAACGGGATGAAGAGTTCGACTTCATTTCAACAGATGTATATTCGTACCATGTCGATCGATCGCCTGTAGGCACCAGTACTTTTTTATGCACTTACTTTGGTGCTGCAAGTGATATCTTACCTAATGACCAGGCTGCACAAAAAATACTAATTCCTGAAATCCGGGAAAAGCTCAAAGCATTACACAACGGTCCGGAGGCAGATTTTGATGCTTTTTTGAAGGAATATTATTTTGACCTCCACTATCAGCCCCAACCCAATGCCCAGCCAATTAATTTAGGTTTAGGCCATCTTTGGAGATTATCAGTAGAACATCCTGAGCAAAAAGTTTTACCCTGTATTCACAGAGCACCTGTGGAAAATGAAGGGGAATACCGATTGCTTTTAATTTGTTAGCTAACTAGAAAATTAAAAGTTTAAACAGGTCCTTTGTTAAAATTTTAGATTAATATAATTTCCATTTGTGTCATATAGAACTGATAATAAAACTTTACCTTTTTTATTTTCAATTGTATATTTGTAATTCTGGTAATTATTATGGTACCCTATTTTTTTTATCTTTTCTATAATTAAATGAAATTTCTCTAGATTTATATCTGGTGAGTTAATCTGAATAATACATTTATTATCATTATGACTTTTTTCATCTAACTTGGTATCTATCTTTTTCATTTGTGAAATAGGAACATATATATCTTTTATCTTGTAATTATCTTCTTCAATGTGATACTTTAATAATATATCTTGATCTGTCGGCTCACCATGAAATTCGTTTATTTCTTTATATAATATTATATCCGTTGCAATTGTTGGTAGACTTTGATTTCCTATAAATTTGACTCTATCTTCTTCTGTTAATGAATTTAATTTTATTTTAATGGAATCACTTATTTTCTTTGACAAATTAATATCATTAATTACATAATTATTTAATTTTTGTAATCCCTTTAAATTATCCTCGTAATTAAACACATAGTTTGCATAAAAATCATTAATAGAGGTATATTTAATTTCCATCTTGTCATTGCTTTGATGATTATTACATGATAATAATGTTAATATTAATACTATTTTTTTCATATTTCAATATCAATTATTATTGCAAAAGGTTGATATTTTGATTTATCATTAACATTTTTAAAATGCTGTAAACAAAACATAGCAACTAAACCAGGTATCCATTGTTTTATCATACCTGTTCCACCTCCATCTTCCCAACCTGCACCAAATGTATCTAAAAAAGAAACTCTAGTAATTTCAATGTCTATTTCTTCAGTATAACAAGCAAAATGAAAAACATAGAAATTGCGGTTATGCATTTTGCCATAATATCAAACTTTAGTTTTTGCTTTCCATTCTTGCTCTACATATTGATAGTCGTCTTTAGGATCATCATAGATTTCATTATGGAATTTTTCATTTTCTTTTGTTTCCTGCGGGGTTGCAGGCGCAAGACCAACAGAATAATCCGTACTGGTTATTTCGCACTGCACGGAAGTATACTCTCTTCCCAATCTTTAAGATCTTGCTCTGCGCTTTCATCAGAAATTTTATAGGTATAAGATTTCTTTATCATTTTAATTGCTTTTTTTTGATCTTTTTTAACATAAATTCCATAATAATAATAAATCGACAGTTCGCTGTTTGATTCCAAATTTGATTTAATAAGTGAAGAAATAGCATGTTTCCTCATTTTCAGGCTTAAATTATTTAGAAGCATTGAATCACTATCACAATCGGACTGATCTGATAATTTGAAATTTAATTTTTTGTAATAATGATATAAATCAAAATATGCATCTTTACAATTGCATTTTTTTGTTGCGATATTCATTATTTCAAAATCATCAATAGAAAAATGGAGACAACCATAAGCACCTATTATTTCTTTATATTTTTCACAAGTTGGATGCTTTATAAATTCTTTCTTCAATTTTTGAAGGTCTATTGAATCACATGCTGAACGGTCATTTCTCATCTGAGAACAGAACATTAAACAAAACGAACAGAAAATTACAATGTAATATTTTATCATCCTAAGGTTTTTTTTAATTTTGTTTTCCATGTCTTATTTACATTAGTATAATCATCTTTTGGATCATCCGCTTCTGTTTTGTTTTTATAAATATTCCTTCTTTCTTCCGCAGTAAGTTCTTGGTGAATCTCTCCAAATGAATAATCTATATTAGTAACTGCTCCGTTTTGTACAGTTAGGAGTGCACCTTTTCGACCATCAACATCTGCAAGTGCAAAAGGATCAGTAAAGGCATAAGTGGCAGACTTGTCATCATAAGACACAATCTGTTCACCACTTCCGACAGTGATAGATTTGATATTCGGATATTTTATAGTAATTTTTTTGGCTGTACCAATTAAACTCTCATCATTTTTATTTTTTCTTTCGTTACAGATCATAAATGCAAGAATGACGTCTTCTCCATTTTCCATTTTTGATTTGAATTCGGAATTAATTTTTGAGATATTTTTAATAAGAATTTTAGCGTCGTTTGAACTATATTTAAAGTTTTCTGAAAATACATATTGGATTTCTCCATTATAACCTCCATGTGCATAAATACGAAAATGGCTGTTACCTAATTGGGTTATCATCAAGATCAGCAAGCATATTTATACCATGACCATGCACATCTTTCGGCACCCAGTTTATAACCCAAGAACGGTCGTCATCTTTTTCATCCTCATCCTTTTTCTCATTCCTCTCATAAACAATAGGCTGATAAATGGTACTACCTCCTTCTTCCACAAAATTCTGCGCAAATTTTATGATAGATATTTTACCTCCAACGGAACATTGGCAGGTCGAATTATCTAACAATTCTTTTTTACCATCGATTTCAAAAACTGAAGTATCCTGCCATTTTATGGGAGCGGGATGCTAAGATGTATCTGTCCGTGAGCTTTGAACAAATCTACTTCTTCTGTATATTGTAAATTGAAAATATCTAACATTTGAACTTTACCTTATTTGAATAGGTTTTCATCATTAAGATCTTCCTCGCTTTCTTTGTCTGTAATGGGATAGCTATATTTTTTTTTATTCAGTTGTATGCCTTTTTTTTTATTTTTCTTGACATACAAACCCCAATAATAATAAACTGCCAATTGAGAATACTGATGGGATTTTTCAAGATAATACAGGTATTCTTTCTTTTCTGAATCAGTAAGATTTTCTAAACTGTAATCATTTTGTAGTGTAACTTTTTTTATGTTTTTAGACTTTAAAGTAAGAGCCAAATCTGAATAGGCATTAATACAATTATATTTTTTAGCAATTTTTTCGGTATAGGCTTTAGGAGTAATTATTGTTCTTGTAGCAATATATTTATTATAATCCTTACAATTTCCTTTGCCGGATTCTAATTTTTTTATTAAATCAGAGTATTCTTGGTTTTTCAGGATATTATATCTTACCAATGTGTCATTTTTTTGCCCGTTGACAAGCAAAATGAAAAACATATAAATTATGGTTATGTATTTTGGCATAATATCAAACTTTAGATTTTGCTTTCCATTCTTGCTCTACATATTGATAGTCATCTTTAGGATCATCATAGATTTCATTATGAAATTTTTCATTTTCTTTTGTTTCTTTAGGGGTTGCGGGCGCAAGACCAACAGAATAATCCGTGCTGATTATTTCGCCATTCTTAACTGTATAGTAGCATCCTTTCTTTCCGTTAACAGGTGTTGCGTACCGTTCATACACACCTTTGAATCTGGCATCTTTATCCCAAGCAATATCATATTCAATAACTACTAATCCCGAAGATACTTCTATGGTAATATTAGTATATCTTTTGGTTATTGATTTGGCTAATGATACAAGTCCGATTTCTCCTTTTGGATGTTCATTGCATATCATTAATTTAATTGTAATCGGTTCTTCTGCTTTTAATTTTTGTTTAAATGTTTTACTTACGGTTGATACGGCGCTGATGAAATTTCCTGTGTTGGAAATATACTGTTTAGAGCCATTTTTCCAAAGTCTTTCAAAACCTGAACTCATATAATTTTCATCTTGGTCTTTAGACATTTGACCGTGTGCATAAATATTCCAATGATTAGAACCCCTGTCTGTGGAATCATTTAAAGCTAATCCAAAAATTCCTAAACTGGAAGCGTTCTTAGGAATCCAGTTTATAACCCAAGAATTTTTTTGGTCATCTTCTTTTTGATCCTCATCCTTTTTCTCATTCCTCTCATAAACAATAGGCTGATAAATGGTACTACCTCCTTCTTCCGAGAAATTTTGTGCAGATTTCACTACGGATATTGTTCCTCCGACAGAACATTTACAGGTAGAAGTATCCAGTAATTCTTTTTTACTGTCAATATCAAACTCTGATGTATTTTCCCACTTTAGAGGTGCAGGAACGCAGGAAGAATTGGTTGCAGCACAAGCACCAAATGGTTTGATGTTTACATTTGGCTTTTTATCTTCTTCCGTCGCCTGCAGTTTGCCCTCAATTTCCATAAAGGTTTGGCTTGTGACTGCAATAGGAGTGGGTGCAGATCCCTGACTGCATTTTAGCTGGGTGGTTTCTGTAACGTGTTTTGGCATCTCAATGGAATAATTTGGAGAATTAATAACTTTATTTGCTCTGCTTGCATCTACAGATTTTCTTGTCTTTCAAAAACATAAAAAAATCTGCATCTTCAACAGGTTCGCTTAGATATTCTTCTTCATTTTTAAGGTAAAAGTTACTGAACAATTGGTTCAAAGGAATATTATAAAAAGAAGTGTTTAAAGTCACATCATATGCTTTGTTATTATAATAATCCTGAACTGTCATTGTAATGTCCTTTATTTCAGATGTAACATTATGGAGTTCAGAAGGAAAAAATATATATTTGATTGGTTTTAACGAATTATCTAATAAGACAGATTGGCTATTAATTAAATCCCATCGCTTAAAATTAAATTTTAGTTTCATATATTTTTTATCTTTCCGATGTATATATTCTCCAGCGGTATAGCTTAAAGCCAAGTAATGCTTATCCTTTTTTGAATATATTAAAATATTACCTCCTGAAACTCTACCAACGGTTATGGGTAGTTTTAAGTCTTCCAAATAAAGGGGATAATAAATTATGTAGTCAGCAGTTTGATAGATTGATACTAAACAATGTTTTTGCTTGCTTTTAGGATTTGGTTTATCTATACTAAATTGAATGTTTTTTTGGGAATTAAGTTTTTTGAGTATAGCATCCAAGCTTTCATTTCCCTGTGAAAAACATAAGAATGAAAAAAGGCATAAGAATATTAGATATAAATTTTTCATTGTACTACTTTTACTCCGTATTTATTGATTATTAAGTTTTTATATAATTTTTTGGAGCTTCCTTTCTTAAATCTATCCCAGCCTAAAGTTCCTGCGGAAGTTTGGGCATATTTGGTAAAATTATCAAATGTGATTTTACCTCCGGTAGTAATTGAAGAAGTAAGATTATTATTCATAAAAATATCTATAGTATTCGGAATTATTTGTACAAGATGTTTGCCAAATCTATCATCCATTCCTGTGTTGCAGGAACCAAAAACAAGATTTTTACCTGCCTTTACTTTTTTTGCAATAGCTACCAATAATTCTATATTTTTTATTTGAACTTCTTTCAGTCTCTTTTTTTTCTTTTCGTGGTTATAATATTCAAGATGATAACTCATTACCCAATCATTATCAGTAGGGCCCAAATGCGCACCACTATTTGTTTCACGCAAATAATCATCTGGTTTCTTAGTTTTTAAATTAGGAATATAGTTTCCTTCATCGTCTAATTTAAAATTACCATCCTGAATCTTTACTGTTGCTCCTCCGTGCGAGTTTAAATAGATAGTTTCGGCTTCATTTCCGTCAAGGTAATTATAAAGTTTTGTTTTTGCAGTCTCTAAATTGGTTACATCAATAACTTTCCATCCATTATCTTCAAACTCTTGATTAACGTAAGCACCTGCACTTTCTGATCGTAAAAAATTTAAAATAATATGAGGATGCCTGTAAGATGAAGCATTTAAGACAATATCAAAATTTTTGTCGCCTATTTTTTTTACTGTTAATGTTCTTTCCATTTATGTTATATTTTATCCCCAAAATTTTTTTTTCTTTACTGGTTTAATATCATTTTCATTTGCGAGAAAAGATATTTTTGTATCTGTTTTAGGAATTTCTATTTTTTTTGGAGTATAGGGCTTTTCTGTACTTTTGCAGTAGTCTTCATAATATTTTTCTTCAAAAACCTGCCATTCATAATAATTGTAATCTTGCCCCTCATAGGTTCTATAAACCTCATTCATTTTTCTCTCTTCTTCCTGTTTTTGTTGTTCAGCTTTTTTCGCTTCCTCAGCTTCCTCTTTATCAGACTTTTCTATTTCAACTTCTTCTTTAAGTTCTGCAAAACCATCTGCATTTACTTTTCCTATTAAAGTGATATTTTTAATTTCATTTCCTATCTTATCTTCAATTGTTAAAACAATATCTTCTCCTTCTTCATAATTTCGGGTTTGAACCAACAAACTTACTTTATCTCCTACTTTAGCATAATCTATATTATTTTCCATCTCAGCATCCATCCATTGTACGCTTAGGATTTGTTTTTCCTTATCGTGTATGAATTCTCCATTTTCAGGAAGTTTGTTCATACTCGGTGCTTTGTACTCTATTTTATCTTTTGCCGTAATCAAAGAATTTGCGCCATAGATGTGCATTTGTTCCTTAGCTCCAAATTCAGTTTTGCCGTCTGTAAAACCAATCAGGTTTTTTTTGCCATATAAATCCAAATCTTTCTTAGCAGAGATTTCGGTATTGTCACCGCTCGAAATAATCATTTTTTTACCACTGTCTTGCGAGATTTCTTCTTTTGCTATTGTTTTTATGCTTTTACCAATCGTATTTTCCTGATTGTGTCCCACTGTGGTTTTCATATTTTCCTCTACTTTGATGTTAAGGTTTTTACAAATAATATCAATGGTTTCAGGGGCAGTAATGGTAATGCTTTTCTTTACGGTATCAAGATAAATGGTATTTCCCGAAATATCTAAAATAGTAATGCTCATTTTATCTTCACTATCATCCATAATAATGGTGTGACCACTTCTCGTTTTGGTAACTTTCAAATCATTTCCGCTCGTATGATACGAACTCGTCTCACTTCCATTATACTGTGTCCCCGCCACAAAAGGCTTCTCGGCATTTCCACTCTCAAAATCAACCAATATCTCTTCCCCGATCTCAGGAATAAAATGAAAACCCTTTCCACTGCCCGAGTGTGGCTGTATCAATCTGATCCAAGGCGATTTCTCTCCTTTCTTTTCCTGCCACGGGAACTGCACTCTTACTCTTCCCATTCCCGAAGGGTCATTGTTATCCAAAACTCTTGCGGATTGTTTTTCTCCAAAAGGAACAGCCTCATCATCCTGGTAAGGTGCATTGAATAAATCCGGAATACCCACAAATTCATTGTAATAAGTATTGCCGTCGTGATAATGTTTGATCTCGATAATACGGTAAGTTTCCATCGCCCTGCCGTTGATGTCGATCAGTTTTGCCCTTCCTCCGATTTTGAGTTCGGGATCTTTGCTTTTGCCTTTTACGGTAACTAAATTCTCCCTGTTTTCTCTTTCCTTTCTTACCGCTTCTTTCAGTTCACGATCGGTGCTGTCTGAAATTCCGGTGTGGTTAAAAAGCATTTCGGGTTTCTTTTTGTACACATTTTTGGAAGCTGTAATGGCAATGGCCTGAAAAGGATTTTCTTTATACTGAACCTGTGCAGATGAAGAATCTTTATCGCTTTTGCTTCCGCCCTGTACATCAAATACCGAATAATTAAAGTCCTGCGGTTTGATATTCATTTCAACTTC
>NZ_JPRO01000029.1 GCF_000737785.1 Chryseobacterium luteum | reverse complement strand
AGGTAATAGGTAATAGGTAATAGGTAATAGGTAATAGGTAATAGGTAATAGGTAATAGGTAATAGGTAATAGGTAATAGGTAATAGGGGCGCGGACAGATCTTCACCACTCGACACGGATCACCTTATCTTCAATAAGTGCGGTTTAGCCCGTTCTCCAATGTATAGAGTAAACAAAGTCTTCAGCCTGAACTTAGATCAATATACATGAAATTAAAAATCTGCTCAATCTGCCTGATCTGCGAGAGATATTCCACCAGCTTAAAATCCCAACCAGGGGTTTATAAAATAATATCTGAAAAAAACTTTTGCGATCTGAGAAATCTGTGTGATAATAATCTCATTTTTAAACACTGTTTCAATTTTATAATTATTACCAGATAAAATATTTTTCTTCAATAAGATCAACACAAAATATGGATATTCATTTTGAGGATCAAAAGATCAAAAACTGCTGTTCTATCTATAATCATTCCTAACTTATCATTAATTACTTACCGTAAAAACTATTTTACTGTGGTAGGCTGCTGCAGGAATCGTTACAGAAACACCGCTTAGCTGATATTCTATATTAATTCCGCTATAGGATGTAACTGATAAGATAGTGGATATTCTGAATAGCTCAATAGCAGTCTGCGTCACTGTCTGATAAGCAGTTCCACCTGATATAACGCATCCTACACATAAAGTGGTTCCGTTGCTGGTTCTTTTTGCAGATAGAATTAATGAATTGTTCCATGTGGGATTAGCTTCATAATGTACATATACTTTTACGCTTCCAAGTAATGCAGGCAAGCCAACATTAAGAATAGTCTGGTTGGTTGCACTGCTATAAGTGCCGGTATAATTGTTTCCTGCTTCTGTAATGCTGGGAATACCTGCATTCCAATTGGTGCCTGAAACTATTACCGACTGTGCTTTACAGCAACAGCTGAACATGATAAAAACAAGACAGATATATTTTCCTGAATTTTTTTTATAGTGATTAATAATACGGGTACATTCCATTTTTTTAATTTATTCTGTAATAGTATATGTTATGACAACAGGTATATTGGTTATGGCTGAAAGATTAGCATACGTGTTTACAACAAGACTGATTGTAAGTTTGTGCCCATTATTAGGCCCATTTCCTGTAAAAGCACCTCCTATACCTGTAATGATGGTTGCTGCCGTCGTGGACAGGGTAACCAGCCCGGATGATGTACCTAATGTTCCGCCACCAGCTCCGGAGGCTGCCGCTGCCTGTATCCTTATATTAACTCCTGGGATAAGTTGATTCACAGAGGCTGTAACCCTTCTCGTAAGTCCTCCGGATGTAATTGCAGAAGTATAGTTAACCCATTTTGCGGTATTGGATGCAGGAGCGGTTAAAGCTTGTCCCGCTTCTGTAGGTGCCGTGAAATTCAAAGTAAAAGTTCCTGCGGGCTCTATATCTAACAGAGTGACAACAGGAAGAGTCACAGCAATAAGAGTCTGTGAAAACATTGTGCCGGACAGCACACAGAAAATTAAACATATTGCATGTTCCTTTAATCTCATTTTTTCTTCTTTATTTCGTTGTATCCTACTTTTATTGTTTCCTGTTGATATTTAATTTCACTTTGCTGTCTGACAATATGGATAGCCATATTTTGTGTTTGGGATGGCTTTAGATTAAATTCAAATGAATCTGCTGCTATTTTATACCGTTTATCCAAACCGTTTCTGTAAAGCTTAACTTTCCATTCTCCAGGACTCAGATAAGTAAAATCGAATGTTTCGCCGATAAATACTATTTTCCGGTAAGTCTGTTTCCCATCTGATACCTCAATAATGATACTCTGGTTTTTCTTTTTTCCTGTTTTAGGCTGAAAATGCACAAAACTGTACTGATTTTTTTCCTCATCTTCAGAAAGCAGTATGATTCCTTTAATGGTGGATGCAGTCGTTAAACCGAAATTGAAAATATTCTCTTTGTTGACGAGATGTAATGATGCGGGTAAAGAAATATCAGGAATATCATCAATTTCTGTAGTAGAGCGATCTATTTCAAGAAAGTAATCCCCGGGAACAATATTTTTAAATAAATAATTTCCGTCTCTGTCCGTAACAGATAGATTGCTGCCAAGCATTAATTTGATACCGTCTGTCTTTTTTACCCCGAGATTACTGATGTTTCCTGATAAGGAAGTATATTCAGCAGTCTTTTGTACAGGTACATTGAGGCGGAGTGTATAACGTAATGAAAATATAAAATCCTTGGTACCAAGCTCACCGCGCTGCAATGAATACCTTCCTGACAGATCGAGTTCGCTGCCTAGAAACAACTGCTGATGAAATAAAACTTCAAATAGATTCCTGTCTCTGAAATATTCTTCAGGCATATAATTATTCTGATAAAAAAGGCTCAGACTGTTCTTGTCGGAAAACCGGCTGAAGATCCTGGCTCCGTAATAGATTTGTTTCTCATTCTGCATCTGATATCTTGAAGTGATGGCATAGCTTGCATAAATATTAAAAGACGTTTTGAATTTTTCGAAGGCTATATTAGTGGTATAGAAACTCGAATTTCCATTAAATCCACTCAGATAGTTATTTGTTTTGCCAAACTGTCCCTGGAGGTTTACCTGAAATATTCCGATTTGCTGATCAACACTTACTTTAAAATATCGTTCATAATAATCAAACTGCTTAGGCTCCAGGCGGTCCTGATACTTTTGAAATCCGTTATAAAATGTCACCATACCGTTTTGCAGGTATTTATACTGGAATCCATACTGAAGAAAGCTTCTGTACGGTGCTGCAAGGAATAAAGTATCTCTCTGAAAGTTTCTGGCATCCTGTACATAATTGGCAAACACATTGATCCTTTTTGAAACAGTATACTGAAGGTTTCCGTTAAATGTACTGGTATTGGTAAAATATCCGGCAAATTCGGGACTTGCCCTCATGTACATGACATTCCCGTTAAGCCTTTCAAAGGTGGCCTGGGCCTGGGCCAGATAAGCAGTTCCTCTAATTTGTTCATTCTTACTGTATGCGGCCTCTCCGGAAAGGGTTATATTTTTCGAAATTTTAAATTTCCCGGCAGTGTAAGGAAGATGGGTTTCAGAATAAAGCCTGATGTTTCCGAAATTAATTTCCCCCTTCCTGGGAATTTTGTAAAGATATCCTGTTGTGATTTCAGATTCCTTACGGATTTTAAAGGTTGAATATATATTAAACTCATCTTTGATATCCCGGAAAAACCTGGGATGGTTATAGAAGCCGCCTAAGCTAATATTTTTTAAATCATAACGAATTTCCGCACCCCGGCCATATCTTGCAAACTCGGTTAAGTATGAAGCCGAATACATTTTATCACCCAGATGGACAAAAAAATTGTTTTTTTTATAATTAACAAAATATTCTTCATATTGGGTAAAGGAATTGAAGTCAACGGGATTGGCCGATACAGCATGAAATTCAATCTGATTTTTATTTTCTTTGTCTAAACTTCCTTTACCGTACACTTCTCCCTGAAAACCATCATCGTAAATACCCATATTTTTCATTCCTATAAAAGACAAGGATGCCGAAACAGGAAGTCTGTGGTAAATATCGTTTTCTACAGGTTTTACTGATATCACTTTTACACTTATATAGGCCGTCTGGTTTTCTTTTGTATTACCCGGAGAATAAACGGAGAGATTGAGATTCTGAAATTCATTTTGTCCCAGCTCCGGATTGGTGATCTTATAAATGTTAATTACTTTTGATTCGTTTGGAGCCAGAATGACAGAGGCATCATTTTCCACAACGGCATTTTTACTTTCCAGGATCAGATTTTCAGTGATATTGCCGTTATTTTTTAAAAGAAAGGATGCACGGATAGTTTCCCCTGCCCTGATCAACTCCGGCGAATTTAATGAAGTCAGGCTGAGTTTTCTGTTTCCGGAAATTGTAATCTCTGATGTTTTTGTAAAAGTTGCTCCGTTTTGCTGATCCGTTCCATGCAGAATAACGGAATACAGACCCTGTGATGCCTCTGCTGCAATGCGGATAGGAACAATATAAACTGTTTGTTCATTGGCTCCTATTTCAAATTCTGCTTTTGCTAAGATAGGAGTGATGAAAGGGTTTGAAGCAGCAACAGTGAGATCATATATTTTGTTTTCACCGGATATATTTCCCAAAGGAAATGAAATAGAAGTAGATATTCCCGGCATTAGGCTATCTTTTTTACCGGCCAGATTGGACAGCTTCTGAGAAAAAATAAATGCCGGAAACAGGGTTAACAGGATGATATATATCCAGATTTTACTCATTCTTTACTTCTAATTCCACATTGAGCGCGAATGCATTTTCTTCTTCATCGGTGGCTATAAGGACAGCCTTATACTGATCCACCGGAACTTTGCTGATATCAATATAAAAAGATTTGGAGGCCTGTGGCAATAATCCCATTGCAATGCTCGTATAGCTTCCGATCCGTTCGCCGGTTTTCCGGTTGTAGATTTCAACAGTTACAGTCGGTTTACAATATAGATTTCCGTTGTTGATTACTGCAATTTTTGCCGTTTGCTTCCCGTCTTCTTTCTCTATTTTTACACTTTCGAATTTAAGATCAGGTTTTGCCTTTTCTCCATAATCAGTAATGACCTGTACTGCATAGCGTATCACAGAAGTGATGTTTACTCCTGCCTTATCATCACTCGGTTTTATATCTTCTACAGGCTCTACAATGATCACACTCCAGTAGCTTCCGGGGCTGACAGGCTGATCCGGCACTGTAATTTCGTAGAATACTTCAGTTTTTTCTTTTCCCTTCAATGTGACCAGATTCGTATTAAGCTTTATCCAGTCGCCATTGGTTTTGCTGTTGGTACGTATAGCGGTATAACTTATAGATCCGTCAGCTTTATAGGTGAAATCCTGTAAAAACAGTTTTACGCTCTGAGGTTTACTGTCTGTATTTTCAATACCAATTTTCCCTTTATACACTTTTCCGTTTTCCACTTTGTAAGCATGGGTTAGGCCGTTTAGGACAACAATACCTGCCTGCAGAAAACTGAACTGAATCATTAGAAATATCAAAAGGAAAATGCGCTTTATCATAATTATGTAAAGTTTGGAATTAAATCATTGACCATATAAAACCGGGAAGAAACTGACAGGCGGCTTCTTCTGGTTTACCTTAAACTAAAAGTTTAGATTAATTGTCCGAGATTGTGTAAGTAACCGTAGCCAGGGTGGTAGCCGTTGCCTGCAGATCTGCATACGCCGCTACTCCTCCAGGTCCGCTTCCTGCTGCAAGAGCATAGGTAAGATTGTGCCCGTTATTGGCTCCGTTTCCGGTATAGGCACTTCCGATCCCTGAAATGATAGTTTGGTCTGCTGCGCTCAGGGTAATCTGGGCTGCTGGTGTACCTAATGTGCCGCCTCCGCTGCCTGTAGCCGCTGCTGCCGTGACATGGATATCTATTCCCGGAATAAGGGCATTTACTTTTACAGATACATTACGGGTAGGATCTGCTACAGATTTGATGGACGAATAATTCAGCCAAAGGGTATTGTCTGATGCGCTTGCCGTAACAGGATTACCCGCTTCAGTAGGTGCTGTAAACCCTAATGTAATGTTTTTCGTTGCTGCTGGTTCAATATCTACTAGTGCAACCTCGGGAATAGAAATTGTGATGGTGTGATTGTCGGTATTGGTATCCTGTGCCTGTAAACCACCGGAAAATGCGGCAGTCATTAAGCATACGACAATGTTTAGGTTTAATTTTTTCATGTTGTTTGTTAATTAGTTATGTGAATTTAATTAAAATAGATGCAGTATTGTAATAAAATTCTCTTTTTTAACCACTTACATGTGAATTATGTAAAACTACAGTATTGTGCTGGATCGTAATTATTGTAAAAGCCCTACACTATTTGTGCAAGGCTTCATATTCATTTATCGGCTTTTTGATTATGCCCAGTGAGGGTCGGAGACAGAAACTTTTCCGGTTTCTATTCTTCCCGCAAAATGCCAGATATGGTCATCAAGTATGACTTTTAAATCATACCAGCCTTTATTTTTACTGAGATCAATCGTTATTTTTTCTTCCGCCTGATGTAAAGAGACAGTTTTTTTATTTTTCTCATACAGATCTTCCACGGTAACGGAAACGTTTCCTTCCTTCTTTTTGAAAACCAATTCTACCTGATTTTTTGAACTGTTACTGATTAGCTTCACTTCTGTTTCAGGTATATTATTTCCGCTGAATTTCCGGAAAAAACCATTAGGCCCGAAAATTTCATAATCATATTTCCCTGGATGTACGGCATGTGAAAGTTCCATTTTTGAATACAGTGCGTAAGAGAAATAATAATTATCACTGTTGAGCTGTGTTCTGTCATAAATGAGTAGAGGAACACCGGCTTCTTTTAAATTCGTCATTTTGATCTTTCCGTTTTCCAGGTTGACATGGTAATGATAAGGAAGCGGATTGGAAGGCCTGCTTCCTCTTTCCTGAATTTCAAGAAAACGATCACTGATCTCATTTTCTGCATACCATTTCAGATCCGGGACAGGCTTGCTTTTGGCAGCATTGATGGTCTTTGCATAATCTTTCTGATCAAGGTAATCCATTTGGGGAGCCTTGGTGCCGGAAGAATTAAAAGCAGAAGTCAGATCGCCGCAAATTGCTCTTCTCCAATCGCTGATATTGTCAATTTTAACGTCTTTACCATATTTTTTCTGAATGAATTTTTCCAGGAACTGCAGAACGGAAGTATGATCGGAAACTTGGGAATTGATGAAGCCTCCTTTCGTCCACGGTGACGCAATGATCATTGGAACTCTATATCCCAAACCGACGGTTCCTTCTATTTTTTCATGGTCTTTCAGCGGAAGGGCAGACATGTACTCCTGGGATTTATCTACATATTCCACTCCTTTTTTACCATTCATGTCAACAGGTTGGCTTGGGTTGAGTGGTGGAGCAAATGGAAGAACGTGGTCGAAATATCCGTCGTTTTCATCATAATTGATAATGAAAATTGTTTTTTTCCAAGTCTCAGGATCTTTAGTCAGAATATTTAAAACCTCTGAAATGTACCATGCACCATACCAGGGCGATCCGGGATGATCAGAAAAATGTTCAGGAGCCACCAGCCAGGAAACTAAAGGAAGCTTTTTCTCTTCTACATCTTTCCGGAACTGGAACAGTACATCTCCTTTCGGAACAACCAGTCTTTCTCCGTTTTCATCATTTCCGATCTCCAGGTTCCAGTAGTCCGGATCATTAATATTTGTAGTAAAGGCTTTTTCGTGAAGATTTTTTTCCTGCTGTGAAAGTTTGGAATAATTTTCAGGAGTATATTTTTTCTGGTCTTCTTCAAGCTCAGCGATCATTGATTCCAGTCTTTTTTTCTGATCCGGTTTTTTTCCGATTTCCTCTTTCAGGTAAGCAATAATTTTAGGAATATTCTGATGATAGCCTTTTGAAAACTTGACATTGAATTTTGAAAACCATTCAATCGGGTTATCTGTAAAATTACTCAGCCAGGCTTCCTGTTCTCCGGACATTCCTTTTGGAAGGCTGATCTCGTTCTGGTAGATCTTCCATGAAACATTCTGTTCCTCCAGTATTTCGGGGAAGGTTTTCCAGTGTGCCTGTCTGGCTTTGTCATAATCAATGTTTTCATTATAGACATTGGCTTTTACTTTACCATTCTGCTGTTCCCTGAGTGTTCCCGACCAGTGGAAAAGTCTGTTTGGAGTAGTTCCCGTAAGTGAGGAGCAGAAGTATTGGTCAAATATGGTAAATGCATCTGCCAGCTGGTAATAAAAAGGAAGGTCTTCCCGGTTGTAATAACCTAAAGTAAGTGGAATACTTTTATAATCTTTATTTCCGGAGGCTTTAAACTGCAGCCATTTGTCGTATTTTCCTTTGTTCAAAGCTTTCTGCTGATCCGACCAGGAATGCGGAAGAGAGCTCATCCACGTAGATTTTGTATTTCTAAGATCTAGCCTTGCAGGTGAAGCATATTTCCCTGCATCATCTTTTTGAAAAAAAACGGAATGTCCGTCTTCTTTAACGAAAGCTCTTTTGTCAAGAAAGCCCCTTACCCCTTTTAATGCTCCGAAAGTATGGTCAAAAGAACGGTTTTCCTGCATCAGAATCACCACATGTTCTGCGTCATAAAAAGTAGACAGTGCTGCCGGCTCAATGGCCAGCGCTTTTAAAATGGCAGGATGAAGAACGCCTGAAGTTCCCAGCCCGGCCAGTAAAAGGCTTGATTTTTCTAAAAATTCTCTTCTGTTCATGTTCAATCAAAATAGGAAATAAACCGCAAGTTATTGGATTTTCCTGCGGTTTATCTTTTTTTATATAAATTTAAGTTCTTACTGAAGCCACCATGGTTTGGAATTGATATTGTCATTTCCTCCGTACTGGGCAGCCAGTGCAGCTTTCAGATTGATGCTGTTATAGTTATATTCAGCTTGCGGATATCTGAATCTGAATGGCGCAGAAACTCCTGTCTGCAGAGGATAGTTTGGATATCCTGTTCTTAAATAATCATAATAAGAGGTCCATTGGCTCTGGTGGAACATCGTCATATATTTCTGAGTCATGATCTTTTCCAAACGGGTCTGAAGCGGGTCAGCATCACTGTAAACCACTAATGGAGCTGCCAGATACTGATTCACATTGAACCCGGAGAAATATTGTCCCGGATTTTTTACATAAGTCTGATAAAAACTGAAACTTCCTTTTATGGCATTGTCATAATGTGTTTTAGCTGAACCGGAGATCCATCCTCTGGCTGCTGCTTCAGCAAGAATAAATTCAAGTTCCGGGTAGCTTAAGACGGAAGACGGTTCATTGGTAGGATCTTTATAAAACCGGTCATTTACTTTAGAAATATTTTTTGCAGTGATCAGTGCTGCATTGTCAGAATAGGAAGAAGTAGGGTTTCCTCCGTTGTATCCTGTAAAATCCGTAAGAGGCTTTCCTGCTTCTTTGGCTGCTGTGGTCTGTGCGGCAAAAGTGAAAAGACGCGGATCCTGTCTGGCCTTAAACAGATTGATAAAATAATCAGCCATATATAAGCTCGATCCGTAGCCGCTGTTGTTGAACATCGTATATCTGCTGTCTGCCGCATCAGCAAATTTAAGCTCTCCGTTATCTGAAATTGAGGTCATTAAAGCCTGACTTCCAGCGATAGAAGCAAATTCAGTGGCTACATTATAACTTCCCAGTGTGGATTTTTTAGACATGGTTATTAAAATCTTCAGTCGGAAAGAATTAATCAGCTTTTTCCATTTTGAGGCATCGCCGTTATAGATAATATCGCCTTCAATCTTATCACTGGAATTGATCAGCTCATTGGCCTCTTTCAGTTCCGATAAAATTCCTGCCATTACTGTTTCCTGGCTGTCGTATTTCGGCCGGGTGATTCCGGATTCACCTTTAGCTGCTTCTGTGTAAGGGATGCTTCCGAATTTCAAACTCAAATTAAAGAAATAATAGGCTCTGTAGAATTTACCGATAGCACTGTAATTTTTATTGTTGATCTTCTCGGCTTCCTGCATCATTTTTACTGTATTCAGGAGCCCTTTCGTGTATACATCGAAAGAGGTATCATTCCACTTCATGTACTGGTAGGTATTTTCTCCGTCTGTACCGATCATCATTCTCGAAGCATACATATTGTCGCCGTTGACCAGGAAGGCATCTTTTGAAACGTATGTCAGAAGAACTTTAGGATCTACGCTGGCCTGGTCATTGGGGTTTTCGTTGATCTTGTCAAGATCGGTCTCGCATGAAGACAGGATCAGAAGACCTGCAAAAGCAGTTGATCTCAGCCATTTAACCATTCTGTTATTTTGTGATTTCGCTGTAATATTGATATTCTTTTTCATTGTTCAGGATACTTGTTAATTAAAATTTAAGATTAAATCCAATCCCTATCCATCTGCTGGAAGGATCCTGGATATCATTGTTATCTTTCTTGAGCTGGTAATCCGGGTCGGAATAAAGATTCTTAGACTTTTTCCACATGGCCAGATTGTAAGCTGAAATATTGGCTGTGAAATTTTTTATCATTCCTTTTGGATTAAGGAGATAAGAAAAGTCATATTCCAGGACTACAGATCTCAGTTTGATAAAAGTTCTGTCGAAAACATTCGCAAACAATTCACTTTCATCTTCCGTTACCCTTGCCTGATAAGGATAGTTCTGTGCCCAGTCCTGAAAGCTGATCGGTTTTGTGTGTGGAGTATAGGTTCCGGTAGCTGCATTGTAATTGACGCCGTCCGGTACAAAATAATACGTACCCGGATTGGCATATTCAAGGTCTCTGTAGGCTGTTGAGTTCGGATGTTTCCCGCCCCACCACATTTTTTCTACCACCTGGGATCTCATGACACCACCTATGCTTCCGTCAATTCCGATATTCAGGGAGAACTTTTTATACTTAAAGGTATTATTGAAACCAAAAGTCCAGTCCGGGTTGAAGTGCCCCAGGTTACTTGGAGCATCTGCTCTTGTAGGCATTCCTGTGGCGGCATCCAGAACTACTTTTCCATCCGGGGATTTCTTCCAGGTATAATCGTAGAAGCTGTCCATTCTTTCGCCTAGCTTGATATTGTTGTAGTTCGGTATATCATCGTAAATAGAAGTAAGCTTCTGTTCATAAGTACTCCAGTTGATTAAAGATCTCCAGGTAAAATTGGCTGTTTTTACAGGAACCAGGCCTAAAGAGATTTCCAGGCCTTTCGTTGTATATTCATTTCCGTTTACATATTGCGAGGTAAAGGCTGATGACGGTGCAGCCGGGAATTCAAGGATATTGTTATAATCTAATGTTCTGAAATACGTAACATCCAAGGTAATTCTGTTTTTGAATAATCCTGCGCTTAATCCCAATTCATAAGATTTCGTCTGTTCCGGCTTTAAAGAATTTTCAACATTGAGTATGGTAGGATAGCTGAACATCGGGTTTCCATTAAAAGTGGCTCCTTGATTATTCAGATAGTAATTTCTTATTGAATAAGGCTGGAAATCATAGGCTACCTTGGCCCACGATGCTGAAAGCTTTAAAAGACTTACAGCTTCGGGCATTTTAACAAGGTTTGAAATAACCGCACTTACCGATGCAGAAGGATAAAAGTAAGATCTGTTGGCCTTCGGAAGGGTAGAGGACCAGTCATTACGTCCGGAAACATTGATGAAAAAAGCGTTGTACAATCCGATATCAATGGTTGAGTAGGCACTGTAGATCAGCTTTTCCTTGAGATAATCATAATATTTTACAACTCCGGTCGAATTTTCCAGGCTGTACAGTTCCGGAATTCTGAGCCCGTCTGTTGAAGCATTGTCAATATTGTTTTTATAATAAAACGTTGATCCTCCGGCATTGATCGTAAAATCGAAATTATCAGATATTTTTTTCTTGTAGGTGGCTAAGATATCGGAGTTCATATTCCATGTTTTGGAATCATTCAGGAGATAACCGCCGCTTCTCGGAGCACTGTAGTTAAAATAAGAGTAAGGACTTAATATTTCCTGTTTGTTGTGATTCTCAACAATGGATACCTTTCCTTTTACTGAGAAATCTTCCGTTGCTTTATATTCCAGACCCGTTTGTGTATTAATGATATTGGTTGTGTTTTTATTTTTATAATACTCAGCTCCGAACCATGGGTTATTGTACCATGCATAGTTCCAGTTAGCCTGTGCAGTACCTTCTTTACCCGGGATCCACATATGGTTTTTAAGGTCTCTTCCGTCTACATCCGCTCCCATCCAGATCAGGATGGTGTACATATGTCCGCTTGGGTTATAGTCGTAGTTGGGAATATTGGGGGTAAAGGTTTGGTTGAAATTGAATTTGGTATCAAAGGTTAATTTTTCTCCAAAATGATTTTCAGAAGAGAAGTTGACACCATAGCGCTGAAGGTAGGAACCAGGAACTCTGTCGTCATAGTTCATGAAATTCCCGGAGAGCCTGTAGATGTCTTTATTGTTTTTATAGCTTACTGCGAAACTGTTATTGTTGATCACAGCAGGCTTTAAAAAAGTATCTAAATTATCATGATACTGCCAGTCAATAGGAACTCTTTCATATCTTGATTTGTCATTGTACTGAGTTCCTGTTACCGCACCGTACCACGGAATCATCTGTCCCGTCAGCCTATCCCTGATCGGGCTGTTCCATTGGGCGATTTTCAGGCCGGGAACAAATTTTGGTCCCCAGATCATATCTCCATCGTTCACACCGCCGTCAGCTCCGTCCCAGAATTCATACTTTCCGTGAGATCCGTTTCCGTATTCGTTCTGGGTTTTCGGAAGATTGGTAAAACCTGCCGTCACCATTGTATTCTGTGAAAACTCTACGGAAAAGCCATTTTTCCTGGCGCCTTTAGTCGTAATTAAAACAGCTCCGTATCTTCCTCTGGAACCATACAGGGCAGAAGCCGTTGCTCCTTTCAGAACATTGATGTTCTCGATATTATTGGGATCCAGGTTCTGGAAAACTTCTTTCTCTACAATTACGCCATCGATCACGAAAACCAGATTGGAGTTTCCTCTCAGGGTAAACTGTGGAGCCTGTTGCATTCCTGTAGGGTTGGAAACATTAAGACCGGCTACCTGTCCTGAGAATAAATTTCCTATACTCGGGGTTGTAATGGTCTCAAACTGTTTGGTGCCGACTTCCTGGGTGGCATAGCCTATCTTTTCTTTCTTTTTGGCGATTCCTAGGGCCGTAATAACCACTCCTTCGATTTGTTTCTCATCCGCTTTTTTCAAAACAACGGAATACTGTCTTTTGGAAGTAACCTCTACAGTATCCATTGAAAAATCCGGAGCATAAAACTCAAGGATGTCTTTTGGATTGGCTGAAATGGTAAAATTACCGCTTTCATCCGTTACCGTCGTCTTCCCGGTGTTTTTGTCGGTAATGCTTACTCCGGAAACACTGGAGCCGTTTTCGGATTTTACATTTCCGGAAATGTTGATTTCCTGGGCAGTAAGATAAAGGGGGAGTAAAAAAACAGCAAAAGTAGCTAAAGTCTTCTTCATTTTTTTTGAGGACAAATTTAGCGGTGTACTGTTACCTGAATTTTAATGTGGTATTAAAATAAAAATACTATTTTAATATTTTTTAACAAGAATATTTAACATAATAATAAAGCGGGAAAAAGGCTTATGTTTCAATATTTGCTTTTATTTTACTATATATTATATTCCATAAAAGCAGGATTTTTCATTTAAAAATCTATACTCTTAATTCTGAATAATTTTAACGCAAAGCTTTAATTTTATGATGTTTTATTTTAAGAATACAAAGCGGGAATCAATTAAAATTGATTTGATGAAACTTTGCGGATAAAGGATATAGATACAATAGGAATGAACCTTTTCTTTAAAACCTACTCAGGATTCCCCAATGGATTTTAATGTCATTAAACTTAAAAGGATTGCCGAACTCATTACCATTCGACAGCTGGAAGCTCATCAATCCGATCGGGATAAAGAAGTTGAATCCAAGTCCTACACTGTAAAGTTTAGGTTTGACATTTAGGGATTTGTTGTTGAGCTGGCCGTACTGTCCAAAGAAATCAAAGAATGCCTGGCTTCCAATAAGATAACGGTATTCCAGGCCTGCATAATAATAAAAGTCGGCAGCAAGGGATTTTTCATTGAATCCCCTCATGGAATTCCAGCCCCCGAAACGATACAGTTCATTGGCCGAAAATTCTACCTTAGAATCCATCATGGCTCCTTCCGCTTTTATATTGAGGAAATGATTTCCGGAAATGTGATAATTATGTTCACCGAAGAAATAAAACTGGTTCTGGTTAGCTTTAATATTGTCTTTTGTGTAAGTAGTTGTCAGGTAATCGTAGCCTGCATTGATCCTTGTTTTGTAAAGAAAAAGATCAATATCCGTAGGTTCCGTCATTTCAAACCAGATCCCGAGTCCTTTTTTATTATAATCTTTACCCTGAACATACAGGGTGTCTATGATACTGGAGGATTCCAGCGTTCCTCTAAGTCCGATTTTGTTGCGGTTATTGATATGATAATAAAAGGCAGGAAGGAATTTTACATTTGCGAAAGTAGAATCCTGTCTGAAAATATTGACTTTCAGATTCATCCCTACATTAGATTTAAGGAGATACGGAATGTCAGCCTGAAGGTCAAAGGTCTGCCCTTTGTCCGGGTTTCTCTGCCAGTACAGATTAACAGTTTCAAAACCGTTGAACATATTCCTGAAATTGACGTTCAGGGTTCCGTTCAATGTGAATTTTTCTGTTTTATCGTTTCCGAAACCGATCACCCCGTCAAACGTATTGGTCTTCTTCTTTTCCATAAACAGGTAAATGCTGGTGGAATCTTTGGTGAATAGAGTTTGGGGAGGCCTTTCGAGGGTAACGAAAGCATGGCTTTGAAAATTTTTGCTGATGGACAGAAGATTTTTGTCATCGTAAGTTTTCCCCTTGAATTCCTTTTCCAGATTTTTCATAAACCTTTTAGGAACCCTTTCGTAGCCTTTTACCACAAAATTGTCAATCTTACGTTTATCATTTTTATTGATATCCAGTTCTATGACGGGATATCCATTTTTCTGACCTTTATATTTAGATTTAAGACGGCTGAAAGAATATCCGTCATCAATATATCTTTTGCTGATGCTTTTCTTTGTTGAATCTAAGTTTTTAGTGAAAAAATCTTTTTGGATCTTTAATTTCAGGGCAATGGAGTCGGAAAGATCTACATAAGTTTCATTGAAGTTTTTTCCTTTATCATAGAAAATTTCCGTACTGTCGCCTTTCACTTTCACCTCTTTCAGCCTAGTGAAGAAGTAATTGCTTTGTGATAAGGAATCCAGAAATTTTGCTGCAGAAACGGAGTCATTTACCTTTTTTCTGACATTGGTTTCCATATCGATAAGCCAATACTGCTTCTTCTGCGCTTGTACAAAAACGCAGAACAGGATAAAAAATATTTTTAGAAATAACTTCAATGTTCAATTTATATAAACCATTAATGGAGCTTGCTTAATCGTTCTTAACAACTCAATACATCTCAACGGTTTAATAGCAGATTTATAATTTTTTTAATAACTGAAATTAATCCAGTTTATTATATTTTTTCATCAGATTCTCGTAGGTTCCCTGGGGAAGGATCCATTTCAGCGGAACTCCGATTTTTTGTCCGAATTTACCGAAATAATAATGAGCTTTCCATTTATTTTTATCCAGAAGCTTTTCAACGTACTCTGCCACCTCAAGGGGTTCGGTTCCGTCGCCCACATGGGAGTTCATTAAGGTATAAACTTTATCAAATATATTTTTGTAAGGTTCGGAAACCTGTGTTTTTACTCTGTTCTCTGCAATATTTGTTTTGATATCGCCAAGATGCAGTGAGCACACATTGATATTCCATGGGTACACTTCATACCTCATGGCTTCGGTTACTTTATCCAAAGCAGATTTGGAAGCTGAGTAAAAGCCCCGGAACGGCAGTCCCATTTCACTTCCGATACTGGAAATATTGATGATCTTTCCGAACTTATGTTCACGCATTTTCGGCAGAACGGCACTCATCATCTGGACGGCACCTACAAGATTCAGGTTGAACAGCTTTAAAATGTCTTCCTTAGTAGAATCTTCCACAGCACCTACCATTCCCATTCCTGCATTATTGATCAGCACATCGATCCTTGATTCTGTTTTTAAAACTTCAGCGATGGCATTCTGAACGGCTGTGTTGTCGGTAACATCTGTCGGAATAGACCTGAAATACTGGCTCTCCGTATGTTTTCGGCTTAAACCGTATACTTTATGGCCTTTTTTTCCGAAATATTCGGCCAGTACAAAACCTATTCCTGATGAGGTTCCAGTGATGATAATAGTCATTGGATTGTTTATAATTTTAATCTTTTGTTCTTCTTCCGGCTGCTGTGTTTCAGTACAAACCGTATTTTCAGCAAATGTAAAAAAAGAAATAGGAACTCTATTATTTATTGCGGTATAAAATTGTTCAGAAACAAAATCATCAGCTATAATCCCATTTTTCTGCGGCTGTATATAAAAATAGTATTCATAAATTGTGGATAACTCTGTGGATAAGTGTGTGGACAATGTATAAAATAGAATACGCAGGATGAAAATTAAAACTTATTATATTGTTGATTATCAAAGTTTTATTTCTTTTTTTTGAACCGGGGATTTTTAAATTTGTTTTCCACAATCGTGAAATTGTTTAAATTTCCGGATGGATATGATAAAGAATGTTGGATAGTGAAGGACTTTCGGGTAATGTTTTTTTGAAACGTATCAGTAAGTACACACCATAAAAAATTCCCGAAGTTATGCTTCAGGAATTCTTTTATAATTATTCGTTTTCAGTTAGGCCGGTTCACCCGGATTGCCAGGACCATTGTTTCAGCATCTGCTGCCAATAGGAGCGCAATAATAAGCCTGACGTGGAATACAACATCTAAAATATCCTGTCATGCAGATTTGATCACAAGTTTGAATCCCGCCATTGAGATTTTTTAATTCTTTTCTTGAAAGGGTTTTTAAGTTTTTCATAATATTTAGTTTTTGAATGGATTTCCTATTTTATAATATTTTAGGATAACTAGTAATAAATATATGAATTATTTAACAAAATACAGGTGATTTTGTATTGTTTTCTTTCAAAAAGAAATTTTTCAATTACTGAACCTGAAAAAATTGGAAGATATTAAATTTGTAAAAGAGAAGAAAAATTCATCCTGTAATTATTTATGATCCAAAATCCTCTTTGTTTACTTCTGTTTCCTCTAAATTACACATACAGCCTTTGATGGTTTTATAAATTCCTGCAATATCAGTTTCTTTACCTTTGCTGTCGGTTACAGTAACCCCGGTAGACAACGATTCATCTTCTGCATAGTGGCTTCTGAAAAGCAAATATTTGTAGCCGTTATTGGTAAATGATAAATAGTTGAGATCCATTCCTGCATTCTGTTTTCCGCCGCCCCTGTGGTAAGAACTGTATGTAAACTGCTTCCAGCTTTCTTTAGTCCTGGCAGCCGGAAATTCCATTTCTACATGGTTCTTATTTCCAAATCTGTATTGAATATATTCATTCTTTTTGTCTTTAACCAAGGACATGATTTTCCCGTTTTTTGTTTCAAAGGAAAAGATAGTTTCTTCATTAGGCAACAGGTACTGAGCCCAAAAGAACATAGGGATCATCAGTGAAAAAAACAACATATATTTTCTCATCGCATTATTCATTTTAAAATTATTATATTTCCGGATATCAATTCATTATGTCGCCTAAATCCTTCCAGAACATAGGGTAAGATTTTTCCACTACATCCTCATCTTCAATACTAAGTTCTTTTATAAGGCAGAACGGAGCAAAACTCATTGCCATCCTGTGATCCTGGTAGGTTGCGATGGAAATATTTTCTTCCGGTTCCCCGAAACTCACGGACCTGATGGTAAGGTCTGTAATTTCTGTTTCAGTGCCCAGTTTTTTCAGTTCATTATATAAGGCCTGAAGCCTGTCGGTTTCTTTTACTCTTAGAGTTCCCAGTCCGGAAATTTCAAAAGGAATTTTTAAGGCTGCTGCTGTTACACAAAGTGTCTGTGCAATATCCGGGCAGTTATTCATATCCAGGATTATTTTTTCCGGGAAAGAAAAACCGGGTTCCGGCTGGAGCGTGATTTTATGCTCGTCTTCTGTGAAGATGGTTTTGATTCCGAAAAATTCTTCATAAATCTCAGCAATGGCGGAATCTCCCTGAGTAGATTCTTGATAAAAACTTTTCAGGTGGATGGTTTCTCTTCCCAATGCACAGATGGAGTAGAAGTAAGAAGCCGAGCTCCAGTCGCTTTCCACCTCATAATTCACGATTGGTAATTCACCATTCACGTCAAACGGTTCCACTTTAATGGTGTTTCCTTCAAAGCTGTTCTTTATCCCGAATTTTGTCAGGATATCCAATGTCATTTCAATATAAGATCTTGAGGTAACTTCACCAACCAGATTGATTTCCAGTCCGTTTTCAAGCTTCCCGGCAATCAGAAGGAGGGAAGTGATGAACTGGCTGGATATATTGGCCGGAACATTCACCTGCTTTTGTGTGATTTTTTTTCCTGTAATTTTTAAAGGCGGGAAGCCTTCATTTTCTAAATACTCGATTTCTGCGCCTAAGTCTTTCAGGGCACTTACCAGGTTTTTGATCGGTCTTTCCTTCATCCTTTTGGAGCCGGTAAGAATGGTCGTTTTTCCCTCAAAGATGGAATAATAAGAAGCAAGGAAACGCATGGCGGTTCCTGCATGGTGGATGTCTACCGTTTCTGTGTTTTCGGACAAGGCTTTTTTAAGCAGCTGCGTATCCTGTGAATTGGACAGATTTCCGATCTGTATGTTTTTGAATAAACTTTCCAAAATCAACAAACGATTCGAAATACTTTTCGAACCGCTGATCTGAACTGTTTTATCTCCTGATAATTTTGATTTTTCTAACTTCATTGCTGTAAACTTCATTGTTTATAATATACGCTGCCATCCTGGTTGGCATAAGAAAATAGTTTTCCGTCTTTATCAAATAATTGGATAAGATGAAATCCTTCTCTTCCGTAATTTCTTTTTTTAAAGATAGGGAGCATTTCAAAGTTCCCCTTTAATATTTCTTTTTTATTGTTCCCGATTTCCCAAATATTATAGATATTTCCTGTTCTAACAATATAGGTTCCGCACATCGCACAGGAAGATTCAGTGCTTATGATTTCATCATATTTGGGAGGTAAGATCCATTCTTTGGTATTGTTGTTAAAGTAGCCTAACTTACCTTTTTCTTTTACAATGGTGGAGTATTCCGGGGATAGCTCCAAATTTCTAATTTTTAAATGTGGAATTTCAAAAGGTTTTCTACTCCTTGATTCTGTAATTTCTTTTATTTCAGTAATTATATTTTCACTGCTGTTGATAGGCGGGGCTTTTGTCTCATCATGATAGTCCCCTGCTGCTTCAGAGTAAGTGGAATAATAAGAATTAGATGTATAATTTGACGAAGAGGGGATGTCAGCCACGGTTTCACTCGTTATTTTCCCGTCTGAAAAATTGATGGTCAGCATTTTTCCAACAGAATCTTTGTAATATTTAAGGGACAGTGCATTGGGAAAATTTTTATAATCGCTGTCTACTTTTCTTACGCCTTCAAAAAAAGTTTTACTAATTTTTAAGGTCTTCTTATTAAGGACAATTAATGAATACAAACCATTAAGGTCGTTGGTCAGAATTAAAATTTCATCCTTAAGCGCCGGTTTTTTCTCGTTTTCCAGAAAATTAACGAATCTAAATGATGAAGGGAAGACTTTTTTGCCATCCAGTGTGTAGATGTCGGTCAGATTGTTTACATAAGAATCCCGGGGGTATATTTTGTCCGGGTTCTTTAATTTCAACGCTGTGATAAAACCTTTATCTTTACTGAAATAATGATAGTCTGTATCTTTCAGTACAATTTTATTGTTAACGATATAGGTGGTTTTAGCTTCATTTTCAGATGTTTTCCTCACCGCTACGTATTCACCGTTGCTTCCGTAGATCATGATGTCTATAATATCATATTCCGCGGGAATGATCATTTTTCCGGATTCATCTGAAATACCAAACTTGTTACCGACTCTAAAAGGAACAGTCACCTGGCAATAGGATAAGATATAGGTAAAAAGAAAAGTGGCTGCTAAAACTTTTTTCATGTTATTTCAACTTCTCATTATTCTGATGCCGTTCTTTATCCCGGTCAGTCTTAATCTTCATCTTTTTGTCGAAAGCTTCCTGCAGATTCACTCCGGTCTGGTTGGCTAAACATAATGTTACAAACAGTACATCTGCCAGCTCTTCCCCAAGATCTTTGCTTTTATCGCTTTCTTTTTCGCTCTGTTCACCGTATCTTCTGGCGATGATGCGGGCTACTTCACCTACTTCTTCGGTCAGCATAGCCATATTGGTCAGTTCATTAAAATAACGGACTCCAATGTTTTTGATCCATTCGTCTACCTGCTGCTGTAGTTGTGTGATTTCCATTATTGATAGGCTCCAAGAGTAGGGTTGGTTGTTCTGGATACATTCACAATATCAAAAGGTAAGGTTCCTGCTACTGTCAGGTTTCCTTTTCCTCTTGCGGGAGATGTTGTTTTTACCCTCAGGTTCATCTTCGCTGCGAAATAATTAAGGAACTGAGGGTCCTGGTTTTTAATGCTTTGTATGACATTGGTACTGGTGTCAAAATTAAATCCAGCTTCGGATACTCCTGAATATTTGATCAGGGAGTTTTGAATAAGGAATTCAAACTGCTGTCCCGGAGTCTGTTCAAAATTCACAGAATTGTCTCTGTCGGAATATACGATACTGTTTTTTATATCAAGACGCTGAAGCGCGCCCTGTTCTGTAGTTCCCGCTGCATTTTTCCATTCATTGGCTGCTGTAATTCCGTTTCTGTTGAATGATCCCATTGTTTTAGAATAATTCGCAATCGTGGAATGAGTATAGCTGTGATTTCCACCTCTGAAAATCCCGATACAGGATTCACCGCAATTGTTCATGACCAAATTCTTGGCAGTAACCGTTGAACCCACTGCATAAATCCCGTATTCAAAGAAATTATGGATGAATGAGTTGCTGATATTTGCCGTATTCTGTTTCATATCCAGCCCTCTTGTTCCTCCGAAAAGTCTTGCAAAATTCATATTTAATATAGAATTGGGCTCCATACGGATAGAGTTCCAGTTTTTTGGGATGGTATCGTAAAAAGGATCATTTCTGTCTCCGCGCAGGATCACTTCATTGTCAAAAACGCCGTTGATATTTAAAGAAGCTCCGGCTGATACCTTCATGCCGCTGTTCTTGTGGAAATAAACTTTAGTTCCCGGCTGGATATCCAGTGTGATATTAGGATTAATGGTAAGATCTCCGTAGATGATCTTAGCCTTATTGTTATTCCATGTTGTATGGTTAGAGATCACATTTGGATTGCCTGGTGTTTCGATGAAAAATTCTGCGTCCTGAACGACTGAAAATAAAGTCACGTGCTGTTGTCCCGCACCGCTGCTGAAAACAATTTTATCGTCAGCAATGGCTTCAGGGCCGGTAGCTTCAGGAGCGATTTCTACGAAGATATACATGCTGTCTTTCTTTCTCAGCGGTACATCTTTGAAATCATAGCCCGGTTTTCCGTCTACATTAATTCTATATAATGATGAAACTCCCTTTTCCAGATTGATCCTTGGAATTAAAATATCTTTGTCTTCATTATTATATACCTTTACAAAATACGTTTCGGAACGTACCTGATGATAAACGGTATCACAGAATACCGTATCTCTTGAAAAACTTAACTGTTGTGAAGGAGCATCAAAAGTAATATCATCCTTATTGCACGATACTGCCACGAGAAGCATCCAGAAAGAAAAAGCCAGTAATAGTTTGAATTTCATCGAAATTAAAGTTTAAGATTCCAAATTTAACGAAAATACTTTGAATTTCTTATCAATAAAAAATATTGGATTGGGTATTTGGATATTTGAAAAAATGTTGTACTTTTGCAACCTAAAATTAGCAGAGAAATACCATTACTATTTCGGAAGCAAACTTTAATTTTTTAAAAATTGTATTATGAAAAAAGGAATCCACCCAGAAAATTATAGACTTGTTGTTTTCAAAGATATGAGTAACGACGAGGTGTTTCTTTGCAAATCTACTGCAGAAACGAAAGATACTATCGAATTCGAAGGACAAGAGTACCCATTGATCAAAATGGAAATCTCTTCAACTTCTCACCCTTTCTACACTGGTAAAGTGAAATTAGTTGACACTGCAGGTAGAGTTGATAAGTTTATGAACAAATACAAAAAATTCGCTAAGTAATTTTTTGTCACCAAACATACTTAAGTCTTCCAATTTATTGGGAGACTTTTTTTGTTCTACAAGTTAGAAATTAGCCATAGGCAGTATTTTGTTCTCTGTTTGATCAATGGAAATTGTATTTTTACCAAACAGAATAGCAGGTATTCTTAGTGAGACCTCATGAACTAACTTCCAGCTTCTGACATCTCATCTCTATTTCCAGCTATTTTTGTATTTTTGTTCTGAACGGAAATTAGATTCTGGAAGCTGATGGTAAACTTCAAGCTATCTTCCATTCTCTAACTTCTAATCTCTAATCTCTAACTTCTATATTATAATGCAATTAGTATTTTCAGACGCCCAGTACTGGGAAGATTTTCTTCCGCTTACCTTTACCCGTCCTGTTGCCGCAATGCGATGCGGAATCCTTACTTTTTCCGAGCGATGGCAGAAGATCTTAGGAAATACCGAGGTTTCTTATTTTACTGAAAATTATCTTCAGAATAAATTCAAAAATCCCGAAGAAAAAGAAAGTCTTTTCCTAGTTACTAATTTTCTGCCGACCGAAACGGTCATTCAGCAAATCAAAGATCTTAAACAGGGGGAAGCTCTTGTTTACGAAGATGAACTGGTGGCCGCCAGAATTGATATGAAAGGATTTTCGCTGAACCAGATCGAAAAGATGACGGATATAAAGGAAAAATTAACCTTCTTTAAAAAACCGGCAGACTTATTTACTTATAACCACCTTGCAATCGATTTTGATTTCCAGTTGCTGACTGAAGGAAGGACTTCGCAGGAACTGTCTTCCACCAACGGTTTTTTAGGCGATAAAAAAGATCTTTTTATTGAAGAAGGAGCCCAGATAGAATTTTCTACCATCAATACAAAAACAGGAAAGATCTATATCGGTAAAAATGCTGAGGTGATGGAAGGCTGTAACCTCCGCGGGCCCATATCGCTGGGAGAGGATTCCAAGTTTAATTTAGGATCAAAAATTTATGGTGCTACCACAGTGGGTCCTCACTGTAAAGTGGGTGGCGAAGTGAATAATATCATCATATTCGGGTATTCAAGCAAAGGTCATGAAGGTTTTATTGGGAACTCTGTGATCGGTGAATGGTGTAATTTCGGAGCGGATACCAATTCTTCCAATCTTAAAAATAACTACAGCCAGGTCAAACTTTGGAATTACAGAACAAAAGCTTTTGAAGACACAGGACTTCAGTTTGCCGGACTGATTATGGGAGACCATTCTAAAACAGCGATCAATACTCAGTTAAATACAGGAACGGTAATAGGAGTTGCTTCCAATATATTTAAGCCAGGCTTTCCGCCAAACCTTGTTGAGAATTTCTCATGGGGCGGATGCAAGGATGATGAAAGATTTAAGCTGGATAAAGCCTATGAAGTGGCAGAAAGAGCAATGGCAAGAAGAAAAGTGCTGTTAACAGATGAAGATAAAGCTATTTTGAAGTATATTTTTGAAATGTATTAATATTGAAAGCCTCCGAAATGGAGGCTTTTACGTTATTGGATACTGATACTTGTTTATTTCCCACAGATAATTAGGCTTTACTATTTATAAATAGTTTTAATTGTCAATTAAATCTAAAAAAATCTGTGCCATCTGTGAAATCAGTGTAAGAACAAAAAATATCCTTTCCATTAGTCGAAAAGGCTTAATTTATAGTGAGCATTTAAATTTATTTTGCTGACAAATAACGGAAGAGCTACAGTTTTGAAATTATTATTCAGAAAAAGAAAAAAATAGGTAATTTTATAAAAATCATAAAAACCCCTTTATGAGTGGGCTTTTATGAGTATGCGTAAGATAAAAATTAGAAAAACATCACTTTTTTTATAATCTAGTGTAATAGAATTAAGATTTTAATTGTCTTATATATAGAAACAAAACTCATGACCCAAGAAACTTTCAAGAATACGGTGTTTATTCTCAAAGACGAGATGTATCGTTTTGCGAAAAGATTCGTGATGAGCAGTGATGAGGCGGAAGATGTGGTGCAGGATCTGATGATCAAGTTCTGGCAGAAGAAAGAGGAACTAGAAAAGTTTGGAAATTTAAAGTCCTATGCTTTGAAATCTGTCCGGAACGAGTGCCTTAACAGGCTGAAGCACCATGATGTGAGGCAGGGATTTGCAGATTTGCAGCTTCACCGTTCAGAATTGTACAGCATGGATATCAATAATCTGAAGGAGCATATTATAGGGTTTATCAACCAGCTTCCGGAAAAACAGAAAATGGTGATCCATCTGAAAGATGTAGAAGAATACGAAGTCTCGGAAATTTCCGAAATGCTGGAAATGGAAGAAAACGCAGTAAGAGTAAACCTGATGCGGGCGAGACAAAAAGTAAAAGAACAAATATCACAACTGATGAGCTATGAACAAAGATCAATTTCAGAATAAATACGACGAGATATTCCACGATATAAAGGAAGAAAAAATGGACTGGAGCTTTGAAGATTTTCTTCAGAAAGCAGAAGGTGGATCTGCGGACTCCGAAACAAACGGTGGGCCCATCATTCCGCTCCGGAACAATAAACCCTCTTTTCCCAAATGGTTCTGGATGGCAGCCGGATTAGTGCTTCTTTTCAGCATCGGGTTTTTCTTTAATGATTACCGTACTGGTGTTATCGAAAAAGAACAATTGGTAAAAGATGAGGTCTTAAAACAGAAATCAAAATTTATTGAGGAGAATAATGACCATCATGAGCAGGTAGCAGTTAATCATACCGATTCCATTTCCGGGGTCAAAAAAGATTCTGTTTTCCAGGAAAATTCAGTCGCAGAAAAGGATGTGCTGGATGAAATATTGCCGAAAAGAGGAAGACTGAAAAAAGAATCCAGGCCCAGGTTTGTAAGCAACTCCTCATTCAAAAATAATAAAGCTTTGAAAGATTCTACGGGATACAAGGACTCCTACGTCATTGTAAACGGTAAAAGAATCGATAATGTAGATGAGGCTATCAATGTGACTAAATACTCATTCCAGATATTTGCAAATAACGTTAGTGAAAAATTAGTACAGCCTACAGTAGTAGAGGATGATTATTAACAATAAAAAACAGATTATGCTCCTGATCAGGCAACAATAATCAGCTTAAGAAATAAAAATTGACTCATGAAAAAAATATTCATAATATTCGCACTCGCTTTTTCCCACTTCTTTACAGTGTATGGACAACGGGATAAATTCGACATGCTTTTTGACAGATACCAGGAAGTAGAAGGAGTAACCTCTATCAAAATTGCAAAACCTATGTTCGGCATGCTGAGCAGTCTTAATATTGACGACTCCCAGCTGGATCAGATCAAGCCCCTGCTTTCGAAAATCAATGGTTTGAAAATCCTTATTACGGAAAATCCGGAAAATCTTAATACAGCAGAAGGACGTAAAGTTCAGGATAACCTTTCCAGGCTGAGCAAAGATATTTCTGTGTATCTGAAAAATCTTAATTACAATGAGATCATGTCTGTTAACAACTCCGGGACAAAGATAAAATTCCTTTCTTCCGATGCAAAAGACGGAATACTGGATGATCTTCTCTTGAGCATAGATGGAGGAAAGGGAGAAAGCATCCTCGTGATGCTGGACGGAAAACTTTCTATGGATGATCTGAATAAGATTATTAATTCCAGCGAAACCAATACAAATACCAGAACCAATACCATAAGCAACACCAGAAGCAGCCTTACTTCTGAAAGCAATTCCTCTTATCTTAGCGGGGAAGCAAGAAATGTAGGCGAGTTTTCAGGAATTCAGGTAAGTACGGGAGTGAATGTAGTTTTCAAGCAGGAAAGTCCTACCAGTGTAAAAGTGATTGCCGATTCCGATAAACTTCAGTACATCATCACAAAGGTGGAAAACGGGGTTTTGAAAGTCTATGTAGATAATAAAGGAACAAAAAAGTTGAAGTTCAAGAACTTAAGCGTTAACGTTTCTTCCCCAAGAATGGGCAATATCAAGGCCTCTTCGGGAGCAAGCTTCAATGTGGTGAATTCCATAAGAGAAAATAACATGGTTATTGATGTGTCATCCGGAGCTGATGTAAAAGGTGATTTTAAAATCTCCAATACGCTGGATGTCGGCACATCATCCGGAGCCAACATCAGAGCTGGAATTACAGCAGGGAATGTTACGATAAAAGCATCAAGTGGATCCGATGCAGCCTTTGAAGGAAAAGCAGATTCCGGAACAATAGACATCAGCAGCGGTGCAACCTGTAAAGCTGATAATCTGAGGCTGGATAATCTTGAGGCAGAGGCCACATCCGGAGCAAATCTTTCGGTAAACGTTTCTGTAAGACTGAAAGTAAAGGCTTCTTCAGGAGGAACTGTTAAGTATAAAGGAAATCCGGAAATAGAATCGAAGATAAGCAAAACATCCGGAGGTAATTTGAAATCTATCGACTAAAAAATGATGACCATGAAAACTTTAAAAAACATTTTTTTAGGAATCTTTACACTGCTTATCCTTCAGTCATGTATTGTTTCAGGAAAGCCCAATATGGATTTCTTTAAGCAGTCAGGATATGATTTTAAAGGAGCACGATTTGCGAGCTTCAATGTACCAGTATTTATGGTGAAACCTTTTATTAAAAGAGCTTTGAAGGAAGACGGCGAAAATGAAGAAGTCATTGCTTTGGTTAAAAAAGTTTCAAAAATAAAAGTGATGACAGTAGATAACGGAAGCAAAGATATGCTGAATGATTATTCCCGTTATTTAAATGACAATAACTTTGAAGATTGGGCTACCATAAAGCACAACGGCGAAAATGTCAATGTAAGGGTAAAACAGAACGGAGAAACCATTAAAAACATGATGATCACCGTAAATTCAGGTAAAGAACTGGTTTTCGTGGATGTGAAAGGGAGCTTTACAGCAGATGATATTTCAAAAGTGATTAATGCAGCGGCGGATAAATAATCTTGTTCATGCATTTATAAAGATAAAATCAAGTAGTTTCATACTATACTAATTATTTTGTACGATGACCGCTCCTCATAAGAGCGGTTTTTTCATTTAAGTTATTGATTATTAAATTTTATTTAAACTATTGAAAAGGATTTTCATATCTCACTAAAATAGCCTAATTTTGCAAAGAAAGTAAAGATGTCTATTCATAACAAAATTGTAGAGACAGCCATCACTTTCGATGACGTTCTTCTAGTCCCTTCTTATTCCGAAGTTTTACCTAACCAGGTATCATTAAAATCAAGACTTACCGACAAAATTACACTGAATGTTCCGATAGTTTCTGCTGCGATGGATACAGTTACCGAAGGAGATCTCGCTATTGCTCTGGCAAGAGTGGGAGGTTTGGGCTTTATTCATAAGAACATGACGATCGCTGAGCAGGCTGCACAGGTAAACCGTGTAAAACGTTCAGAAAACGGGATGATCTCTGATCCTGTTACCCTTTCAAAAGATCACACGTTGGCTGAAGCAAAGGAAACTATGGCCAAATATAAAATTTCCGGTCTTCCTGTAGTAGATGCAGATAATGTACTGATCGGAATTATCACCAACAGAGATGTAAAATACCAAGAAAATCTGGATATGAAGGTGGAAGAGATCATGACCAAAGAAAACCTCATCACTTCCGATAAAAACACCAACCTTGAAAAGGCTAAGGAAATTCTTCTTAAAAGCAGAGTAGAAAAGCTTCCGATTGTGGATAAAGACAATAAGCTGGTAGGATTAATTACGATTAAGGATATTGACAATCAGTTAGAATACCCGAACTCAAATAAAGATCACAAAGGACGTCTTATCGTAGGCGCCGGAGTAGGTGTCGGAGAAGATACGATGGACAGAATTGCAGCATTGGTAAATGCCGGTGTTGATATCGTGGCCATTGATTCCGCACACGGACATTCCAAGGGAGTTCTGGACAAAATTTCAGAAATCAGAAGAACCTATCCTGATCTGGATATCGTAGGAGGAAATATTGTGACCGCTGAGGCAGCCAAAGATCTTATTGAAGCAGGTGCAAACGTTCTTAAAGTAGGAGTTGGCCCCGGTTCTATCTGTACAACGAGAGTTGTTGCAGGAGTAGGAGTTCCTCAGCTATCTGCTATTTACAATGTTTACGAATATGCAGCATCCCAAAATGTAACGGTAATTGCTGACGGAGGGATTAAGCTTTCCGGAGATATTGTAAAAGCTATTGCAAGTGGGGCAGGAGCCGTAATGCTGGGTTCTCTTTTAGCCGGAACTGATGAAGCTCCGGGAGAGGAAATTATCTTCCAGGGAAGAAAATTCAAATCTTATCAGGGAATGGGAAGCCTTTCCGCTATGAAAAGAGGAGGAAAAGAAAGATATTTCCAGAGTGAAGCTAAAAAATTCGTTCCGGAAGGAATTGAGGGAAGAGTGCCGCACAAAGGAAAGTTAGAAGATGTGATCTTCCAGCTGACCGGAGGTTTAAGAGCAGGTATGGGATACTGTGGAGCTAAAGATATTGAAGCTTTACAGAAAGATACCAAAATGGTGATGATCACCGGAAGCGGATTGAAAGAATCTCACCCGCATGATGTAATTATCACTCAGGAAGCACCGAATTATTCTTTCTAGAATATATTTAAGGATATAAAAATTGAAAAATGCCGTACAAATCTGTATGGCATTTTTTATGGAAATAAGAGCTGATTTATCATAAAATTTTGTCAGCTGATCTTAATATATTTAAATCTTGGCTTTATAACACTGTTCAGAAATCTCCCTTTTGATCTGGCCTCCCTGAATTTTTCAGATATGGATATCGGTACTTTCAGATAATCATAAACAGCTCCGGACTGATAAATGATTCTTAATATTTCAGTCTCCGGAAAATAAATATAGCTGCTGACAACACTTGAGGGCATATAAGATTGTCAGCAAAAAATGTTCCCTAAAAAATAGCCTTCAGAGAATTCCGAAGGCTGTATCAATATTCAATTTAATGCTATAAACATTATCTCTCTCTATTTTTTCACGAATTTAAATTCATGAGATTCGAACTTTTTAGTAGTAATTTTTAAAACATAAACTCCTGCAGATAGATTGGAAACATCGATCTTCTGATCAAATGCACCGGTTCTTATCAGCCTTCCGTCTACATTATAGATTTGTATCGTATGCCCGTTATCAATTCCCGAAATACGGATAATATCCGAAACAGGGTTAGGGAAAATCTGGATCCTGGATTTTGTAACATCCGATGTTGCGAGCGAAGAACTGTGTACATCCCCCGTCATTGTAGAGTTTGCGCCTGTAAGGCTTCCTCCGCACTGTCCGCCTGTTGCTGCTGTATTTTCCATCCATGCTCCAAAAGTATTGCTTGGCGGTCTTGGGCTCACGCTGTTTCCTGTTGCATTATAATACATCAGGATAGGACTGGTAAAGGTCCCGTTTCCTTCATCAGCAAGAAATTCCCATCTGTTAAGGGAGTTATTCCACTGTATTTTAAATTCACATGTTCCTAATCCGCCGCAGGGCTGGCCGTCCACAGGTGTTGTGATATAAATGTTTTTACTATTTGAATCAACTCCTGTTTTGGTGAAAATAAAGTTTTGGTCGTCAAACAGATTGTGACACCCATTGAAAGTGATCGTCTGTGCGGCGACCGAACTCCCAATAGCTATGGCTAATAAGTATAGAGTTTTCATAACTTATTAATTAAAAGATGGATAAATACCCTGTGTGGCAATAATGCATCTCAAGGTAAGGAAAGGCGATCTGTTTTCATGAGGCTGAGATCCTCCTGCCGGATTCACCATAGTAGACTTCATCGTTGTGTTGGCGTTCGCATCAGAATACTCTTTGTCCAGAAGTTTGGTGTCTGCGGGAAGGTTTCCTGTTGGTGTATTCTGGTTTCCTTCAGCGGTTACTGCATTTACGGTATGGCTATGCACTGGCATCTGCATCTGGTTTAATGTAACGGTTTCACTGCCTCCTGTCTCACCCACAACATAATTGTAGACGCTTCCCTGGCCCTGGCCCAGGGAAATAGGGGATCTTCCCCTCATATCAGGTAAGGCAAAAGTACTAATTCCGTTTCCTCCGAAAGTTGTTCCCAGTAAAGAAAAAAGAGCTTGGTTCTGGTTAATAGACATGAGCTGGCCGTTGCATTCTGCCCATCCAACAGGAGTTCTGTTGTAAGGAACAAAAATGATTTGTCCCAGATAAGGATCCATTTGTGCTTTTAAAGTAGGTGTGAATGCACAGCTTACAAGCAGTGTGAAGACTAAAATTAAGTTTTTCATGATGATTAGTTTAAGTGGGGTAAAATTATAAAATATTTCGCATAAACTAATTATAGAAAGAAAAAACCTTTCAAATTAATTGAAAGGTTAGATGTTATTAATGCTAAATGGTATTATTACAGATTTTTTTATCTATTGACCAAGCAACTTATGATATTCTGCAATATGCAGATGCCCTTCTTCTTTGATGCTCACTTCCAAATGGTGCTTTTTCGCGGTCAGGTAGATTTCTTTAGGCAGCATGCTGCCTTTTTTGCTGAGTTCGATACTCATGTTTTTCAGAAGGTCTAAATGAAGAATCAGATCTTCCCTCGTTTTTTTAGCAAGATCCTGCATCAGCTTTTCAATTTTTTTATCCGTAATATTGTGCTGCATACGGTGCGGATAATCTTCTATACTGTAGGTCGCCTGATATTCTTCATCAAATCCGTATTTCCTGATATAATCGGTGGCCAGCATGGTGGCCTGTTCCCGGTCATGGCTTCTTCCTATGCTTGCATTATTTTCTCCAAAGATAATTTCTTCGGCAATACCGCCAGCCAGATAAATCTTAATTCTGTCCAGAATACTTTCCTTCGTATCATGGATCTGATGCGGAAATGTAAATCCAGCGGCATAGCTGCTGGCTACTTTGCTTTTCAGCTGTAATGGAGCAAAACCTGTATAAAGCATATATGAAACGGCATGTCCGCATTCATGAACACTGATGTTGGCTACTGCGTCCTGCTGACTGGCCTGGCGTATACTGTCGATCCGCCCGGTGTAAGGAATCTCAACACTGCGTTTTCCTATTTTTCCAGTGATTGTTTTCTGTTCCAGCAGGTAATCAATTTCAATCGTTTTATCATCATTGATGATGGCTTCAAACAGAAATTTGCTGAGGTTTGTGTCCAGAATGTCAACCACACTGCTGAATACAGGACGTACGCCCTGCACGGGAAAGACTCCGTTTCTATAGATCAGGTCATTGATGTTTTTGCTGATTTTTAAGCTGATGCCAAATTTTGACCTGGTCTTAGTTTTAAGATTATTGATCTCTCTTTGGATGAGCTGCTGAAAATCCTCTGTTTTTAATGAAAAATAAATTAAATGAATATTTCCAAATCTGGCTACCTGTTCCGGGCGGAATTTCCTGGACAGTGCATTTTTTATATCAACAACAGTTATTTTCTTTGTGAATGCATGGTAAATGTTGGCATCTATATCTGCCTCGCTGGTTTCACGGGACATTTGAAAAGCTTCATCCAGATTTCCGCTGATGATGATCAGCATTTTACTGTAGTCTACCGGTTCATAGATTTTTTTCTCCTTCTGCTTCTTTAGGATCAGCTTGATCATGTCTTCTTCCTTCATATCAATGATGCTCATCACATCATCTTCCATGCTGAGGTACTTTTTCAGCTCTTTGGCATCCCAGAGATTCAGGTAAGGATTCTCATCCATTTCGGATTCGCCGTTTATTTTGCGCCGTTCATTTTCTTTTTTACGCAAAAGATACGAGAACAGATAGTGTTCAAGGTCATCGCGCTCCCTTCTGCTCAGCCTTCCATCACTTAAAAGTTCCCAGAAATCAGTAAACTTTGTCTGCGGTACAGGAATCCCGTCGGCATCTATTGTATTAAACCTCTGGATTTCATCAAACAGCACAATGCTTGGTTTTTCGTCATTGAGGCGGTTGCTTTGGAAAATATCAGAAATGCTTTTGCTCCATGAAGTTTCATCGCTGTTGCTCAGTTCGATCTCTACAAAACGGTTTTGGAACTCCAGGAACCGGACCGTTTTTCGTACAAGGTCTGTCTTTCCCACGCCGGTCATTCCCCATAGATTGATCACTACGGGGCGGGTTAGTATTTCCGGCATCAGATACCAGATCTGCAGGTATTCCATTAAATCATCAATAATCTTGTCAATTCCGATGAATTCTTTTTTCAGGAATATTTTGCATGCGTCCAGCTTTTTCTTTTTCTTCCGGATCTCTTCTTTATCAATAATCATGCGTGAAAAATACGCTATTTTTTTAAATTATCCTTAAAATCATCAATTCTGAAATCAGTTAAAGCATTTCCTTTTTCAATTTTTTCTTTAGAGTAAAGCCTGAAATCATTTTCTGTTTTTTCCAGCAGATAATCATAAGGACCGACGTGGGATATTAATTTTACCAGGACCGGAGAAATTTCAAGACAGATAAAAAGTCCCATAATAAATGCCGCGGCCAATCCAATGATTGCTGAATTTTTGCCCAGCTCGTCCAAAGCCTGCAGTCTTGCTGCAAACCCGTTGAATTTGTCCTCAAAGGTTTCCGAGGATTTTCTTTCTGTTTCCAGATTTGTGTAAACTTTGGAGATCTCTTTGTCTAGGTATTCAAGTCTGGGTGCATTCTGCTTCTGAAAATTTTCCAGATCCAGACGACGCTGTTCCTTCAATTCCTGTTTCCGTTTTGCATTGGGGCCATAGCCTTCTTTTCCACTGGTTAGCCCGGACTGCTTGCCAAGGATTTCTTTTTCAAGTTCTACCGTTGCGGAGTCATAAGCTTTCTGATACTGTACGGTTTTTTCGGCAATCTGTTTTTTTTCGGTCTCGAACGGCCCGCTTTGCTGAAGAATCCTGCCGCTCATTTCGCCCTGAAGCTGTTTCTTATTTCGTTGTATTATCGTGTTAAGCTGCTTGTTAACTTCTTTTTCAAAAATTTTAAGCTCCAAAGGTTTAGAAATAATAATCCCTAAAAATGTTGCTAAAACCAGGCGGGGAATAGCCATTAAAATCTGATTCCACCATGTACCTGTTTTTTTGATGGAGGAAACAATATAACGGTCCAGGTTGAAGATCATTAATCCCCACAGGATCCCAAACCCCACAGAAGTCCAGACATTATCAAATACGGTATACATTGCATAGCCTGCAGACAGAGTAGCAAACACGGCAGTGAACAACACGATTCCCCCAATTCCGGAAAATTTATTCCATTCACTCGGGGTCTTTCTTAAAATATGGACGTTTCCTCCGGAACATACCATCAGAAACTTCTGGAACCAGTTTATTTTATGATTCGCTTGATTTATAGTTTGTTGGTTTGTTTTCATAACTGAAAATTTATACAAATGTAATACTAAAAATCATACCAATGTAAAAGATAGTATTATGTTTTGCCAAGTAATTGAATTTTTTAAGTTAAATGATTGATTTTATATTATTTATTGATGAGGATAATTCTTTGCCAAATTATTTTTAACACGACAAGTTCTGTCGCTTTCGCGCAATATCTTTGTTTCATAACAACATTGAAACACCGGTAATTGATAAGATTCATATTAAATCTCATTAACGGGACTTGAAATACGTTAAAAAGTGTTAAATTTGCCGAAAAATTATAAATGAAACTAATATTAAATACACAAACAGATGAATAAACTTTACTCTGGTGCATGTATTCTATGCACAGTTCTTGGATTGTCTGCCCAGGAAGTATTATGGCAGAAAGATATAAAATCATCCACTCAGGATTTTTTAAGCCAGGTGACCGCAACGATCGATCAGCAGTACCTCATTACGGGAAGCTCAATCCAAACATCTAAAATTCAGGATGGAAATAAACAAAATAACGGTTACGATTTTCATATAATCAAATTGAATCAACAGGGACAGGAGGTCTGGGAAAAATACATTTCTGGTCAGAATCATGATTATTTATCTGCTGCTGTTTCTACACAGGACGGAGGTTTTTTACTTTCCGGGACTTCCTATTCCGGAAAAGGTCTGGATAAGAAAGACGACAGCAAAGGTGGATCAGATATCTGGCTCATCCGGCTGAATGAATTCGGGCATGAATTGTGGCAGAAAACAATGGGAAGTTCTTCCGACGAAGAAGCCAGATCGGTCATTCAAACAACCGATCTCGGATTTTTTGTAGCAGGAAATGTTCAGAATTCAGCTAAAGGCTACGGTTCCAAAGA
>NZ_JPRO01000028.1 GCF_000737785.1 Chryseobacterium luteum | reverse complement strand
TTCACGGGTTCTCGATACATTTTTCTCCGCTTCGCTGCGAAAAACATTCGAACTGACGGAGCAAATTTGGTATCGGGTGAACAAGGTGTCAGTGCGGACATTAAAATCTTTGAAATTTATAAATATAAAACCTGCTGTTGAGCAGGTTTTTTTGGTTTGATTTCGAAAATTTGTTGAAGAAAACTTGCTAATACAATTTATCAATGATTAGATTTCCTCAATTATTTCATCATATGTCACTGGATCTGCGACCTCTTGAAAACGTTCCCATTCAACTTCCATCACTTTATTTGTTTTCATTTCTTCTTCCAGTTTCAAAGTTTCTCTATATTGCTTTGCTTCGGCAAGAAGTGTCCATTTGCAATTGATACCAATTCTTTCAATATGGTTTTTCAAATCGTTGAGTTGAAGCCTGAAAAATTCTTTTCTTGGATTAATTTTATTAAGCTGATTTTTAAGAAATTTCTTGTGAAGTTGTCTTTCCAAAGCCGGTGCATCATCACAATATATCATTGCATGAACATCAAACTCAAACGGAACACTTGCATCTCCTAACTCACGGACTCTATCCAAAGGTTCCAAACGTCGCGTCATCCCGATTTTATAAACGTCTTCACCAAACGAACCGATGTTTGAAATAATGTAAACATTCCCTGCTTTAGTTTGTTGTGCCATCGAAATTGCCCGCTGATTCTTTTCCTCTGCTGCTACGAGTTTTCCCTGAAGCTCTTCCAGTTTTTGTTGGAAAAGGGCTTTCTGCTCTTCATTGGCTCTTGAAACCTGAGCTTCGGCTTTTTCAATCAATCTTTTTAAAGTCTGTTCTTCTTTTTCAGCGTCTTTCATCGCTTTTTCAAATTCTCTACGAGCCTTTTCTTCTTCACGGATCTGTTCCCGGATTTCTCTTTGCTCTTCGAGTTCCATTGCTCGTAATTCCTGTGCTACAACTGCCCATTTGAGTTCTTCCAGTCTTGCCTGATGATAGATTTCAGATATTCTTGCGTTTCTGAAAGCTTTACCATTAAAGTTGACCAATTGAAAAGCATCTTCAATTTTCTGTTTCAAAATTCCGTAATTATCTTTTCTTACTGTTGCCAGAATAGAATCAACTTTCCCGTTATAAGCATCAATTACAAAATCAACGGCCGTTTGTTGTCTCTCTTTATCTACATAATCGCAGATTCCAGCCTGTCTGTTGACGATCATCATTTTATTATTCTGACGAAGTTTTTTGAGATTTTCTCCTGCTTCTTTATGACTGAAATCTTCTGCAAGCTGATCTAAAAGTGTGTAATTGGGAACTAAATATTTATTTCCATACCCGTTGATTACATTTTTCATTGCCTGGATCCTGTCTGCAATTTCATTAGCTTCTTTTAAGCTTCGGTAAGCGTCACCGCCAATCGTTTCGGCTTTATTTTCTGCACTTTCAATAATTCTTGTCGATTCTCTTACAGCATTTTCGTATAACAATTCAATTTCCCGTTGTTTCTTTTCTGTAAGTTCTTTGATGTTTCTTCTTGACTCTTTTGCATTTTCCTGAGCTTCAAATAATTCCTGATTTCCTTGTTCTCTCAGTTTTTCATAATCTTTCTGAGCTTTTTTTAGAAGATATTCGCATTCAATTTTTACATCAATAATGCTTTGATATTTACTTAATTCAGCAACTTTATCTTTCATCTCACGATTGGTAGCCTGAAGATTTAAGTTTTCTCTGTTAATAGACTGAATTTTAGTTTCAAGAATATTGTTTTTGACTTCTAAATCATTAACTTTTATATCCCTTGTTTTAATTTCATTTTTAAGTTTTTGTAACTTAGTATAAAAGTAGATTGCAAAAAAAGATAAAATCAAGATTAAAATAATTTCCATGGTAACTTGTTTGTTTATTGCGGATAAAATTACTTATAAACTTTAAAGAATATTTACGGAAAACCATAATCTCAAAATTAAACCAATCTCAATTCCTATTATTCAGTATTTCTACTCCAATTAATAAAAACTTCCAAAGGTCCACCACAACCTCATCGCAATTCTTTCCAAATTCTCCAAACGATCCGTAAATCATTGAAATATAACAAATTGTACTTGAATGCCTCTTCGGAGTGGTTGAACGGCTCTTCGGAGTAGTTGATTGGCTTAACGAAATGGTTGAAAGCTTAAACGGAGTACCTGATTGATTCAACGAAGCGGTTGAACACTTAAACAGAACACTTGAACGTTATAACTAAATGCTTGACGATATCATCTGAACGGTTTTGCCAGACTTCAAAATGCTTTTAAGTAAATAATTAATAAAATAAACAAACCCCGATTATAAATCGGGGTTTGTTGGTTGATAGTATATTTTTATGAATTAAACCTCATCGTCATTTGAATTTCTCGATCTGAATATCATATAGGCTAAACCTAATCCAAGACCTGCAACGAGTGCCATTTTTGTTTTTTTACCCGGAACGGGCAATAGGGTGTCTCCATAAATCTGGTGGGGTTCAGAAGAAGGTTCAAGGACATTTCCAGAAGTGGGTTCGCCGTTTTTCAACCTCATCATCAGTCTCATTCCGGCAGAAGCCGTGTTGATGATTGCTTTCGGAAACATTTCATAAATATTGACTAAGGCTCTTGAAGTAAAATCGGGGAAAAGATCTTTTTGTGGCTCTTTGGCGAGTTGTACAATCTTAGCTGCGGTGTCTCTCGGATCTGATGCGAAAGGCGGAACTTTAAAATCCAGTCCGGAATACTTTGCCGAATGTGAATTTCCCGTCGAACGCTGAATCTGGGGATACAGATTGGCAATATGGATGTCTGCAAAATCTGAAATTTCTCCCTGAAGACATTCCATCATTCCACGGATCCCGAATTTTGTAGAAGAATAGACTGCGCTGTAAGGAGCGGGCATAAATCCGCCGATCGATACATTGTTGATCAGGATTCCTTCGTTCTGTTCCTTGAAAACCGGAAGTACACTGTAAGCCCCGTGCATATATCCGAAGAGATTGGTTTTGATGACCTGCTCGTGGAGTGACATCGGGATTTCTTCAAACTTGCCGCTTGCCATAACTCCGGCGTTGTTTACCCAGATATCAATTCGCCCAAACTCAAGGAGGGCTTTTTTGACTAAATTATCTACTTCTTCCGCAACAGAAACATCGGTAGGAACAGCGATTGCCTTTATTTCAAGTTCGTTGCAAAGGTGTAAGGTTTCGTCCAGAGCTTCCTGTCCGCGGGCTGCGATGACGATGTTGCATCCTTCCAGTGCAAATGCTTCTACGGCAGCTCTTCCGACTCCGCTGCTTCCTCCCGTAACGACTACGGTTTTACCTCTGAGACTTCTTTTTTCTAAGTTGTTTTCTGATTTCATATGGTGATGGTTTTGAATACATAGAGTTGATGCTTATAACCTATCTATTTTTACACCAAAGCGTTATGAAATAAGATTTATTTTAATTAAAATTGGGTTTTGAAGACTTTACAGCGTATCTGTCAGGCAGTCCCATTCCGAACGGACTGTTTTTAGAAATTATTCAAAATAAACCACTTTATAATAGGTATTTGGAAATCGGAAAACTTAAAATCTTTGTTTTGGCTACAATAGTCTTTGATTCAGTTACAGCTAAATTTTCATTGTTTCTCAACTTTGTACTGTAAAAATTAACCAAATTAAAAACAATCAAAATGGACACAAAAAAAGTATGGTTCGTGACAGGAGCTTCAAAAGGTTTAGGTTTAACTTTAGTAAAAAGATTATTAGCCGAAGGATATTCCGTGGCAGCGACTTCAAGAAATGTTGCTGAGCTTCAGAAAGCTGTAAGTGAGGAAAATTCAAAGTTTCTTCCGCTCGAAGTTGACTTGATCAACGAAAATTCTGTTGAAACAGCAGTTGCAAAAACAGTAGGGAAATTTGGAAAACTGGATGCTGTAGTAAACAACGCAGGTTACGGACAGTTGGGAACTTTAGAAGAAATTACTGACCTTGAAAGCCGTCAAAACTTTGACACGAATGTTTTCGGTTCTTTGAATGTCATCAGAAAAGCAATGCCCCATTTAAGAGCTCAAAAAAGCGGCTCAATCATCAACATCGCTTCAATTGGCGGGCTTACCGGAGAATTTGCAGGCTGGGGAATTTACTGCGCAACAAAGTTTGCAGTCGTAGGTTTTACAGAAGCTTTGGCTGCAGAGGTAAAAGAATTTGGAGTGAATGCAACCGTTGTTTATCCTGGATATTTCAGAACAGATTTCTTAACGGGCGGTTCACTTCGTACCCCGAAAACTGAAATTGAAGAATATACTGTTGCAAGACAACTTCAAACAGCGCACGAAAAAGACATCAACGGAAATCAGCCGGGCGACCCTGAAAAAGCAGCTGTAGCATTAATAGAATTGGTAGCAATGGAAAATCCGCCGGTTCATTTGGTTTTAGGTTCTGATGCATTTGGCATTGCCGGGAATAAATTAAATGCGCTTCAAAGTGAAATTTCTGACTATAAAACGCTAAGTACATCTACAGATTATTAAATTTGTAAAGGCAACAGTTTCTTGCTGTTGCCTTTCAATTTTAAAGTTATGAAATGAGCGTGAACGAAAATTGATTGCAAACACCAATTATGAAACGCGAATTGCATTTGACCCAAAAACAATAAATATCAACAAATGAATAACAGAAAATTATATACGATAGACACCATCTCGGAATTTCACCGGATTTCGGGATTGCCGAAGCCACAACATCCACTCATTAGCTTGGTGGATTACAGTTTGGTGGAATATCAGATTGAAGAATCGGAAATCAGCTGGGTTCAGGATCTGTATTTTATGGGTTTTAAAAGAGATATTCAGGGGAAACTTCATTATGGGCAGAGTCAGTATGATTTTGATGAAGGTCTGATGTGCTTCATTGCGCCAAGACAAGTCGTGAAAATGATTATCAGTAAATCTGATGTGAAACCTTCCGGATATCTTCTCGCTTTTCATCCCGATTTTATCTGGAACACACCTTTGGCAAAAACCATTAATAATTATAAATTTTTCGGTTATGATGTGAACGAAGCATTATTCCTTTCCGAAAAAGAAGAAGAGACTTTGATCGGACTTTTTAAAGGCATTGAAAAGGAATATCAGTCGGGAATTGACCAGTTTACCCAAAATATCATCATTTCGCAGATTGAAGTTATCTTAAATTACTGCGAAAGATTTTATCAGCGACAATTCATCACCAGGAAAAAGAGCAATCATCAGATTTTAGAGAAATTGGAAATCGTTCTTGAAGATTTCTTTAATGATAACGTGATTGACAAAGGATTGCCAACTGCCAATTACATCGCAGAACAGCTTAATATCTCAACGAATTATCTTGGAAGTTTATTAAAATCTTTAACAGGACAAACCACACAACAGCACATCCACGAAAAACTGATTGAAAAAGCTAAAGAGAAACTCTCTACAACCAATCTTTCTGTAAGTGAAATTGCTTATGAATTGGGATTTGAGCATTCGCAGTCATTCAGTAAACTGTTTAAAGCTAAAACTGATGTTTCGCCTTTGGAATTCAGGAAGTCTTTTAATTAATTTTTTCGGCTACAACAAAATACTTTTCGGCTACAGGAGTACAAAATCGAAATCTGAACTTTGCTTCATTAATTTATATCAAAAATATATTAAAATGAAAGTATTTGTTACAGGCGCAACAGGTTTCGTAGGAACAGCCGTAGTACATGAATTATTGGCTAATGGACACCAGGTTTTGGGATTGGCCCGTTCGGAAGAATCGGCAAATAAATTGATTGCAGCCGGAGCTGAAGCACATCGTGGAGATTTAAACGATTTTGAAAGTCTGAAATCAGGAGCCGAAATTGCAGATGCAGTAATCCATTTAGGATTTGTCCACGATTTCACAAGATTCGAAGAGATGTGCAAATTGGATGAAAAAGTGATTGAAGCCATCGGCGAAGCTTTATTAGGAACTGAAAAACCTTTTCTAATCACATCTGGAACTGCCCTTTTTTCAAAAGATGGAATTACCACAGAAAAAGACTTTAACGCAAACAATCCACATCCAAGAATTGCGACAGAAAATGCAGCCGATGCTGTTGCCGAAAAAGGTGTAAAAGTTGCCGTCGTTAGATTGTCGCCATCCGTTCACGGCAAAGGAGATATTATTGGATTCGTCCCGACTTTAATCAATATTGCAAGGCAAAAAGCAAAATCTGCTATCATTAATGATGGCGATAATTTCTGGCCGGCAGTTCACAGATTGGATGCCGCAAAATTATACCGATTGGCTTTGGAAAACCCTTTTGAAAGCGGGACGAGATATCACGCAGTTGCAGAACAGGGAATTCCTTTTAAAGATATTGCAACTTTTATTGCAGAAAAACTGAACATTCCGGTTGTTTCTCTTACAAATGACGAAACTGCAGAACATTTCGGCTGGTTTGCACATTTTGCAAAGCTTAATAATCTGACTTCAAGCGAAGAAACTAAGGCAAATTTAGGTTGGAATCCTCAACATCCGACTTTGATGGAAGATTTGGACAACGTTTATTTATCTGAGCCACAATAATCTGTACCTTTATATTCATTAAATATTAAACCAATGCCTGATTCGCCGATAAGAATAAAAACCATCTCACAATTCCACACCTTGCGGGGCTTGCCGAAGCCAAAACATCCGCTCATCAGTGTGATCAATTTTGAAGATATGGCACCATCTACAGAAAGTGGAAAGCAAAGTTTGATATTCGATTTTTATATGATTTCTGTCAAACGAGATATGAATCATAAATACAGATACGGGCAGCAGGATTATGATTTTGATGAAGGCGTGATGTTTTGTATGGCGCCTCATCAGATTTTAAGCATTATACGGGAAGAGCACGGCAAAAATCCTTCCGGATGGATGATGATGATTCATCCGGATTTTCTCTGGAATACCACAATGGCAACTGCAATCAGGAAATATGAATTCTTTGATTATTCTGTCAATGAAGCTCTTTTTTTATCGGAAGATGAGGAAACGAAAGTGCAACAAATTGTCGAAAACATCAAGCAGGAATATCAGACCAACATTGATAAATTCAGTCAGAACATTATTATTTCTCAGCTGGAAACACTTTTGAATTATTCCGAACGGTTTTATCAGCGACAGTTTATTACCCGTCACAAAGCACACCATCAGTTTTTAGAAAAATTGGAAATTCTGCTCAATGATTATTTTGAAAGAGATGATTTTAAAACTAAAGGTCTACCGAGTGTTCAGTTTCTTTCTGATGAATTCAATATGTCGCCGCAATATATGCGAAGTCTGCTGAAAACTTTGACCGGACAGACCACGCAGCAGCACATCCACGAAAAACTGATTGAAAAAGCCAAAGAGAAACTCTCTACCACTGAGCTTTCCGTAAGTGAAATTGCCTATGAACTGGGGTTTGAGCATTCGCAGTCTTTCAGTAAATTATTTAAAGCTAAGACAGATGTTTCGCCTTTGGAATTCAGGAAGTCGTTTAATTGAAATTAATCCTACAGGATTTCCCATGTACATAAAGGTTTAAATAAAGAGGATATTTGTATGATCTGTTTTTAAAAAAAATGAGTGTTTCATAGCTTTTATTATTGTAGCACTGCCATAAAAAGCTGATGAATAAAGTGAGTTTGCAGGTATAGTTATATTTAATTTTAACCGATCATTTCTGTCTTTAAGCATTTGAAACAATCAAAATTGATGTTGTTGGTCTTCAATTTACTTCGATTATCTTTCACTATCTAAAGACGATGAGCCGAACTATCTAATATAAAATCTAGAAGATTATCGCAGTTATAAGCGGGGAAATTGTCAGAAATAAAAGTCATGTCAGAACAATTACGGTCACTAAATATTAAAAGTATGATTTATTTTTGAGTGGACAAAAGTTGGTTGATTTTCAAAATCATTTCCTTCGCATTGTGATTGGCTGGATCAAGTTCCAGCGATTTCTGATAATCGCCTTTTGATAATGCATATTCTTTCTTATTAAAATAAGCTTCACCGCGACTGTCATAAACATTTCCTGACTTTGGAAACTGATCGACATTTAAGTTAAAAATCTTAAGTGCTGCATCTAATTGATTATCTTTTAGAAATTCATAACCAAGCCCGTTCAATTCGTTTTCATTGGAGAAGTTATAATCATTTGGATTATTTTTTTTCAGTTCTTTGTACAATGCAATTCCTTTGTCAACATTTTTTAGACATTCTTTTCTGATGGTTAAACCAATAGATTCTTTTTGGGGTTCAATAGGATAGTTTTTCCATTGGTTCAAACTGGCAATACTTAAAAGGATTTCATCTATTAGTTTAAAATTATTACCGTTAGTCATTACAACTAGACCGTTTCCGTCTTCAACACTTCCAATATAATAACATACAAAACCTTCATTTCCACCACTATGTCCGAAATATTTTGTGCCTTTGAAATCATTCAGAAATACACCGTAATTATTCTCAATTCTCTTTACAGACATTTCCTTTGATAAAACCTTATTTGATTTACCTAATAATGACAACTGTGTTTCGATTATATATTTTGCCAAATCATTTGGGTTGGTCCATAAGCCGGCTGCGGCTTTTTCAGGATAAATATGATATTTACCTTTTACTTCTTTTCCGTTATTATAAGCCGTTGCAAGTAATTTTTCTTTATCTAAAGAAGGTGGTTGATTGTAAGAACTTTTGTTCATTCCCAATGGTAAAAGAATTTTTTTAAGCATATAATCTTCATACCTTTCTCCTGTATTATTTTCAAGAATTAATTGTGAAATGGTTGTTCCGCCACCTGAATATTGGAATTTGAGGTTGGGTTCAAACACAGACCGAACCGCAGGAGAATTGGCTGGTTTTTGTCCATCGAGAATTTGTATTATGGCAGGTAATTCTTTTCCTTTTTGATAGCCTCCGAAACCGTGAACAGACAAACCGGCTTTATGACCCAACAGATCTGCAATAGAAATTTTTTTTCCTTTTGAAACCGAATCGTATGGAAATTTCCAGGTTTTTAAGTAATTATTGATGTCATTGTCCAAACCTAATTTTCCTTGTTCAACCAATTTTAAAATACCCAGACTATTAATAGACTTGCTAATAGACGCAGCCTGAAAAAGTGTTTGCTGGGTTGCTTTTCTGTTTTCAGCAACATCTGCATAGCCATAAGCTTTTGTCCACTCTATCTTATAATCTTTTATGACCGCAATGCTTACTGCATTCATATTGTAGAAAGCCATTCTTTCTTTTAGAGTCCATTTTTTTGTTTTCGATGTATCCCAACTAAGCAGGTTGTCTTCGAATGATTTTATTTTATCCTTAACATTTTGTGCAAAAATATTCAACGATAAAGAAAGCAGTAGGATTAGGTGTATTTTTTTCATTTAGAAATAATTAATTGATTCTGTATTTAATAAGACAATTAAGAAAAGGATGTTGTTACATTTTGCGCCTGTTTTACTTCCCCATTTCTTTCTCGATTTTTTCTATCATTTTTTCTGCATTACCTTTGGTTCCACCAAGACTTATTGCTTTTTTATAACTATCTAACGCTAAATCGTATTGCTTATCTGTAAAATAAGCTTCTCCTAGACTATCGAAAAGATTAGCATCTTTAGGAAACTCGCTTGTAGCCAATTTAAATATTGTTATGGATTCATTGATTTTTCCAAGCCTTAATAATTCATATCCTAACTTATTAAGTTCTCCGGAGTTCTCAAAACTATATTCATTTTTAGAGTTTTCTTTGAGTAAATAATAAGTCTCTATCGCTCTATTTACGTTGTCGAGAGATTCTTTTCTTATTGCCTGATAAACAGATTTTTTAGGAATTTCATAATCTTTCCCTAACATTAAATTGTGAATAATATACCCTAAATCCCAAACTCTATTTAGATTATTGGACACTAGAATGATTGTCATATTATTTTTAAAATCGTTTAAAAAGATGGATTCAAATTTATAAGAAACTCCGTTGTGTCTTTGTAGCTCATCTTTTTCAATGTACCTGCCAAGTGACCCGCCTTCGTCAATTGCATACGGGTTATTCAGCAAAGTTTGAAGGGATTCTCTGGATATTAAACGATTAGAGTTCATAGCTTCAATCCATTTGTAGAGATTATTGATATCTACCCAGAGCCATCCGCTAATAAATTGCATCTCCGGACATTTGACATTATCAAAATCATAACAGGACGTTCGGTTTTTATAACCAAATTTTGGATCAAATACCGAATTGGTCATTTTCAATGGTTTAACTATATTTTTAATAACAAATTCTTCAAATGATATTCCGGTTACCTTTTCAATTATTCTTCTTTGCAAAAAGACGTTGCCATTATCATACCTGTAACTAGTTCCCGGTTCAAAGAGTAGACTGTCGTTGCTTCTCAAAATATTCCACGCCTCTGCATCATTTTCGGGTTTTAATTGCTCGATTGGAGGAATACCGCTGGCATAATTAAGAAGATGTCTTATAGTAACTTTTTCTGCCCATTTTGGTAATCCCAAATTAAATTTTGATACCTTGTCGTCAAGATTAAGGAGACCACGTTCAACTAAAATTATTATGGCAACTGCATTAAATTCCTTTGCAATAGAGCCTATGTTGAATATTGACTTATCAGTTAAAGCTGTTTGTCTCGTTTCATCAGTAAAACCAAATGATTTTTGATAGATGATTTTATTATTTTTAGCGATAAGGACATTGCCATTGAATAAACCTCTTTCATAGGATTTTACCATTACAGAATCAATTTGATTGATTAGTTTTTTGTTTGTTTTGTCAACTTTGATATCTGTTTTTGTGTGCTTAGCGAATTGAGTGTTTTTTGTACTTTTTTGAGAAAACAGATGTGTTGAAAAAAGGCAAAGAAAGATTACAATTATATTTTTCATTAGTAATTTTTTGAATTTGATTTTACGACGTTCTTTTGATAGAATAGAGTCTCATAATTTTCTTGATGTACACTCCAGAGTTGCAGAAAACTTTTTTATAGTAATGCATTTTATTTTAAATTAATTTGCTGCAAAAGTGCGTCAGAACGTGTTAATATGCGACCGATTAAAAAAAATCGAACTCATTTTTTAAAAGTAATTCGATTTTACAAAGCTTGTTTTCTAAAATCAGTTGGTGTTTTTCCCGTATATTTTTTGAAAGAGGTATTAAACGAAGATTTGGAATTAAAACCAACCTGGTATAAAATTTCCAAAACAGTCAGTTCTTTTTGAGAAGGATCTTTCAGTATTTCCATTGCTTTTTCAATTCTATATTCATTTACGAAATCGAAAAAATGTTTATCCATATACAAGTTAATCAAAGTAGACAAATCTTTAACGGGCATTTTTACCTGTTCAGATAAATCCTGAATCGTTAATGACGAATCCAAATAAGGTTCTTTTTCCACCATGAAGTTTTTCAGAAATTCGATTTCCTTATTTTTTTCATCAACGATTAATGGGCTGGTTTTTTGTTTCGGAATAACTTCTGTAATTGGTTTTAGCTCGGAATTTACTCCCCGGAAAAACTCAGGATTGTTTAACGCAACAAATAGATACCAACAGGTAGCAAATAAAAATGCAAACCCATCAAGCGTTACAATCCATGCTCGAATCTCGCCCGGACCATAGATAAAAGTAACCAGCCATCTTATAAGGACTATAAAATGTAAGATATAATATAGAATTGTTATTTTGTAAAGTGCGTTAAGTACAGAAATATTGGGGTTTGTATAATTCTCGAGATAGACCGTTTTGGATTTTCTAATCACAAGAAATGCAGCAATAAAATACACTTGAAACAGAAATTCGAAAAGAAAGTAAAAAAATTGAGTTATAGGCATTTCATAGATGCCATTTATAAAATGTATTTTCGAGGCTCTGTCTACAAAATAGATTCCCCACATTAAATACAAATTGTAAGCAACAAACGGAATCACGTGCAATACATGTTTCGGTTTTAATCGAAAGTTTGTGTAACAAACGGACAAGACATAGAGATAAAATGATGCCGGAACCAGGTAGACAATACTCCAACGAAACGCCTCGAGGTTGATATAATTTAGTGGAAAATCTCGCGTCAAAAATTTGATTGCATCTACGGCATTTGTAAAAAGAAAGAAAGCAAGCAGCCAATTTGAAAGCCTGTGCTTGGTTTTTACGGTAATCAAAAACAGGGCAAGCAAAAGTACCATGAAAATCCCAATAGTGGAAACGAGATGCAGAAAGTTGAACTTGTCCATTGTTTTTAATAGAAATACAAATTTAATTCTTATCAAATTAAAATATTTGATGTTTTATCGTAATTTTTGTTCAACAATGGAAATATGATAGAACATTTAACTTTCAATATTCTGATTTGTTCATTATGAGTATGTGTCATAGGTATATCATTTTATTTAATAAATGATACGTTTCACAGGTATATTTTACCCCTTCACTTTAAAAGTGCGCTATTTCTCTGATTCAATATTTATCTTTACATTCATAAAACCACCATGCTGTTTATGACTGATAAAAAGAAGAGATTTTTGTATGGATTCAAAAACAGACTGTTGATATGTGCAACTTCATTTCTGTTTTCCTACATTTTTATTTATCTTATTGACCCTTTTTCTTATAAAGAATTAATTGAAAAGCCTGTAATATATATTCTCGAAGATTTTTTCTGGATTCTGTTGTTCTCAATTATTATTGCGGAAGTAAGTCTGTTTATAGATTATTATCTTGATAAAAGAATTTCGTGGAATGAAAGGAGTATCAGAAGATTATTGATTCAAGCTCTGTTGCAAATTATTGGAAGTATTTCACTAGTCATACTGATTAATTTTATTTTTGAAATTTGCACAGAGACAAAAAGTTCTGATTACAGAAAAGAAATTACTTTGATGTCGCAATGGATTGCCACCAATATTGTTGTTTCTTTATTAATAAGTGCAATCAATACCGGAAATTTTCTCTTGGAAAACTGGAAAAAAACCACTTTGGAAGCTGCCCGGCACAAACTGAAATCTTCCGAACATAAAAGAGCCGCAATGGCAGCTGAACTTCAGGCTTTGAAACTTCAGATTGATCCTCATTTTATATTTAATAATTTAAGCGTTTTGTCTGAGTTAATTCTGGAAGACCAGCAATTGGGGTACGAATATTCAGAGAGTTTTGCGAAAGTCTACCGTTACCTTCTTGTCAATTCAAAAAAAGACACGATTACGCTTGAAGAAGAGCTGAAATTTTTGAATTCCTACATTTATTTAACTCAAAAAAGACTCGGCGAAGGTGTCAATTTTGAGATCTCTGTAAGTGACGATCTGAAATCATTTCTTTTACCACCAATGGCTTTACAGTTCCTGGTTGAAAATGCGCTGAAACATAACCAGACATCAAAATCAAATCCTTTGAAGATTAAAATTTCGACTACAAATGATCAATATTTGTTAGTTCATAATACATTAGTGCCATTAATTGATAATCGTAAATCTGCTGGTTTGGGAATTAAAAATATTATTAACCGTTTTGAATTTTTAGGAGATAAAAAACCGATTATTCTTAAGACCGACAAAGATTTCATCGCTAAAATTCCGTTATATGAAGATCAATAAGATATTAATCATTGAAGACGAAAAGCCGAATGCAGACCGACTCAAAAGACTGCTGCTGAAACTTCGCCCCTCGATAGAGATTCTTTCCGTGGAAGATTCTGTTTCATCAGCTGTGAACTGGCTCGAGAACAACAATGCACCCGATATTATTATGATGGATATTCGTCTTTCAGACGGTTTAAGTTTTGAAATATTCAACCGTTTTGAAGTCAGAAGTCCGGTCATTTTTACCACAGCTTACGATGAATATGCGGTAAAAGCTTTTAAGTATAACAGTATCGATTATTTGCTTAAACCCATCGAGGAAGAAGAGCTTGAAGATTCCTTAAAAAGATACGAAAGCTCCATGGAAACTGCTCCCTTTTTCGGAACTGCAATTGAAGGTTTACTTAATTATATTCAGCCCAAAGAATACAGGAAACGTTTTCTTTTGGCACATCGTGATGGTTATAAAACAGTTTTGGCAGAAGATATTCTGTATTTTTACACCGAACACGGGATCAGCAAAACAATGCTCAAAACCGGAATTGTAGAGACTGTTCCCCAGACTCTGGAGGAACTCGAAAAACAGCTGGACCCGAAAGTGTTTTTCAGAGCCAACCGGCAGTTTATCATCCACATTGATTCTGTACAGCAGGTTTTTAATCATTTTAATGGAAAGCTGAAACTCGAACTCAAAAAACATCCGGAGATAGACGTTATCGTAAGCCGTGAAAAAGCTTCTGCCTTTAAAACATGGATGGATTTTTAAAATATTGATATGAAAAACTATATATTTTTAGCATTAGCTATCCTTTTCGAATCTGTGGCCACGTCATTTTTAAAAGCTTCAGAAGGTTTTACAAAACCTTTACAGACAATCATTTTTGTAGTGGCAATGTCGGCTTCGTTCTATCTTCTTACCCATGCCATCAAAGTGATTCCGATAGGAATTGCCTATGCAATCTGGTCTGCTGTAGGAATTGTTCTGATTTCTTTAATTGGATATTTTGTTTACAAACAGACTTTAGACCTTCCAGCGATTTTAGGAATTGCCTTAATTGTAATTGGAGTCATTGTGATTAATGTCTTCTCAAAATCGGCTTCGCATTAAAATATTGCCGAAGAGCAATTTATACTTTGTTTAAAGATGAGCGCCTCTGTTAAAATTGACAGAGGCATTCCGTTTTTAATATGGATTCTATTGTTTTTAAAAATAAAAAAAACAGACAAAATTTTCATTTTCGCTATGCTACGTTTCAACTACAAATAATTCCGTTTCGCTTTGATTGTTGATTAAACCGGCTGTTTTATGAGGTTATTTTGCAGACGGTAGAAGTAAAAACAATTATTATGAAATACAAAACAGGTTATTGGGCATTGTCAATTTCCATCGCTGTGATGATGTATTCCTGTAACTCGGGAAATGCACAGGAAAATCAAATACAGGCTGCGGCGACACCAACAGATTTTATTCAGCTAAAATCAGGAAATGCAGATGTTTCAACAGGCTACCCCGGAAGCATCGAAGGACAGGACAATGTAGATATTAAAGCACAGGTTACAGGTTATCTTGACGCAGTTTATGTGAAAGAAGGCCAGTATGTGAACAAAGGACAGGCTTTGTTTAAAATAAATCCTTCCATCTACAACGAGCAGGTCAACAACAGCGATGCCGCTCTGAAAGCCGCTTTGGCAAGTCAGGCAACTGCAAAGTTGGAAGTTGATAAACTAAAACCTTTGGTGGAAGGAAATGTAGTTTCTGATATGCAGCTTAAAACAGCTCAGTCAAATTACCACTCGGCTTCAGCACAGGTTGCACAGGCAAGAGCTGCTTTAGGCTCATCTAAAATCAATGCTGATTTTACGTACATTAAAGCTCCTGTAAGTGGTTATATCGGAAGAATTCCCAACAGAATCGGAAATCTGATTTCGCCATCAGACACTTCGCCTTTAACTACACTTTCGAATATCAGTCTTGTGAATGTTTATTTCTCAATGAACGAGGCAGATTTTATCACGTACAGTAAAATGTCAGCTTCAGAAAACCACACAGGAAACATAGAACTCATTCTTGCAGACGGTTCGGTTTACAGTTACAAAGGAAAACTGGAAAATGCAAGTGGAAACTTCGACAGAACCACAGGAAGCATTCAGATGAAAGCTGTCTTTCAAAATCCCGACAAACTCCTGAGAGCTGGAGGAACCGCAAGAGTAATGATTCACAAAAATGTAGATGCTGTTCTAAAAGTTCCGAAAACTGCCGTAAAAGATATTCAGGATAAGTTTTTTGTCTACAAACTCAATGGTAAAAAAGTAAAGATGATTCCTGTTGAAGTTTCAGGAGGAACTCCACAGGATTATTTCGTTTCATCAGGTATAAAAGCAGGGGATAAGATTGCTGTCAACAGAATTGATGTACTTACAGACGGTGCAGATGTCATTCCGAAAATTACTCCGGCAAAATAATTAATCATTTAAACAAAGAAATTTAAAATGCTAAAAAAAATAATAGACCGTCCTGTATTAGCGACTGTAATTTCCCTTATCATTGTGATATTGGGAATTATCGGGCTCAATCAGCTGGCGGTAACCCGTTTCCCTGATATTTCTCCGCCTACCATTACAGTTTCCGGTTCCTATCCCGGCGGAAATAGCGAAACAGTTATCCGTTCGGTGGTGACACCGCTTGAAGAGCAGATCAATGGTGTGGAAGATATGGTTTATATTAAATCAAATGCGAGTAATGACGGTTCATTTTCAATATCCATCATCTTTAAACAGGGCGTAAATGCAGACCAGGCTGCCGTCAATGTACAAAACAGAGTACAGCAGGCAACTCCGATTCTTCCGCAGGAAGTGGTGAGAATGGGTTTAACGACTTCGAAACAGCAAAACAGTATGGTCATGATTTTCAATATCTATACTGATGACAATGCAAAATACAACGAAAAATTTCTTCAGAATTATGCCAATATCAATCTCATTCCGCAGGTAAAAAGAGTAAAAGGAGTAGGGCAGGCCCAGGTTTTTGGTCTGAAAGATTACTCGATGAGAATATGGCTGAATCCTCAGAAAATGTCTTCCTACGGTCTTGAACCAGCCGATATTTCCAATGCAATTGCCGACCACAGTTTAGAATCTGCTCCCGGAAAACTGGGCGAAGAATCTGATGCTGCGTTGGAATACGTGATTCGATATAAAGGAAAAAAGAACAAACCTGAGCAATACGAGAATATCATTGTTAAAAATGACGGAATACAATTAATTAGGCTAAAAGATGTTGCAAGAGTGGAATTCGGTTCGATTTCTTACAGCGGAGACAACCTTTCCAACGGACAAAATGCCGTAACCATTGCAATTATGCAGACAACAGGTTCCAATGCCAATGAAATTGAAACAGGTATTGATAAGACCATTACTCAACTTTCAAAATCATTTCCGCCGGGCATAAAATTCACCAAAGTAATGAGTACCAAGGAAAAGCTGGATGAAGCAACAGGTCAGGTAAAATCGACTTTGATTGAAGCATTTATCCTGGTGTTTATTGTCGTCTTATTATTCCTTCAGGATTTCAGGTCAACGATTATTCCTGCCATTGCGGTTCCTGTAGCGATTATCGGTACTTTCTTTTTTCTTTTGATTTTAGGATTTACCATTAATGTTCTGACCCTTTTCGCCTTAGTTTTAGCCATCGGAATCGTCGTCGATGATGCGATTGTTGTTGTTGAAGCTGTCCACAGCAATATAGATGGAACCAATCTTTCAGGAAAAGAAGCCACACACAAAGCAATGCACGAAATTACAGGAGCCGTAATTTCCATCACATTGGTCATGTCCGCGGTATTTATTCCGATTGGTTTTATGTCGGGTTCTGCGGGATTATTTTACAAACAGTTTGCCTATACTTTAGCGATTGCAATTATGATTTCTGCAGTTAATGCATTGACTTTAACGCCTGCTCTATGCGCTGTCTTTCTTAAAAATAATCATCCCGGAGAACATCACGAAGTTCCAAAAGGTTTCACGAAAAGGTTTTCAACGGCTTTCAATGCAGGTTTTAACAATATGACCAACCGTTACATTGGCGGATTAAGATTTTTAGTGAAAAGAAAATGGGTTGCTGGAGGTTTAGTTGCGGGGATTATCGGTTTATCAGCTTGGTTAATGACGAGCACACCGAGAAGTTTTGTACCGATGGAAGACGACGGTCTGATGATGTATTCTTTGAGTATGCCTCCCGGAACCGGCTTGACAAATACTACAGAAGTTACAGATAAAGTCAATACCATTTTTAAAGGTATAAAAGCCGTTGAAACCAATACTTCGATTACCGGCTTCAATCTTTTAAACAACAGTGCAGGACCGGCTTATGCCATGGGATTTGTAAAGCTTAAACCCAAAAAAGAGCGTGGCGAAATCCAGGATATTGATGAAGTAATGAATCTCATTAACGAAAAATTATCGGTTATTAAAGAAGGCAGTATTATGACTTTCAGGATGCCTCCCGTTGAAGGTTATGGCGTGACCAATGATGCCGAAATTGTTTTGCAGGACAGAATGGGAAGAGACCCGCAAGTTCTTAAAGCAAAAGCAGATGAATTAATCAATCAACTGATGCAATTGCCTGAGGTCGGTTCTGCCTACACTATGTTCCGTGCAGATTATCCTCAGCTCGAGCTTGAGGTGAATGAAGACAAAGCAAAACAATTGGGGGTAAGTATTTCAGGATTATTGGGAACGGTTCAGACCTATTTTTCTGGAGACCAGTCGCAGAATTTTTCAAGATTTGGGAAGTTTTACAGAGTCAATATTAAAGCGGACGGCATTTTCAGAATGGATGAAAATGCCTTCAACGATATTTTCGTTAAAAATAATAAAGGTGAAATGGTTCCCGCGAGTACTTTGATAACCCTCAATAAAGCCTATGGTCCGGAATCCGTTCAGAGATATAATCTTTACAATTCACTGAATATCTCAGTTACTCCAAAACCGGGAGTCAGCAACGGAGAATTATTAGGAAAACTTGAAAAAACTTTAGATAAATTACCTTCAGACTACAGTTATGAATGGACAGGTTTAAGTTTAGAAGAAAAATCTTCAGGGAATCAAACGATCGCGATTTTCGGATTGTGTCTGCTTTTCGTTTACCTTCTGTTGGCGGGGCAATACGAAAGTTACATTCTTCCTTTGGCGGTTATGCTTTCCATACCAACCGGAGTTGTCGGTGCTTTTCTAGGAATTAAAGCAATCGGATTTGACAATAATATTTATGTACAGGTCGGTTTGATTATGCTGATTGGTCTTTTAGCCAAAAATGCCATTCTGATTGTAGAATTTGCCGTTCAGAGAAGAAAATCAGGATTATCCATTATTGAATCGGCTTTGGAAGGCGCAAAAGCAAGATTAAGACCCATTATTATGACTTCATTAGCATTTATTGCAGGAATGATCCCGTTAATGCTTTCAGCGGGTGGAATGGCTTCGGGAAACAAATCAATCAGTGTAAGCGCGGCAATGGGAATGTTCAGCGGCGTTCTTTTGGGAATTTTTGTCATTCCGGTTTTGTATATGTTTTTTCAATATTTAGATGAAAAACTTTCTTCAAAAAAACTTTCTGTCACACCCCAAAATCAAATTTCAAATGAAAATATTTAATCTCAAACAAATTCTTTTTGCCGTTACAGTGACATTAGTTTTGGTTTCCTGCGCTATCCAAAAAGATTATAAAAGGGCAGACCTCAATATTCCTGAAAATTATAAACAGCCACTTCAGGTTACAGGTGATACAATCGTTTTGCCTTGGAAAACATTTTTCCAAGACCAGAAATTGGCTGTTTTAATTGAAAAAGCTTTAGACAAAAATAATGAAATTAACGTTGCTTTAAAAAATATCGAACAACTTGATCTGGCTTACAGACAGGCAAAAAATACATTGATGCCCACTCTGGATTTCAATGCAGGAGCCACCAGAACCTGGGCTTCTAAAAACAGTCTGAACGGTTCGCTGAATGAACAGTTTACAGGTGCAAAATATCTCGATGATTTCGGCGCCAATCTAAGTTTATCTTGGGAAGTAGATATCTGGGGTAAAGCAAAAATGCAGAAACAGTCTGCAGCAGCCGATTATTTTGCTCAAAAACAAAATGCTGATGCTTTAAAAAGCCGAATTATTGTTGAGGTAGCAAAAGTTTATTACAATCTTATCAGCTTAGATGAACAGTTAAAAATTGCCCAACAAAATATTGAATTGAGTGATAAAACACTCACAATGATGAAACTGCAATACACGGCAGGACAAATCAATTCTCTTGTAATACAACAATCTGAAGCACAAAAGAAAACGGCTGAACTTTTGGTTCCTTTGGCGCAGCAAAATATTTCCGTTCAGGAAAATGCATTGAGTATTCTTTGTGGGGAATATCCAAGCTCAGTAGAAAGAACCGCAAATTTTGAAACATTAATTATTGATCATCAAATGTCTTCCGGAATTCCTGCGCAATTGTTAAGCAGAAGGCCTGATTTGAAAGCAGCTGAATTGAACGTGGTAAGCCTGAATGCAAAAACAGGACTGGCAAAAGCAGCGATGTATCCGAGTATAAGTTTGTCACCACAAATAGGAGTTAATTCAAATAAAATAAATACCTGGTTTGACCTTCCCGGCTCAATTACAAAAACTTTGGCAGCCAATTTAACGATGCCTCTTCTGAAGAAAAGACAACTGAAAACCGGCTATGAAACTGCCATTATTGAACAGGAAAAAGCAGTATTCAATTTTAAACAGACTTTAATGACTGCGGTTGGTGAAGTTTCGGATGCGATGGCAAAATCTCAGGGAAGCAGCGAAAGATTAAGTCTTCTGGAGCAACGAACTTCTATTTTAGAAAAAGGAATTAACGATGCCGTGAAACTTTACAAAAGCGGAATGGCAACTTATCTTGAAGTGATTACCGCTCAAAATAATAAGTTACAGAATGATTTGGAATACATTAACGTCAAAGTTGAAAAACTGAATTCTGATATTGACCTTTACAGAGCTTTGGGTGGTGGAATTGATTAAAGTGACAATATACTTGAATGCCCCGATTGTCTTTTTACATAAAATACCAATTGTCTAATTATAAACAAATAGAGGGCAGCACATTGGTGATCCTTATTGCAATACTAAAAGATTGGGCAAATAACGAAGACGCGAATATAAGAAGATTTGCAGGCAAAACCAATCCTCAATTTATTGATGAAGTTTGCAAGAGATGGAAAAAAGAAAGTCCAACAAAAGAAACAGAATATATTATAAAGAAAGCATTACGGACAATTGAGAAAATAAATTTATAATTTGATGAATATTTACAAGATCCAATAACAACAGGATTTATTAATGACGCCGGGGAATTCTTCGCAATCCGAAAACTAAAGATTTGCCCGGGTAAATAGGTGCGTAGCATTAATTTTTGATTTTATTCCTGTAAGCACTTAAACTTAATCCTTTATGGCGCTTGAAAAACTTATTGATATGGCTTTCGTCGGCAAACCCGAATTCATCGGCTATTTCGTGAACTCTTTTATCGCTGAAGCGTAACCGGTGCTCGATCAGTCGAATCCGGTATGAAGAGATATACTGTTGTATTGATTCATTGCATTGCTTTCTGAAATAACTCCCAACGTAGGTGTCAGACAAACCGAATTTTGCGGCAATTACATTTATTTTAAGTAATTCAGGCTGGCGTATATTTTCCTGGATATAGTCAATTATTTGTAGTATTCGTTTGTCTGCGTTTGGTGAAATATATTCAGGTTTCATAACTGATATATTCCGGGCAGCAATTACGATAATGGCATTAACTAAATGACGTATTAGATCTTCGCCATAAATAGACTCCTGTTCCAATGTATGCATTAAGTTCTGCATCAAATTAGCAACCATGCGTTTATCTGCCTCGTTGGCTAAAACAGAACCCGAAAAATGAGAGGCATAGTACAAAAGACATTCTATGTGGTCTATACTCTGCCAATGATAACTTTTAACATAAGATGGGGCAAATCGCACGACCATAAACTCACACACTTCATTCAGATCAAAAGAGTGGTAATCATTGGGTGTGATTAAAAAAAGATCCTCTGCTTCAAAAGAAAGTTGATTGCCATTGATTCCATGCATTCCTTTTCCTGATAATACGTAGACAAATTCGAAAAAATTAAATTCCTGATTCCGTAAGGGACAACAGTCTACCTTTTCGTAGTATACATCTAATGAATTATGGATATTTTCTCTTGCCATAACGCAAAGATACCTAAATAGACTGGAAATGTACCTGTATTCCCCTTATCTATCAGTCTATATTTGCTGAATAAATATTTGGAAAAATTAAAGCAGATAGTAAAATTGTAGTAAACGTGTAAATAATGTAGATATGGAAAGTACAATGAAAAATATTGATCCGGCATTACGGAAAGCTATTTCAAAGAGTTCTTATAATCAGATAGATTATGAAAACCTGTTAGCAAATAACCCTGCGCAAATCAGAAAAGAGGAAATGAACTTATCAATGATAGAAGAGCCTCTTGAAATTCCACCGCAATTGGATGTGGAGAATATATTTATCCGGTCTTCTGATAAATCCAGCAAGATCCGATTGAGAATATACAGACCAAAAGGGAAGCAGAATTTACCTGTATTGTTGTATTTTCATGGTGGTGCATTTATATATGGCACTCCCGAACAATATGACTTTATATACTTTCGGTTAGCTTCAGAAGTTGATCTGATGATAGTTTCGGTGGATTACCAGTTAGCCCCGGAACACCCATTTCCAGCAGGTATGGAAGATGGTTATGATGCATTATTATGGTTGTCAGAATATGCCGACAAAATAGGTGGAAGCAATCATAATATCCTGATTGGTGGAAGCAGTGCAGGAGCAACAATTGCAGCATCTGTTACGCAGCTGGCGAGAGACCTTCAGGAAGTGGAAATCCGACACCAGTACTTGTTATACCCTCCCATGAGCCAACTTTTGCAAACATCATCTATGAATGAATTTGCAAATGCCCCAATGCAAACCAAAAGAGCTGCAGAATGGATGTGGAAACATTATTTGCGACATAATACAGCCCAGCCTCCAAAATATGCAGTTCCTTTACTGGCAGAGGATTTCAGTAATCTCCCAGACGCAACAATCATTGTTTGTGAGTTAGATCCACTAAAAGATGAAGGAAAAATTTATGCCCGGAAATTACGGAACGCGGATGTTTCGGTCAATCTGTTGGAAATAAAAGGGGCAGTACATGCTTTCGATTTTTTCCCGTGTTCCTTATCCGGTAATTTTTATGCACAGCAAATTGAATCATTCAAACAAATTTTAAATCAATAGAAATGAAAAAAATACTGGTTATCAATGGACATCCGGATAAAGACAGTTTTAATGCTGTCCTTGCACAGTCGTATATTAAATCTGCAATGGCAGCAGGCTCGGAAGTTCGGTATATTGCAATCGGAGAGCTGGACTTTAATCCAAATCTACAGTTCGGTTATCGTCAAAGAATGGAATTGGAGCCGGATTTGGAAAAAGCATTGGAAGATATCCGATGGAGCGAGCATCAGGTGTGGATCCATCCTTTGTGGTGGCTTGGTATGCCGGCAATTATGAAAGGATTTTTTGATCGGGCATTTCTTCCGGGGATCACTTTTAAAAGTGATAAACAAGGAAATAAAGATGGATTGCTGGAAGGCAGAACGGGAAGGATAATTACAACGGCAGGAGATCTATCCCTCGATACCTATGAGGAAATATATGCCGCTAGCGGACTTGTACAATTAAAAAAGGGAATTTTAGAATATTGCGGAATATCCTCTATTCAAGATAGTTTTATTGGGCCTCTTGAAGAATTAGATGAGAGTGATAGACGAAAATGGATTGTCCGGATAGAAGATTTTGCTACATCTGACGCTGTCTAGAAAAATTTATACTATTTTTTATTTGAAGACGCTTCCGGAAATTACGAATAGAATAAAGAGCCTCCATTGATTTTTTATTGAAGAAGAAATTAAAAAATACACATCAGTTACCGGAAGTCAAAATTGAAGACTTTGATGCGGTATTTTATCCGGATGGGCTGAAAAAGAATGGCGGATCATAGTAAAATCGACGACTGGGCTCCTTATGCAGTTGTTGACGGAAAGCTGGTCACAGGACAAAATCCTGCCTCTTCTGAGAAGGTGCTGAAGGGTTATTGAAACTTATCTAAACAATAAAAAAATAATCATTTTAATTAAAAAAGTGAGATAAAGCTAATCATGGTCGGAAGAAAAATTCTTCCGACCATGACTGGCAATAAAGCAGCCTTTCTGTTATATACTATCTTATGAATTTTGCTGAATAGTTAGATTTGTAACCAAACCTATGTTAGATTACTATGCTTGGGAGCGCAGTTCACCAGAGAAGCTGATTTCTGCTAGTTTATTTTAACCAGTTCCACCCGTCGGTTTTTTGCTTTATTGTCTTCAGAATCATTGGCAACTAATGGACGTTCAGCACCAAAGCCCTTAGCTGACAGGCGTGATTTTGCTATATTCTGACTTATCAGGGCTGCCATCACGGCATTGGCCCGATCGGCCGACAAATTTTTGTTATGTGCTGCATCACCGGTATTGTCAGTATGCCCTTCAATGATAATTTTTAGATTTTTATCTTTGTTTAAGGCTTCTGCAATCTGGCTTATGACCTCTTTACCATCTGCTGTAATGCTGGACTTGTCTGTATCAAAATTAATATACAGAATAGATTTCCCGCTTTGAGCAAGGTCTTTCACGATATCATCTGCAGTAATCTTGCTGATAGTTTGTGTAAGAGCCTTCTGCTGTAATATATTCAGTTTAGCACCAGCATTTGTAGCAGAATACTGGACTAAAATGTTTCCCTGATCTTTGCTTCGGATTGCATAAAAATTAATTTGCTCATCTGCATAACCAATGTCACCCTCGCCGCCTTTATTAGGATCTTTTTTCTGATAGCGCTCATATTCCTCCTGCGTTATGGTGCCAGAGTAGACTTTAACGGCGCCAATTGATTTCAGGTAACCATCCATGCTTTTTTCAAAATAGTGCTGAGAGAATTCTGTACCCTGCTCACCTGTGATATTAGCCTTATACAGTTTACCCTCAAAGGCTTTCATCACTCCTTTGACCGGGAAAAAGCATACATCAAAATCCTTTTGCAGTGGTTTGTTCATTTCCTTTAATCCCTTCGGTAAGCTGAAAAACGGGAATACACCAAGATCAGCCTTGGTGTAGGGTAGTGCTTCGAAGCTAAATGCTGTTGTAGAATCAGTTTTTACCTGTTGCTGAGATGCCGGTACTTCTGCCTGATCAGCTTTTTCTTTGGCCTTTTGTTTACAGGAAATAACAGTGGCAGCCAATGCAAATAAAATTACTGTTTTTTTCATAGTGTATAAATTATGTTGATATTAATGAAGACATTAATGAATTGACAATTTCCGTTTTTTTTAATTCTTGAAAGTTTTACCTATAAGTCGCTTTTGCCAATGTGATAAGTTATTGCTTGTTTTGTTTAATCAATCGTTCCAGCTCATCATCCAGGCTTTTGGTTTTTCCTCCACATCCATTGAGGATCACTTTTCCATCAGGTCCGATTAATATTTTAGCTGGCGTGCAAACCACATTTTCCTTCAGTTTGATTTCTTTATTCACTCCTTCAGTATTATCGATTTGTTTAAACCGTAACTTCGACTCTTTGAAAAGCTTTTGCGTTTCCCGCTCATCTTCCGAAAACCCTTCGGCTATACCAATTATTGGGAATTTGTTTCCAAAGCGCTGATAAGTCTCATTTAATTCTGCCACCATATCATAGTTTTCTGACTTTTTAAGATGATCAATTGGGTAGACAAATACGATCCAATATTTACCTTTATTTACTTCGGAACTAAATTTACTTCCATCAACGGTCTTGGCAGAAAAATATTTTGGACTGCTCCCGATATTAAAATCTATATCGGCTTTATTAGCAGCAATGAATTGTTTCGAACGCTCTTCTTTATCCTGGCCGTTGCAATTTAGGAAGAATGGAATACTGGCAAAGAGAAGGAATGTTATTTTTTTCATTGCAGTTGTATTAAGTTTGCTAAAGAATAGAATCCATTTAATGCTAATTTACAAATTTATATTTAGCCAATTTCCGTTTGTGACTGTGATTTATCAGAGCATATTTTATTTTAGTCAGAGTGCAACTTTCATTTTTCGATTTATTAATTCCATATTAAAGCAATATCAAACGGTCTAAATATTGATTGGAACTAACCATAAGATAATTGCATACAATTCAAAAAAAGTCAGATAAAATTAACCATATGAAAACGATTATTATATTTCTTATTCTATTTTCCAATTGCGCTTTTGCCCAGCAGCAAATACCTGTTAAGGAAGCAATTCCGAAAGGCGGCCTACTAAACCAGAAAATCAAGCAGACGAAATGGTATTTTAATACCGATGAAATCAGTGATAATAAACTCGATTTGAACAGCAACGCAGCTCAACCAGACATACTTGATTTTGTAGACGCCAGTAAATTCCTTATTACCTTGCGGGATGGCACAAAACTTAGCGGGACATACCAGATTTTCGACCTGGGGGATATGGGAACTCATACTGCACCGAAAAACTACAAGACCTTTAAGGTGAATAAAACTCAAAACTTAGACAGGCGTGCGACGAAACTAGCCACATTTTTACAACAAGACCTAAATGTACACTACGATCTAGAACAAAAGACTATGGATTTTATAAGTAATGATAACGGGCCAATTGTTCCGTCAAGCTGACGTTATTATAATGCATATTGTTCAGAAGGAACTGCTTTCTAAAAGTGTTATATCCAAGATTGACTGAAGAGGGAGAAAAAGTTCAAAAAATAATTATAGAAGAAATTTTGATAGACAGCAGTAAATAGAAAGAGGAATAAAATTATAAATAACTTTTTAGATTCTTATGTTTTCATTTTCTATAAATATGAGTGATCACGCCACTTCCTATCGTATTTGAATTAATAAGAAGGTCGAAATCTATCCCTTCATATATTTTTTCTAATGCTTCTTTAGCTTCCAACAAAATAATATCGGCAACGACAGTATCTCCTGGAAATACAAGTTCTGTTTCTAAAAACGTTTGGTTGGCAATAAGATCTTTGTTATCATACGGAAACCTGATAACGGTTCTGAAACCGGAAGAAACCGGCGTTACAATACCGCCGTCTTCTGTTGCAAGATAAGTCAGTGTAGCTTTGAAATGGGGCTTTTTTTCCATTCTGTAAATTTATATGGAATAATCAATCATCAAACCTTGAACCGTTCTTACGGACGATAATAAATTTTCTGATAAAGTGAGTTTGAAAAAACATTTAGGTGAAACCCTTCAAAGCTTTTGAAGGGTTATAAGGAACAAGTAAAGTTTAGTAGGTTATAGAGCCCCAAAATCCAATTGCTTTCTTTAGGATTTACAAGGATAATCAACTCATTGCAGCTACACACCATCAATTTAAGTCATTTTTGTAGCAAATCTATTGATACTTTACAGCAATACACAACAGGTATTTCCTTTCTCATTCATAACTTTCATAATTGATATATAAAACACAATTTGGCAGTATTTCTTTCATTGTAATGACATGTCCCAAAAGATATTCTCTGTCAGGATTTTCAGAAGTAACATACAGCTCTTTTAAATTTTTAAGATTGGATAGTCCCGGTAAATCTTCTAATTGAATTTTTGTTTTTAAAATGTCCAGATATTCTAAATCAACCAATTTATTAAGATAAGGAACAGATTCATTGGTGATGTTTTTATGATCCCTTAAAGTAAGCCGCTTTAATTTTTGGATATTGCCAATATATTTTACTCCTTCATCCGTAATGAGCGTAAATTTAAAATAGAGCTGATGAATAACTGGAATCCTGGATGTTATATAAAATAAAAATTCATCGTCAGTCTCGTCATCAATACCACTAAAACCATCAGTTTCTAAAGGAATATCAGCCAGACTTCCAATATTGAAATGGCTTCGCCAAAAGTGCTTTTCTTTTCCTTTTAGATGCATGATGAGATTGGTTTGATTTAGTTTTTCTAAAATTCTAACGGTTTTGTTTATTTGATTTTATTTCCGTTTTTATCTATATAATATGCATCCCCTAAAAAAACGGGAACTCTTGCTTTTCCTCCCTTAAAATCATCAATCGTTAAATCATATTTTAATGGAATTACTTCTTTTCCGTTTTTATCAATAAAACCATAATTACTACCAATACTTACACAAGCAAGTCCTTCTGAAAAGAATCTCGCTTTATTATATTTTAGTGGGACAATTTGTTTTCCGGATTTATCAATAAATCCCCATTTATCGTCTTGCTGAACAGCCACAAGCCCTTCCGAATAGTTATTAGTGTCTTCATATTTTGGCGGGATAATTTCTTTTCCGGTCTGATCGACAAACCCCCATTTACCATTCAGTCTAACCGCCGCAATTCCTTCTGCAAAGTCTTTGGAGTAATCATATTTTGGCGGGATAATTTCCTTTCCGGACATATCGGCATAACCATACTTATCATTCAGTCTAACCGAAATAATACCTTCTGAAAAGTCTCTGGCAAACCGGTCATATTTTGGCGGGATAATTTCTTTTCCGGTCTGATCTACAAATCCCCATTTATCATTTAATTTAACAGCAATAATCCCGTTTTTATATTGCTCTGTATAACTAATATTTTTACTTTGTTCATCGTATTTTGGCGGGATAATTTCTTTTCCTGTCTTGTCGATAAACCCCCATTTGTCGTTCAGTTTAACGGCAATAAGCCCATTTTTGTAGTCTTGTGAATAATTAAGAGTGTATTCGTACGAATCATATTTTAGAGGAATAATTATTTTACCGCTCTGATCTTTGAAGCCATATTTACTTTTTTTAGTAAATGGTTCCAAACCTTGTGCATTTACTGCACATGTTGTTACAATTAAAAGGCAAATTGTGATTAGTTTTTTCATAGTATAAAGTTTTTAGTTAATTTTTATTTTTAAATTTTTCTTGTGCCACTTTGGCCGCTTCCATCTTTTTAGGATCGGGTTCTGTACATGTATAATGATCGGCTATAGCTTTTATTTTATCTGCGGTTTGCTGATCAGGTTCAAGATCAAAACCATACAGCTGTCCATTATTTCCGGATATTAGCCATATGGTTCTGTTTTCCAGCAATATCTGTTGAGGATTCCATTTTGTTAAATCCACTTTTCGCAAAGGTTTCTTGTTTATAAAATCATACTGTATTAGAAAATTCTGATAGCAAAACCAAACACTTTCAGGCTGAAGGGCTAAAATGCTTCTGTACGTATCAGTAGAAAAATCATCAGTAGGAAATTCTTTTTCAAGATGCAGCTGCAACACTTTCTTTCTGTTATTGCCCAGTATCAAAAGTTGATTTTCGCTTAGTACAAAAGTGTGAGTGTCATTAGTTTTCGTTTGATAATCGGTATTTGATAGCTTATTTTTCTTTAAAAAATCACGGGTAATTTCTTTACCGTCGTGCGTTAAAAATTTATAGTTTTTTATAAAAATTTGAGTGGTATCAAGATAAATGTGTTTTTTGGATTTTGTTTTAAGGAAATTTCCATCGTATCCTATCTCAAACCAGTTATCATCTTCGGCATTTACTATAATTTTATCTTTTAAATAAACAGGCTGCACGTCGGCTCCAAACCCAATATTTTTTTGCCAGACTATTTTATTTTCATCCATATTGTAAGCCACCAGCAGACCTCCATCAGCAAGAGCTGTACTGTACATGATGTTATTTAAAAAGAAAGGTTTTGTATTTAAAGATGTAAAAGGCAGATCTTTAATTTTTTCGCCTGTATTTGAATTGAATTGTACGACTCTTGTAACTCCATTGTGATACTTCTCGTAAAAAAAAGTATTGTCATACGGATAAGGAACTGTCTTTGAATTTGTAACTGCGTCTATTTCCCAATTTATTTTTCCTTCTTTTTTATCAATAGAATACATTTTTTGATTCGGCGCATTAAAGAGAACATTGTCGCCCGCCATAATTATGGAACCTGAAAGTCCGCCTGGTTTAAAACCATCAAATGCAAAATCTGATCTGTAAATTTCCGTTTGCGAAAAAACATTAGAGCAGACAAGGAGCAAGCACCATTTTAAAAGATAAAATGAATTGATTTTTTTAAACATGGTCCTGTTTTTTACAAGGTTAACATTTGTTTTTACAAAAATAAGTTAAGTAAGGAGCAAAAAAAATACTCCTTTTGGAGTATTTTTTAATGAAAAACTTAAATAATACCTTGAATGATGCAGTTTTTTATCAGCTCCGCCGTATTTTTAGAATTCGATTTAGTCAGTATGTTATTCCGGTGTTTCTTTACTGTTAAAGGGCTGATAAAAAGTTTTTCCGCAATTTCTGTATTGTTAAACCCGTTTCCTATTAACTTGATAATATCGATTTCTCTTTTAGAAAATTCTCTGTTTTCTTTATTTTCTTCATCAAGGCTTAGATTCATAAAGGAAGGCTCACCGTTTAAGCCAATAAGGGATATTTTATATGTATTGAAATTACTCAAGTGATCTATCCGGGTATGGATGTTTAATGATTTCCCGAATCCTCCATTGTCATCCATAGTCAGCATTAATGCCTGATGATTATACAAAACATATTCTCCACTTTTTATTTTGCATCTGTGGCTATAGCTTATTTTATAATTTAATAGTTTTTCACGTCCGACATTTTCTAAAAAAAATCTAGTCAAAAATGCTTCTGCTTTTACTACAAAGTCGATATCATCGGGATGGATGGCACCTAATATATCGTTAAAAGATACAGTCTCCGGAGAAGTATTGATGAGTTCCCATTTGGATTTAAACAGATGGCTATCCGTTAGGATTTTCACGGTAAACTATCTTGCCGGAATCCTGCGGTGTATCAAGGCTGATTTGGTGTTTTGTACCAACTTTTTATGCAAAGATTTAGTCCGTTTTATGATGAATAGTCTTTCTCAAAAATTGATCGTCAAATGTTCTTGGAAAAGGATTACAAATCCATTTTTTGTGATAAGGAACCAACATATGAAAAGTATTAAAACCTGCGCCTGAAAATATTTTCTCTGCATTGCTTAACAACGATTGAGAAGGTTTTTGTTGAAATAAAACCAAATCTTCAGAGCTGATATTTTCTTGTGGAATAGCAGTTGCTGTTAAAATCACAACTTTCTGATTGGTTCTGTACATCTTCGCAAGCCTGTAAAGATGAATCACTTCCGTTAAAGGCTGACTATGGATGATGAGATAATAAGGCGTTTCAATCGTTATAGAAATTTCTTCTGAAATATTGTTCTGATAATCCATATATAGTATTTTTCCGGATCGAAGATGAGAGAGATCTATGCCTTTTTCCATTACAAAAATCTCATCAAAATCAGGAATATTAGGATTTTTGTCAAAATAAGAATTTGATAAAATCCTCGATAACAATATCTTTCCCCCTTGAAAATGACTTAATAATGAAGACAATTCGCCATAGAATCCTGTAGGGAAAACATCTACAATAAAAGTATGGATATTATTTTCAGAAATTAAATTTTCTAAAAAAGGCAAAAATTCCGCAGAAGAAAAAAACAAATCTTCCTTTTGAACCAAATTCCAACCCGATTTCCAAAATTCTGAAAAGACTGAATTGGTCAGCAAAATACAGTTTTCCGAAGCATAATTTTGACGTTTCAGAAAAGAGGTCACCCTTTTGAGATGACCTAATCCTGAACCATAGGCGTAAATTAATATCACTTTTTCTGATAAAGAAATTCGGTAAGAAGTAATAATCTTTGATCCATCGGAATCTGATCTATACTCAATATTCCCAACGCAAAACTGTCAGAAGTTTGAGAGATTTTATAGGCTGGCTGTCCGTTTACAGAGATTTCATTGCCTGCAACTTTCATTGTATTAATAACCTTTCCGTCTTTAGAAACTTCGATCGCGCCGTTGTTACTTCTTACTTCATAAGGATTCAAATTTTCTTCGTTATCAGCAATTTTGATTTTGTCCGGATAGGTTTTTACTTTCCAAAGAAGTTTGGAACTGGTATCTCTCAGCTTGTATGTATCATCTTTTAGCTTCACTTCGTAGTGTTGTGTACCATTGCTGTAATATTTCCTTTTGTCTTCTTTTTCTTTTGCAGTATACGTTTCCGACCCCAACTGAACTTTCGGAGGATTCACCGTAAAACCACCGATTGCTTTCCCATCTTTATCAGAAATAATATAGTCTGCAGAGTAGTTGCCGGCTTTGGTTTCTGTTTTCTCCGTAGTTGGAGAATTGCTGGTTGGGGTTTCCTTTTTGCAGGAATTTAAGCTTAAAAAAGACACTAAAAACAGGATTGCAATTTTTTTCATAACGTGAATAGGTTTAGATAGTTTTGTATTTCGTTTTGTTCTGTAAACTTTTGACTGACAGTGTTATAAATTTCATTTTTCATTAATTCCTTATCATTTTCAGTTAAATGATGATAGTTAATCAACACATCCAGCAAGGCATTAGCTTCCAAAGGATGATATAAAAGCCCCGATTTTTTTTGCCGGATAACGTCCGGAATCCCGCCAACTTCGGAAGCAATAATCAGCTTTTTTGATGCGCCGGCTTCTAATAAAACATTAGGCATTCCGTCATACAAAGAAGGGATGCAGACAACATCTGCCATCTCATAAAAGCTGCGCATTTCGTATTTGGAGATAAACGGAAAGAGTTTAACATTCAGATCAAAATTATTGATAAAAAGTTTAACCTCTTCGGGCAGATCACCAATCATCCAGAGTTCGTATTCGCTTTTGAAATGAAATTGATCAAAAGACTCGATGAAATGACGGATTCCCTTCTTGAATTTAAGTTGTCCTGCAATGAGAATCACCTTTTTGCCGGTTAAGTCCTGCTTTCTCTGATAAGTCTTCTTTTTTTCATTTTCATTAAGATTCCAAAAAGAGGCATCAATTCCGTTTGGTGTATAAAACACTTTTTTTGAAGGGAAAAGTTTTGCCATTTTTTCCTGTTTCTCCGTACAGACAGACAGTATCGCTTCCGAATGTTCCAGGGCATAGAAAAGTGAGTTTCTCTTTTTGGAAAATAAGCCTTCGTCAAAATCATTTCCCCGGATACAAGTGTACAAAGGTTTCCCGAAAAACTGACTGATGACAGGCGTCCACATCATCGGTAGATATCCGCCAAAAGCTATAATTGCATCAACATCTAAAAATTCCTTTTTCTTTTCCAGAAATAATGTCGCCAGATTCAGCGTATATTCTTCTGTATCATAGATGCCAAGCGCGCTGTATTGTCCGCCGGTTTCCGTCTTTATCACATAAGGCTTCTGCCGGTTGGAAAAGTGCAGGACGTGTACTTCACAACCTTTTCTTTTCAGATTCCGGACAATCCTTCCACAGGATTCTGCCATTCCGCCTTTGGACGGAGGATAGTTTTGGGTTACCAGCAACAGTTTCATAAAATTTAGCTGTCAAATGGTGAGGAATCGGCAGAATGATCGGAAAAATCTGTGAACAAAACCGTGTCAAACAGTGCGCCGTACTGGCTTGCCATCGTCACCAGAAACGGATATTCGGTATGGAACCTGTTCATCATTTTTTTCCTCCAGACTGGCCGGTCCGGCGAGTATAATTCGATCTTGGAAGTCAGCCTGGGGTCCAGAACGGCTTTGCACGTCAAACAAAGTTTTTGATCTTTGCCATTTTCATTCTGAAGGAAGATATGATTTTTGCAAACATTTTTGTTGCAGTTTGCGCATTGTTCCGTCGCAACAGCAGGACAATCGTCCACGAGAAACAGACCTAATTTTTCCTGACAATTTATATTTTGATCCATAATCTCAGTCTTATTTTAAGGTAAAGCATCCGTAGCAGATATTAAACAAATTAACGACCTCCAAAGAAAAATATTCTACGGAAAACAAAGGCGTGGAATTGTACTGATAGGCACTGTAATCATTTGGATTTTCGTCCTTAACATCAAATTTCCTCCGCGCTTTCATATAATAAAATGATTCATCTTCTTCAAGTTGGATATCAGATTTATTAATGTCGGTTTTTAGCTGATAGATGGATTTCGGAAGTTTTAACTTTAGAATAAAAGGATAGACGGATTTGTATTTCTCCTTCGTTTTTCTTTTTCCACTGAGTCCTTTCTTCTTGATAATACGTTTTCTCACTTTTTCCACAAAGCTGAAGCTGACTTCTGCGCCGTCTTTCAGTGTGCAGTATCCTTGTCCTATTTCTTTTTCATAAAACTCCTCTTTGCCAGAGATGAAACCTGGTGTTTCAAATGTAGCGTCCTCAATGGATTTCAAATGTTCTACGCCTGCCAATGTTTCCTTCACATTTGCAGTAAAGTGGATCGTTCCCAATTGTGGAAGCTCTTCTTCTATCAATGTAAATAAGGCGGAAAAGTAATCCGAGAAAAAGTCATAACCATCTGTGTAATTCTTTCTGAATTCTCTTCTGTACCGCGAATCCATTATCAAAACTACCACAAACAAAATGATGTTGACTGCAATCCAGTAACCTGGAACCAGAAAGATCATTGCAATGGCAATAATAAAATACGCAATCCAAAGTGTGTTGGTTTTTTTCTTTCTCTTTTTTAGGGATAGTTCACGTTGCAAAACGCACATTCTGAAGAATCTGATCCATTTCAGAGGTGTTTTTTTTGAACTGAAACCACGGTGCAGATGCGCTCTTTCAATAGGCGCCATATCTTCCGTAGTCAACTGGATATTATAATATTCTGCCATAGTTTTACATTAAATTTCGATATACTTTTTGTAGCTTTTCATTGTGATGATTCCAGGTAAACTGCTGTTGGAATCTGTTGAATGCATTTTCAGCTTTCTCATTTGCCGATTCCGGATTATCCAAAACAAAACGGATGCATCGGCTGAGATCCAGCTCATCTTCCGGCCAGAAAAAATAAGCTTCGTCTTCTGTCAGCAATTCTTTGGTTACGGGAAGTTCTGCTGCAATAATCGGAGTTTTACAGGCCATAGATTCCAGGATTTTGATGGGACAACAGCCTTGCACTACATTTCTGTCTCCAAATTTTAGTGGAGCAACGGATGCTTTAGCGTGTTGGATGATGGAGTAGAGCGCATCTTTCTCCAGTTCATATCTGAAAATGACCTGATCCTGAATTCCAAGATTTTCAATTAATTTATGATAAGGTTTTGTCACTTTTTCTTTCACGGAAGAGCAAATAACCAATTTCAGATTTTCATAATCTTCCAGATACCGGAAAGATTTCAGCAAAACATCCAATCCTTGCCACGGTTGCA
>NZ_JPRO01000027.1 GCF_000737785.1 Chryseobacterium luteum | reverse complement strand
ATTGATTGCGCTGGAACCGCCAAGTGTCTTACCTCGTGCCCATTCCTCATAGATATTGGCTTTTCCGAAGGTTTTGGTACGATAATGCCAGGCATATTTTTCACTCCCTACAAGAACCCCAAAGCCCATAGGTATTTTGATGAACATCGTATTATCTTTAGGTCCTGCTTCAACCAAAAGCACCCTGTTATTTTTATCCGCCGAAAGTCGGTTTGCTAAAACACAGCCTGCAGAGCCAGCTCCCAAGACTATATAATCATATTTTTGATCCATATTGATTAGATATATTTGTAATTATCTTTACGTACAAAATTGGGAGATATATGCCGGATAGGAAAGGTTGTTTTGATGTCAATATTGGTTTAAAATAGGTTGAGTTTGATAAGAAAGATTATTACTCTGAATTTTGGATCAGTAATTCCCAGCAAAAAACCAATCCTGTTCTTACTAATCTATTAAAAACTTAGATGAATCTGTATTTTTCAATACTGGATTTCCAGATGAGATTTCCCTTTAATCTTAGTGTAAAAGGAATGAGGGCATTTTCTCAATCCCTTAAAAAAACTTCTTCCGGAGTTTTATTAACCAAATCATAATACCGATAGAAAACCCTGCGAAAAGGCATGTTTGGAATATAAACCATCCAGGTTGATTTTCCCAGGTAATGCGTGTTAACGCACGACCAATTCGACTAAAACTCAGTTCATACTTACCTTTCAATAAGCCTGCTATCATCATATAGAACGACATGGCCGCGAGACCAAGCAAAAATATCAAAACCCCAATCTGTGCCATTTTGGAAAAGAATATGACGGATTTTAATAACCTGTTGTAAGTAGTTTTATTATTTGAAAAAAGTAGTTCATAGATTGTTGATAGAAAAAGTAATATTGCGCCCGAAAACATTAAGGCGCCTCCAATACAGATTGATACCACAATAATGGTGACAAAAAAACTCATTTTTAAAGATTATTAAAGTTTACCAATTGATTCCTGCTCACTAATAGCATATTCTTCTGTTTGCTTAACAGAATGATGTCCCATCATTTCTTTGACGATATGGATAGGCACTCCGTTTTTAAGAGTCACTGTGCTACCGAACGTTCTTCTTGCTGTTTGCGTATTAAGGGTGCTGGTGAGATCACATAATGTTGCAATTTCTTTAAGATAGTCATTCATTTTTTGATTGGACCTGCCAGGAAGTACCGTTTCTCTGGCAATACAGAGGGATGATCTTTATATTTTTCCATAATTTCAATGGCTTTGGGCAAAAGAGGAATGTCTGTTTTGAGTCAGTTTTCTGGCGACTCGACATGATCCATAAAGTTCCGTTTATTCCTTCCCTGATATTGCTGGTTTTAAGCTGAAATGCATCAATATAGGTCAATGCGGTGTAGCATTGAAATACAAATATATCCCTGATTATAGATAGTCTTTCCGATGAAAAAGAATTTATTTTCAAGCCGATGGAGCTCAGCTGTAGATATCGGCTTTTTGTTACATTTAATTTTTTTCCTTTTAAAAAGTTTAAAGGGATCTTTTGATATAATATCTTTTGCTATTGCCCTTAATGATCTTGAAATTGGAAATATACTTTAGTGCCGTATTATTCGAGCAATTTCGAACTACCTTCAGATATAGTTCATAATCTTTGACAAAATCATAATTTAATTCTCTGAATTCAAAATCTTCTAGGTTATATTTAAGTTTTATGAATTTTGCCACATGGGAGCGGGCAGTGAAATACCTTTCGTAAGTACCCGGTGCATATTCCTTTTTGTCTACCAAAGCTAGTATTTCCGAATTATGTGACTGAAATTCCTCTAGCACTTTTGCTTTGGAGACATTTTTTCCTTTTACAAAATCAAGAAATTTTTCTGCGGTTATGGTATGATCGTGATTGATCAACTCTGTTCTATAGTTCGAAATTCTAGTACTAATTGAATCTATATAATAATTCAATGATTTTGCGTCTTCTTTGCTTCCGATCGCCCTTCCTGCTTTTTGACTCCATCTCGTTACGTCCCACTTTCTCTTTGTGGAAGTTTCTTTGGAAACTCCATCAACGGTGATCCTAAGATACAATACTCTTAAATTCTCTTTTTTCTCCGGTGTTTTAAAAAAAACATTAAACCAAAACTCTTTTCAATCATAACACAATTTTTAATTAATTAAATATCGAATTATGCTGCCTTTAAATCAAGTTGCTAATGATATTAATATGTTAATATACAATGTATTACAGTGTTTTTTTTTGTGGCAATTTTTTTTGGTTTTGAAAACTGCCACAATTCTGCCACAAAAATTTTGAGTGTTTTTGAAAATTTTGAGAGTTAGTCCCAAAATTTAAAACCCAGTAATCTTTTAAGAATACTGGGTTTTAAAGCGTTTAGACCATTTTGAAAGCTTTTTGCTTTCTTTCGTTGCGGGGACAGAGGGAGTGTCGAACTCCTTCTACCACTATTATCCTTCTTTGAAAGTATTAAGTAGAATAAAAACCCTATATATTTATTAGTAATGCCAGAAAATTCAATCTCAATTCGTAAAATTGGTGAAATTTGATTTCCATTACTATAAAAATCACTTTCTTCAACCTTTATCCATTCATAGGCATGAGTTTTTAGCACAAGCTTAATAGCGTCAATAATGGCTGATTTCCCCGAATCATTCTCTCCGATAAGAATATTCATTCCCTTATTAAAAGGTATTGTTAAGTGAGGAGAATTTAGATCAAAAACGGGACTTCCATATTTTCTGAAGTTCCAAAGTTTTAAAGAGGATATGTACATTTATGATGAGTTTTCTTGGTTGGGATTAAAATACAAAAATATTATTAAGGCTTGACACTAAATTTCTGAAGGAAATAATGTACTTGAATAATTCTATTAAACAATTAAAATAGAAAGTATTTAGCATAATTCTTCGTGCCTAAGAGATCATGGTTCACACTAATGGAAATGTTTTAAATATTCAATCAAATCAACAGATTCTTCCTCAATCCATTCATTTTTAAAAATTAGGCGATTCTATCTGTCTCTTGGTGAAATGATTCCGATCTAGTCCAGACAAACCCTGGTGATTTTTCCACTTACTTTTGTGATGTTTTACCTCAACGGGTAGTTTTTTGAGTTTTCGGGCGGTTCAATGATGATTATTTCCTTTCCTTTTGCGTTGAAAATATTTCTGACCTGACAATAGATATCAAGACCATTGTAATCCCAATCGCAGAAATAATAAATAGGGAGATTTAGTTTGTCAGCTGAAATATCAAGCAAAGGTTTGGTATTATTACCCCCAACATACCAAAGTTCAATGTTGTTCTTATATTCCACCGGTACCTTTAGACGGTCCAAATACTCAGTTTTTAAATAATATCAATATTCCCCCCCCCTTGAATCATCTCTACTTGACAAGAAAAAATTGCAACTGTCTGAATGAATAATAACATCGGACTTCCCGAAAGAAAATGGCACCTTGGTTAAAATTTCTTTTATTTAAAATAAAGCATTAATATTTAACCGTTAATATTTCATAAACCTATATTTATGAAATCAGCATACTTATATGTCAGAGTTAGTACTGACGAACAAATGAGAAAAGGCTATTCTCTTCCTGAACAGGAAGAAAGATTGTTGAAATATTGTGAACTGAACCAAATTATTGTTAAAGGACTCTTCAGAGAGGACTTTTCAGCAAAGGATTTTAATCGACCAGAATGGAAAGAACTTATTAAAATATTAAAAAACAATAGAGAAAGACCTGCTGATAATATACTATTTATTAAATGGGATCGCTTTAGTCGAAATATTGAGTATGCTTATCAAATGCTTGGTATTCTAAGAGGATTGAACGCAAAACCATTTGCTATTGACCAACCAATCGATTTTGATGTCCCTGAAAGTATAGTGATGCTTGCTGTATATCTTTCGATACCTGAAGCTGAAAACAATAGAAGGGGGCGAAATGCTTCAGATGGAATGCGTAGAGCTAGAAAAATGGGAAGATGGCCAGGAAGAGCTCCAATGGGATATATTAACCAGTCTACACAAGAAGGCGGAAAAATCATGAAGCCTAAACAACCGCAGGCAGATTTAATTAAATGGGCTTTTGAACAGTTTGCAAAAGGCACATATTCGATCAATCAGGTTAGAATGATGACTGTTCAAAAAGGTCTACATGCAGCAAGAACAATTTTTGGAAGATATTGCACAATCCCATTTATTGTGGAATAATTACAGTTAAAGCAACTAAAGATGAAGATATTCAATACGTAAAAGGTATTCATAAGCCTATCATATCTGAAAGCCTTTACCGTAAGGTTCAATTATTACTCAAAAGTAAACGTAAACAGAGGGAATCAAAACTTCAAACAAAATATCTCTTCCCACTTAGAGGATTCATAAATTGTCCTTTTTGCGGACGAACATTAACAGGCAGTACCTCTCAGGGTAAACATAAAAAATATAGCTATTATCATTGTAATACTTCTAAATGTAAAGGTAGATTTAGAGCAGATTTTCTGGAAAAATCATACGAACTTCTCTTAAAAAAAATTACCCTTCTTCCCAATATATATGCACTTTTTGATCTCATTCTCGAAGATGAAAATATATTCACAGCAAGAAGGCAAGCATTAAATGAAAAAAAGGCCTTCTTGCAGAAATTTCTCAGAATAAGGAACTCCTAGCAAAAGCAAGAAGATACCTGCTGACTGGAAAAATAGACTTCGAAGATTTCAGAGAAATGAAAAAAGAGCATAATGAAATTACTTATAATTTAAACGAGAGATTACAGCATCTTACACAGAAATTGAATGTGGATTTTTATAAACATAAAGAAATATGGACGAAAGATCACATTAATATTTTTCAAATCTATAAACTTCAAGACTTTGTTGGTAAAAGACATATTGCAAGTATGTTTACGCCATCTCAAATAAATGTATCTACAAAGGAATTTGAGGCTATACAAATCAATCCAATTCTAAAAAAATTAATAATGTATGATGGTTTAATCAATACTAAAACTGAAAAAGTTCTAAAAACTATTGAGAAAAATATCAATCGAAGTACAAAATATTTTTCTGGGCGGATGGTCTCTACTATTCAAGCGATAAAAATCATGAGAAAAAATGGAATAAACATTAATGAAGATGAAGCCCTTGTTATCTTAGATTTCCTATATATGTTAGCCAGATCCTTTAAAAAAGATGCTAATCTTGAATTGCGAAATTGATTGGGCAAAGGAATATTGAACACTAAATAATGGATAATATGAAAATTTTGAAGACAAATATATTTTCGTTAAAAAACATTGGAAAAACTCGAACACTTTTCCATATTTAAACAAAACTATGTAACCAACTGAAAATCAATACATATGGAGCATAAAAAAAGGAGACGTTAAAAAATAAACGTCTCCCTAAGCGGAGAGAGAGGGATTCGAACCCCCGGACCTGTTACAGTCAATAGTTTTCAAGACTATCGCAATCGACCACTCTGCCATCTCTCCTGAATAACGACTGTACCGTCGTTTTCAGTGGTGCAAATATATAAAGTTTTTTTTAACTGGCAAAATATTTTTTCAATTTCTAAAAAAACGGTCAGATACTACTAAAATTAATTCCTATGTAGAGAATTCGTTATACGGCTGCATTTATAATTTTGTCCAGAATGATTTGAAGATCCATTCACTTAACACATCTAGCATATTATTGTGCCAGATTTTCTTCACTTTTACAAAATAAAACAGAGGTATTTCATACACGTTATTAGCCAGGATCAGAGAATACTGAACTTTGTAAGTGTGAAAAAAAATGACAGGAATGCATAATGATTTTATGAACAGAAAGTGAAAACTAAAATGATTCTGCAAAAGGCCTGATATCCTAGGTTCAGGGTATTGGAAAATAAGAACCTTTTTTGATCGTCTCATTAGCAGGAAATTGGGTGCCTATATAAAAGTTAATGTATGTGCGAAATTCTGATTTTATTAGTTTTTTTATGGCTTTTCTGTTTCCTTTTTGGTTTCTTGTTTTGAATAAGAGACAGTAACCTGCTAAAGAAATATGTATATGGTTATGTATTTAATCATTTTTCGGTGAAATTTTAAAGTATTTATTGTTTGCTAATTTAATAATAAAGTCAATTAAACTAAACAAAGGATTTAATTTGTATAACAGCCACTTAACGGAGGCAAAATCTTTTAAATTTCCATAGAAATAATAAAATAAAACGCATACCAGAGGATTGTATGATATAAAGATGCTAATTTTCTACTAAGACGGAACAATTCCAGGTGAATTTAAAGAAGAAACACAAAGGAATTCCGAAAATCTAACAACTTCCGAAAAGTTTACCATATAAACATGATTTTCATTGTTGATTTTTGTAAGTAACATTTAAAAACAATTGAAGAATGTCAAGAAACGATTTAAAAGACAAAGTAGCCATTGTAGGTGGTGGAGCAAAAAATTTAGGGAGATTAATTTCATTGGATTTTGCAAAAAAAGGAGCCAAGGTTGTTGTACATTTTAATAGTGATGGAACAAAAGCTGATGCAGATAAAACCGTATCGGATATCATTGCTGCAGGGGGAGAGGCTTTTGCAATACAAGGAGATTTAACCGTTGTGGAAAACAATACAAAATTGTTTGATGCGGCAATTGAAAAATATGGAAAAGTTGATATTGCAGTGAATACTACTGGTATGGTTATCAAAAAACCTATCGTAAACGTTACAGAAGAAGATTATGATAAAATCTTTGCTGTAAACTCAAAAGCTGCTTTTTTCTTCTTACAGGAAGCTGGTAAAAAATTAGCAGATAATGGTAAAATCTGTACAATTGTAAGCTCGTTACTAGCAGCTTATACAAATGATTATGCTATTTATCCGGGTAGTAAAGCTCCTATTGAGCATTATACACGTGCAGCATCCAAGGAATTTGGTCCAAGAGGTATTTCAGTAACGGCAGTAGGTCCGGGACCAATGGAAACCCCTTTCTTCTACGGACAGGAAACAGAAGGTTCTGCAGCTTACAACAAATCTGCGGCAGCATTAAGTAGTTTCAGTAAAACAGGATTAACAGATCCAGAAGACATCGTTCCGTTAATTACTTTCTTGGTAACTGATGGATGGTGGATTACCGGACAAACCATCTTCTCAAATGGTGGCTATACCACTAGATAATAATAACTGATAAGGCAGTTAAGAATGTTTAGCTGCCTTTTTTCAATTTAACTTATTAAAATGCCACGAATGCACGAATATTTTTAGAATATGGAATTATATTTTATTCGTGCATTCGTGGCAAAACAAACTTTTTTTGTAACCAGGCTATGTATTTCAAATCCATAGTAGCTTACTTTTCAATTTAATTAAAACAAAAATATGAGCGAACAAAACAATGTAATAAGAATACACGGTCAGCATACTTATCCTAAGAAAAAAGTATTATGTCTGGTTTCCAATGTTGCAACACTTGAAGGAATGCAGGTAGGATTTTTTGCCGAAGAAATGACAAGGCCTTTTTTCGATTTCGTCAACGCAGGTTATGATGTGGATGTAGCATCGCCTAATGGCGGTGCAGTAGTTTTTGATGGCCACAGTAACCCGGAAAACCCTAATGGTGCTTATCCAAATGACCTTATCAGTATTGGTTTTGTGCACCACACAACATTTGGCAAATGGATGGAAAATACAATTCCGATTGCTGATATAAATGTTGCTGATTACGATGCTATTTGTGTAGCAGGTGGTGGTGCACCTTTAATTACTTTTAAAGATGATGTGAAGCTGCATCAGCTAATTGCTGATTTTTATGAAGCAGGAAAAATTACCTGTTTAATCTGCCATGGAACATCTTTACTATTATGGACAAAATTAAGCGACGGAAAGCTTTTGGCAGATGGTAAAACCTGGACCGGATTTGCGGATAGTGAAGAAGAAATCATCAACCAAATGTTCGGAAAAAAAGTAAACGAATATACGATTGAAACAGAAGCACGCAAAAATCCAAACACCAATTTTGAATGTGCACCGGCATTAGAACCTTTTGCCGTACAAGACGGAAAACTGATTACTGCACAACAGCAACACAGCAGTTATTTAGCTTCTCAACTGGTTATTAAGGCACTGGCAGAATAATAGTCGGTTTTAATGAAAAGGAAAATGAAGAGAATACTGCTTTTCGTTTTCCTTTTTTGGTTTAGAAATAATTTTTGCCACGGATGCACGGATAAATAAATTTTCGGTGAAAAATATTCGTGCATTCGTGGCATTTAATTCAATTAAAATGAATTTAAAACCATTTAAAACAGTAGCATTTAGTATGATGCTTTTTGTTTTTTCGGCACAGCATTTAAAAGCACAGGACATTGATGGTGTGAGTTCCTTTTTAGTGGCCGGCGTGAGTATGGATATTCCAAAAAACAACAAATTGCTCATTTATGGCGGTTTTAGCCCTACTGATAAGGTAAAAGCTCTTTTAGTGTTGCCAAATTTCAGAATAAACAAATATTTAACGCTTACACCGGGTTATACTCACGTAAATGTAGATCTGGATAATGGGAGTACATTAGTAGAAAACCAACTATTGGCTATGGCTACGCTATCTTTTCCTATTGCAAAAAACTGGACGATCGCTGACCGAAATATGTATTTCCACAGGTTTAGAACAGGTGACGACCTCTCTTTTTACAGGAACAGATTGGGAATTATCCACAAAACAGAACTTTTTAAAAAGCAAGCCAGTGTTTTTCTGCACAATGAAGTATACCTCAGCCTTGATAACGGACAATTTACACGCAATCGGGTTATTTTGGGTGGCGATATAAAGCTGTTAAAATGGCTTACCCCACAAATAATGATGATGTACCAAAGCGATAAAGCAACAGGCAACAAAATTTTGGGCTGGCTGGTACTAACTGTTCCGTTGGAGAATTTTGGATTGTTCAAATAGTTGTCAATCTGTTAATTAATAAAAAAATATCATTCACATTAAGTATTAAAAAAATGTCAGATATAAAAGAAAAGTAATCATCATAACAGGCACATCCAAAGGCATTGGAGCCACTATTGCCAGAACGCTTGCCTCAAGGTGCTACATTTGTTCATTAACTATGACACTTAAAAAACTGATGCCGATAATGTGGTAACCGAAATTATAAATAACGGCGAAAAAACAATTACCATACAACAATACCTCGATTACAGAGAACAAAAACAAAAAGAATATGCTGTAAAATTTGCTGAGGAACAAGGCGGAAATGTGGCAGATGATGTGGAGTTTTAAAAACAATTACAAATAACAACAAATGAAAGCTTGCAACAATCGGCGAGTTAGTGGTAATTTTATGAAAAATAGTATCCTCATATTAATGATTTTTGTTTCGACAGTTGGATGTTCGCAAACTAAAGACCAAAAGATTTCTTTTATCACTAAAACTTATAGTGAAAATGAAGGCAGGTTCGTTATTCCTTACACTAAAAGTATAATGAGTTCTCTTCTGTATTATCATCCAATAGAAAGTGACAGCCTTAAATTAGTAGAACTAAAAACCACCTTAGCGGACAAGCAAGCATTAGCCAAAATGTTGTCAAAACATTTGCAGTCAAATTTTTCTGAAGAAGAAATTGACAGCCTCTACCTCTATTATACGCATCCGCCAAATCTTAAAACCAGGGTGGAAAAGAACGGCGTAACAGTAATCTCTTTTTCTCAAACCGGAAATGCCCACATTTCCCGCCTCAAAACTAAATTGGGAAATTTTATACCAAACATAGAAAAGGAAGTGGAGCAGATACAGACAAGAATCAGGGAAGCACGAGAAATAGATAATAATAAAATTGTTAAACAAAAACCTATAACAGTCAATAAACAAGATGGATTTTATGCAGTTGAAAATTATAATGGCAAAGACCTGTCTTTCAGTAATTTAAAATTATCTGCTAATCCTTCAGTTTCGGCAAACGATATTGAAAGAATTACAAAAGACTTTGATGTTCTTGGTAGAGTAACAATAAACATAAGCTTTAATTATAAGGGAGGAGAAAGTTTCAGAGCTATGACAATGCAAAATAAAGGCAAACCTATTGCCATAGTTTTAAATCACAAAATAGTATCTGCTCCGATAGTAAATGAAACTATATCAGGTGTAAAAGCCGAAATAAGTGGAGATTTTTCTGAGGAAGAAATTAATGAAATGATTAATTGGAAGAGAAACTACCGCTAACAAGGGTTTTGTGTCAGGCGGGCTGATTGCAAAATGCAACATCATCTGAAGTAATATTTGTGGTTAAATAATAATATGATAAATCAAGAATATAACTCACAAAATATAAATTTTAAAACACACTATATGAACACATTAAAAGAAAAAGTAATTATCGTCACAGGCTCATCAAAAGGCATTGGCGCTACCATTGCAAAAACACTTGCCTTAAAAGGTGGATCATTGGTTATTAATTATGCATCTTCAAAAGCTGAAGCAGATCATGTGGTGACCGAAATCATAAATACAGGCGGAAAAGCGATTGCTATAAAAGCCGATGTAAGCAAAACAGAAGAAGTAAAACATCTTTTTGATGCTGCCATTACTCATTTTGGCAAAGTGGACATACTGATTAATAATGCAGGAATTTCCATTTATAAATCAATTAAAGATACTACTGACGAAGATTTTAACCGGATTTTTAATATTAATGTCAAAGGCACTTTCAATACCATGAGAGAAGCCGCAACCCGGCTGGAAGATGGTGGGAGAGTGATCAATTTCTCAAGTTCCGTCACGCGTTTGATTATGCCGGCCTATGGTACCTATGCTGCTACAAAAGCAGCAGTGGAACAAATGACCAGGGTATTTGCAAAAGAAGTAGGGAACCGGAACATTACTGTTAATTCAGTCTCTCCCGGCCCTGTAAACACAGAACTCTTCACACATGGGAAAACCGATGAAACCATTGCCCGGTTGGCATCAATGTCAGTATTCAATCGTATTGGCGAAACTTATGATATTGCAAATGTTATTACATTTCTAATATCTGATGAAGCACAATGGATAACAGCACAGAATATTGGAATAAATGGCGGATTTGCTTAAAAATTAGAACAAACAATAACTGTTATTTAACTGAAAGCAAAGTGAAAATAACTATGAATGCACAAATTTAACTATTCATTTATAACGGAGTTTTCACTTGATTTAATTTACGAAAATTTGTGCATTCGTGGTAAAAAATATAACCAGTTCGCAAAACGGACAATCAAATTATTACAACTATGAACAAATACCAATCAATTTTCGACACACAAAAAGAGTTTTTTTATACAGATGTTTCTAAAAATTATGAGTGGCGTATAGACCAGCTAAACAGACTGGAAAAAATGCTTACAGAAAACCAGGATGTTTTTTGCCAGGCTTTAAAAACCGATTTCAACAAACCGCCGTTTGAGCAATTATTTGAAATTACGGTTCCGCTTGGCAACATAAAATATTACAAAGAAAACCTGAAAGAGCTGATGGCTCCGGAACAGGTTGCCATTCCAAAAGGTCTGGAAGAAACCGGCAACAAAGGTGTTATTTACAAAGAACCTTTTGGTGTAACCTTGGTTATTGGCCCGTTTAATGCCCCGATTTTATTGCTGCTTGACCCTGCCATTGCTGCTTTGGCGGCAGGAAATCCGGTTATTCTGAAGCCTGCCAATACAACACCTACTGTTGCCGCACTTTTTCAAGATTTAATTCCAAAATATTTTGAACCGGAAGCCGTAAATATTGTTACCGGGGGAAGAGAAGAAATTACTGCATTATTGGAGTTGCCTTTTGATTTTATATTCTTTACAGGAAGTTCTGCCGTGGGCAAAGTAGTAATGCGTGCTGCAGCTGAAAACCTGACACCAATCGTTCTGGAACTGGGCGGTCAAAATCCAACTGTAGTAGACGAAACGGCTAATCTTGATATTGCGGTTGACCGTATACTTTGGGGACATATGGCAATTTCCGGGCAGTGGTGCATCGCTCCGGGATATGTGTATGTAAACGAAAGCATCGCCGATGAATTTCTTGATAAACTGAAAAAGGCAACTATTAAAATGTATGGGGAAGACCCAAGCCAAAGCCCCGATTTTGCAAGGATGATCAGTGAACACGATACAGAAAGGGTAGCGTCTTATATCATCCCCGAAAAGGTAGTGTTGGGCGGCCGTTACAACGTAGCTGAACGCTATGTGGAGCCTACAATTTTATACCCGAGCACTTGGGAGGATCCGGCAATGCAGCAGGAAATTTTCGGTCCGGTATTTCCGGTTTTGGTGTACAGCGATTTGAAGGAAATTGTAGAAATTATTAAGCGTAAACCTAAGTCTTTAGCAGCGTATTTCTTCAGTAAAAACCAGGCGAATATTGATTACTTCATCAATTCAGTATCTTTTGGCGGTGGCTGTATTAACCAAACCAATCTGCATTGCTGGATAGACAGTCTGCCTTTCGGAGGGGTAGGATATGCCGGTATGGGAAAATATTACGGTAAAGCAGGGTTTGATGTTCTGAGTAATACAAAAGCAATGCTGATAGGCAATCCCGATTTGGAATTAGATGTTTTTCCTCCTTATGAAGGGAAAGATATTGCGAAAAATTTAAGTGTTTTTGGATGATGAAATTACCACGAATGCACGAATAAAACGGGTAATAATTTAAAAGAAATATTTGTGCATTCGTGGCTATAAAATAATATTTAAAAATGACAGGAAAAGAAGCCATCAACTTAATAAAAAAAGCAATTCCAGAATCTGCAAAGCTCCAGCAATGGGCAGATTTAGGTTGTGGCAGCGGTACTTTTACTAATGCTTTAGCACATCTGTTGCCAAACGGGAGCCATATTTATGCAGTAGATAATCAATTTCAAAATTTACCAAAAATAATGCATAACAAGGTTTCCATTGATTTTCTAAAAGCAGATTTTAAAAACTTTGACTTTAGTTTTTCCAATCTTGATGGCATTTTAATGGCAAATTCTCTCCACTACATTGAAGATAAGGAATCTCTCATTCGGAAATTGGAAAACTATTTATCTGCTGATAAAAAATTCCTGATCATAGAATATGATACTGAAGTCGCCAATCAGTGGGTGCCTTTTCCTGTCAGTTTTCAAAAGCTGAAAGAATTGTTTATACAATTTGAAAATATGGAAGTTAAGAAAATTACTGAACGGGAATCAGTATTTGGTCAAGGGAACCTGTATGCAGCTGTAATCAATACAAATAATAGATAAATTAAAAACTATGATACTAAAAATTATTAATTCGCTCTTAATTCTCGTAGCCGTATTTATGGGCTTTAAACAAGGTTGGGCAATGTTTTCGGGCAAGCCTGAAATGGTTGAAATGTTCAGTAAATGGAATTTTTCCAAAACAGCCCTGATGGTAAACGGAGCAGTGACAATCGTTGCAGCGTTATTGATTTTGTTTCCTAAAACATTTGTTTATGGTAATTTCCTTATGGCAGCGGGTATTCTACTAATTATCTGCCTCCATTTATCAGATAAAGATTTGAAAGGAGTGGCGATCGAACTGCCTTTCCTATTATTGAACCTGGTGATTATTTATCTGCAACATCCGTTATCAAAAAACTCAATGATATGAAACTTATTCAATTTTTACTCATTGCATTTTCCGCGGAGGGCATTACTGCCTGCGGGCAAAGCAACTCCCCTCAAAAACAAATAAAAACAATTCAAAAAAATAATAAAATGGATACAAGTAAACTTACCAACGAAACCGTGAAAAAAGCTTTTGACGCGTGGCAAACTGGCGACAGCAAAATGTTTTTATCTTTATTTACTGCAGATGCCAGCATGACCGACGATGGAAGCCCACGTAATTTTCAGGGTTATGTAAAAGATGCCTGCGGTAAAGAAGTATTTCTAACCATCGATACTGTAGAAAACGATGGTAAAGACATCAAAGGAAACTTCAAAGCTGGAAACTGGGGGACTTTTCCTGTGTTTTTCAAATTCCATCAAAATGCCGATGGAAAGTTTGACAAGTTAGATATTGGGCAGGCCAATTAAAAGTTTCTCACTGTGAATTTTTTGCCACGAATACACGGATAAATCGGACTAATATTTTAAGAAAAAGCATTAGTGCATTCGTGGCATAATAAATTTCAACTCGATAAAAAATATTTATAAAACATAAGTTTTTTTACCACGAATGCACGAATAATTGGATTAATATTTTAAGGAAAACATTTGTGTATTGGTGGCATTTCAAAAAATAATTAAGCACAAAAAATGAAATGGATAAAGTGAATAAAGCCATCAATGCTTTACAAAAACATAAGTATGAATTTCTGTTGTTTGCATTAGCCCAGCATTTGTTTGTAGGTATTTTTATTACAGACTTAGATTTTTATACAAGAGTAATCTGGCCTGTCAATATGTTGGTTTTGGGGTTTGGAAGCATTTTTATGTTTACAGGAAAACACAGCTGGCGGCATTGGTTCCGGAACATTCATTTTATTATAGTGCTGCTGCTTCCCATCGGTATACCGTTTTTTAAAGATATTCCCTGGTATTTTACTTTGCTGAATATCAATTATGTGATCTTTTTTTCTTTTCTCTTTTTAGAATTACTGCGTTTCTTACTGAAACCCGGATATATCAATACAGACATTATCTCGGCATCTGTCTGCGGTTATTTTTTACTGATAGAAATATCCGTTTTTATGCTGCAGTATTTTATGTATCAAAACCCGCAGTCTTTTAAAGGAATCGATACATCTTCATCGGCAGCCATTTATACCGATTTGGTTTATTTCTGTTCTATAACCTTTACCAGCATTGGTTTTGGAGACATTACGCCCAATAATCATGTTACCAAGCTCATTACTTCTTTTATCGGCATTGCCGGACAGTTTTACAGCGTAATTTTGGTGGGTATTCTTTTAAGCAAATTTTCCAATAAAGCAGATTAACAGGTAACAACAATTGGTATTTATATTTACAATCAACATTAAAAAAGCTAATTATCATTCTAATTTTTAACATTTAATTAAAACAATGACATCATTCAATAAATTGGCAGGACAAAGTACAGGCCGTATAGAAGCGCTGAGCGATGCCGTTTTTGGCGTAGCCATGACGCTATTGGTACTCGAAATAGAAGTACCTGAATTTCATGGACAAGCAACCGAAAAAGAGCTGGCATTGGCTTTTCTGGCATTAATGCCGAAATTCCTTGTATATTTTCTAAGCTTTATGACGGCGGGTATATTTTGGGTAGGTCAATCGGCGCAATTTAAATATATCAAAAGCAGCGACAGGAATATAACCTGGATTAATCTATTGTTCCTGCTTTTTGTATCTGTTTTACCATTTTCTACCGCTTTTCTGGGCGACCATATTTCTTTTAAATTCTCCATTTTTATTTATTGGTTAAATATTTTTCTTTTGGGGAGTATGTTATTCATCAATTGGGAATATGCCAAAAAACATAATTTTATTTCTGAAGAGATGAAAGAAACGGTATATAGTCCTGTAAAAATGCGGATAGTTTGGGCACAATTATTATATTTTACAGGAGCCTTGTTATGTTTTGTGAATATCTATTTAAGCATTGCTGTGATTATTGCAGTTCAGCTGAATTATGCTTTCGCTCTTATTAGTAACAGAAAACAAGACTCCTGAAACTAATCATTAACATTAAAACCGTGAATATAACGATCATTACAATTCGTGCATTCATTGGAAATATAGTATATGGATTTAATTTATAAAATGGAAGCCTACCAAATTATTGGTATCTGTATGGAAGTTCATAATAATTTAGGAGCAGGTTTCTCAGAAATTGTATATAAAGATGCCCTGGAAATTGAACTGAAACAAGCCGGAATTTTTTATGAAAGGGAAAAGGAATATACAGTAAACTATAAAGGAGTGATTCTTCCACATAAATTTTATGCTGATTTTGTGGTTTTTGATGAAATTATTTTAGAAATAAAAGGGACAAAAGAGATTGCAAAAGAACATATAGCGCAAGCCATCAATTATCTTAAAGTATCTGAAAACGATTTAGCTTTAATAGTCAACTTCGGAGAATTAAAATTAAATTACAAGCGAATTGTTGTGTAAATATGCCACGAATACGCGAATAGATGCAATAAAAGATAGCACATACAAAAACATTAATTTAAAATAATATTGCCACGAATGCACGAATAAGATAAGTTATCACGGAATAAAAAATATTCGTGTATTCGTGGCAAAAAAACTATTAAAAGAAAAATATAGTAGGTGAATTAAACAATTAATTCTGATTTACGGACAAATAAAAACGGTTTATCAACATTGCTGATGAACCGTTTTATATGATCAATAAAATTTATTTTTTTATAATCTTAAAAGCTTTCGTACTTCCTTCGTCTAAAGTCGCTTTTCCTACATATACACCCGTTTTCAACATAGATAAATCAATTTTAATACTTTTCTCGTTAGCTGGTTGGTTGTTCATTACCAATTTCCCGCTTGCATCATATACAGATATTGCTTTTATTATTTTGTCGCTGGAAATATTAAGAACATCCTGTACAGGGTTGGGATAAATATTAATTTTAAGATTAGTATTATTTGGATTATCAGCTACAGCAAGTAATGAGTCTAGCTTAACAATCCAGCCTGCAGCAAATATAGGAGGGATTGTATTATCAAATCCACAAATATATTTACCATCTGGTGATATGCCCATTCCGGTGCCCAGCTTTTCATCAAATGTGGTGATCGGGATGTTTTGAGCTGTCAGAAGATCGGATAGTAAAATGGGATTTGGTCCCAGAGAAGGATTATAAATGATCACATTTCTATCGCCAATCATACCACAATATCCTATGGCAGTACCATTTTCTGATATAGATACAAATACAGCATCCGTATATCCTGCGGGAGCATCAAAAGATTGGTAAACATTGGTATTCGTGTTATAAATAAAGGCTTTACTTCCTTTATTGCCTGCAATTTGTCCTGCATTATTTATATCGTTGGCTTCTCCATATTCAGGAGTGCTAAAATCAATGTAATGTAACATTCCATCCGCGTCAAAATATGCGGGTACCCGGAACGTTCCGGCTCCAAAGATATCTTCTCTATCGATCCATCCGGCCACAAATCCGTTATCATTTACATCAGTCCCACGACCGTTGGTATAGTTAAGATCTCCTGTAAGCTTGGTCAGTGTATGAGTTTCTGTATTATAAATGAAGGGATAGCTGCTTGATGCACCGCCTGATGACATTTGCCCGGCTACATATATACTGTTTGTTGAAATTCCTTTTGCATCTCCAAACCAGCTGTTTCCAGGAGTATCCCCGGGAAAATAACCGATAGGGGCCCATGCTCCGTTTTTACGGTAAGCCGGCTGGCTCAAAGATGAACCGTCAGTTGCGGTAAAAGCCATACTTCCCGCTACATTTCCTGCATTGTTCAGCCTGTTAGTTGCCTCGGCACCAGGCTCTATGGCTGTACTTGTATCTGTGGAATAACTGTAATAGCCTCCGGAATGTATAGCATTTCCGCTATTGTTAACGTCATAAAGACGTGTTCCCCAGCCGGTAAGCACTCTTAAATTGGTTTGGGCATTCAAACTGTTTAAAAACAGGAAGGCTGAAAGTAAGTAAGCTTTTTTCATAACTTGGAATATTTAATTTTATTATTTCAAATTTGCCAAGTTTACAGCAGGTATAAAATTGATGACTGTAAGAAATTCCTAAATTATCTTTCAAAAATAGTGAAACTTATAAGTCTGTTCCGTTATTCCACTCGAAGTGTGATGTAAAAAATAGGATAGGATGGCATGTGTGTGTTTTTAGACAACAGTAAATAATTCTCCGTAAACAAAGTTACAAAATTCTGCTAGATAGCTGATAATGTATTGTCTACACTTTGGTTTTTTTATAAAATAAAGTTGTGATGTAATCAATTCCAGGTCAGTTAATAGTTTATTGAAGGTTTTACTGCTCTATGTCTGTAAGAACTTTTTCTACCATCTTATCAATTATTTTTAATTGAATTGTAGTGGTAAGATATTAATATTTCAACATGGAGTTATTGTAACATATTCTGAATATCTTACTTACTTATTTATTTACTGGAGTAAAGACGCCATATATTACAAAGCTTTTAGGCAGAGTATTATCAATACTTTTCTAAATGTTAAAAACACAAGTGAAGAAAATTAGTTTTCTCTAGCAATGAAGCCTGTAATGCCTTTTGGGCGAAGGGCTTTGTTGCTTTTATTTTTGACAAGATTTCGCTGCCTATTCATATCTTCTGAAAACTTGGATTTTATTAGCTCTTACTGAAATTTTAAAAAACAGTTTGTTCACACATCTGCATTCTGCTTTACTTTCAATATTAGTAAGCAATGGTTCCCTTATGATAATCACTGACCTTACTTTCTCAATTTTCTGAATATTTTCCGACAGATAAATCAATGGTCATTGTAATTCTTAAACTTTTGTTTTTGGATTATTTTGGCAATTACAAAATACTTTTATTATTTACTATTTGTTGGGGAATCAATATTTTTTGGTGATTGAAATTATTTTAGTTTATTTATATTTTAATATTTATTAATTTAGTATATTTGTAAACTAATCATAACCACCAAATGCACTATTCAATTATAAAAGATGTAACCGCTTTACTTGAAGAATTTGAAGCGGACAATAAATCTGAATCTTATACACCGGATATTGAAGGTTTTAAGGCATGGATGTCCGCTAAGAACTCTCCCGATGAAATGGATGAACCTTACTGGGAAGGTAAAGAAACCGGAAGAACGGCAGAAAGCGCCATAAATACCTTATTGGTTCACCTCAACAGATATGCGAGAACCTATTCCAAATCTGCCATTTCAGAATCACATTTCGCGACACAGGAAGATTTTATTTACCTGATCAATTTAAAAGCTTACGGTGAAATGACCAAGATGGAGCTTATTAAAAAGAATATTCAGGATAAGCCGGTTGGCATGCTCATTATAGCAAGACTTCTGAAACAGGGCTGGATAGAGCAGGCGGAATCTGATGTTGACAAACGGAATAAAGTAATCAGCATTACCCCGGAAGGCCTGGAAGCTCTTGACCGTCAGATGGGTAAAATCCGAAATGCAACGAATATTGTAACCGGAGATCTCAGTTATAAAGATAAAATGCAGCTGATCCGGATTCTTAATAAGCTGGATCGTTTTCATTATCCCATTTTCTGCCGCAATATCGACAGCAAAGACCTGATTAATACGGTATATGAAGAATATTCATTTGAAAAAAACTGATCATGCGGAAAAAAATTGCAGTCATTGGATCAGGTTTTTCAGGGCTTTCTGCGGCAGCTTATGTTTCCAAAGACGGACATGAGGTTCATGTTTTCGAAAAAAATACCAGTGCGGGGGGAAGAGCCAGAAATTTCAGGACTGCAAACGGTTATACATTTGATATGGGCCCCAGTTGGTATTGGATGCCTGATATCATAGAATCTTTTTTCGCTGATTTTGGAAAAAAATCTTCAGATTTTTATGAACTGGTGTCTTTAGATCCTCAATTTGAAATGGTTTTTTCAGACGGCACAATGAAAATTCCCGGCCATTACGGGGAAATGAGAGATCTGTTTGAAAACATGGAATCCGGAGCAGGTAAAAAGCTGGATGATTTTATGGCGGATGCCCAGTACAAATATGAAGTGGGAATGAAAGATTTTGTCACCAAGCCCTGTCATTCGTGGTTGGAATTTGTTTCCCCCAAAATAGCTAAAAGCGCACTGAAACTGGATCTTCTTACTAATTTTCAGCGATTCGTCAGAAAATATTTCAAAAACCCGAAGCTGATTACTTTAATGGAGTTTCCGGTCATTTTTTTGGGAGCAGCCCCCAAAGATATACCTGCCTTATACAGCCTGATGAATTATGGAGGATATAAACTGGGAACCTGGTATCCTATGGGCGGTTTCTCAAAACTAGTTGATGCAATGGCAGAAATTGCTTCAGAAAACGGCGCAGAGTTTCACTTTGATGCCAATGTAGAAAAGATTACAGTTGAGCATCAAAAAGCTTCTTCTCTGCTTGTGAACGGGCAGGAAATAAAGTTTGATGCCATTATTGCCTCATCAGATTATCATCATACAGAAACCCAACTGCTGTCTGAAGAATATAGAAATTATAAAGAATCATATTGGGAAACGCGCGTATTTGCTCCTTCCTGCCTTATTTTTTATTTAGGTTTTAAAGAAAAAATCTCCAATCTTAAGCACCACACGCTTTTTTTTGAAAATGATCTGGACCTTCATACCACCGAAATTTATGAGGATAAAAAATGGCCCACAAAACCGCTGTTCTATGCATGTTGTCCATCAAAGACAGATCCTGGCGTAGCTCCTGAAGGCTGTGAGAATGTTTTTCTCCTCATGCCTGTTGCACCGGGAATAGAAGATTCTGACCAGGAAAGAGAAAAATATTTTCATGAAATGATCACAAGACTTGAAAAACATACGGGATCTGAGCATCTTCTCTCTAAAATTGAATATAAAAGGAGCTATTGTATTAAAGACTTTAAAGAAGACTACAATGCCTATCAGGGAAATGCTTACGGTCTTGCCAATACCTTATCCCAGACCGCGGTACTGAAGCCGTCTCTCAGGAACAAAAAAGTGAAAAATATTTTTTATACAGGGCAGCTTACTGTTCCCGGACCTGGTGTTCCTCCATCGATCATTTCCGGAAAAATTGCTGCTATTGAAGCCACCAAAAATCAATAATTATGAAAAGGTTATTCGACGATTTATCTTACCGCATAAGCAAAGAAACGACCAGACAGTACAGTACAAGCTTCTCTCTGGGCATTTTGGCACTGTCCCCGAAAGTCAGAAATCCTATTTACGCTGTATACGGATATGTACGGCTTGCAGATGAGATCGTAGACAGCTTTCATGGTTATGATAAAGAAAAGCTGCTGAAAGGTTTCAGGGAGGAAACATTTCAGGCGCTGGAATATAAAATTTCTTTAAATCCTATTTTGCAGGCATTTCAGGATACGGTCCACCGGTTCGGCATCGATCTGAATTTAATTAAGCAGTTCTTAAAAAGCATGGAGATGGACCTTCAGAAAATAGACTACAATTCGGAGCTTTATAATGAATATATTTTGGGATCCGCAGAAGTTGTAGGATTAATGTGTCTTCATATCTTTGTTGAAGGTAATTCTTCCGAATTTGAAAGATTGAAGCCATTTGCAATGAAGCTGGGATCTGCATTCCAGAAGGTAAATTTTCTCAGAGATATGAAAGATGATTACCAGATTTTAGGCCGCAGCTATTTTCCGGATGTGGATATTTCTTTTTTTGACAACAAAATAAAATCTGATATTGAAAAAGATATTGAGGAAGAGTTTAAAGAGGCTTTGCTGGGAATTAAAAAGCTTCCCAGTTCATCAAGATTCGGCGTTTATCTGGCTTACCGTTATTATATTTCACTGTTCAAAAAAATCAAGAGGACATCTGCTCATACCATCATTAACAAGAGGGTAAGGATCTCTAACAGCAGAAAAATTTCCCTGATGATGAGCAGCTATCTTCAGTATAAAACTTCATTCCTATAAAATAAATAAAATGATACACCGACTTTTCAGAGAGCAGCAGTTGAATTGTGATATAGATACCGCATGGAAATTTTTTTCTTCTGCGGACAATCTTTCGAGAATTACTCCTGAAGATATGAAATTTGTAGTTCTCACAAAAATGCAAAACGATGAGATTTACGAAGGAATGATCATCGACTATCATGTTTCCCCGCTGCTAGGCATAAAAATGAACTGGAGAACAAAAATCAGACAGGTATCTTTTCAGAAAAGCTTTACAGATTTTCAGCAGAAAGGGCCTTATAAACTCTGGAATCACTTTCATGAATTTATTCTTAACGAAGAAGGTGTTTTAATGAGAGACACCGTTGATTATGAATTGCCATTCGGGTTTTTGGGCGAAATTGCCCATTCACTTTTTGTGAAGAAAAAGATTGAACATATTTTCAGATACCGCTATGAAATTTTAGAGCAAATGTTTAATAAAAAATAAGAGGCATGAATTTTCTTGTTGTATTACTTACATTTTTCATCATGGAAGGAATGACCTGGCTGATCCATAAATATGTCATGCACGGTTTTCTATGGATGCTTCACAGGGATCATCACGATCACAGTAATGAAGGGCATGTGGAAAAAAACGATTATTTTTTCCTGATTTTTGCTGTTCCTACAATTGCTTTGATGTACTACGGAACTGTTAATGATTATAACATCTATTTTTATATTGCTCTGGGAATTGCTATTTACGGGATGGCTTATTTTTTTGTTCATGATATTTTTATTCATCAACGGATCAGGTTCCTGAGAGACACTCAAAATCCTTATTTACTGGCCATAAGACGTGCCCACAAACAGCATCACAAACATACCGGAAAGGAAAAGGGCGAATGTTTCGGTTTTTTATGGGTTCCTGTAAAATATTTTAAAATGTATTTCAACAAAAAGTCGTAAAAATGCATCATTACACCTACCTTTTAATCAATTTTTTTACGGTATTCATCTGTTTTATATTTTCCTTTCATCCTAAAATAAAATTCAACAGGCATTTTGGGGCATTTTTTTCAGCTTCATTTATTGTTGCTTTGTTTTTTATAATCTGGGATGCATGGTTTACAGAAATAGGAGTTTGGTGGTTCAATGACTGGTATATTTCAGGCATAAAGTTTTTTAAACTGCCCGTGGAAGAGATAATGTTCTTTTTCTGTATTCCTTTTTCATGTGTATTTACCTATTTCTGTTTGGATAAATTTTTCCGTCTCGGCTGGAAACCGCTTCCTGAAAAGATATTTGTTATTTTAAGTATAATTTTTGCGCTGGTTGTCGGTCTTTTTTTTAACGACAGGATCTACACATTAATCACTTTTGTATCAACTGCTTTAAGTCTCTTTGTTTTATATTTCATCCTGAATGTGAGATGGATCGGCAAAGCATCATTTATTTATCTGGTTTTAATGCCCGGTTTTCTTGCTGTAAACGGGATCCTGACGGGTACAGGCCTGGAATCGCCCATTGTGAATTACAATCCCGGATCATTTATGGGGTACAGAATACTTACCATTCCTTTGGAAGATGTTGTGTATGGGTATGAAATGATTTTATGGAACCTTTTTTTATTTCAAAAATTTAAAAAGGATCACCAGGATTAATCTTCTGATCCGGAATATATTAAGGACTTAAATTTTCAACTGGCTAATCTGTAAATATTCTACAAAAACAGGTTAGCATTTCCCGTATTAATCATTTAATCTGAATTCAATATTAAATAAAGCCATTTCATTTTATAAATAAGCAATACAGAGGAAATATTTGTTTTTTCTTTATGATAAAATTTTCTTGTTTTGTGCAAACACCATAAAAAAAAGCATAAAAGCAGTAGGAATTCTAAGCTTTTCATAATGTAAATTTGATGTCAGGATAAAATAATTATGACGGATTTCAGTGATATGCTTATTCTTTAAGCACTAGTTGGGATTAAATCATTATTTTTGAACAGAAAAGGGAATTGTACACTCAGAAAAAATTATCCATTATTGTTTTGAATATTATATTTGATCTAAAAAATATACTTAAACTGTGCGAAATCGCATGGTTTTGTTCGGTTTTTATGATTCTGAGCCGGATTAAATTCTATATAATATCAGATATTTACTATTATAAAAAGATAAAAATTACTTTAACTTTGCTGGCGGGATGAATACAGTTGTGTCCATTTTACTGATGAAATTGCCTTTTTAAAAACTAATACCAGACAGACTTAAATAATCAGAAAATTAATTAGCTGATAACAGATATGAAATATAAATTCTTAAATTTTAGACTGAGGAAAGTTGTTCATTACTCATTGATCGTATGTATCTTGTTGATACAGGTTATTATAGCCATATTTTTTTATAACGAATTTGTCAATGAAAAGAAACTGAAGTTTATTAAGAATCAATTGGAGGAAAGCAGGGCATTGGGCGGTTTAACGGACAGCTCGAGGAAAGATTTCATGGATGCACAGAATTACCTTCAGAAATATATGGTGACCCAGGACGATAAAGATCTGAAATTATACTTTCAGTCTCTCAGAAAGCTTAACAGTAATTTCGAAAAGATAAACGACTATGGGAAAACCAGCCCGGGATTGAAAAACAGATTGGCGCAGCAGAAAAATGATACCCTGAAAATCACAAAGCTGAAAACGGTTATAGACTCTGTATATCAATCCTCTCTGAAACCGCCTGTGAAAATCCAGGATCAGCAGTATGAGCTGGAAAAGTACAAAAATAAGGACAACTTTGAAGACCTGAATATCCAGACCCGGACCTATTCTGATACAGTCAGGAAAAAAGGTCTGATGGGACGTTTAAAAGATGCCATATCCGGTAAAGTGAATGTACGGAAGGAAAGTACTGTTATTACCTTAACCAATAATAAGCCCGCCAAAATATCTAAAGTAAAAGTAAGGATGGACAGTTTGGTAAAGTCCATGGACAGGCACTATACCTCTGAAGTTAAAAAGATCCAGCTGTCCACTGTTCAGAACCAGCGTGAAAATATAAAATTTTATGGGAATTTCAGTAAATTATTGGTTTACAGCAACGGGCTGATCAATGTTTACGAAAAAGCCATCAAAGACTTCACCTCTGATCTGGAAAAAGAGTATAACCAGCAGAGCTCAGATAATAATAAAATCAGGACGTATCTCGTACTTGGATTAATGATCTTGATGTTTATAGTATCAATTCTGATTATGTATTTTACAAGAATGGCATTTATCTACGAAATGAAGCTTAATTCCGCGAATGAAGAAATTAAAAAGAGTCTTAATTTCAAAAACAGAATTCTCGGAATGCTGAGCCACGAGCTGATGTCTCCGCTGAAAATTATCAATATTTTTATAGATAAAATCAACAGGACCACAAAAGATGAAACCACAAAAGATTATCTTAAATCTATAAAATTCACTAACAGCACCCTTCTTATCCAGTCTAATCAGATCCTGGAATACACAAAAAACCAGGAAACAGAAAAGAAGCTCGTAAAAACAGTATTCAATCTTAAAGATGAAATCAATTCTATTGTAACAGCCATTACGCCTTACATAGAAACCCGGAATAATAAATTCCTGGTAACAGACAGGATACCGGAAAATACCGTTGTCAATTCAGACAATATAAAAATCAACCAGATCTTTATGAATATTCTGGGGAATGCCAACAAATTTACAGAAAACGGACAGATCGACCTTACAATGGCTACCGAACCAATAGATGAAAACAGGATTTCTCTGATCACAACCATAGCGGATACCGGTGTAGGAATTTCCGATTCTGATCTTGAGAAAATTTTTGAACCTTATTATCAGGGAATGATATCCGATGAAATTGATAATTTCGGTGCCGGATTGGGATTAAGCTTATGTAAAGAAATCATTGAGCTTTTTGATGGGGATATATCCGTTTCCAGTAAGCTTCATAAAGGGACAAAAGTAACATTCAGAATAAATTTAAGCATCAGTAATAATGGAAGCACCAGGTGAAAATAAAGAGATTGTATTTCTTTTGGCGGATGACCACAGTATTGTGCGTCAGGGAATGGCGATCCTGATTGATGAAATTGTTCCCAATGCTAAAATTTATCAGACCTCATCCTCACAGCAGATTGTAGAGATGATGAAAAAGAATGGGGTAGAGATTGCTATAATTGATGCCCATTTTCCGGATGGAAACAGTCTCCATGTCTTGCCACAAATGAAAGCTGAGAATCCGGATGTTAAAATTTTGGTTTTCACAGGTCTTGAAGAAGATCTTCACGTGCTCAAATTTATTAAAGCCGGAGCCAGTGGGTACGTAAGCAAGCTAAGTGATGAGGAACAAATAAGGCAGGCTATTTCAGATATTGTGCATAAAGGCGAATATTTTTCTCCGTTGTCCCGGAACTTAATGCTGCAGCTGGTTCAGAATCCCGGTTTAATCAATCCGCTTGGCAGTTTGACCAAAAGGGAATTGCAGATTGCAGAAATGTATGCAGAAGGGTACGGGAATCTGGAAATCGCAAATGATCTGGATATAAAGCAGAACACCGTAAGCACCATCAAGAAAAATATTTTTGAAAAATTAAAAATAGAAAATCTTGTCGAACTGATTGACCTCATCAATACCCATAAAATATAGTATTTCTAAAAGGTTTTTCTTCACTTCTTACCGCTGGAATATTTCGTGTCGATAAATATCGACGTCTTTATCGACATATATCGATGCTGTTTATAGATAATTTTATCCGTCAATGTCGTTACTTTGTCTCAATAAAATTCACCAGATGTAAAATGAAGGTTAAATGAAATTTGATTCTTCACGCAAATGGTAAATTTTATTAGAAAACATAAATGATGAATAAATATAATTGTAGCATGATCTTTAAGCAAGCTTCTTAATCCCGCTTATTAAAAAAACACAAAATTAATATAAAAAGAAGCGAACTTATTTTTTAACAGATCACTGATACAGACAAAAGGAGGCAGAAGCCTCCTTTTTTTATTGTGTGATGTAGCTAAAACCCCCTCTGGCAAAAGGATTTCTGAAATAAAATACATAATTTCGCATCATGAAAATACTTCTTTCCGTATTATTATGCCTTCCCCTCTCATTTTTCTCGCAGACAACAGCTAAAGTGATCGGGATTTCAGACGGAGACACCATTACGGTTTTATTGGATGGAAATGTACAGAAGAAACTCCGGCTGGCGGAAGTGGACTGCCCTGAAAAAAGACAGCCCTTCGGAAAGAATGCCAAAAAATTTACTTCAGATCAGGTTTTCGACAGGCAGGTTATATTTACAGAAACCAATAAAGACCGCTATGGTCGCTCAGTTGCCAAAGTATATTATGACAACGGAAAATACCTTTCAGAAGAGATTATAAAAGCCGGATACGGATGGTGGTACTATGCCTATTCCAAAGACACTGATTTGGGAAAGATGCAGGACACAGCAAAAGCCAGGAAGCTGGGCCTATGGCAGGATAAAAAAGCAGTTTCACCATGGGATTTCCGTAAAGAACAGCGCGAAAATGCCAAAAAAAGAAGACTCAAAAAGCTAATGGAACAGCAGGCCCAAACGAAAGGGGAATCCGGTTCCGTAAAAACAATATAAAAATAAGAAACCGCTGCGAAAGCAGCGGTTTCTCTATAATCAACATAATAATAAACTAAGACTCTGTCTTCAATAGTCCAAAATGGGAAGTAGCCGGCTCTTTTCCGAAAAGGCAGGAAAAAATATTCTGAAACTCATGAATATATCTGCATTTAATAGAATTACCGTATATTTTTAAGCCTTCCAGGATCTTTTTTGAACTTAAATCAATATCATATTTCATAAACGTTTCCGGTCTTTCATAACGGATTCTCTGCTCGGAACTGTAAGTCCGTAAAAAGCCAAACTTTTCAAGCCATTCTTCTGTGATCCGGATAGGGGTGATAGAATCTGCCGGGACTGAAATACTGTGAACATCATTTTCAATTTTTACAAAATAATCATGACCCGTTCCCTGAAATATTTCAGTGATGGTGTAAATCTGTTTTTTGTATTCAACTAAGTTTTTAATTTTAAGATCTGCTGCATTCATAATATTGAGTTTAGAAGGTGTTTGTAAACTAATTGCAAATATTATGCCCTGCACTATAAATGAATCTTCTGCTTTTTGAATCTTTTATTGATTTATAGCATAAATAATGAATTATATGTTAAAATAACACAATAATTCTTTAAAAACATCAAAAAAATGGGTTATTCGTGTGGTATCTATGTGGTATTTGTTTTTTGTTAACAAATTTTAATATAAGATCGCTGTTCTGTTCAAGGTTATAAACTGAAGTTCAGCTGAGTACCTGTATCAATTAAAAATTATAGTGCCGCTTTACGGTTCTTAATGAATCATTTCATGTACTTTGATCAGTTCTGCGATATTAGAGACATTCAGTTTCTTGAATATCCTTTTTTTGTAGGTGCTTACAGTAGACATCTTGATGTCCAGTTTATTTGAAATCTCAAGGTTTCCTAAGCCTTTGGCCAGCAATTTAAAAATTTCATATTCCCGCGAAGACAGTTTTTCCGAAGGGTTGCTTTTTTTATTCTGTATAATAAGCCCGATCAGTTCTTTGGGATAATGGAAGCCTTTCTGGATAACAGATTTTACTGCCTCCCTGATCTCTGTTTCACTGCTCTGTTTGCTGAGGTACCCTTCAGCACCTTCACGGATGTACTGTATGGCAACATTCTTGTCGTGGCCTGAAAACACAAGTATTTTAAGATCTTTCTGGATACTTTTAAGTTCAGAAATCATTTTTTTATACTGGGTTCCCGGCATATCAATATCAAGAAAGAGGAGATCATACTCATCCTGGGATATATGCTCCTTTACCTGGTCATAATTCTCGGCAAAATCTATTTTAAATTTTGGATAAGCGGACTCTAATACCAAAGCAGTCCCTGCCCTTACTACATAGTGATCATCAGCGATTAAGATTCTTCCGTTCATATAAAATTGGATTTAATGAGAGTTGTTTCAACGATAGTTCTTTTAGAACGTGTGCATCTGAGTTTAATTTTCCCGGATGGATAGTCAGTTCCCATGCTTTTCCTTTTAAAATTGGGATTTTCAAGCTCTGGATTGTTAAACAGGCCGGTATGGTCATTGCCATTTTCAGCAGACATTTCCGCTCCACTATCAGTGGTTATTGTAGTTAGTTTTTGTTTATTTTCGATGGTGTGAAAAAATGTATTTATCATTGCAAATACGGTATTAGTAGCATGTATACCAGAAAGAATTTGGCTGCCGCTTTCGGCGGTATTTGTAAAGTCATAGCAGTCCTTAACAATGGTTCTCAAAAATCCATTGTTAATAATATAACACGCGGAAATATGATATTTTTTGTAAATGTTCCAAAACAGGATTACAAAAAGCAATGTCCAGGCCTTCATAAATGCATATACAAGCTAATTTCCCGCTTGATTAGTGCGAAAATTTATTAATAACAGTCATGGTATAGGCCGGATTTTTTAAGTATTGGAAATAATTGAATGTGTTTTTTTTCATGAAATAATTCTGTGTTTTGTGTTTTGCAGTTAAACAAATCTAGTTTAAGATGTAAAATTAATGATTTTATACACATTAAACAGCATAATGTGGTACAATTGATGTGAATTTTATCAGTAAAACGGGGGAGAATGAATAAAGATTTTGTCACTTATCTGCAAAGAATAATCACTTATTCAAAGAAAAACCTCCCTGAAAAAGGGAGGTGAATAAAAATTGACTGTATATCGAATAAAAATTCAATCGTTATTTATTGTTTTCAAGCCATTTCAGCCTCCGCTGATCAGGAAGATGTTTTACCCTGAAACCCTCAAAAACAGCAGTAAAGCCATTTCCATCAGGACAGGCAGCCATTAAACCTACCATTACAGGAGTATTGTCCTGTAAATAAGCATTACGCATCATTGTGTAATTTTTATCATCAAAAGAATAAAATACCTCCACGGCATCAAGTCTTCTCACTGCTTTTATCCAGACTGCAGAAGGAATTTTGTCCAGTGTGATCACGCTCCAGTCACTTGTCCCATGCGTCACCACAGTGCTGAGGTTGTATTTTCCGTCTACGAATTCAATGCCGGCTTTTATATAATTCTCCTTATCCGTTCTCAGCATCAGTCCCATCTGGTCGAATCTGGCTTTGTAATTCCCGCTGATCTTTACCTTAGCCTCAAATTCTCCGCCATACGTTGTATAGTAGAACGGTGCATCATCTACTGTGAATCCATAGTGGGAAATTCTCCAGTAATCACTTTGCGGAGTGACGGTCATCGACAGACTGTTATTTTTGATCTCCCATTTCTCGGGCTCATTGAACCAGTTCATCTTTTCCAATGTCTGTGCAGACGTCTTCTGTATAAGGAAAACAGCACATAAACTTAAAATCAGTCTTTTCATCCTCTTTAGCTGGGTGTAAATTATTATTTTAGCAAAAGTATAATTAAACCCATATCCTGCCAATACTTATAAATAACCATTTATGGAAATCATAGAAAAACTGAACAGCCGCCTTTTGCATAAACCATCCGGAAAATGCAGGCTTGATATAGAAATGTATAAGCAGAGAGCGTTGGTGTATGCACAGATGGAAGGAGCGATAGCTGTTTTAAGTGATATGCAGACGGAAAAAAGCTATGTGTACAAATCCAAAGCTGCCGGGGAACTGGGCCTAAGTATGCAGGAAGATCAGTCGGAAATCAATTCTATCTGGGAAGAAGAGATCATTAAAAAAATACATCCGGACGACAGGCTCAAAAAATACATTCATGAACTGCGGTTTTATGAGCTGATGGATTCTCTGGATGAAGAAGTCAGGGCAGACTACTGCGTTCTTTCAAAAATCAGGATGAAAGATAAAAATGATCAATACAGGCTCATCAAGCACCGGATGTTCTATATTTATTCTCCCGATAACGGTAAGCCGAGGTTTGCATTTTGTCTTTACCATATCGCGGTGGATCAGAGCCAGCCTTCGGCTTCAGATTTTATGATCATTAATATGGCCAAAGGAGAAATTATCGTGAATGATAAACTGAATTATCAAAACATTCTTTCAAAAAGAGAGCTGGAAGTATTAAAATATGTGGGAGAGGGGTACGCCAGCAAAGAAATAGCAGAATTTCTTTCCATAAGCATCAATACAGTAAGCAGACACCGTCAGAATATCCTTGAAAAGCTCAAAGTGAAGAATTCTGTACAGGCATTTAAAGGCAGTTTTTATTGAAATTTATTTCAGTTGTGCTTGTAAAGACCGAAAAGTTCACCGTGCATTTTTTTATTCTTATCTTTATTTTTATAGATTAATTTTACCACAAATAAATGATGATAATGAAAAGAAGTGAAGAAATCACCATGCAGTATTTTGATTTCCTTGAAAAGCATGTTAAGGATGTGATCATCGGAGCCGTGCTGGAATTTATGGAACTCAATGAGATTGCGGGCAGGCTTGCAGTTTCCCATCAACACCTTTCGGACACTATTAAAAAAGAAAAAGGCCAGCATCCTTGTTATTTTTATGATGAGAAAATCATTTCTGAAGCTAAAGCGATGATTGCAGACACGGATATTTCTATTGCTGAAATTGCAAGATTGTTTACTTATGATCCTTCCAATTTCTCCAAATTTTTTAAGAAAATGACAGGAGCTACACCGGGACAATTCAGAAAGAATAGCAAATTAAAATTATAACTGTACTGAAGTCTATAGAGAGAAAAGTACCGTCAACAGTTCTTTTCAGACTTTATCGTCCTATAATTTTTTACGGTCAGCAGTACAGGAAAAAAATAAGAATTTATAAATGAGGCAATTGTGAAAACATTTGTCTTTTTTTTGTGATTTATTTATGGATAGTGATTTATTATTGTCTTTTTTTTGATAATTTTAGATTCGTTTAAAAAAACTGATCAACCATTAAAACTAAAAATAAGTGTATTGACAAGCGAATAATTTGATTATCAGATCATAACATTTATGCCTTGTTTTATGTATGATATTTAATATAATTGTAAATATTAAAAACTTTAAATAATCATATATTTGTTTCTTTAAACAACTAACATTAACAACTAACCATTAACAACATTAAGGATGACTATCGATTTTACAACAGCAACATTTAAAGATTTTGAGAACATTCCAGACTACGATATTGCTCAGAGAGCAGATTATTTTTACCAGTTTCTGGATCATATGAAGTCCAGAGGACACATGAACTACAGACTGAAAAATACTTCAGGGACCAATGCCACATTAAATATAAACATTGCAGACCAGAATAAAGAATATGTAAGTTTTGTTTCCAGCGACTATCTAGGTTTTACGCAGCACCCGAAAGTAAAACAGGCAGCTATTGATGGAATCGGGAAGTATGGAACCGGAACAGGAGCTACACCGCTTATTGGCGGATACTTTGATTACCATAGTGCTTTAGAAAAAAAAATTGCCGGGTTTTTTGGAAGAAATGAGGACGAAGCAGTACTTTTCACTACCGGATATACCGCTAATAGTGCTACCTTGCAGATTCTGATGCAGAAAGAAGATATCGCTATTTTGGACATGGCAGTGCATGCCAGTGTACATGAAGGATGTGCTTTTACAAATAAAAAAACATTTCCGCACAACAATTTGGAAGCTTTGGAACACATTTTGAAGATGTCTGAAAGTACGTACCGTACGAAACTTGTTGTTGTAGACGGAGTATATTCTCAGGATGGTGACACTTCACGTATTAATGAGATATATGATCTGGCAAGAAAGTATAATGCTTATATTATGGTAGATGATGTACATGGTGTCGGGATTTTGGGAGAAACTGGAAGAGGAACCCTTGAGCTGGCTGGTTTAATGGATAAAGTAGATTTCATCACAGGCACATTTAGCAAAACTTTTGGCAATTTAGGAGGATTTGTTATTACCAATAAAAAAATAGCGTCATTCCTTAAATTTCAGTCCAGACAACAGATTTTCTCTGCGACAGCACCCCCTTCCTCAGCAGGAATTGTTAAAGCCATAGATTTGATCGATGAAGAGCCTATCTGGAGAGAAAGGCTTTGGAATAATATCAATTATTTCAAAAAAGGTCTGGACGATATGGGCCTGGATACCGGTATTACGTGCTCAGCAATTATTCCGGTGAAGATAGGAGATCAGAATAAAATGTGGGATATCGGCAGAATATTGATTGAAAAAGGAATCTATACAAACCCCATTATGTATCCTGCAGTAGCCAGAAAAGATGCACGCATCAGAATGAGCGTAACAGCAAGACACGAAAAAGAGCATCTTGACAAAACACTTAATGTCTTTGATGATATTAATAAAAAATTGCATATTGCAAAAAAATTATAAATTATGCCTAGAAAAGTAGTGCAAGGCCCCATTAGGGACAAAGAAAAAACAAAACAAAAACTGCTGGCTGCAGTGGGTAAAATTCTTAGAGTAAAAGGTTACTCAGGCTTGAAAGTAAGCAAGATTGCAGCAGTGGCAGGTTTCGACAAAAAGCTTATCTATGAGTATTTTGGAAGTACAGATAAACTTATTGACGAATATATCAGATCTCAGGATTATTGGAGCAAATTCAGCCCGAATATAGAAGAAGAAGTACAGATTGGAAAAGGCAAAGAAACATTAACCCAGGGAATTCTCATGCAGTTTGAGAACCTGAAAAAAAATAAAGAGCTTCAGAAAATTATCCTGTGGGAACTTTCCGAAAGCAAGCCAATACTTAGAAAGCTGGTAGACCAGAGAGAAGCTGTAGGGGCCGACCTGTTCGGAAACGTTACAGATCCTTATTTCGGAGAAGATGCAAAGAAATTCAGAGCAATTATTGCACTGATTGTATCAGGAGTTTATTATCTGAACCTTTATCCCGCGTATAATGCAAGTGAATTTTGCGGTCTTGATATGAAGACTGATGCAGGAAGATCTGAAATAGAAAAAGCTATTGTTGATATTATAGATTTTGCTTACCAAATGAAAAAATAATGATTAAAAGTTTTCCAATTTTACCGAAAATAAATTTTTGTTGATAATTTGAAAACTTTTAATTTTCAGATTAAAACTATATTTCTTATTTTTGACCAATGGAAAATTTTATCGTATCTGCAAGAAAATACCGTCCGCAGCAGTTTGATACTGTAGTAGGGCAATCTCATATTACAGATACCTTAGAACATGCTATTGGTGAAAATCAGCTGGCTCAGGCATTACTTTTCTGCGGTCCGAGAGGAGTGGGTAAAACCACGTGTGCCAGGATCCTGGCCAGGAAGATCAATGAAAAGGACGGCTCAGTTTCAGAAGATGGCTTTGCCTATAACATCTATGAATTAGATGCAGCTTCCAACAATTCCGTGGATGATATCAGGGAGCTGATAGATCAGGTCCGCTTTGCGCCTCAGGTAGGTAAATATAAAGTCTATATTATTGATGAGGTGCACATGCTGTCTTCTGCAGCCTTCAATGCCTTCCTTAAAACACTTGAAGAACCGCCTGCACACGCTATTTTTATTTTGGCCACCACAGAAAAGCACAAAATAATTCCTACCATTTTATCGCGTTGTCAGATTTATGACTTCAAGAGAATTGTTATTGAAGACATTCAGGTACATTTAAGAAATATTGCCCAAAAAGAAAATATCCTTTACGAAGACGATGCGCTGTATCTCATTGCTCAGAAAGCCGATGGCGCCCTGAGAGATGCACTTTCCATTTTCGACAGGCTTTCCACGTTTTCCCAGAAAAACATCACACTGGCCAAAGCTGCCGAAGTACTCAATATCCTTGATTATGACCAGTATCTCAATATAGTGGATCTGGCTAAGGAAAACAAAATCCCCGAAGTGCTTTTTGCCTTTAACGAAATCGTGAAAAAAGGCTTCGATCCCCATATCTTCATTGCCGGATTGGGAAACCACTTCAGAGATCTCATGATGGCCCAGAATGCCAGAACAATAGAGCTTATTGAAGTCGGGGAGAGGACCAGGCTTAAATTCGTGGAGCAAGGGCAGAAATGGAATGCCCAGCAGCTTATCGACGCCGTCGAGATCTGCAACCATGCGGATATTAATTATAAAAATTCCAAAAATCCAAGACTTACAGTAGAAATTGCACTTATGCAGCTGTCTTCCCTGACGGCTAATTTAGGCGATACTAAAAAAAAAAGTTCTTAATACTAGCTCCGTTTCTCAGTGAGAAGCAGGAAGTAAAAATGATTCCTGAAAAAGCTCCCGTAGAAAAAGAAGCGAAAGTAGAAAAACATACTGAACCTGAACCCGTTCAGCAAACTGTCGTAAAGACTACAAAACCCTTATCAAAACAGGGAATATCATCCGGTTTCAGCATCAATTCTTTTCTGAATAAAGAAGTAGAAGAAGTAAAAGAAGAAAAACAGGCTGTAAAAGCTGAAAATCTACCCCAGAACCATTTTACAGAAACCGATCTCCAGATGGAATGGAACCTTATGCTCAAGCAGCTTCAGACCAGAAACAGCTTTATCTTCAATGCTGTAAAAACATTCAAACTGATCAAAGCAGGAGAAAATACCATTAAAATTTTATACCCTTCAGATTCTGCCAAAGTTGAATTCGACAAGATCGCCGGAGAATTTTTCAACCATTTCAAAACCAAAGTTCACAACCACACCATTGAAATAGATTACCAGCGGGATTTTGATAATCTTAAAATTGAAGTGGTTACCAAAAGAAAAATATTCGAAAAATTTATCGAAAAAAATCCGCTTTTAAAAGATCTTGATGATTTAATGAAGTTTGATTTGACTTAACGTTTTGTATTTATCATAATTTTCTTTTGTCAGATTGAGTTTTTTTATATCTTTGTCAAATATTTTTGTGAAAAATAAGTTTTTGACAAAAACAAATCAGATTTAGAAAAGCTAACAAACAGAAGTTTCAGAATCCAGGTGGAAAAATTATTAAAGCCATATCTGTATCATTTTGCACCCGCTAATTATTTTAGCGGTTACTTTAGTTTTTCTGCTTTCTATTATAGAAATTTCAGAACGTATTATCGATTTTATTGGTACTGCTAACTGAATTTCTTTCCAAAAAATACAGGAAAAGTAAAGTCCTTTTATTTTCCTGATTCCTTTAAACCATTTTGAACGGCATTTTTTGAAAAGAATTATAAAATAAATTTTATAATGAAAGGACTATTGCTGTTAATTCAAGAAAAATAAAAAACAATAAATTTAAAATATGAATTTAAAAGACGTAAAAAACGAGTGGGTGAATGAGCTTTCACAGCCGTTAATGATCGCAGGGCCATGCAGCGCGGAAAGTGAAGCTCAGATGCTGGAGACCGCCAGAAGAATAAGAGAAACCAATGCCCAGGTATCTATTTTCCGTGCAGGGATCTGGAAACCGCGTACCAAGCCGAACGGTTTTGAAGGAGTAGGTGTAATCGGCCTGAATTGGCTGAAAAAAGTAAAAGAAGAATACGGATTCAAGACTGCCACAGAAGTAGCCAATGCTCACCACGTATTTGCAGCTTTAGAAGCTGATGTGGATGTCCTTTGGATCGGAGCACGTTCTACTGTGAACCCTTTTACGGTTCAGGAAATTGCGATGGCTTTGAGAGGTACAGACAAACCGGTATTCGTGAAAAACCCTGTAAACCCCGACCTGGCTTTATGGGTTGGTGCTTTAGAAAGACTTTTAGGACAGGATATTAAAAACCTGGGGGTGATTCACAGGGGATTTTCAACCTACCAGAAAACAAAATACAGGAATAACCCCAACTGGCAGATCGCCCTTGATTTCAAAAGCCAGTTCCCCGATATTCCAATGCTGATCGATCCTTCCCACATCTGCGGAAACAGGACAGGTCTTGCAGATATCACACAGGAAGCGCTGAACGTAGGATACCAGGGAGCAATTATTGAAACCCACTGCAACCCGGATGAAGCATGGAGCGATGCCTCACAGCAGATCACCCCGGAAGTATTGGCGGAATTAATCGGAAATTTAAAAGTACGAAATTCAGGAATTGCAGGTTTCGATAACGAAATGGGAAGACACCGAACCCTGATCTCTGATCTTGATTTCCAGCTGATCGAACTTCTTTCCCAAAGAATGAAGATCTCTGAAAAAATCGGTAAGCTTAAAAAAGAGAATGATATCGCAATATTCCAGCCTGAAAGATGGAAAGTAATCACAGAATACGCAACCCAGAAGGCAAAAGAAACCGGAATGTCTCAGGAATTTATTGAGAAGGTTTTCAAAGCAATCCATGAAGAGTCTATTGAAGTACAGAACAGTATTATGATTGACAGGTAATAGGGTAGTTCAGAATTTGGAATTAGGGATTAGGAATGTAGCTGGAGAGACTTTTTCTGAAGTCTTTTTCACATATAAATAATGGGGCTTGAGATTTCATGATCAGAGAAGAATTATTTGATGTGTTTTCAACTAGATTCCTAATCCCTAATTCCTTATATTTGTAGCCAATTATCATATGAAAGGAAAAATCATTAAATCTACAGGCAGCTGGTATCAGGTCATGGAATTCGGAACCGATACAATTTTCGAAGCCAGGATCCGGGGCAAATTCAAACTCATCAAGACAAGGCTTACCAATCCGCTTGCCGTAGGAGATTTTGTTGAATTTCAGTTAGAGCAGGACGATGTAGCCTGGATCACCAAAATTGAGCAACGTACCAATTACCTGATCAGGAAATCCGTAAACCTTTCAAAAGAAGCCCACATCATTGCTTCCAATATAGATCTTGCCTGCTTTATTTTCACCTTAAAGCATCCTGAAACCTCATTGGGATTCCTTGACCGTTTTCTGGCATGCTGTGAAGCCTATAACATCAAACCTTTGATCCTGTTCAACAAAATCGACGTTCTGAACGAAGAAGAAATAGAACTTGTAAAAGATATAGAATTTCTTTATCAGGAAATCGGGTATGATACTTTAGAAACTTCATCCTATTCCAAACTGAATTTTGATCAGCTTCAGGAACTTCTTAAAGATAGAACCTCCGTATTCTTCGGACATTCAGGATGTGGAAAATCTACACTGGTGAATGCTTTGCAGCCGGGTTTGAATTTAAAAACTTCTGAAATTTCAGATACCCACCTCAAAGGAAAGCATACCACCACCTTCGCTCAGATGCATTTCTGGGATTTCGGCGGCAACGTGATCGATACACCCGGTGTACGCGAGTTTGCCATGATCGACATCGAAAAAGAAGAAGTGCAGCATTACTTCCCTGAGATCTTCAAAAAAAGAAAAGAGTGCAAATTCCACAACTGTCTTCACATTAAAGAGCCGAAATGTGCCGTTCTGGATGCCCTGGAAACCGGGGAAATCCAATATTCCCGTTACGCAAACTATATAAAGTTGATGGAAGAAGCTGAAGAGAATTCCCAGAATTAAGAGTATTCCCAAGTTTATAAGCCAGTTTTATTGTTGAACTTAGATTATTACATTTATCTGAGAGCATTGTCGTTGCTTTAAGAAGCGGGAAAAAGAATCAGATATTACTAAACAGATTAAAGGATTGATTCCATCTTTGCAGTTTTACTTTCATTTTAATGAATTTGTTTAAACTTTTTTGTTGGAAAATCGCAAAGTCGCAAAGCT
>NZ_JPRO01000026.1 GCF_000737785.1 Chryseobacterium luteum | reverse complement strand
AATAACTTCCGTTTTTCAGTGGGGCAAAGATAACAACTTATTCAAACGCAAAACAAAATTATTTAACATAAAATTTACACCCAGTTCATAATGGGGATAACTATAAACATAATCTTTTAATTATTAATAGATTAGATTAACTCTATAGTTATCCACAAAGATCAATCTTAAATAAGAAAAAGGAGTTTGGCTAGAAAAATCGTTTGATCAATGCTTTATATATGGAGTATCCAACCAGGCATCCTATAGTATCTGCTACGATATCTAAAGATTCCATTGATCTGCCCAAGCCCATTTCTTCCTGAAGGATCTCGGTAAGAAAGGCATATATAAGAATGATCTGAAAGAAATAGGAAAATTTGATTTTGGGAAAGGTGGCAATAAAGCAGAATCCCAACATTGCAAATATGCTCAGGTGTAAAACTTTGTCAATACCGTTGAACATAAACCAATACTCATGGTTCTCTTCACCCGGCCTGAGGAGCATATAAGTAAGAAATGCCCAATAAATGGGCAAAATCTTACTAAATATTTTTGAAACCTTATCCAATGATTGCCTGGTATTCTTCTGCCGTAAGCAGTTCTGAATGATCTGCACCATCAGCAATTTCTAATTTAATGATCCATCCGTTTCCATAAGGGTCTGTATTTAGCAGCTCAGGCTGAGCTTCCAACTCTGAATTAAACTCAATAACTTTTCCGGCAACAGGCAGGAATAAATCTGAAACAGTTTTCACGGCTTCTACACTTCCGAAAACAGCTCCTCCTTCAAGATCATCATCTACAGTATCTATATCCACATATACGATATCGCCAAGCTCTCCCTGTGCAAAGTCTGTAATACCGATTGTAGCAACGTTACCTTCGATCTTAATCCATTCGTGATCTTTAGTGTACTTTAATTCTGATGGTGTATTCATTTTAATTTTTATTTTATACAAATGTATTCAAAATAATAGTAGCTTCAAATATCGGATATAAAAAATGTCCTTCAATTTCGAAGGACATTTAAGGTTTTATCTGATTTTACTTTAGAAACCGCCGCCACCTGAGTCTCCAAACGTAAATGTTGCAGACAGACCGGCTCTAATAGTAGACAGCGGGAATGCTGTTGATATTTTGTACTTGGAAGTCATCTGCTCATAGAATACTCTCAGGTTCAGATTTTCGGAAACGTTGTAATCTGCGGAAAGTTTTATATTCATGAGTTTCTGGCCTCCGGTGATCTGTGAATCGTTCAACAGGATATTCATGATGGAAGTTTTGCTGTCTCTGATTGAGATGTCTCCTCTGATGTTCAGGTCACTTCCTTTTCCTCTGGATCCTCTTGTATTAGCCATACCAAGTCTGAAATTTTTCACTATATATCCAAGTCTCACTACATATTCCGTATTGGAATCTTCGGTAAGGGTATGGTTCACCAATCCCAGTAACAGCATCCTGTTTCTGTTATACTGAAGCCCAAACTGCATATTGTTTCTCATAGTAACATCTATACCGATAAGCGGCGAGAATGATTCTACGTAACCGACCTGCGAGAATGTAAACGGATTGATGTAATCATTATTGACATCGAATGCATTTCCACCTGAAATCCTGTTAAAGTAATCAATACTTGACTGTATACCGGTTGCCGTATAGGTTGCCGTATAGCCATGCAGGAGATCAAATTTAGAGAACTGCCCGTTAATAATCGGAATGTTTCTTAACCCTGAGTAGGTGACCTTCCAGTTTGGAATAGGAAGTCCTGCTTTTTTGGCATTTCCAATCTGTTTAACGGATTTCCCTTCAACTGCTGCCCTGAATGCAGGAATCAATACGTAGGCATTGGCAATACTATAATGATCTGCAAAGCCATCACTGTTGAGTATTTCTCCTAACCCCATCTGCTGGGAAAGTATCATTGCATTTTCCCTGATTGCCTGATAAACGGCCTGGGTTTCTTTGAATGATGTTTTAAGAAGGACAACAGAGTTGGAATAGGTTACCTGATCATTGGCAAATGCATAATCATGGTTTGCTGTTCCTAGATTATTCCGGTTATTAAATCCAGACTGTGAGAAGTTCCTGTTATAATTATGCAATGCACTAAGATCAATTCTAAAATCATTGATCGGAAGTATCTGTAAATTGGCCCTTAATTCTCTGGTCGACATCTTCACATAAGGATCGGTCATATAAGGGGAATCGCTTACCCATCCATTTTCCAGCACGGTTCTCCTGATGTCAGCCTGTGATCCGAAAAGGAATCCCATAGTAGGACCTCCCAACGTCTGGCCGTACCCATACATGTTTGGTGCTGAAAGTAAACCGGGAAGTACCGTTCCGTTATTTTCAGAATAATTAATATCTAACTGTTTAAACGATGTCAATGCGAAAGCTGCGCTCTGGAGTATGGTCAGTCTATTTTTGAATTTATAACTCTTATATCTGTATCTTTTCTTCTCCCATTGCTGTGTATACACATTGTTCAGTGAATCAATCTCCTGTTTACGCTTCTGCAGTTTCGCAGAGATGGTCTTGAAATATTTAAACTGTCCGAAGAATTTCGGAATATCCGCAGTAGCCGTAGCCTGAATCACGTTTGTATTCTGACCTACGGAACCTAAACTTCCTTCAGGGCTTGAAAGGAGTGCGGTAGATCTTGCATTCCAGTTATAAGTAAGTCCATACCCAATTTCTGCATCAATGAAATCCAAATACGGAAGGTACTGGAACGGCAGTTTGTAATTAAGCTGTACTCTGTGATTGTACAATACCGGTCTGCCTGATCTGAATACATTCCCAAAGATGGATTTGTCATTCATTCCGTTCACATCTATATTATCATTAAGGGTTCTTGTTGCAGAGTTGATCTCCAGCTTTAGTGATTTTGTAAAGTTGAATCCTAAACCGTACTGCCATCCGAAGAAGAAGTTCCTGTTTTTGATGGCATCAAAACTATCACCAGTATTTCCGCTTAGGATTGCTTCTACATTTCTAAATTCAAGCTCGTTATAATTTCTGTCTATTTCCGTTCTGAAAGAGAATCTTGTAGGAATCGGGTTGAAATTGAATTCTTTGATCCATCTCAGATATTTTGTGGATTTTGCCGTATCGCTGATCATTTTGTTGAACGGCTTAATTACCCACGGCTTGAAGGTATAGTTGTAATCAACATAACCTCTCAGATACTGTCTGTAGTTTCTTGAAGTATAAATATCCCTGTAATAATCGTCATTATAAACTGCAGTTACGGAAACGTTCTCAATATCGTAGAATTTAGGTTTCTTGTTTGGATTTACCCTTTCTTTATGCATATTGACAACCCCGATACTTCTTTGCTGTGTATAAGTTCTTGCTACTTTTTTAAGCTGTTCCTTGTTGGCCGCCTTGCTGAATTCCACATCGGTGTCCAGAGGGTTATATTTCGGATCCTCGATGGTCTGTGAATAGGAATAGTTCAGAGGAATCTTCATTCCGCTTTTTTCAGGAAGGAATTTATCTACGTTTACAGCGGTGTTAATACTAAATGCAGACTGTGTAGACTGGCTTCTTTCTGCCGGCTTTGAATCTATATTACCGAAACCTACAGAGGTATAAGATGCACTTGTATTTATAGTAGCAAAATCTCCCAGGTTAAAGTTTAAACTTGCGTTACCTGCATACCCGCCATCATTTTCAATTTCTGAAAGACGGATTTCGTTTACCCAAAGAATTCTGGTGATTGACTCGCTTCGTTTTGTATTTCTTACCCCAATCATAATGGTGGTAATGTTTCCTAAACTCGGACGTCCTTTAATATAAATTCTTTTTGAATCATCTCCAAAGTTAGGATCCATGATTCGGTCTACAATATTGGCTGAATTCTTATCTCTCCGGATTTTGGCATCTACAAAATTCTGGATTTCAAAATCAACGTTGTTTTCAACAGGCCATATTTCTAAAGGCGTTGTGGCCGTACTTTGAGTCAATGTCATTTCAGATTCGTACTCGTAATAGTTATCTGTAGCATCACTTCCGAAACGGATAAAGAATTTAGCGTCCTTATCAATACCCACATCTCTGGTATTTGGAGCCTGGTCATGTACAAAAAGTTTAAGTTTTTTGTATCTTCTCATGTCCAGAGTGGTATTTTTGAAAACCCCTCTTGCTTCTCCTGCAAGACTATTTACTCTCATGTAAAGTGAAGCCTCATTCTGTCTCTGTGCCCCTGCATTTCCACTCAACACCTGTCTGTCAATTCCCGGAGGTAGTACATAAGGAGGCTGATTCAGGGCATTCTCTTCAATGTTTACACTTCCTACTTCAAAATTGTTATTATCCGCTATTACAGCCCCTTCCTGTTGTGAACTTACTGAAGGACTGGCAATCTGATTGGGATATCTTCTCCAGTCTGATCTTACAAGATCCATCGTTCCAAATCTTAAAGTAGAAGTCTGCTCAAAACCGGCAAGCATTAATCTCGCAAATCTTACGTTGTTAAGCACTGAAGCACTTCGTTCTCCCTCCGCATCAGTTTCAGCATATTTTGAAACAGGAATTCTGAACAAATACCATTTCACATCAGAAGACTGTCCGTTCTGGAAAGTAGCCTTCACCGTTTTTACATCTACGATGTTGTTCTGTCCTAATGCAAGACTCGGTCTATCCAATTTTACAACATATTCATTATAACTTTCTGTCTGGTCAAGGTTATAATCTTTGTTGATATCTTCTGCATCCGGAGTCTGTGAAGCCACTTCTAATGAATTGGCTTGGGAGTTTCCTTCCGGATTTCTGAAATATTTATATCTCTGAACAAGAGATGCCGCCTGATTGCCTGTGAATTTATCAGACATAAAAAACACAAAATCATCCACCGCCGGGTCAACTAAGTTGGTCACCGGGTTAACAAATGTATTTCCGAACCTCATCGATTCCTGATCTGAGCTTAAACCGTCATATCCTAAATCCTGAGCTCTTCTGTCATCACCTTCGCTTGAAAATGCATAAAGGATTGGCGGCTGCTTCGGCTGTACTCCCCAATTGGAAGTTGTGGTAGTAGAAGGGGCTCCCGGAGTTGGAAGTCCGTTTTCATACTGCATTTTGCCGTCTTTCAGGATATCTTCGGAAACGTTCCCTAACTGAAGTAAAAGTCTTGCTCTGTCTCCTAAAACAGTTCCATCCGCATAAGGGTCCATCATCCAGAATTCAACATATTCTATATTTGAATTAACGAAATTGGAAACACTGATCGGTCTCATGATCCCTGCCCATCTGGAAGCCGCTGTTTCGGAACCCGGATTGACGTTGTAAGGACCTTTTTCCTGTGGATAGTAAGAAATATCTAAAGTATTGGTGAAGGTCTGTTCACCTGCCACAAAATCTCTGTTATTATAAATTTCGGAATACTGAACTCTTCTGGATGCGTGGTTGGAAACGGATTGTGCCGTAATTCCTGCAGGCGCTCTTCCTCCCACTCCCCAGAATCTCGGGTCAATATTGTACCATGATAAAAGTCCTCTTCCGTAGCCGCTTGTCAGGGCATCATCGCCAGGTGCTCCGTTAAATGGTGCCGATAAGTTTTTCTCCGGTCTTGAGGCCAGGCTCCAGGCTGCAGGTTCTTTTAAGGATATCTTGGATGTTGTCTGCTCGAAATCATCTACGTAAGACTGGTCATTCGTTCCTTTATTCAATCCCGGAAGAAGGTATGCTGCTTCCATTTTAAAGTTCAGATTCGATGGCGCTTCTGTATTTACAAATGGGATCTTATCTGTAAGCCTCGTCAGGAAAGGAATCTGATTGTTGTACATCATATTGATCCCTGCCATTGTATTATTTACCGCTTCCTGTCCGTAGTTTACTTTCTGGGTAAGCGGAGATTCGGAATAATTAACAACTGTTCCGCCTAATATGAAATTCTCATTGAACCTTCTTTCTAAGTTCAATCCTAAGAATCTTTTTCTTTGGGTATTAAAGGTAAGCTGGTTTTCCAATGAGATGTTGATAGCCTGTCCGGACTGTTTAACATTTTCATTGATGATCGTTACTGTCCCGAGCATATAATCCACGGTATAGTCAACTCCTTCCGTCAGCTGGACACCATTTGCCGAAACTTTTACAGATCCCTGCGGAACGTTTACCGCTCCAAGAGAAATCCCCTGTCCCTGTGTTCCTTTATATCGTCCTTCTATGGTATATCTCTGGGCAAGATTACTGGAAGATGCAACCTGTTTTTGCTGTTTGTAGAGATCCGTGAAAACAAACTGCGGATCATTTCCAACCTGTCCCTGCATAAAACTTCCGAAAGGCTGTACTTTGGTAAAGATAATCCTTCCCGTTTCCGGCCTGATTGTAATTCCGTTGACAAAGTCAAAGATACCGTCTCCCAATATACCGTTGCTGGCCTGGATATCGCCGTTCATGTTAAGGCGGTCCCAGTTAAGTAATTTCAGCAGGTTTTTATCCTGAACACTGGTTCCGGGCAGGTAATTTACTTTACCTCCTGTTTTTGGATCTCTGTAGAAAACATTAAGAATAAAACCGTCCTGCGCTACCTGTCCTGCATCCAGGGAGTAGATGTTTTTCATCATCAGGTCCCACATCGGGGATTCTGTATTCACTTTGTTGTTTACTCTAAGAACCTTGGTTACCAGTACCGGACTTTCTTCGGAGAATTCCCCTACTTTATAAACTTTATTGGTCCCATCCGTATAGGAATAGGAAACGGCTAAAAGCTGATTTTCATTCAGCTTCTGGTTCAATGAAATATATCCTAACTGAGGCTGTAATGTATATTCATTGGTGTTCAGCCTTCTTGCTTTTGTATTAAAAATGAATTGCTCTCCGTTGTCATAAGGCTGTGCACTCCCCGGGAACATCTGCCCCTGAAAGGTTGTCGCATAATTTTTACCAGCTTCTCTTGTTCCTACAGCTGCATTAATGGACTGATACAATCCGTTTTGAGAGTTATCCGGCAGTCCAGAGACTCCTTCTCCCAGGTCTCTGATCCCAATAATACTTTTCTGATAAGCCAGGTTACTGTTTCCCTGGTCTAATACCCAAACTTCCAGTCTGGTAATGTTTACCGTGGAATTGATCTGTGGATAATTGGCCAATGCATTATCATAACGGTCCAGGAAGTAATGTCCCAGGAAAAAGTGTTGGTTTTCTTCGTAATCAATAGCATTGACTTTAAAGTTATTCATAACACCTCCTCCCTGCACTACAATATTACGGGCTTCACCCTGCTGTTGGGAAAGAACTACTGTACCGTAAGTTTTCCCTAACTGGAATTCTGTTTTTACCCCGAATAATGACTGTGAACCACGGATAAGACTGGTAGAAAGCGGCATATTCACGTTACCGAATTCTACTCTTTTAATGATTTTATCTTCTCCCCCTGCGCTGGGTTTGTCTACATCTCCAAGGCCTTTGGTCTGAAGGTCTTTCCAGTTTCCTTTTGCCTGCCATACGAGATTCATTCTGTTTTCGAACGCAAAACCGCTCTGGGTATCGTAATTGGCTTTCAACTGAAGGTTTTCCCCTACCTTACCCAATAATCCCAGCTGTATTCTCTGGTCTATATCAAAGGTAAAACTGGTCCTGTTCTGTGGTAGGATCAGCGGGTTGTCTATTTTTTGATAAAGCCCGGCAAAGTCTAAAGAGGCATATCCTGAAGGGATAATCTCTATTTTATTACTTCCGAAAATGGTTTCAAACAGTCTGTTATTGATCATTAAAGACGGAATGAGCCCTTTCTTGCGGGCATCGGTTCTGTCTCTTCTGTAAAGGAGGCTGTATTTATCGGATTTTTCCTTGTAGTAAGCCTTTGACTGTGTTGCGAGCATAAATTCTTTATACTCTTCGGGAGACATAGCTGTAGGAGGGCCTGTAAATGTATTTCCAATTTTAGGATATACGTAATACATACCTGTTTTTATGTCGTAAAAGGCTTCATACCTTGTGGGGTCGGCCAGTTGATAATCTTTCTTTATGATCGCAGTATCACGTACCTGTTGTGCAAAAGCACTTACTGACATACACAGGAACGACAGGAACAAAAATATTTTCAGATGCTTATTATTCGCCACCAAATGTTAAATGTTTTTTAAAATATGTTTTATCAGTTCTTCTACGGAGATCTCCGGATTCTGCTTCATCATTCTGTCTGCGATCTTCTCGCTCATTCGTTTCGGGATCCCTAAAACTTCTAATGCAGATAACGATTCTTCCTTGACTTTATTATCCACGAAAGCAGAAATATTTTCGTCTGCAATGCTGAATTTCTGGACTTTATCCTTTAAATCTACAATGATTCTTTCTGCTGTTTTGGTACCTATTCCTTTGGCTTTCTGAATGAGTACGCTGTTCTTGGAGAGTATGGCCGAAGCGATCTCTTCAAGGCTTAAAGTGGAAAGAAGTATAAGGGCAGAAACTGCTCCAACTCCGTTAACGCTTATTAACAGATTGAACATTTCTTTTTCTGAACGAGTGTTAAATCCAAAGAGAAGATGGGCATCTTCCCGTATAATCTGCTGAGTAAATAAGAATGCCGGCTTATTCAGGGCCAGGGCCTGGGAGGTCATCAAACTGATACCTACATAGTAACCAACTCCTTGTACGTTGATCACTGCGTAAGTGGGCGTAAGTTCTTGAACACTGCCTTGTAAGGAAAATATCATTATTAATTTTTAAAACTCCCAAATATAGCAATTTAAACTAATTAATATTTTCATTTCAGGCACGAATGACTTTTAACTTAAATTTTGACTGTAAATTCAATGAATTCAAATAAATACAAAAGACTCCAAAATATGGAGCCTTATATTATTTTATGATTAAAAATATTCTTTAACTGACCGTTTGCGATGTCTGTCCGTTATTTTTTTTCGGAGTTTTTCTTTTCTCTTCTCTGAGCATCAAGAACCGCCACAGTAGCAAGGTTTACAATTTCATCTACGCTTGAACGCATCTGCAATACGTGTACAGGCTGTTTCAGTCCCATCAGGATTGGCCCGATCACCTGTGCCACTTTCATTCCTCTGATAATCTTGTAAGAAAGGTTGGCGCTTTCAAGATTCGGGAAAACGAAGGTATTGGCAGGCGTTGTTCCTAATTTTGAGAATGGATAATCGCTTAAGTGATCAGCATTCATTGCAAAATCCGGCTGAATTTCACCATCAACAACCATTTTAGGATATTTCTCGTGAAGGATGCTTACTGCTTTGGCCACTTTTTTGGAAGTATCTGATATGGCTGCAAAGTTTTCAAAGCCAAGCATTGCAATTCTAGGCTCTATCGCAAAGGATTTCACCGTAATTTCTGCCATTTTAGCAATGTTGACAAGATCTTCTGCCGTAGGATTCTGATTGATGGATGTATCAGCGAAGAAAATAGGTTTCTTTTCTGAAAGGATCATCATCATTGCCGCTACTTTATCTACTCCTTTATCTTTTTCAATCACTTCTAAAACAGGACGAAGCACTGAAGTATAGTTTTTGGAGAAGCCCACTATAAGACCGTCCGTATCTCCGTGTCTCAACATTAACGGGCCGAAATAGTCTCTCTGACGTACATATCTTTTCGCTTTGTACTCGTTCATTCCTTTTCTCTGGCGAAGTTTCCAAAGGGTTTCTCTGTATTTTTTTCTGTTCTCTTTCTGATCAGCGTCACTTGGATCTATAATTGGAATATCCAGAGTGATCCCGAAACGTTCCATCTGTTCTTTGATGTATTTTTTATCTCCTAAAAGACTTGGCAAAGCAATTCCTTCTTCGTAAAGGATCTGGGCTGCTTTCAAAACGTTGTATTCTTCAGCATTCCCTAAAGTGATTCTCTTCGGATTCGATTTTGCACGGCTCTGCATCATTCTCACCAGCTTCTCGTCTCTTCCCATTCTGTCCAGCAGCTGGTTTTCATATTCTTCGAAGTCTTCGATGGTTTTTCTGGCAATACCGCTTTCGATAGCTGCTTTTGCTACGGCGCTTGATACTTTGGTGATCAGCCTGTTATCAAACGGTTTCGGAATAAAATATTCTCTTCCGAACTGTAAGTTCTGAACGTTGTAAGCAAGGATCACCGCTTCAGGTACAGGCTCTTTTGCAAGATCTGCGATAGCGTGTACGGCTGCCAGCTTCATTTCTTCGTTGATTCCTTTTGCCTGAACGTCTAAAGCACCACGGAAAATGTAAGGGAATCCCAATACATTGTTCACCTGGTTAGGATAATCACTTCTTCCAGTTGCCATGATCACGTCTTTACGGGTTTCAAGGGCAAGGTCGTAAGCGATCTCAGGATCTGGGTTGGCCAAAGCAAAAACGATAGGATTCTCATTCATGCTGGAAAGCATTTCCGGAGTCATTACGTTTCCTTTTGACAAGCCGATGAAAACATCCGATCCTTTTAAGGCATCTTCCAATGTCTCGATATCAGTATTGGCAATGAAATCTATTTTTTCGGGTGTAAGGTTTTCTCTTTTATGATTGATGACTCCTTTACTGTCGCACATCAAAACATTTTCTCTTTTCAGACCTAAAGAAATATATAGGTTGGTACAGGCAATGGCCGCCGCTCCGGCTCCGTTGACCACCATTCTTACTTCATCAATCTTTTTATTGGCGATCTGTAATGAGTTGATCAGGGCAGCAGCAGAAATAATCGCTGTTCCGTGCTGGTCATCGTGCATCAAAGGAATATCCAGCTCTTCTTTCAGTTTCTGTTCGATATAGAATGCTTCGGGAGCTTTAATATCTTCAAGGTTGATTCCTCCGAATGTAGGAGCAATGCCTTTTACAATCTGAATGAATTTTTCCGGATCTTTTTCATCGATTTCAATATCAAAAACGTTGATATCTGCAAAGATCTTGAACAAAAGACCTTTTCCTTCCATGACGGGTTTTGAAGCTTCTGCTCCAATATCTCCAAGTCCTAATACAGCCGTTCCGTTGGAAATTACAGCTACGAGGTTTCCTTTACCTGTGTAATCGTACACAGTTTCCGGTTTATCATGGATCTCCATACAAGGAACTGCCACTCCCGGTGAATATGCCAATGATAAATCTCTCTGAGAAGAGTGAGGCTTCGAAGGGATTACTTCGATCTTTCCTTTAGGTTCGGCTTTATGATAGTCTAACGCGGCCTGATTAAAGTTCTTTTCGTCGCGGTTGTTTTTACTTGACATAGAGTTTTGTTTTTTATTAAAGTATATACTTAATATGGTAGTCTACTAAACTTTCGATAGGTTTCTGGACAATATGGCCCACATTTAAATGAAGTTCTTCCGCAACAGAGCGGAGAATAGTTTCGTAATAATAAGCTATAGAGCCGATGAAATTGATCTCGGCATCTTTTGATTCTTCGTACGGGATAACCTGGTATTCAAAGAAGTTTTTCATTTCTTCGTACACCATATTTTTAAAGTAAGGATGGTCCTTTCTTTCGATTACAAATTTGTTGAAATCTGCGAGCCAGGCATTGGGTCTCGGTCTGTGATACATATTGTTCAAAGCATCTTCTATCTTCAGTCCGTAATTCTGCTGGAATTCTTCATGAAGATCTGCCGGCAGCTTTTTCATGAAGTATCTACGTACAAGCTGTTTTCCGATAGCGCTTCCGCTTCCTTCGTCTCCCATGAGGAAACCGAGGGAAGGCAGCTCTATCTTAAGATTTTCTCCGTCGAAATAGCAGGAATTTGATCCTGTCCCTAAGATGCATACTACAGCAGGCTTTCCGGCGTATGCGGCATAAGCAGCGGCCATAAGATCTTCCTTCACTACAATTTCAGATTTCGGGAATATCTTTTTCAATTCCTCTTCAATGGTCTCGCAGTTTTTTTTCACACCGCATCCTGAGCCATAGAAGAAGATCCTGGTTATGGAATTCTTTACTAATATAAGGCTGCTGTTCTTTTCTATTTCAGGAACAATAAGTTCCCGGTTGATAAAATTGGGATTGAAGCCAATGGTTTCTGTTTTCAGGAACACTTTTTTGAAGTCATCAAGTATCACCCAATCTGATTTGGTGGACCCACTATCAACAATAGCAACCATATTTTACATTTTAGTTTAAGGATGCTAAATTATGAATTTATCTTCAAATAGCGTTTAAAAACAGACTGGAAGGTTCTAATGTTTTATATCAGCTTTCTGATTGTCGAACTTGATAAGCCAGTCTTCAATTTCGTCTTCCAGATAGGAGGTCTGCAGTATCATTGCATTGATAAAATCATCGGGTACAGGTTGATTGGTAGAGTTCTCAAGATTCCACAATTCTTCTGCTATGTTTTCATATTCGGAATACACTCTTTTGAAGCGGGAGTTTTCTCTTTCAAGGGCTTCAATATTTTTTTGCTGAAGCTGGAATTTTCTGTATTTGTTTTGACTTTTCATACAAATATTATTATAATTGGGGTCGTTAAAATGAAGGTAGTATGCGTATACAGCGCATTACAAGATAGGAAAAACCATCAACACAAGAAGTTGAAAATGAATTTATTATCAGGTTATATTTACATCATTCAGAATATTAAATTTAGAAATTATTTTGGTTCAAAAAAATTATTTAACAATTTTTCTCAATGTTTAACATATGGTTATCAAAATATTCCGGGACTGAAACTTTCAGATTCCTTTAATCATCACTGCTGCTCTGGATTTAAAGTTTTTAAAATGAAAAAAGGGAATTTCCCATTCATTATTAATAATGATAACGGATGAGGGCCAGAGACAATCTTGTTCACCAACATGTATTTCATTACTACTCAAAAGGCTATACATTTTACTGATAATCAATTCATTAAAGTAATATTTTATTTTAAAATAATCTTTTATTCTTACAGTATTGACATATAGTTATAAATTTGCACTTCATATATATTGAATGAGAGAATTACTAATACGCCAGAAACAGGTTTTGTTCTTCATTATAGCCGGAGGACTCAGTGCTGTTGTAGAGATTGGAAGCTTCAAGGCATTCAGCACATATCTGCCGCATTTCTTCGCCAGAGAAACCAATTTTCATGGCATCCACTATCCGCTAAGTAATATTTTCTCTACAAGCTGCGGGATCATCAGCAATTATTTCCTGAGCATCTGGTTTGTCTTTGAAAGAGGGAAGCATTCCAAAAGAAAGGAGTTTGCTTACTTTATGGGCATTTCTTTTGTTTCAACCTTACTGAGCTTAGGTTTTTTCCAGGTTTTTTACAGCTTTATATTTAGGGACAATATCAGTTTGGGATTTTATACCTTAAGTCCGGAAATAATCAGTAAAATTGCAGCGATTCTGCTGGTTTCCATTCTTAATTATTCAGTGAAAAAGAAAGTAATTTTTAACGGTTAAACGGTGGTGAAAATTTTAAATTATCTCTGGAGATTCTGGCTGCTGATACTGGCATTTGTCTTAACGGTCACGCTGGGAATTCCTGTCTATATCTTATCCTTTAATAAGAAGCATTACAGATATGCCTACCAATTTATCCGGATCTGGTGCTTCGGTATGTTCTACGGAATGGGTTTAAGATATGATCTCATTAATCTGTCTGACCAGAAAAAGGACAAAAACAAGCCTTATGTTTTCATTTCGAACCATACGTCCATTATGGATATTATGCTCACCTGTATTCTGATGCCTCACCACCCGATCTGCTTTGTGGGCAAAAAAGAGCTGGTAAAGATTCCTATTTTCGGCACTATATATAAAAGGATATGTGTGATGGTAGACAGGGGCAGTGCAAGAAGCCGTGCAGATGTTTACAGAAGATGCGCAGAAAAGATGGAGGAAGGAAACAGCATTGCCATATTTCCCGAAGGCGGTGTGCCGGATGATACGTCTGTTATTCTTGATGAATTTAAAGACGGTGCATTTACTTTATCTTCCAAACATCGCTCCCCGATTGCAGTGTATACCTTTATCGGGTTGAAGGAAATTTTCCCTTTCGACAGTTCAAAAGGCTATCCGGGACGGGTAAAAGTATATTTCAACGGAATCATGGAACCGTCAGATTCTCCGAGAGATCTGAAAGCAGAAGCCTACAAAGAGATAAAAAAGACACTCCTGGAACATTCTATTTAAAAGAAATAGTTATATTTGTTTGCGAAATTTTTAACAAATATGTCAAATTATTCTAAACAAACCAATTGGGGACAATTTATTCCCTTGGTTACTGTGTTTTTCTTCTGGGGATTTGTTGCGGCAAGTAATGACATTCTCATACCAGTTTTCCAAAAAGCCTTTAAATTGACCCAAACTGAAAGCATGCTCGTACAGATCTGCTTTTATGTAGCGTACACTGTGGGATCTTTAATTTATATGGCCGTTTCAAAAGGTTTGAAACAGGATCTTATTAATAAAATAGGTTACAAAAACGGACTGATCCTGGGCCTTCTTATTTCGGCATCAGGAACTTTACTGTTTTATCCGGCTGCTAATCTGGCATCTTTTCCGTTGATGATCTCCGGTCTGTTCATTGTGGGACTGGGTTTCTCATTACAGCAGATTGTTGCGAATCCGCTTGCTATTGAAGTGGGGCCTAGCGAAACCGGGGCTCAGAGACTGACGTTGGCAGGGGGAATCAATAATCTGGGGACCACTATAGGACCGCTTATTGTATCATTTGCTATTTTCGGAGCTGCCTCTACAGCCAATACAGAAGCAAGTATCGAAAGTGTAAAGATTCCTTATCTTATGCTGGGAGTTGCATTTGTGCTGGTGGCGATCATGCTGAAGTTCTCTTCTCTTCCTGCCATCACGCCTACCATTATAGAGGATACTGACGATGTTATTCCGGGAGACCACAAAAAATCTGCTTTCCAGTATCCACAACTGGTGATGGGGATGATTGCCATCTTTGTATATGTAGGGGTGGAAGTTTCTACAGCGAGTAATCTTCCTGCTTATATGGAAAAGAGCTTAGGTTTTGAAACCAAAGATGTAGCACCATACATTTCATTATACTGGGCTTCATTAATGATCGGCCGTTGGACAGGTGCTGTAGAAGCATTTGACCTGAGTGCAGGATTCAAAAAAATCTTAAGATTCCTTGCACCTTATCTTGCATTCGGTGTATTCTTATTGGTGAATGCGATTGCCAAGCATGACCTTTCTCCATTCTACGTTTATGGTGCCGTTATCATTGTAATGATCATCTGTGATATTATAAGCCAGGGAAATCCTGCAAGAATGCTTTTGATCTTCTCTGTAGCGGGTATAACAGCCTTACTGACGGGAATGTTTACAACAGGAATGGTATCTGTATATGCTTTTACCAGCGTAGGACTGTTCTGCTCTACTCTATGGCCCTGTATTTTCGCACTTGCGATCAACGGTCTTGGAAAGCACACCAATCAGGGTTCCGGTTATCTGATCATGATGATCATGGGTGGCGGAATCGTAAGCTTTATCCAGGGATACATTGCGGATAAAACAAATATCCAATTCAGCTATATCGTAGGTGTTGTATGTTTTGCTTATCTTGCATTCTATGCGATCCGGGTAACCGGTATCCTGAAATCCCAGGGTATTGATCTTGATAAAATCTCTAAAGGCAGTGGTCACTAATACAACAAAAATAATATATAAAAAGAGATTTTGGGCAGGTGTATTACTTGCCCAATTTCTTTTGTTCTATGGCTTCTCGAAGTCCGGAATAATGATTGATTTCTTCGAACGTTTTTTTGAATTTCAGAAAAAGATCCACCAGATACTTTTCAGCTGGATTCCTTTTTCTTTCGGGGATTTACTCTATCTTCTTCTGGGAGTTTTCATTTTATACCAAGTTGTTTTATGTTTCAAAAAGAAGAGCAGAAACAAGGCTGTTTTAAAGCTTCTGGCCGTCTTTAATATCTTTTACTTTATCTACCAGGTATTCTGGGGAATGCTTTATTTCCAGACTCCTGTCATCAAGAAGCTTTCCAATCAGAAAGAACCGGAAATCGGGCAGGCAAAGATATTAGCATTACGTTATCTGGAAAAATGCAAAACCACCAGACAATCTGTACGGGAAGATAAAAACGGGGTCTTCGTTATAACCGACCTCAACTCTATACAGACTGAAATATTGAGCCGGCAGGCACAGCTTCCTAAATATATTTCGGATAAAGATGCTCCTCAAATCAATGCATTTAAACCCAGTCTTTTTAAAACTGTGATGAATTTTACCGGAATACTGGGTTATTATAATCCTTTTACGGCAGAAGCACAGTATAATGCAGAGCTTCCCCATACCTTCATTCCGTTTACATCTGCGCATGAAAGCTCTCACCAGCTTGGTTTCGCGAGGGAGCAGGAAGCTAACTTTATAGGTTACCTGATTGGTATTAATTCTAAAAATACCGATCTGAGATACAGCACTGAGTATTTTACTTTAAAAAGCCTTTTGAGATTTATCGTTGAGCAGGATCCTGAATTTGTAAAATCAGTCCTTAAACAATATTCTCCGGCCATGAAGAGAGACAGGATGTACGAAAGAAATTTTATGTTCAGACATCAGGGGTGGCTGGATGATTTCTTTGGGTTTACCAATAACCTGTTCCTAAAGACTAACCAGCAGGAAGGTGCGGTTACTTATTCCTATTTTATAGATCTTCTTCTGAACTACGAAAAACAATAAACAAAAAAAAGAATCGTATCAGGCGATACGATTCTAAAAACACAAATGATGAAAAAAAATTTATTACCTTGACTTGTTCCCTCATTCAAGGCGATGTAAAAGTACAATATATTTTATAAATACAAAAACATTTCCATCCTTTTTTCAAACTTTAAGAAAACTTTATGATTTTTTAAGTTTTTTTGAGTTTAACACTGGGAATGATAATTTTAACAAAATAAATAATTCGATAATAAGTCCCTGTTAAAATTCAAAATACGCTATAAAAAACACAAAAAATCAAACGATCGTTTAATGATAAAGCATTGAGACTTTGTTCTGTTTTTGTTATTTGAAAAATTAGAGTTATTTACAAATTGATTTATTAATTACAGACAAAAGAGAGTTAAGATCTAGGATTTTAAAGTTTTAATTTCCTCTTCCAGTTTTTCAATATATTTCCTTTGGGTTTCCAGTAACTGCTCTATATGCTTAGGAATAGAATGTATATTATTAGTGCCGCTATAATTTCCTGTTGAATTATCCTGAAAAATAAATATATGACTTTCTTCATTTTCAAAAATTTCGTCTACAGGAACATCTAATGTCTTAGACAATTTCTCCCATTCCTGTTTGGATATTTTTGAGCTTCCACTCTCTTTTCTACTATAGTTGGATTGTGTCATTCCTAGCATATCAGCAATTTGTTCTTGGGATAATCCTTTTTTTAAACGAGTTTCTTGTAATTTAGTTTTTGTTGCCATCATCTGAATAATTAAAAAACAAAAGTAATTATTTTATGAAATTATACGCATGAAAATTTCATAAAATTCTCATAATAATCCGGCTTTTATTTCAAAAGTGTTTGATATATTTGAACATCAATATTGATAAAGCGCTTTAAATTCAATTTATATATGTACAGGTATAGATTGGAATCTGATCAGCAAAATCCCATGTCAGGGGTTGTATGGCAAAATAAATTATTAAATTCAAAATTTTAACAAAATGAAAAAGTTAGCAGGAATGAAGAATTTCTCTTCATTAGAAAACAAAAAATTGAAAGATCTTAAAACAGTGCAAGGTGGAAGTTATAATGTTCAATCTAATGTTTCCGTTGGAGAAGGTTGCATAGAATATGATACTTACACTGGCCCTGGAGGTAAGTATATAGGCATATTGGTTGTTTGTGATCCAACATAGCATATACTAATACTATGGAGGGCCTAGCCCTCCTCTTTCACTTTTAATTGATTAAACTTATGAAACAATATATTTTCTACATTCTTTTATTTATTTCAACCTCTTTTTTGTCATGTAAAAATCGTGATGTCAATTACATTACTTATTATAACAAAGTAAATGAAATTGACAGTATTTACAGAATGGCCAATCAACCTGAAAAAGCGGTCAAAAAATTCCGACAATTATTCCGAAAGTATGAGCCCAGAAATCAGGAATATATCGAAGAATATGAAACCTATATTACGCTTGCAGATCACTATCATAAAAATTTTGGAGGAAAAAAAAGCCTGTATAAGCTCATTACATTGGTTGCACCATATGGTAAAGAGTATAAAAAACTTTATCCCCTATGCCAAAAATATGAAATAGACAGTGTCGAGGTAGACGAGAAAGTGGCTGACTGGAAAAAAAATCTGAACAGGAGATTGGTAGATTCTTTTAGCATTGCTATGATCAGAGATCAGGAGGGAAGACCTGAAAATATAACATTAGTAAAGAAGAATATTGAAAAAAATATGAATCTTTTTCTATGGACCTTTAAGCATTACGGCTTTCCTGACGATCAAAAAACAGGACGATTGGGAAATAATGATATTTTTATCGCTTTGCCTACACTTCTAAGTCATATGATAGCATCAGAAAAATATCCAGAATTCAGAAAAAAAGTATTTGAATATGTAAAATCAGGTGATTGCTCACCAAGAGATTATGCTTTGATGTCCGATACTTATGATCAATTTAAAAATACCGCCATAAGATTTGCGTACCGTAATGCTAATCAGGATTCTGCTAGAATTAACCGGAGTAGAAAAGGCATCGGAATACCTAGTTTAAAACACTCTTCTAAAATCAGAAAAGATAAATTTAAGAAAAAATGATTCTTATTCTTTCAGCTAATCAAGAAACTACAACCAATGAGGTTATCAAATGGCTTAAAGCAATGAAAAAAACCTTTATCCGTGTACATGAAGATGAAATTTTCGAAATTAAAGTTTACCAAAAAAGGATTTTTTTACAAAGTCAACGAAATACTTTTTTTGTTGATGATATTACAAGTATCTGGTACCGAAGAGGAGGATTAAAATTCACACGAAAGTCATATGATAATTCTTCACTAGATATGTACATGGACGAGACTCAGCACTGGCTTGAAGATTATGTGATAAAAATGCTTGAATCCAAAAAACATATTAACAAACAAAGTAACAACCATATTAACAAATTGTGGGTCCTAGAGCAAGCCAAAAAAGCAGGTTTGAAAGTTCCTGAATATTACCTGGCAGAAAATACAGATCAGGTGATTCCTAACAAAACCATCACAAAATCAATTGCTGAAAATATAATACTAAAATCCGTCGGCAGTTTTTCTGAAGGTATTTTATATACTTCAGTTGTAGTAGAAAAAGAAAGCGAAAGTTTCTTTATTACTTTCTTTCAGGAAAAAATTGAAAAAGATTTTGAGATCAGAACTTTTTATTTAAATGGTAAGTGTTGGTCAATCGCTATTTTTTCGCAAAGTGATAAAAAAACCCAAACTGATTTCAGGAAATACAATTATGAAAAACCCAATCGCAATGTACGATATAATCTTCCAAAAGAAATTGAAGAAAAAACACATGTCCTTATGCAAATACTAGATATAAATTGTGGCTCAATAGATTTTATAAAACGAGGAAACGATTTTTATTTTCTTGAAATAAATCCTGTAGGCCAATTCTTAGGGTTATCTTCAATTTGCAATTATTCACTCGAAAAAGAAATAGCAGACTATTTATGAACAAAAAATTCAAAGAAAAAAATAAATTACCACTTACATTAAAGTATATGGAATGCTTTAGGGTGAATAACCCTAAAATAGAAGATATCTATAAGAATGATTACATTGTTTGCAAAGAATATCAAACTGATTTTCTCATGAAGGCAAAACCTGTAAAATCACTTACAAGATTATTATGACGGATTTCAACCTATTCAGTAATATTTTAGACACAAAGGAACTAGAAAAATACTGATATGATCTTGATATCAAATCTGCTCTTTATTTCTTTAGTTTAACATATTCTAGAGTATCAATTAAGTTTATTTTTAACAAATAATTATACAAAAATGAATTTATTCATCTCTAAAAAACATTCTCAAATAAGCGGAGTTTTTCTAATTATTAGTTTTTTCATTTTATCTTCCTGTCGAAATAATAAGGTTGATTACATCGCTTATTACAATAGTGTAAATTCAATTGATAGTATCTATAGATTAAAGAATGATACTCTTACCGCATTAAAAAAATATAAAAAACTGTTTCGAAAATATCCTCCTAAAAATGATGAACGAATGGAAGAATATGAAAACTATATTAAGTTTTCTGACAAGTACAGTAGAAATTTTGGGAAGAAAAAAAGTCTTTATAAACTTATCCCTTTAGTTGCACCATATTGGAAGTTCAAGCGAGAAGATTCAGACTTTTTCAAACTCTACAAAAAGTATGGAATTGATAGTATTACTGTTGAGCAAAAAGTAGTAGAATGGAAAAAAACTTTAAATAAACAACTTATTGATTCTTTTAGAATTGCTTTTATCCGGGATCAAGCAAAAGATTCAATTACAGGACAACAATCACTTGATAATTTTAGAAAAAACGCAAAATTATTGAAATGGTCACTTGAAAATTATGGTTATCCATCAATGCAAAAAATTGGACTTGAAACTGAAGATGGCGTTTTTATGCCTATGTTCATTTATTTAAATCATATGGCGCAAATAGAAGATTATGCTTATTTCAAAACCAAACTTTTAGATTATATAAAATCTGGTGATATTCCACCAAGGGATTATGCAGAAATGATAGAAAGATACATTCATATTAATCATTTAAAGCCTGTATATGGTTTAAAAAGCACAGATGAAGAATTTATAAAAGATTCTATAAATATAAATCACAATAGAAGGCTTATAGGTTTACAAAGCATCAAACTTAGAAGAAAAATCACAAAAGAATTTTTAAAGAATAATTTAAAGAAAGAATGAATGATATTAATTATTTCTGATAATAACGACATTTCCACTACAGAAGTTATCAAATGGCTTTTAGTAATGGAGAAAAAATTTGTAAGAATACATGAAGATGAAATATTTGAGATTAAGATCATCCAAAAAAAGATTTTCTTAGAAAGTTCCTGTAACTGTTTTTTTTTGGATGAAATACACAGTGTGTGGTATAGAAGAGGCGGATTGAATTTTAAACGACTTCGATACAAAAATAATTCTATTAATATCAATATGAATGAAGCCCAGCACTGGCTGGAAGATTATGTTAAGAAAAAACTTGAATCTATAAAACACATCAATAAAGAAAGTAATAGTTTAGTAAATAAGCTTTTAGTATTAGAAGAAGCAGAAAAAGTTGGTTTAGATGTACCTCCATATTTTCTGGCTGAAAACACTGATGATGTTATCTTGGGGAAAACGATAGTAAAAACAATAGCAGGAAACCCAATGCTTGAATCTTTTTATAAAAATTCAAATGGAATGATGTTTACTTCCATTGTTGAAGAATACGAAAATGAAAATTTCTTTCCAACATTTTTTCAGGAAAAAATTGAAAAGGATTTTGAGATAAGGACTTTTTATTTAAATGGAAAATGCTGGTCAATAGCTATTTTTTCACAAAATGATGACCAGACAAAAGTTGATTTTAGAAATTATAATTATGAAAAGCGAAATAAAAATGTAAGATATAATCTTCCAAAAGAGATAGAGGAAAAAGTTCATCAGTTAATGCAGAATCTGGATCTGAACTGCGGTTCTTTGGATTTTATGAAAAGTGGAGACAAGTTTTATTTTTTGGAGGTAAACCCGATAGGACAATTCGGATATTTATCTAAAATATGTAATTATTTATTGGAAAAAGAAATAGCAGAATATTTATGAAAAATACATTCGGGGAAAAACATAAACTCCCTTTAACATTTAAAAATATAACGAAATTTGGAAATGTAAATAATGTAAAGCGTAATAGTAATACAGCATATTTTTTGGAATCTAAAAAATATCGATCCGATTTTTATATTCGGGAAAAACCGTTTAAATCTCTTACAAGATTACTATGAAGTATTTTAATTTATTCAGTAATACTTTAGTTACAAAAGGCGCAAGTAGAATTCTCATTTCCGATCTGCAAAGAAATTTATCCGAAATATATCCATTAGAATTTAATGATGTCATAGAGGAACTAAAAATCAATTCTATAGAGGACATCTTATCTCAATATGATGATGAATCTAAAGAAATTTTTCAGAAATATTTAGATATATTAATGGAAAAAGAATATGGTTTCATTACAGAAAATGGCTGGAACAAGAGCTTCCCCCCTATTTCTTATGAGTATGACAATTCTTCTTTAATCTCAGATTTGTTTATAGAACTCAATGATATTTTGATTTTGGAAAGAATAAAATTTTCAGTAGAAAATCTTGGAGTAAAATATTTAGTGATACACAGTAAAATGTATTTTACAATTGAAGATTTTATCCGAATAGACCAAACCTTTGCAGGTTCTGTTTTATCCGGGATTGAAATTTTCTCTCCTTATCACGATAAAATTGGCAAAGATTTTATTCAGGAACTTAATAAAAAGACATTTAGAATTTTTAATCTGGTTTTTTACAATTGTAAGATGGCTCCTTTTAAGGGCAAAGATGAATTCCGGTTTACAGTAAATTTAATAAAAGAAGATATAAGAATAACTTCCTGTGGAAAGGTAGATTTAAAATATTTTAATACTGATCTCTCTAAAGTACTTGAAGCCATCAATCATAACTCTTGTTTACATAAAAAAATAGGAATTGATATAGACGGTAATATAAAAAACTGTCCTTTAATGCCTGAAGTTTTTGGAAACATCAACAATTCCAGCCTTGAGGAAGCTTTAGCAAAGCCAAGCTTTAAAAATTACTGGAATCTCAACAAAGACGATATAGAAGTTTGTAAAGATTGTGAATTTCGATATATCTGTACAGATTGTAGAGCCTACACGGAACGTACTCATAGCAATGAAGAAGGGATAGATATTTCCAAACCCTTAAAATGCGGCTATAATCCTTACACAGCCGAATGGGAGGAATGGAGCAAAAATCCTTTAAAACAAAAAGCAATACAATACTATGGAATGCAAAACTTTTTTTAGAATAATTCTTATCTTTTTAGCAATGTACAGCAACGGTAAACTGAATGCACAAAAATACAGAATTCTATACTCTATGCAATTCAAGGCTGATTCCACGGCAAAAGATCTTACTAAAAAAGAGATGCTTCTTGACATAGATGGAGAAATTTCCAGATTCTATTCGTACAAACTGTTCAAAAGCGATTCAACTTTCATTTCAAATGAAAAATCAGGCCGTGAAGCAATTCATAAATCTATGGATTATGAGTTTATGACGATCAAGAATAAGAAACCGGGACAGATTTCAAAGTTCTATAGATTATTAATAGATGTATACGAACTGAAAGAAGCTATGCCTATTTTACAATGGAAAATAACCAATGACACTAAGATGATCCATAACAACAAATGCCAAAAAGCTTTACTGGATTATAAAGGAAGAAAATGGGAAGCTTGGTTTGCTGTAGATATTCCCATTAGTGAAGGTCCATCGGTCTTCAATGGCTTACCCGGACTAATCGTCTCTATATCAGATTCTACAGGAAGCTACAGTTTTAATCTGCTTGAATTAAAGAAAAAAGAAGAAAATATTTATACTTCCAATAATCTTTCTGTAAAAACAATCCCTGTTAATCTACAGCAATTACATAAGTTATATTTGGATCATTATAATGACCCTTACAGAGAAATAAAATCAGGATATGTTAAAGCGAAGTTTGTAGATCAAAGTGGCAAAGAAATTACACCTAATTTTAATGAACAAACAAAAAATAAACAAATAATTTTAAAACAAACCAATAATCCTATTGAGCTTTCCGAGGCTGTACAATATCCATAATACCTTATCCCACATTAAGTTTGATTACAAAATCAGTTTAAATTTTCAATAAATAAAGTAAAAAACACAAAAATATTTACACAAAATCAAGTATTTAGCAATCGTATATCACTAACAAAAGAAAAAAAACTTGTTTTTTTAAAACATCTGCGTATTTTAGTTAAAAATATTACTATGATTTTCGACAAGCTAATTAACTATCTGAAACTCGATAAACAGGAATTTTCTTTCCAGTTCAATTCCCACCCGAACTACCCTTCTGCATTGGCTTTTAGCGATACGCTTAACTTTATGGGCGTAAAAAATGATGCTTACGAACTAGATAAGGAATATTGGGATGAGTTGCCGGAAGAGTTTATCGCGATCGTAGATAATTCTTTTGCCCTGGTAAAAAAATCGGGGGCCAGCTATTCGGTTTATTCTGAAAAGGCCAAAACACTTAATAAGGAAGAACTTCATAAGAAATCAACAGATTTTGTACTGCTTTTTGAAAAAACTGAAAACGCAGAAAGTAAAGCGGTTTTTAATTTCAAACCTCTTCTTTATGCTGTTTTTGCCATTATTCTGGGCTACTCTTTTTTCACCCAGACCTTATTTGAAGCTCTTTTTAATGTTCTTTCCCTCGCAGGTGTCTATATTTCGCTGGAAATTTTCAACCAGAAATTCGGGAATACCTCTACCGTCATCGGAAGTATTTGTGGAGACGCTTCAGCCAGCCAGGCCACCAACTCATGTGACAAGATCATCAAGCAGGATAAAACTAGTATTTTAGGTTTAAAATTCTCTGATTTTTCTCTGATCTATTTTACAGGACTTATCGTATTAGGGCTTTTCCTTCCGGCAACATCATATATTGTAAAAGGATTTACATTTGTTTCCGTACTGGCCATTGCTTATTCATTATATATCCAGGCTTTCGTAGAGAAAGCTTTCTGCAGGGTTTGTCTTCTGATCATTTCAATTCTTGCTGTACAATTGGTGCTTGGCATTGTGTTTTTCCAGAATATGCCTTTCACTGTAGGAACACTCCTGTTAACTGCCATTCTTTGGATTCTGGTTTTCTCTGCTGTTTTATATTTCAGCAATATTCTTTCCCAAAAAGAAAGTCTTCAGAAATCGAATGCGAAAAACCTTAGATTTAAAAGAAATTATGAGCTTTTCAAAAGCCAGCTTTTAGAAAATGAAAAAATAGAATTCCAGGATTCGGAAACTTTTGCATTGGGTAACGAAAATGCCAAACTCCGTCTTTCTATTGTTTCCAATCCTTATTGCGGCTACTGTAAGGATGGTCATAAAATCATGGAAGGGCTTCTTGAAAAATATCCCGATGACATTTCTGTACAGATCCGTTTCAATTATTCGCCGGAAAGAGCTGATGAAAAATACACCCAATTACTTTCAGCTTTTAAGCATATTTACCACAATAAGCCTCAAAAAGAATTTTTGAAATCTATTGAAGAATGGTTTGAAATAAAAGACGAAAACAAGATCGTTTCTCTAGCCGGATCATCTGCGCCTGAAGACCTGGCAGCGTTTATTGAAATGACGAAAGATAACACCAGCAACGGACTGAACTTTACTCCTATTTTCATTCTTAACGGGTACCAGTTCCCGGATAAGTATGACCGTGAAGATATTTGGTTTTTCGTTGATGAATTAATGGAAGATGAGGACTTTCAATAAGAAATCTTTCCCGAATTGAAAAATTCACTATCTTAGGAAAAAATAAAAGCGGATTCTGAAAAGCTTTGAAAGAGTAAGAAAAAAAACTTAAAAACTTAATAATACTATGAAAAATTTTAAAAAAATCTCAAGACAAGGTTTAAAAACCATTAAAGGCGGTCTTAGACAATGCCCGCTAGATGGAGAATGTGGCGGCAACCAATGCTGTGCAAGCGGTGTATGCAGACCTATTGCAGGAGCCGGGCCTAATACGTATTATTGTACTCCACCTACAATGATTGACATTACACTGTAGCGGAATTTCACCTTAAACCCACTTAATACGATGAAAAATTTAAAAAAACTTTCAAGAGAAAACTTAAGAGTATTAAAAGGAGGGATCACAGAGGAGTGTGCCCGTATTCAGGCCTCTGCCAGCTATTGTGTTTTTAAAACGCAGGGCCAGTGCTCCACAGCTGATCAGGAAATGTTCATCTGTGTTAATGCATGCAACAAGTGGTGCTATTATTAGCCGACGATTATTAGTTAAGTACAACAATGAATAAAGCAAAAATGTCGTCATACCGTGACGACATTTTATAATGAGTATACATTTTGAAGAAATTTCCCTTTTATAAACAGCCGGATGCCAAAGACTGCGGACCGACCTGCCTTAGAATAGTAAGCAAATATTACGGCAGAAGTATCTCCCTGCAGCAGATCCGTACCCTTTCTGAAACCACACGTGAAGGAAGCAGCCTTTTAGGGCTTAGTGATGCATCAGAAAACTTAGGATTCCGCTCACTTGGAGTCCAGATCGATTTTAATACCCTTGCAGAAGAAGTACCATTCCCCTGCATCGTCCACTGGAACAAGAACCACTTCGTTGTTGTTTATAAAATTGATAAAAATAACAAAGTCTATATTTCAGATCCGAGCTACGGACTGATCACCTATACCCGCGAAGAGTTTATCAAATTATGGATCGGGGAAAATGCCAACGAAAATACGGAAGAAGGAATTGCTCTTATTCTCGAAACCACACCTGCATTTTTTCAGACCGAATTTGACACGGAAGAAAGTAAAGCCAGTTTTTCTTTCCTTTCGAAATACCTGCTAAAATACAAATCACTTGTTATACAGCTTGCTGTAGGCCTGCTGGCAGGAAGTTTACTCTCGCTGATTTTCCCGTTTCTTACCCAAAGTATTGTAGACGTCGGGATACAGAACCAGGATCTCAACTTCATTTATGTGGTGCTTCTTGCTCAGATTATGCTGTTCATGGGAAGAATGGGTATTGAAGTGATCCGAAGCTGGATCCTGCTCCACCTTTCTGCAAGAATCAATATTTCGATCATCTCAGATTTCTTTATCAAGCTGATGAAGCTTCCTATAAGCTTTTTCGATACAAGAATGACAGGTGATATCATGCAGAGGATCAATGACCACCACAGAATTGAGCAGCTTTTGACGAGCTCCTCGTTAAATACTCTCTTTTCCCTGGTCAATCTTATTATTTTCAGTATTGTCCTGCTTTTCTACGATTACAGGCTTTTTGTTGTTTACCTTGTGGGGGCAGCATTATATATTGGGTGGATCAGTTTTTTCCTTAATAAGAGAAAGGAGCTGGATTATAAAAGATTCTCCCAGGTTTCACAGGAGCAGAGTAAGGTCATAGAGCTTATCAACGGGATGCAGGAGATCAAAATGCATAACGCGGAAAAGCAGAAACGCTGGGACTGGGAATTTCTACAGGTAAAACTGTTTAAAATCAGAATAAAATCTCTATCCCTGGAGCAGTGGCAGTCTGTGGGAGGAAATTTCATTAACCAGATGAAAGACATCCTGGTCAGTTTCCTTTCTGCCAAATTGGTTCTTAGTGGTAACCTTACTCTGGGAATGATGCTTTCGGTACAGTATATCATTGGACAGCTGAACAGCCCGTTGCTGCAGCTGATCGATTTCATCAAACAGACTCAGGATGCGAAGATCTCTCTTGAAAGACTGGGCGAGATCCATGACAAAGAAGATGAAGAAGACAAAAATGAGCAGTATGCAGGTGAAATTCCACAGAAGGACATCGATATCAACAATATATCATTCAGATACATCGGATCGGATGTTCCTGTATTTGAAGATCTGAGCCTTACCATCCCTTATCAGAAGACTACAGCTATTGTAGGAGCCAGCGGAAGTGGAAAAACCACTCTTCTGAAGCTTCTGATGAAATTTTACGAGCCGAATTCGGGCGATATCAAACTTGGGAATACCCAGTTGAGAAACATATCCCCAAGATTCTGGAGAGATCATTGCGGAGTGGTTATGCAGGAAGGTTATGTGTTTAATGATACCATCGCCAATAATATTGCGGTAGGAGAAGACCACGTTGATAAAAAGAAATTGAGACGTGCCGTAGAGATCGCCAATATCAAAGATTTCATTGAAAGTCTTCCGTTAAGCTATAATACAAAGATCGGAAATGAAGGTGTGGGAGTCAGCGGAGGCCAGAAGCAGAGGCTTTTCATTGCCAGAGCTGTTTACAAATCGCCTGAATTTATCTTTTTTGATGAAGCAACTTCTGCTTTGGATGCCAATAATGAAAAAGTGATCATGGAAAACCTTGAGCAGTTCTTTAAAGGTAAAACAGCCATTGTAATTGCCCATAGGCTATCCACAGTGAAACATGCCGACAAAATTATCGTTTTGGATAAAGGGAAAGTAGTAGAGGAAGGCAATCATGCTGAACTGGTGACTTTAAAAGGAGAATACTACAGGCTGGTGAAGAACCAGCTGGAATTAGGAAATTAATAATATCCTCCCCGAAATAATGGGGAAAATTCTATCTTAGAAAATGAAAGAAGACATCTTAGACAATATTGAACTGCGTTCGGAAAGTGTTCAGGACATTCTCACCCAGCCCCCTCACTGGATGATACGCTGGGGCAACAGTATCATATTAATCATACTCCTGCTTATCCTTGTGATGAGCTATATCATAAAGTATCCGGAATTTGTTTCGGCTCCTGTTATAGTGACATCACAAAATCCACCAGAAAAAATAGAAGCCAGAACAAGCTCAAAAATTGAAAAAATCTTTATCAAAGATCATCAGGAGGTTAAGAAAAATGAAGTATTAATGGTAATGCAGTCCACGGCAAATTATAAAGATGTTCTTGAACTGAAAAAACTGGTGGATTCCATTGCTCCCAATCAGCTCAGCTCTTTTCCGGTCGCCAAGACGTCCAGGTTCAAACTTGGTGAACTACAAGGTGATTATAATAGTTTTGCTAAAGCTTTTCAGGATGAAGAACTTTTCACAAGACTTCAGCCTTATGCACCGGAAAATATTGCAGCCAATCAAAGCATCTCCGAATACAGGGGAAGAATTGCTACATTGAAACAGCAGAAAAACCTGGAACTGGCTAAATATGAATTATCAAAGAAAAGCTACCAGAGGTCTCAGGAACTTTTCAACCAGGGAGTGATCGCTTCCGTAGAACTTGAAAATGAGAAAATAAAATATCTTCAGGCCCAGCAGAATCTTGAAAACCTCAATATTTCCATTTCGCAGATGGATGAAGGGATTTCCAACCTGAACAAAACAAAAAGCGGCACAGCCATTAATACGGAAAAAGACAAGATCACCTACTCTTCACAGACCTTGCAGCTGTTTGAACAGCTTCGAAAATCTTTAAAACAGTGGGAACAGAATTATCTTGTGATTTCTTCTACGGATGGTATGGCCAGTTTCCAGCAGTTTTTCGGGGAAAATCAATTTGTAAAAGTGGCAGAACCTATTGTTTCCATACTTCCAACCAACAAGGAAAAGCTGGTAGGCAGAATGTCTGTTCCTACCGTTAACTCCGGAAAGGTAACTACAGGCCAAAAAGTCTTGATTAAACTTGATAACTACCGTTTCCAGGAATATGGTATTATAGAAGGAAAAGTGCAGAATATTTCTCTTATTCCCGATGATAAAGGAAATTATTATGTTGACATAACCCTTCCTAAAGGATTGAAAACAAGCTATAATAAAAAGCTTGTATTTGACAAAGAGCTCAGAGGCAGCGCGGAGATCGTGACCCAGGATTTGCGGCTTATTGAAAGATTTTTCTACCAGATCAGAAAATTGTTAGGGTATCAAAGTTAGTGTACCCTCTTAAAAATAAAGAAAGCCGCAGCCGTTGTAAGCTGCGGTTTTCCTGTTTATGGCGACGTTTATATTAAAATGAATAATGAGTTATTTTGCTTATGGGAAATTTTGGGAAATTTTGTCTAAAGCCACAGGCTTTTTCAATATCATCAATACCCTAACGTCGTTTTCATAAGACTTTCGTTTATACCAAACCTTCCAGTTGCTGAAAAACGGGAATCAATGATTTGCCTTTTTCAGTAAGATAATACTCTATGTGAAGAGGTTTCAGCTTAACTACAACCCTTTCCAATAACTCTATCTCTTCCATTTCTTTTAAAGCAATTGACAAAGATTGTTTATTAGCCCCCTTTATCTCACGTAATAAACTGCTAAACCTTAATGTTGACTTAATTGCCAGGCTGAAGATCTCAGGTTTCAGCTTACCTGAAAGCATTTTTAGAAGCTTTTGCGCCGGACAAATCTCTGCATTCTCAGCCGAGTTTTGGTTAGTCATATTTTTTTGACTCATTGTGTGTGTTTTTTTTTTAATGAATATTTGCAGATAATTTAATTAATCATGCTTTTGCAAACATAGCTTTAATAGAAACTATACACAAAAAACTTATAATAATTCTCATAAAAAAAGTTTTTTTATGAGATTCTACCGCATGTGACCAGCATAAATTTACAAATATTGTAAATATTACAGAAAAATTATTTTTTATAAAACAGAATTGATTCCTGAAAAATAAATTTTAACATTATTTAAAAATGCGCTTATGAAAAAAAAATCTTTATTGTCAATTTTGACAGCAGCATCCCCTGTTGCTCTAGTCAATGCCTCTTCGCGAGGCGATACAATCCGGCTTTCCAATGACTATATTGTCCCGGAAAGTCATCGTTCTGTCGTAACTGACATTTTTGGCTTGGATCTGCTGAAAAAATGCATGTCACTTTTTGTATTGTTCGTTGCTATGCTCATCAATGCACAGAGTCCAATATCAAAATTTACGGCCACAACCGACGGATCAAATACTGTGAATTTTTCAAATGCAAGCGCAGGAAATCCAACCTCATTTGCATGGGAATTTACCGGTGGGAGTCCTGCCACTTCTACAAGTGCTAATCCGATTGTTTCGTACACAGGAACAGGAACTTTTACAGCAAAATTAACTGTAAGTAATGGTTCCGGAAGTTCTGTTTCTACGAGAACGGTTAAAATTTCTGCAGGGAATGTTATTGATCTGGGCACAGGCAAGAATGATGACGGAACTATTATGGCCGAGATTGGTGCAGTAGATACTGACTGGACTTATACCGATCCTAATGGAGTGACAAGCACACCGATTACCCGCCATGCCAATGTGTCGGGCTGGTCTTCTGCTTCTACAGGTGGAGTGATGGGAGTTACAAGATGGATCACGGGAAATAACATGATCTATGGTGACCATTATTATGTAAGTAAAGAATTTATAATACCTGAAGGAGTAACTACAGCTGTTTTAAATTTAAGAACACTATCATTTGTCCGAAGCTGGACTTATTTGGTTAAAAAAAATACTGACGGAACGGAAAATGAGACCATGATAACCAGTACAGCCTGGTTGAGTGACGGCGCTAAAGGCTGGCTGAACAGCAGAAACCCGGAGGTTATAAATTATCCACTGACCCCGGGGAAATACGTTGTTAAAGTGAAAGTATTTACCAATAACTCCGGGCAGAGACAGGCTACAGATACAAATGCCTATGTTAATTTTGGAAATGCTATTGCCATATCACCCATTGCTGAATTTTCTGCTACTCCTACTCATGCTAATGTGGGAAGTACTATCCAGTTTACAAATCTTTCGCAGGGAACACCTTCGTCTGTAGCATGGAATTTTGAAGATGGCTCAAATGTTTTAACATCTTCACAGAGCAATCCGAGTATCGCTTTTTCTACAGCCGGATCTCACTATGCAGAACTATTGGCTGATTACGGAGCTAACTTAGTTTCTTCATTAAAGATAAATAACTTTATACAGACTACCCAATTGCAAATTCCTGTCGTTTCTGTTGTACAGCCCTCTTGTAATACTACTACAGGCAGCATTACAGTAACGGATCCAAGCACAGACGTTACATATAGTTTTGATAATGGAGTTACTTTTCAGGCATCGAATACTATGTCCGGATTGGTTTCGGGAACTTATTTAGTTAAAGTGAAAAATTCTGCAGGTGTTATATCTAATGCTGCAAGTGTTATCATTAACCAGGCTTTGAGCATCCCTCAAACACCTATACTAAATATTACCCAGCCATCATGTACAACCAATACCGGAACAATCAGTGTATCTTCACCTGCTACCGGTGTTGAATACAGCTTTGACGGCGGAGCGACCTATCAAATATCAAATATTAAAACAGGCGTTGCAGCAGGAACTTACACCGTAATGGTAAAAAACAGCAACGGATGTACATCTTCTGTAAATGCCATCATCAACACGGTTGATTGCAGAGACTGGACTAAAGCACCAAATTCATATATATATACAGGTAGAGATCAGAATAACAATGAGATTGACGGTATTTATATTCCTGTGAAAAAGGCATATGAGATGTGGAGAAATCAAAACAGTTTGGTTAATGATCCTTCGGCGCTTAACGGAGCCCAAACTGCGGAGGTATATTGGGAAGATGTTGCAGGACTGATACGTTCAGCTAACTATATTTTGCCTATCGAATCTGCTTCCGTAGGACTCGCGGAAGATGCTAAAATAAAAGTTCAGATAGACAAATCGAAAGGTAAAGGAAATGCAGTAGTTGCATTAAAAGTAAATAACAAAATCATATGGAGCTGGCATATATGGGTAACAGATGATCCGACAGGTGGAGTTACTTACGGACATGTAAATAATGACGGACCATTGGCAAAATATGTGGAAAATGGTGTTACCAAAACATTTATACCTAAATGGATGGATAGAAACCTGGGAGCCACCAACAAAAACTTCATAGGATACGACTGGAACAAATCCGGTGGATTAATGTATCAATGGGGAAGAAAAGATCCATTTCCGGCACTTCAAAATAAAGATTCGTCCATGTATGAAATTAGTGGAACTGTGGGTGTAAAAAAACATGTATATGATTACACAGGAGATAGTAACACGAATAAGATTGCCAGTATGCAGAGACCTTTCAGTGATATCAGCAGTAATTTAAAATATGCTGTCAATAATCCGCTGAATTTAATTTTCACCAATACAGTGGGCGGGGATGCCTGGTTTGCACAAAGTATAGGCGTAGATAATGTGATCAGGAAAAAATCTGACCTTTGGGGAGATAATTCTGAACTGGCATATAATACAGGAGGTGCGATAAATACGTATAAGCCCAAAACTTCATATGACCCATGTCCCAACAACTGGAGGATTCCATCTTATATTAATAATGCTTTTTCTCTTACGGTTCAGAATGCTTTTTCTCCGTGGGGAAGAAATCAGGGTAATCCTGCTAATGATAAAGCAAATTACAGTAAAATAAAACCGACACAGCAGAATGATGCTTTAGCAGGAATTAAAATTTATGCTAATTTAGGAATCGATTTTACGAATACTACTATATCAGGTGTCAGGAACAGAAACATGGGAGTCTATCCCGGTAATGGAAAATATGTGGTTGGAAGTACCGGTGATTTTTATCATCAGGATCCGCATGAGATCAGTGTTCAGTCTGCAACAGTGGCTTCTAAAACAATCGATAATAATGTAGATATTAACAATCCTTATAGTTATTTTTTTGGCGGGATAACAGATGCGGGACAGTTTGGAACTATTCCTGAACCTTCTAAGCCTGATGCTATTCTATTCCCCAATATGTATGGTCAATACTATGTCTTCACTCAAGAATCCGGTGCCTTATCCGGTGCTGGGGCCTGCCGTTGTATAGAAGATAAATATGCCGTTAATTATAATTTCCCAACGGAATATTTTAGCTCAGGTACTTTAATAAATTATATTGAGGGGATCAGTAATCCAAATAGTTATGTAATTACAAAAGCAGCAAGCGAGCAGGAAATACAAATTCCTATTTCAAAAGCGTTCTCTGTGTACAATCAATATCTGTCAGATCACGGAATGCTTAATTATAACAACCTAAAAGTAAATGTTTACTGGACTGATAATAAATCTTTAGTTTCAAATGTAAAAGTGATGAATGCACCTGTCAATTTGAATACAATCAAAGACGGTTATATTTCTGTAAAAATTCCTGAAAACCAGACAGGAAATGCACTTATCTCTTTACACAATGATCAGATTACCAATCCTTCCTACTGGAGCTGGCATATTTGGGTGACTAACAATAATATTGGTGAGATCGTTTATCAGACTGAAGATGTTCTGTTACCTGAAACTTCAAACTATGTGAACTTTACCAATTCCGGAGCACAGCCGATGAAGAGTACTTTCATGGATAGAAATCTGGGAGCAACTGATGCCTTCCCTAATGTTGTAAATCCTCAAGCTGCAACGGAATCGGAGATTACTATGATTAATAATTCTGTTGGAATGCAGTATCAATGGGGAAGAAAAGACCCTATTCCTACCTTTATTAAAGCAGGATTGAATACATCTAACGGCCTGGAAAAAACAGGTGATTTCACAATCTGGACTTCATCAGGTCCTGATGCCAATGGAAACATGTATCCGTCATCGTATACTGAGCTTAATGGAAATGATTACACAAGCCAGTACACAAAACGAAGAGATGTTGATTATGGGACTACAGGGGCTACAAGTACAGAAAAAATTAAAAATAACCTGAAATATTCTGTCGAAAATCCTTTAGCATTTATGATTCCTAATCAGAAGTATACCAATAAATCAAGTTTTAATGGTGCGTATGGACAAGACTGGCTTATAGCAACACCCAATCAAATGATGGAAAGATGGGGACATGCCACCAAAAAATCTCCTTTCGATCCATGTCCGGGAGGATGGAGAGTGCCGGATATCTCTATTTCAATTCCTGATAATGATCCTTATGATTCTCAGCATTCAAATGATAATAAAGGAAGTTCCCCTTGGTACAACGGGTTTTATATGCCAACTTCTTCTACTGATAAATTCAAAATTCACAATTTGGGTATCATACAGGATTTAGGCTTTGATATAAAGAGTCCATCCGATATTTATAATGGCGGAGTTCCGTATTATTTGGGATCAGTTGTTAAAAATGGGACTACTGTGTTTGGTTATCAGTTTAATTTACCTAAAGATTCCGCAAACCCGAATACAAAATATAGTATTGGTAATTATCCGGCCACAGGTCTCAGGGGATTTAATGACAATGGAACAATTTCATCCTCAATGAAACTGGGAATATCAGGATTATGGACAGCCGCATTGAAATCTTCATATTCTTATGGAACTGCACATAGTATGTCTTTTGAAACGGTTAACGCTAACTCATCAAAGTTAATAGCTATGAATGAATTTTTCGTCAATCATCCTATGAATGCCATGAATGTGCGATGCGTAAAAGAAGAACCGAGATTCGGACAAATATTAGGTGTCGCTTCAAATATGGGAAGAACAAATGAAAATTCTAAAACTGCGCAAACAAGTGCAAAAAGTATTGCGAACGCAGAAAAAGAAGTTGAGTTAGAAGTTTATCCTAATCCATTTAACAGCTCAATTAACATCAAAGGTGAAAATTTAAAATCTTATGAGATTTATGATATTTCCGGAAAATTAATTAAGCAGGACAATCTTAATCAAAAGACAATTAATTTAAGTAATTTGGTAAAAGGAGAATATATTTTAAAGATAGTAACTAACAATAACGAAGTTAAAATTAAAAAGATCCTTAAAAATTAAATAATTGTAATAATTTAAACCAATAGCCGGAAGATAAATCTTCCGGCTATTTTATTTTATGAAAAGAATCAACTACTGAAAAATGATATTACAATGCAACTTGTCCATAATCCCGACTTATTTTGATGACATCATTTTTGAAATACTACCTGATGTCAGAATAAATTCTCCGGAAGGAAAACTTTTACAGGAAATCCGTTTAATTTCATACCTGGTTTCTTTGCCTAGTCCCACCTGAAATGAGGTTACCTTTTCCTCAAAAATATTTTTGTTATTATCTATCAGAATTTCACTGTCAGTAATAAGCCTGCTTTCAGCATTCGTATGCTTTGTATATTTAAAAATTCCTTTATTGGAAGAGACCAGTTTTTTCTCTAATTCCTGATCTCCTTCTGTAGATTCTTTTAAGATATACTTTGGAATCCCTGCTTCATTATATGAAAATGTCACATTCCATTTATCCAGGTAGTCACTTGCCTGGGTTCTGTACGACTCCATATAGGCTTTTAATATTTTAAAATCCTTATGTTTATATTTTTCATACGACGAAATGTATTTTAAATCATCAAGATTATAATTTATTAAAAAATCTTCTAAAAAGTCAATCAGATCGGGAATGTTTAAATTGTCTCCAATACTTCTACGCAAATATTTATAGTAAGTATCATTTAAGTAAAAGACATCCTTATCACCTATTAAAACGGTCTTTTCATTATCGTTGAATGCCATATTAAGTTCTGTACTGTAACTTTCATTTTTATAAGTTAACAAAAGGTTATTTTGAGCCTTTGTTAAAGTACATAGATTGGGAACTGTTTTTTCTGGTATCAGGGAGTCATAGAAAGCTATACTATCTTTTTTTGTATTGAGTATATAAACTAAGTTATTGACATTTATTTTATCTTTTTTATCGATTCTCCGGTCATCTGCATATTCCCCCTTATCAATAATTTTATTGACGATATGAGTTACGATATATGATTTTGGTGCCTGTGCAAAAGTCTTTACATGAAGGGTCACCAGAATAAGTAATATGTATGTATGTTTGAATTTATTCAAGGTTTTATTTGATTATATTTGCATTTTTACTCCACCATTCCTGCCATCTTTTGGCTGCTTCCTGATAAGTACAAATCATAAGTTTATTGTTTTCGATATAATAATTAAAGGTACTGCTGACATTCTTTTCTATGGCATCGCTAAGTGTACTTTCAATTGTAATGAATTCACCGTCATTGGCAAGTTGAGTATTGTTATCATCAATATACTTCTTCACTCCTTCAGATAATTGAATTTTGCCTTCGGATGCATGTATATAGGAATCCATTTCATCTTTTAACCGGCTGTATCTAAATGTAAATGTTGTTGTAGGCAAAATACCTTTTACATCTCCTCCCACCGGTGCATTTGGAAACCCGGAATGATTAAGGATAACAACTGCATTCTCAGCTGCATTCTGTTTTTCACTCTGAGTTAACTCTACTATCATAGCATAAATTGCCTTTTGATGAATAGACTGAATAACTTTTGCATCTTCTTTCCTTTCATCACCAAACTCTCTTATGTAAGGAACCGCATTTGAAACAATTTCGGTAATCCTTTTATTTTCAGAGTCATCATTTACCTGGTTTAATTTTCCAATGATATGAATATCCACTACTCTTTCTTCAGCAGCAGGATCCCAGTCCATTGTACCCTGTTCTATGTTTTTTTTACGGGATAGAATATTTTTAAGTTCGACAATTATTTTGCTTTTTTCTCCCGAAACATCTATATCATTGATTGCTTTTACTCTTGAGTGCAAATCATTCTGAGCATTCAAAATAAGCTGTATTAATTCTTTATTATCCATATTCTTTTTTTTTACATCTTGTCCAAAGCACGAAATTAAACATATAAATGTCATGAATATTATTAGATTTTTCATATAAATAAATTTATGGTCCAGTATAATTATTTGGATGAGATACTATCACTCTTGACCTTACCGAATCCCAGATTTGTAAAATCCGTGTATTCCAGGTCTGGCTGCTTAAAATCAAAGGTTCCGGAGGCGGTATAATTCCTTTAATATTTCCTCCTGCAATGTTGACAACTACAAGATTTGCGGGAACATCAAAATCAAGATGAATTCTAGATTCAAAATCTATATGGGTAAAGGTCCATGGTGCGGTACTATTTGCAGTACTAGAAGAAGGTTTATCCATCAAAGTTGCTGTTTTTCCTCCATTTGAAATACTATACACACCATCTGCATATCGGGGATTCATCCTAAGTCTATCTAATGTCCATGCAGGATAATCACTTGTATGCGTTTGATTATAATCCGTCACGTTGGGTCTGGACATTCTTTTTGCACCATCCCAGATCTCTCTACCTCCTTTTTTCCATTGAACAAACGTGTACATTTCTGTAGTATTGGCTTCCTTAACCGTAAAATTCAGTTCAAAATGTTTTTTTTCGATACCGCCTTCATTGATATATCTGTTTATTATTATTTGTAAGCTTTGTAAATTATTGGAAACCTCAGCATCTGAAACTAAACTTTCTTCTTTGACAGCTGACGAATTCTGGAATGACAACACTTTAAAGTATATCTTCATTGTTGTAAATTGGCTCAAAGGCTGCCTTGCTAAATCCCGCCACCAATCCAAAGGCATTTTATAAGTGGCTTTTCCTGAACCATCCAATTTCAATATCCTGTCTCCATTCGTATAGCTGCTGAATGTTTTCACCATCACTCTGTCTTTTGGTAACCTTGTTTTATCCCAACTATTTCCTATTCCAATTGTATGGGTTAATAATCCCTGATTCTCTTTTACTACTTGAATATCAATCAGGTTATTGGGTATCCCATCCTCAATTTCAAATTCCAGTATAGGAAATCCGGATAATAAGGAACCATTTTTATCGAGTACTACAGTATGAGAAGCTTGTTTGGCTTTTATTTTTATTTTTTTTTCATCTTCTACCACCGGTGCCCCCTGCGTATCAATACTTTCAGGTTCGTTGACCTGTCCGGAAGTTACAAACTCTATCTTCCCGGTTTCAGGCGGTATATTACCCGGCATTTTGCCTGTCCCCGGTAACGTTGATTTTTTCAGTAATACATAATTATCCTGTACTTTAGCAGTCCCGAAATCCTGCCATTCTGTGAGGGATATCATCTGAAAACCATCATAAAATGTAAAGTTGGGAATCTGTTTTTCCACGATGGTTCCGGTAAGCTTACCTTGTGTGGTGGGTACATCATTTAAAACTTTAAATTCACCCAAATGGGCATTGAATTTTATCTTGGCTCCATGTATCGCCAACAGCAAATCTTCTGATGTACTGTCTTTTTTCTCATTTTCAGCACGCTTTTCCTCCATTTTTTGGCTGTTAGCCTCCTTCAACCCGTCGTTGTGCTGTGCAGCACCCTGATTGTGAGTATCAGGAATGGCAGCTTCTGTATCTTTATCTGGCCTATCCATAGTAATGAATGTTTTAAATGGCAATTACTCCTCTTCCTCTGAAATATTTTCTTATTCTTTCGTTATAGCTTTTCCCAAGCCTCAATAAAATTATTTTTCTTCAAAGAAAAGTTGATCAATATGATGAATGTGGTTCTACCTATTTTACAAGTAATGATTTCTTATATTCCGGTACAATAAATTTTTCTATTTCTTTCCACTCAAATAAAACTATATACTGAGGATAACCACTATTTGTCCGATTTTTCTCATCCTGGAAAATAAGGCTAAGTCCTGTTACTTTTCCGGTATCATCTGTATTAATGATGTATTGGGAAAGATTGTTTACCCTAAAAGATTGATCTTCCTGAGCTTTTAATTTTTGGATAAAGAGTTTTAAAAGCATTTTTTTTCCTGTAAACAACCTGTCCCCTATTTCTGTATTGCTGGCCATATCAAAGAGATAATACTTTGTATCTTCCCAGGGAGAACCGTAGGACTGAATACCCACAGATAGATTAAGTAAGCCTTTCTTATCATACAGTATTTTATAATTTTCAAACCCAAACTGGGATTCACGTAAAGAATTTTTTGAGATCAGGTCCTTTAGAGTATCTTTCTTTGCCTGCAGTCTTTTTTCAGGGCTCATAAATAAAGCGCCATTAAAAATATCAAAGCTTTTTTGAAGCTGCTTATACAGGTCAGCATTCTTCGCATCCATTTTTATTTCCTGAAGCTCAAGACATTCATGAGAAATACATACGGAATCTTTCAAAACAGAAACTTTCTGAGCAAATGCCATACTGGAGAATAAAAAAATAATTACCAGATTAATGAGGGCTTTTATCATTTTTTATCTTTTTAACTATTCTCCGGTCATGTGCATATTCTCCCTTATCAATAATTTTATTGACGATATGAGTTACGATATATGATTTTGGTACCTGTGCAAAAGTCTTTACATGAAGGACCACCAGAATGAGTAATATGTATGTATGTTTGAATTTATTCAACGTTTTATTTGATTGTATTTGCATTTTTACTCCACCATTCCTGCCATTTTTTGGCTGCTTCCTGATAAGTACAAATCATAAGTTTATTGTTTTCGATATAATAATTAAAGGTACTGCTGACATTCTTTTCTATGGCATCGCTAAGTGTACTTTCAATTGTAATGAATTCACCGTCATTGGCAAGTTGGGTATTGTTATTAGCTAAGACATAATCCATTATGTTTTCTGTGATATTTTTAATAACAAGGTTCATTTTTATTGAA
>NZ_JPRO01000025.1 GCF_000737785.1 Chryseobacterium luteum | reverse complement strand
TTACCATTCCTCTTTCCGGGAAAAGCTGTTGTGCCAGCTCATTGTACAACAGGGTACAGCATTTATTATCGTTTATCGGTGATTTTAAAGGTCAGATGTTTGTTATGAATTCTACCGGCGTATATCCGGATGCTGTGGGAGAATATACAGAAGAAAGCCTTTCTTCCGATAAGGTTCCGGGAGAGAGAATGATCAGAAATACATATCCGCAGGTTAATATTTTGAGGTTGTCGGGATTAATGGGAGACAACAGGCTTCTTAAAAATTATAATGTTTCCAACCTGAGCGCTCCGGTAAATCATATTCATTATGAGGATATTTCCGGAGTGATTGAAAGAATGATCGAAAAAGGTTCCGAAGGAAAACTCTACAATGTGGCTGCACCTCAGCATCCTTCAAAATCTCAGGTGATCAATGCCCAGAAAAATCTCCCGCCTGCTGAAGATATAATAAGTGAAGGAAAAATAATCTTATCTTCAAAAATGATTTCTGAACTAGATTTTGTATTTAAATACCCTGATCCTAAAGAATTCTGTTAGCAGTAATGTAAGCATGAAATTCCTAACTTTTCATATTCAATCTTTCCTCCTGAAGATCAAGTAAACGGAGATGCTTTCTGATGATTTCTTCATCCAGCAAAAGTTCTTCGCGGTTTTTATGGATAAGCCAGCTTCTTTGAGTTTCGAGAATGTCAATATAAATATTTCGGTATTCAGCGTAATTAATTATGATTTCAGAGCTGCTCAGTTGGTTTTCATATTTCTGTAATTGATCTTTCAACGCCGGGAAACTTTCTATTTTATCAGCATAATTGCTGCGAATTTTATCAACCGCCACTTGCGCGAGGCTGTTCTGGATTTCGTAATCTATTTCCTTTTCGCTTCTCATAAAATCCCGGTCTATCGGTGGGAATTTCTTTAATAAAAAAGGAAGCGTAAGCCCCTGAACAAGCAATGTTAAAAGAATCACAACAAATGTGATGAAAAGGATCAGATTTCTTTGTGGAAAAGGAGTTCCGTCATCTAAAGTCAAGGGAATTGAAAGTGCTGCCGCCAAAGAAACCACGCCTCTCATTCCGGTCCAGCCAATGATCATGGGAGTCTGCCAGCCGGGAGCCTGTGCATCCGCAACCGTGATAAAATTTCTCATAATTAAAGTCGTAATCACCGCTGCATAGCCTGCAAAAATTCTTACAACAATCAGAACTGCGGTAACTGCAATTCCATACCCGATTGCTGTATAAATATCAGTGTCACCCAAGCCGGAAACAATTTCGGGCAGATCCAACCCGATAAGCATGAAAACAATTCCATTGAGCAAAAAACAAAAACTTTCCCAAACCGTTACGGTACGTATCCTGGATGCACTGCTCAAAAAATCGTGACTGCGGTAAGAAAGAAATAACCCACCACTTACCACCGCCAAAACTCCGGAAGCGTGAAGTTGTTCTGCTGCCAGATACATCGAGAAGGGCGCAATAAAAGTCAGTAAAATATCCGTGTTTGAATCAGTAGGCAAAATTTTGTGCATTTTCATAAAAATATACGCGATTACAAGTCCGATTCCTACACCGCCAATGCACATCCACACAAAACTTCCCGCTGCTTCATGCCATACAAACTGTCCGGTTGCTGCAGCAATCATTGCAAACCGGAAAATAATTAAAGAAGAAGCGTCATTCAGCAAACTTTCGCCTTCGAGAATGGAAGCCAGTCTTTTCGGCACTTTTACAAATTTTAAAATCGCTCCGGCACTTACTGCATCGGGTGGAGAAACAATTCCGCCCAATAAAAAACCTAAGGCTAAAGAAAAACCGGGAATAAAATAATTAGCGAAAACAGCAACCGATAATGCGGTGAAAAATACGACAACGAAAGCAAAACTGAAAATAATCCTGCGCCATCGCCAAAGTTCTTTCCATGAGGTTGACCAGGCTGCTTCATACAGCAATGGGGGTAAAAAAATGATGAAAATTAATTCGGGTTCTATTTTAATGGGTGGTACTCCGGGAATAAAACTTATTAAAAGTCCCGCCAATACTAGTAAAACAGGATATGCAACCTGAATTTTTTTCGCCAGCATAATGAGCATCGTAATGAGGAGAACCAAAAAAAGATAAAATTCGAAATTTTCTAGCATATATAAATTTTAGGTATATAAATATATATCAAATTTTTAGAAACATTTAGAGCCTGTTTAAAATTTAAACAGGCTCTAAGATGATTTTTATTAAAAAAGTTTTTTAAATTAAACCTTATAGGTTTTTAAAACCTATAAGGTTTGAACTTTGAACAATTAAGATCTGAAGTATTTTTATTTAATAATTCTCTCAAGCACCCAATCAATAAGGTTCTTTTCAGAAGCGTGGTGATCTGCAGAGAACTCTCCACGTCTTCTGTTCGCAATAACGTTATTTACCGTAATCGCTTTATGACCCAATAATTTTGAAAGGGCATAGATCGCTGAGGTTTCCATTTCAAAATTGGTTACGCCAAGATCATTCAATGTTTCCAGGAATTTATCATCAACCGCTTTTAAACGCAGCTGCCTTCCCTGTGGAGCATAGAATCCCGGGAAAGTGGCTGTATTTCCGTGGTATTTGGCATCTTTATAATAAGCTCCCATTTCCTCTGCCCAGTCTGAGAAATAAAGCATAGGCCTGATCTTCTCATACGGGAATTTCTCCATGAAGCTTTTGGAAAAATCGTTCTCGAAGCTGTAATCCTGGTAGAAATGCATCAATCCGTCCAGACCTACAACATTCTGGGTTACCAGCATATTATCTACCTGTACATCCGGGTTCACACTTCCGCAGGTTCCCATACGGAAGAGTTCAAGAGATGTATGTTCCGTTTTGAACTCTTTGTTTTTAAGATCAATATTCACCAAAGCATCAAGCTCGTTCATCACGATGTCGATGTTCTCTGTTCCGATGCCGGTAGACATTACGGTAATTCTTTCTCCGCGCAGGGTTCCCGTATGGGTATAGAATTCTCTTTTGTTTTTTTTGATCTCTACTGTATCAAAATATTTTGAAACTTTTGCCACTCTGTCCGGATCTCCCACAAGGATGATCTTATCAGCAATATCTTCAGGTAAAAGATTTAAGTGGTATACACTTCCGTCTTCATTCAGTATCAGCTCTGAGGCAGCAAGTTTATTTAGCATAATTATATTTTTTTGTTAATTGATAAAAATAGCATCTTTGTAAGGAGACCCGGCAAGATCATAGATGGTATCATATTCCTCTATGATTCTCTTCTGTCCCTGGTAAACTTCATAAACCGTAACAATCGTCTTTTCAAAGTTTTTCGGATCTTTTCTCTGTGTGGTGATTTCGTAAAACTTATCTCCTTTTTTTAGAACAGAAACCATTTCTTCCTTAGTGGAATTATTGGAGCTGATCATTCCCGGAAAATCAATAACAATATCTTTAAGATCTGTGTAGTTCTTGTAAGGTTTTGTAATCCCATTTGAATATACATAAACATTGGGAACCTGTTTATTTTCTTCCAGGCGTATCAGGTAGTAATCGCTTCCTTTTTTCTCTGCGTAAACGGCCATTTCTTTCTTTTTCTGTGAAAACCCATACAGTGAAAGAAAACCCGCAGCAAAAGCAAATAATACTTTTGTTCTCATAAATATTTTGTTTTTAATTTGCTGAAAATGATGTTAAAAACCCTCTCCCAATACCTTTCGTCATCATTTTTAAACCGGCTTACAGAAATCAGCTGTCCTTAAGTATAATGAATTTGATTTCGGGGTTTAAAATTAATAAAAATATTTTATCTGAAATATAATCATTTTTTAATCTGTAATTAAACTTAAGATAACATCGGAACGGTACTTTTGCCGCTAAAAATTCATGAGATTGTATCCGCTGCTCGCTGCGATTGTACTGATAGGTTTGGCTGTCATGTCTTTTAACCCGGTTGATAAAGGAAAAGAAAGTGAAAATACCTTTGTCAATAAAGGATTGTCCGATTTCAAAAACAGGCTGGATCAGCTGAAATCAGACGTATATAAATTTTCAGAAGACCAGATCACTGTTGAAGAACTCAGAAATTCTTTAAGCAGTACCAGGAATTCATTTAAGGAAATTGAATTTTACGTTGCCTATCATTATCCGGAATTTACAAAAACCCATCTTAATGCCGCTCCGCTGTTTCATATAGAGGCGGCCGGAACTTCCGCCTACACATTGCCGCCGGAAGGGCTCCAGGTTCTGGACGAACTGATCTTTTCCGATGAAGCCGGAGATGAAAAAGAAAAGATCAAAACCATTACAGATTTCCTGTACAACTCCTATTCAAGCTTCTATTTGAGTACGGTGAAGAATGGCTTAAGCCGTGGAAACAATAAAACTTTGCCTTTAAGGATAGAGCTGATACGAATTTATACACTCGGCGTTACAGGTTTTGATACACCGGGTTCCCTGAATATTTCTGAAGAAGCAGACCACGCGCTTACCGGAATAAAAAAATACATCAACGACGATGCTTATTTTAAAAATTATAATGTTCAGAAAGCCAATCAGATTCTTGCCGAAGGAATCAGTTACCTTTCAGCGAACAAAGATTTTGAAACCTTTGACAGAATTGAATTTTATAAAAAATATATTCAGCCTCTATATGAAGAATTCGGAAATTGGGACGGAAGAGCAGATGATCTTAAAGAATTTTCCGGTTGGAATGTAAAGAGCAAAACTTTTTTCAGCAGTGATTTCCTGGATCCGTATTTCTACACTTTGCTTCAGTCCTCCGAAGATAATGCAGATCTCAGAAATCTCGGAAAATCTATTTTCTATGACCGGAATTTAAGCCAAACCGGTAAAATGAGCTGTGCGGTCTGCCATCTTCAGGAAAATGCTTTTACAGATCTTAAAGCAAAATCTCCAAGCAATGTAGAAGGAAAAACTGTTCTGAGAAATTCTCCATCTCTGTACAATGCTGTTTTTGCGAAAAGGTTTTTCTATGACCTCCGTGCATTTTACCTGGAACAGCAGGCAGAACATGTGATTTACAACAATAATGAGTTCAATACCAGTTATGAAGATATCATCAAAAAATTAAAAACAAAACCTGAATATAAGAAGGCTTTCCGCACAGCTTTTAAAGACGGTAAAATAAGCAAGGAGAATTTTTCCAAAGCTTTAAGCTCTTATGTAGCTTCCCTGTATTCTTTCGACAGTGATTTCGACCGTTTTATGCGAAATGAAAAAGACGTTTCCGATGATGTGAAAAAGGGCTACAACCTGTTTATGGGAAAGGCCAATTGCGCTACATGCCACTTTGCACCTCATTTTTCAGGCTTGGTGCCTCCATTTTTTAATGAGAATGAATCAGAGGTTTTGGGAATTACAGTAAAACCTGTCAATCAGCTTCCCATTGTGCAGGATTCCGATATGGGAAGAGGAAACAGCCCGGTAAAAAAAGAAAAATCATGGATCTATGATTACTCCTTCAAAACGGTTACCGTCAGGAATATTGCTCTTACCAAACCCTACTTCCATAACGGTGCTTTCAATACACTGGAAGAAGTAATGGATTTCTACAACGAAGGCGGAGGAGAAGGGCTTGGTTTAAAGATGAAAAACCAGACACTTTCGCCGGATAAGCTGGAACTTACCAAAACAGAAATCAGTCAGATTATTGCTTTCCTGAATTCATTGACGGATATCAGTAAGGCGAAGTAGGAGTTTGAGGGTTTGGGGGTCGGAGAGTGCGAGTGTTAGAGAGTCGGAAAGTTTTGGACCGTAGAAGAATGGTAGTCATAAAAGCAGTATACAGGGGATGTATTTTAAATATCAATACTAAATTATTATGTTAAATTTTTTAAAGCTTTATCCTCGGCTTAATAATTTCAAACTCTAAAACTCTAAAACTCTAAAACTCTAAAACTCTAAAACTCTAAAACTCAAAGTACCCTCCAACACAAATCTATGATTTAACAATTATTTAATTCCCTTAACATTGGGTTGTAAATTAATTAATATTTCAAGCTTTATATTTAAAGTCCTATTAACAGAGGTGTTGTGCTAAAAAAATAGTTTTGCAGGGTCTAATAAATCAATCAAAAATGAAGAAAAAATTACTTACAATTGCGGCGTTGGCAATGGTCGCTGGCTTTAGCACACAGGCACAGACCTTTTTATTCAGCAAAAACTCTTCCTGGAGCTACAAGGACAATAACCAGGCTCTGGCGGATTCCTGGAAAAACCAGACATTTGACATCTCAGCATGGACAACAGGAAACGGACCTCTTGGATATGGAGATCCTGTAACGACTACCATCAGTTCAGGTCTTACGGCAGCTTATTTTGCGAAAGACTTCACCGTAGATCTGACTGCTCTTTCAGACAATATGGAATTGGGAGTGATGAGAGATGACGGAATTGTGGTTTACCTTAACGGCGTTGAAGTTGCAAGAGACAATATGCCGGCAGGTACTGTTACTTTCAGCACGCCTTCAAGCACGACAATAGATGGTGCAGCGGAGAGTGTTTATAACATTTTCTCTATTCCGAAATCCAAATTTGTAAATGGAAACAACAGGATTTCCGTAGAATTACATAACAGAACGGGGGCAAGCTCAGATCTGAGAATTGACGCTTATTTAAAAACAACAGCTACCGTTACCCCTCCTACAGCATGCACAGGAACACACATCAGCTGTTTTACTTCAATTGTTCCTACCGTACAAACCAATAAACTGATTATTCCTACTGAACATAAATACCAGCTTATCTTAAAAGAAGGCGACAATTACACTGAAGGAGGTGGAATGGTAGGAGGCCAGAATGATTTTACAGCCTACGTTGCGAAATCATCAAGCAGTACCAACGGATATCTTTCTGTAAACCACGAAACAAATCCGGGAGGCGTTACAATGGCTGAGGTTAACTATAATACAGCTACAAAACTTTGGCAGCTGACAAGATCCAGAGCAGTAAGTTTTTCAGATCCCAGCTTAGTTCAGACGATCAGAAACTGTTCAGGTGGAGTTACTCCCTGGGGAACCGTTGTTACGGCCGAAGAATCTGTTACTTCCAATGATGTGAACAGTGACGGTTATAAAGATTACGGATGGCTGGTGGAAATTGATCCGGCCACAGCGCAGGTTGTTTCTCAAAACACGGACGGATCCAAAGGAAAACTATGGCAGATGGGTATTATGAACCACGAAAATGTTGTGGTTAATAATGCAGGAACCACAGCTTATTACGGAGAGGATGGAGGAACCCATATGGTCTATAAATATGTTATGGATACTCCCAATAATCTTGCTTCAGGAAATCTTTATGTATTAAAACTTGATCAGGGATTAAGTTCTTCCGGAGATCCTATAGGAACTACAGCCACATGGATCCAGGTTCCGAATAAAGTGAAAGCAGACCAGAATAACACCACAGCTCTTGCACAGTCACTGGGAGGAACAAGATTTAATGGAGTAGAAGATGTAGACATCAGTCCTTTGGATGGAAAGATCTACTTTACCGCAAAAGGGCTGGATAAAATATACCGTCTTCAGGATAACGGAACAACTGCTTCTCAGGTAGAAACCTTTGCAGGAGGTGCTTCTACATCTTATTCATTCGATACGGCACAGGGAATGAAGTCTGAAGCATGGGGAGACGGAAACGACAACCTTACTTTTGATGAGCTTGGAAACCTTTGGGTACTTCAGGATGGAGGGAAAAATTATATTTGGGTAATTGCTCCCGATCATACGCAGGCAAATCCTAAAGTGAGACTTTTCGCTTCTATGCCGGCAGGATCAGAACCTACAGGACTGACATTTACACCTGACCATAAATTCGGTTTCTTCTCGATCCAGCATCCTGATTCTACAATTTCTACAGATATAGATGCTACAGGAAATACAATTGATTACAGAGGAAAATCGGCTACTATCGTTATTGCTTTAAAACAAAACCTAGGAACAGCCGGAGCATTGGGAACTATTGAAAACCACAGTGCAGAAAATACAGTTGAAGTAGCTCCGAATCCTACTTCAGGACTTGTTAAGATCAATTCACCAAAAGGATTGAAAGATATTTTGGTAACTGCATACAGCATGGATGGAAAGATCGTTTACACAAAGAAATTCAGCGGACTGAACAGATCACTGGACCTTGATTTTACCCATCAGCTTGAAACATCTCGTATCCTGGTTCTGAATATTGAAGCAGAAGGCGGTTTCCAGAAGACTGTGAAATTATTAAAAAAATAAATTATTAATACCCAGTTTCGGCGGCGGCAAAGCCGCCGCCGAAACTTTTACTCTATGAAAAAGCTTGTTGTATTTATTTCTATTCTTTCTCTCGGTCATGCTAAGGCACAGATAGATCCTGTAAAATACCCTACATTTACCAGTATCGATGAGGCTTTAAACAGTAAAAAGACCGTTTACAGCATAAGTTTCCGGGAAAAAGGATTGTTTAACCTTCCTCCACAGATTGTGAAGCTGAATTCCCTTTTTTTCCTGAATATTATGGGAAATAAGCTTGAGAAAATGGATCAGGAGATCTTTGCTTTAACTGAACTGGAGATTTTAAACGTAAATGAAAACAGCATAAAGTACATTCCTGATGAAATAGGAAACCTGAAAAAGCTGAATACTTTCTCAATGAATCTCAACGGTCTCACCAGCATCAATCCCAATATTGCAAAACTTCAAAACTTAAAAGCTGTACACCTTGATGCCAATAACCTGAATGTTTTTCCCGAAGCACTGATGGAAATTCCTGCTTTAGAAGAAATTAACCTTCAGGGAAACCAGATCAGTGTGATTGCTGACCGTCTGAACAAGATCAAAAACTTAAAATTCCTGAATCTTTCTGAAAACCAGATTAATGACCTTGGAAATCTTGCTTTTCCTAAAAACTTGAAATATCTGGAACTCCAGCAAAATGCCATTGTAAAACTTCCGGAAAACCTTTTCAAAGCCCGGAATCTTGAATTTTTGAATGCAAGCAGCAATCATATCACAGAACTGTCAAAAAGAATAAAAGGACTGAAAAATATAGTCAGTATGAATCTGGCCAATAATGATTTAAAAGATCTTCCTGTAGAAATAGCACAGCTGAAAAAACTGAAAACCCTCATTCTTACAGGAAACCCAATAGAAAAAACGAAGATTGAACGATTAAAAAGCCTGATGCCGGAAACCCAGATCTATTTCTAGAACTATCCGCCGACTCTTTTGGTTTTATATCCCATTTCTTTAAGGATATTCATTATTTTATCACGATTATCGCCCTGAATAATGATCGTTCCGTCTTTCTCTGAACCGCCTATTCCCAGGGTGGTTTTTATTTTCTTTGAGATTTTCTTTAAATCTTCCTCGCTGCCTTCCCAGCCTTCAACAACCGTTACAGGCTTACCGTTTCTGCCTTTCTTTTCAAATTTGCACACCAAAGGTTCCTGCTGCTTAAATTCTTCTTTAGGCATTTCAAAATCCTTTTCCTCATGTTCAGGAAAAAGGTTCTTTAACTGATCTCGTAAATCCATAAAGCAAAATTAAATAATAATTTATAAAAGAATGTCAGATCAACAGATAATTTTGAAGCGAAAAATACAGAGAGAGAGATCAAAGGAGACCCGAAAAAATTAAAGTACAGAAAAAAGACGATTGGTGATTGAGCCTAGCCAAAGTCAGGGAATAGCTTATTTATAAATAATTAAAACAACAATTTAAATAAAGATCCGTGTCATCAGCGAAATCTGTGCAACATAAAAAAACAAGCACATCATTATATAAAGCATGTGAATTTTCCCCGGATATTTTCAAAATAAACCCCTCAAATTCTTTCATTCATCCGAAATTAGGTAAATTTGTGTAACAAAAAGTTATACAAAATGTCAAAAAAAGCAATATTAGCAATCCTTGACGGATGGGGGCTCGGAACGAATCCTGAGGTTTCTGCCTTAGACAAAGCAAACACTCCATTTATAGACAGCTGTTACCAAAAATTTCCACATACAACACTTGAAGCCAGCGGTCTGGCGGTAGGACTTCCTGTAGGACAGATGGGGAATTCTGAAGTAGGACACATGAACCTGGGAGCAGGAAGAGTGGTATACCAGAATCTTGTAAAGCTGAATATGGCTGTTGAAAACGGAACACTAGGACAGCAGAAGATCATTCAGGATGCCTTTGAATACGCTAAAAGAGAAAATAAAAAACTTCACTTCATAGGATTGGTTTCCAATGGAGGAGTACACTCACATATCAACCACTTGAAAGGGCTTCTTACCGCTGCACATGAATTTGGACTGCATGAAAATGTTTTTGTTCATGCCTTTACAGACGGAAGAGACTGTGATCCGCACTCAGGGCTTGGATTTATAGAAGAGCTTCAGGATCATATGGCGGCTACCGTAGGTAAGCTGGCAACCGTGATAGGAAGATATTACGCTATGGACCGTGACAAAAGATGGGAACGTGTAAAACTGGCATACGATGCAATGGTAGAAGGAGTAGGGCTGCAGACGACAGATGCTTTGGCTGCTATCAAAAATTCCTATGATAATAATGTGACCGATGAGTTCCTGAAACCGATTATCATGGTTAAAACTACAGAAATAGGAAACGTAGTTCCTGTAGCGAAAATGATAGACAATGATGTAGTGATCTGCTTCAACTTCCGTACAGACAGAGGACGTGAAATAACAGAAGTGCTTTCCCAGAAAGATCTTCCGGAATTCTTTATGCGTAAACTGAACCTTCATTATATCACCTTAACCAACTATGATAAGACTTTTCAGAATGTGCAGGTTGTGTTTGATGAAGAAGTATTGAAAGAAACCATGGGCGAAATTCTTGAAAGAAACGGTAAAACGCAGATCAGAATTGCTGAAACAGAAAAATATCCTCACGTAACATTCTTCTTCTCCGGAGGACGCGAGGAAGTGTTCAACGGCGAAAGAAGACTTCTCTGCCCGAGTCCCAAAGACGTTCCTACCTATGATCTGAAACCGGAAATGTCTGCTTACGATATTACAAATGCCATTATTCCTGAACTGGAAAACGAAACTGCTGATTTTATCTGCCTGAATTTCGCCAATACGGATATGGTAGGACATACCGGAGTTTTTGAAGCTGCTGTGAAAGCCGCAGAAACAGTAGATAAATGCATTGAAAAAGTAGCCACAACCGCTTACGAACATGGATACGCCGTATTTATCCTGGCCGACCATGGAAATTCAGATGTAATGATCAATCCCGATGGTACACCCAATACACAGCATTCCACAAACCTTGTACCATTTATAGTAATGGATAAAGATCATACATGGAATCTCAAGCCCGGAAAACTGGGTGATGTAGCGCCGACTATTTTAAAAGTAATGGGAGTGGAAATTCCGGAAGTAATGACAGGAGATATTTTAATTAGTTAAAATTTTAATAATATTGTCCGCAAAATGCCGTTATTATATAGATGGCGGCATTTTTGCATGATTTATGTCAGTCATTGTATGGGTTACATATGTTATTATGCCATAAATAATAAATAAATCATATCTTTGCAAATTAAAATCTATTTAGTAAGATGTATCAAAAGCTCGTCAGAAAAGAAGTAATGGGAATATTGGAAAAGGAGGTTGGTTCTTTTCTCGATAAATTTTTAACGCCAATTGAAAAAATCTGGCAGCCTTCCGATTATCTTCCGGATCCTTCAAGCTCTGATTTTAAATATGACCTTGAAGAAATTCAGACTTTTGCCCGTGAAATGCCTTACGATCTTTTTGTAACGCTTATCGGAGACTGTATTACAGAAGAAGCACTGCCTTCTTACGAATCATGGTTGATGGGAGTAGACGGAATTGATCAGGAGAAGAGCGAAATCGGCTGGGCAAACTGGATAAGAGCATGGACTGGTGAAGAAAACAGACATGGAGATCTTCTGAGCAAATATCTTTATTTGTGCGGAAGAGTGAACATGAGAGAATTGGAAGTTACCACTCAATATTTAATTAATGACGGTTTCGATTTAGGGACAAGCATGGATCCTTACAGAAACTTCGTTTATACAAGTTTTCAGGAAACTGCTACCAATATCTCTCACAGAAGAGTGGGGACATTGGCAAAACAGTCAGGAAACGGGAAACTGGCCAAAATGTGCGGTGTAATTGCAGCAGATGAGGCAAGACATGCAAAAGCGTACAAACATTTCGTTACCAGAATTTTAGAAATAGATCCTTCAGAAATGATCCTGGCATTTGAAGATATGATGCGTAAAAAGATCGTAATGCCTGCCCACATGATGAGACAGTCTGGTCAGAAAGCAGGTGAACTTTGGGGACATTTCTCAGATGCGGCACAGAGATGTATGGTATATACAGGTCAGGATTATATCAACATTATGAAAGATCTATTAGATGAATGGAAGATTGAGCACGTAAAAGGTCTTAACGAAAAAGCTGAAAAAGCCCAGGAATACTTAATGAAACTTCCTGCAAGACTTCAGAAAATTACAGACAGAATTTCAACTCCGGATTTACAGTTTCAGTTCAAATGGGTGAAAAGCTAATTCCGCTTACCATTAAATTATAAAAACTTAAGAGTGCCATCGTTTTCGGCACTCTTTTTATTTCTTATCTTTGCAAAGCTAAAAAAGGACAAAATGTTAAATAATAAAAAAATTGCTGTGGATTTCGACGGAACTATTGTTGATGATGCATATCCGGCAATTGGAAAAGCGAAAATTTTTGCTTTCGAAACATTAAAGAAACTTCAGGCAGAAGGATACAGATTAATTCTCTGGACATACAGACATGGTAAAACATTAGACGAAGCCGTAGAATTCTGCAAAAAGAACGGTGTTGAATTTTATGCCGTAAATTCCAGCTTTGAAGGAGAAGTCTTCGATTCTGAAAATCAGTCCAGAAAACTGGATGCAGACTGGTTCATCGATGACAGAAATCTTGGAGGGTTTCCGGGATGGGGAGAAATTTACAATATTATCCAGGAAAGAATAGAATTCCGCGTGGAAGGAAAAGAAGTTCTGGCTTATTCAAAATTAAAAAAAGAAAAGAAAAAAGGACTTTTCTGGTAAAACATATAATATAACAATTTAATAGTATAACAGTGTAACAATGATCTGTTGATGATATTGTAACACTGATACATTGGTAAATTAATACAATGATTCAATTAAAAACAATAGAGGAACTCCGTCTGATGAAGGAGAGCGCACAACTGGTTTCAAAAACACTGGGAATGCTTGCAAAAGAAATAAAACCTGGAATCAATACCTTATATCTTGATAAGCTGGCCTACGATTTCATTAAAGATCACGGAGCTGAACCTGCTTTCTTAGGATATGGAGGGTTCCCGAATTCTTTATGTATTTCTCCGAATGACCAGGTTGTTCACGGTTTTCCCAATAATGATATTATACAGGAAGGAGATGTTCTTTCTGTAGACTGTGGCGTTATTCTTAACGGTTTTGTAGGAGACCATGCCTATACGTTTGAGATCGGGGAAGTGAAGCCTGAGGTCAAAAAACTGTTGCAGGTAACCAAAGAGTCCCTTTACAAAGGGATTGAGCAATGTGTAAGAGGAAAAAGGATAGGGGATATTTCCCATGCGATCCAGGCACATTGTGAAAAAGCAGGATACGGTGTAGTGAAAGAGCTTGTAGGCCACGGCCTTGGAAGAAAAATGCACGAAGACCCGCAGGTTCCGAATTACGGAAGACAGGGAAGCGGAAAAGTAATCAAAGACGGTCTTACCATTGCTATCGAACCGATGGTGAATCTAGGAACGGAAAAAGTGAAATTCCATAATGACGGCTGGACGGTAACTACTTTGGACAACCTGCCTTCTGCCCATTTTGAGCACGATGTAGCGGTGATCAACGGAAAACCGGTACTGCTTTCAACATTCAGATATGTTTATGAGGCTCTGGGTATCGTAAGTGATGAAGAAAAGCCATTCCAATTGGATTTTTAATGAAAAAAGTAACTAAACTTTTACTCAATAAAATACCTCGCCCAATGCTTATTAAAATGAGCATCTGGGCGAGACCGCTTATTTATCAGTTTTTCAAAGGAAATGAATTCTATGATCCTATCGACGGAAGATCTTACCGGAAATTCCTTCCTTACGGCTATGGAAAGCAAAGGGAAAATGCACTTTCTCCCGGAACCTTAAGCCTGGAAAGACACCGCCAGATGTGGCTTTATCTTCAGAATGAGACTGATTTTTTCATTAAAAACGCTAAAATTCTGCATATCGCTCCTGAACAGGAATTTCTGAGGAAATTCAAGATGATGAAAAACCTGAATTATATTTCTGCAGACCTTTTTTCTCCTATTGTGGATGTAAAAGCGGATATTCTGGATTTACCCTTTGAGAATGAAAGTTTTGATATTGTTTTCTGTAATCATGTTCTGGAACATATCGAAGATGATGCTAAGGCTATCAGTGAATTGTACAGAGTGATGAAACCGGGAGGCTGGGGGATTTTTCAGGTCCCGATGAGAAACTCTATGGAAAAAACCTATGAAGATTTTTCGATCACGGATCCGAAAGAACGTCAGAAGCATTTTGGCCAGTATGACCACGTCCGTTGGTACGGAATGGATTATTTCGACCGCCTGAGAAAAGCAGGTTTTGAAACAGAACCCAATTTCTATTCCCGGAATTTTTCAGAAGAAGAAATCAAAAAATACGGATTAAGAGAAAACGAGATCTTACCCGTAGTTTTCAAAAAATAAAACAATAAACCCGTCTTCTATATGAGGACGGGTTTATTTAATATAGATAGAAATTATTTTTTGATTTTAGTGGGATACAGATTTCAGTCCTACTACTGAACCAATTAAGGTTACGATAAAAAATACCCTCCAAAAACTTACAGGATCTTTAAAAAAGAAAATTCCCATAAGCGCTGTTCCTACTGCTCCTATCCCTGTCCATACCGCATAAGCCGTCCCAATTGGAAGAGTTTGCGTAACCTTGATTAATAGTACCATACTGATCGTCATGGTCACCAGGAAACCGGCATACCAGCAATACATCTCGGACCCTGATGTTTCTTTGGCTTTTCCCAGACAGGAGGCAAAAGCAACCTCAAATAATCCCGCGATGATTAAAATAATCCAATTCATTTTTTTTATTTTCTCTTCTGCAAATTTCAGGATTTGAAAGGAAACAAAATTTTACAATTGTTAAAAAATAAATTTATTTTAATCTGAGTCAGGAAGTTTGATGCTGGAAGAGGGAAATTATTGATACCCTAAAGCACAACTATAGCACACAATTTATTCATTTTTAGGGAAACTATTAAAAATGAATAACCAGTAGTAACTTCCGGCCTCCCTCTTCCAGCTTTCAGCTTTCTTATTTTATTTCTGCACGGATCCTGCTCAAGCTTACCTGTGTAATTCCAAGATAAGACGCAATATGTCCCAGTTGAACTCTTTTTAAAAGATCAGGCTTGTTGATCATCAGGTCTTTATAGCGTTCCAGAGACGTTTTAAACTGCCTTGAAATGATGAGTTCCTCCGTTTTCACAAGCTCTTTTTCCGCAAATTTCCTTCCCCAGTTGGCAATGTGAATGTCTTCGTTAAAAAGTTTTCTCAGGCTTTCTGTTTTCAGAATGTAGAGATCGCAGTCTTCCAGAAGCTCAATGCTTTCATAACCCGGCTTGTCTTCCACATAGCTTTTCATGGAAACTACTGTTTCGCCTTCACTTCCGAACCAAAAGGTGATATCATTCTCAGCAGTAGAAGCATAAGCGCGCACAATACCTTTCCTGATAAAATAAATATACGGAATGATCTTATCCGCTTTCATAAGGCAGAAATATTTAGGATGCGATACTTCCGTGATATACTGTTTCAAAGCATTTTTAGAAGCTTCGGGCAGTACATAAATGCGGTCGAGGATCTTGTCTATATCCATAGGTGAATTCTAATATGGTCAGATTAAGCTATATAATATTCATTCAATGTATTGAAAATAATACGAGGAAGCTATTTAAGCTTCTTCTAAGAGTGATCCACTAAGCTTTATTGCAATATTTTCATTTTCAATAATAATGCTTTGCCATTGGGAGCTTTCAGGAAAATAGCACCAAACATTTTTCCCTGCTGAGCTTCCTGGATTTCTGCCTATAATTCAACAAAATGCTTTTCTGCTCCTGTCATAGATCAATTTTGTCATAAATATATTACTTTTTGAAAGGCTGCACTTACTTTTCACGGAAACAAAACCCAATTAAATTTTGTTTTCACTAACTTTGCAGCCCGGTTCAATATTGAGCCTAAAAAATAATATATGCACAAAGCAGGATTCGTAAATATAGTCGGAAAGCCTAATGCTGGAAAATCTACCTTATTAAACCAATTAATGGGGGAGAAATTGGCTATCGTAACACAAAAGGCGCAGACTACACGCCACAGAATTTTTGGAATTTATAATGAAGAAGACTTACAGATCGTATTTTCCGATACCCCTGGAGTTTTAGACGCAAAATATGGACTTCAGGAGAAAATGATGGATTTTGTAAAGGATTCTTTACAGGATGCCGATGTATTTTTATTCATCGTAGACGTCACCGATAAAACTGAACCTTCGGAATTTTTAATAGATAAACTTAATAAGATCCCGGTTCCGGTATTGCTTTTATTGAATAAAGTAGACCAGACTAATCAGGAAGGGCTTGAAAAACTGGTAGAAGAATGGCACAACAGGATCCCGAAAGCTGAGATCCTTCCCATATCTGCTCTGAATGCCTTCAATACAGATATCATTCTGCCGAAATTAAGATCCCTGCTGCCGGAAAGCCCCGCTTATTATGATAAGGAACAGTATACCGATAAGCCGGAAAGGTTCTTCGTAAACGAGGCAATCCGTGAAAAAATCCTTTTAAACTATGAGAAAGAAATTCCTTATTCTGTAGAAGTGGTTACCGAGCAGTTTAAAGAAAAAGAAGGCATTATTTTCATCGATTCTATTATCTATGTTGAAAGAGATACCCAGAAAGGAATTATCATCGGACACAAAGGAGATGCCATCAAGAAAGTGGGAACAGAAGCCAGGCTGGATCTGGAAAAATTCTTTTCCAAAAAAATTCATTTGAACCTGTTTGTAAAAGTGAAAAAAGACTGGCGTAAAAACGACAGGGATTTGAAAAATTTCGGGTACAGATAAACTAAAAACGCTTGTGATTCCGTTCTATTAAAAGATTTTTATTATCTTTAGTTTAAATTTTTAGTAAATGAACTATTTCAAGTCAAATTCCAGCTCAGTACCTAAAGATATTATTTTATTGGTAGTGAGAATATTTGTAGGTTTTGCTATGCTTTCTCATGGTTTCCCGAAGCTTCAGATGCTTTTGGAAGGCGGTAAAATTGAATTTTTCGACTTTATAGGATTAGGTCCGTTAGTGACCCTTGTTCTTACTGTAATTGCTGAATTTGTCTGTTCAATATTCCTAATACTTGGTCTTTTTACCAGGATTTCTTTAGGTTTTCTGATTTTTACAATGTTCATTGCTGCTTTTGTCGTTCACGGAGCAGATCCTTTTGAAAAAAGAGAAATGAGCCTTATCTATCTGTCTGTCTATCTTCTCCTGATGGCATTTGGCGCAGGAAAAGTATCGGTAGATCATATGATAGAAAAAAGAAAAAGAGCTTCGGACTGGTAAACAGGTTTGAAAATAAATAGAGAGCATTAGGAAACTAATGCTCTTTTTGTTTTTATTATGGCTTGCAAGGTAGAGAAGACCATACACAGGTCCATACAATTGTTCCGTTTTCATCTTCTCCGGCTACGCATGGCTTGTATCCGGAAGGGCATGACGGCGCCTGTCCTCCGATGATGGTTTTTAAATCTCTTTTTGATAATTTTTTTAAATTTTTCATGATAAATATTTTAATTGTTTGATACTGCTAATATAAAAGTATTTAGTTATATCACAAGTCTGTGTGTTAAAAAAACTAACAGCTTTACTTTTATACTAAAAATCACTACATTCGTAGGAAACGAATTTATATGAAGATAAAACTGACCATTTGCCTTCTGGCATTTCTCAATTTCTATGATGCACAGGAGAATATCACTTATCAAAAACCATCTGCGGAGATCCTAAAACTTGCCGATTATGAAAGACCTCCAAGTGTTCTGATGAACAGCAAAAAAGACTGGGTGGTTTTCACGTACCGTCCTACATATAAAACACTGGAAGATCTGAATCAGCAGGAAATGAAACTTGCAGGGTTAAGAATCAATCCGGTTACTAATATTTCAAGCAGCATTACTTATTCCAATAATCTGAAGATCAGAAAACTCAATGATAAAAATGAGGTTCAGGTGAAAAATCTGCCTGACAATGCTAAAATCACTTATATATCATTTTCGCCGGACGAAAAGAAATTGGCATTTACCAATACCACGGCAAAAGGAGTGGAGCTTTGGGTTGTAGACATGGAAACGGCTTCAGCGAAAAAAATCACAGCTGATAATCTGAATGCGAATTTAGGATCACCGTACATATGGTACAACGATTCACAAAGTCTTCTGATCAGAACACTTCCGCAGAACAGACCTGCTCTTATCGACTCTGGTAAAGATCTTCCGACAGGACCTATTGTTTCAACAGCAGATGGTAAAGTTTCTCAGAACAGGACGTATCAGGATCTTTTAAAGAATCCTCAGGATGAAAAGAACTTTGAGGTTCTTACCGCTTCTGAAATTTACAATGCAGATCTTACCGGAAACCTTAAAAAAGTAAAAGATCAGAATATGTATTCCGGTTTAAGCTTTTCTCCGGATGGGAATTATTTAATGGCGACTGTGATCAAAAAACCGTTCTCATACATTGTTCCATTAAACAGATTTCCGCTGACAGCTACCGTGTATGACATGAAAGGGAATGAAGTAAAAGTAGTAAACGAAGTTCCTTTGAATGAAATAATGCCGAAAGGATTTTCATCCGTAAGAACAGGAAAACGAAACATGGTTTGGAGAAGTGATGCCCCGGCAACATTATTGTTTGCTGAAGCACTGGACGGAGGTGACCAGTCTAAACCTGCAGAATACAGGGATGAGATTTTTACTTGGGAAGCACCCTTTACTGCTGCTCCAAAATCATTCTTTAAGACAAAACAAAGATATGATGGGGTAAGCTGGACGAATGACCATTACGCCGTAGTTTCTGAAGGCTGGTATGATACGAGGAATACCAAATCTTATTTGGTTGATCTTAATAATGGTGAATCAAAAATCATTGATGACAGAAATTATCAGGATGTATACAGTGATCCGGGAAATTTTAACATGGCGAAAAACCAGTACGGAAGATCTGTAATTGATATGAAGGGAGGAAAAGCCTACCTGATCGGAGACGGATTTACAAAGGACGGACAGCATCCTTTTATCGATGAAATGGATGTAAAGTCACTTAAAAAGAAAAGACTTTACACTTCCAACGTTAAGAATGGTAAGGAGGAGATTATTGATATCCTTAATCCTTCCAAGGGTGAGATTTTGACGACCCAGCAGTCGCCAAGCATGTACCCAAACTATTTTAAAAAGAATATTAAATCCAATAAAGCAGAAGCAGTAACCCAATTTGCGAATCCTTTTGAAAGTATTAAAGACGTTTATAAAGAGGTAATTACCTATAAAAGAAATGACGGAGTTACTTTAACAGGAACTCTTTATCTGCCTGCCAATTACGACAGAAAAGCCAAGAAAGAAAAGCTTCCTTTACTCATCTGGGCTTATCCTACGGAATATAAAGATAAAAATACAGCAGGTCAGAATACCCAGAATCCAAATGACTTTACATTTCCATACTACGGATCTTTCGTATACTGGACTACAAAAGGATATGCCATACTGGATGATGCTGCTTTCCCGATCATCGGAGAAGGAAAAACAGAACCTAATGACACCTTCATTCCACAGCTGGTAGCCAATGCTGAAGCCGCGATCAATGCCGTGGATCAGTTAGGATATATTGATAAGAAAAAAGTAGCTGTCGGAGGACATTCTTATGGTGCTTTTATGACAGCCAACCTTTTAACCCATTCTAAACTTTTTGCCTGTGGTATTGCCAGAAGTGGGGCTTATAACAGGACGTTAACTCCATTCGGATTCCAGAGCGAACAGAGAAATTACTGGGATGTTCCGGAGATCTATAACACGATGTCTCCATTTATGAATGCAGACAAAATGAAAACACCGATGCTTTTGGTTCATGGTGATGCCGATAATAATCCGGGAACTTTCACTCTACAGACCGAAAGATATTTCCAGGCTCTGAAAAATTTAGGAGCACCTGTAAAAATGGTTCTGCTTCCGAAAGAAGCCCACGGGTATGTGGCTAAAGAAAATATCTTACACCTTTTATGGGAACAGGACCAGTTCCTTGAGAAGTGTCTGAAGAAATAAAATAATTAGAAAGAAAGCCCGTTCATTATTAGAACGGGCTTTTAATTTTTTGTATAATAACCATGATAAAAATAACCTGTATTTTATTTTTGATTCCTGTTTTAAGCTTTGGGCAATTATCTCCTGAAATCAATACACTGTATAACGGATTATCAAAAAGCGAGCGTGTTGAATCTGCTGCCATTGGGTACGCAGGGTCCGAAAGCGAAGTCTATCAATTGTTTACAGAGATCGATAAAAAAGCCTCCGATAAAGAAGTGGAATATATTGCCTTTAATGGAAATCCTGTAGGTAAAGTGTATGGATCGAAAATGGCCTTCAGAAGAAAGCTTAACATCATGGATAAACTGTTTACTTATTATCTGAACAATAATGAAGCTGTTATTACTATGCAAGGGTGTATGGTATCACATTCACATTTGGCTGATGAACTTTATCAAAACATCTTTTGGGAAAAGGAAAATATAAGAAAAAACGCAATGACCATGAAGTATAAAGACAGTATTAAAGGTCTTAATAATCCTGATCAGGAGCTTTTAAATTGTATTGCACTATTTGACACCGAGAATTCAAAATGGACGGAAAAAGAAATAGATTCCCTTTTAATTCAATTTGATAATCTTATTCTTGATGATCCGTCTTCTTCACAAAGCTTGGTTGAATTTATTGCCGAATCTTATTATTACACAGAAAAGAAGCATCTTGAATATTATAATAAACTGGCTTACTTCGAGAAAAAATATAATTCTGAAATGATCAGAAAGTATATGGAGTTTTGCAGTAAATGAGTCAATCCATTTTCAGCAAAATTTTCAGATTGCAAATGGTGTTTATGCTGTTGTTCATGATTCCACGTTACAGGATGAGAAATCTGAGCTGAAAAAATACATGGCATAAACTTTTCAAACCATAATCATACAGAGAAAGATTCCTCATTTTAGTTTAAATAATTTTGAGGAGTAAAATTTCAAAACAATAAATTACAATTACTGATGAATTTATACTGGTGAAAAATTTCTGCTTCTTATTTTTGCAGGGAAATAAAACCGGAATCTATAAAATGGAAGAGCTACAATTCAGGAATGCTGACCTGAAAGATTTAGAGAAAATAGTTGAGATATACAATTCTACCATTCCTTCAAGAATGGTGACCGCCGATACAGAGAATGTTTCTGTAGAAAGCAGAAAAAAATGGTTTGAAGAACATAATCCTGAAACCAGACCCCTTTGGATCATCGAAAATAATAACCATGAAACAATAGGATGGGTAAGTTTTTCTTCATTCTATGGAAGGCCCGCTTACAACGGAACCGTTGAAATGAGTATTTACCTGGATGAGTCCTGCAGAGGAAAAGGCTTTGGAAAAAAAGTAATGAAATATTGTATTGATAAGGCTCCGGCCTTAGGAATAAAAACACTTCTTGGATTTATCTTTTCCCATAATGAAGCCAGTTTAAAACTCTTCAGACATTTCGGGTTTGAGGGCTGGGGAATGCTGCCTGATGTGGCTATTTTGGATGGGATAGAAAGAAGTCTGACGATTTTAGGAAAAAGAATAGGATAAAAGCCTGTTTAAATTTTATTCAATAAAAATGATGATGCAGAAATACTTACTAAAGAGACATATTCATCTCGCAGCAGGTTTATTTCAGTTATAAAAATCTGCATAATCTGCCAAATCAGCGAGATTTTAAAAATTTAAACAGCTTCTAATTATAGCACGAAAAAAAATATTACAATTCACCTGGTTTTTGCTATTGTAAGAATTGATATATAAAAAAAGTTTCGCGAAGTCGGAGACTTCGCGAAACTTTTTTATGCAATTTTTATTATTTATTTAAAGAATTCTGCTTAATTCTCTTGGCAGACATATTTAAAAACCGCTTAACAAGGAAAACCGCAGAAACCGTGAGGCCCAGCCCTAAAGCGATCCACATTCCGAAAGCTCCCATTTTTAAAGTGACACACAGAAAATATCCTAAAGGAATCGTAATCACCCAGTAAGCGATAAAAGTATATATTGATGGGATCTTTACATCCTGAAGTCCTCTCAGCATCCCTAAAGCCGTTACCTGGACACCGTCCGAAAGCTGGAATAAAGCAGCAATAATCATTAATTTTGAAGCAAGCATAATCACTTCAACTTCCTCTTTTTTAGTAAAGAAAGTCGGCAGTATATTTCTTCCCATAATGAAGACCAGTCCACAGATGCACATGAAAATAAACGCTATTTTCAGGTTGTTGATCCCAACTTTTCTTAATTCAACAAAGTTCTGCTCACCCAGCTTTCTTCCGATCATAACCGTTGAAGCCACACTGAATCCCACACAAAGGTTGAAGGTAAATGAAGCCATGCTCAATGCGATCTGATGCGAAGCAATATCATGCGCTGATATCAGCCCGCAAATAAATGCTGCACCTGCGAAGGCTGTCACTTCAAAGAACATCTGTAAAGCGGTAGGCAGGCCCAGTTTCACCATCCTGTCAAACATATTCCTGGAAAAAACCTGGATTTTTAAAGAGAAATCTTTAATATAACGTCTTGTTTTTTTCTCTTTCACCAGTACAAAATAAAGGAAGACCACCATGAATACTCTGGAGATCAGTGTTGCTAAAGCTGAGCCCTTCACACCCATTTCAGGGAAGATCCAGAGTCCTTTGATGAAAACATAGTTCAGGGCAATATTGATGATATTGGCAATGATCGTAGCCTTCGTAACGCCTATGGTGTAGGATAACCCTTCAGAAACTTCACGAAGCGTCTGAAAAGCCATAAACGGGATCATACTGATGGCCATAATACCCAGAAAATCCACAGTATCAGGAATAATCTTCTCCGGCTGTCCTGAATGATAGAGCAGCGGCATCCCTAAAAGCAGAAGCGCCATTAAAATAATCCCTACAGACATATTGATAACAAATCCATGACTGAATACAGAATTAATGGTTCCGTGATCCTGTTTGGAATGTGCTTCAGAAACCAACGGGGGTATGGCAAATGAAAACCCCAGCGCCAGTACAAACACAGAGAAAAACACGGCATTTCCCAATGAAACAGAAGCCAGTGCATCTGCACCTAAAAGTCTTCCGACAATAATATTGTCAAACAGATTCACCGAAACCTGCCCCACCTGGGTAAGCATTACAGGAAGTGCCAGGATCAGGCATTCTTTCGTATAGTTTTTATTTAAAAAGTTCATCTTATTTTATGATTCATACAGTTTAAAATAGTCCAAAAAAAAATTTGCAGTAAGGCTACTGCAAATTGTTATAGTATATTTAATGTTCAATTAAATTATTTCCTTACAAAACTTGCAACATCCTCTTCGGAAACAGTATTTCCACCAAGAATAATTAATCTTTCCACAACGTTTCTCAGCTCTCTGATATTTCCTGTCCATGAAAGAACTTTAAGCGCGTTAATCGCTTTATCATCAAATTTTTTCACGGCAGTACCATGTTCATCGGCAATCAGACCGGAAAAATGATCTACTAATAATTGGATATCCTCTTTTCTGTCATCCAATGGCGGAACGTAGATTTCAATTACAGAAAGCCTGTGGTAAAGGTCTTCCCTGAATTTTCCTTCTTCAATTTCCTTCTGCATGTTCTTGTTGGTTGCTGCAATTACCCTTACATCAACTTTTATTTCCTTATCGCTTCCCACAGGAGAAACTTTACTTTCCTGCAATGCTCTCAAAACCTTAGCCTGGGCAATAAGGCTCATATCTCCGATTTCATCCAAAAAGATGGTCCCTCCGTTTGCCTGCTCAAATTTTCCCTGTTTGTCTTTAATAGCCCCGGTAAAAGAACCTTTTACGTGTCCAAAAAGCTCGGATTCAATAAGTTCTGAAGGAATTGCAGCACAGTTTACTTCAATCATCGGTCCTCTTGCGCGTTCACTTTGGTTGTGGATCGCATGGGCTACCAATTCTTTTCCTGCACCGTTGGGTCCTGTGATCAAAACACGGGCATCAGAAGCAGCTACCTTTTCGATCATATCCTGGATCTTCTTCAGAGCAGGTGAATCGCCGATCATCTGGTATTTTTTGTTGACCTTTTTCTTTAAGGTCTTATTTTCAGTTTGAAGATTTTTATTTTCCTTTTTAAGAATTTCTTTGGTCAAAGCATTTTTCACACTCGTGATCAGCCTGTTAATGTCGATAGGTTTGGAAATAAAGTCGTATGCACCTTCCCTCAGACAGGAAACAGCAGAATCAATGTCCGCATGGCCGGAGATCATAATGAACGTGCTTTCAGGCTTTAGGATCAGGCTTTGTTTTAAAAGTTCTGTTCCTGAAAGTTTAGGCATCTTGATATCCGAGATCACCAATGCGAAATCTTCTTTTTCTATCTGTTTGTAGCCTTCAAGGCCATCTTCAGCGATAACAAATTCGTAATCGGTAAGTTCATCAGAAAGGATACTGTGTAATACTCCCGAGATTGCTTTTTCGTCTTCTACAATAAGGATTTTTTGCATAGTTGCAAATTTAGATTTTTTGATTCAATTATTAGCAAAAACCATACCTAAATATACTATTTTGAGTAATCTCTTCTCCCGAAAATAGCCGATCCGACCCTTACAGAATTGGCACCGCATTCAATGGCAGCAGGGAAATCGTCACTCATTCCCATAGATAAAGTTTCGAGGGTTTTCAATTGATTTAATTCATCAAAAAGTCCTTTCAATAGTAAAAATTCTCTTTTCACCTGTTCTTTATCATCAGTAAACGTAGCCATTCCCATCAGGCCTGTAATTTCAGCATGGGGGAATTTTCCGTCAATGTACTCCTGAAATAATGATTTTGCTTCAGCAGTTTCAAGTCCGAATTTGGTTTCCTCTTCAGCGATCTTTACCTGAAGCAGCACTTTGATCGTTCTGCTGCTCTTTCCGGCTTCCTTACTTATCTCTGCAAGAAGCTTTTCAGAATCCACACTCTGAATGGTATCGATGAAGGGAGCGATGTATTTTACTTTATTCGTCTGCAGATGCCCGATCAGGTGCCATTGGATATCTTTTGGAAGGAGAGGGTATTTCTCCATAAGTTCCTGGACCTTGTTTTCACCAAAGACTTTTTGCCCCAGATCATAAACTTCCTGAACTGCTTCAGCCGGATGTGTTTTTGAAACGGCTACAAGCTGAACTCCCGCCGGAAGCTGATTTTTTATTGCTGTATAATTTTCTTTAATATCCATAAATGCAAATTTCTGAATTTTAAAAGCAAAAAACTAATGAATCTGTAAAATTGTTGCCGGCTTGATTGCCGATTGGCTATGGTCAGTTGAATACAATTTACCCTACGCAGCCCTAAATTGTTGCATTGTTAAACTGATACATTGTTACATTAATTAAGAATGTCATTGATCTTCGGATACTGAGAGATCTTTCTGAACACAAATTTGTTGCTCTTCTGAAGCTCTTCAATAAACAGATCCAGTTCATTGATGGAATCTGTATCCCTGAGGTACTGGTCATGGGTAAGAAAAACCAGATGTCTTGATGTTTTTTCCAGGTCATTCAGGAAAATACTGTCCACCTTTTTGATCATCGCTTTATGGCTTCCCTTTAAGGTCATTTTTTGAGAAGGTTTCCATTCAAGGTCCCAGCCGATTACTTTATAGCCTGCTTTTTTAAGGCCGTTGGCAGCATCGGTGGAGCTTTTAATGTCGGTAACGTTAATATTGTTCAGTCTCCAGATATTTCTTCCCGGAGTTCTTGCTATCTTATCGTAAAGCCTAAGACTGTCTCTTGCAATATCAAAATCATGAACCACTGCCTCAGGATTCCTGTAAAATTCGGTATATTTATTATGAGCGTGGCTGAAGCTGTGATTGGCCAGTTCAATCAGAGGATCGCTTTTTAAAAGTTTCAGGTCATCTTTCTGTCTCTTGCTTCCATAGGCGTGCTTTCCTACCAGAAAAGCCGTAGCACACACATTTCTTTTATTCAGGATTTTAAGAAGGTTTTCCGTTCCCTGGTTAGGGCCGTCATCAAAAGTAAGGTAGATGATTCTTTTATCAGATTCTACGTTCTCATCATCTATTTTGGGGACCGTTTGTACGGTGGGATGTTTCAGTGAGACTGTTTTTTCAAATTCTTTCACTTCAGTTTTGCCATTACAGCCGTTGAATACAATTGAAGCTGCACTCACCAATGCAGTCATCCCAAGAAAAGCCCTGTTTTTTGACTTTTCCCCAAAAAATTTTTTCATAAAGATAATGGAGATTTAGATCGTTAAAAATTGTTAAAATAACCGTTGAAATGTTAACAAATTATATGCCAGTATTTGTTAAAACCATGCTTTTTAATTTTATTTTAAGAACTCTGTTTCAAGGTGTTTTCCGGATAGGATAATAAGGGGTAAATATGTCTTTTTTATTCTTAAATTTTAACATTTATTCATGCGGAATCTTTTTGCTTTTCTTATTTGTATTGAAATTTTCCTATTCTTCTTATATTCGGGGATTATTTTATTTGATGAATTTTAAATATCTATTTATTTTTCTGGCTACAGCCAACTTATCGGCTCAGAAGATTTCCGGAACTGTTTTTTCTGAAAAACATCATCCTGTTGCAGATGCTAGAATAGGAATTGAAAATGAAGATACCGGAAGTATTACGAATGAGGAAGGAAAATATGTTGTTGATCTTACAGGGATCGATAAAAACAGGATACTGAAAGTTTATGTCAACGGATATGAGCCTTTTCACATGAAGATTTCAGATTTTGAAGCTTTACCGGAATATGATATTTCACTCAGTAAAAAAGCGGTTGAAATTGAAAATGTGAACATTATTCCAAAGAAATATACTGAGAAGAACTTTGGAACCAGAAATTCCAAAAGAGCATATTGCGGGTATGATTCTCAGGATCTGAAAAAAATATTCAGGGAATATGCGATAAAGATTAAAAACCAAAGAAAACTAAAGGTAAAAAAGATCAACCTCAATCTCTCTTCTTTTGACATTGAGCAACCTATTACTCTGATCTTTGATATTCAAAACTCTGCAGGTGATTTTCCGGGAGAATCGATGATAAATGAAACACTGAAGCTCAGGATAACCAAAGAAGATATCCTGGACAATACCGTTTCTTTAGATCTGAATGATAAAAGTATATGGCTGAATGCAGATTTCTTTGTTTCCGTAAGGACTTCTGAAGATTTTAAAGGGAAACTTTTTTTGGGAGGAAATATTTTCGCGTTTTCTAAAAATACCTATTACCGAAATTATTTCGGAGAGTGGAAAAAGTTCTCAGCAGGAGAGCCTTCCATTAATGTGGATGTTTTAATAGAAAAATAAATGATTTCTCTAAAATTTTCTTGAGATACAGCGCATTTTTAATCGCAGCAGTTCCCCAGGTATTATTGAAAAATATAAATGCTTTTCTTTCCGAATGCTTGATTTTTTCCGCAAGAGTGTCTATAAACTCTGAGCTGTACTCTGATTTATAAAGCACAGGTTTTCCGTGGAGTCTGTAATATAGAATTTCCGGATGATTGATGATCATATCCTCAGGAAGATTTCCCGGAAAGCTCACTCCTGAAAACACAATATTATTTTCTTTTAAAAGAATGAAAATTTCCTCTGTCCACCATGATTCGTGGCGAAACTCAATAACATTAACATACTTAAAGTCCAGGCTGGCCAGGATCAGGTCTATATTTTCCTGTGAATTTTTAAACGAAGGCGGAAACTGATACAGAAATCCGGAAAGCTTTTCTTTTAAGTGAGCCTGAATATGGGTACAGAATTCTGAAATATCTTCTCTGGAATCTTTCATCCGCTTTTCATGGGAAATGGCTTTTGGAATTTTGATGAAGAATTTAAAATCTTCAGGAGTTTCATCGTGCCATTTTAAAAGTGTTTTTGCCGTCGGTTTTCTGTAAAAGGTAGAATTGATCTCTACTGAATTGAAAGCTTTGGAATATAAAGTAAGAAAATCTTTACTCTGTGCATTTTCAGGATACAGCGATCCTTTCCAGTCGTTGTTATAAAATCCCGAGCATCCAATGTAAAGACTTTCTTTTTTCATGAGTTTTATTTTGTATCAGCATCCAGATCTACAGAGTTCAGACGCAATGAATTCAGAATAACGGAGAGTGAACTGACGCTCATTGCTGCTGCTGCAATCATAGGAGATAATAATATTCCAAAAAAAGGATACAATAATCCTGCCGCTACAGGAATTCCCAGCACATTATAAATAAATGCAAAAAACAGATTTTCTTTAATATTCTTAAGAAGCTTTTCACTTAGCAGCTTAGCTTTTGCTACTCCTAAAATATCGCCTTTCAATAAGGTGATCTCTGCACTTTCCATAGCCACATCCGTTCCGGTTCCCATGGCTATTCCTACATCAGACTGTGCCAGAGCAGGGGAGTCGTTGATCCCGTCTCCGGTCATGGCTACAATTTTACCCTGCTGCTGCAGTTTTTTTACTTCATTCAGTTTGTCTTCCGGAAGGCAGCCTGCTTTATAATGTCTGATCCCCAGTTCATCAGCAACCGCTTTAGCTGTATGTTCGTTGTCTCCGGTCATCATGATCACATCAATTCCCTCATTCATCAGGCGTTGAACCGCTTTTTTGGAAGTCTCTTTAATTTTATCCGTAAAGCTGATAAAACCTAATACTGTTTTATCCTGTGCAACGTAAGAAATGGTATGTGCCTTCGACTGCACTTCCACAGCTTTCTGCTTTAATTCCTGGGGAATAGACAGGCTGCTGGAGGCCAGAAGATTTTCATTCCCTAAATAAACCTTTTTTCCATTGATGTTTCCGCGGACTCCTTTTCCTGAGATATTTTCAAACTGATCTACCTTTTCAGCGGTCAGATTTTCTTCTTTTGCTCTTTTGATAACCGCATTGGATAGCGGATGTTCCGAGTTTTGGTTAAGGGAAAGCGCCAGTTTTAAAATTTCGTTTATGCCTCCGTTTCCTGACGTTTCAATATGTTCAACAGACGGTTTTCCTTCTGTTAAAGTTCCTGTTTTGTCGGTAATCAGAACATTGACTTTGTTCATCTGTTCCAATGCTTCTGCATTTTTGATCAGGATACCGCTTTGGGCTCCTTTCCCGATTCCTACCATCAGGGACATTGGAGTTGCCAGTCCAAGGGCACACGGACAGGCGACAATGAGAACTGCAACCGCATTTACAAATGCAAATAAACTTCTTTTGCCTTCCGGTCCGAAAAACTGCCATAAAACAAAGGTAAGAGCAGCAGTCAGGATGACAACGGGAACAAAAACTTTGGAAACCTTGTCCGTCAGTTTCTGTATCGGGGCCCTGCTTCGGCTGGCTTCATTCACCATTTTAATAATCTTTGAAAGAAGGGTTTCGTCACCTACTTTTTCAGCTTTCATGATGAATACCCTGTTTCCGTTGATCGTTCCTGAAGTAACCTTATCATCAACAGTTTTTTCTACGGGTACAGGTTCCCCGGTGATCATACTTTCATCAACCAAAGAATTTCCTTCCGTGATCTTTCCGTCAACGGGAATTTTTTCACCAGGTTTCACTTTTAAAAGATCTCCGATTTTCACCTGGGAAAGCAATACTCTTTTTTCTTCTCCGTTTAAGATAAGATGAGCTTCATCAGGAGAAAGATTCATCAGTTCTTTGATGGCATTTCCCGTTTTTTTATGAGCGGCGGCTTCCATCAGCTGTCCTACAATTACAAGCGTTAAAATCACACAGACTGCCTCAAAATATAGTGGAATTTCATGATTGTGACCTCTGATTTCATGAGGAATTATATCAGGAAAAGCCAAAGCAGCAATGCTGAAGATAAATGCTGCTGCAACACCTAAAGCAATGAGGCTGAACATGTTTAAATTCCATGTTTTGAATGAAACCCAGCCTCTTTTCAGCAGAAACCACCCGGAATAAAACATCACCGGAAGCGTCAGGGCAAGCTCAATAAACCCCTGTATCTCATGGGAAAAAGGGAAATTGATGAACATTCTGCCCATAGAAAGAATAAAAACCGGAATGGTGAAGGCAAGGGAAACCAAGAATTTCCTTTTCAGAATATTGTATGTTTCATCTTCATCATCATCTCCACTGTCGGGCACTTTTACCAGGTCCATTCCACAGATCGGGCAGTCTCCAGGCTCATCATGGATGATTTCCGGGTGCATGGGGCAGGTATATTTTGCTGTTTTCTTTTCAGGATATTTTACCAGATCCATTCCGCAGACAGGGCATCCTACATTGGAGTCATAGGTTTTGTCGCCTTCGCAATACATCGGACAGTAATATTTTCCGGCCATATCATCCGTCACTTTCGGAGTTTCATGGTGATGGCTGTGATCGTGATGATGAGTATGCTGATGGCTCTGAGAAGCTGCATTTTTGGCAAGATCTTCCGTGATTTCTTCAAGATGCATATGACAGACCGGGCAATTGCCTTTTTCATCATAGATCTTATCTCCTTCACAGAACATCGGGCAGTAGTATCTTCCGATGCTGTCTATGAAATTTTCCGGCAGATTGGTAGACGAATAGGCTGGCTTATGATTGGGATCTTTGGCATGCTTTTCCTCGATGGGAACAAGATACATATTACAAACCGGGCATCTTTCACCTTGCTTAAAATAAACTTTTTCCCCTTCACATTCCATCGGGCAGTAATAGACTGAAGACGGAGAAACCCTGTCCTGGGGTTTTACAAATGTTGTTTGAGGCTTTTTTGGGTCTTCCAGCCTGTATTTTCCTGTTTCTTCTAAAGCTTTATTTAAAACTGAAAGTTCAATTTCTTTATCGGAAGTGATGGTTGCTATGTTGGTTTCCAGATTGACATCGGCGGTAACTCCCTCAAGACTGTTAAGCTTTTCAGAAATTTTTTTCTGACAGCCGGAGCACGTCATCCCGAGTATAGTATATTGTCTGTTCATGATCCTTGAATTTATAGTACAAATTTCCAAAATGAATCGGTAAGGCTGTTATACATTTAAGGATAATAGTTATAGAATTTGGAATGTGTTCTGAGTGGGAGGGTTTTGGGGTTGGAGAGTGGGAGGGTTTTAGAGTTTGAGGGTGAGAGTGTTTTAGGGTAGGAGAGTTCGGAGAGAGGCTTGAATGTATGTATTGATGTTACAGAGATGTGGGTGTTTTTAAAGGCTTGCTCATTGCTACATTTGGATTTATAATGCTGAATTCTGATCCCTAATTTCGCAGTTAAATACTCTAAACTCTCAAACTCTAAAACACTCTCACTCTCAAACTCTCCCACACTCTTACTCTCAAACTCAAAAACTATCCAAGGTTTTCCTCTGATGATCTTTCAGTTTCTTGAATTCCGTAGGCGTAAATCCTGTGATGGTTCTGAATTGGGAAGAAAGGTGCTGGACACTTTTATAGCCGAGCTTTCCGGCAATTTCTGTAAGGGTAAATTCATTATAGAGAAGGAGTTCTTTTACCTTTTCAATTTTGTGAAGGATGAAAAACTGTTCAAGCGTGATATTTTCGTTCTGCGAAAAAGCTTTGGAAAGGGAGCTGTAGTCTTTATGGATTTTTGAACTTAAAAACTCAGAGAGAAGAAAGTTTTCATCAATATCGAGCTCGCTGATCTTAATAATGATATTGTTTTTAATCTTATCGACAAGCTGCTGGACAGAATCTTTGATCCTCTCAAAGCCTGTATCCAGAAGACTTTTTTCTATAGCCGGCATTTTTTCAGCGGAAATATCAGTTACGGTCTCGACTTCTCCCAGCGTAACGGAACTTATAGTTATATCAGCTTCACTGAATATTTTTTCCACCGCGGAAATACAGCGGTTGCACACCATATTTTTGATGAAAATTTTCATAGCCTGCCTAGTCTGTCTTTTACAAATTCAATCTGTGTTTTTCCATGTGGCGCAGGATTTCCTTCACTGTCCAGATTCACCATTACAATTTTGTCTACCGTAATAATGGTCTGGTGAGTCATTTTGTTTCTTACATCACATTTTAAGGTGACGGATGAAGATCCGAAATGTGAGGCTTCAATCCCGATTTCTATAATATCTCCCTGTTTTGCAGAGCTTACAAAATTGATCTCTGAAATGAATTTGGTAACCACTTTTGTGTTTTCCAGCTGAATGATGGCGTAAAGTGCTGCCTCTTCATCGATCCACTGTAAAAGTCTCCCTCCGAAAAGTGAATGATTGGGATTAAGATCTTCGGGCTTCACCCATTTTCTGGTATGATAGTTCATGCTTTAATAATTTGCTTCACAAATTTAGTGTTAAAAACCGGGTTTATCAAGAAAACTGTATTTACTGATCTGAAGAAAACGATTCATTTTCTCAATCATATTTTCTTGGAGCGCATGGCTTTTACCTTTTTTATAGAGTCATCATCTAAAAATTTTTGATATTCTTTGCTTTCAACAGGGACGGCTGCTACTTTTCCTTCTTCATTATGATGGAATCCGAATCCATAACGTTTGGCCAGCGGGGAAGCCCTGAGGCAGGGTTGTCCCTTGGAGAAAAACTGTATCCTTGCCTGTTGCTTTTCGTTTTCCGGAATGTCATTTTTTATGGCATGACATTCAAAAACAATATCATCAGAAGTATACCGATAGGGTTTTTTTATGACCTGTTCGTACTGAAGCTGTGCCAATGTCTTTATTTTCTTTTCAGATGGTGTCTCAGCCTGGGAGACAGGACAGTCTTCGGCAACTTCAATAAAGGTGTTGGTGTAATTTGTAGTATGTTTCATAACATATTGTGATTAGATTAATGTAAATTAAGCAGTAGCAGAAACCTAAGCTTCAAATCCGGATTACTCCCTGAACTCAAGAATGTCACCGGGCTGGCAGTCCAGTGCTTTGCATATGGCATCGAGTGTACTGAAACGTATGGCCTTCGCTTTCCCTGTTTTCAGATTGGAGATATTGGATAAGGTAAGATTTATTCTTTCCGAGAGCTCGTTCAATGACATTTTTCTTTTGGCCATCATCACATCAAGGTTTATTATAATAGACATAGGGTTATATTTATCATTACAATTGCTGGTCATTTTTATACTTATTCAGCCGTTTTTTTATTATGTTAACTAATTTTAACTTTCAGCAAATATCAATAAAATTTTATTAAATAAGAATTTTTTTTTATTGATAATCAATAAAAAATGACTTGAAATCCTTTGAAGTATAGCCTAGGCTTAAAAAAAAGCTTTGATTTAAAATTTTTAATTGTATCTTGCATACGTTTATATTTGGAATCAATATTTGTTCATTAATTTATGTTGTTTTTCTTTTATATACCAAATTTTTATTAATTTTTAATTTTTATTCAAAATGAACATTTTTGTTTCAAACATCAATTACGCAACTAAAGAGTATGAGTTGCACGATCTATTCGCAGAATTTGGTGATGTATCATCAGCTAAAATTGTTACAGACAGAGAAACTGGCCGTTCAAGAGGTTTCGGTTTTGTAGAAATGGGTGATGAAGAAGGAAAGCAGGCTATCGAGGCTCTTAACCAGAAAGAATTTAACGGAAAAGAGTTGAACGTATCAGAAGCTAAACCAAGAGAAGAAAAACCAAGAAGAAGCTTTGACAACAACAGAGGCGGAGGTTATGGCGGTGGAAACAACCGTGGTAATGGAGGCGGCGGCTACGGCGGTGGTGGAAACAACCGTGGTGGTAACGGCGGCGGAAACCGTTGGTAAAAATATAAGGCGGCTTTTTTAGCCGCTTTTTTTATGTATTATTTGTCCCTTTTTAAAATACGTTGTTTATTCAGCCTATTTTAGAAAGGGACATTTTTTGCGGATTACTTAAACTAACTAATATGTCTACGCGCTTACTCAATCAAATCAATAAAGGATTGATTCCTTCTTTGGATCCTTTATATAAGTTATCGAATTAATTCTTGCGTGAAAAAAATATAGCAAAGTTGAAAAGCAGAAGTATACAAAAGCCGTTTCATAAGTAATGAAACAGCCTTGTGTCTATTTTTCTTTAATCAGCAATGCAGCATTGTCGTAGAATGTGTTTTTTTGCTTATTGTACGGAGTTTTATCCCTTGAAATATTCGGGAAAACAATTTTGATGTGGTATTTTCCAAGATCGCTTTCCATAGAGATTTCTTTCAGTTTTACAGTTTCGGTGTTACCGGTATTGCTTTCGAATAATTTATTCATTGCCGGGCTAAAATCCACTGTTTCCTTGGAATTAAGGACTATTTTTATGGCCTTTTCATTATTAACCTCCGACTGGGTATCTATCTGAAATATATCTCCGTTAATATTTTTAGACTCCTGGCTATAGCTGTTAAAATTAATTAAATACTGATAACCCCGGATGTCTATTATTTTGGTTTCAGAATCCAGGACAAGCCGTTCGGTTTTTGAATCGGCTGAAGTCTTATACATATTCGTAAATGCATTTCTGAGACTGTTATTCAGCAATATATTATAATAAGGCTTTTTAAAATCATCTGCCAGACTTTTCTGTGTTTTTGGATCAACAAGGTCCAGTAAAAAATCTTTCTCTTTTCTTTTGGCTAGAAATTCAAATTTATTGGCAATTTCATCAACAATTGTATCCGATATTTTCTGTTGAAAATCTATTTTACTGTTCACCAAAAGCTTATTCTTATCCAGAAGTGTTATCAGTTCGTTTTTCTGGCTTCTTTTTGCAACACTGAATGCATTCAAATAAGGAAAGATCAGCGAGAAAGCACCGAATGCAAACAGGCTTATCGGGATGAATTTGATACTTGCTTTTTTATTGAAGACAAAATAAGCAACCACGCTCAGCAGCCATAGTGCCAGCAAGAATACAAAATATCGGGGTTCTGTATAGCCGTATTCCAGGATCCTGGTAAATATGGCTGTAAATAAAAGAACAAGTAAAGGAATGATGGTATAATAGAAAAGCTGGGAAAATACTTTAACCCACGATTTTGCTTTTTCTTCTTTCAGCGGATATACCAGCAGCAAAGCAAGGATGCCGACCATACTGTAAGCTAAGATCAGGTAAGAAACCCATCCCCTCGGAAGCTCCCAATTTATGATGATTTTAAATGAATAAAGATAAAGAATCATTAAATAGATAAAGAGCAGCGGAATCAGTACAAACTGGGTGAAAAATTTTAAAATAACAGGATAGGTCCCGTATTTTTCAAGATAATTAAGACCAGTCTCGTTGAACAGAAGGAAAATAAAACAGCTTCCGAAAATAGCCAATACATAGAACGTGTCAGCATAAAGATTATCGTTGAAATTAAAATCGAACAATTTATCAACCGCAAGGATCGCCAGCTCTACACCGCCTGTCAATACTCCGGTGAATACGGCTGTCAGGAAAATATTAACGAAAAGATTCTTATTGTACTGCCAGAAATTGAGCGCCCCGTTCTTTCCCAGGAATGCCCCGAAAGAAACCAGTAGATGGGACAACAGAAGAGTAATGGCAATGATGAAGCCATGGACCTCGTTGAAATCTCCCTCTTTTTGTGGCAGAATGAAAAAGAAGCCTATCAGGAAAGCTGTTCCCAATAGCTCCAGCAACAGTCTTTTTCCGATCCTTTGTGAAAGAATCTTTAGGGCAAACATCAAGGAAATCCCAAGACAGCAGCAGATGGTAAATTTAGAATAAGTAAACAGAATTTCCTTGTCATACTTACTGTCCAGTATAAAGATGGCTCCGATGGAGGAGAGCAGTCCCATTACTAAAACCATAGGATAGCGCAGTATAACATCCTGTGCTTTTCCTGTTATTTCCCGGAATTTCGTTTTCATGATTCGTGTATTTTGTGCTTAGTCTTTTTTCTTCTTTTTCTTTTTGTCCTTATCCTTGTCTTTTGTTTTGTCCTTTTTAACTTTTTTAGGATTTAAGACCTCTTCTGCATATTCAAATTTAGGTTCTTCCATTTTTGCAGGAACAAGTTCAATTTTAAGGTCAAAATAATTCTTCAGATCGTCCTGGGATATTAATTTTTCAACGAATAAAAACTCCATCATTTCCTTTCCCGAATCATTGAAGAAATTATGAGCAAGCTCTTTCAGCAGGAATTTCCGGTATTCTTCCATAGGAACCACAACTGTGTATTTGAAGATCCTTCCTTCTTTCTGCGTAGTGATATAACCTTTTTCCACCAGTATTTTCAAGTAGGTAGAAACGGTGTTCTGGTGCGGCTTCGGTTCAGGATGCTGCTCCATGATGTCTTTAAGATAAAAAGATTCAAGCTTCCAAAACAGCTTCATAAAATTCTCCTCAGCACCGGTAAGATGATTTATTTTCATAGAATGTCTTAATGTTGAAATTGTATATTGCAATAAAGATAAATAAAAGATACCACAAATGCTATTCCGGCACCCATAAATACTTCTTTTACCGTATGTCTTTTTAAAATAACCCGTGTCGTTCCCACCAAAGCGGCTATCCCCAGCCATACCATTCCCGCTTTCCAGTCCAGTGTGAAAAATAACGCCGCAACAAATACATTAAAAGCCGTATGCATCGAACTTTTAATATAGAAATTACTGATCTGCATAGTGAAAATTAAAATCAGGATAAACAGCATCATAAGATCAATATATCCGTTTCTGAAATAGTTGAAAATAAGATACGTGACCACACAGGCCGCAATGAAAATATAGAGCGTTTTCCGTTGAATACGGTCGGAAACATCCATATTCGTATATCTTCCCGTTCTTACATTCCATACCAGCCAGATCACTACCGGTACAATGATCATTAATAATAAAGGAACAAAATAAAGCAGAGACTCTTCCAGTGAATACTTCTTTACACTCATATAAATGAAGAAGATAAATAAAGAGACCAGCGGATTGAAAAAATCCGAGATGATTTTTGAAATTTTACGTACTGCCACAGGCTGTTTTTCTTCCATGTTTAAGTTTAAAATTCAAATATAACACTATAAGCAAAAAAACAATTGCTATGTATACGATAAAAACAAAGTTTTTTTTATAATTTTGCTCAAATATTCATCATAAAAAAGCAAGAGCTAGCACATGAAAGAATTTTCTAAAGAGGTATACCTGAAGTGGTATGAAGATATGACTATGTGGAGAAGGTTTGAAGACAAATGCCGTTCTCTTTATCTAAAACAAAAGATCAGAGGTTTTTTACATTTGTATAACGGTCAGGAGGCTATTCCTGCCGGCTTCACGCATGCAATGGATTTAACGAAGGACAGTATGATTACTGCTTACAGATGCCACATCCATCCAATGGCGATGGGAGTAGATCCGAAGAGAATCATGGCTGAGCTTTGCGGTAAAGCTACCGGAACATCCGGAGGTATGGGTGGTTCTATGCACATTTTCAGTAAAGAGCACCGTTTCTATGGCGGTCACGGTATCGTGGGCGGACAGATTCCTTTGGGAGCCGGAATTGCTTTTGCAGATAAATATTTTGACAGAAAAGCTGTAAATATCTGCTTCTTCGGAGACGGGGCGGCAAGACAGGGATCGCTTCACGAAACATTCAATATGGCGATGAACTGGAAACTTCCTGTAGTATTTGTAGTGGAAAACAACCAGTACGCGATGGGAACTTCTGTAAAAAGAACAGCCAACCATGAAGATATCTACAAATTAGGTTTAGGATACGAGATGCCTTGCCTTGCCGTAGATGCAATGGATCCTGAAAAAGTAGCCGAAGCAGCGTACGAAGCGATCGAAAGAGCAAGAAGAGGAGACGGGCCTACCTTCATTGAAGCCAGAACATACCGATACAGAGGACACTCTATGTCCGATGCCGAGCCTTACAGAAGCAAAGAAGAGGTAGCCATTCACAAGAATGATGACCCGATGGAGCTTGTAAAGCAAAGAATTTTGCAGAACGGATGGGCTACTGAAGCAGAATTGGAAGCCGTTGACAGTAAGTCAAGAGATTTTGTAGAAGAGTGCATCGAATTTATGGAAAACTCTCCATATCCGGATCCGGACAAAGTTTACGAATATGTTTATGCTCAGGAAAACTATCCATTCTTAGATCAATTAGAAAACTAAAATAATTTGCTGGTCTGGTGGTAGATGATGTGAAAAATTCACTCTTTCTATCATGACATCATCATATTAAAAAAAACAATACAATAAATTATGGCAGAAGTAATTACGATGCCCCGCCTTTCGGATACTATGACGGAAGGGAAGGTGGCAAAATGGCATAAAAAAGTAGGAGATAAAGTAAAAGAAGGAGATATTTTAGCCGAAATTGAAACAGATAAAGCTGTTCAGGATTTCGAATCTGAGATGGAAGGTACTCTTTTATATATCGGTGTAGAAGAAGGCGCTGCTGCTGCTGTAGATTCTGTTTTGGCGATTATCGGGAATGAAGGAGAGGATATTTCAGGACTGACTGGCGGAGCCGCTGCTCCTGCCGCAGGTACTTCTGAAGAGAAAAAGACTGAGGAAGAATCAAAAACAGAAAATAACGCTACAAGTATTGAGCAGACCACTGCGGAAGTTCCTGCAGGTGTAGAAATGATTACAATGCCGAGACTTTCCGATACTATGACGGAAGGTAAGGTGGCAAAATGGCATAAAAATGTAGGCGATACGGTAAAAGAAGGAGATCTTCTTGCTGAGATCGAAACAGACAAAGCAGTTCAGGATTTTGAATCTGAATTCAACGGGGTATTATTGAAGCAGGGTGTAGAAGAAGGCAGTGCCGCTCCGGTAGATTCAGTATTGGCGATCATCGGTCCGGAAGGAACAGATGTTTCCGCTGTAGGTGCTCCAAAAGCAGCTACACAGCCCTCTGAGAAACCTGCTGAACAGAAACCTGAAGCCAAAGCAGAAGAAAAAGCAGCTCCGGCAGCAAATTCTTCATCTTCCGACAGGGTAGCCATCTCCCCGTTAGCTAAGAAAATGGCTCAGGACAAAGGTGTTGACATCAACAGCGTTAACGGTTCAGGAGAAAACGGAAGAATTGTTAAAAAAGATATCGAAAACTATCAGCCTTCCAAAGCACAGGCCCAATCGGCTTCTTCTGCTCCGGCAGCAGCTCAGGTTGCATTGAGCTTTGTTCAGGGTGAAGATACCGAAACGCCAAACTCTCAGGTAAGAAATATTATTGCAAAACGTCTTGCTGAAAGTAAATTCTCTGCCCCTCATTATTATCTGATGGTGGAGATTAATATGGATAAAGCGATTGAGGCCAGAAAAGAAATCAATTCTCTGCCGGATACTAAAATATCGTTCAATGATATGATCATTAAGGCGACTGCTGTTGCTTTAAGAAAACATCCTCAGGTGAATTCAAGCTGGGCAGGTGATAAGATCATCCACAGAGGAAATATTAATGTGGGTGTGGCAGTAGCTATTCCTGACGGGTTAGTGGTTCCTGTACTTAAAAATACAGACCAGATGAACTACACTCAGATCTCTGCAGCGGTAAAAGATATGGCTTCAAGAGCTAAGAGCAAAGGTCTTAAAGCTAATGAAATGGAAGGTTCTACATTCTCAGTCTCAAACCTGGGTATGTTCGGAATCGAAACATTTACAAGTATCATCAACCAGCCGAACTCTGCCATCCTTTCAGTAGGAGCGATCGTTGAAAAACCGATCGTAAAAGACGGTCAAATCGTGGTAGGAAACATTATGAAGCTTTCACTGGCATGCGACCACAGAGTGGTAGACGGTGCTACGGGAGCCCAATTCTTACAGACTTTAAAAACATATCTGGAAAGTCCTTTAACCCTGTTACTGTAACAGCCCGGATTGTAAAATAATAAAAACCTCTCGCTTTGAGAGGTTTTTTTGTATTATAAGTGAGTCGGTTCAATTAAGCGAATACATATTATCATCCGCTTAATCAGTGGTGAAACCACTAACCCTTTGCTTCCCTTAAAACTAAAAGGCTTTTTATAAAAACTTTGCGTTAAAAAAACACCCAACTTTTGATCTGTTAAACAACAGGATCCTGTCCCGTTCCGTTATCCGGTGTTTCCTTTCTGTTCACAAGCAGCACATTATACTGGTCCGTGAGGGCATTCAGCTGATTAATTACGGTTGTGTATGGTGAAGGAGGAGTTTCTACCAGCAGGTGGAGGGCATCTATCCTGTCTCTCAGGGCATAGTAAGCCGTATTGGTTTCCTCTCTTTTAGTTTTAATGGTTTCCGGGGTGGCATCGCCGTATTCCTGGGTACGGGAGAGGTATTTCGAGCTGAATTCCGTGTTGGTATTTCTCAGCTCATCTACCCATGCAGAGAGGCCGAAGGCATTCACGGCGTTGGCCAGTTCCGGCTTGCTTTCCCAGTCGCGCAGGAGATTGTTGAGAGTGGCTGTTTCTGCCTGGTAGTTCATACGGGCAATCCCGCTTCCGTAGAGAGCCATATTGTCAAGCAGGATCTGTGCATTCTGCTGTTGGATGCTTTCATAATGGTAGCTGTGGGAGAGGAGGAAATAGAAGATCCCATTGATGGCATTATCTCTTTTTTCGTCCAGCACAAGCAGTTCCCGTGTCTTTTCGCTGGCCAGCGCTTTTTTGTAAAGGGCTTCCAGTTCCCCGGTTTTGGTTGTAAATACAGATAACTTACTTTCAATCCCTAGCAATTCAGGATGGTTCAGGTTAATGATTCCGGCAAAATCTTTTATGTATTGCAGGTATTCTGCATTACGAAGTAATTTTAATTCAATTGCATTCATATTTAAAATGTTTATTGTGTTTTATTTGAGGAAATTGTGCTGAGAAGGTGCGGGAGGGCTTCCCGCTTTCCGGAAAGTTCTTTGCAGGGCTGAAAGACGGTTTCCCGGTTCCCAGAAAATCTGTTGCGGGGGTACCGCAGGCTTTCCGGGAAGATGGAGGATTAGTTTTTGTCCTGCGCCTGGCTTTTCCAGTATTCTATCTGGTCTTTCAGTTCTTTGATGCGCTCATCGTATAATTCTGTTATCTTTTCTGAAAGGGAATTGATGGTATTTATAGTTCCTACAAACTGAAAAGCCATTCCGCCTTTTTGATCTGTATTTTCTTGTTCCAGATTATTAGTTTCATCGGTAAGAAAATTTTCAGGTTTTACTTCAAAAATTTCACTTAGCTTTTCTATATGTGCAGCCCAAGAATGGCTTTCTCCTGTTTCTATCCTTGCATAAGCAGATTGGGAAATATGTAGTTTTTCAGCCATATCTTCCTGAGAAAATCCTTTAGACTTTCGTAGTCTCTTTATTTTTTCTGCCACGTTGTTGGTCATGTCTTTTTTATTTTACACAAATATAAAAATAATTTCCTCATAAAAACTTACCCGAATTTCGGGTAAAATTATGCGAAAACAGATTTTGTGCATTGTAGACTATTTCACATATTTGTAGAGTTATAAAAAATAATTATATTTAACAACTTTAAAAAACAAAATGCATGAAGAAAAATTCTATCTTCCGGCTGGTCCTTCTGGCCGCCGCAACCTTTTCCCTGCACTCCTGTAGGACGGAAGACGAGCTGATTCAAACTCCTCAGGAGACGGTGAACAGGTTTCAGGTCTTTACTTCCCGGAATGGGGAACCTGTAAACTATCCCCGGGGATATAAAATTCTGCTGGAAAGATACGACAGTATATATAGTAGTGCCTACACAAAGAAAGCCTTTCTGAAAAACAATATCCTGGGAAAATCGGTATCGGAAGAATATGTAGAACTTACCATCCGTTCTCAGGAGCTGATGATGAAAGATGGGAATGAACGGTGGATTCTTTACCCGGTAGCTAAAGGCAAAGAGGTTATCGGAATAGAAGCGGGTATCCTTAAAAATAAGGAATCCGAATTGGAATTTTGGAGAATGGATACTCAGGGTGCCTATTATAAAGAAATAATTGATCTATTCCGCCTGGCATACAGCAAAAAGATACTGAGTGATCAGGCTATGAGTAAAGGAGGTAACTGCGGATTTATAGGAGAAGAGCCATGTGATACCGGTGAAGTGATTATCCACGTTCCCCATCCCAATGGTCCGAAAGGTGATCCTAATCTTTATCTTCCAGGGCAAGGTGGTGGTGGTTCAGACCCCGGAGTAATAGGTGGAGATTGCGGGGTGTATGGAAACTGTGGAGACGGAGGTAGTGGGGAAAACCCTAATAACTCTAATGATGCTGACCCATGTGAAAAGAGCAAAAAAATTGGTAAAAATGATAAGACTAAAGATCTTTTTGAAGGATTGAAAACAAAGGTTAATTCTACCAAAGAATTTGGACAAATACTTAAAGAATCAGGAGGTCAGATTAATAGTACATCGGTAGAAGGAGAATCCGGTACTGGTGGAATAGATTTTAGTATCTCAGAGCAAATTGATGGTGTTATTCATTCTCATTATTCCGGGTTATTATCTATATTTTCACCTGCAGACCTGGCGTCACTTTCTGTAATTTACGCTAAAGGAAAGATAAAAGATATTAATACATTTATTATGGACTAGTGACAGCCTCTGGAACACAGTATATGATGGTGATAGATGATCCAATAAAATTTGCTGCTTTTACAGAGCATTTTCTTAGTAATGGACAGATTGATCAAAAATATACTGATCTTTACGGGAATACAAATTATAAAATCTATAACATTAAAGAAAATGGCTTATCTGCAAACAATGAAGTAGGCTTTGTAAAATTTCTTTCTGATCAAAAATCCGGATTAAAAATATTAAAAGGTTCAAATAAATCAAACAATTGGGAAGAACTTGGATTAAAAGATGGAAATATAATCCCTAAACCATGTAATTAAAAAATATAAAATGAAAAATATAGTTAATTTAATATTATTTTTATCAATGTTTGTTGGTATGAATAACTGTAGAGCTCAAACACATATTTCGGATCCCTATATAGATAAATTTGTAGGTACATGAAAGTGGGGAAATACTGATAATGGTTTTATATTGATACTGAAAAAAGAAATTAATACACAACCTTTTAAAAATGATACTCATACTCTTTTAGATTCCTTAATAGGATTCCATAAAATTTATAAAAATGGACAAATTATGGAAGACTCAACTCCTTTTAATAATACTGGTTTTATTGATGAAAAACAATCTTCTGTAGGAAATACTGATAATGATGATACTAATTTATTGGTTTTATTTATGAGTCATAAAAATAAGGGAATAAGAATGAAAATAACTTATGTAGATGCTACACACATAAAGATAACAGAGGTGAAAAATCAAGAAGGAGCAAGATTTATCTTTCCTGGGCAAGAACCAACAGATTGGTCTATAGATATACCACAAGATATTATATTAACGAAACAATAAGAGAAGGCCCTCGAAAGATACTTTTATGCAAGTATGACCAATGAAAACGTAAGAAATATCTTTACTATTAATTTTAAGTGCTAATTAATTTTTATACGGCAAATCTTGTATGCAACAAAGATAACAATTTGAAGTGGCAAGAAACACCACTAAGAGAATTATAAAATTAAACAATAAGAGACTGTCAAATGTGAGACAGTCTCTGCTGTTATAGAGTGTTCTTAAAAATAAGGTATTAATGGTTTATTTTTTTTCACATCTTTGGGATTATAAAAAATTACTATATTTAACAACTTTAAAACACAAAATGCATGAAGAAAAATTCTATCTTCCGGCTGGCCTTTCTGGCCGCCGCAACCTTTTCCCTGCACTCCTGCACTCCTGTAGGACGGAAGACGAGCTGATCCAGACTCCTGTAGAAACTCCGTCTTTGTTTCAAACCTTTACATCCAAAATGGTGGACCAGTAAATTATCCTCAGGGATACAGAAACCTGCTTGAAAAATATGACAGCCTCTACAGCAGCATACATACAAAGAAAGCCCTGATAAAAAGCAGAAAGGCAGGGAAAGCTGTCTCACCAGAATATATAGAATTCGGCATCCGCTCTCAGGAACTGATGATGAAGAACAATAGTGAACGGTGGATCCTATATCCTGCTGTGAAAGA
>NZ_JPRO01000024.1 GCF_000737785.1 Chryseobacterium luteum | reverse complement strand
TTTAAGGAGTTCGGCATCATTTAACATTCAACAAAATTATCACTTTTTATTTTTCTCCCCAACTTTTGAGATTGATCCTCAAGGGAACAATGTAAGTAAAATAACAGATTTGTAAATACTATTGTGAAAGATTGAAACTTCCTGTTCAAACGATAAAATTGAATGAATATAATAATAGAAAATTAAAATAACCAGGGATATTGATTATCCTGCGAAAAAACCGCAGCCTGTTTTAAAAATACAGCGTATATATTGTAAAGCGGGCATTTTATCAATGGGCTACTCCGCTTTCCTAGTTGTACCCTGGATACTTTTATCAAACTTACTTTATAGAAGTCGTTAATTGATTTTCACAGACTGCATTTAAAATAACTTCCTATGAATGATTTCGGCCTTTAAAGTCTTTTGCACTGCATACTTTTCACTCTTTTGTATGTATTTATGTTGGTCCCTTTGGATTTCATCACATAGCCTTTGTGGTGTAGTACTTGTCAATAGCTTCGGAATATCAATATAGATGTTGCCTGTCCAATTTTGAATGCATCTATAGAATTAAATTATGAAAGGAATCCTGGACAGTTTTTGACACTATAGTGAACAACAGCCTTATTGCCCTCCCGGAGATCCGAGATGTAATGATCGACCGTACTAAAAGATAAACCCCACCGCAATTGTGATGGGATCTATTTATTATTGATACAAAATTAATTTTTGCTCAACTGGATTCATTCTTTTTAAAAATCTTTCTATATAATGAATAAGTTTTGACTAATATATTTTGAAATTTTAGGTTTTTTATATAAGATGTGTTGTAAAAGCAAGTATTAATTCTTTTCCTTTTTGATAATTATTTTAATTCAGGAAAGGCGTTTGTACTTGATTCGACTGTTTTTATCCAACATTTACTTTTATCAAAATCTATGTGGTAGCTATAGGGTTCGAAGATATATTTCCCATTATGGGTATATGCTAAAATATAATCTGCATCATTTAAATCATAATGTGTTTTTAATATATTTACCGCACAATGTTCACTTTCAGGCTCATGTACTACGGCTTGATAAACTCTTCCTAAATATTCCATAACCGAATACTCATCATACCAATTTTTTCCTGCCCACCATTTTGTATTTAATGTTTCTATAAAATTTTTATATACGGATGAGTTTGTACCATCATATTGTCCTTCCTGCTCTACAACATTCCGATAGGTGTCTCCGAAAAATTTTTTTCCAATTTTCTTTCTATTATCTATTGAAGCCGAGATAATATATAACTCATAAATTGACGCTACAATAATTTTATCTTTCTGCTTTGCTTCTTTCTCTTTTTTATTCTCTATAATTTCTGCTTTTTCAGTTTTAAAATTACTTTCTGCTATAACCATTCTGAATTTATATCCAATATCTGAATCCAAATCAATACTATCTTCCCATATATTTTTATATTTAAATTTAATAAAATTATATTTTTCATCGGCAATTACTAAATAATTCCCTAAATAAATCTGGTTTTTAAATTTATCTTTATCTACTTTACCATCAAAGTAATTATATTTACCCATATCGTCTTTATACCAACCATCTTTAATACCTTTTTCTCCCTTAGAATTATTTTCTTTTTTCTCCTCTTTCTCAAATTCCAATTTAAAACTATTCGTTTCTGCCTGTATCTCATCACAATATAAAACTACTTTTGCTTTTTTTACTGTTGAAAATAAATCAAGTTTTGGAAACTTTAATTGTGTGCTAAAGCCAGTGTCATTAAATTGCAAAGGTATTGTTGCAATAGTATTTTGGGTAACCGTATCCATTAAATTCACAAACCCATTTCTACTTTTAAGGTATTTATGGTAAACAGAAACTGTTATTAGATAAAGTGCATCTTCTATTTTTGAAGAATTATATTTTATTGCCAATTCTTTTTTAGCTTCTACCACCGCCGCATTATCATAAAAATCATCAAACACAAAGTCTTGTTCCCGCCATTGTGCGAGTTGTTCTTTTGTAAACATTTATTTTTTTGTTTATTTAGTCCATATTAATCCTCTCTTGCTATCTGATAAAGCAAGAGAGAAATTAATTTGGATTGATTATTATTTTGTGGGTAATATAACTCCCATTTTATTATCATTAGCCTTCAGTGTATTGCTTGTATGTTCAACACAATCATTGCTGCATGGTAAACCTTCTCCAGCTACGGCAACCCCTTTTTCTTGAATTGCAATAAGACTTGTAGGCAATACAGTTTCCCATGTTTCTTCTACTACATATTCCTGTTCTTTCAGCTCTTCAACTATAGAAATGTATAACGGGTTTCCTAATACAGGCATTTGCCCGCCATTCCATATTTGTTTAAAAGCCATATAATGCATCACCGCATCTTCAAAGCCCGGTTTTACCGTAACCACTACTCTCGCCATTCCTGCCTGCATAAAGCTTCGGTAAATAGGATCATTGCTGTCATACTGATACAGATCTTTCCACTCCTCACGATTACCCCAATAAAATGGATAAAAATTATAGCTCATCAGGTTCCATTCAAAAGCCTGCTCCATAAATTTGGCAAAACTGGTATAATCATCCATATCCTGGCTCATTTTTACCTGATGATCTTTAAACGTAGCATCTTTGTTATACATCAATTGTCCAAATCTTGCTGAAAAATCCGGGTTTGCATCATCAATAAGATATGAAATACAGTTCTTTTTCAGTATCAGTTGTTCCGTCTGACGATAAAAGCCCGGGTTGCTTTCTAACATTGTGCCTGCTTTTTCTTTTATTGTTACTACACTTTCGTTATATAACCTTAACTGTTCTTCATAGCCTCTGATAATGGCATCATAAGCATTCTTTTTCCAGTTATTAATTGTCTCATCTGTTGGTACTGCTTTAACTGAAAAGGCAATATTAAAAGTAAGATAGTTGACCGATGAATAGCTGATTTCCATTTTTTCAGTATATCCATCCAGTGAATAAGCTGCAGGTGTTCCTGAAGGTTGAATATTAAAATTAGCTTCAGTGAAATCACCATTCCCCGTTCCCGGTTTCATCATTAGATTATAAGAACCAAAAGTAACTCCTATTGAATGCCCTCCACTATCACCATCAGATTTTGCATTGCATTTCAATGTTGCACTGTAAGTTTTATATCCTTTTGGAATAGCAATTTCTTTTGATCCTGCCTGCATTTCCGTGGTTGCATTCTCTATCGCACAAGAAAATGTTTTGTTTATGTAAATAGATTCCTCCGGGTAAACTTCTACCGTTGCTCCATATTGAGCTGCAAGATCATGATAAGTATGCTTCTCAATACTCAAAAAGTCATGATAATTGGTTGTCCTTGGATCTACCGGTTTTTGGATAGCGCTCATATTTTCAGTTCTTTCACCCACTTCCATTAGCCCTAATCGATGGAGTTTACTTGGCTGTGGCACCATAAACTCGTACATCAATCGTTTGCCGTAATTATATATCTGGTTTTTATAAGTAGCATTGATAAAGCGGTATACTCCTGAAATATGTTCGGCACTTCCTCTGTTGTCAAATATATGCGAATTAGTTTCAGTAAAGCTTTCGGTTGTTTTTTGTACAGTTTCCTGTCTTATTTTAGAAACAATTCGTTCCATTGCACGCTGTGTTAATTCCTTAGCCTGTGTTACGGCCTGTCTGTTGCTTTCTTCTTTAGATACATTTGTTGCATACGCAGCACCTGCATCCAATGTTGTATTTCCCCATGAAGAATGGACATCCACATGTGCATTGAATTCTTTCTGCTCCTTCAGCAGTTTTGCAATTTCAGTCTGCATCTCAAAACGTTCTGTTGTGGAAGTATCTGTCAGATTTTCGGTTTCCTGTTGGGTTTCCTGGGTAACCGTGTTTTCTTCAACCCTCTTCCTTTCAGTAGTTTTATTTCTAAACTCAGATGCCATTACATTTTCAATATGCGCCACTTCTCCTGCATCATAACAACAGATTTCTGATACTACTTTTTTATAATCAGCAATTCCTAACTGGCGGTAGCCAAAACCTTTTGTAATAGCATCATTAGTACCGTTTCCTGTGTTTTTTTCTACTAATGCCCCCGTTGAGCACGATGTGCTTTTAGAAAGTGTAAAGCCATCTACATCCAATATATAATAAACATTATTAGATGTTTTTATTTCTGCAGAAAAATCCACAACCGGATTCGCTGGATTTTGGGTATATCCGTTGTCATCAAAAAGCTTTATTGTCACAATACCATTGATTATTGACGATGTAAAAGCTGTATTGGTAACAAAAGTTCCGTCCTGTAATTTTAATTTATATAAAATTCCGGCAACATTCAGAGAAGGGTCTAAAATGTATAATCTAATTGCATATCTGTTTCCTGTAATTCCGTCTGAGCAAATTCTAAAGATATAATTATCTTCTGCGGAAGCATCTTTATTTACCGGGAAAACCATATCGCCAAAAGAAGCATACTGTTCTGAAAATTTTGTACTGCTTACAATGGTCTTATTGGCTGTTTTTATATTATCATTAATAGCTTCATAAATTTCTTCAAAAGTTTGTGCCTCTCTCAGATCAATTATTTCATCCAATACCGTTCTGCTATTTTCAGAAAGCTTTCCTTTTATAACATCCTGTTCTATTTCAATTGGATTGTCATATTGAAATTCTGGCAATTTCGGATACGGAACATCTATTAATTTCAAATTAGCCGGTGTATCCTTTTCAGCTGCAATTAATGCCCTTTTCGCATTATTATAGTCTCTCTGATAATCATCTAAAAGTGGTTTTATTTCAATCTGATAATTTCTTTGCGCAGTTTCATAATGATTTTGATTAACAGTACGTTGCTTTTTTTCTATTTTCAGTAATTCAGCTTTTGCATTTTCTAATCTTTCAAGATCAAATTTTGATTTTACAATATTCTGCACATCCTGTAATATTTTCGGATCCGAAAAATCATCTGATGCCACTCTTTGCATTGCTCCGGCTCCTGCCGTGGCCTGCTGAGATTCTTCAAAAACAGCTGCAGGCAATACTACTTTGGCATTAGCAAGTGTACAGATAACAGCTAATATATTTTGTTCTCCTGTTATCTTTTTGATTTGCTTTAAAAGATTTTGAAAGATTAGCATTTGTATTAGCCCATCTTTTACATAAAAGTTGTCGTTAGTTATAATTTTATAGAAAAGATTATCCCATAAATTTAATTCAACAGGGGGCGTTAATTCAATATATTCTTTCGCTTTTGTATAAATTTCACTGGCACTTGCCGTTGTTCTGTTTCTTGCAAGCCAGTCTGAAGCTGTAAAAAATGAAAGGTTACTTTTTTCTAAATCATTTTCAGTAGCAAATCCTGTAAATGATACGGCTTTTAACGCCTGCCATTTTGTTTGTGCTGCAGTTTTATTTTTTACGGCATCAAAAAATTTCCCGCTGTTTGTTTCTGCTATTTTTTTATTATCCTCGGGATGGAAAACAAACGAATGTTCTTGTTTCTCTTTTTTTGAACGTTCAGGGTTTCGTAAACTTACAAATCTGTAAAGTGTATTTTGATTTTTAATATCAGTCATTTTTTTAAGGTATTTAGTGATTTTGGTTATCTATTCATGGTATGAATGTTGTTCCAATTCATTTTGAGTATAGGGTCACCGGTTAAGATTTAAAGTCTCTTTTTATTAGATTTACTTCAGGTGGTAGTCATATTTTTTTAGGTGGTTTCCGGCAATTGATATCCACCTCGAGTTTTAATATCGAGTTTCATTTTCTGTGTTTTTCTGTAATGCAAATATCAATGCCGAAAGCGACAGAACTTGACGTGTTAAATTGAATTTTTATTTAATTACAAAATCTTTATATTATGAGTAAAGCAAGATTGAGCATACAAGTTTTTTTGACAAAATTTATTTATTCTATACTATTTTAAATTGATTTAAAATTAATCATGATATTCCCTTATTGTTAAATTTTCTAAAATTGAAATTGAAGATTCGAAGAAATCAATGGAAGATTAATTGGTTGTAATCCTGTAAAAGATGATCAAGCCACATTTATAATAGCAAAACTGATGTGTTGAGCTTTCATTATTTCATTTAGTGACTACCCCAAAACAATCCGTTTATAGAAAAACAAAAGCTGAAGTTTGTACTTCAGCTCTACTTTTACCTTAAATACGTTGTTAATTGCAGGGATAAATTCTGCTTTTGTATTTCCGCTTTGCATTAGAAAATTTGTTATCGCGGAAATATTGACTGCATTCATGCCGGAATAATCTCTTCCTTTGTTTTTGAGTTGCCAAAATATGTCCGGATCGCAATGCAACCTTATACATTAATTAAATATTTTGCATGAAAAGTCTAAAAATTAGTAATCTCATTCCTTTTGTTTTTTGTATTTAAGCATCGGAAAAGTGGAAATACTTAAAGTCCCTTTATCCCAAACAGGCCATTCTTTATAGTTTCTGATCTCTTAATAGTTTTCTTCATCATAAAATAAAACGCTCCAAAGTGGCAATGAGATTTCCTGTAATATGCATCGCGATTGGCGTATAGATTGATTTTGTATAATATTTCGCATAGCCAAATAATGATGCGTCCACAACGCTTTGCACAATGCATATGTTTGAAGACTGTGTATTTTGATAGGCAAAATTGTGAAGCAAAACAAAAAAGCAGGCCTGGAGTAAAATTGCAAGATGCAGATTAATGTTTTTCTTTAGCAATTTATTCAAAAGTAATCCTATAAATATAAATTCTTCGGCAATGGGCAGTAACCGTTGTGATGCCAAATTCTTTCCCCCGTTACCCGAACATTGCAAAACACGATTGACGTTTTGCTAGATAAAACGACACTTGACCACAATTTTATAAACGGCAAAATGGTTGTGTTAAAAAAAAGAAACACCCCAACAAATAGCACTAATAAATATAAGCGGTACAGTGCTAGATGAAAATAATGCACCCTTACCTGGCATTACCGTAACCATTAAAGATACAGACAGGGGCACGGCTACCAATAGCAGCGGAAAGTTCTATTTTAACGATGTTTCACATAATACCACCATTATGTTTCAGGGAGTTGGTTTCCCCAGCCAGGAAATGCAAGCGCAAAAGATTATGAATGTTAAGCTGGTGCAGCAAATATCTAACTTAGATGAAGTACAGGTAATAGCCTACGGAATATCCGTAAAAGCTCTAAGCGGTTTTAACACCGAAACAGGAAAATATAATTGGAGGTCAATATACTCCAGAATATCCAGTCATCATAAAATAGATTAATATTCTTCCAATGTTTTATTTAATTTTTTAATATAATCAGATGGTGTCATTTTAATCCTATCCCTAAATGCTTTAATGAATGTTGTAGAGCTTTTATATCCAATTTCTTCAGATATTGTCTGAATAGTAAATTTACGAAATATTCGATTTTTTTCTAGCTCCTTTAATAAGTAATTTATCCTAAGATCATTTACATACTCAGAAAAAGATATTCCTTTATGTTCATTTATTATTTTAGATAAGTAAGAAGTATTAGTATTAAGTTGTTTGGCAATACTGATAAGTTTAAAGTTATTAGAAAGGAATTCTTCTCTTGCTTCCAACAGTTCAAGACTTTTGAGGATACGATTAACCAATTCATTCTCTATTATGGCTAAATTTTTATTTTTTTCAAGAGTTAGGTGATTAATAGGTAAATTTTTTTTTTCCTCAATTTTCTTCTGAAATTCTAAAAAAATCTTCTTTTTTCTATTATTATAATAGTATTTGATATAAAAAATTGCACCGCCAAAGGTCAACGCTATAACAATTATTAATAGAAGGGTATTCCGTCTGTTCTTTCTTAACATTTCTTCAGAAATAGCTTTTATTTCTAGCTGTTCATGCACACCAAGAAAGCTATTTCCTGAAGTATCTTGAATATGTTTTTTACCTATTTCAGAGAGGCTTAATTTGGCAAATTTATATGCATTACTATTATCATTTATGCTTTCATAATTCATGCTCAACAAATGATATATTTTTAATTTGTTTTCGTATGTGCATTTTGAAGAAGTTTTTTCATTGTAAAGCTTATTAATATAATAGAACGCAGAATCATTTTTTTTAATGTAAGTATATATTTCTGCTTTTCCCAACCAAACAGTTTCTCGTGAGAAATTTTTATTCATAAATACTGAATCTCTTTCACATTTATTATAAAGCGATAATGAGCTTTTATATTGTTTCTTTAATAACTTGATATCTGCTTGTCTGCCTATAAATAAAGCCTTAGAGTATGATGAGAAGTTTGAAAGCACTTTCATTATTTTATAAGCATTTTCATAACTATGTTGTGCTGAATCTAATAATTGTTTATCCCCAATATCTTTGTACCATTTTATAAATGTATCTCCTTTCGTATTAAAAGTTGCCGCAATTTCTTCTTTTTTAACAAAGCTTCTGTATAAAGTATTTTTTGTATCAAATCGAATATCCTTTAAATGGGTATTTAAGAGTTCAATCCCTTTTCTGTAATTTCCTAGCTCGGTATAAGCAACAGCAAAAAATATTATTTGCTTTTTTTTATAACTTAGGTTCATTCCTTGCGAAAAAAGATTTAAATATTGTAACCCTTGTGAAATGTTACCTAATCTTTTTTCAATATAAAATAACCTTGTTATAGCAATATGCTTTAGTCCTTGATAATGCTCAGGGAGTTCATTTTTGTTACTTTGTATTTGACTTAGTGTAGATAAAACAGCCTTTTTTGCATCAATATATTTCCCTTCTTTGTATAGTACAGAGGCAGAATCCAATTTAATCAAAAAATGATAATGTAATTTATACTTGGAAATTCTTTTGAATTTTAAATTTTCATTATTCAGTTTGAAATGCACCAAATCCCATTGATCTTTTTTAATTAAGCTATCTATTTCTATTGACTCTTTTTTATTAAATGAATTTTGAGAAAATATTTTTATAGATATAAAAAAATAGATAATTAGTATCTTTTTTACTGGGATCATTTGCGTTTGTTAAGATTTCACAAATTTAATTTAAAATTAAAGAGATAAAGAGAAAAAATACTGATAAAAAAATAGATGTTCAAATTCAATGGATATAGTATTTTTCAATATAAATTGATCTTCAGATTTATAAATCTGAAGAGTCTTTTCTATTATGAAACTTTATATTTAAGTGATTCTTCATCAATAGTTTAAACAAAATAGACAGAAATGTCTCTTTTGCTTTTACTCTCCTTAAATTGATTTCAACAATTGTGTTCTATAAATAAATTTAATCCTCAAACCGGACACTTAACAGTAACATACGAGTAGTGGTAGACAAATCCAAAGGTGTCTTGAAAAATATAAAACCAATACAGTCTATCTGCCGCCTGATGTTATCAATTCTTATATAGGAAAGAACTTTTCTACTTAATTAACATGTAACAATCTGCTTAATAAATTTTTAATGAATCAACATTTATAAATTTATACCAACAGATTTATAAATCTGTAATACCTTTTCTTTTTTTATGATTTAGACTTGTTCATATTTGCTACAACAAAAACACAGATGTTTATTTCATTTAAAGAATCTAGTGTCCCATATGTTAGGCAAATTCTAGTATTAAATTTATTTGTAATTGATTTAAATATCTATACAAACAACATACAATGAAAACAATATTATTACTAATCATTATTTTACTTAAATCCTTTTTCTGTTTATCTCAGAATAAAAGATTTTTATAAATATTTATATGGCAAAATGACTCTAAAAATCTAATGAACAAAGAAACACATTTAATGATTCTTGATATTGAAAAACCAGTTGAGCTTCCCAAAAAAAAGACAATGGATTTCGTCTCAATATTATGACATCAATGATAATCTAATTTTTGACGATGAGTATATTAAAGATAGAAAAAAAAGGAGAAAGCCGAAAATCCTTAAAAGAGTAGGTAAAATTAAATAAATTTCAACTAATGAAAACAATGAATTTAAAATCAATTCAAGAGTGTCTATCTCGAAATGAACTGAAAAGTATTAAGGGAGGAATTGAAGGAGGCAAATGCAAGAAAATTGGAAGCTCGTGTGATTCTGGTGGACAGTGTTGCTCTGGCTCATGCGGAGGAGGAGAAAACCCTGTTTGTTGTCAGAAGACTCCAGCATAGGCTGGTTAACTTAAAATTTATGTAAACAAGATTACCATTGTAATTTTGTTTACATTTTTAGCAATACTGATTGTTGAGGGAGAGATGAAATTTGTAAAAAAGACAATATTTAAATAAAAATAATGAAGCATTATAAAATATTAATTCTAATTCTGTTGTTGATGCCATTTTTATTGATTTCACAAACAAAAAAAAACATATATGAAATATATGGGCATATAAATTTAGATAGCGGACAAATTTATTTAATTCATTATAATAATTCTGAAAAACGTATTGTAGATAGTTCAAAAATTACAAATAATACATTTCATTTCAAGGGAAATGTAAGCGGTTACAGTAAGCGTTTTTATATAAAACTAAATCCTAAAGAAAAGCAAAATGGTGATAGTCTAAATGCGGTTCAAATTGAGACAGACCCTTCTAAAATTCAACTTTATTTGACATTAGGTAGTTTTTCCAATTATAAAATTACAAATTGTAAATCATGCGATGAACTTAAAATCTTTAATAAGAAAATAAAACTGGCTGAGTATAATCTTCTGTTTAACAGCCAGCAAAAAACATCAGATACATTACAAAAAATAAAACTTGAAAAAGAATTACAAAAATATAAAGCTTCTTTTGTTAAAGAAAAAATAAAGTATATAAAATCATATCCCAATTCTAATATTAGTTCGTATTTATTATTTAGCATTGAAGATGAATTTTCAATAAATGAATTAAGTAAATACCGTGATTTATACAAGCGTCTATCTGAAATACAAAAAAATAGTTATTATGGAAAACTAGTCAAGCAAATAGTTGATGATAATGACAACACTAATAATACGATTGGGACTAAAGGATATGATTTTGTATCAATAGATAAATCGGGTAATAAAATGTCATTAAAAGATTTGACATCAAATTCATACATCTTGCTAGACATGTGGGCAAGTTGGTGTATCCCTTGTAGAGAGGAAATACCATTTTTAAACACCTTGTTAAATACATATCATTCCAAAGGTTTCAACATTGTGGGTATTTCTGACGATCATAATATTAACGCTTGGGAAAAAGCAATTAAAAAAGATAAAACCCAAGATTGGATACATATTGACTTTGACTCAAAATTAATTGATGGTAATACTTACGATCGCAAAATAATTACATCTGAATATAGTGTAAGTAGTTTCCCAACATCCATACTTATTGATAAATCAGGAATTATAATTGGAAGGTACGATGCAGGTATGGAAGAAGAATTAGAAAACAAATTAAAATCAATTTTTAAATAAAAATGAGAAAATTAAAATGTATTTCACAAGAATATCAAGTATGGGGGATAAATAAATTTTGGACTAAAGATATATGTGATTTTGTTGTAAAAGAATTTGAAACACAATATAATACTACAAATTTATCTAATGAAGAAAAAATAGATTATGATGATGCTCTTTTAAAAAACCTTGCTGAAAGAAATAGTAAAAGATTAAATCTTGAAAGTACAGAACTATCAGATTTAATTTGGAGTAATTTAGATTTTTCAGTGTTAAAACTTGAAGGACATTTACCAATAGGGATAAATAAATCATTTAGACTTTATAAATATTTTATAAATGATGAGTTTATAGAACATATTGATATGAGTACCATCATATCTGATGATGTTAGGACTTTTTACTCAATACTAATCTATCTAAATGATGATTTTACAGGTGGTAATACAAAATTTAATGATTTTGAAATAAAGCCAACATTAGGTAGTATAGTTACATTCCCTCATAATCAACTTCATTCTGGTGAAAAAATTACATCAGGTATAAAGTATGTTCTTAGAGGCGATGTGATATTTAAAAAGAACCCCTAAAAATTCAATTCTATGATCGAAAAAAATAATTTAAATGCTGTTTTTCAGTATCTTAAAAACATAACTATTGCTGTTGACAAAGCAGAATTTGAGTATCAGTTTTCATCACATCCTGATTATCCCAGTTTATTGGCGGTAAGCGATACTTTGCGCTTTTTTAAAGTCAATAATATGGCCTTTAAAATTAGCAATGAACAAATACAAGAGTTGCCTACTAATTTTATTGCTTTAGTGAAAAATGAAAAAAATGGAGAGCAATTTTCTTTCGTACAAAAAACAAAAGCATCTTTAGAAGTTGATAATAAGAATGAAACTTTGGAGAATTTCACAAAGAATTTTCAAAACATTGTATTATTAGCAGAAAAAGAAGAAGATTTTAAAGAGACTAGTTCAAAAAATTATTTGTTAAAATATGCGTTATTAGCAATTTCTGCCACATTATTATTTATTACAGTCTGTAGCTACTCCCTCTCTTTTGGAAAGAGCTGGGGTGAGGTTTCATTGCTTTTAATTACAACTTTGATAGGACTTTATTTTTCCATCGAAACTTTTCGACAAATACTGGGTTTAAAAGAAGGACTTGCATCCAAATTTTGTAATGTAAGCCATGGAACAAGTTGTGAAAATGTACTTACTTCTAAAAAATGGAAACTTTTTGAGAAAGTAAATTTAAGTGATATAAGCATTGTATTTTTTGCCTCGCAAACTGCATTACTTATCGTTTTTGCATTGCTCAACCAATTTTCTAATTTCCTGTTTTTTGCTTCTTTTTTCTTGCTTCCTATCATTCCTATCAGCTTTTTATCTATTTACTATCAATGGAAAGTAGAAAAAAATTGGTGTCCGTTGTGTTTAGCTATAATTGCAGTTTTATATTTAGAAATGTTTGTAGTTTACGGTAATTTGCTTTACAACTATAAATTAATTGACGCAGGGGCATTTAACTCTTTAAAAGTATTGGTATCCGATGGTCGTGGTGGTTTATATCTATTATTAATCTCTGTTATTCTACTTTTTACATCTTTTTGGGTGTTAATAAAGTCCATATTCCTTAAAAACAAAGAATTAAAAAAGCAGAATGTGGAAAATTTACGTTTTAAAAGAAATTACAAACTTTTTAAATCTCAATTATTAGAAAGTAAAAAAATAGATTTTCCTATCACTAACTACTCAATTATCTTAGGAAATAAAGAAGCAGACACTACTATTCAAATCATCACAAGTCCATTTTGCGGACATTGTAAAGAAGCACATAAAATTTTACAATCTATATACTCACAACATCATAAAAACAGTAAAATCCAAATAATTTTCGCTGTAAACAAAAATGATATAAATCTAAATCTGTATAGAAACCTGCACACTATTTACCTTGAAAAAGGAGATTATGAATTTGAAAAAGAAATGAATCTCTTGTTTGAAGATAAAACCTATGCTCAAAATTTTATAAAAAATTATAGATCTACCAAACAGGAAACAGCAATTGATGAAACCTTACAAACTCAAAATGAATTTTGTGATATATACGATTTTAATTTTACCCCTAATATTTTTATAAACGGTTATCAATATCCTGAATTATATGAACGTCAGGAATTAGAATTTTTTATTTCTGAAGTAATAGAAGAAGCATAATTTAATCAAAGAATTCCTCGAGTGCTCTGCCTCGGGGTTAAAAGAGGAAAAGTTTGAAAAACGCATGGTTTTTCAAAATAATAAAAACTGTAGCTTTGGTTTTATGGACGATCATATTCTGAAAAGACATAATAAAACCTTACTGCTTTACCATATTGTTTTTTCTGTGAAATACATTAATTTGGGTATTACTGAGGAAGTTGAGGCTGGATTAAAAGAAATATGTACTAAATTATCTCATCGCTATTAAATTCATTTTTTAGAAATTGATTATGAAGAGAACCATGTTCATTTTTTGATACAAAGTGTACCGGTAAACTCCCTGTTTTTCAGACAAATTAAAATTATTAAATTTAGTTTGTTAAACATTATACAAAATGTTTTAATACTAATAATTCCCATGTAGTTTATAAAGAGGCTGCCCGTATAATTCATGAAAAGCTATTAGATTTAATACTATGAAAAGGATATGATGAAGCGACAGGAACGCATTTCAATAGGATCTTTGATAATGGATCTTAATTTATTACTGTTTTTTTTAAGTTTGGCATTGAAATCCCTTATCAGGTGTACCATTTCTCTTGTAAACATTGAACCTATTTAAGGGTTTGTTAGATTAAGCTAGTTTGTCTAAAAAAGTTAAAATAGATATGAGGTGTTCGACTGTGATACCTTCAAACCCGCTGGTAGGGTCTTCACTAAGAAGACTCTCTTTTTTTTCGTATATCAACAAATCCCTTCTCTTGGATCAATCTCAAAACTTGCGAGCATTGTGTTTTCTAAATCAATGGCTTCCCAACGATTTTGTATCCTGATTTCCTGCAATGCTTCTATGGCGAGTTTTTGAATGTGAAATCTATCCACAACCTGTGTCGCATTGGGGAAACATCTTTTGGCAATCAACTTCATAGAACCTACCATGTCGAGTGTCATTTCTTTTTACTTTCAGTCTGGATTTTCTAGCGATTTTTAAAAGGTTTTCTATCACCGTATCGCTCTTGGTTCCTTTAATGATAGCAACCATACTTCCTTTTGCATTTTTGGAAGTGAGCACGGTGTACAATTCGTCATCAGAAAGGGCAACTTCATCCAAAAAAAGCTGGGTTGAGAGGTTTTCAGGATAGAGAATCCAATCTTCAGCATGCGGTTTTTGCCTCCAATCTCTAAAATTGCTAATGTTTTGTTTGTACTGTTTTTGGAGTTTTTGGCACTAAAGTTCAATGAAATTTCTAATACGGAACTTTGTACAAATATTTCATAAAAGTACTTAAGCTTTTTAAGCTCATACTGCGGAAGCATTTACACCAAACTCTTTCTTGAAAACCTTGATAGCAAATATATTGCGTGTTATTTAACCAAGAATTACTAATCTTATTCTTGTGTTCCACAAACGAATGTGAAAATGGATTTATTATTGATGGAAAAATCCATATTTGAAATAACTTTAGCTTCTATCTTCTCGTATCGGTAAATAATTTCATCCGAGTGATAATCAAATTTCAATCTGTTTTCAGCCCCAGGTTCATATCTTTTGCTTCCTTTTAATTGTAACACTCCTTCTTCTTTAGTGCCGATTTCTTTGTAATTACTGATGTTAATTCCAGTTTCTTCGAATATGTTATACGCAGGATTGCAATAATAATATTTTCCCTCTGGGTAAGCTCTTTCATACATAGACATTACCATATCTTTTGTCTGCAATATTTTTTTTGTAAGTGGTTTCTTTGCGATTTTTTCACCATTGGCAGCGAATGAAATCGAGTTAAAATCATCAGCTACTTTTGCTACAATTGGTTCGTATAAAATTGGATTATCTTCAAAATCAAATCGGAATGCCACGAAATCTCTAACACCTTTTGGAAGTTCAAATTTGTATAATTGAGGGTCATTTTTATCTGCGAAATAAATTTCTTTACAATCCTCTCCGTTATCATAAAAACTGGGCCAATCCACACAATTTGCGTCTGCATTAAATACTCTGCGCATCACTTTTGGCGGATTATTGTTTTCTGATAAATTTACCAGACCATTGTCTTCAAATCCTTGAAACATAATAGTATTACCGTACAATCTCGTACCCACTTGTCTGCCATATAAAGCAAATTTTTGTTTTGGATGATGTTTAATCAGCGTAATAATATTCCCATTTACTTCAACAGTGCCGAATACAACAGCGTTTACTCCTCCTGCCATAAAAGTATTGTCGTCAAAAATGTAAAGACCATTATCGTATTCTCCAGCAATATTTTTTGTATTCTGTCCATTACTACAGTTTGAAAAGAGAGTACATTGCACAACACATAAAATGTAAAATATAAATCTAATTTTTCTAGTCATTTTTTTATTTAATATTTTTTTTTCAAAATATGTCTACTAACGTTTTGGTGGTTAGGTTAAAGCACAAAGTTGACAGTACTACTATTGTTTAATTGAAAAATTTCCGTTGAGTTTCGCACTTCAGCCCGTCTGATGTAATACCTTTTTGTATGCTATTCTTTTTCAGATCATTAGTAATCCGCCATCAACAACATACTGACTCCCTGTTACATAACTTGCTTCGTCAGATAATAAAAATACTGCTACTGCCGCGGCTTCTTCCGGATTTCCAACACGTTTTAATAATACAACTTCAGCAAGTTCTTCTTCAAATTGTTGGCGTAAATCATTAGGAAGTGCTGAACGAAGATTACTCGAAATTGGTCCTGGTACCAAGGAATTTACTCTGATTTTTCGTGGTGCGAGTTCCGTAGCCCAACAACGGGCAGCTGCTAAAATCGCCGCTTTACTTGCTGAATATAATGACACAGAAGATTGCCCTTCGTAAACGGCACTTGATGAAGTTACCAAAACAGAACCTCCGTCTTTAATATGTTTGGATAAAACACCCATTTGTAACATTGGCGAAACGACATTTACACGAAACATTTTCTCTATTGTTTCTTTGTTCATTTCATCTAAATTTCCTCCAATTGCATAAGCTGCATTTAACCAAAGTCCGTCAAGTTTTCCAATTTTTTCCACGGCAGAAGTAAGTCGGTTTGGCGATTCTTCATCTTCGGCATTATCGTCTATGATTATTGCATTTTTGCCTAATTTTTCGGCAGCAATTTTTAGGTGTTTTTCCGTCCGTCCTGTTATTAAAACTTTTGCACCTTCTTTTATCAGTCTTTCTGCTCCTGCCAATCCAATTCCACTTGTTCCTCCTGTAATTAGGATTGTTTTATTTTCAAATCTATTCATTTTATTTTTATTATGAAGGTGTTCTAAATAAGCACATAACGTTTTGGGGCTCAGTCTGGCCCCACTATTGCCAAACCCTTGTTATGTATTCGTTTTTTTAATTCGGGTCAAAATCGTAGAGCCATTTATTCAAATCACTTTTTATGTCGACTTCACTTTTTTGAGAAAGAATAAAATACCAATCCGTTATTGCTTCTCTGTCTTCTGTATCAAGTTCTGCTTTTTTTAGTTTTTTCAAACTTGATAGTAGTTGTGCTTTTATTTGTGTTTTGTCTGTGTTTTTTTCACAAAACTCAACATCTTGAATAATTGTTTTAGTATAATTCTCAAAATTTTGTTGCGTAATCATATCCTCTGTTAGCAACATTTTGAACCTACTTGAAACCTGTTGTTTAATTTCAGAATAACTTAGTTCTTTCGGTTTTGTGCATTTCTTTTGATAAATGTCGGAAAGTTGTTTGTCTATTCCGAGTTTTTTAATTCTGTCAATTCCGCCATAAATATTAAGGATTGCAAGATTACTTTCATTGCTTTTGTTGCAATATTTCAACATTCCTTCTGTCAATATTTTCTTTAGTTCGTCGTCGGAAATTGCCGTATCATTTTTAATACTATTAACTGTCGAAATAATATCGTCATATTCAGATGAAGAAATATCTGAATAAATTTTAGTTTGTTTTTGTTTGTTGATTTGCGAAATTAGGTCTGCTATTTTTTCGCTATCATTTTGATAGTTATCAAACCAATTATTCATTACATTATTTAGTTGCGTTTGTATCGCATAGTCTTCTTGTTTCATAGGGAACTGGCGCATTGCAATTTGGCTTGTAATATTACCATAAGTAGACATAATCATTAAAAATATAGATTGATTAACCTTGATATTCTCGAAACTCTTGGTGGTTTCAAAGAACATTTTTTCCAATCCTGCAAAATCAATATCCTGATGTTTTAAATAATAATCTAAATCCGAATTGAGCCTTTCGTGGATTTGTTTAGATTCACTTTGAGTGATTGTTTTTTCGTTTTCTAACTTTTTCAAATCTTCATTAAGCTTTGTTCTGTTTAGATTAATGATTTCTTCTGTTTGATTTTTCATATATGTACAAGAATTAAAAAAGGTAAGTAGAAAAAAGAAAATGGGTTTTAGTATAGATTTTACTGGAAATATTTTCATTTAAATTTGTCAGGATTTTGTTTCTTGAGTGCTGTTTTTGTAAAATGATGCACAACTTTTGGATTAGCGTAACTTTTTCGTTTGTAGTTACTTGTAAATATTTATATCTTTTTGTGCTTTTTAAGAGCTTAGAAATAATTTGGAATAAGTAAGTGTTCTCAAGACTTTGTGTTTTTAGTTAGTATTTGTTGTTGGCGTTGTTTTAGTAAAAGTTAAGTTATTTATTAACTACACACTTATATATCTATAGCATCAATAAATATAGCAATCTTTCCAAATAAAAAAAGTAATTTCGTGAAAATCATATCTTCTCAAGTAAAATCACCAGCGACACACATGCATACCAGTTCTTTCCTCAAATGTTTCAGTGCTTTGGTAATATTTCCTCCACTCTTTTTATCGATATCCCCATTTCGTAAGCAATATCTTAACTGCTCTGTTGAATTGCCCGCTCAATATAAATACTGACCATGCTAATTTTAATTTAGCCAAATTCATTGATATATGTGAGATATTCAAAGCACCTCTGAAATACACACAACAATGAACGAATTTAGCTTCCCACAATCTTCTTACGGTGTACAATTCCCCAATCTGTAAGGTTGCTGATAATGGTTTGTAGCGTATCGCCATGTTCTGTAAGTTCATACTGAACGCTGATGGGCTGTGTATCCAAAACCGTTCGTTTAATTAACTGGTTTATCTCCAATTCCTTTAATTCTTTGCTCAGCATTCTGTTGGAAATCCCTTCTATGTCATTCAGTATATCAGAAAACCGTCTTTTTCCATAACAGCAAATGGAGGTAATAATAGCAATCTTCCATTTCCCGTTCAGCACGTCCATTGAATCCTGGACGGCTCTCATTCTCTTCTTTTGTTCCTGTTTAAACTCTTCAATTTTACATCCCATTGTTACTTAGTTATCTCTATGTTACTGTTATTTTTCAGCATAAAGTTACTAAAAGTAACTTACACCATCTAACTTTGTCGCTCAATCTTAAAAAAAAGAAATAATGAGTAAATTGAAAAACAAGGTTGCCGTGATTACAGGTGGTAATAGCGGTATCGGATTTGGTATTGCCCAGGAATTTAAAAGTGAAGGTGCTAAAGGAGCTATTGTCGGCAGAAATCCGGAAACTCTAGCCAATGCTGTGGCTCAACTTGGAGATGATTTTATAGCCATAAATGCAGATGTAACCAACCCCGCCGATCTTGAAAGAGTGTTTAAGGAAACAGCCGAAAAATTTGGCAAAATAGACGTGATTGTAGCCAATGCGGGTGGTGGAACCGTAGGAACTGTGGCAACTATTGGTGAAGCAGAATATGACAAGACAATGGATTTAAACCTTAAAAGTGTTTACTTCACGGTTCATAAAGCACTGCCCCATATGAATGATGGCGGCTCTATTATTCTTATCGGCTCAAATGCAGCACATCGGGCATATTCGTCATTTACGTTGTATGGTGCTGCAAAAGCAGCGGTTATCTTTTTTGCAAAAGCATTTTCAAGCGATCTTTTAGATCGAAAAATCAGAGCAAATGTAATAACACCAGGTACAACAGATACACCAGCTTTTGACAAGTTTGTACCTGCAGAACAAATTGAAGCTGTAAAAACACACTATGCAGGAGTAATGCCGACAGGCAGAATTGGGCAGCCTTCTGATATTGGTAAAACAGCGGTTTTCTTAGCTTCTGATGATTCTTCGTTTATGCTTGGTGCTGAACTTCTTGTTGATGGTGGTATGACTTATTTAGCTAAATAAGTGTAGTTAAAGAGATAACGCAAAACGGTATAAATTTCTAATATATCCCTATTTCTTTTTGGAAACAGGGATTTTAATATCAAGGAAAGAATGTGAGCAAATAACAGATTTGCAAATACTATTCTGACATTGAAACTTCCTGTTCAAACGATAATTGAATGAACATATCCCGCGAAAAAAATACAGTGGTAGTTATTTAATATTTCTTGGATTTGTCACATTCTTACTCTTCTGTGAAGTTAAACTGAAAACTTGTTTTTCTACCAAGAAAATCAAGCTGTTAGTTTGTGAACTTTGCAGTTTCGCCCAACTAACGCAAAACCCGTGTTAGTAGCTGTTTACCTTTTTAAATTCTCGTCAAAAAAATGGTACAATCTCAAATATTTTTTTGCTTTAAAAATGTCTTTGTTTGTTACAAAAAGTCTTAAAACACGTCATCTTTAGTTTTGTAATGTGGTATATCATTTTGAATTGTTCTAACACCACATTTTTCTAATTCATTCTTATATGAATTTAATATTTCAAAGGAGCGTGTAAACGCAACTATATGCCAATGTTCAATTTTCATTACATGGTCATAATAAAATTTGATGGCATCGTCTTTGTCAACATTAGACAACATTTGTTGGCTTTTTTGTCAACGTTCAATGTAGTAAACTTCCCATTTCCCGCTATTTGTTCCTAAACACTCAACATCGTCTGATTGTGGTCCACCCATTCCATCTATATAAAATCTATTGCAACCTTCCGCAATAAATATGTCGTATAATTCTCTTAGCTCCATGTTCTCTTAATTGCTGCTACTGGTTTACGGCTTGGCAATGTGGAGAATTTTTAGCACTGAAGTTCAATAGAATTCCCAATGTTGAACCTTGCACGAATGTTTCATAGAAGCACTTCAGCCCCACTATCGGAAAACCCTTGTTAGCGGTTCTTTGTTTTTGTCACTCAACTTGTTTTAATATTTTTTCAGCAATTTGTTCGCAATGAATTTTATTGCCATTCATTCCCATATTTACTGTTTCAATTTCATAAAGATACTTTGCGATTTTTATTTTGTCCGCACCTTGAATTGTCAAACTGAAAATATGTGATGTGTAACCTTGATATTCATCTCTAACTTCTTCAATGTCATTTAGTCCAATTGGGTCCCAATCTTTCCATAGAATTTCATCAATTGCTCTATACAATATCTTTTCCTTTTCTGTCATTTTTTGTTGTTACAATTCCAAATTTTTCAATTGATTTTTTTGTCCTCCCAAATTTGTCGCATTAGTGGTGAGATTTTCCAGCAGTCTTCAATATTGTCGTTGTCAAAGCAGGCCCAATAATGAATAGTGTATTCTTGAAGCTTAAAGTCAGCATGTAAAATTGGTTTGATGTTCTCACAATATTTTAAAAACAGTTCTTCGGTGTTTTGGTATTCTGTCGCCTGAATGATAAATTCCATTAAAATAAATCTCTTATCATCATCTTTTGTCAAGCTGTAATGTGAAATATACTTTTCAATATCGTCAGGATTTCCTTCCGTATAAGACCAGTCCTGCATAGAAGAATCGTGAGGAATATTTAGTTCTTCCGATAACTCATCAATTGCTTTTCTTGTTCCACATCTAAAGTTTGGTTCCATTCCTACTTTTTTCTCTGTTAATGTTTAATTGAAAAACCGCTGTTGAATTTTGCACTTCAGCCCGCCTGACACAAAATCCTTGTTAGTTACAGTATTTTTAATTCTTTTGCTATTTCTATTCTCCAATTTTCTATGTTTTCTGCTTTTGAATTATAATCATCTATAGACAAATTTCGTAACTGAAACAACTCTTTTGATTTTTCAAATCCAATTCTTTCTCCAATAGAAATATATTTCCCCAAAACAATCTCATCGTCAATATGGTCGTCAAAATAATTAATCATTATGTCCATTAACATTAAATCTATATTTCTCCCATAATCTTTGTAGACTTGATCATTCTCAAGCTCAAAATAAATTATTTTTTCAGTTTCGTTGTCCAAAATAAGAACCATAAAACTTTCCCCACAACTGAATATAGGTACAATCCGTTTCCCATTTAATATTTCATAATCCAATATGGTTGGCAAATAAAAATATGCATTGTCTACATCTTCAACTCTGTATTTTAATTCTTCCAGGTTTCCAATATTTTCTATAAATATTTTTGGCAGTCCAAAATTCAGTAATTCTTTTATACGGTTTTCCTTAGGTATAATGTAAGTCATGATATTGTAGTTAACAGGTTCGGGGCTTTCCGATGGTGGAGTAATCGAAACATAAATCTTCAATTTTGCACAAAAGTTCAATCGAAGAAATACCATTGAACTTTGCAGTTTCGCCCCACTATTGCCAAACCCTTGTTGGCTGCTGCCAATCTTACTTAATTCTTTTTTTTAATCCGATTTCCAGGCATCAAACCTCCAAAAATCGTTTAAGTAAAAACTCACTATCATTTGATTTGTTTTTTTGTCTAAGTTAAATTCTACTCTCACGTTTTCGTTTGGAACAAAGAAAGTATTCTCCGCCTGAGGCTGTGCTAATACAGTCGAAATGCCATCTGAGTAAGTAATTTTAATTCCATTTTGGTCTGGTTCGATTTTTACTTTTCCTGTAAAATCATTATTATAAGTACCGAAGTATTTATCCTTTATATTTTCCGTCAATTCTATTCGTGTCGGTTTAGCTGATTGATGCAATGGCCGGTCTTCAATAAGTGATTTTAAGTCATTAAAAGTATAAGATTTACGTCCTTTAGATAGAAGACCAGCGATGTTAGTCTTAACTGTTCCTTGAGGGTCATGCTTTGATAGAAACCAGATGTCTCCAGTAGTGAGGTTTTGAATATTTGAGTATAGCGTACTTTCACCTTGTTTTGTTTCCCGACAGATAGACATCATAGTCTTTAGGTTCGGCTCATTTTCATTTAACAGAGCTATTGCTTTTGGATATCTCCAGCAATATGAGCCATCCTCTTTTCCGCAAATATCAAAATTAGTTGAAACAAGAAATTTCCCTTTCTCAGCTAACTGAATGCCAGATGCACTAATAATAGCAAACCTGCCCTGTCTGTCGGCTACATGCATTTGAGCACTAGTAAAACCTTTTTGAAACCAGTATATTTTGAAGAATTCAATAACTTCCTGAACAGATTTCATTGTACCAAGAATATGAGGCAGAATTTGCTGATCACCCTGAGGAAACGCCTTTTTGCTTTTAGGGTCAAACCCCGTCACTTGATGAATGGTATTAAAATCAAACGTTAATCCAACCTCATTCATACCGCCTTGTATACTACTACCCTCACCAAAGGTCGGTGAGAAATATGAAAGTGTAAAATATCCGTACTTCATTTCCCCAGACTTTGGGAAGACATTAATGAAATTAGCTACGCCAATTTCACCATCCTCATTATTACAAGTCCAAACTTGTCCATTTGAGGCCACAGCACTTACCGTCGTGCATGCATGGATTTTAGTCCAAGATAAAATTGAAAAAGAAAGAGATAAGATAATATAGACAGGGAAGTTAAATTTTCTAGTTGTCGTTCTTCTCATAGAGTTATATTTATTTATGATTTTAGTATGATTTTTTCGAGACGGTTGCAGCCAACGTTTTGGGGCTTGGCGAAGGTGGCGGATTAGAAACACAAATCTTCAATTTTATACAAAAGTTGAATCGAAGTACTGCTATTGAATTTAGCACTAAACCCTCCATTTTGCCAAACTGCTGTTATGTGCCGTATTTTGTCTTTCTGTTTAAGTTTTTTTCTTGATAAAATGTTATTTCATATTCGTCAAATGCTGTCAGCTTTTCGTTGCCGTTAAAATCAAAAATGAATTTCTTTTCAGGGAATTCGTGTTGAAGTTTTGTTGAATAAATCTCACAAAGCTTGTTTCCTAAAAACAAAATTTGTTCATAAGTCACTTCGTCTTTTTTTTCGTCAGACCCAAATAAATCCAAAATATGAATATGATTTAAAACTGATTCAATTTATGCATAACTTTTAATGTACTCTAAATTTTTCCAATTTTCAAAGTTGGTCTTATCAAAATGATTTTTAAATATAATGCAGTCATCATATTCTAAGAATTCAGGCCAAAAAATAAAAGTATAGGCAATGGCAAAATTTACATTTCCTTCACCTACAATCCAATCTTCAACTGAAAAGTCTTTACCATTATATTTTCTCCAATTTGATAAATCAGAGATTAATTTTTCGTCATCCATTTTTTTGCTTCATAAAGTTTAAACGGTCTGGAATATGTTGCTGTGTATGACTGTAAAAAGTCAATTCAAAAAAACCAAAGTCCATCCGCCAAACTGTTATTTTCAATTCTCCATTTGATTTCCAATAAGTCTGCAATGATGTCAGAAAGGTCATCAATTGCGTCACGGATTGCATTGTCTGTTAAGATGTCAATGTCGGAAGTTATGATTTGTCAGAATCTGGAAAGTTCGTTTCGTCAAATTTATATTCTATGTCAAAATACAGATCGTAAATTTTCACGAGGTGTCGTTCCAACAATTTTTCTTTGTCAATTACTGTCAAGTTTGGTTGAAGGCTATACTTGACAATTTCGTTTATTGTCGGAATTAACTCTTTCATTGTAGTGTCATTCTAATATGGCACATAACGTCTTGGGCTTTGCGTTCGGGCGGATTTCGGAGCACAAAAGCTGATATTATTACTAAAGTTCATAAGAAGTACTAAGCTCCAAGTTTGCACTTCAGCCCGCCTGACGCAAAACCCTTGTTAGTGGCAGCCTTTTTATAAGTCGCTTTTTATTTCTTGTTCATTTTGTTTGTCTATTTTCCAATTATTTTGTCTTTTTGATAAATCGAATGATTTTAGAATTGTTTTATTTAAGTTTCTAAAATTAATCACTACGGTTAAATTTAAACTATCCAATGTTTTAGGTGAGTCATCAAAACTTAGAAATGCCTTTTCTGCAATTAGACGCTTTTCAAGATTTTTATTTTTATGTAAAATACTGTCTTCAAGTTGAAAAAGTTCCCCTTCATTTCCTCTTTCTATCCATAAAATTTTCACATTATTGTTTTTTGCAAATACATTTAAAAAGTCTGAATTGTCTAAAATAGTCCCATATTTTTCATAGAACTTAATTAATCCGTTCTTATTCAATTCATCTTCATACATGACATATGCTGTGCCACAACCGAATATTTTTGTACGGTTTTGTACAAGAATAGTGTCGGTTAATTTATTTATTTTAAGTTGATTAAAGAATATTTCATAAGGTGAATTTTTAACAAATTTCTCTTTAGGTGTACTATTTTCACAAGAGCAAACAAAAATAAAAAAAAGCAATTTTAGAATTATAAGTTTATAATCTTTTAATATTTTATATCTTAAATTCATTGGATTAAATTATTTCAAATTTTGTTTTATTATGGGTGTTCTGTTAAGGTTGCCACTAACGTTCCGCCGCTTGGCGAAGTGGCGGATTTAGAAGCACTTATTTTCAATTTAGCACTAAAGTTCATTTGAAAACCTAATGTTTAATATAGCACTGAACCCGCCATTTTGCCAAACTGCTGTTAGCTGATGTGTTTTTTGATGTTTTATTTTAAAAATCGTAGACAATTTTTGTTAACTTTTCTATATGGTACAATAGTAGATTCTGATGCATTACCTTTTACTGTTGCATTTTCATACCCTGAACCATTGTATTCTTTATATAGCACATCTGAGCGATACCAAACTTCATCTCCTTTTTTACAGACAATGAAAGCAATATATTCTTTTCTTAAAATTACACCATATTCGTTTTTAATAATTTTCATTCCATTTTGCTCTAATATTATTTTAAAAGAATATGGGTCGCCATCTTTATAAAAATCCTTAACAGCTTTTAAAGTTTCAGCTTCAAGTTTTGAGTTTAATATATTAGTTTTGGGGAAGCAATCACTTTCTATAACTTTAATATCTTTTGGGACAATTAGGTCGATTTCTCCAACCGCAATAGCTTTATATTTAATATTTTCAAAGTCCATACCCTTTTTTACAGGAACCATTTCAATTTTTAACTTATGTGTACCTGGCGTTAATAAGTTTTGTTCTTTCAAAAGGTCATTGTACATAGTTTCGCCATAAAATTCTTCATTTGTACCATCATTAATATCTGCTCTATAAGTTGGTAATGTAGCCAATTCTTCATTACCAAAACCAGCAGTACTTGTTTCGGTAATTTCTTTCCCATCTAAATACATTTTAAAATATACGGTTGATTGGTAAGAGAAGGATTCTCTAAGATTTTTAATTTCTTTCGGTTTTATTCCATTTTGTTCTGCCTGCAACAACATACTGTTTGCTGGCGAATGTGCTGTAAAAGCTATTATAAAGAGTTTATCACCAAGAGTATATGATTTTATATATTTTGATTCAGGGAGATTTCGTTCAAAATCTTCATTTGAAAATAATACCTCTCCAATGTGGTTTTTGTATTGAATTAAATCAAGTTTTTCTTCTTCAAATAATTTTACGTTTGTTTGTGCTTGGCTACTTAATGAAAGGATAGTAAAAACTCCTATAATAATTTTCTTCATTTTCTGTTATTTATTTATTGTTTTTCTGTTTTATATTCTCGGTAATTTTAACATATCAGCTAACATTTAGATTAGCGAAATTTTTCCGTTTGTAATTACTTGTAAATATTTATATCTCTTTGTGCTTTAAGAGCTTAAAAAATAGTGTGAAATAAGTGAGTGTTCTCATGGTGTGGCTTTAGTTAGTATTTGTTTTTGGTGCTATTAGTTACTTGTTAACTATATATCTAAATAGCATCAATAAATGTAGTAAACTTTCAAAATAAAAAAAAGCGATTTTATAAAAATCACATCTTATCAAGCAAAATCATCAGCAACATCCCTGCATACTTCAGTTCTTTACTTAAATGTTTCAGTGCTTTGGTAATAGGTGCCTCCACCCCTTTTATTGAAAGGCCCATTTCGTAAGCAATATCTTTATTGCTCATATTCAATTGGCGGCTTAGTATTAATACCAGGCGTTGCTGGTTATAGAACTCCATAATTTTAAACTTCAATACTTTCTTCAAGTAAAATGTAGGATTGTTATCTATCTTTTCTTTTTTGGTGTAAAAAGTAATATTTAGCAAAATATACTCCATTTAGTTATCTACATTTATTATTGCGCCTGCTTCAGCCTAAAGTAAATCTTTTTTTGGTTCTCCTCATTATGATGCTCATTATGTAGGCGAAAAAATCAGGTTGCTCGCAATCAAATTTTTCAAACTAGCTTTTAATTTCCTTGCGTATTATTATCGGTGCTTATAAACATTTCATTCGACTCTTCAGCAATTATTTTCAGAAAACGGTCATAGTGCTTAAGTACATCACTGATTAATTCATTTTTGGTAAAATACTGCACATCGTACCCTTCGCGTGAATCACCAAAATAGGTCTTAGGAAAATAAGTCACCTTGCTATCCAGATCAGGTAAATTGTCATCATCCACCATATATTCAGAGACAATCCTTTTGTGCGCTATAACTCCATAGACAAAATTGTTGACAATGTCATGATGGATTTCTAAATTAACCTTTAAAGTGTCCGGTATATAATTGATCTCAACAGTAATTCCGTTTAGTGCAAATTCGTCCTTTAATTCAGTGAAAGCAGGCAGTACCTGGTCTTCCATGAAGGTTTTTACGGACTGTTCCGTCTTAAAAGAAATAATTTTTTTCAGCCGTTCTTTCCAGAATTCGCCTGACCAGGGTATTGTTGAAACAGATAATCCTTTTTCGTAGTAACGGTAGTCGATGACAAGAGCCTTCATCAATGACACCACAAATAAGACCATAATGACAGCAAACGGCAGAGCAGTGATAAGAGTCATTGTTTGCAGCGCTTCCAGCCCACCTGCATTCAGTAACATTAATGACAGTACGGCTAAAAGTATGCCCCAGAATACAATCTGAAGTTTAGGAGATTTACTGGAATTTTTGGAAGATATACTGTCCATCACCAGCATTCCCGAATCCGCAGAGGTCACAAAAAATATCATAATAATTGAAATGACAATAAAACTTAAAATATTGGAAAGTGGCAGATATTCCAGAAATCTAAACATCAGAGCATCAGGATCAGAAACCAAGGCACTTAGTGCACCGTTTGCGAAATTAAAGTCAATCCAGATTGCACTGTTGCCAAAAACCGACATCCAGATAAAATTGAATAATGTTGGGATAATCAAAACTGCTGCAATAAACTCACGGATACTGCGTCCTTTTGAGATTTTTGCAATAAAAAGCCCCACAAAAGGTGACCAGGAAATCCACCATGCCCAATAAAGGATAGTCCAGTTATAAAACCAAGGAAGCGTTTTATCCTCGTACACATGGGTATTAAAAGTAAGATCAAAAAAATTGTTGATATAATTGCCCAGTCCATTGGTAAAACTTCCGATAAGATAAACTGTCGGTCCTAAAATTAAAACAAATAACAGGAGGATAATAACGGCAACGACATTGATATTACTTAAGATCTTAATTCCTTTATTAACACCTGAAACAGCTGATAAAACGGCAAAAGATACCAAAACAATAACGATTAATATCTGATAGATGAACCCTGTTTGCGGCAAAATTTTCAGCGTTTCCAGTCCTGAATTTATTTGAACAACTCCAAACCCCAGCGTTGTTGTAATACCGAAAAATGTACTGCATAAAGCAAATATATCAATAACATTTCCCCATTTGCCTTTGATCCGGTCTTTCAATAAGGGATATAAACAGCTGCGAAGCGATAATGGAAGCCGGTACCGGTACGTAAAGTAGGCTAAACAGAGCCCCACAAGACCGTAAATTGCCCAGGCATGAATTCCCCAGTGGAAAAATGTGTAAAGCTGTGCATTTTTTGCCCTGCTTATCACATGACTTTCAGAAAAAGCATCCGTAGAATAATGCTGCATAGGTTCTGCCACACTAAAATACATCAAACCTATTCCCATACCGGCAGCAAAAAGCATAGAAATCCATGAAAAAAAAGAATGTTCGGGTCTGCTGTCATTTGTGCCCAGTCTAATTTTTCCATACTTACTAAACATCAGAAATACAAGAAAAATCACGAACACGGTAACACACCATACGTATACCCAGTTGAGATTAACAAAAATAAAATTCTTAATTTCATCCAAGACAGCCTTGATCTCAACAGGAAACAGCACCGAGAAAAGACATATTCCTATTATAAATATCAGGCTGGGTATGGTGACACCTTTATCGAACGTAAATTTGAGCTTTGTTTGTTTGGGTGAATTCATAAAAAAGAGAATTGTTAGAATACTTTCAAATATACAGTTTTTACAACAGGCAGTATTATAATTTACGATTCGAAGAGTAAAAAAACGCCTGAATAACATGTTCTTTTAACGATCTGGAATTTCCTATCAATACTTATCCATTTTACATCGTTATCACTGATAACTGTATAAAAAATATTGGCTGATTCTATGATTTTTGTAATATCAAACCATTAATAGTTTCATTATTTATAGACTATCCTATCATTCCCCTCAATACTGTTTCGTAGTTATTTAATCCTGCTTGAAAAGCATTTTTGTACTTTAGTGTTTACTAATCTTTCAAGCATCGTACGGAAAAGCCGTGATATTTTCCACCGTGGTTTCTACCTAAAGCTTCGCTGTCGAATCGCAAATACCAAGCCCAGGCATCTATATCGTCAAAGGCTGTGCTGCTCCAAAATAATAGCGTGCCATTGCTTGAAGGAATAAATCCGCTTTTACCACGAAAACTGCTGTATAAAGCGACGAATCCACTTGAATTTGTTGCACCGGTGTTTGGGACTGACCAAAATTCCGTGCCAGTTGCTTTCATTTTTCCACCCGCTACCATTTCGCCACCAAGAAATTCTGCCAATATCGACCATTCTTTATCTGTTGGTATGTGCCAACCTTTAGGGGATAGTTTACCGGTATTTAATGCGTGCCAATTATACAAAGCGCCTGTAGTTTCCTTATTAAACTTATCATCATTATACCAGCAATATCCTGGTGAATTTAGCTCATACCAAGCCTCAGCCGTATCAACTATCAATGGAATTTCAGTACCATCGTTGTATTTGGTGGTTTTTAAATTTTCCACCATCCATACTTGTGTTCCAATAGATATTGTGTGATAAATATTGCCATCAATATCAGTAACTATGTCTGTGTTCATGTCTATTATTTTTTTGATTGCTGTATGCAAATATATCTCTAAAACTGGTGTACTTTTGATACCAATATCCTAAAGGATACCAAAACGGTTTGTTATGAAAGGAATGACAGAAGAACAGGCATTGAAATATTTACAAGACACCCTGTTTGTCGTAGGCGGAAAGTGGAAGCTCCCAATACTCAGAGCAATACACAGTGGCAATTATCGCTTTCGTGATATACAGCGAAGTATGCCTTTAATTACAACCAGGGTTTTGTCAAAAGAATTAAAACACCTTGAAGAGAATAAGTTAGTAATCAGGACGGTTTATCAATCACCGCTTGCAGTTGAATACAAAGTGTCCCACTACATGCATTCCCTATTGCCTGTTATTAAAGAAATGATTTTATGGGGTAAAAACCACAGAAAGAAAATTAGTGAGGAATGATCCCCGGTTGCATCAATTAAATGATCCCCTAAATTTCAATGGTGAAAGCCTGGTCTTTGTCTTAAACAACTTGCTGAACGACTGCGAATGTTCAAAGCCCAATTCGTAGGCAATTTCATTAACGGACAAATCCGTAGTCGATAATTTTTCCTTGGCCTTTTCAATCAACTTGTCATGTATGTGTTGCTGTGTGCTTTGTCCCGTCAATACTTTAAGTAAACCGCTTAGATATTTTGTCGATATATTTAGGCTACCGGCAATGAATTCAACGGTCGGTAAGCCTTTGCAAACAAGGTCATCACTATTAAAGTAGTCCGTCAATACGTTTTCCAAACGTACTAAGATCTGATGATTGGACTTTTCTCTGGTGATAAACTGACGGTGGTAAAAACGTTCCGAATAACTCAGCAAACACTCAACCTGAGATACAATGATCTGCCTGCTGAACTTATCGATATTTGAAAGGCATTCTTGGCGGATATTATGAATTATGTTGTTGATTGATGCTTTCACTTCCTAAATTGTGCAAACTTGGGCTCGTAAGCGAAAGCACCTGCACGTCTATACCTGTTTCGTCCATCAGTTGAAGGCGTGAACCTTCAATATCTTCCAAACGATTTTCAATTTCACCAAAGTGAAGCTTATGGGTCAGGTCATCTTTACCGGCATTTTTTTGCCATTCATCTTTGACTTCTTTTGTCAGAAAATGTTCTTCTATCGCGATCAGTTTCATTATAGCTGTTGATTTATTAATGCAAAGTTCAGCACAATTAAAAAAACGGCTGTAGTCTAATGTCAGATAATTGTAGTCAAAAGGGATTGATAATTCTATTTCGTGTTAAGGCCCTGCGAAGTTTAGAAAATAAGGTTTAATCATCCCATATCATTACTTTCAATCCTTAAGACTCAGAGATCCATCCCGTTTTGATTCTCCATGACAGGTAGTCTGCATCTTTTCCGTCGATTTCCGGAATATTTTCTACACCGGAAATTCTGCTGATCTCTTCCCGGGAAAGAAGTGGCAAATGTACTTTCAGGCGTTCTTCATTGAGATGGTTTTTATCTTCTACAGGGAATATAGTTCCTTCCCCGGTCAGCTGTGTACCATACCGTTGAGGCTGGCTCTGAAAAACCTGGATCCTGTCGTAGAGATAAGCTATATTTAAAGGATTGATATCATTTTTATTTTCAATCATCATTGTATAACATTCTTTCATAAATTCAGGTTCACCAATAGAATGCTGAATAACCAGCCATGCAGCGTCACCGGCTTTCTCCCCTACTTTTGAAACCGTCGGAAATCCTATACTTTTGATGATTTCCCGAAGCCTTGCTGCGTTTTGCCTGTGAATCAGCTCCATTTCAGGATGATATCCGCCGGAAAGCTTACCCTCAGAAGCCAGTCTTTCTCTGACGGACAGATCTTTTTCAGCCAGCTGAATTAATTCCTTTGAAAATTCTGCATTCATATTTTAAGGTTCACGGATTTCATGATTATTCAATAACGGGTACAGCTTTTCCTTTTCCGGTACGGCTATAATTAAGAGTAAAAATAATAATTAAACCTGAGTAAAAAATATTTTGGAGTATTGTCTTTCAGGAGATTTGAAATTTATCTTTTTGCCACGAATGCACGAATCACAATTAAATTTTAGCTTATTTAAATACAGACTTTTATGGGTGAAATAAAATCACTTCTGTTTCACTTTTCTTTTCAACTCCTTTACCCGTAAAGTCAGCTGTTTTCGCAGATCGCTGTGATATTGTCTGTAATTTTTTATGCTTCTTTCCAATTGTCTCTTTTGAGCCAGATAATCTTCGTACAGTCCACTTAATTCTGAAATCTTAGAAATCATATCAGAAGGCTGGATATCAGGATCACCGGCTGCCTTTTTCAGCAGACCTCGGTAATATTCCATACGGTCTGTTAGGCTGCTGTGAAATTTAGGTTCTATTCCCTGCATGGCTGTTGGTTTATGTATTAAAAAATGGTCACTTTCCGATGGCTGCAGAAGGCGTATCACTTTGAAATAAAATTTTAACACTTTGGTCCAAAGCATTTTTGCCTGCCGATTTTGAATAAATATTGTTCAAGGCGGACGAAATTAAGGTTTCTTCTGAATCTCCCAACGGAAGCAGTGGCAGAGAAGCATATTCACCGGCTGCAATCTGTGGGGAAATTCCGTTGCTGTAAGCTCCTTCTCCATTCGCATTGAAAACTTTATAAATAACGGGATGAAGCTGCCATGAGATTTTTTTTGGTTTTCTTTTGTCTTCTACCATAAATCCGGCCATATCTTTACCCAACGTCACATCTCCTACCTGGATGACCTGCATATAAGGTTTAAGATTATTGATCACGATCTCCGAGGCTGAAGCTGTACTGTTGGATGTAAGAACATATACTTTATTCAGATTCAAAGCATTAGAACGAATACTATTGAAATCAAGGGCATTAGGATCGTAGGCTATCTGCTCGGCAAATGTTCTTTTTACTTCGCCCCCGTTTTTGTTTCCTTTATAGATAATGAATGGAGATGATGGTGAAATTGCCTGAGGAATCAGTGAACAAAGGGCAGCAGCAGAGGATACCGAGCCTCCGTAATTGTACCGCAGATCCAGAATCAGTTCCTGTACTCCCGCTGTTTTGAACGCAGCAAATTTTTGGTTCAGAGCCGGAGTCATTCCATCCGGGAAGTCATAAATATAAAGGTAGCCTGTTTTTTTACCGTTTTTTTCAAATATTTTAGACTCCAGGGGCTGCTCAAAAGAATAGCCGTAATACACCGTAATGTTCTTTTCACCGGCAACAGCGTTATTTTTCCACTGGCCTACTCTCAATTCTATAACGGTCTGGTCTTTAATGGCTGAGGTTAATTCTTCTGCATTAGCTGCGGTGATAGCTTTACCGTTGATCTTTGTGATCATCATCCCTCTTTCCAAACCTGAATTGAATGCCGGAGAATTTTTCATGACAAGTTTTACCGTCGTCGCTACATTTCCATTGGGCAGCTGTACAACGGCATAATCAAAACCATACATATTCCTTACAGAACGCGGATAGGAAGAAGGATCCTGGGTATCTACAGCAAAAGAAAAACGGTCCTGAGAAGACAACAGGCTTTTAAAAAAATCTTTCACCGGAAGATGATAATCGGGTTTAGCCGGCATTTGGTCTGCCCAGTAATAATACCTTTTCATGCTGTCCTGCACCCAAAGATTCACAGATTCTGTACTTCCTTCCGGAAAATCAGGACCGTCATCGTTATTATTGCATGATAATATAAAGACGGAAGCCAGAACGAGCAGTATTAACTGAAATTTAAAATATTTTTTCATAGAACGGCTGTCATTACAGATAATCAGCTACATCAATATCTCCTTTAACGGTCAGTACCCCGTTTTCTATTTTTTCCTGAAGAACGATCAGGTTGGCTCCCATATCCTGTTTTATTTTTACTTTAATGGTCTCAGATCCGGTATAGGGAACGGAAGTCCCGGGCTGATACAGTTCCAGGTAAACCGGAGCCGTATTGCTGAAAAAGCCATATATTTTTACTGCCGTGAAACTATCTTTTCCAATAGTCTCAAATTCTGCAAGCACTGCCCCATTCTCTCTTTTCAGAATTCCTTTTACATTGGTGAGCGTAGTGCCGGAATATTCACCCAGGTTGGGGAAAATGAGTTCAAAACCGACTTTCCCAAGATTAACCTGTGGTTTTACGGCTGAAGCCTGGAGAAAGATGCCCGGAAGATTGAAGAAATTCAAAGTCTTGTAGTCATTGATATTGTCATAAGTAATATTATAATGGGCAACCTCGAGGCCTGTTTCATTGTTGTAGATTCCCAGCCTGTCTGTTTCGCCTTCATCCAGGACAAAATCAAGTCGGGTTTCTATTTTATTGGTGTAGGAAGTGCTTCCGTTGATGGATACCGGAGTTCCGTTAAGCCTCAGCTGAATCACATCCGGCTTTGAGTATCCTTTGATATTGACCTCAGCTGGTTTCTGCGATTTGTCAAACGGCTGCATAACGTTATTGTCCGAGCAGGAAGCGCATAGTATAAAAAACAGCAGTGCAATGAATTTATTCATTTATATTATTTTAAATTATAAAATCTACCTTAGAAATATTGTCCCGCCCGGTGAATGTGCGGGACAATAGGATAATTATAAAAAAACTAAGAGGATATATTGATGATCAAAAATTCTCTGCGGGGAAGCTTCAAATCTGTTTTGATCAATTAAAGTTTTCATGGTTATTTCCTGCAGGATCTTCTACAGGCTGGTGGATAATGATTATTTTTTGATAAACTTCAGTCTTTCCGTGGTTTTTCCGTCAGAAACTTCTGCTATATACATTCCTGTATTCAATGATGCTACATTGAGAGATCTGCTATATGGAACTGAAAGTACCTTTTGTCCGGCTACATTGTAAATGGTAACTGAAGTAGTGTTTTCTTTAAAGTCAGGATTAAGTTTAAGCTGAAGTAATTCCTTTACAGGGTTTTCTTCTATTTTCGTTAAATTGTCTTTTTTCTTTACGTCTTTTGTGCTCAGGAATGATGAAGCATAAATGGCCATTTCATCGATATTAATATTCTGCAGGTTATTACCGCTCGGCTTTCTGTTGGACCATAATCCTATATAGATTTTTTTGCCTGCAAATGCTGAAATATCAACAAGGTCTTCTGTAAACTGGGTAAGATCACTGGAGAAAGGATTATCTGTAGTTCCTGCTATGATCCGGTACGGACTTGGAATATCGTTTCCTCCTGAATCCACCGTCATTGCCTGAAAATCTGCCAGATCAGGAACCGGCTTTTGTGGTGTGCTTACAAAAATAAAAAGATCACGGCCCAGGTTAAGATGTGACGTTCTCTGTCTTCCGATATAAGCTGCCAGGCTGATTGTTCCTGATGCTCCTTCCAGATTGATCTGCGGAGAAATGATCCAGTCGTTTTCGGCACCGAAACCGGCAGCATTTCCTGTTGGAACCAGACTTACAGAATAACGGAGAACACCGGATGTGCCATAAGTCAAAGCAGTACCGTTATGATAGATATTCTGTCCCTGAACCCATCCGTTTCCGTTGTTGTTAAGGTCATGGGCAGTCCATCCCTGAAGGTCAGCCGGATTGTCAAAAGAATTGCTCCATACCTGAAACTGCGCAGCCGCAGCCTGTGATACCAATACAATAGATAATAAAAATAGTTTTTTCATAATACTGATTTATTAGAGTTTTTTTGAATAATAAAAAAAGCAGGGGAAGACATGGGAAGCTTCCCCTGCATTTAAAGTTTTATTCCTGAATAGAGAAGTTATATTTCGTCCATGCACCCTGGAAGTTTCCACAGTTTCTAGGAGATACGTTCCATGGTCCGTCGTTGAAGAACGGCTGGCTCATACCCCATGCTGAAGCTGTAGTTCCTGTCAATAGGTTTGCAGCAGGGATTGATGCTGTTCCTGTACCTGTAACAGAAGTTGTAAATCCGTGTACCTTGATCGTGCTGAAAGTGGAAGCTGAAGAAAGTTCAGAACCTGTACCTTCTACTTTGATTCCTACAGGATATCCTGTTACAAAAGCGTTGTTTAACGTCAGTTTACCACTTCTTCTGATGTGGATCCCGTTTTCGTAAGCTGAACCTTGTCCTGCTATTCCGTTTTTAGCCCCAATGATTGTAAGATTGTTGATCACTGGATTTGTAATAAGCGGTGTAGAAGTACCTTCTGCGTTGTTATCAAGCTCGATACCGTTAGAGTCCGGGCTGGATCCGCTAAGACTGTGTGTAGAATTGTAATCTGCCAAAGCAAGAGCACAAGTAATGGTTCCAGTATATCCGTTGTCGAAATCAAAGTTATCATCATCCGCAGCAAAAGAAACCAGGCTAGAAGCATTAACAGTTCCTCCGAAGAATTCGAAAGAATCATCTTTACCGTAAGATACCTGGATGTGGTCCAATGTAGTTCCGTTTCCTACTCCTCCTAAAGTAAGACCGTTGATCTCGTTTCCTGAGTTTGGAGCGAAAAGATCGAATCCTGCAAATTCAATACGGACATATTTCAAAGTTCCTGCATTATGAGATGCATTGGTACCTCCGTAAAAGAAATCCGAACCGCTTAATCCTTCAATAGTTTTAGTAGAAGGTGTATTGGTAGGAGCATCCCCTAAAATAATAACACCACCAAAGTCACCGGGAGCAGCCGTTGTATCTTCGTTTCCATCTAACAGTTTATGACTTGTAAAAATAATAGGCTGAGATTCTGTACCGGTAGCATTGATCTTACCTGTTTTAGAGATTACCAAAACTCCTGTAGCTGTATTGGTTGAGTTGGGTTTTGCTTTAATGAAAGTTCCAGGCTGGATCGTCAATGTAGCACCGCCTTTAACAGTTACGATACCGTCAAGCTCTACAACACCGCTCCAAGTTGTATTGGAAGTGATAGCACCGCTTACTGGGGTTACAGGAAGTGCAGATGCCGTAATATATTCAGCAGACGCAGACTTCATTTCGAAAGGAGTGGAAGAATCTGCCAAATGGTCATTCTGACAAGCTGTAAGAGATAATGCTGCAAAAGCAATTAAAGTTAATCTTTTCATTGTTATAATTTTTAATAAATCCGGGTTATGGTTTTTCAGTCCGGAAATTTTTAATATTTAGGAACATCCGCCTCTATATTCCTGCGATTTGGTTTTATGTTTACCAGGCATTCCAGGAGGGGCTGTCCTGCCGGGTTTCCCTGCTTATCCGCTGCTATCCGGGAACAATAACAGCGATCGGTTTTTATCTGATCCGGTACTGCTGTGCGCATCATCAGTATCGTTCCGGGTCGTCCTCAGGTTTCCGAAACCTGTACATTGCCATTATTAAGAGCTCTTTTTATCTTATTATTTTTAAGCAGGTAGCATAGTTGCTTGGTTGGTCTGCTTTTAAAGTTTTTATTCTAAAATTGAAAAGTCATATTTGGTCCAAATTCCCTGGAAGTTTCCACAGTTTCCAGGCGATACGTTCCATGATCCGTTGTTGAAGAACGGCTGGCTCATCCCCCAGGCTGAAGCTGTAGTTGCTGTCAACAGGTTTGCAGCGGGAATTGATGCTGTTCCTGTACCTGTAGCAGAAGTTGTAAATCCGTGTACCTTAATCGTGCTGAAAGCTGAAGCAGAAGAAAGTTGAGAACCTGTCCCTTCTACTTTGATTCCTATAGGATATCCTGTCACTACAGCATTACTTAATGTTAATTTACCGTTTCTTCTGATGTGGATACCATTTTCATAGGCTCCCCCCTGCGATGAAACTCCGCTTTTGGCTCCTATAATTACAATATTGCTGATCACAGGATTTGTAATGAGGGTTGTAGCAGTACCGGTATAGTTGTTATCAAGTTCAATCCCGTTAGAATCAGAAACAGGACCGCTCATATTCCAGGAATGTGAAGAATGGTAATCCGCCAGTGAAAGTGCACAGCTAATAGTTCCTGTGTATCCGTTATCAAAATCGAAATTATCATCTTGTGCAGCAAAAGAAATTAAATTTGAAGCATTTACTGTACCTCCATAGAATTCGAAAGAATCGTCCTTACTGTATGATACCTGGATGTGATCTAATGTAGTTCCGCTTCCTACTCCTGCTATTGATAAAGCATTAATTTCATTACCGGAGTTCGGTCCTAAAAGATCATAACCAGCAAACTCAATACGTATATATTTCATTATTCCTGCGTTATGACCTGGATTTGCTCCTCCGAAATAATAATCGCTAAAACCAAAACTCAAACCTTCAACAGATGTTGTAGAAGGAACATTGGTAGGAGCATCACCCAACAGGATCACCCCACCAAAATCTCCCGGAGCAGCAGTGGTATCTTCATCTCCATCCAACAGCCTGTAGCTTGTAAAAATAATAGGCTGCGATTCTGTACCTACAGCATTGATCTTCCCATTTTTTGAGATCACAAGAACTCCTGTAGGACCATTATCATTATTTGGTTTTGCTTTTATATAGGTTCCTGGAAGGATTGTTAATGTAGCCCCATTTTTAACCGTTACAATTCCATCGATCTCAATAATCCCACTCCACGTTGTGTTGGATGTGATATCACTACTGACCGAAGTTACAGGTAAGGATGAAGCTGTAATATATTCTGCTGAAGTCCGCTCCATTGCGAAGGAAGAAGAAGAATCTTCTAAATGCTCATTCTGACAGGCTATAGATAGTGTTGCTGCTGCAATCAAGATTAGTTTTTTCATTGTTGTAAGTTTTTTTAATGAATCCTTTATATGGTTATCCGTTTAAGCAGGTTTAAAAAGTATAATTCACACTTAGGCCGAATGTTCTTCCGCTGTACGCACGAAACATGATCTTATCAATATTTTTGTCATATTTATTGGTGGCACCGGGTAACAGTTCCCAGGCTTCCCTTTCTGTTGATATAGTACTTCCTGCGGGTCCTTTCGGTACAGAATAGGAATTGAAATTATTATAGAATTCTTTCACCCTGTTAAAAAGATTTTTCACATTCAATTTCAGCTCAAGATTTCGGTTTCTCAGGAATTTATAGGAAAGCTGGGCATCGGCTACAGCATAAGAACGCTGTATCTCTTCGCCGTTGTAAGCATACCCTACCGTGATGTACTGGTCTCCTTTGGCATTGTATAAAAAACTGGCTCCCAAACGGTTTCCGTCGTAGGTCATTCCTAAATTGTAGGCATAAGGAGTCTGTCCGTACAAGGGTCTCTCCACTTCATAGGTTGCATCGTCATCGCCTGTTTCATACTGATCTTTGAAAGCAATTACTTTGGTACTGTTATAGGTGAAATTTCCATTTATAAAAAGTTTTTCCAGCAGTGCTCCTCCAATAAAACCAAGACTTTTTCTTACCTCTACTTCAACTCCTTTCAGCTTTGCATTTTTAGAATTTCCATTATAAAGGTAAAGGTTGCCCTCACTGGACAAATGCCCTTCACGCTCAATGGGTTTATCAATATCCTTGTAATACAGTCCCATAGAGAATATTTCGCCAAGTCCCGGAAACCATTCAAATTTGAAATCATAATTATTGACTACCGATGAGGTCATTTCTGTGTTATAGATCAGACCGTTGGCTATCGGATCAAAATAAGGCAGTCCGGTTCTTTCATTGAACTGGGGACGGATCACTGTTTTATTATAGGCAAGCCTTACGTTTATTTTGTTCGTTGGGCTGTAGGTAAAATTGGCCGAAGGCATCCATTGCCATGGTTTGTCTTCTACAGCAGCTTTATTTATATTCTGGTTATCCGAAATATCTATCTGCTGAGAAATAAGATCGTATTTAAAGTATTCTGCACGAAGTCCCCAAACCAGCCTTAATTTATTACTCCATCTATTGTCAAACATCACATAAAATGCATTCTGGGTTACTTTCCCTTCATATTTATCATTTTTGTACATGGGCCTGGTCTGCCATCCAATGCCTCCCGGAATATATTGAGAGCCGTCAAACCAGCCTGCAAGAGACCCATACATTCTCAGATGGTTCTTTTCACTGTTCGGAACATCCCTGTTTTCATCTACTCTTAAAAAAAACTTCTGTTGCTGATTGGTATTATTTTTTATAACCCCTGCATAGCCTGCCTTAATATCAGTTTTAAAATTTCCTGTATCTATATTCCATTTCAGGGAAGCACCATAGTTGTAATCCGTTTCTTTGTTGGCAATGTAACCTCTGTAAAAATTGGATCCGGTGTTATAGATCTCGTGATAGTTAAGGATATCCATACCAATAAAGTCATAGTGGCTTAGGTATTGTGTGTAATCTTTTGTATCAGATTTCACGCCTGTTCTGGCTGCAAACCAGTTGATATCCACATTTTTTATTTTGTGATTTCCTTCCAGCTTATTCTGCAGAAGGGTCTGGTAGATAGGATAATTGGTATTGTCGGTATAGGGTTTATCCAGACTTTTGATCTGTGCAGGATCATTATTGGGAATGACTCCGTTATAAAAATAGTTATAGGATGCTTCTGCGTTCACTGCCATTCCACTGCCACTGGTATACTGGTTCCAGCCTGTCACTCTTGTCAGCGTATTATCATAAATATGGGTATATGAATTACGGAATGAAATTCTGTTTTTTCCCAGCTGCAGTCCAAGATTAAACATTCCGGCTACTGTAGAGTTGTAATTGTAGGAAGCCCCTTTATTTTTAAAATTGTAAAATGTAATGGGATCAATTCCTTTCTCCTGCCATTTTGGGTCGTATGGTGACGTAGTATCCAGCCAGTTTCCTCTTCCGGTATGATCTATGTCCAGCTTATTCTGCTCATTTCTTACCGTGAAAGCACCTGCAAAACCCCATTTATTATTATTTTTAAGGTCAAATGTTCTTCCTAAAGCCACCTGCAGATTAGATCCCATGTCTCCTGTGGTACTGAAGGTAGAAAAATTATCATTCGTGAATCTCCTGGACTGTTCAAAAAACAGCGGGTTATTCCAGTCTGTTGCTTCAAGGCCTTTCGGAAAATCTCTGGTTCCGTCATCATAGCCGAAATAATCATATTTTCCGCGTTTATGGGTCAGAAATTCTTTAAATGCCGACTGATCGTTATAGGAAGTTCCCATGCTGACGGTCGTAAAGTTTTCATTGGGAATATCTTTGGTTCTTACTTCTACATAACCTCCGGCAAAGCTTGCATTCATATCCGGAGTTGCCGTTTTGCTCACCACTATGCTTTCTACCATAGCGGTAGGAATAATATCAAATGAGAAGTTCTGGTTATAGGCTTCCGTGCTCGGAAGGTTGATTCCATCCATAGCGGCTGTATTCCAGCGTTCTCCCATCGACCGTACCACTACGTATTTGTTGTCTATGGTCGTTATTCCTGTTACTCTTTTAAGGGTTCCGCCCACATCATTATCCGGTGTTTTGGCGATCTGTTCGGCGGAAATACCATCACTCATCTGGGCTGCTTTTTTCTGCTGGGCGAGAAGCCCGGCCTGGGTGTCTGCTTTTCTGGTTCCGGTAATCACTACTTCCCTGATGTCCGTGATCTTATCTGATGCCTGCTTCATGGCAAATGAGACCGTATTGGTTTCATTATTGCTGACCGAAAGCTTTTCTACCCGCAGCGGACTGTATTTTGAAGCTTTTACCGTTAAAGTATATATTCCGGAAGGGAGATTTACTACAAAATCACCGTTATTATCTGTAAGGACAGTCTTTTTAGCAACCGTCACCTCAGCTCCGGCAACAGGATTTCCTACTTCATCCACGATCTTTCCGGTGATCCGCCCGTCTCCGGTTACAGAGATGCCTGTTCCTTCATATTTTATTGAAATAAGATCTCCACGAAGGCGGAATGCCACCGGAAGCCCGTCTGTAATGTCTTTAAGACAGTTATTAACAGAAGCATTTTCACATTTTACGCCTTTTACCTTCAGCTCTTTAATATCCATTTTAGAATAGGCCAGCCTCATTCCTGTTTTTCCGGCAAAATCTTCCAGAACCTCAATCAGAGGCCTGCTTGCCGGGACAGAAAATGACACTTTCTGAACCAGTTCCTGAGCTTCTGCTGCTACCGTAAAAAATACTGCTGCAACGGTAAGACCGTATTTCAATCTTTTCATATGTTCCAATTCTCTTTGATTAAAAGTTTTTATTTTCTTTTTTAGTGTTAGTTTTCCAGGGTGGTTTTATTTCTTCAGGGTGTAGATATGATCTTCTCTATGTACATCAAGTCCCAGGATGAAGGCCAGCGCTTCCATATTTTCATCGGCTGTTCCTCCTGTGAAGTCTGCCGTGATCCTCTTGTCAGCTGTTTCTTTCGGATACAGGATCCTGATCTTATAGTTAGTCTGCATCACATCTGCCACTTCTTTGAAGGAGACATCATTAAAGCTTAATGACAGTAGCTCAGCTTTCTGTTTTCCGGATTTCTTTTCTGTTGCAAGTGAAATCACTGCAGCGGTATGAGCGATCCCGAAATTCGTCCATTTCTGGTTGGGCTTCAGATAAGAAACAGGGGTCCCGGCATAGGATACTGCCACTTTTCCTTCGTAAAGCTGTACGGATTTATCTTTCCCGGACTGTGAAATTTTAAAAACGGTTCCCAATACTTTGGTACTGAAACCATCTGCATGGACAATGAAAGGGTGTTTTTTTGATTTTGCCACAGAAAATATAGCATCCCCTTTCAGATCCACCATCCTCGTAGAAGCTGGAAAAGACTGGTCTACCGTAAGTTCTGCACCTTTCAATAAGGTCACTACGGAACCGTCTGCCAGATAGACTTTCCTGATTCCGGAATCGGCAGTATATGTAGCAGGTTTAAAGAAAGTATTATAGGTAAGAATTCCTCCTAATGACAACAATATTATGATTGCAGCGGCAGCTGTATAAGCGTATTTTTTTAATGGATATATTGGAGCGGTTTTTACCGGTTTGATAAAGTAAAGTTCCAGCGCCGACAAAACTCTGTCTTTAGATTCTTCCATGTGGATCTTATCAAGATCTTTTTCTGTAAGGATTTTCCATTGGTTTAAAATTTCAGCTTCTTTTTCTGAGATCTTCTCTCCGGAAACTTCCCTCTGCCAGAGCTTAAAAACAAATGCTTCCGTATTCCTGTATTTTTGGTTTTTCATAAAATATTTCATGGTATTCACAGATACTTCTACCTATAAGACTGTGAAAATGGAAAACTTCCCCAGGCGGCTCTTAATATTGTATTCACATTACAACCAGCTTGCTAACAATTTTAATCTGTTTTGATATTTTCTCAACATTTGATTCACATTTCGGGGATATTTTTCAGAAATAATTAATTTTGGAGTACCTAAAGTTCATAAAAAGTTAATTTTCCTTTAGGTAATTTTGCATCAACGATATGAAGCCTACAGACTATACGATACTAAAGGAAATAAAATCAGGCGACCGTCCTGCATTCATGCTGCTTTATGAGCGGTATTGGGACAGTCTTTACCGTTTTGTTTTTATGAGGACGAGGGATAAGGAGATGTCTGAAGAACTGCTGCAGAACCTCTGGATAAAAATACTGGAAGACACCGCTTCCATACAGACGGATGAGTCAGAAAGCGCAAAAGGCTACCTGCTCCGCTATCTTCATTACCGGATCATCGATCATTACAACAGCTCTAAAAAGATACCATCCACCATTAGTATTGATGAGTTTGATCCTACCGGGGAAATGGATATATCGGATACGGAATATTTTGAAATTATTGAGGAAAATGAGATCTCTGCTTTATTAACTATGATTGATGAGGTTGTTTCAAGGCTTCCTTCTACCGAGCAAAGTGTGTACGATATGAGGATCAGGAGAAATATGTCTGTTCATGAAACGGCAGAAGCATTGGGAATCAGCAGTAAAACGGTAAGTAATAAGCTAAGTAAAGCTTTAGGGGAAATAAGGGATCAACTGAACCCGGAATACCAGTCTTCTAAGAAACTGATATCTATACTGATGCTGATGGAAATACTGACGAAGTACTGAAACTGATACCGGAAAGGAACTGGATCCGATCATTTAGATTTTGGCTAAAGCCAGAGCTTTGCGGATATTTTGAAAGCGGGCTGAAGCCCGCCCTAACAACAGAAACTTTATAAGGAATCACCCACTAATTTTATATACACACCGCTGACCGCCGGACAGAATGTGGCTTACCCTTTCTACCTGATAATTTTTGCCGATGAGGTTACGGAAATTGGACAGTTCGGCACGGCAGAATCCCTGGCATTCGGCAGCGGCGGCACAGATCGGGCAGTGATTTTCTATGAGGAAATAATCATTGCCTTCTTTTGTCCATTCTGCCATGTAGCCTTCTTCGCTGCGGACCTGCACCAGCACTTCTAAACGTTCCTCGAGAGATTCTGCTTTTATCAGGGCTTTTTCATATCTCCCGTAAGTATTTTTTTCCCTGTCATTAATCAGCAGATCCAGTGCATTTTCTCCTAAAAGGTTTTTTACAGACCGGAGAATCTGGACCGTTACATCAGCATGGGAATCGGGAAACTGTGACAATCCTTTTTCTGTAAGGGTATAATAGGTAGATGGCCTCCCCACTCCTTCACTTTTTGCGACAGATCGGATGAGTCCTTCTTCAGCAAGGTTCAGTAAATGCTTGCGCGCCCCTTCTTTTGTTATGGAGAGTTCTTTAGAAATCAAAAGCGATGTGGCCTCGCCTCTCATTTTTAAGAACATAAGGATACGGTCGACTGCCGGTTTCTTCATTTGACAATATTTAAGTTGTTTTATTTTGCAACAACAAATATAGTCATTTTCTATAATCTTCAATTTTAAACATTAAATAAATCATAATCAAATAATTACACTAAAATCAACAAAGTTAATAAAACAACAATAAAGTTGTTTTATTAAAATATATGATTACCTTTGAAACACATTAATCAAAAAAATAAAACAATGAGCACATTTACACTTCCCCAGCTTCCTTATGCTTACGATGCACTGGAACCGTTTATAGATAAAGAAACCATGACCATTCACCACCAGCGCCACCATCAGGCTTATGTGGACAACCTGAATGCAGCATTGAAGACCTCTGACGAAACTTCTGATGACCTGGATTCAATCCTTCAAAGGATCAGCGAATACAGCCCTGCGGTAAGAAATAATGGAGGCGGACATTTTAACCACTCTCTGTTTTGGGAGATCCTTTCCCCACAGCCCAGACTAAATCCTGAAGGAAAGCTGGCAGAAGCCATCAACACTACTTTTGGAAACCTTGAAACTTTTAAAGCTGAAATGAAAAAAGCAGGTCTCGGACAGTTCGGATCCGGATGGGTATGGCTATTTGTAAAATTCAGCGGTTCACTGGCTGTCGCTTCCACTCCAAACCAGGATAATCCGATGATGGATATCCAGTCCGTGAACAGAGGGTTTCCGATTCTTGGGATTGATGTGTGGGAACATGCCTATTATTTAGCTTACCAGAACAAAAGAGCAGATTATCTTGATTCTTTCTGGTCTGTTTTAGATTGGTCAGCCGTAGAAAAGAAATACGAAGAAGCTTTGTCAAAGATCAAATAAAACACGTCTAACAGGTTAATTATGGATCAGAAAATTCTTATCAACAAAGCAGAAACTTCCGGAATCATTGCCTTTGATCTTTTAAAATATAAACCGACGGTAGAAATTGTGGAGCTGGATATCAAAGACCATCTTTTCATGGGAATGATCGTAAAGGAGAAGGAATTTAAAGAGTCAATTACTGCTGTAGATTTTTCTGTATACAACGAAAAAGCTGTAGCGATCGTTTGTTCTACGGATGCCATTATTCCCCCGTGGGCACTGATGATGTTAATGGAAAAATTGTCTCCGTATACTGTTTATGCAGATTTAAACAATGCAGAAACCATCCTGCTGGACCTCTGGAAACGCCGCCTTATGTATGCCGACCTGAAATCCTACAGAAATCAGAAAGTTGTGGTACGGGCAGGGACAGATTATGATCCTTCCCTGTATTTATTAGCAGCCGGACTTCTGAAACCTTTTGTCAAAACCCTGATGTATGGTGAAATAGGCCTGCCGAAAGTAATTTTTAAAAATTAACAATGAAAGCAATTATATTTAACGGCTCTCTGGAAAGAGGGTCCGAATCCACTTCCGGACGGATTTCCCAATATTTCTTGGAAAGACTGGAAAAATCAGGTTTGCAGACGGAGATTTTTACACTGGCAGATTCAGGAATTCCGCTTTTTGATTTATCACTGACTAAAAAACCATTGGCTGTAGAACGTATGACACAGCTGTTTTTGGAAGCTGATGTCCATTTCTGGCTCGCCCCGCTTTATCACGGGAGCATTCCGGGAGTAATGAAAAACTGCCTGGACTGGCTTGAAGTTACAGCCAGTCATTATCAGCCTTATCTTACGGATAAAACGGTGGGGCTGGTTTGCTGGGCAGATGGTCTGCAGGCTATGCAGGGCATCAATACGATGGACGCAGTTGCCAAATCTCTGCGGGCATGGCCTCTTCCTTTCAGCATACCGATTGTCAGGCCGGCATTATTTGATCAGGAGGATCCAACAAATATATCAGCTCTCTATTCTGATAAATTTGACAAACTGATCAGCATTGCTACCACAAAAAGGATAGAAAGAATATAATAACAAACAAGAAGAACGAAATTAGAATCAAGTAAAAGGTACGGACGGAAATAACCACGAACTGACCTGATCAATGCTTGCAGCCAATTGTTTTTTTCATTTAAGTTATGTTTAGACAGAGGGATTTCCGAAACTAAATGTGAAGGAAATCCTTTTTTTTAAAGCAATTTTGTAAAATCTGAATTTATTATGGCTATTACAATAACCGACGACTGCATCAACTGCGGAGCCTGCGAACCTGAATGTCCTAATTCAGCCATCTATGAAGGTGCTGCTGACTGGCGGTGGCAGGATAAAACAAAACTTTCGGGAAAGGTAATTTTCCCGGATGGTACGGAAACCAATGCGGAGGCCTACCAACAGGCTTATGCGGATGACATTTATTATATTGTACCGGGAAAATGTACGGAATGTAAGGGATTCCATGATGAACCGCAGTGTAAAACGGTCTGCCCGGTAGATTGCTGCGTAGATGATCCTGAGCATCGTGAAAGTGATGAAACCTTATTCAAACGGCAAGAGTTCCTGCATCACTAGAGTCTTAGCTTAAACACGGATAACACCAATTTTTCACACCAATAATCACAAACTGTGATTTGAATAATGAGTAAGTCCGCGAGAGTTTTACCAGTCATGGATGAAAATCAAAAGAGGCGGGTTTTAACCCGCCCTGCCTGTAAAATTTTTCCGCCGGCTTTAGCCAAAATCTATATTGCTTTTACCTCGCTATAAATCTTCCGGGTAAAAGGAGTTTCTATATCCATTTCTTTCCCGAAATTTAGAACGGCGCCTGCCAATAATTCGAGTTCGTTATTTTCTTTTCCGGAATTGATGTCAAGCTGCAAAGATGTTGGAGTTTCAAAAGGAAATGTAGCCGCTTTTTCAAATGTTTTCTGAATAATGTCTTCATCCAGAATAATTCTTTTTTTGTCGGCAATCCTTTTAATTTCCTGCATGATTTCAGAAGCTTCTGTTCTCTGGTTTTCATCCGTACATACTGCTCCGATGGAAGAATTATATTTAGCCGTCACCAGCCCGAAACTGGCAATGAAAATATATTTCGTCCAGATATCTGCCAGTGAATCATCTTTAAAATCGAAGTCAATTTTACTTTCTTTTAATACATCCACGATCCAGTCCACATCAGCAGAAAAATGTTCAGGATCCCTTCCAACAATCATCTTTCCGGCTTTTCCTTTATGCTCCACCATCCCTTTCTCTTTGATGTGGGAAGCAACATAAATGCAGGTCGGAAGAATGATATTCCCGGGAATTATTTTCCTTATTCTTTCATATATATCGGCTCCGTTCATCATAGGAAGTAATACTGTGTCTTTGCTGATGATTTCCTTCAGCTGCCTGCAAACATTTTCAAGATCGTATTCTTTTACACAGATCAGGACAAGATCCGGATTTTTCACATCACTGATATGCTGTTCAACAGCATCGGGAAAGGTTTGGTTTACAGAATGTTCGGGCGAGAGAAGAACTAATCCGTTTTCTTTTATCTTTTGATAGGTTTCTCCTCTTGCCACAAAACTAATCTTATATTTTTTGGAGATTTCATTTTCCCGGTTTATTTTAAATCCGAAATAGCCGCCTACTCCACCAAGTCCAAGTACCACAATATGTTTCTTGCTCATCTATTTATTTTTAACAAAGATGAGTCCCAAATTTTGAAATACCACTTGACAAATGAAAAGAAATTATATTTTATTGATTCCTCTCCTGATGCGGCTCAATGAACTGTCTTTAATTCCCAGGTAAGACGCAATGATCTTTAGAGGAACGAACCGGAAAATATCAGGATCTTTTTTCATCAGGTTAAAATACCGTGTAGAAGCCTTCTGGCTGGCCATTTCTATCAGTCTGTCATGAATGCTGTAATAATTAAGGACAAAAAGAAGCCTGCTGAATTCTCTGAATTCCGGGATATTATGAAAGTTATGCTGTACATTTTCTAACCCGGTTTCCCAAAAAGAACAGGCGGTAATGGTCTGGTAGGTTTCCTTTGCAGGCTGCTGTCTGAAGAAGGATAGAAAGTCATTGACAAAGCAGGGCGCTGCATAAATATTGGTGGTGATCTCTTCATTGTCCTCATTCAGAATAAAAGAGCGTACATACCCTTTTTCCAGGAAAAACGTCTTGGTACTAACCTCATCTTTATTCAGCAAAACCTCATTTGCCTTTAGGTCAAAGTGACTGAATGTCTCTGTGATTTTTTCAACCACTTCTTCTTTGATGTCAAATAAAGAATGGAAATAATTATTAATCGGGGACTTATTCATTATAGTAAACACTTCAGTAAGAATTCAAAATTAAGCAAAATCCGGAATAGTTCCTTTATTAATCGGTTTCATCAATAACCCGCATCGACACAATGTTTGCAATAACTTAAAAAAATTAAAGAGATTTGTATTTTCAAATTATTCATCATTTCAAAAATTATCTGTATTGAAAACTCAGCCCGTCATTGCCGTTCTGTTCCCGGGAGATATGGGAACCCAAATAGCAAAAGCCCTTATAAACCATGATTTTAAAGTGATCACTGCAGGAGAAGGAAGATCGGAGCGGACATTACGGAATATAAAAGATTCGGGAATTATTGATACCCGCGCGCTCCAGGACACGGTTGAGCAGGCCGATGTTATCCTTTCTCTTACCAGCCCGGAAGGCAGCCTTAAAATGGCGGAAAGTATTATTTCCTGTCTGAAAAAAACGTCAAACCGACCTCTGTATGTAGATTTAAATTCCAATACTCCTGCCCTTGCCTCCACTATTGAGAAACTATTTTCATCCATAAATAGCCCGTTCGTCAACGGAGCGGTGATGGGAGCCTCCGGAGATGTTCCTGATCATGCTGTTATTGTGGTGAGCGGTATTTACAGACATCTGTTTATTAATCTGCTGGCTTCCGTTTTTAAAATAAAAGATGCCGGTGAAAAAACAGAGGCTGCATCGGCTTACAAACTGTTATTTTCTATGGTGAATAAAGGAATGAATGCTTTATTTTTTGAAACCATGACCGCAGCTGCTCATTTCGGAATCCTGGATGAACTGAATGAAAGCCTTGAGGAGTTTCTTCCCGGCACCTATCAGGACCTTGCGAAAACCACTCCTACCTATCCACAGCATATTCTGAGACGAATCGATGAAATGAAAGGCCTGTCCGAAATGCTGAAAAGTGAAAATCTCCCTAATATCATCGCTTGCGGAACCGCTACAACATTTGAAAGAGTTTCAAAGTCCGGTATTTTTGAAAATGAAAAACCTGAAGGGGTAATAGAAACGTTACAGTATTTTAAAAAACTGCAGTAAATATATCTTTTACTTAAGGCTAAAATTCTTCCCAGCCGTCGTTTTGCGGATCATATTTTGCAAACTCTCTGGTATCGGTGAATTCGGAAGCGGTCATTCCCACTTCAAAAACAGAGCTTTCACTCAGCCCTGCATTGAAATACAGTCCCTTTCCGGTAAGTAAGGCTGTGCCAAAATCTTCATCGGGATGACTGAAATGAAGTCCGGCATCATCTTCTCTTACCAGCTCGTATTCATACTTTGAAAGACGCTCTTTTAATCCCGTAATCTGCTCCTCCGTTAATGGAACAAGATTTTCTTCGCGGTCAAAAAAGCTGTCATCATCGGCCGACTGCTGCTTTTCTTTTGTTTTAATGCTGAATAACTGGATAGTATAGCTCATGAGATTTTGCTGATTATTAATTGACCAATATAATACTTTTACAGGGATCATCCGACCGGAATTTCATAATTGTGATTGATAATAAATCATTCGTTATTTGGATATTTTTTCACCATTTTAAATCCAAATTATTCACATGGTAAAGGTTACATAAGATTAAATTAAAATGGATCACTTAATTTCAATTTTTGTAATTTAATTTTTTCAAATAAAATCATAGCAAAAGTACATTTCTATGGACAACGACTTCTACTGTAAATTTATCAAGCCAGATCAATCATTGGACAGCTTCGTAGAAAACATCGGCATGTTTCATAATCCGGCAGATGAAGCAAAAGAAGCTGTTATTCTGCCTGACGGAAGGGTGGATTTATTTTTTATGAGATCCGGATCCGGCCCCTTCCAGGTTTTTCTTATCGGATTGGAGACAGAACCGGAACAGAGAAGTATTCCGCCTGAAACCATCGCTTTTGCAGTCAGTTTTCGGCCCCTTGCCGTTGAATATATCCTCCATACTTCCATCGCAGATCTGCTCAACAGCGGAAAGAATCTTGCTGACGACTTTTGGGATCTGACTGATCATGACCTTAAAAATCTTGAGATATTTACTGAAAAGGTAACGGAAAAAATAACAAAATTGTTACCAGGATCTGTTGATGAAAGGAAACGTAAACTTTTCGACCTCATCTACTCCTCAAATGGCGAAATGAGCGTGAAAGAGCTGTCAGAAAAAACAGGCTGGAGCAGCAGGCAGATCAACCGCTATTTCAATCAGCAGTTCGGACTTTCTTTAAAAGCCTATTGCAATATTCTGCGCTTCAGGGCTTCTTTAGGACATATTGCGGAAGGCAAGCTGTTTCCGGAACTCAATTTTGCAGATCAGACGCATTTCATCAAAGAAATCAAAAAATTTTCAGGGGTAGCCCCAAAGGAGCTATCCAAAAACAAAAATGACCGATTTATACTATTATCCGTATTGAAACAAAAATAATTTTGCATCAGTAAAATTAATTAAAATGTTAATAGAAAATAAATCAATCGCCATTGTAGGCGGAGGTCCTGGAGGACTGACGCTGGCAAGACTTTTACAGCTTAAAAATGCTCAGGTAAAAGTATATGAAAGAGATCTTAATAAAAATGCACGGGTTCAGGGTTCTCCGCTTGACATGCACGAAGGATCCGGAATGGATGCTCTTAGAAATGCTGATCTTCTGGATGAATTTAAAAAGAATTACCGTCCCGGAGCAGATAAAATGCTGATCGTGAATGAACACGCAGAAATACTATTCACCGACCACGAAACAAAACGTGATGAAGATTTCGGGAATGAAGATTTCCGCCCGGAAATAGACCGTGGTCCGTTAAGAAATATGCTTCTGGATTCTTTAAAACCTGAAACGGTTGTTTGGGACCGTCATTTTATTTCAATGGAAGCCCAAAATGAAGGCTGGCTGCTGCATTTTAAAAATGGACTTTCTGCTTATGCAGATCTTGTGATTGCTGCTGACGGGGCCAATTCCAGGATCCGGCCTTATCTTACAGATCTGAAACCGGTTTATTCAGGTATTTTAATGCTGGAAGGCAATGTATATCATGCAGAGAAAACGGCTCCCCACATCAAAGCGCTGATAAAAGACGGTAAAATAATGGCTTTCGGAAACAATAAAAATCTGCTTTTGGGCCAGAAAGGAAACGGTGATCTTGGATTTTATGCCAGCTTCAGGGCTAATGAAAACTGGGCAGCAGAAAGCGGTCTTGATTTTTCTGATCAAAAAGAAATGCTGAAATGGTTCAAAAAAGAATATGCTGAATGGGGCAGCATCTGGTACGAACTTTTTGAAAATGCTTCCGTGCCTTTCATTCCACGTCCTATTTATTCCATGCCTTTGGATCAGTCATGGGAAACGAAGCCCAATCTCATCCTGCTTGGCGATGCTGCCCATGTCATGCCGCCGTTTGCGGGAGAAGGAGCCAATATGGCAATGCTGGACGCTTTGGAACTGAGTGAATGTCTGACATCGGACCGCTTCACTACTCTGAAGGAAGCCATCAGCCACTATGAAATTCAGATGCGCAAAAGAGCTGCTGAAGCCACAAAAGAATCCCTGGAAAACGGTGACAAGATGCATTCCGAAAAGGCACTGGATAACATGCTGGAATTTTTCACCAGCCATTAAAATCAAATAAAAAATAAATCCTTTTTTCCGGGCATTTCTAAAAATTGGAGACTTCCAGCTCATCAAAGTCTTTGATCTCTGAAAGAGTCATCAGCTTTGTTGTTTTTAATTTTTTCCAGGTATCTTTAAATACTTCGTCACCACTTTCTGCATCTTCATTGACGTTTGTTCTATCCAGCTGTTTTCGGGTTAAAAAATTAATGCTGGTTGTACTGTTCACCCTCGGGCCGGTATTGGAACTGTCATCATAACCAATAAGTTCAAAATCCGATTTTCCATATCTGAAGGTGTAGATCCAGTAGCCATATCTGCCATGGGCATAATGTATGTATAACTTTTCCTTTTCAGCATAAACCTCCAGCTCGGGGGCATAGTAAGCACCGCCCTCTTCGTTTTCTGAGGAGAAGCATCTGTAGTTTTTGGAGGCCAGCTCATACCCGTCATTTTTCTTAAAGAGAATGATCAGGCCACGGCGGTTACGGTCCAGTTTTCCACGGGATTCATCGGTGATGATATTACCGGGATCTACTTTTTTGATGATAAGAATACAGTCCTCTACCCCATCCTTATTCAAATCTCCGGAAGATTGGCTGAAAATTTTATAGCTTTCCGGGATAAAGTCAGAAGGTTTTTTTTTAGTTTCAACTTCCGGTTCGGTCTTTTCAGATCCGGTGACTGAGGTAACATTCGTGGTACTCTTTTCAGTGGGTTCCTGCTTTTTTTCTTCTTTTGAACATCCGGTAATCATAAGAAGGGGAAGGAAAAACAACCATTTCAAATTCAGTATACGGTTTATATTTCTCATAGGACTGATAGGTTAAAACTCAAATGTAAGAAATTCCCTCTATTATTTTTTGTTTCTTTTTCTGAGACATTTTGTTTTTGCTATTCAGTCAGCGAGTAAGCACCTTATCCATTTTAAATCAAAAGAATATTCCGGTAAAAAGTTTTGCATATATTTGAAATCATGGAAAGCATCAATGAGCTTTCCGGCCAGACTCAACATTTTAACGATTAAAAAACAGACATGAAAAAAGTAACAGGAATCGGAGGTATCCTTTTCAAATCAAAAGATCCGGACGCTATGAACGATTGGTACAAAACTCATCTCGGCCTTGAAACAAGCCCTTACGGAACCAGTTTTGAATGGCGTGACAGTGAAGATACGACCAAAAAAGGAATTACCCAGTGGGCTCCTTTTTCGGAAACCACAAACTATTTTGAACCTTCTGCAAAAGATTTTATGATCAATTACAGAGTGGAAAATCTGGAAGCGCTGGCAGAGGAATTGAAAAAGGAAAACGTTACGATTCTGGACACTATTGAAACCTATGATTACGGAAAATTCCTGCATATCCTGGATCTTGAAGGAAACAAGATTCAACTGTGGGAGCCAATTGATTAGCCTTCATTTATGTTTCAATCTGGGAAATCGATCCTACAGAAAATACAAAAAGTCCGGAGTTCCGGACTTTTCTTTTTTTGAATCTTTTGTGGATTTTCTTAATGTAAAGGCTCAATTTGTTTAAATTTCTTTGTTGGAAAATCGCAAAGGCGCAAAGTTTTTTAAACGTATGGATGTTTTAAGGCGCAGGGAAATCAAAGATTTCCAGCAAAAACGCTATAATAAAAAGTGAGAAATTTTATCTCAGATAAAATCTTTGCGCCTGAAAATGTCTTTTATACTATAATTTGCTCCTTTTTGATTGGCCAACTGTATAAAATATAAGTTTAAACAGATTTAATTTATACGAAGGATGCAAAGAAGGAATCAATCTGATCCATTTTCGCTTTTCGATATTTCCTTATTAAAAAAATACCTATTGGGTTACTTTAATCATTGCCCTGGTGATCTGGTCTTCCTTCTCTTTTGAATAGGTGGAATCGAAAGGCTGCATCACATCAAATAAATATTGATAGAAAGGGGCAATTTTCTGTACATTTTCAGACTCCTTTATGGCTTTTTCTTTCCCCATCTGCTGAAGCTCTTTAATGAAAGCGTTGAACTTTTTATCAATCGGCTCTATAGATTTTACAAGGTAAGCATAGGCTTTATCATCCTGACCTAATTTCTTATAAGCGTCTGTAACAGCGGATACCACAAGTGAATATTCCATTGGCTTCACCCTCATCTGCCTGGTTGCCTGCTTTTGAAATGAAGGGGAAAGGCTCATATAATAATCATACTCTTCAAAGATTCCCTTTTTAAGTATTTCTGCCAGCTGAAGTCCTTTTTTCTCCTGTCCTGCAATGATATACCCGGTTACCATAGCGCTTAGTGAACGTGGATCATTGTATTTTTCAGCAGGAATTTCTTTGGAAGCAATATCCAGTATTTCCATGGCTTTAGCTTGCTGTCCGCTTAATGCCAGTGCCGAAGCTGCCCTGCCGGCAGTCATTCTGTAACCCATAATATTGGAGGTCGCTGCTTCATCATAATGGATACTCAGGTCTTTAAAATTCCCCCATCTGAAGTTTTTCACTACATTATATAAAGAATGGGTATCTACTCTTCCCATATCTCCATCTGCGTTCTGAACGGTATGGATAGGAACCAATTTGTAGCTGAACCCTTCAAACTGAAGGTATTCATTAAGATAAAAGATGTTTTCGCTGTCGTAGATCCCTCCTGATGAGAAATTAATAGGTCTCTTCCAGTCGAAATTCGCAAGCATATCCATCATCATCAGGTTGTTTTTATAAAGCGTGTTTCCTTTGTAGGTGATCATGATCTGATTAACTACATTAGGAAGGTCTGACTGGGTAATAATTCCTGCTTTTAAAGCATTTTCTTTGTTTACCGGAAGAATGAATTTGTTTACCGGAAGGATATTGTATTCAGCATATTTTTCTTCTCCAAAATACATTTTCAGAAGCTCATCTTTTTCAGGAGATTTGAACTTCAGAAAACTTACGGCTTCCTTCAGCGTCAGCGAATCCTGTGTAAGGTATTTTCTAAATGCCCCAAAATGGGTGTCAGGAACACCCTGTTCTTTCAACATAGAGAAAACGCCTTGCCAGTCTTCCTTTTTCATCATATAGATCTGATCATTCACTCCATCCCTGTAATCTTCATGGGTCAATTGAGTGGGAATTCCAGTTGCATTGTATGTTTTTCTCTTTACCTGATCAATATACCACGGTGTAGCCAACAGGGTGAAATTGACGGTTTTTACATCATCACGGAACCTCTCAGTCTCCTGGATCGCCCATACAGGGAAAGTATCGTTGTCACCATAAATAAAAATAATATCATCTTTAGACAGTGATTTCAGGAATGAATAGGCATAGTCGCGCGCTGCTGATTTTTTGCTGCGGTCGTGCGGAGTATAATTCTGGAAGCCCATCATAAAAGGTACTCCCAATAAAACCACCCCTAAAGCAATATTAGCTCCATTGGATTTTATTTTAGACTGCACGAACCATAAAATAGCCCCGGCTCCCATTCCTATCCAGATTGCAAATGCATAGAAGGAACCTACCATAGCATAGTCTCTTTCTCTCGGCTCAAAAGGTTTCACCCCTGTATAGAAGATAATTCCGACACCTGTTAAAACAAATAATGAAAGCAGTGCATAGAATCTTCCAAAATCCCTGTTCAACTGGAAAAAGAAACCGATTAGTCCTAAAATCAATGGTAAAAAGAAGAATTTTACCGTACTTTCATTCTTGAATTTCGCCGGCATTTTATCCTGGTTTCCAAGTAAAGCATTGTCTATAAAAGGAATCCCGGAGATCCAGTTTCCTTTTGTGTTTTCCATGTTTCCTTCAAGGTCGTTCTGTCTTCCCACGAAGTTCCACATCAGGTATCTTACGAAATAATATCCATTCTGAAACGTAATGAAATAATCCATATTCTGGGCCAGAGAAGGCTTCTGAACATTGATCAGGTTGTAGGGTTTCACTTTCAGGTAGTCTGCTGCCGTGATGGTTTTGTCTTCATACTTCCCTCTCAGTTCATCAAAAATCTGTTTTGCCTGGGGATTGTCTGCCACATCTTCGTTAGCATAATTGAAGGTAAAATCAGGAGCGCCGTACATGGAGATATAGTTCGCCATGACATCCTTATCCTGGTTGAACATCCTTGGCATCAGGCTGATTTGAGACTTATTGAAAACATAATTGAACCTGTCCCCGGTTTTTCTGTACGTTCCGGTTTTTTCATCCTTTTCGTAGATCTCACCTGTTTTTTTGGTCTTGAAACTTCCGTCTTCATTCTTCTCAATTCCGTTCGCATCAAGGAAGGCGGTATAGTTTTGGCCGTAAATGGTTGGCCAGTCACCGTATTGTTCTCTGTTATAGTAATCCAGCATACCAATAGCTGTGTCAGGATCGTTCAGGTTCATCGGAGGATTAGCATTTGCTCTGACAGGAATCACCATCCAGCATGAAAAACCTATGATCATATATACAACAGATAAGGCTACAGTCTGAAAAACGTTCTTTTTGGCTTTCCTTGCATATTTAATCATGAAATAAGACATTGCAGCCATGAGAATAAATGCAGCAATCGTTCCTGAGTGGAAAGGAAGTCCAAGTCCGTTTACAAAGAATATTTCCAGTCTTCCGAACATTGTCATGATCAATGGGAAAATAATTTTGAAAACAATGATCAGGATTCCCAGTGTAATCGCGTTGGCCCAGATAAAGCTTTTCCAGGTAAATTTGTAATTTTTTGCATAATATACCAGACATACGGCCGGTACTGCAAGCATACACATCATATGAACTCCAATGGAAAGTCCTAATATGAAGAAAATAAGGATGATCCACCTTTCGCTGTCTTTCGCCAGGTATTCGTTTTCCCATTTGGTGATGAGCCAGACAAGCAGTGCCGTAAACATGGAAGCCATGGCATACACCTCTCCTTCTACCGCAGAAAACCAGAATGTGTCCGAGAATGTAAAGCATAGTGCTCCTACAGCTCCTGCAAAAAGAATGGAGATTTCCTGGTGCTTTGTAATTTCATCAAAGTCTTTATTCAAAAGTCTTCTGACAAAATGGGTAATTGTCCAGAACAGAAATAAAATGGTAAATGCGCTGAAGAGTGAAGACATCGCATTGATCACGATGGCATAATTCTGTTCATTTCCCAACGCAAATATACTGGCCACAGCTCCTACAATCTGAAACAAGGCGGCTCCGGGAGCATGCGTTACTTCAAGTTTTACCGCTGAGGAAATATACTCGCCACAATCCCAGAAACTCAGGGAATGTTCCATGGTAGAGAAATAGGTAATCAGTGCGATAGTGAAGATCACCCATCCTAAAACGGTGTTCCATCTTTTAAAAGACCAGTTTTTCATATACTATGTAATTTCAATACATAGTAAGACAACCCACACCGGGGAATTATTACATGGTTATTAAAAAAATTATTAATTCCAATCAGAATAAATACCTAGATTACGGTCCAGACGATTATTCCACTTTGAATTTTTTGTTTTTACAGTCTAAAATAAGCTTATGGTTCAGGAAAAGTTTATTTCCTGTCATTCCCTGCATTCCTGAGCTTTTCATCAAGAGGTTCTGCATCTTTGAAGTTCCTTCTATATAAGTGACTTCCGAAAGCTTAAGGCCGCGGCTTCCAATTCTGATGGTACGATCCGCCGGGGCAGAAATAACAGTTAAAATATTTCCCCAGGAATTTCCTTTTTCTTTTTTAATATTACCGTTTGAAGTTCTGTATTTTTCCCATTCTTCCTTATTGGTAATGAGTTCGTAGCCACTCGTTCCTGAATCGTAAAGCAGCTTCAGCTTTTGATTTTCCACTTCTGAAGGTAACAGTATTTTACGTTTTTTGAATTCAAATGCTTCAAAATCTTTTTCATCCGTATTTTCGATGAATGAACATACTCCGTTTTTAAAATCCAGAACTATAATCCGCTTTTCCAAAAGATCTGTTCCGATGGTTCCAATGATATTATTTGTTTCAGCAGTGTGAAAATTTATGCTGCTGCCATAATCGAGCAATTCAAAACGGTCAGAAGCTATATTCATATTTCCTGTGCTGAACTGCACTGAGATCTGCTTTTCCTGTTTATTAAATTTAATCTGATCCCGAAATTTTTCCTGTATGGATTCCATTGATTTCTTGTAGAACAAAGTGGTTGGTGAGCCGGAATCCAGCTGCATATAGAAGGTCCTGTGAATACCTTTGAGCCTGACAGGAAGAAGAACTGCCGCATGGGAATTTCCTGCGGCAGAATCCCATCGTATCTCTATATTTTGCGCAATACCCAAAACAGCAAGACTGTTTTCCGGCGGTGTAAATTTTTTATCAAAATATAAGTAGCCGCCCAGTAATAAAAGTACAATACATACCGCTACCGATAATGCAATTTTCTTAAAGATTTTCATGCTGACATTTTTCTGCAAGGTTCAGCATTATCATTTGATTTTTCTTCAAAAACCATATGACATCTTTACGACATTTTTACGACAGCATTTATAAAAAACTGTCTTTCAATTTAATACACAAATCACCTCTTGAGTTTAAACAGCTTCCGTTCCTGATGATTACGAACAGTTTAACACAGAGAAAAGCTATTAAAAAGACAAGAAAAAGCGGAATTTTTACAGGTATTGCTTTTTGAATGAACGGACTCATGATCATTAGAATTGAGACAGCAACTGCCAGAATAATCTGAATGCTCACTATATTTTTCCCAAGCTCTTTATTCACCGGATCTTTGGTTTTATAAGTTAAAATCAAGGGGAATATAACTCCCCCAAATGGTATAATGAGCCCCAGCAAGGCAGAAAGATTAATTAATTTTGCCCTGTCAACGGAGGATTTTTCTTCATCTGCAGAGATCAGGTTTCCGGGTTCTGTTTCCAGAATACCGGCAATAGCTTTTAGGGTAAATCCTTTGGGAACAGTTCCTGCTTCAATGCGCTGGACTGTCCGCAACGAAAGGCCGGATCTTTCGGCAAGTTCGGCCTGGGTCATATTCTTCCTCTCTCTTAAAATTTTAACCTTGCTTTTCATTCTGGCTATTAATTTTAATCTTTTTTAGCGGATTTTCACTTTAGTTACTTCTTAATTCGGCCATCTCTTTTACCAGCTTCGGATACATTTTCTGTAACTCTACCCCTCCTTCCGGTTCCCGGTTCATGCTGCGCTCCACACTGTCGTAATCATTTTCGGGATACAATTCGTAGACTGTATCTTTGATGATGGATTCTTCATCTTCATGATTTTGGGCATATGCCTCGTCAGCAACGTAAAGCAGGCCCTCTGCCCAGCAGTCACCAATATTAAAACTGTATTTCCCGTTTACGAACGACTGAATATCAGCTTTTATATCTTCAAAAAACTCTTTTCCTTTCAGCAGAAGCCAGCATCTGAAATAGAGGAATCCGTCATCAGAAAGATAATCATCAAAAACATACACCTCATCTTCCTTCTTAAAATCACATTCAAGAATGAACGAAAGCTCGGCAATTTCAGCTGTATACAGATCACTTAGCTTTTCCTGAAGTGTTTTTTCAAAAAGCACCATTCTCTCTTTTCCAAATTTTGACAAATAATCAGTGAGGTTTTCAATGTGCTCCTCAACATCATATTCGCTCCAGTGGGCTTTTTTATATTTGTTGGATTTTTCAATGGCTTCCCAAAAATAAATATCTGCTTTTTCGGTATCCGAAAGTTCGATCTTTTGAGGAACTTCATCATTTTCATGAATTTCCGTATAGCCTTTTTTGATTTTTTGAGCGATCAGCTTTTCAGATTCCCGAATACACTCTTTTTCGTCTTCATATTCTTTAACTGTTTCCCGGCCTTTAGTTCCGGTTTTGCCAAAAGATATTTTCTGTATGTTCCCGGTTTTTTATTCAATATTCCAGAATTTATCCGACAATTCTTTCTGGTTGATAAAGTTTCTTTTCATAAGAAATTGTGATGGTATTTTTATTAAAGGAAGTGAAACTACAAAAAAAACGCGGAATTTAAAAGCAGAATGTCCTGATGATACAGGTTTTCAATGAATTTTAACTTCATTAATACGATACAAAATGTATGTTTTAAAACGCAAAGTTATATTAGCTGTATATAATTCAGGGACTGCAAAGGCGGAACAATTAAATTTGCCTCCAAATTTTTATAATAATATTCCCAGAATTAATAAGTATTATTCAGCCCTCCATCCAGAGGAATACTGGCTCCTGTAAGATAAGCCGAATATTCTGATGCCAGAAAAGCAGCCAGATGGCCATACTCCTCAGTTTTGCCCAGTCTTTTCATTGGAATTTTATTTTCTCTGGCTCTTTTTATTTCTTCCTGAGATCTGCCTGTCTGCTGGGCTTCATGGCTGATGAGATTCTGAATGCGTTCCGTATCAAAATATCCTGTAAGAATATTATTGACTGTAATCTGATGCTGTGCCACTTCATTGGATAATGTCTTTGCCCAGGCAATTACTGCCGACCGGATGGAATTTGAAAGTGATAAATTATTGATCGGTTCTTTTACAGACAGCGAAGAAACATTGATAATACGCCCGCTTTTCTGCTTTATCATGTGGGGTAAGGCCAGTAATGTTGTTTCACAAACCGTTTTAAAAAGCAGATCAAATGCTTTCTGGTAATCATCGACATTTTTATCCAGTGCCAGTCCCGGTTCCGGCCCATTGGTATTGTTAATCAGAATATCAATGGAGTTATTCCGGAAATATCCGGAAATAATGGTTCTGTATTCTTCAAAGTTAGAAAAATCGGCCACCAGATACTTATGCTTCTGATCAGGATTAATTACGGGTAATGAAGAAACTGCCTTTTTAAGTTTCGCCTCATTTCGGGCTATTATCGTAACGTTGGCTCCGCATTTTGCCAGTTCCAAAGCTATTCCTAATCCTATTCCCTGGGTAGCGGCTCCTACCAAAGCGTTTTTTGAGAAAAGTTGAATATTCATATCTAAATAATTATGCTGATTGATTATAGATAAATGTAACAAAAAAGCTTTACATTCAGGATAATGAATCTTTAATAATTCAGGATTTATGCCTTATTTTACTGAGGAAGTGCGGGAGGCAGCACTCTTTCCGGTTTTGCAGACAAGGTGCGTAAAAATGCTTCCAGCTGAGCAATTTCTTCATCCGTAAGGTCCAGCAGCCTTACAAAACCTGATTTTTCGGAAGTAAGTGTAATACCTTTATGAACGGTTGACCGTTTTTGGGAATATTCAGGATTTCCTTTGCTGTAAAAACTGATCACTTCTGTGAGGGTTGTCATAGACCCGTTATGCATCCAGGGGCCTGTTCTTGCTGCTTCACGAAGTCCGGGCACCCGGAATTTCCCGGCATCTTCCGGATTTTCAGTCACCAGATACCGGCCCAGATCTTCTTCTTTTGATCCTAATAAAGAGGTTCCTACATTTTCAAACTGATTGTTGGAAAAATATCCTGAACTGTGGCAGTTCATACACTGGGCTTTGGTCCGGAAAAGATGCAGCCCCATCAGTTCATCATCGGAATAAACGTCTGCTTTCCCATCAATGAACTGATCGAATTCAGAAGTTCCGCTTCTGACTGTTCTCTCAAAAGCGGCTATTGCTTTGGAAATCCTGTCCTTTGAGACCGCTTTATCTCCAAAAGCTTTTTCAAACAGCAATTCGTATCCTTTGATCTTTGCAATTTTTCCTGCCGCCAGATCAATATGGCCGTTCATTTCCCTTTCATCCCGGATCGGCATTTCCGACTGTTCTTCAAGGGAAGCAGCGCGTCCGTCCCAGAATAAAGACTTCGCATAAGCTACATTCAGGATGCTCATTGCATTTCTGGTGCCAAGCTGCCTGTCGTGTCCGAAAGAGAAGGTCCGGTTATCGCACCAGCCCAATTCGGGATCATGACAGGAAGCGCATGCAATCTGATTGGATTTGGAAAGCCGGGGATCGAAAAAAAGTATTTTCCCCAGCAATGCTTTATCTTCGGAATAAGGATTATCACGCGGGAACTGAATTTCCGGCAGGTGCCCTATTTCGGAAAAGTGAAGTACAGCTTGCGGGTCCAGAATGGGTTTCGGCCATTTTGAAGGGTCCCCGGAAGAATACAATTTCCTCAATTCGGCAAGGAATGAGGATTTCTCCCTGATCTCCTTCTGAACACTATTACTGAAACAGTTATTCAAAAGAGAAACGGTAAGAAATGCAATTAATATCCAGCTCAGGACGTTCTTCATGAATAACAGATTTTGACAAAAATAGGAAATCTGCTAAATAGATTTCAAAATTGATGGAAAAGATTCTGTTTATTTCTGCGGCAAGTATGAGGATCTTCCAAGATTATTTCTGAATTTCCTTATAAAACCGTTCATAAGATTCAACAAGGTCATCTAAGCTGAATCCCCGGTTCAAACCGCTGGTGTTGGGCAGAACCCAGACCCGGCAGCCACAAAAATCTTCAGGCTGCGATCCCCATTGAATTTCTTTTTTTCCTGAAAAGGACCTGTATGCCGCTTTACCGAGAAATACAATATACTCCGGCTGAAATTTCGTCATTTTTGTTTTAAAAAGCTCCAGGGAACCGTCGAATTCTTCTTTTGCAAGCTCATCAGCACGCGATGTTGCTCTTGCTACAGCTGTTGTAAGCCCGTACCCGAAATCCAGAATGTCTGTATCGTTTACAGCTTCTATCTGGTAAGGGGTAAGACCGGATTTATGAAGTACTTTCCAGAAACGGTTACTCTTTCCGGAAAAATGATGCCCTTCTTCAGCAGATTTTAAACCCGGATTAATTCCACAAAAAACAGCGGTAAGGTGTTTGGAGATAATATCTTTTAACATGGATACTGAAATAATTTGATAAGTTCGGTTTAAAGTTTTAGAGCCTGTTTAAATTTTATTCAATAAAATTATGCAGAAATAATTACTAAAGAAACAGATTTCTCTCGCAGATTTCGCGGATGACGCAGATTTATTTCAATTATAAAAACATGCGTAATCTGCCCACTCAGCGAGATTTTAAAAATTTAAGCAGTTTCTTACAGTTTATATCAGCAGCAATATAATATTTATTTTAAATATCCAATGTCCATACCGCTTCTGCCTGACTGTCCATAAAAAAATCAACAAAAAATTAAGTATGGCATGAATATTATTGTATAAGATATAAATACCCCACGATGGAAAATATGTTAAAAAATATGGATCTGATACACCGGTATCTGTCTTTCAGTATAGCAGATCAGTTTTGCCTGGACATTAATCTGGAGGGAGAATATATCTTTACACAGAATATTGTGTCTAAAAAGACCATTATTGCCACTACATATACCCATAAGATTCTGTCTTGCCCTGAGCTGAAAATATTTTTATCGGCACTGATCGCTGAGATTAATAGTGGGAAATGCACTGTTGATCTTATCCGTGAAAGGATCAGGCATTTGGGGGAATTAAGGCAGCAGCCGGCCAGAAGGATTGGTTAGGTACAAACAACCCCTGCACATGATGCAAGGATTGTTTTGTTTACTTTAATATCAGATTTTCGGTTTTCGCAGGAAAAACGATTGATTTAGTTCTGCTCTTTCAAATATTTAGCCACTTTTTCTTCCAAATCGTCCAGATTGAATGGTTTTGCCACGTAATCATCAGCCTGAGCTTCTTCCGCCAGTCTAACGATATCATTATTGGCTGTTACATAAATAACAGGAATTGATCTGAATTCTTCATGGCTTTTCAAAAGCTGCGTTGCCTGCACTCCTCCGATTTTCGGAATCCAGTTATCCATAAGAATAACATCGGGCTGAAACTTGGCAACTTTTTCCAAAATATCGTGAGATGTTTCTGAAATTTCGACCTGATACCCATTCTCTTCAAAAATGATGGTGATTACCTCTAAAATAGCTGTGTCATCATCAAAAATCAAAATTTTCTTTGTATTCATATTTGTTCTGTTAAAATCTTAGGGTTTGTTATATGTATTTTTATAATTCATTGATATAGCCTGCCAGATTATCCGGCTTAATGATTAAATCACAGGCCACCTTCTGCAGAGCGTGTTTAGGCATATAGTCTACCTCTGCGGTCTCCGGTTCCTGGATCCAGACTTTTCCTTTATTTTTCTTGATCAGTTCCAAACCTTCCACTCCATCTGCATTGGCCCCTGAAAGCAGAACGCCCACCAGGTTTTCTCCATATACTTCCGCAGCAGATTTGAAAGTGACATCAATGGATGGCCGTGAATAATTCATCTTCTCCGAAAAATCCAGTGACATCATATGTTTGTTTTCGAACAGCATGTGATAGTCTGCAGGGACAACATACACTTTATTGTTTTGAATTTCTGTCTTATCATCAATTTCCACAACTTCCATGGAAATAAACTGCTGCAGCAAGGTTTGCAGGATATTGGTTGAATAGGCCTTGCGATGGAGTACCAGAACAATAGGAAAATTCAGATCTTCCTTTAATTTTTTCAGCATTCCAAGAATGACCTGCAGGCTTCCTGCAGAACCTCCTATAACGACTAATTCTGTTTTTGTGTTTATTATTTTCATATCAGTGTATTACATATGCTCTGTTTTTTTCCAGATGCGCTGGTCTTCTACCTGATGGTAATTTCTGTCCAGTTTAGAAAATCTAAGGGTTTCTTTTGATCCGAGTGCTAGATAGCCCAGGTTTTCAAGACTGTTATCAAAAAGTCTAAAAACGCGTTCCTGTAATCCTCTGTCGAAATAGATAAGCACATTTCTGCAGATGATCAGCTGAAAACTGTTAAAAGAACTGTCGGAAACCAGGTTATGAGTGGACAAAATCAGTTTTTCCTTCAAACTTTTATCAAATCTTACACTGTCGTAGTTGGCGGTATAATAATCGGAAAAGTCTTTTTTGCCACCGGATAACATGTAATTTTCCGAATAGGTTTTCATCTGCTGCAATGGAAAAACCCCAGACCGCGCAGTTTCCAGAACGGATGGATTGAGATCTGTACCGTAAATAAGTGATTTATGATACAGATTGGCTTCTTTAAGCAGTATGGCCATTGAATAAGCTTCTTCACCCGTAGAGCAGCCTGCCACCCAGATCCTGATGAGGGGATAGGTCCCAAGCTGGGGCAAAATCTTTTCTCTGAGTGCTTTAAAGAAATAGGGATCGCGGAACATTTCTGTCACGTTCACCGTTATTTCTTCTACAAAGCGTTTCAGGTATTCCGGATTATTGAGGATGGTGTACCGCAGCTCTGCAAAGCTGGTAAACCTGTCAATCAGACAGATACGGTTTACCCGGCGTTTAAAAGAAGCCCGGCTGTACTCTGAAAAGTCATAACCGTACATCTCATAAACATCTTTTATCAGGTATTCTACTTCTTCATCTTTTACAATGCTCGGCTCCAGCATTTATAGCAGTTTTTCTATGGCTGTAATCAACTGATCCACATCAATCGGTTTGGATACGTAGTCCTGAGCTCCTGCATCGAGACATTTCTGGCGGTCTTCAGGCATGGCCTGTGCTGTAACGGCGATTATGGGAATACGGCTGACAGCCGGTGTGTTTCTAATGATCTTTACCGCTTCATAACCGTCCATCTCAGGCATCATCATATCCATAAGGATAATGTCTATTTCACTGTCTTTTAATATCTGAAAAGCTAACTGAGCATTCATGGAACTTTCAACCTGGTATCCACGGGATTTCAGGGTTAGTTTGAGTGCAAATATATTGCGTGGATCATCGTCCACAATTAAAACTTTCTTGTTCATCATTTTAACTTTCATATAACCAGACACGCAGCAGGGACAACAGCTGATCGATATCTACGGGTTTGGAGATGTAATCTGAAGCTCCTGCCACGATGCATTTCTCGCGGTCTCCAATCATAGATTTTGCTGTAATGGCAATTATTGGAAGCTTTGTAAAGGCGTGCATCTTTCTGATCTCTTTTATGGTTTCGTAGCCATCCATTTCGGGCATCATCATATCCATTAAAATAACGTCTATATCTTTATGCTCTTTGATCTGCTGGAGGGCATGTTTCCCGTCCATGGCAACAACGACCTCAACTTTATACTTTTCCAGGGCTTTAGTCAAAGAGAAAATATTACGGACATCATCATCGGTAATCAATATTTTTTTACCGCTCAGAACTTCGGTTAATGATCCTAACACTTTGTTTCTTGCTGTTTCAACAGAATTGTTTTTTTCTTCCACCAAATGTAGGAATAAACCTACTTCATCTAAAATTCTTTCGTAGGAATGGGCTGTTTTTACTACAATAGAATCTGCATACTGCTTGATCTTAAGTTCTTCGGATTTGGATAAACTGTGTTCTGTAAAGATAATGATCGGCAGGTTTTCCAGTCCTTCATAACTTTTGATGGATTCAATGATCTGGTATTCATTGCCTTTTGAAGCTTCTACATCCAGGATGACACAATCTACATGGTCTGCAGTTAAAGCTTTAACGCTGTCTTCAACGTTATTTTCTACCGATAAGGAAATATTGAAATTCCCCAGGAAATAGGCCAGCGCACTGGCATGTTTAGCATTGTTTTCTACAATTAAAACCTTTTGGGGAGATTTTTGAAGGGCTTCTTCAATTTTTTTGAAAACATCGGTCATTTTATCGAGGGCCATCGGCTTACTGATGAAATCAATGGCGCCTTTCATTAAGCTTTCTTTTTCAAGCTGCAACACGGACATCATATGAACAGGAATATGTCTGGTCACAGCATTCGATTTAAGTTCACTCATTACCTGCCAACCATCTTTCACAGGAAGCTGAACATCGAGTAAAACAGCCTGCGGATGGTACTGAACGGCTGCGGACAATGCATGATCGCCTCGTACAACCACTACTCCTTTATACTGATTGATGCGGGCATATTTGAGCAAGGCTTTTGCAAAATGAATATCGTCTTCAACAATTAAAATCACCTTATCCTGTGCGGTTATTGTGTCCCGGTCGTCCTCTATAGCTTCCGGAATGGGCAACATTTGTGCAGATAATGCCGGCTGGGTTTCTGTGGCTTCCAAAATATTCTGGATCTTTTCAGCGTCTTCCCGGATGATTTCCACCAAATGCTGGTCTGTTTCAGGCTGAGCTGTTTCAGATACAGCTTTTACAGGAATAACGAGACTGAATTCACTGCCTTCGTCCACTGTGCTTTTCAGGCTCAATTCGCCTCCGAGTAGTCTTGCAATTTCACGGCTTATGGACAGTCCTAATCCTGTACCGCCAAATTTACGGCGCGTGGAACCGTCGGCCTGCTGGAATGCCTCAAAAATGATTGCCTGCTTTTCTTTTGGGATTCCTATTCCGGTATCTTTTACCGTGAAAACAATGAAGTCTTTATTTTTAGTGTCTTTTGATATGTTTAAAGTAATGCTTCCTTCTGTGGTAAATTTCGAAGCATTGGACAAGAGATTACGCAGTACCTGGTCTACTCTAAGCCTGTCAGTCTGGATGCTTTTTTCAACATCACTGTCTATTTGGATATCAAATCTGATTTTCTTTTCCTGAATAACCGGATTAAACATATTTTTCAGATCTTTCACCACATCATCAATCACCACATCCTGGTATTCAAGTGACATTTTACCTGATTCTATTTTGGCAAGATCTAAAATCTCATCAATCAGTGTAAGGAGACTGCTTCCGGAACTCTGAATAACTTTTGCCGATTCTATCTGGTCTTCATTCAGGTTTTCGTCTGGGTTTTCCGCCATCAATCTTGAAAGAAGAAGAATTGAATTCAGCGGTGTCCTCAATTCATGGGACATATTGGCCAGGAATTCGGATTTGTATTTTGTGCTTAAAGCGAGTTCTTCCACTTTTTTCTGGATTTCGCTGTTTCTTTCTGCAATGAGGTGATTTTTCTCTTCGAGCATTCTTGAACGTTCTTCCAGCTCGGCATTAGCCTGCATCAGCTCTTCCTGCTGTACTTTGAGCTCTTCTTCGGATGCCTGTAATTTTTGGGTCTGGGCTTCTAATTCGGTATTGAGGTTTTCCAATTCGGAATGCTGTACCTGCAGCTCTTCTGACTGAGCCTGTGTTTCTTCCAGCAGGTGCTGCTCTTTTTCACGGCTTTTAGCTGCGTTTAAAGCAATTCCGATGTTACGGCTGCATTCAGCGAAATAATTAATCCTGCCTTCATCAAAGTCTGACGTAGAGCCCAGTTCGAGTATACCGATATAGTGACCGTCTGCCTGAATCGGCGACAGTAATATTCCGTTGATTTTAACTTTGCTGCTGGCAAAACTTACAGCAAAATCGTCTTCATTCAGGTTATTGTAAACCTGTATTTTTTCATTGCTAAAAGCCTGGCCAACCATTCCTTCTCCCGGCTCGAAAGTCTTTTTCATAGCACTTTCAAGGCCGAAAGCGGTATTAAGCTTAAGTGTTCCCTCATCATACAGATATAAGGCACCATTGATGCATTTTCCGTATTCTATAAGCTGATTCAGTGACGCATCGGAGATTTCTTTCACGGTTTTATTACCTACCAGAGATTCATTGAGTAAGGCAAGACCTTTCTGGTGCCAGTCATTTTTACTGATACTGTCAAAAGATTTTTTCAGAGAATCGGTCATATGATTCAGAGAATCTACCAGATCTCCGAGATCATCCTGTGAGTTATCTACCGCTTTCTGGCTGTAATCTCCGTTGGCCACCCTGTTTGCTATCTGCCGGATAGCACTTACACGTCTGCTTATTTCAAGATCTTTTGCCAATAATTCTTTTTCAAGTTTCTCTCTCCGGATCAGATCCGCCTTCAGCTTTACATAAAAAAAGATGGTAACTATTATTGCTGTTATTGCCGAGACAATGATAAATATAACGGTAGTACCGGATGAACGGTTGAGATCTTTATTTTTAATTTCGAGCTGGCTTTCTTCGTACTGTACGAAATCACGGACAATCTCACGGCATCTGTCCATGTAGCTTTTGCTCATCAGAATCTGCTGCTGCGTCATGACAATACCGTTCCTTCTGTTTTTAACAAACAGCTTTAAATTGCTCATGTTGCTGTCAACATTTTTTTCCAGATCTTTTAAACGCTGCAACTGGTTTTTATCTGAAATACCAAGAGATTTTGCCCGTTCTATCGCTTTAGAAAATTCGGTTAAGCTTCGGTTGTAAGGTTCCAGGAAGTTTTCTCTTCCGGTAAGCTGATAGCCTCTGCTTCCTGTTTCTGCATCCAGTAAAGCAACGAGAACATCTTTTACAGCAGTGATAGAGCGTCTGCTTTTGGACAGGCTTTCCCGGTGCTCCATCTGGTTCTGTATACTCAGGTAGGAAGCCACCGAACTTGCAATCAGGATCAGTAAAGATAATCCGACCCCAAACTGAAGATTTCTGATTATTTTTTTCGGCATGGGATTAATTTAAAGGTAAGGTGAAATAGAAGGTAGAACCTTCTTCTATTTTGCTGGAAACTCCAATGGTTCCGTGGTGCTGTTTGATGATTTCCGAACAGATAAACAGACCGATTCCCATCCCCTGAAACTGAAGCGAAGATTCTTCTACACGGTAAAATTTGCGAAAAACAGCATCCTGTTTAAAATCGGGAATTCCTATTCCGAAGTCAGTGACACTTACTTTTACTTCCTGCTTTTCTTCGTCTACAAAGGTGGTGACGATAATCTGGTTGTTTTTCGGAGAATATTTAATAGCGTTGGTCAGGAAATTAATCAGAACCTGCTCTATGCGTATTTCATCCAACGGAATCAGGACATCCGGCTTTATACCGTGCCGCTTTATCTTGACATTATTCTCATCATGTGTCTGGATGATGGTTTCAACGGCATTGCTGATCACGTTTTCAAGACTGGTTGGCTTTCTGTTGATTTTAAGCTTACCGTTTTCTATTTTCGAAACGTCCAGCAGATCGGTAATCAGGGTATTGAGTTTTTCTATCTGATCCTGAACCTTGCCCATAAAGCCTGCTTCGGCACTTTGCTTATCTAGTTTCAGCTTACGGTCCAGCAGCTGGACATAAGCTTTTATACTTGTTAAAGGCGTCTTCAGTTCGTGGCTGGCGATACTCAGGAATTCGTCTTTTTCTTTTTCTACTTTTTTCTGGTCGTCGATATCGGTAAAGGTTCCTACCCAGTTTTTCACTACATTTCCGTCGGTCACCGGAGTTATCCGTAAGAGGTGATATCTGTAATCTCCGGAATCCACTTTCTTTATTCTTACTTCCAGTTCCAGCGCTTTATTTCTTTTTCTGCAGCGTTCAAATTCTTCTCTGATATTAAAATCATCGGGATGAACTTCGGGAAAATCCGCATCTGTATCTGAATACTGATACCATTTGCAGTTGACAAATTCTATATTTCCGTCTTCATTGAGTGTAAATGCAATCTGCGGCAGCGATTCGAGCATCAATTGGAAATGGTCGATCTGTGACTTCATGGTCACCTGCGATTCCCGTCTGCCTTTCACCTCCAGCTCCAAACTCTGCTGGGTCTTCTTCATGGCAAGATTCTTCTCCTGAAGACTGTAAAATGTTTTGACTTTCAGCAAAAGAATTTCAGGATCTACGGGTTTTGTGACATAGTCTTTTCCTCCTGAGGCATATCCGCGGGTTATAAATTTCTTTTCGGTATTTACTGCGGATAAAAATATAATGGGTACTTCTTTTGTTTTGCTGTAATCCGCTAATGTTTCTGCTACCTCGAATCCGTCCATTCCCGGCATTTGCACATCTAAAATAATCAGTGCATAATTATTTTTTATTGCTTTTCCTAATGCTTCCTCTCCGGAATTGGCTGTATCTACCTGAAAATCTTTAGATTCCAGCAGTTTTTTTAATGAATAGAGATTGTTTTGGTTATCATCAACAATTAAGATCATAAGATGAATCAGTACTTGGGGTTTATTTTATATTTAAGTACCTCCAAAAATACTCACAAAATTTCGAAAAACATTTATTTTTTTCATCATTTTACGCCTACATACCACACATATATGCTTATAAATCAATTTTTAAAAAAAATATTACCGAAAATTTATTATACCGGGAAAAACGCACAACCTGTCAGTTAAATGACAGTGAATTCATATGTCATTGATTTTAAAAAAGTTCTAAGATTTTAAAAATACCAGCCATTCCTGTAATAAATCTCTGATATCCGCCAATGGAAACGTATCGGGCTGATCATCAATTATAAATTCCGGATAATGAATCTTCAGGTCCATATGCTCCAATACCATTGAATCATAAGGTGTATAATCGGGAGCCTTTGTATTGTGTATGTAATCATTTATTTCTTTTAAAAGGAACTCAGTAAGGGATATATTCAAATAACTTAAAAACTGGAGCAGGTTATTTTTATCAACAATTCCGTCTTTCCGGATGCAGTTATAACCGACATTTCCATCTGTAGTTAATTTTAGGAATTTCAGTCCGTATTTGTCTTTTTTACTCATATTTTACATTCTGTTTTTAGAATACAAACACCAGGTTTAAGCTAATTTCTTATCATGTTTTTAAGACGTTGGCAGGATTTATCTGCCGTCATTTTTTGATAGTTTCTTTGCTTTTTCCTTTTGTCGGCCTTCATATGACTTCTCCTAACCCACAATAAGTATTTGAATTCCTGTATATAACAAAACATTTAAACGGAAAACACCAATGGTTTTTATGAAATATGCATTAAACAGGACGAAATGGAAATGTGTGAGCCTGATTTTTCTTTCAGACAATTGATTAAAGACCGGGCCGTTAAAACTTTATTGACCTAATAACTTATTATTTCTTTAATAATATATCATATGCTGCTTTCATATATCCTGCATCTGAGAGGTCTTTCAGTTGAACCTGGGGAGAAAACCCCTGTCCTACTTCAGAATATTCTTTTTTAGTCCGGTCTACTATATTTCCGGTTGTTAAAACAAGAAATGCTCCGTCAGAAAGTTTATATTCCTGATTTCCGGAGGTTAGTCCCATCGTATTCCGGCCGATAACCGTTGTGTTTTTTTGGCCGGCAAATGCAACAGTACAAAATTCACCTGAACTTGACGTTTTCCTGCTAACCATCACTACAATAGGTTTCGTAATCCGCTGAGGAGCTTTTTTAACATTAAAATAATGAACAAGCTGCTTACCCTCAAAGAGGTTTCCATCCGAATCATATTTAAAAAACGAGTATTCACCTTCCGCATCTACAGTTCCAATAGCTTTTTGTCTGTCCAGCATTGGTGACATAGCTGCCAGCATCGGGTAAAACATTCCACCGCCATTATCTCTGAGGTCAAGTATCCAACCTTTGGGGTTATGAGAGTTCAGCTCTTCAATTTTCTGGTAAAAGGTGTTGACGAACTCATCCCATTCTGCGAAATGATAACAGGCAATGCCTGGAATATTGATATAAGCCAACTGATTTTCAGTCATTTTTGCTTCAATAACCGGAAATGCCTGGCCCGTAGCTCTATAACCAAGTGTATAGGCCTGAACCATTTCGGGTGGAAAGAAATTGGAATGTGCGTCCTTGAGGGTTCCTAGGATATTTTTAATTAACGGATAGGTATCTCTTACCGTATGAAGATTTTCAGCCTTTTTACGGGAATCTGTATACAGCGAATCCCAGTTGATACGGTGTTTATTGACAGATTTAGCTTTCATAAGATCAAGAGCACTGATTACATAGTTCTTTACACTGTCTGTCTGTGCCTGAGTATAGATGTGACTAAAGATAAGAAAACCAGTAATCAGAAAGCAAAATCGTTTCATTGTTATTCATTAAGGTGGTAAAGATAATCTTTTTTCCAGGTGAATAAATCCGAAATATTGGATCTGATGGAGATCTCCGGTAAAAAACATCTTATAGAGTTAACCCATTTATGAAATTCATCTCTTTTTAATTATATGGTTTAAATACAAAATTCCTTTCGAGCAAAGGAATTATTGGTTTCGGGTTTGGAAAGTTATATACGAAAAACAGCAGGTAACATTACTGTCCACCTGCTGCTTTTTTTAACATAGAGAAAGATTTGAGTCTTTCTTCTTAATTTATACTACACGTACATTAACTGCGTTAATGCCTTTTTTACCGTTTTCTAAATCGAATGTCACAGTGTCGTTTTCGCGAATATCATTGATTAAACCTGATGTATGTACGAAAACATCCTGACCGCCGTTTGATGGTGTAATAAAACCAAAACCTTTGGCGTCATTGAAGAATTTTACTGTTCCTTGTTGCATTGTATTATATTATAAAATTATTGTATTAAAATTTTTTTTGGCTTTTGCCATTACTATACTGACACAATCATCAGAATAATAATAAATCGATTTGTAAACAAAAATGATGTTGGAAATTTTTTAGGGTATTGAAAATATTCAATTTTAAAAAAGGTACTTCACCTGATATATTGGATAACAAAATTAGCGGCTGAAAAAGCGAAGACTGAGAAAGAAGAGTAAACTCAAAAGTTTCAGAAGAAGCATCGGCAGGAGCCTGATTATTTTACAAATGTAGACTTAATTTATTGAAATACAAAACTTTTTTACATTTATTATTTTTCCAGCCGTTATTTAGTCTTAAATAATAAAGCCGATAACCTATTTTATCTGTGTGTCAGCACTACTTTACGGTTGATCAACACATCTGTCATTTTTATTTCGTTTAATTCTTATAATTATTAAATTCTTCATAATTTTATAATTTATTTTCCGTTTTCCAACAGGTGGAAATTGTCTTTTATCCAATTATTTAACCTGAAAGGTTGTGTGAATTTAGACTAATATAAGGCAAAAATGATAATTATTAACAGTTTTGAAGAATACAAATCCTATGAAGGAAAAGTGATAGGAGTATCTAACTGGCACAGGATAGATCAGCTTCAGATAAATAAATTTGCAGCTGCAACATTGGATTACCAGTGGATCCATGTGGACGAAGAAAAAGCTTTAAAACAGGGGCCTTTTGAATCAACCATAGCACATGGCTACTTAACGTTATCCCTTATCCCCTACCTATGGAAACAGATTGCTGAAGTAAGAAATGTTAAGATGGAAATTAATTATGGAATTGAAAACTTCAGATTTGGACAAGCTGTTCCTGTAAACAGTGAGGTACAGCTTCAGGCCACCGTAAAGCTGATTACCAATCTCAGAGGAACGGTTAAGGCAGTAATAGAAGCTAAACTAATCATCAAAGGACAGGAAAAACCCGCTTATATTGGTGATGTCATCTTTCTTTACCATTTCCATTAGCAAACCTAAGCTTCATATAAAAAGTTCTTTTGTTTATTGTACTGCCATATTTTACATGCTGAGTTAAACATTAAATTACATAATAAACATCTTCTTCCATTTAGTCACCGAATTTCTGCTTAAATTGAAATGCTTTGCCAGTTGGGAATTGTTAAGTTTATACGCTTTCTGATAATCCAACATCTTTAAAATATCAGACTTCCCGTAGGAACGATGCTTCTGATTGAATGTCTCTGTTGATTTATCCGTATTCAAACCAAAAATCTTCCGGTTGAGTTCTATTATATCAAATACGGTTAAATTTGATTTATTTAATAAATCCTGAAATTCTTCTTTCTCATCAGGGCATTTTGTACTGATGATATCAGAATAAATACGCTTATAGTCAGGTTCCAATTTTTCCATTCTCTTTTAATTTTAATTTGCTTTTTCGTTATCAAGCCATTTCAAATAGATGTTATTGAATGAGTTGTTTTAATAGTTAATAGTTTTGTTGGGATAGATACTTATTGGTTTTCCAGGGTTACCCTATTTTCTATCCATTTATATAAGTTGTTTTGGGCATTTTATACCTGTTAATCACCTCGAGCTTTGGCATTTCTCCCTTATTTATTCAATAATATGTATGTTTTTTAATAAATAATATCGAATAAAATATTTTCGCCTTTTCGATTGGCCAACTATATAAAATATAAGTTTAAACAGATTTACCATGAAAATTCTTCAACCAGAGCAAATTAAAACAAAAATTATGAAAAGTGAATGACTAATCTACCCGGTTGAAGAAATAATTAATTCAAATGAAATATGACTATGCCTTGTCATTCGTAGACATTAGGAATACTTTTATTAGAAATCTTCTGTTTAAATATTATTGGTTAAACTCTATAACCAGCTGGTTCATAGCTCTTTGTTCAGCCGTTAAATTTCCCGGCCAGAAGCTGGTAACTGTACAGGGAGCATCATTCCAAAGACGTCTTAATGCAACAGGGAAACTGCTGTGGTTAGGCCAGATATGAGTACAGCCTTCATTATTCCCTAAGTTATTGGGCTCATTCTGAATACCTGTATTATTAGCAAAATTCTGTTGTACAGTGGTTGTATTGCTCCAGTTATATTTGGATTCTTCACCTGTAATCCATAAAAACTCGATGGGAATCCCTGGGGCCGGCTGGTTGGCCGGGGCAAAAGACATATTGATAGCTTTACTGTTTCCTATCCATATATTATTGCTGAAATTTCCGTATCCACCATTGGTACTGTTTAAAATATTGGTTGTAATGAAAGCCAGTTCCGCATTAGAAGTGATCGTTACCAGATAGCCTTTTAATTGCTTGCCTACATTGAAGGCAGTACCCCAATTAACACCTCCGGCAGTAGTAGCACCATTCGCACCGCTGGTATAAGCACAATACCAATGATTATTACCTCCTGCAGCTGTCCATCGTGTACATCCCCTGTTCGTAAACAGTACTCCATCTACTGTGGTCGTCGAGCCGGTTCCGGGGTGTATACCATCCGGGGTGTATCCAAGAATAGCAGGTATAACACCATCTGACACGATATTAGTTCTGGATCCAAGCCCTGTTGGCTGCCAGGTGGTACCGTCCCAGAAGTAATACCCGGGATCTAACAATGCATTATCTGTTGTATTGTACACCAACATTCCTTCTTCCGGCGCATTTATAGTTGAAGCATCTGCCAGAGAAGCCAAAGCTATCTGCGGGGCCAGAAAACCCTTATCAGAAGCTACCACATCTAATACAGTAGAAGGATCAGGGCTTGGTGTACCTATTCCAACCTGACCAAATGTTATATTTGTAGCACAGGCAAATGCCAGTATTGATATATATATTGATTTTTTCATAATGTTCTGTTTTTTTTAATAGGTATCTTGAAATTCAACAATCAGATCATTAGCACCTGAAATAGATGCACCATTATTGTCATTCCATTGTCTGGCTGCATTGGTTGCTGATGACATTATATAAGCACAACCGTTGGAAGCGACTATACTAGGTTCCCCCGTAGCAAAATTACTTTGCACTACCGCTCCGGCAGGGGCTTCCCAGTTTACCACCCATTTTTCTCCGGTAATCCATTTGTATCGATACGTTGCAAAAGGGGCATCATTATTATTTCCGGCCAGTGGAATGTAGCGGCTCTGGTATTTATTATAGCCCAGCCAGATGTTTGCGGCTAAAGATTTGGGAGTGATAACATTAGTCTGCAGCCAGTTTCTTTCCGCATCAGATGTGATGGTCACCAGATAACCTCCTCTTTCTTTAGCAAATGTGAAGGCATCCTCCCAAGTGGTAGAAGTAGCGCCACGTTTGTAGGTACAATAAGTATGGCCGTTACCTCCTGCGGTAACATCCCATTTAACACAACCCGCTTTATTCCAGGTTCCAACGCTGCTTCCAACACTTCCTGCTGAATTATCAAGCGTAATTCCTGTATTGTCCGGTACATATCCCAATACCTCCTGGTCTATCTTTTGCTGAAAAATGTAGATATCTGTAATCTTCCCCATAGGCTGCCAGGCATTATTATACCTGTAGTAATACCCTGGTTTTACATCAGCTGAAGTATTGGTATTATATACCAGTAAGCCTTCTTTTGGCGAGGTAACAGTTGTGTTGTCACCAGTGGACGTTAAGGCCACATTAGGTAGAGAAACTCCTTTAGTGGAAGAGTCTACCTGCAGTATCGCAGATGGTTTTTCCTGCCCCGGTGTCACATTCATATAAACCTGGGCATGTCCATGTATACTGAGAGCCAAAGCACATATAGCTAGATAAAAAATTTTCATAATTTGTAGTGTTTAATTTTGAAATTCTACGATGAGGAAAGACGCGGGTTTAGAAAAAATTGTAGTGCTCGTACACCCGGCATCATTCCATACTCTATTGGCGCTTTGCGATGTAGGAACCACATGCACGCACCCTTCTGCTCCACCCGCATCATCCGGCTGGTTGACATCAAAGTTAAATTCAAAGCTTGCATTGGCCAGATAAGGAGAAGCCGCTATGCCTGCCCGCTCCCAAGCTACCATAGACTTCTCTCCTGTGATCCAGGTAAACTGTTTGGGATTACCGGGATAGGTAACTTTATTAAATCCCAACCAAACATTATCTTGGTTTTGTGAAGCAAAAGTAGCAGGAAGAAGATTATCTTTTATAAAGGTCCATTCTGCGTTACTTGTAGCTGTAGCCAGATAACCATTTATACTTTTGGCAATCGCAAAAGACGTTGGCCAGTTTACACCTGTAGCAGTGTTTGTTGCATTATCCTTCAGATCATAGCCACAAAAAGAGTGATTATTGCCTGATGTAAATTTGTAGCATCCCACTTTGGTGCCTTTTATAGTTCCGTAAGTAAAGGTAGCCGGCGCAGTAGCTCCACTTCCCTGTGGCAGATACCCAAGTGTTGTTGTGCTAATTCCTAATGCCACAGAGCTTTGGATAGAATTTGAATCCTTTTTCCAGGGAAGCCATTGCACACCGTTCCAGTAGTAGTACCCTTTATCTAAATCTACATTATCTGTAGAATTATAGACCAAAAGCCCCGTTTTAAGATTGTTGCCAACTATGGTGGTAACCGGTGCGGCACTTGTAAGGGAAGTCAATGCAACTCTGGGTGCAAGAAAACCCTTATCTCCTGACCGAACATCCAAAATAGATGAAGGATCAGGAAAATTAGCCGGAGACACCGTACCTGCTTTTATAATCCCAACTCCTTTTCCAGATTGCCCGTATGAAAACATTGCAACAGCTAAAAGAGGAGCCGTTAATAGAATTTTTTGTATCATTTTTAAGTCATTTTAGTTAATAGTAGATGATAAACTGAGAATATTTAAAAGTGTATTTAATTGACATAAGCACCCGTAACCATGACTCTAAATTTTCTTAGAGATTTTAGCCTTAACAGAGAGGGAATATGTTTTTCATTCTGATTTAAGGGCTTTACTCTTTTAGGAATTATTTCCGTATCAGAATAAAATGATCTTAGCTTCTAACAATTACAAATACATCCTTCTAAATGAATTGGTAAATCACCGGAGGAGGGCGAATGTGCATTTCCCAATGAGTAATTTCATGAGTAAAAGACGGCATATATCTGGAAATGCATTTTTCTTGTGCAAGAATATAGACGTAAGAATGATATTCTACCTTTAATAACTCTATCCTGGGTTTCGGATTGGTAGTTGATATTGTTATAATTTTTCCATTACTTCCGGAAATATAGTCATCAGATTTAGAAGAAAGCGTTATGAACCGGGCATTAGCGGTATATTTTTTTTCTTCTGTTTTAAGCTTTACACGATTTCGTTTTACAGTCTTCCTTATACGTTTTGAGATTTTTACAATCTCTGATTTTGCAGGTTTTTCTTTTTGTATGAATTCTATATTTCCTTTGAGTTCATGAACATTATAAAAAACAGTACCTCCTGATATATAAATTTTTGTCGTTCCATGATCAGAATGTTGGGAAATAGAATCCGGAAGAGATTTTGAAGTTTTATTTTCTGCATCATCTTTTTTAATCTTAACCGGATAAGCAGATGCAGATACAGCAAAACCGAAGAAAAGCAGAAGCAAAATTGTCTTTACATAAAAGACATTATTGGCTACACTGTTAAATCGGTTGTTTTTCTTCACGTGTGCGTTTTTATATTTTGAAGAATATATCCACAATACTTGTCCTGAAACTACAACATATTGTTATCGTTTAATTTAATAACAGAAAGGAACAAGTGAGATTTTCGGAATATATTACAATGGATTCATATTGAAATAATTACTCCTGCACGATATCTACCACAATTATATATTAAATTTACATAGGATGTTATGTGAAGTAAGATCAACAGAGATGTAATAACAGATAATTAAGAAGTATAGTACAATCTTACAGGCATTTAGCGCGATTTAACGCTTTTTTTTGCAGTTAAAATGAACTGCTTTTGCATTTGAAAAAATAATGCAATTCTCTATTTTTGGCTAATATTTTGCCGCGAATTCACTAATTTTTATGACAAAATCAAGGGTGAACTTAATTTAAAAAGGCATCAACGATTCAAATTCGTGCATTCGTGGCAATTTTTTTCATTAATCAAATACGGACAAATATTTTTTTTTGCCGTGAATGCACGAATATTTTCATCACAAAATCAAGGGTGAATTTAATAAAAAGCATCAACAATTTAAATTCGTGTATTCGTGTCCATTCTTTCATTAGACAAATATATTTTTGCCCGAATGCACGAATATTTTAATGACAAAATTAAGGGTGAATTTAATAAAAAGCGTCAACAATTTAAATTTGTGTATTCGTGTCCATTCTTTCATTAGACAAATATATTTTTGCCACGAATGCACGAATATTTTAATGACAAAATCAAGGGTGAACTTAATAAAAGGCATCAACAATTTAAATTCGTGCATTCGTGGCAATTTCTTCATTGGTGCTTCAAATACAAATTAGCAAGTTTAGAGTCTTAGCCATATTTAAAGTGTCATACATTTTCGTTTTTAATCATATGATCCATATAAGTGTAACAACTGAACTAAAAATAATTCCATTGATTTTTAGCTCCTTATTAAGACCTGTTAAAATTTCTAACAGAAAAGTTTTGCAGAAATGTAAAATCGTTTTATATTTGCACCACTGAAAACGACGGTATAGCCGTTATTCAGGAGAGATGGCAGAGTGGTCGATTGCGATAGTCTTGAAAACTATTGACTGTAACAGGTCCGGGGGTTCGAATCCCTCTCTCTCCGCTGGTAGAGATACTAAAATAAGCTAAAACGCTGTAAACATCAATGTTTACAGCGTTTTTTGTTTTGCGCTAGAATCAAAAAAAATCAAAATAGGTCACGATTTATATGACCTATTCCGTGACCCATCCTGAAAATTGGAAAATAGGTCACGAAAAATTCAGGGAAACCCGACTAATAGGCAGTCTAACGATTGTACATCTTGCAGAAAGTGGTAACAAAAAGTAAATTATTAACAATTAAAGTTACCACACTATGAACAAAACATTCAACCTGTTATTCTTTATAAAAAAGAATAAAATCAGAACAAACGGAACTGCTCCCATCTACTTAAGAATCACGATAGATGGCAAGGCAGCGGACATTGCCGCTAAAAGGTATATCGACCCACAGAAATGGGATGTTAAAGCACATAAAGCAGTTGGCAACTCTCAGGAGGCGAAAACGCTTAATGTCTATCTTAAAACTTTGGAACAACAAGTTTACGATTCTCATTACCTGATGCTGAAAGAGGAACATGATGTGACATCAGAAAGTTTAAAATCTAAACTGCTTGGAACCGATGTTTCCACCCGAATGCTCATTCCTATTTTTCAGGATCATAATAATAAAGTAGAAGCACTGGTAGGTCAGGATTTTGCCCCCGGAACATTGGAGCGTTATAAAACATCGTTAAAGCATACGCAGGAATTCCTAATCTGGAAATATAACACTTCCGATATTGACATTACAAAGATCGACCATGCTTTCATAATGGATTATGATTTTTGGCTTCGTAGTGTTCGTAAATGTGCAAACAATACTGCAGTAAAATACATCAAAAATTTCAAAAAGATCATTCGGTTATGCCTGGCGAATGGCTGGCTCTCCAAAGATCCTTTTCTAGGCTACAAAGCAAAGCTTAAAGCTATTGAACGACCATATCTTACTAAAGAAGAAATTCAGACGATTTATGAAAAGGAATTTGCGTCAGACAGATTAAACCAAGTACGTGATATTTTTCTTTTTAGTTGTTATACAGGTTTCGCATATATTGATGTAAAGAAATTGTCTAAATCTAACGTCAATATTGGAATAGATGGTGACAAATGGATATTCACGCATCGTCAGAAAACGGATACCTCAACCAGAGTTCCGTTATTACCTTTAGCACAGGAGCTGATTTTAAAATATGAAGACCACCCAGAATGTGTAAATTCAAATGTCTTGTTTCCCGTACTCAGTAATCAAAAAATGAATTCCTATCTCAAAGAAATTGTGAACGTCTGTGGGATTAATAAAGAGTTGACATTTCACATCGCAAGGCATACATTCGCCACTACTATCACACTGTCCAATGGAGTACCCATTGAAAGTGTAAGCAAAATGCTCGGTCACACGAATATAAAAACCACACAGCACTATGCGAAGATTTTGGATAAGAAAGTGAGTGATGATATGGTGGCTTTGAAGGATATATTTAATAGTAAAAGATAGCTTAAATGACCGGCAATTAAGATATTCAGAACTCCAAAATCTCCATTCTGACCAAACCACACGAAAAAAGTAAAATATGTATGAATATAGTGTTTTTTATTTAGTATTTTTGATTAAATAATTAGTATACAGTTGATAATCTCTTTTCAAAATAAAAAAATACGTGAAATTTGTGAGGATGATGAATCTGGTATTAATTATTTGGAGCCAGAGATTATTCAAAGTTTAAAAAACAGATTATCAGATTTTGAGGCAGCCAAGAACATGTCCGAAATTCCACTTGGAAATCCAACAGAATTTTCGGTAGACAAAAAAGTATATTTTACAATAGAACTCAGTAAAAAATATAAACTTATTTTTGTCATTAATAATTTAAATCTTCAAACTTCTGAAGTATTAGATTGGACTAAAATTACTAGAATTAAAATAACAGAGATTCATAATGAACAAAACACTTCCATTTTCACCTAATTGGGCAACTCCTCCAGGAAGTACGATTAAAGATGTATTATCCGAGAAAAAGGTAAGTAATAATGATTTTGCGCACAAAATGAATATTGATTTAGATACTATTGAATTATTACTTAATGGGAAATTATCAATAGATGAAAATCTTGCTTCTAAATTAGAAAATGTATTAGGTTCAACAAAGAGTTTTTGGCTAAAGAGAGAAGAGCAGTATAAAAAGGGACTTGAAAATATAAATGAGATTGATGTTTGGTTAAAGCAGGTGCCTTACAAAGATATGTTAAAGTTTGGATGGCTAGAAAATAAGAATAACATTTACAAATCTTGTTTAGACTTTTTCAATGTCGATAATTTTCAGGATTTTAAAGTTAAATATGATTTCTTATTAAACACCGTTTCATTTAGAAAATCAAGTGCATTTATTTCTGAAAACCTATCTACAATTTCATGGATTAGAAGAGCTGAAATATTAGCAGGAAATTATAAATGTAGAAAATGGGATAAGGAATTATTTATTGAGACACTAGAAGATAGAATAAAACCTCTGACCAGAAAAAAAAGTCCAAAACAATTCTTGCCAGAACTAATACGTTATTGTGAAGATTGTGGTGTTGCTGTTGTGATTGTTCCAACACCCCAAAAATGTACTGCAAGCGGAGCAACAAAATTTATAGATGAAGATAAAGCTTTGCTTATACTTAGCTTTAGATATCTTTCTGATGATCAGTTTTGGTTTACATTTTTTCATGAAGCTGGTCATTTGATTTTACATAGTCATAAATCGTTAAGAATTGAATCAGAGAATAATTTGGAATTTGTTGCTGATGAAGAATTAGAAGCGAACTTATTTGCGGCTGAAATGCTAATTCATATTAATTTACGAAAGGAATTGTATACGTTAAAAAGTGATAAAAGAAAAATCTTAGAACTGGCTATGAGAGCTGGTGTTTCCCCAGGAATAATTGTAGGTCAAATGCAACATTATAAAATAATAAGCCCAAGTTATCTTAATGGTTATAAAAAAAGATATACTTGGGAAGAAATTAATGAAGCTTTAATTCATATTAACCATTGAAATAGATATACTGACTAGGTTTTTTTTGCCAATTACATAATGCATCTTCTAAGACTTGCATTCCAAAACTTAGCTGTAAATGTTCTCCAAGATTAACTAAATAACTTTCTAAAGTGGAAGCATCCGCTTGTTGTCGATTTAAATCATAAAGCATCTGAGTTCCCGTTAATGGTCCTGAGGATCCTTTCAAATAAGGTATGTCTGGTTCAATGTTTAAGATTCCTGATTTTCCTAGCATACATAGAAAATCAAAGGTTCCCAATCTACTAAATCCTTTAATATTTTCCTTATAAATCCTGTACAATCTATTGAAAAGTACTTTTGGAGAGGGAGAATCTTGAATAATATTAGAGAAAAAACTAGAATGAGAATTTCCTACTAAATTTATATAGCTCGATATCGTAGCACCTGTTCCAGCATTACTAGTTGCAGATATACTTTGATATCGTCTATGATTTCCAAATTTCGCATCTCCCTTAACTTGTAATGAGTTAATATCTAGCCAATTGAAAAATGTGCTTGGATTACTTGTAACCTCCCTCCATGACCATCTATTATTCCCATCCTCTCCCAACTTTCCGTATAAATTTTTTGTTATTTTCCATCCATTTATCGGGTCAATTCCAAAATGACTTGATAAAAATATTAACCAGTTAGCTTCGTCAAAGTTTCCTTGTTGAAATAAATAGCAAGCTCCTTTAATAGGGTCAAATAAATCACTATGAGGGTTAGCTCTTTCCGGGGATATTGTTCTGCTGCTTACTGTTTCAACATACTTAACTCTCCTAATACTATCTATTAACTGTCTAATAAATACATCTTTTTTAATAGGGTCAAGTATTCCAGATAAAATATTATTATTCTGTGAATTATATGTATTGATTTTATTTTCTAGTGATCGATAAAGTGCTGTATTTTTCATAATTACTATTTGATTTGTGTATTAATCCAATTCTTAATATTTAGCATTACATCCTTTGTGATACCAAAACTACTTTGAATATTGTGATTAAACCCTATGAGCTTAATTTCTCTATTTAATTCCACATTTCCTATTTTATTGAATGCTCCGGTAAATGAATATCCTAAGACATGGGAGTCATTAATTCTGTTTAGTTGCCAAGTTTCTTGTAAGTTTTTGTCCAATGATATATTAGATACCTTTTCAAAAGTTGAGATTACTGTTGTACCGTTTAATATTATATATTCAAGTTTTGATTCGTTTATAATATCTCCTAATATATCTGCACATTTATTTAGAAGATTCTTTTGATTCTTTATAGAAAGGTTTGACCATTTTTTTAGTGTTGCAAATGGGATTAAATCCAAATGGCATACATTACTCAATGGAAAGTAATAGGAATAAGAAGTATCAGATAGTAGAAATTCTAATTTGTTAAACCATTGACTGTAAGGGTTGTTTTCAAAATATTGATTACAAGCATCCAATATTTTTGATAAATGATTTTCACTGATTTCTTTCCAGTTATTTAAGTTTAGTGATTCTAATGTATGAAACCTATTATTTTTTAGAACCTCATTATTACTGTCAGTAAATTCTCTATTACTAGGATTAATACCTACTGTGGCAATTTTCGCATTATTGAAATTGCCAAAATAAGGTATGGGTGTACTCCATTCTATAATACCTAAATCAATGACATCATCATCTTCTAATATTTTAAATATCTCTTCTAATATCTTAATCATCTGTATTTAGATTAAATTTCTCTTCAATATACTGTTTAAATAAACTATTTTTTAATAAAGATTTTATATTATTAATCTCTGACTTATTTTTGTTCTTATCTAAAGAATAAATTTTTAATAAAGTAATCATGTCCTTCCAATAATCATCCACTTCAGGCAAATTCATAATGTCAAAATTTGGATTTGTTCGTATTTCTTTTTCATACTCTAATAATAGCTTAATACTATTAAAAGTGTTTTGTGAAGGCATTTCGGGCATGACATATTTTGTTGACTGCAATCCTTCTGAAATATAATTTCTCGCTGATTCTAGACTTTTAGTATATAGATGCAAGCTAGAAACAAAATGGTTGTATTCTCCCAATCCAACATTTAGCTCACAAGCAATAATTTCTTGTAACATTGTAAAGCAAAAAATATCATGTGGAAGTCCTAAAAAAATATCATTGGATCTCATTGAGGCAAAAAGATGTAATTTTTTCTCTCTAATTAAAAATTGTAATGATATAGTACAAGGAATATCTTTTGAATCAATATTAATTAAGTCTTTCGCATCAAAGATCTGTATCACAGCTCTTCTAGTATTAGGTCTTTCCTTTAATAACTTAATAACATTTTCAATTTGATTTATGTAACCATGCATAGAAATTAATCTAGGTCCATAAGCTCCATTTACAGTTGTTCCATCATCTGAAGATTTTGAATAAATATTAAGGTAGTATTTAATAAACTCTAGCTCATTACTACCAGAGAGATACCATAGTAATTCACCAATAGGGCTTATAGCAATATTTTTAGTTTGAGTAGCGCTTACCCTTGCTCTCGGATTTATTAGCTTTATATAAACTCCTAGCCTTTCATAATTATCTCCTTTGGTATTATTAATTGAATTTTCTATATCTAGAAATTTAGGTAGCAGTTCATGTAATATATCATCAAGCGTATTTTCTTCTATGTACATTATGAATTATGATTAATTAGTTTTAATAAAATTAAAAAAAAATGTGAAATGATAAATTAGATTTTAAAAATTTAGTTACATATTGTGCATTCGTTATAAATTAAACAGATAATATTCTGGTTTAAAAATTTAATAGATTACTATCTAGTCTACCAATGCTTTTTTGTTATTCATCATTTTTCTCAAACCCTGAGATTAGCATATTTTCTAGTGTAGTTTTTGCCCTATTATATAACCAATCAAAACCAACTATTCTAAGTACTCCTTGCGTTGATTCATTTTCTTGGCGGAGCCTCCGAGCTTGTAATTCATTTAAATCACTTTCTCTTCCAATAACAACAAGACAATAAGGTCTGTATATTCCTTTAAATTGTTGATCTGCGTATAAGCGATTATCGATTGCCCAACTCCTGAAATCTAAAGCTTGTCTTTTCGCATGGGTAGTCTGTGCAGATAGCTCTCCTGCCCTCGTCATAATAGAGAAACCAGGCTGTTCTATTTCTATTACTGTATAGTTATTGTCCATACTTTGTACGAGAAAATCAGGAACTAGAGCCTCGCCAAATCGGGGTTTTGACCATATTTTTGCGTGGAAAGGTTCGAGTAGAAATGGATTTTTTTTTATAAAATTGTGGAATGTCGCTTCATTATTTATATCTGGAGAATTTATTAAATCATAAAATTGAGAGAGACCTGAGCGGCTAAATTTAAACCATCTTGAGATTAATGCAATAAATATATGTTCTTGTGCTTCTGCACAATAGTAAGATTGTAGCGCTGTAATAAATTCAATGGGAAGAATATCACCTTTGTGTGTTGTTATGATTTCTATCATAACTTTCCTAGATTCTAAAACTAAATCGCTGCTTTTGTGTGTGTCATTAAAGACATTTACGAATTTTACACAATCTAATCTCGATTGAATTAATATTGATTGATCAAGACTTTTGCTGGAAATATGTGCTAAAAAAACAACTGTATTCTTCTTTACTGAAAAATAAGGACTACTCATCACAACAATTCCTAGTTTTTGTATACCTACTACTCCCCAATGTAATATAGCTGCTAAGGCAGTATACTGTAATTCTGATTTGTAAGTTTCACCACCATAATTAGATGTTGCAAGTTGTATAATAATATCTATGGCTTCTATGTCATTTTTAGAATAGAGTTCAAATATAAAATCATTTAGATCATCAAAAGATCCGTGATTTTCGATGTAATCAGCCTTTTCTCTGAGGTTCATAATTATTTATTATATGTTTTAAGGATACGTGTCTAACTAATAAAATTGCTGGTATAAATAGTGATAAATTTATATTTTTTACATGAAAGCCATAGATTTTTGAGAATTGTGGTAGGTTCAATTAAATATGTTGTTAGCTTTGTTAAAGCTATATAAAAATTTGTTTTTTTTGGCAAACAATCAGTTGCTCGAGAACTTAAATAGTAGACAAATGAAAATCAAATTCGTAGATTCTCCTTTTTTTATAATGAAAAATTTATAAGGTTTTATGAAAAAGCAGTTTTTGGAAATACTAAACAGGCGCGAGCTATATTCATCTTATTTCTGATTACGGTTTAGCATAATACATAAGAAACTTTCTAAATGCTTGCATCATTTGCGAGTATCTAACTTGACTGCGTTCTTAAAACATCTTATCGAGATACTTTTCGTATTCAGATTGATTATACACATTTACAAAATACTTTACAAAGCCTTTTATTGCTCTTTTAAATTCAGAGATATTATCAACCAAGAGCTCTTGTCTTGTTTTTCCTGTGTTTGTGTAGATATTGTCTAAATCAACAATTTTATAATTAAGACACGAAATATCTGCATCTTTTCTGGTTCCAAAAAAATATGAATCAAATTCAATTAAAACATCTTTTTCCGTTGCAATAGACAGATCATTTTTTACCGCTATTATAAATTTTTCAAAATTTGTGATTTCTTTCAACTTGTTTCTATATCTGAACTCTTCATATTCTGGAGATTTTTTGTTTTTATCTATTTTAATAAAGTTTTGACTCAAAGTATCTACCATCTTTTTGGAGTCACTGTAAAGACTGTTGTGTGTAATATATATAAACTCTTTTTGGTAGTTCAAATCTTCTGTTTTTATTCCTTTACGATTCCCAAAGTCAAACTCTTCGACAGTATTTAACGTTGGAAGACCTATATTCTTTATTATTTCATAATTATTAATGTAGAATTTTGTTCTGGTTCCACCAAGATTCATTTTGGGTAATCGAACAATAAAAGCTTCAGATGTTTCACTATTGATCATTCTATAAATTTCCCAATTCCCAGTATTGTTAGATATTAATTCCAATATATTTTATGTTACGATTACTAAATGATTATTATTTAAAATTTTTCTAAAAAAATGCGTCACTTGTGTTTACATTAAAATGGCACTCAAAATAGAATCTCACTATCAAATTATTGATTTCGATTACTTATTCATTATTTTGATCTTTCGACCTTAATTTCAAAAGTTTAAGTCTCAATTTATCTCTCTCGTCCGGGTTTTCAATATCCTTTGAAATAAAATCAGCCATAAAAACATTGAAATATTCATCAAATCTTTCTACATAATCTTCCGCAATCTCTGCCAATCTAGAGTCTGTATAATTTGTCATGGTTCTTAACGCGAGATATATCCGGTAAAGTAAATTGATATTGTTCTCTTCAAATCCTCTTTCATACAGCCGTTTTATCTCTTCGGGTATGGAAAGAAAACATTTTTGAATAGACTGAACAATAGGCTCTATAATGCCTTCATGTCCGCTAATTAAATGTCCTACGCCTTCCCAATCAAAACTTTCTAATGGTTTCATATTCTGCAAGGAACGGACATCCGCCCTGCGAAGAAATTCCTTGTTGGAACCAACTTCATACATTAGATAAAGATGAAAGGCATATACTGAGTATTCTTCATTGTCCAATAATTCCAAAGGGTAGGCGGCAATCTGTGACAGTATTGCATACGGAAGAAAATCAGCAATAAAACCACCCTCGTCGATATCATCTTCAAAATTGATCTGGATATGTCCTGCACCTTCGGAATACATTAGGACTTTGGTTCCACCTTCTACTTTTTCAAAGCGTGGAGGAATTTTTAGAAGCTGTTGCACTAGTTCTGAAAAAAGATTTACTTCATTTTTTCGGGCTATTTCCATTAAAACACCGGTGGCAACAATATCGCAATACGGAATTGGGGTTACAATATCAATCAGGAGGGTACACAATTCTTCTATCCGTTTGCTCTGGCTGTTTTCCTGAATGATAAGTTTGCTAATTATCGGAATAGAATGTTTGGCGATCAGCTCTTGAAATTTAGGATAAATAATGGTCATTCCATTCCTGATTTCCCGAAATACGACTACAGATGACTTGACCAATGTTCCAAAATCATCAGGGAAGAATTTCTTGAAACTATTTGTCGTTATAGCTCCGCTTCCTGATGCCATTATGCTTAAATCGGCATCTTTTTTACGTAGTTCTTTTTCGGCAAAAAAACAGAAGGTAATTTTCTGGTATAGGTCGTGTATTT
>NZ_JPRO01000023.1 GCF_000737785.1 Chryseobacterium luteum | reverse complement strand
TTTCATAAAATAACTCTCTCCGATGATCTTGTGAACCTCCGCTTTGTAGGAATCAGAAATATCTTCATTCAGAAGAGCAGTTCCTTCGGTAATCGCCTGATCATAATTCTTGTCATTATAGTACATCTGTACATAATAAGGACGCACCAGTTTGGAAAACTTCGGCTGGTCTTTTACAGAATCAAAATACTGGAACGCTTTATCACTCTGTCTGTTGGAATAATACAGGTGACCCAGCATATACGCGATGTCTCCTTTCTGAGATTCATCAGCTGTTTTATAGGCTTCCTCCAGAGCATCTGTAGCTCCTTTGGTATCACCCATCATGAATTTGGCATAGCCCAGTTTCAGAATATACTGTGTATTTTCTTCTTTTGAAAGCTGGTACTGATTCACTTTTTTCAGGGTCTCTAGAGCTTTTTCAAAATCTTTTTTAGCAAGATAATAATCGGCCAGCGGCAGATTGGCCTGAGCAAAATACGCAGAATTGGGATATTCTTTCATGAAGGCCGTTAACCCCTCCTCCGCATGGTTTTTCTGTAGAATCACCCCGATCACGTTATCAAAAAACTGTGCTGCTTCCTTTCTCGACTTGGACAAATTCTGATTGTAGAAGTATTGTCTTGCATATTCGAACTGAGAAGCATTGTATATTTTGGTCTGATAAAGATTTTCTGCGAGGCTGAATCTGTAATTGTCTTTCTGTGTAAAGTACTGTGACTGTTGTGCTTCGGAAGTTCCGAAATAAAGCACTGCAGCTGAGAGAAGGATTTTTTTTGAATTCATTCTTTTTCTGAATAAAAAGATTAGTCTTATAAGTTAACGAAAATATTAAAAACTTATTGTTTAAGCAAGTTTTAAAAGGTTTAATAATCCAAAATACCCGTTGAACACCTTTTACGGTCTGATGATAAAAAATAATTATTTTAGTATCATAAAAACCGGATAGATATCAACGTAGAGTTATTAAAAAAATATTTTGATTTAATCCTCATTCTACAGCAGCTAAAAACATACCATTACATGAAAATCAGAATACTTTTAGCATTAATTTTTGTAAACGGCTCTGCTATTTTGGAAAAACAGATGTGCTGCTTGTCTCAAAACTGACAGTCCGGCAATAATTACAGAGGCTAAAAAAACCAGCAAACTTACTTTTTCAGACTACTTTCTCCAGTTGGCAGCCGGAAATAAAATGGTACAACGACAGTTATGTGGAAATACCTATTTATCAAGAATAAAGGCCTTTAGCTCTTATAATCTCAGCTATTTTAACGAAATATTATGATTATACCCGACACCAAAATAAAAAATGATTACATTTGCTTTTTTTCAAACTCAAATAAATATTGAATGAATCAACTTTTTAGAAGGAAAAACTATTCAGAAACAGACACTTCTACCAGCCTTTTAAGGGTTTTAGGTGTTTGGGATATTGTTTTTTTTGGTATTGCGGCCATTATTGGAGCCGGAAGTTTCAGCAGCTTGGGTGAAGCGGTTTTCAGAGGCGGCCCCGGAGTGATTCTACTGTATTTGATTTGTGGTTTTGCCTGCGGTTTTACCGCATTATGCTACGCTGAATTTGCCAGCAGAATTCCTACAGCCGGCTCTGCGTATACTTATGCTTATGCCAGTTTCGGAGAGCTTATTGCATGGGTAATCGGATGGGCGCTTATCATGGAATATTCTTTCGGAAATATTTATGTGGCCTTTTCATGGTCCGATTATTTTACCAGCTTTTTAGAACGTCTGGGCATGCATATCCCCGATTATCTTACCTGCAGCTACACGGAGGCCCGAAAAGCTTTTCAGAACGGTTCCGAGAATAAAGAACTTCTGAACGCATGGAAGTCTGCCCCACTGATCGGCAGTTTAAAATTCATCGTTGACGTTCCTGCATTAGTGATCAACGGTCTTATTACATGGCTTTGTTATGTAGGAGTGAAAGAAAGTAAAAACTTCAATAACTCCTTAGTTATTTTAAAGTTAGCAGTCATTGTTCTAGTGATCCTCATTGGCTTTTCTTATATCAATACGGATAACTGGATCCCGGTAAATCCGGAAACCCATGTAGCTTCTTTCATGCCCAACGGTTTTGCAGGAGTAATGAGCGCAGTTTCAGGCGTTTTCTTTGCCTACATCGGTTTTGATGCATTAAGTGTGCTTTCCGAAGAAACCAAAGATCCTCAGAAAACCCTTCCTAAAGGAATGATTATTTCCCTGGTACTTTGTACGGTTATATATATTGCTTTAACACTGGTTTTAACAGGAATGGTTGATTACAGGAAGTTTGACGGTATAGGAGACCCGCTTTCATTCATATTTGAAAAATCGAATGCGAATGTTGCCTGGATGGAACTTGTCGTTTCCTTCGTAGCTATTGTTGCCATCACTACTGTATTGCTGGTTTTCCAGATGGGACAGCCGAGAATCTGGTATGCAATGAGCCGCGACGGACTGATGCCTGAAAAATTCAAGACTGTACACCCAAAATACAAAACCCCTTCATTTGCGACTGTTATTACAGGTATTGCGGTTGGAGTTCCTATTCTGTTTACAGATAAAACTTTTATTCTCGATTTCACAAGTATCGGAACAATCTTCGCTTTCGTACTGGTTTGCGCCGGAGTTTTAATGCTTCCTGCAAAACAGAAGATCAAAGGGAGGTTCCATCTTCCTTATATTAACGGTAAAATCCTATTCCCGGTTATTTTCATCGGCGGACTTATTGGTTTTTATCTATGGCAACCTGAATTTTTCAATAATTTAAGAGACTGGAATGATCCCAAAGAGGGCGAATTCAGAGCTTCGATTTTAGTTTTCATTCTGATCAACCTGATCCTGTGTGTTTTCACTTTTATTAAAAATTTCTCTTTAATTCCTTTAATCGGTTTAAGCTCCTGCTTGTATCTTCTTACAGGAATGAGCCATGAGAACTGGTTCTGGTTCGGACTATGGTTCGCTCTGGGTCTGGTAATTTATTTCTGCTACGGTTATAAAAACAGTAAGCTTAGAAAAGAAACGGTTTCAAAATAACAACACATAATACAATATAATAAAGGCAAATTCGCAATTCAGCGAATTTGCCTTTTTATTTTCTCATCAAATCGGCAGAATTATTGCATAGTTTGCAGTATAAACTATAAACCAATCTTGCCATGTCAGAAAGAATTAAAACATACAGAGAATTTTATCAGTTCTATCTTACCGAGCACAGTAAAACAGGAACAAGGATCTTTCATTTTATCGGAACCCTTCTGATATTTGTGGTGATCTGGTATGTTATCAGTTCAGGAAAGGAAAGGTTTCTGTGGTATATACCGATCTTTGGATACGGCTTTGCATGGTTCAGCCATGCAGTTATTGAGAAAAATACACCTGCTACTTTCAAATATCCTATATGGTCATTGATTTCGGATTTCAGATTGTTTTTTGAACTATTGACCGGTCAACAGAAATTCAGGGGAAAAACCCCGGAACTGAAGGAAACTGAGGATACTGAAGGTTTACATTAATGTGTACTTTTTCACCACAAAAGCTTTGATATATCAGCTTTTAAAGTTGAATGCCTGAATGTTTATAAATCCATTTAAGTTTCTAAAAATAAAAATTTGTTATGGTTGTACTCTGGAGATGGGATGATGTTTTATTGATTTCGGCGGCCTCCGGCCGCCGAAATCAATAAAACAAAACCTTAAATATAAACTTTAAATAAAAATCATAATACACTATATTACAACCTATTTAAACTTCTTCTTAAAGTTAAATTTAATCATATTCATCAGGCCGGGTTCTATAATATCTATTCCCAATCCGAAATTACTGTCTGCCACCCTGTGATGATCTTCACGGAATGTTTCAAACTGATCACGAGGAATTTCCATATTGACCAGAGGATTATATTCTATAAAAACCGTGGCTCCGTTTTTACTGATCTTTTTACGGCTTTTATACTCAAAATACGGATTGCTGATAGTGCTTTCCTGAACCGTATATTTTTCTTCGGTATCAATTTTCTGGTCTGTATATAAACTGATCTCATATTTTTCACTGTCGAAATTATGCCAGAACGGAAGATCTTTATGTATGAAATCCCTTGCGCTTGCCTTGATGACATTCCGGTCAAAATACATTAAGAAACGGTTTTTCTGCGGATCTGTATAATAAGGATTTTCTACTGTAGCGGTGTAATGAATCCTGAATTCATTTAATTTTTTATCATCGCTTACAATATCAATCACTGCATCTTTGAATATATTTCTAACATCGGTTCCGTTTCTGTCATTAGAATAATTGAGGGCATAAAACATAAAGCTGTTCCAGCTGTCTATGATCTCCCTTTTATTGGTAACCTTAAAATACCTTCTCATCGCATTGGCGCGGTTTCCTTTATAGGTCGTGGTGAGCTGCAGCCTGCCGGTTGTATTCCGGGCATTGAACTCTACTTTTTCATCAACACAGTAATAGGGGAATTTATATGATCCTCTCTCCTGCAATACCTGATCGTGTTTCACTTCAAGGTAATGCATAAAGTAAATGAAACCGCGGTTTTCTATCAGTCCGAATTCATCACGGATTGTGGCATCAATAAAATATTCCTGGCCTTTATAATGGATCTTCACCACCACATGATTAAAACTAAGCAGTGACGGCAGATAATATCTGATGTAATAATCGGTATGGAAATTAACAAGAACCACCGAGGAATCAACTCCGATGTAATCTAAAATAACCTTCAGTAAAACACATTTTGCCTTGCAGTCGCCCTGCTTGTTTTCATAGGTTACAGATGGCTCCTGCGGCTTGTGGCCATTCATTTCATCCGCATTGAAGATATAGTAAATATGATTCTGAACATATTCTATGGCAAACTGTAGCTTTTCATCCTGATCCGGTACTGCATCCAGCTTTTCAGCAAGATGGGGAGCAAAATCTTTTAAAGAATATTTACTGAACATTTCTTCATAAATCGGAGCAATATAGTTGGACAGGTCTTTCCAGCTGTTTTCTGTTGCAAAATCTATAAATGGGAAAATTTCACGGCCCGCATCTACCGGATTGATGTAATTCTGTTCTTCTATAATGAACCTCTCGCCTTTATTCAGACGATGGATCTCAGGCTCCAGAACATTTCCCTGCTCATCTCTGAAAAATGTTTTTTTATAAGCAATATTCTGCTCCCGGTCATTAATAAAAGTAAATTTAAAGTTTCCGTATGCCCAGTAATTATCCGGGCTCACCCATACATACTTTGAAAATTCCTTTCTCAGGAAATCACGTTCCGTAAATGCTTTACATCTCGAATCTTCAAGGATCAGAACATCATAAAGCCGGAGATCTTTAATGGTAATATTGATCTTTTTATTGCTGCTCAAAATTCCACCGCTGCTCTGGCTCTCGCTGTCCAGTACTTTTATTTTGGTATCCGGAATCTTATCTATCAGCACACCGTCTCTCAAGACACTGATCCTGTGAATACTGTATACTTCATTTTCTTCTACAATAACATCCGAAACAGAGGCTCTTTCTAAATTTCCCGGCTCATTCAGCGTATAGGCCATACAGACATATTCACTGTTTTCCTTATTGCTTGTATAATATTTTTTATCAAGAAAATAGCAGTAGTCTCTTCCTTCATCAATATGTTTCCTGGAAAATTCAGAGTCTCTGATTTTATCAATCAGCTCCTGATCTTCCATATTTCCTGCCCATGCCTCAGGTTTCTGAATTTTGTAATTTTCAATTTGAATTGGATTTTCCATATTATATTGGGTAAATGTTCTCGGTTAAATTTTAGAAACCTCAAATTAAATAATTAAAAAATAAAAAACAATAGCAAAACTGCATCAAAAACCGGCATAGTAATTGCGGCCACGATATAAAATAAAGTTTATGAAGATTGCAACCATTCTGAAAGGAGCTGTTCCTGCAGCGGCATTATTTACAATCATACAATGTACCGCTGCATCCAGCACTGCCGGAGCAGATGAAAAAACATTCATCATAGGACCGGAAACCGCAGACTGTACAGGTACAGCACCTATGAAATGTCTGCAGGTAAAAGAAAAAGCTTCAGAAGAATGGATTAATCTTTATACAAATATTGAAGGATTCACTTATGAGCCTGGATATGAATACGTTTTGAAAGTGAAAACCGAAAAAATCATAAATCCGCCAGCTGACGGATCTTCTATAAAGTATACACTGATAAAAGAGGTTTCCAAAACCAGAAAATAATACAGAGACTCCGGAAATGGACTGCCCCCAAAAAGTTAGACCCTTTTTAGGGGCATTTTTTATGCTTTTTAAATTGCTTATACTTTTAGTTTTTGAACCATTAAGATAATAAGTGGGTAAGAATATTAAGAGCCTGTTTAAATTTTATTCAATTATGATGTAGAAATAATTACTAAAGAAAAATATTTCTCTCGCAGATCCGGCAGATTTATTTCAGCTATAAAAATATGCGTAATCTGCCGGATCTGCGAGATTCAAAAATTTAAACAGCCCCTAATTTTTTTAAAGTCTTAACTCAGAATAATTGATCTTAATTATACTTTATTCCTTAAGCTTTTTTAATAGTGTAAAATAACAGAGACCTTTTAATAAGCTTAAACCGTCATTCCAATATCAATACCTTTGATTTTTCTGTAAAGATCGGTGGCAAAATTATCGGTCATTCCTGAAACAAAATCTACAACACCCAGTACTTTCTGATAATCCGATCCGTCTTCGTATACGAATTGTCTGGGAAGGAGTTTCAGCGCTTTTTTATCGTACGATTTTCGCTCTTCTTCAGGTTTCAGAATGGATGGAATGAAATGGTCAAGAAGCTCATACATCACATTATAGCCGGCGTTTTCAATTTCTACCACAGCTTTATGATTGTAGATCTTTTCAATAGAGAAAGCTTCGATATCCTTCAGAGCCTGGTTTTCAGATTTATACATATCAAGAAGTCCGTTATCCAGATTTCCGTGGAGAATGGTCTCGAAATTATGCTTGTAAATTTCAAGGGATTTATTGATCAGGGCATTAATTGCTTTTGCCCTCAGATAAGAGATCTTTTCATTTTCATTGGAAATGGAAGCCAGCTTATTTTTCACCCTTTCCGTATCATTGTTTTCAGATCTGATGAGTTCAAAAAACAGGTTTTCGCAATCTGATGTGGATACAATTCCCAATCTGTGGGCATCTTCCATATCAATAATGTTGTAACAGATATCGTCTGCCGCCTCTACAAGCCATACGAAAGGATGTCTTTTGAAAATACAGGGTTCTTCGCTTTCTAGAATTAAATTCGTTGCCTTTGCAATCTCAAGGAAAATATCTTTCTCATTCTGGAAAAACCCGAATTTCTTCCTGTGAATAATCCCTTTTTTCTTGGCAACGGCTTCACAGGGATATTTGGCTATACTCGCCAAAGTAGAAAAGGTCAGCTGGATTCCTCCTTCATCTTTTCCCTGCTGGCGCTGGGCCAGAACTCTTATGGCATTGGCATTTCCCTCGAAACTGACAAGATCTGCCCATTCTTTTTCATTAAATTTCAGCTTCAGCTCTTTTTCATTCCTTTCAAAATAACTCGCAATCGCATCTTCCCCCGAATGTCCGAAAGCCGGATTTCCTACATCATGGCAGAGACAGGCAGCTGCAATAACGTTTCCTAAATTATGAAGATAAAAATTTTTAGATTCCTCCGTAAGGTCATTTTTATAGGTTTCAAAGATAAATTCGCCGATAATACTTCCTAAACTCCGCCCCACCGACGAAACCTCCAGAGAGTGCGTCAGCCTGTTGTGTACAAAAACACTTCCGGGAAGAGGAAAAACCTGGGTCTTATTCTGTAGTCGTCTGAACGCAGAAGAGAAGATAATTCTGTCGAAATCTCTCTGGAAATCAGTTCTTGAAGCCTTAGTATGCGGATTGTTACCTGTACGCTGATTCGTAAAAATCTGGTTTAAATTCATCATTTTTCAAAATTACTCCAAATTTTATTTTTACGGAACAGTATTTGAACTTTTATTGAAAAGCAAAGCCATGCCTGAAGGACCATCCATCATCTTAATGAAAGAAAACCTGCAGCCGTTTGTCGGAAATCAAGTAACAGAAGCTTCAGGTAATGCCAAATTCGATAAGGAACCGCTCATTGGTCAAACCCTTAAAGAGATCCGTACTTTCGGAAAACAGACTTATCTTGTTTTAGACGATACAGCTATTCGTATTCATTTGCTGATGTTCGGATCATACAGTATTGATGAACAGACAAAACCAGATACAAGCCTGCGCCTCTCACTTCATTTCAAATCCGGAAGCATGTATTTTTACACCTGCTCCGTTAAATCTGTGGAACCTGAATTTTTATCATCAATAGATTGGGAAGCAGATATTATGAGTGATGCCTGGGATCCTAAAAAGGCCGAAAAGAAACTGAAATCCAAACCCGGAATGATGGTTTGTGATGCTTTGATGAACCAGGATATTTTTTCCGGCGTAGGAAATATCATTAAAAATGAAGTTTTGTTCAGGATTGGTGTGCAGCCTGAAAGTTTAACAGGAAATCTGCCTGCAAAAAAACTGAAGGAACTAATCGCAGAAGCGAGAAATTACAGTTTCGATTTTTTGGAATGGAAACGTGAATTCGTTTTAAAGAAACATTGGCTGGTTCATACCAAAACCACATGTCCGAAATGTGGCGGGAAACTAGTGAAAAAACAGACCGGCTTAGGAAAAAGACGAAGCTTTTACTGCGAAAAAGATCAGAAGCTTTACTAACTCATTAACCTTCAATTTAAGAATCACAAATCTATCTTCGTACAGTATTCGATGCCGGTATGAACAATAAGATAGTTTTTTACATCTTCTATAAAGTTTAATATCTGAATTGATTTTCTACCCAATAAAGCTTCTTTTTAATAAAAAAACAGGTTAATAAGTTACTTCTGATTCATCTTATTGAATTCAAAAGCGGTTGCAAATTTCCTGCTGCATCTCAATCCTTTCCTGGACGTTTAAATAAGAAAACCTGTATGTCAAAAAATGCATCATATATTACACTTCTATGTGATAATTCATCAAAGTAATTAACACAATATATTTTTAATAAACAAAAATACATCTATATAAAAAGTCTGACAGCAGGAGTTTGGAACCTGTCAGTATTTCCAATATATGTGACAAAATTTTCAAATTGGTGTCATAAAATCTGACAGCTTTCAAAAATTCAGGGATAAAATTCAGTCACAAATAATAAGTTTTCTTAACATTATATTTCGTCCATCTTCCAAAATCTGACATTTAAAAACAACGTTAAAAGTGAATAGTATGCATCGCATTTCTTATTTTTTGTTTTATCAAGTTCGATATAGAAGTGTTTAAACGGTTGTCAATTTTTTAATTTTTTACAGATAAGACAATAAATATATTAATAATTTCATAAAAACATATTAATTTTTTGTAAACAAATACTCATTTAAAATTAAGCTTTTAACTATATAACATACTGATATACATCATGATTATTTGCTTTGGCATGTGATTTGAAAACTGTAATATTGCAATTAGAAAATTGATAAAATAAAGTCAAATAATTAAAAATAAAACAAAATGGTAACTTACATCGGTATCGCAACATGTGTAGTAGTATTCGCTTCTTATTTTACAACTGTAAAAAGAGAACAGAGAAACTAAGTTCTTTTAAAGCAACGAGCTTATAGAACACCTATATTAATTGTATGGTTTATGTTTTAATCTGAATATTCAGATTCTGCTCTTTTACTCATTGGAGTAAAAGGGCCCGAAAACATAATCTCAAAATCTAATTCATAATAATTTATATATCCAACAGTGAAGCTGAACAATAGTTCGGCTTTTCTTGTTTTTAGTGATTGGATAATATTCCAGCTTATTTTTCAGTACCGGTAATCATTCAATAAAACTTTATCTTTGTGCAGATAAGAATCATTTTTTAGCTTTCACATGAATCTGTACAATCTCATCATTCAGGATAAGGAGGAAGTAACCCTCAACGATGTATTTCTCGGTAAAAATAACAGGGACCAGCTGGTACAGCTCATCAAAGAGCATACCTACGTCAAAGAGCTTCAGGAATACGGGCTTCCGGTGAATAATAAGATCCTCCTGCAGGGGAATTCCGGATGCGGGAAAACAATGACCGCCAAAGCTGTAGCTAATGCTTTAGGTAAAAGTATACTGATCTTAAATTTGAGCAATATTGTTTCTTCGCGTATCGGGGAGACTTCCCAGAATATTAAAATGATTTTTGACAAAGCCGCCAGGGAAAGATCCGTTCTCTTCCTGGATGAACTGGACCAGATCGGGAAAGCAAGAGGAAGCGACGATAAAGATGTAGGCGAAATGAGAAGGCTGGTGAATACCCTGATCCAACTGATTGATTATTATCCTGAAAATGCCCTTTTGATCTGTGCAACCAATCATGCAGAGATCATTGATACTGCTTTATTGAGACGTTTCCAGCTGAAGATCGGTTATGAAATGCCATCTGTTGAGTTTCTTGATACTTTTTATGACGATCTCCTCTCAAAATTCCCGGAAGAGTTGAAAAATGTAGACCGCAAGTATAATATTTCTTTTGCTGAAGCGAAAGACCATGCTTTAACGTCAGTAAAATCAGCTTTAATTAAAAAGCTGGAATCCCGGGAAATTACACAGCCATGAAAGACATCCTCCACAATCTTAAAATCATCAATGACAGAATAAAAAAAGCATGTGAAAAGGCAGGCAGAAATCCCGGTAAAGTAATGCTTTTGCCGGCTACAAAAACCGTTTCAGCCGAACATATTAGAACAGCTTTGGAAAACGGACAGACCTTAATTGCAGAGAATAAGGTTCAGGAACTGAAAGAGAAATATGATGAGCTGAAAAAATATCCTAGAAAGATTATATATGATCTTATAAATTAAAAAATTTATATACTAAAAATCAACGTTAGCTCAATTTCCCTAAGTGGTAGTGGCAGCCTAATTTCCCGCTACCAAAACTATACCTATCCTATCTCTTCAAAATAACGTTCCGCAAACGCTCTTCATACGTATCTCCCCAATTTCCCAATACGGAAATAACAGGAATCAGTGTTTTCCCGAAATCCGTAAGATAATACTCTACTTTTGGCGGAACCTGGGCGTAAATGATCTTTGAAACCAGTTCATGTTCTTCCAGTTCTTTCAGCTGAATATTCAACACCCGTCTTGAAGCATCGGGAATTTTGCGCTGAAGTTCACTCGGGCGCCGATGGCCTTCATTAATAAACCACAGCAAACGGATTTTCCATTTCCCGAAAAGCACTTCACCGGTCAGATCAAGACCGCAATTTAAGTTTAAAGGAATTTTTCTTTCATGCATATAACAAAATTAACCCATTGTTCGAAAATGTACAATAGGGGAAAAAATTATCCCTATGCCATTCGACTTTCCCTTATTGCCGGAAACTAAGATACTTCTGAAATTTGTACCAAAGAATTTAAGAAATGGAAAATCAATTTAATTTCAATAATGAGCTAACTGGCCAAACAGCCTTAGTTACAGGCGGTACAAAAGGAGCCGGAAAAGCCATCGCAGAAAGATTACTGGCCGCAGGAGCAACCGTAATTACCGTTGCAAGGAACCCACCCGAAGAGCAAAACCCGGATCTGCATTTTATTTCGGCAGACCTCAGTACCTCTCAGGGAACCCAAAAAGTGGTGGAAGAAGTTATACGGAAATTCGGGAAACTGGATATTTTAGTCAACAATCTTGGAGGATCGGAGACGAAAAGCGGTGGCTTTGCTGTTTTGACTGATGAAGACTGGCTGTACTCGCTGCAGACCAATCTTTTATCACCGGTACGCCTGGACCGGGGCTTTTTACCGCAAATGATTGAGAGGAAAAGTGGTGTCATTATTCACATCGCCTCTATTCAGGCGAGATTACCACTGTACGACAGTACCCTTCCCTACGCTGCGGCAAAAGCAGCCTTAGTGAATTACAGCAAAAGCTTATCCAATGAAGTCGCCTCAAAAGGAATCAGGGTGTTAACCGTTTCGCCCGGCTGGATCATGACCGGATCATCTGCAAGAATGATGGAACGAATTGCCGAAAGCAGTAACAGCACGGTAGAGCAGGCCACAAAAAGCGTAATGGATGCATTGGGAGGAATTCCTTACGGAAGGCCCGCACAACCCGTGGAAATAGCTGAACTGGTAGGTTTTCTGGTATCGCCAAGGGCCCGTTATCTCACCGGAACCGAATTTGTGATCGACGGAGGAACAATACCAACCATTTGATAATTGATAATTGATAATTGATAATTGATAATTGATAATTGATAATTGATAATTTAAAACCAAATAAAATGAATTTACCCAACATCATTTCAGAATTAGTGAAAGCACAAAATCAGTTTGACAGCCATGCGTATGCTGATTGCTTCACAGAGACCGCTGTAGTATTCGACGAAGGCAAAACCCACAATGGGAAAACAGAAATACAAAACTGGATAGACACCGCCAACAAAGAATATAAGGCCACCATGAAACCCTTAGATTACAATGAGAAAGAGAATGTTTTGTCAGCGGAAATTTCAGGAACATTTCCTGGAAGTCCCTTGATTTTGAAATACTATTTCGAGCTCAGTGAGGGACTTATTGATTCATTGAAAATTACAGGATAAAAGAATTGACCAGTCTACCTGCCCATATTTTCCCCATTTGTATTTAACTGAATTCGGGATGAGAATATTTTATCGCAAAGGCATACAAAGAACATTTTCCGCTATGTAGAATAAGAAATACAAGAACATTTCATTCAGTAAAAAATACAAATATTTTCTGTGTATTGCTTTATTTACAAGTGAAACGCATTGTTTAACTTAAAAATCAACTGAATACTTTATAAAGCTTTGTTTATCATTGCGTTTACTTTAAACCTTATCCCAGATTCAGGTTATTTAAGAATTCCTATTTATCACATACAGAATTATTAATCAAATAGAATATCCGGTATATTTTTTGCTCGTAAAATATTTAAAACCAAACAAATACATCTATATGATTAAAAAATTACTCTTGGGCTGTCTATTGATGACAGCAGTATTCTTGTTTTCATGTGATAAAAAAGATGACAATACATCGCAGGTAAAAAACAGTGAGATGTCAATTAAAACAGTTTCAATGGTAACTTTTGGTACCATGGCTATAGCACTTCTTGTCATATACAGTTACCGGAGAAGGTAACAGGATAAAAATAATTAAAAAAACGCCCGTTTAGATTCTAAACGGGCGTTTTATATTGATTGTCAATGATTACATATAAGCTTCAATCGGCTCACAGGTACAAACCAGGTTTCGGTCTCCATAAGCTTCATCAACTCTGGATACGGAAGCGAAGAATTTGTCGTCTCTTACCCACTCCAACGGATAAGCTGCCTTTTCTCTGCTGTATGGTTTATCCCATGAATCTGAGATCACCAGCTGCTCGGTGTGAGGAGCGTTTTTAAGTACATTGTTGGCCTGATCTGCTTCTCCGTTGGCAATCTCATCAATCTCATTTTTGATGGAGATTAATGCCTCTGCAAAACGGTCGATTTCAGACTTGCTTTCAGATTCTGTAGGCTCAATCATCAGTGTTCCTGCAACAGGGAAAGAAACGGTAGGTGCATGGAATCCATAATCCATCAGTCTCTTCGCCACATCTGCCACTTCAATTCCTAAAGATTTGAACTGACGGAAGTCTACGATACATTCGTGAGCCACTCTTCCACTCTTATTTGAATATAAAATCGGGAAATGCTCTGCCAGTATCTCTTTAAGGTAATTAGCATTCAATATTGCATGTCCGGTCGCTTTTTTCAGTCCATCAGTTCCCAACATCTTAATGTAAGAATAAGAAATGTTAAGAATAAGACCTGAACCGTAAGGCGCTGCGGAAATACCTTCGATCGCTTCTTTAGACCCGATTCTGATATTCGCATTGGAAGGAAGGAAAGGAACCAGGTGCTTGGCCACACAGATCGGGCCAACTCCAGGACCTCCGCCTCCGTGAGGAATAGCAAAAGTTTTGTGCAAGTTCAGGTGACAAACATCTGCTCCGATGTTTCCGGGACTTGTGAATCCTACCTGAGCATTCATGTTGGCACCATCCATATATACCTGACCACCGTGCTCGTGGATGAGGCTTGTAATTTCTTTAATATTGGCATCAAAGAATCCGTAAGTTGACGGATAAGTGATCATTACGCAAGATAAATTCTCAGAATTCTGCTCTGTTTTAGCTTTTAAATCTTCAAAGTCGATTTCTCCGCTTTCAAGGTTTTTAACCACAACAATCTTCATTCCTGCCATTGCTGCAGAAGCCGGATTGGTTCCGTGGGCAGACTGAGGGATCAATACTACATTTCTGTGGCCTTCACCTCTTGAAATGTGATATTCTCTGATTACCATTAATCCTGCATATTCTCCCTGGGCTCCGGAATTCGGCTGTAAAGAAGTTCCTGCGAAACCTGTGATTTCAGCTAAATCTTTTTCCAGTTCGCGGATCATTTCCTGATAACCGCCAGCCTGATCAACAGGTACAAACGGGTGGACACTTCCCCAATTGTCCCATGAAAGCGGTAACATCTGAGTCGCTGCATTCAGCTTCATGGTACAAGATCCAAGAGAGATCATTGAATGCGTTAATGACAGGTCTTTTCTTTCAAGATGCTTGATGTAACGCATCAATTCTGTTTCCGTATGGTATTTGTTGAATACCTGCTCCGTAAGAATTTCGTCTTTTCTCAACAGTTCTTCAGGAATGCTGTATCCTTCTTTAATTTCTAATTTGAAAGTCTGCTTGTCTTTAAACTGAGCAAAAGAAGCCATCAGATCATTTAATTTCTCCAATGTCGTACTCTCGTTGATCGCAATGCTTACAACTCCTTCTGTGAAATAGTTCAGATTCAGTCTGTGATCAAGCATCATTCTCATCAATCTTCCTTTTTCATCCTCACTCATCGTGATTTTTACAGTATCGAAGATTGGCTCTTCAACGGTTTGGTATCCTAATGCTTTAAGACCGTTTTTCAAAGCGTTTGCTTTAAAGTGGATCTGGTCAGCAATATAGTTTAATCCTTTCGGACCGTGGTAAACCGCATACATTCCTGCCATTACTGCAAGAAGTACCTGCGCTGTACAGATATTGGAAGTTGCTCTTTCTCTTTTGATGTGCTGCTCTCTGGTCTGAAGCGCCATTCTCAATGCACGTTTTCCGTACATATCCTGGGAAACCCCGATGATTCTTCCGGGAATGTCTCTTTTGTAATCTTCTCTACAAGAGAAAAATGCTGCGTGAGGACCTCCGTAGCCCAATGGAATACCGAATCTCTGCGAAGTTCCAACGGCACAATCAGCTCCCATAGAAGCTGGTGATTTTAATTTAACCAAAGCCATCGGATCACAAGCTACAACTACCTGCAGATCTAATTTCTTATAGTTTACGATGTCTTCTGTATAGTCTAAAACTATACCGTTTTTACCCGGATATTGCAATAAGACCCCGTAATAAGTTTCGTCCAGCTGGTGAGTTTTGTGATCACCTTCTACGATCTCGATTGCTAAACCTTCTGCTTTTGTTTTTAAAACGGAAAGCGTCTGAGGTAAAACAAGATCGGAAACGAAGAATTTGTTGGCATTAGCTTTCTTCTGGTCCTTCGTTCTGTTGTTAAAGAACATGTGCATAGCCTCTGCTGCTGCAGTAGATTCATCTAAAAGAGATGCATTCGCCAGCCCAAAGCCTGTAAGATCGCACACTACGGTCTGGAAATTCAGAAGCGCTTCCAGTCTTCCCTGTGCAATTTCTGCCTGATAAGGCGTATACGCGGTATACCAGCTGGGATTTTCGAAGATGTTTCTCTGAATAGCTGAAGGCAATAATGTATTGTGGTATCCAAAACCGATATAACTTGTATAGTCGGTATTTTTCGATGCCAGCTCTTTAGAATGGTTCAGCATTTCGTATTCTGAAAGCGGCTCAGAGATCTCAAGGTCTTTCTCTAAACGGATAGAGGAAGGAATGGTCTGAGAAATTAGTTCTTCAATACTTGAAACGCCCAATCTTTCCAACATTGCCTGTTTATCGGCTTCATTAAGGGAAATGTGACGGCTCACAAACTGTTCTGTATTCATTTTTTGTATTAGATTTTGTTTGTAAAAAAAGATTCGTAAAATTACAATAATTTACAGGATTATACAACACTTCAAAATTGCTGAAATAACAAAGAAAGTTTCATATCAGTTTTAAAATTAATGAGTTTTGACTGTTTTATTGCTTAAATTTCAATTTAGCATTTCTTAACATAATTGTAGATTTATTTGTAAATGCTCAACGAAACAATTGGTTTATTAAAAAAATGAATATAAAAATTCTTCTGAAGTTCTGCCTGTATTTTTTAAATGAAAAAGTTTCGTAAAAATTTGCTTTATAGTGATCATTTCATTTTCATCATTTTTGAAATAAATTTAGCTATAAACTGTTAAGAGTCAGTTTTAAACATTTTTTTTAAATTTATTATCTATATTTATTCTAAATTAATATATTTGCAGCATGAATATGATTACCCCATTTAAAGTACCGCCTTTATCTCCAGTATATGCATTCAATAATGAAGACATGTTTTGCGAAAAAAAATCATGTTGTAAGAAATTCAAAAAGGGAAAAAGATGCAAAAAATGCCCGGGAAGAAAAAAGATCGCTTAAATTAACTGTAGTTTCTGAATAGGAAATACAGGGCTGCCGCCAAAATAAGAATTCCCCAGATCAGCATGATGATCTTTGGCTGGCCGAATCGGTTGACAGGTGTTCTTGGCTGAGGCTTAAACATTTCCTCTACACTACTTTTGAACTGAGCAGCATCATTCTCAAAGACTTCCGTAATGGTTATTCCTTGCACAGCGGTTTTGTGAAGGAGAGAATTCGTTGCATGAAGCAAAAGCTGGAATTTCCCGTCCTTAAATTCCGTGATCTTAAAAGTTCTTTCTCCAAAAGGTTTTTCCAGGCCGAAAGGCAGTATTTTCACCACATCGGCATTATTCGTCTGCCAGTTAATGATAATCTCTTCCCCCTTTTTCGCATGAATTTTATTAGAAGCGAAAGTTTTGATAGAAGGCGGAATATTATACCTGAAACTTTTCTGATGGCTCTCTAAATTCTGGTCATAGCTACGTCTCCTGCCCGGATCACTCAACATTTCATAAGCCTCCTGAATTTCACGGAAACGCCCGGCAAAGAAATCGTCGTTATCATTCTTGTCCGGATGGTATTTTAAAGATAATTTTCTATAAGCCTTTTTGATGTCTTCTTCTGAAGCATCCGGAGAAATCCCGAGAAAATAGTAGTAGTCTTTCATTGAACTATACAAAAATAGGAATTTATTTTTTTTCGGGTTTATTCTTTAGGGGAATGTTTCAGTTTTCAGCATAAATGATATGTTTTTTAACACGAATGACACCAATTTTTTCACAAATGGCCACAATGCCGTTTTAATGGGTATGCCATGCTGTTTTTTTATCGCAAAGACCACAAAGTTCTTTGATAAGCTTCATGTTTTTTTTAAGTTCGCAAAGGCGTTTCACTCAGCAGAGCCCAAATGTATGTTTCCTGGTCATTCTCAAATCTCCTTACTCTCCTATTGACAATGAACTCTCCTTACTTTTCTGGTGACTTAGGTTCTCGAAGCCATTATTCCCTATAAAAAAATTCCGGCGCGGGAAGCTTTGCTTCCCGCGCCGGAATTAACAATTTCAATTTAGTTGTTTACTGCTTACGCTTCTACAATATTATCCTTTTTGCAGCATCTTGAAGTAAATTCTTTTTTGAATTTCCCTTTCAGTTCCTGATACTGCTCTTCGTCCATTTCTCTGATTTTGTCGGCCAGTCCGAAAGGTGATCTTTCTCTGATTCCGTATTCATTGAAAATACCTTTCATAAATCTTTTTCTCTGTGCTATTTTTTTAGCAACCAATGCTATCCCAACAACAGCTAATGCTCCCAGAGCTCCTTTTAATGCTGAATTTTTCATTTTTTCAAAATTTTAAATTTTACTACTTCTTGTTTTTTATATAGACGGATGAATTTCAATTTTACTTTACTACTTCTTAAAATTTTTCAATTATCCGTTGTTTCTGTTGAAGAATCCGCCTGAACATCTGTCTTTCCAGACTTCTTTGAATTTTTCTCTTTCTTCGGGAGAAAGTCCTTCCATTTTCTCTCTCATTTTTCTTTCCTTAAAGTCTCTCATTCCTTTTCCAAAATGGAAACCTCCAAACAGGATCTTACTCAAAATCAAAATTCCCATTGCCTGCCAATAGGTTATTGATTTCAATCCTAAAATATCAGGAAGCAAACAATTCCAAAGGGACATGACGATCCATGTAACACCCAATAAAATCAATGGCGGACATAAGAATAAAAGAATCCAGCCTTTCTTGTGTTTATTATGATTCATAACTTTCTTTTTACTAACTATTTAAATCTTCGTATAATCTTCTCAGTCTGTTTCTCAAATGCTTCACAGCATAATTTTTTCTACTGATAATGGTCTTTATATTTTCGCCCTGTTCATTGGCAATTTCTTGGAGAGTTTTGTCGTTTAATTCATTTTCAACGTAAACCAGTCTTTGTTTTTCGGGAAGTTCATCTAATGCTTCAAATAATTTTTTCCAAATTTCATCCTGAAACATTTTCACTTCCGGACCTGCACTTTCATCCAGCAAAAGGATATCTTTGATGGAAAAACTTCCGTCTTCATCTTCATAAACAAAGTCTTCAAGATTTTCGGTTTTCTTCTTCCGGTATTTGTCTGTGATTTTATTTGCAGTTACTCTATATAACCATCCACCCACATTCACAATCTCAGAAAGATTGGTAATACTGCTGAACTGATACCAGACCTCCTGCAGAATATCTTCCGCATCTTCTGTGTTTTTCACTTTGGGACGAATATAAGACATCAGCTTTCCGCCGTACTTTGAAACGGTTTGTGAGATGATGCTTGCTTTCTCCTCCTGTGGCATTGTTATTTCTTCGACAACCTCCATATTGCTATGACGATTGATATTTTTGTTTTACTTTAATAAATTTAAAATATTTTTCCGGAAATCCGGTTTTTCTTTTGTTGATCGTGGTTTTAATTATTTTTATTTTAAATCTGTTTAAATTTATATTTTATATAGTTGACCAATCGCAACGGCGCAAATGACATTATAAAAGACATCTTAAGGCGCAAAGATTTTATCTGAGATAAAATTTCTCACTTTTTATTATAGAACTTTTGCTGAAAATCTTTGATTTTCCTGCGCCTGAAAACATCCATACAGTTTAAAACTTTGCGATTTTCCAACAAAGAAGTTTAAACAAATTCTTTATAATTATTGATTTTAAATAAACACTGATACCACAAATCTTTACACTAATGTCACAAATAATTTCATCGTGTCATTTGTATTTAAAATAAAAAACGGAAAGCATTACACTTCCCGTTCTTAATTATTAGAAATTTTTATTTATTTTTTGCTGAAATTCTCGGCAAAGAAGCCCAGCATATATTTGTACAGTTCCAGTCTGTTCAGTTCTTTTCCAAATCCGTGTCCTTCATCATATTTTACCAAGTATGGAACTTCAAAGCCTTTTGCACGCATCGCTTTTACAATCTGGTCGGATTCATTAATGTTGACTCTTGGATCATTGGCTCCCTGTACTACAAATAAAGGCTTTTTGATCTTATCGATCTGGAAAACCGGAGAAACTTCTTTGGCAATTTTTGCTTCTTCAGGATTATCAAGATCATACCAGATCTGTTTTACCATTTCTTTGTACGGCTTCCAGTATTCCGGGAAGGAATCGAAGAAGGTAAAAATATTGGATACTCCTACGTAATCTACGCCACAGGCATAAAGATCCGGAGTTTTGATAAGGCCCATCAGGGTTGCATATCCTCCATGGCTTCCACCATAGATTGCAATCTTGTCCTTATCTACCCAACCCTGCTCTATGGCATATTTCACACCGTCTTCCACGTCATCCATTGCTTTTCTCCCGATCTGCTTGTATCCTGCTTTCTGGAATTCTTTCCCGTAGCCTCCTGAAATTCTAAAATTCACCTGAAGCGTTGCATAGCCTCTGCTGGCAAAAAGCTGCGTTTCGGGATTGAATCCCCATTCATCACGGATGCCCTGCGGACCGCCGTGAGGATTCACAATTAAAGGAACTTTTTTACCTTCAAGAGCGGCTTTCGGAAGGGTTATGTACCCGCGGATGGTTAATCCGTCCCTGCTTTTGAATTCAATAGGTCTCATTTCTGCCATATCCTCTTCTTTCAGCTGAGGCATCAGGTTGTAAAGAAGATTTATTTTTTTATTTTTTGTATCATATTCGTAATAGGCGCCATAGAGTTTGTCGCTTCCTACGTAAACCAGAAGCTTATCATTATTATCATCGGAAGAAACGATAGAAAACTGTTTGTCTTTAAATTCAGATTTCAGTTTAGCATCAATTTCTTTATAAAACTGGCTTACCGGAACGGTTTCACTTTTGATCCCGTCATAGCTTACATAATCGAGTTCGTAATTCCTGTTTTTACCGGCAAGGCTTATGGAGCTTACATCAAAGACAGGATTTGAATATACTTCTCTGATCACTGCATTTTTCTTCAGGTCATAAAGGACTATCCTGGATTTATCACTGTCCAGATTGGTGACAAGATAGGCTTCATCCTTATTTTTGGAATTATCATTAAGTCCTATGATGCTAAAAGTGTCTTTCCAGTCTGTGGATTTAAGCAGGTTAAATTTTCCTGTCTGCAGGTCTTTATAGTAGGTTTTGGTTGTCAGGCCATTCTCAAGGACGGTATATCCTCTCAGATTGCCGTCTTTATCAAAAATATAATCATCTATAGGGCTGTTAACATCTTTATTTTCATACAGCTGGGTCATTTCTCCCGTGTTGAAATTGATCTTATAAGGCTCGAAGATCTGTTTGTTGTTTTTATTCATAGTCACCACAACAAATTCCGTATCTTTTATCAGTTTTACAGTTCCCAGTGTAATTCCGTCAAAAGGAGTCAGATCTTTAAGGTTTTTCCCGTCGATATCCGCTGCGTAAAGATGGATATTTTCATTTCCTCCTTTATCCTGGGTGAAGAAAAGGCGTTTTTTATCGAGCCAGCCGTAGCCTTTGATAAGGTCGTCTTTTTCAACAATTGCTTTGGTGATTTTCCCTGTTTTCAGCTCTTTTACGTAGACATGGTTTTTCTTGTCCTTATCTTTTTCTTTGTAGGAAAGATACTGTCCATCGGGGGATATTTTAAACTGTGAAGCATTGGGTCTTGCAAAATAATCTTCTACTTTGTATTTGAAGTTTCCTTTATCATAAGAAATCAGTTTCTCAAGATTTGTTTTAGTGGATGGAAGCGTAGGGTCGCCCGGCAGCTTAGCCGTTGAGGTCTGTGCATTAATCATAATTGCTGACAGTACGATTTGGGCCGTACCAAAAATTTTAGTGTTCAGATTCATAATTCATATTTTGGATGGTTAAATTTTCTATCAAAGATCTTAAATCAATTAAAATCGTCTATATAATATGACAGTCCAACCTTCAAAATGTTACATAAATTATTGAAATTTTATAAAAATAAGTTTAAAACAATAAGTAAAGAGCTTTGTTTAACTTAAAAACCAAATGAATGCTTTAGTTGATCGTTGGGTTTATTTTTAAGCCTTATCCCGATTCAGGTTAATTTAGGTAAATTCCAAAATACCAGGTCCACGCAATCAGGATAAGCTGCATTGGAATTCTTTGGGTGTAAAGATATTTCATACCCGGACCGGTATAATCTGCTTTGAAAATATTGATATTTTTCTTAGAAGAATTGATATTGGCGATAAAAACCAAAACATAGAAAATAATCAATAGTACAGCTGTTATTTCTCTTATTGAAGGAATCATCAGCCCTATTCCCGCAGCGATCTCAAGAATTCCTGTACAATATACCCAGAACATTTTAGCGGGAAGAAAATCAGGAATCATCATGGCCATGCCTTTCTGGAATTTAAAATGGGAGAATCCTGTAAATATGATGAACACAGCCATACCCAGGTTTCCTGAGAATAAAAGGTCCGGCTTTCCCTGAAAAGCCCAAGTTCCCAGCAGGGCCAAAATAAATGTACTGAAAAGGATGGTTAATAATTTCATGTTGTTGCTTTAAGTTCATGTAAATTTAATAATGGTTACTCATAACATCATTAAACCTTACAGGCTTTGAAAGTCCATAAGGTTATTTAATTAAGAGCCTGTTTAAATTTTAGCGATTATTGTTTTTCAGCCAGGCTTTTTACAACTTCTAGTCCTTGTATAAACCCTTTATTGATATGATCTTCCCACTGTTTTTCGACCTGTACTTCAGTATGAAGTTTTGTTTTTCCTTCCAGATCAATAAGAATATATTTTTCGAAACAGCCGCTCCATTCCATTATTTCTTTGCTTTGGGTATCTTCATTTCCTTCTTTGTCCACCATTCCCAAATGTTTGAAAATAATATGGTTGGGCTCATCAAGACTGTCAATGGTTGATACCATTCCTTCGCCTTCTGCGTTCACGAAGTAGGTTTTTCCGCCCACTTTCCAGTCAGATTTCATTTTGGATCCGGAACCGAAAAACTGGGTCCATTCGGTATAGGTGCCGGTATTCCAAAGAACGTCCCAGACCTTCTGCAATGGGGCGTCAATTATAATTTCGTACGATAAGGTTTCCATATTTTTTGTAGTTTTTTTTTGTTTACAATTGATTTTCCGAAAGATTTTTCACAATTCCCAAAGCGGTTGGAAATTTTTCTTCAAAAAATTCTTTAAATTCTTCAGATGTCTGAATTTCAATTTTCAATATTGTCCCTGTTGATGTTTCTTCTAAAATATAATCTTCCGTGGCATCACCCCAGTCCCGTTCAGTCTCTACACCATCATAAATTTCTCCGAGATGCAGAAACTTCATTTCTTTCCCGGATATATTTTTTTCCACACGGCTATACATTCCGTTATTATGGGGATCAAAAAATTTCATAATGCTTCCTTCTTCAAAAGTTCCCATTTAGAAGGAACCTTCGGTAAATGCTGTTGTCCACTGCCTGTAAGTAATATCGCTCCAGAGCACATCCCAAACTCTTTCAGGCGGGGCATCAATTTGAATCTCAAAAAATAATTTATGCATTGTTTTTTTATATTAAATATTAAATTGTCAGAAATTAGATGTTAGTTTTCAGATCATTAAGTTTAGGCCTTCTAACATAATTTCTAATTTCTGTTAATTCTTTCTAGCCTCCTACAAAATCTCCTCCATTGATGTGAATTACCTCTCCTGTGATATAATCTGCATCTTTAGAGGCAAGGAAAACATAAGCCGGTGCCACTTCTGAGGGCTGTCCGGCCCGCTTCAGCGGTGTATCTTTTCCAAATGTTGAAAGATCGTCAAAAGCTTCTTTCACAAGAGGTGTCCATATAGGTCCGGGAGCAATTCCGTTGACCAAAATTTTCTTTTCGGCAAGATTGGTTGAAAGGGAACGGATAAAAGATAGAATCGCACCTTTGGTAGCTGCATAGTCAATCAGGTGATCGCTTCCTCTATATGCCGTCACAGATGTTGTGCAGATAATCCGGCCCCCTTCACCTATTAACGGTAAAAAGTCTCTCGTAAAAGAAATCATGGAAATAATATTGGTGTTAAACGTTTCCTGAATCTGATCATCAGAGATCTTTTCGAGGCTGTTTTTGGAGGTATGAATTCCTGCATTATTGACCAGGACATCCAGGTTCTTCCAGTCTTTTTTTATCTTTTCCAGGCATTTTGCTCTGAATGCTTTTTTCGTGAGATCGCCCTTTATGAGGGTGCATTGCCGACCTTCTTCTTCAACCAGCCGTTTTGTTTCTTTGGCATCATCGTCGCTTTCTTTATAAATGACCGCAACATCTGCGCCTTCTCTTGAAAAGTGAACGGCTACAGCCTGCCCTATTCCGCTGTCTCCTCCTGAAATAACAGCTTTTTTTCCTTTGAGTTTCCCGCTTCCCTGGTAATCTTTACGCATGATCTCCGGAAAGAGCCCTTCTTTTGGAACTTTTGATTTGGATTGTGATCTGTTCTGTGTTTTCATAAGCAAATCTTTTATTTAAACTCCATCAAACAGCAAGCCGAAAACTGAAAGACACAACAGCAAACCGGTCTATTAAGAATGATAAGCCTCTTCCAGATCCTCAATAACGATCTTCTGCATTTTCATCATAGCCTGTACTACTTTTTGGGCTTTTTGCTGATCGGAATCGTTCATCAGCTGAATGAGTCTCTTCGGAACGATCTGCCAGCTCATTCCATACCTGTCTTTCAGCCAGCCGCACATGCTTTCTCTTCCGCCTTCTGAAACAAGAGTATTCCAAAGATGATCGGTCTGTACCTGGTCATCCGTCATGATCACGATAGAAATTCCTTCATTGAAATCGAACTGATGGTCATAAGAATTATCCATGCAGAAAAAGCTGTAGCCATCAATAGTAAAATGGGCATGCTGTATATTTTCAGCCGGTTCGGATATAGGATGTCCTTCTCCTCCGTCACCATATTTCAGGATATTTCCAATGCCGGAATCAGGAAATGTCCGGGTATAAAATTCCATAGCTTCCATTGCTTTCCCGTTATTCTGATGAATGAACATCAGGGTAGGAATGATTTTCTGGGATTCCGGTTTGTCTCCTAAAAACAGCTGCCAGGTCACTCCATATTTGTCCTGCACCCAGCCATATTTCCTGCTCCAGGAATAGGAATCGAGAGCCATGAGGGGAATTCCTCCCTGTATCAGCTTATCCCAGTACTGCTGTACCTCATCTTCTGTTTTGCAGATCACCATAAAGGAGACTGAAGCATTCTTTTTAAAATGAGGTCCTCCGTTGAGCAGCATTAGTTTTTGCCCGAACAGATCAATGTTCATGACAACGGGGGTATCTGCTGTGATCTTTCCGTCAAAAACTCCGCAGTAAAATTCTGCAGCCTCTTTGGATTCTGTGTCGAACCACAGACATGGGAAAATATCGTTATTCATAGTATTAAATTTTAGGTAAAAAATAGTTTTATCGATCATTGCGGACAAAAAGCAGTCTGTAATGACGAAGTATCCGGGATTTACAATAATTCATTTCTGAAAGAAACCTGGTGTTCTTTCATATGATTTTTAAGCTTTTCCATGGCATTTCTTCCAAAGCCATGAAGTTTCATGATCTCTTTTTCAGAATAGCCCGAAAGTTTTTCAAGAGAGTCTATTTTTTCTCTTTCTAAAGCTCTTCTTGCCGGTGCTGCAATAATACCGGACAGGAAATTATTACTTTTAACGACATGATTAACAGCATAAATGGAGCTTAAACATTTTGCCATTATGACCAGATTTATCATGACTGAAGATGAGTGTTTTAGTTATTTTCAACATATTTGTGAAAATTATTGAGGATAGCATACCAGCCATCCCGCTGCATTTCCACGGAATTCTGTTTTTCGGGATCAAATATTTCGGTAACCCTGGTGGTGTTTTCGTCTATTTTATCAAAAATGATTTCAACGCTCCGCGCGTCCTCGAGATGATATTTGATTTTGGCATTCGGGATTACTTCATCATAGGTTCCTTCCAAGTCAAAACCGAAGCTTTTATCTTTCGCTTCCATTCTGGTTTTAAATTTCCCTCCTACTCTTACATCATTTTCTGAACTGGGACAATGCCAGGTTTCATGGGCAAAATTCCATTTCGTGATATGTTCAGGTTCATTAAAATACTTCCAAACCTTGTCCACCGGGGCTAAAATTGTGATATCTATCTTAATTGGATCCATCTTTTTTATTTTTTAAATTTTTAAGTAAAAGGCAGTCCGGGTTGAACTGCCCTGAATAAGTCAGTTAAATATAGGATTATTTTGTGTATTCCTCATTATAGTTCACCATCCAATGAACCCCGTATTTATCCTGAAAGCTTCCGAAATAATCTCCCCAAAACTGGTCTTCAATCGGCATTTCAATGCTGCCTCCTTCAGAAAGACCCTTGAAAAGCCTGTCTGCCTCTTCTTTGGATTCCGGGAAAACTGAAACATAATTATTATTTCCCATGGTAAGAGTTTGCCCGAAGCTTGGAACAATATCCGAAGCCATCAGAAGGTCTTTTCCTACTGGCAATGCGATGTGCATTACCCTGTTTTTCTCTTCTTCTGATAAATTTTCAGTTCCCGGAGCGTTTCCCATTTTATGAATTTCACCGAGGAATTCTCCCCCGAAAACGGATTTGTAAAAATTGAAAGCTTCTTCTGCTTTCCCGTCAAAATTTAGGTACGGATTTAATTTAGCCATGATTTTTAATTTTTAATGTTATTGTTAATTAAGAGGCTGTTTAAATTTTTAAAATCTCGCTGATCTGGCAGATTGCAGATTTTTATCACTAAAATAAATCTGCATAATTTCCTTCATCTGCAAGAGGAATATTTTTCTTTAAACAGGCTCTAAGTGTAAGTTTTAATTGAACTATTAAGGTTGATTAAGCGGTTAAGAACATTAATAATAGTTGGGTGCTAAACTTAAAGATCAATAGGAGCTATCTTAACTGAACTTAAAATCTTCAAGTGATCTTAATGGTTTAAAAATTTGACCACCTCATTTACTGTAAGGTTGATCAGACCGGAGTCTGTATTTCCTTCCAAATCTGCCATCATATAGGAGCCGTGGCCTGCCGGAAGGATCATGAGCTGAGCTCCGGGGACCAGACGCCACATTTCCACGGTATGCTCAGGCTTCATCACATCTTTGTCTCCGCTTATGAATAATGCAGGAGCCTGTATGGATGTTAATATGGTCTCATCCCAGTCTTGAAAGGTCTGCATCCTTTGGCTGTCTTTATCAAACAGGTTTTCAAGTTTTGAAAAATCAGGATTCAGATTAAGAAAATTGACTTTAAGGGGTTCGGGCATTGATTCCAGAGTAATATCTGCCATGCTTTCGAAAAAGCCGTCGATCATTCCGCTTCTTTTGTAAAATGAAGATGCAATGATGAGCTTTTCTGTTATTTCAGGATAAAGACAGGCAATCTGCATCACGGTATTTCCTCCGTTGCTGAATCCCCAGAATGAAGCTTTCCAGATATGAAGCTCTTTTAAAAAAGCGGCTACATCATGGGCATCCTGCTCAAAGGTTTCAGGAATGTCGCGATGATCTGTCATGCCATGATTTTGCAGATCAATTCCTATCAGCTGAAACTGGTTTTCAAGCCGTGAGATTATTTCTTTAAAATCAAATAAAATCGAGGAGCCACCTCCATGAATGAGTATCAGAGGTTTTCCGGAACCATAGATTTCGTAGTACATGCTGATGCCATTGACATTCTTATAGCCTTTTTCCTTAGGTTCCATTGATCAATATTTTAGATTTTCATCTGTGTCATATTTCATTCCGGGATAGCCCAGGATTCTTCTCATAAGACCGATCTGCCCGCATAAATAATCCTCTCGGCCGATGCACATTCCGGTGAAATTAAGTTTGGTTTCACGGACGAAAGGAATATTCATTCCGATTTCGAAAATTTCATCCAACTCTTCATCAGTAACCTCCAAAAGCTTACGGTATACTTTTGGTGAAATGTCATGGAAATTTTTCTTCAGTTCATCTAAATCCGGATAGTTGTAATTTTCATCCAGTGCCTTTCCCTGGAAGAAAAGATCGGTATATGGGTCCTCGTCCTTAATTCCTAAAACCCAGCCCAGACTGTAGCGCATATTGACAAAGTTTCCTGCCATCCAGATGATGTGGTTGGTTTTTCCTTCAATTCTTTTCAGGGCATCTTGTTCCGAAATACCGTCCAGAACATTGAGAAAGCTTTGAGAATGCATTCTGTAAGCCGGAATAACGATCTCTATTTTGTTTGATTTTGGAGTGTCCATTTATTTGTTTTTAGTTGTTTTAATAATCTGTAGATTTATTCTTTCCCGCAGATGATAAGGATTTCACAGATTTTTTCAGCACTATTTTATAGCACCGGGTTTTCCTAAGATTCTTCTGAGATAGCCCAATTGTCCGCTATGATAGTTTTCATGAAAGGATAAGGTCGCAATATCATTAATTGTTTCAGGGCTAAAGCTTTCCATAGTAATAAGCTTTGCTTCCAGTTTATCCTGGGACTGTTGCAGATAAGATTTCAGCTGTTTAAAGGTGATCATTTCATCAATTCTTTCAAGCGGAATCGCTCCTCTGTTGTAACATGAAAATTTTTCACTGTCCCAGACTGATTCTTCACCGAGAACGTTTAAGAATGCATTTCTTATGTAAATTAAATGGCCAAGGATCCAGTTCATGCAATTGGCTTCACCATTCGGGAAGATCATAGATTCTTCGTGGGTAATACCGTCGATATTCATTGAAATGACTTTGTAATTGCTGAATATCTGCACTTTTATTATTTCAACATCGTTTGATTTTGTTTCCATGGTCATGTCATTTTATGGTGGTTATTGCCACATAGGATAGACTGGGATCTTTATTCAGCCGGCATTTGAGACATATCGGCAAACGTGATATTCCAGCCATGTCCGTCTAAGTCCCAAAAAGAATTCTGATACATCCATCCGTAATCCTGAGGCTCTTCGTGTTGGGAAGCTCCATTTTCCACGGCTGCGTTCACTACCTGATCCACTTCTTCACGGCTGTTGAGACCTACAGAAACAAGGACCTGTGTTGTATCTCCTTTTGGAACAGGTCTTTCGGAAAAGGTCTGAAAGTATTCTTCGGTAAGAAACATGACGTAGATAGTATCTTCCTTGATCACGACACAGACTGCTTTGTTATCTGAAAACTGTTCATTGATCTCAAAACCCAGCCTGGTCCAGAACTCTTTCGTTTTCTGTACATCTTTAACAGGCAGGTTGACATAAATTTGGTTGGCTTGCATCATTGTAATTATTTTGAGTTAAAACTTTTAACCAAAATTATCAAGCCTTCATGAAAATCAACTTGCCATAAGACAAGATTTAGTTTTTCTTTGGATGGGAAACAATTTCTTTGCGAATACGGCTTAAGGAAGTGTCTGTAACGCCCAGATAGGAAGCGACCTGCTTAAGAGGTGCATACTGGACAACCTTGGACTTCTGCTCTAAAAGATTAAGATAACGCCTGGTAGCGGAAAGGGTAAACATTTCTACAGAACGCTGTTTATAGGCAAAAAGCTCTTTGGACATCCATGATCTGCCCCATTCCCGGAGGTTGGGTATTTTGTGAAAGAGTTCCTGAAATGTATCATAATCAAACTTCCAGCATTCACAGTCTGTAATGCAGATTATATTTTCCTGGGATGGAATTCTCTGAAAAAGAGACGATACTTCAATAATAATCTCATTATCAGCAAAAAAGTGAGTGGTTACCTCATTTCCGTTAAAGTCATTGACGTATGAGCGGGCCAGACCTTTTTCCAGGATATAGTATTCGTTGGCTGTTTTTCCTTCTTCAAGAATACTGTCACCTTTCTGGAACGATATTTTTTCATGAGCCTGAAATATTTCTTCAAGCTCTTCCTGTAGGAAAAAAGGAAAATCATAGCAGATTTCCAGGGATTTACTGGTCATTAATAGTGTTTTTTTTAGGATTTAAAAATATAATTTTTATTCGAATCCGGAATAAAAAAAAGTAAACAAATTGATGAAATATATAAAAAAAACTCTATTTTACTATACTATTATTAATTTTTTTCTATTCTTTCTGAATACCTACACAATTTTTCAACCACCCCGTCAAATCTACGATTTGCCACCCCTCCAAAGGAGTGGAATGGATGGGCGAAAGTTCAATGGCAGACATTGATAAGAAACGATGATTGGCTGATGTAAGGATTAGGGGTGGTTCTGCTTTATATCAAAATAACGAAAGCTGAATAGGTTTTGGTTTTGAAGGTTTTTCAGCGTCTCCAAAAACTGTTTTCCCGCCGAATCGCCATGAGTTCTGGCGTTCTTCTTCAATCACGTCATTGATGTCAAAATCCGGAGTAAAATTTTTCTCGGCTTCTGAAATGATCGTATGAAGTTTATTGATGGATTTTAATTTATCCGAATTTCCCAATTTTGATTTTTCGATTCCTTTTTGCAGAATAGTAATCGTTTCATCATAAACATTGATAGGAACGGGAAACGGATGCCCGTCTTTTCCACCATGAGCGAAGGAAAATCTTGCAGGATCTCTGAATCTTGACGGAGCACCGTGAATGACTTCGCTTACCAAAGCCAGACTTTGTAAAGTTCGTGGACCGACTCCTTTCAGTAAAAGCAGTTCTTCAAAATTCGCGGGCTGGTTTTCTCTGGTCATGTAGAGAAGTGTTCCCAGCTTTTTCAGATCGACATCAGAAGCACGCACATCATGATGCGCAGGTAAAATGAGATTGGCAAAATCCTGCATGATCTTTTCTGAATTGGTATGCGAAATTTCTAAAATTCCTTTTCTGCTTTCTTTGGCTTCACTGGCCGTCAAATTCAGGATCTGACCCTGATTGATTCCCTGAATTCCTTTGTGAGGCTCATCAACAAAAGATTCCATATTTTCAGAATGCCAGTGATAACGTCTTGCCGTTCCGTCTGCATCGTTCATTCCCTGTTGTACGACTGCCCAATTTCCTTCGTCTGAAACGATAAAGTTGTGCAAATACAACTGATAACCATCCTGAATTGCCGTGTTGTCTACTTTTGCAGACAGCTTACTTGCCCGGACCAGCTCTGTTCCGTTTAAACCTGTTTTATCAGCGATGATAAGAAGTTCATTTGGTGTTTCTTTGGAAAATCTTCCTTTTCCGCCGCAGATATAAATTCCAAGTTCTTTAGATCTCGGATTGATGCTTTGTTTCAATGATCCCATTACAGAAGTGGTGATTCCTGAAGAATGCCAATCCATGCCCATTACTGCACCGAAACTTTGAAACCAGAATGGATCTGCCAATCTTTTGAGAACCTCATCTTTCCCGTAATCTGCCAACATGACTTCTACGATTGAAAGTCCGAGCACAGACATACGCTCGTAAAGCCAGGGCGGGACTTTTCCGTAGTGAAGAGGTAATATTGCAGTTCCGGAGCGTTTCATTACGTAAAGGTAGTTTTAATTATAAATAATTTTGATGATTTGAAGCAGTTTTTTAAACACGAAGAACACAAATATTCTCCACAGAAATCATTAAATTAAATTTATAAATTTTGGGTAAAGTCATTTGGAATTGTTTTTTTTAATAGTCAAAAGTCACTTTCTATTGATAAAATTAAAATCCATGTTATTAATTTAATCAATGAATTGAAGAGAATTCAATATGTTTATGCTTCTCTTCATCAAATTTTTCGTTGAATATGATTTTATTTCCAAACGGATCATATACTGTAAAAGCTACAGCATCATAAAATGTTTTTTCTAGTCCCGGGTAATTATATGAATATTGCTTATCTATTAGTTCTTTGTGATATTCCGGAACACCCTCTGCCCAAATAAAAATTTTTGTTCCAGGCGTTCCATCATCATGATGCTCGCTTAAATGAAAAACAACATTTCCTTTTTTGACTTCCATATAAAGAGGAGTATTATTCTTCGGCTGATCTCCCCATTGAATTTCAAAACCTAGCCAATCTATATAAAACTCTATAGTTTTTTTATAATCAAAAATTCTGAGGATAGGAATGACTTGCTCTGCTTTCATATTTTATTATTTTAATTAAACATATTTATGGGAAAGAATATTAATGAGTTTTCCGAACGGATCTTTGACAAAAAATCTGCGGACTCCCCAATCTTCATCGGTGATTTTGTAGGCAATTTCAAATTGTGAATTTTTCATCTTTTCATATATTTCATCTACATTATTAACTTCAATCGAAAAATCAGGAACTTCAGTGTCAATTCCGCCCTGAGTTGCAAAACTTATCTGAACTTTTGCTTCTTCTTCATTACCTAAAGTTTTAATCCAGTCATGATCCATCAATATTTCCAGACCTAAAATATCCTGATAAAATACATCTGCTTTAGGTAAATCTGTAGTTTTTATATTGGCAACAATTCTCTTGACCATTTCATTAAAATTTAGATTTAAAATTAACAAAAAAACCTTGTGAAAATACAATCTTCACAAGGTAATATAATTATTTAGTTAAAATTTTAATGTTTTATAATTTCCTTTACGATTCCGCCCTGAGGCTCTCTTACGGTTTGGGTAAAGATAAATGCTTTTGGGTCGATTGCACGGACGATATTCTGTAATTTTCTTACTTCAAGTCTTGTAACAATAGTGAAAATAATATCGGCATCGGCACTGTGTTCAAAAGATTCTTTCATAAAGCCTCTTTCGCCTTTATAAACGGTGATTCCCCTATTCATGGTTAAAACCAGAGCTTTTTTGATTTCTTCGCTGCTTCCGGAAACAATGGTTACTCCTGTGTAAGCTTCGATTCCTTCAATGACATATTTGGTAATCTGACTTGCTACAAGATAGGTCATAATTGCGTATAAAGCCGTTTCCACTTTTAAGAATATTGCTGCAATGATGAAGATTACGACATTCATTCCTAAAATAATTTCAGTAATACTGAAACTACTCTTTTTGAAAGTAAGTAATGCTAAAACTTCCATTCCGTCGAAAGTTCCGCCTCCACGCATGGAAAGTCCGATCCCGATTCCCAAAAAGAAACCTCCGAACATGGCAACTAATAATTTATCATGCGTCAGTTCCGGGAAAGGAATGAAATACATTGTCAGCGCAATTAAAAGAATTGTAAGACTGCTTCTGATGGCGAAATGCTTCCCGATTTGAAAGTAAGCAAGTATAATGAAAGGAATATTTAAAATAAATAAAGTTAATCCTAAATTCCAATGATAGACTTCGTATAGTAAAAGTGAAATTCCGGTAACTCCTCCATCTAAAAAGTGGTTGGGAACCAGAAAAGATTTCAAAGCAAAACTTGCGGAGATCACTCCCAGAACGAGATAAATAATATCTACAATTGAAAATAGCGGACTGTGTTTGGATGATGCTGAACTCATAATAATGATCAGTAGTTTTTTAGTTTTGATTTGATGATATCAAGATTTTCCTGTTTTTTCTGTTTCCTGTTGTTGATCGCAGTTTTGGTAAAATAATGATGGCTTTCAAGAAATTTTTCCTGAAGAAGATTCCAGTCCTGTTCCGAATTGACGATTCCAAACATGGAAAGTTCTTCGAACAGTTTATCTCCGATGACAAAAAAATCATCTCTTCCAAGATAATCCAGATCGGCATCCGCAAGAATTTCTTCTAAATTATTATTTGGAGTCTGCGGGATTTTTGTCGCCATGATCATCCCTTTTATTTTATCAATCCGGGGTTGAGAATATCCATAATCGGGCAGATATTGCTGTGCGATCTCACAGGATTTTTCTTCGTGATTTTTTGAGCCGTACAAAAATCCGGTATCATGAAATAAGGCCGCAGTTTTTAGTAATACCAGATCTTCATCGTTCACATTTTCAGAAACGGCAATCTTCTCTACAGATTCTATAACGTCTTTAATGTGATTGACACTGTGATAAGACAAATGCTCAGGAAGCTTTTCCTTGAGCAGATTCAAAATGTATTTTTTTATTTTTTCGTATTCCATATTTAAAAATAAAGAATGGGTTATTTTTTTATAAGTCTTTTTTAGTTTCAAATGCAAAATACATATCCATTTCTCCTTTTCCTTTGGTATGAATTTTACCTCTGTATTCGCAAACTATCTTATCTTTCACCAACTGGTATGTGGATTCAGAAATATTTATTTTTCCCTTTTCACTGTTCTGTTCCATTCTGGCTGCCGTGTTTACGGTATCCCCCCAGATATCATAAGCGAATTTTTTAACGCCAACAATTCCTGCAATCAAAGAACCTGAATTGATCCCGATTCTTATGTCTAAAACATCCGGATTGGTCTTTTTCCTTTCTTCTATAAACTCAATAATATCTAAGGCTACCAAAACAGTCTGGTACGCATGATTTTGATTTTTAATAGGTACACCACAAACTGCCAAATACGCATCACCGATAGTTTTTATCTTTTCCAAGCCATGCTTTTCCATGATTAAATCAAAAGCTGTAAAACATTCATTCAGCTCAACAAGCATTTTTTCGGCACCCATTTTCTCGGAACTTTGGGTAAAATTAACAAAATCGGTAAATAAAACAGTGACCTCATCATAATATTTGGCTTCAGAACTTCCGTTTTCCTTGAGTTCTTCGGCAACTTCGTATGGGAGGATATTTAAAAGCAAGTTTTCTGTTTTCTGTTTTTCTTTCTGCAGTTCAAAGGTCCGTTCATTAACCTGCTTTTCAAGCAAATCATTTTGATCCTGTAAAATCTGCTGTTTTTCCTGTTCCTGCTTAAGATTTACATTCGATAACCGTTTTACTTCATCCAGCTGTTTTACCAAACTTAAATTGGTTGAGGCAAACTGCCAGCCCAGGTAAGCAGAAATTGAAATAGGAAAGCTTATGAAAATAAAGATCATTACGTATCCCATCATATCATCTCCCATTGTTTCATTTAGGTCAATGGTGTTCAATTTATTTAAAAACATGAAAATAATGACCACTACAATAAAAAGAAAGAACACCAAAACTCCTCCTCCAACAATAAAAGCTGACTTTTCTCTTCTGATCATCGCTCTGATTATTAAATAAAAAGATTCAAAAGCGACAAAAACAAGGTAAAAAAACGCCAGACTGGCTGCAGAAGTAGCACTGAAATAATAAAGAACCATAATTGATGCGGAGATAATCAGCATCACTGTGAGCCTTTTTTTAGTTCTGCCGAATAATGTATTGACAAAACCTGTAAGCGAAGTACCGAATGCCATTACCGAAAGAAATGAAAGAAAGGTATAAGAATCAACAACTAAAGGATCCGTTATTTCAGAAAAGAGCAATACCATATAGCTCATCAAAGAAATTGAAAAATTATAAGTAGAGAAATACAGATTATAAACCGCTTTTCTATAAAAAATGAACAACAATAGATGAATAAATCCTAATGCACCAAATATTCCGCAGATCAACATGGTGTAAAAATTGAAATGCTGCACCATTTCAGCTTTATCTCTGATCAATTTATTGGCAGAAACAAGTTCTATACTGATTGCAACAGGGCTCAGATTGACGGTCTTTTTTTTCGCTCCGACAAGCGGTAAAAACCGTATGGCTAAAACATTTACTTTAGTATTACCTAAAGTAAATAACTCCGGAAATCTATTTCCAATTTTAAATTCTCCCGATTTTATTTTGCCAACGCCTTCAATCTTGTTTCCGTTTAGATAAAGTTCCGAAGCGCCAAGCTGTTTGACATCAAAACATAAAGATTCATTAGTCATTGCAGAATCTATTTTAAAATAGTACCGCACCCAATAAATCTGATCTTTTTTAGACCCTTTTTTAGAGTTTAATTTCATAGGATTCCATGAATAAACCTTTTTAGAATTAAAATTGATATGTTTCCATGAAGAATCATTGAATTCGGGCAAAGCAAAGGCGGGGTTATCCCCTGCAATAAATTTGCTGTTCTCGTCGATGGGTGCACCGTCTTTAATTTCTTGTTCAGTAAAAATCCTGGGTTTTTCAAAAGAATTTTGTGCAAAGCAATATGTTTGCAATACAACCAATGCAGAAAATAAAAATTTAAGGAGTAGGTTTTTTTTCAAAATTTCAATGATTTAAATTGGGGTTTGATTTACGAAATACATCTCCATTGCGCCTTTACCTTTGGTTTCAATTTTTCCTCTGTGCTCAAAAGTAAAATCCTGTTTTATTAACTGATAGGTTGCTTCGGAAATATTTACCCTTCCCGGTACGCTGTTCTGTTCCATTCTTGCGGCCGTATTTACCGTATCTCCCCAAATATCGTAAGCGAATTTTTTCACGCCCACAATCCCGGCAATCACAGGTCCTGAGTGGATTCCGATTCTGATATCCAAAGCGTTTGGGTTTTCCTGTTTGCGGTGTTGAATATAAGAAAGAATTTCCAAACTTGCGGCTACTGCGTTTTTTGCGTGCCTGCCATTAGAAAGCGGCAACCCACTTACCGCCAGATAGGCGTCACCAATGGTTTTTATCTTTTCTAAACCGTATTTCTCCATGAGCCTGTCGAATTCGGTAAAACAGATATTCAGCTCATTGAGCACTTCCTGAACACCGATTCTTTCGGAATTTGCCGTAAAATTGACAAAATCTGTAAACAATACAGAAACTTCATCAAAATGTTTTGCGCTTGTTTTTCCTTTTTCTTTCAGTTCTTCAGCCACTTCATGAGGAAGAATATTTAACAGAAGCTGATCTGATTTCAGCTTTTCCTCGGCTATTTTTTTATTGTCCTTACGCTTTTGATTGTATGAAAATCCTGCAAAACCTAATAGCAGTAAAGACAATCCTGCGCCAACAGCCCACATATTTTTTTGGGTTTTGGAGCTTTCCAGATCTGCTTTTGCAATGGCATCTTTTTTCTCCTGATTGATTCTTGCGATATTTTTTTCCTGATTATATTTTAAGAGAACCGCCTGCTGTTCCTGATCAAATTTAAATTGAATTTCTTTTCTTTTCAAATCTTCTTCCAAAGCCAGCCTTTTTCGTTCTTCATCGGTTTTTGCAGCAGCCTGTTTTTTTTCAAACTCAAAACGGAGGGCTTTTAATTCCATTTCTTTTTGTAGTTGAATGCGCTTGGTTTCTTCTTCGAGTTTTATCCGGGTTCTTTCGCTGGCAAGCTCAGTCTGTGATTGCAGAGCAGAAAGTTCTTTCATTTTATCCAGGCCGTAGATTTTTTCGTTCTCCTCAATATATTTTTTGTGAAAAATTAAAGCCTGTTCATAATTACCCAATTTCTCATGAATTTTGGATAAATTCTGATAATTCTGGATGATAATTTGCGGAACAATATAAGTATTGGTACTTTTTATATATTCAGATTCAGCATTTAATTCATTCAACAAAGCTGTAAGTTCATCTTTGTTAACAGATTTATCATTTTCTGATAAAAGTTTTGCAAGCTGAATATCATGCAAAATGGTCTGGTACGTAAATTTGGTAGATGCCAGGTCTTGTGAAGGCATAAATTTTAATGCTTTATGAATATAATCTTCAGCAAGAGTATAATTTTTATCATGTTTACTAAGCAGTGCAAAACCATAATAAATTGTTGCTAAATTGGGTGAATTACTGTCTTTAAAATAAGCATAAGACTTATCCAGATAATATTTTGCCGAGTCCAATTCCTTTTTATCTTCATAACATAAAGCCAATAAGCTGTAAGTACCGTTTATCTGATCCTGATTTTTTTTGTCGGTGAATTCTATACTTTTTTTAAATGAATCAATAGCTTTATCATGATTTTTAGTCCCTATATAAAAGCTTCCGAGAATCTGATAGGCTTGATTCAGGTTGGCCGGGTAATATTTTTTCACAAAGTCCACATAGGTGTTTGCTGCTCCATAAGTATCATTAAACTTGCTTTGTGTATAGCTGTTAGAAAACAAACCCTGATAAGCAAACATTACAAAATGTTTACTTATATCTTTTCCATCTTTATAATATTTCAGGTTTTTCTGAAAGTATTTTGCTGCCTCATCATTATTCTTTTTATAGATATTGGACATGGCAAACATATGATTCAGCATTGCTTTGCTGTTATAATTGGTGGAATTTTTTAAAAGATCCTCTCCTTTCTTTAAATGAACATCCAACGATTTGAAATCAGCCTTAGTCAAATATAATTCTGCAAGAACCAAGTGAATTTCACCTTGCCGGTTGACATCGTTCTTTTTTTCCAAAAGCGGAATCATATTACTGGCATAAACGATGGCACTATCCATATTTTTCGCAAGATAATAAGCACTGAAAAGCTTTTTATTGTCATCTATTCTATCATCATCAGTTTTAGATAAAGACAACTTCTTTTTCAACTTGAGAATCTCATTAGATTCCTGCGCTTTAAAAACTGTATTCCCACAAAAGAAAAAACAGATGAATACAAAAGAGGTAAATTTATTTTTCAATGAATGGTTATTACGTTTATTCACAAAAATAAAAAAATCATTCTATTAAACTAACAGAATGATTCAAATTGGCAAGAAATACTTTTTTATTATTTCAAAGCTTCCAAAGCTGCACTGTAATTTGGTTCGTTTGCAATCTCAGAAACCTGTTCTGTGTAAACTACTTTATTGTTTTCGTCGGTCACAATTACGGCACGGCTCAAAAGACCTTTCATTGGAGAATCCGTGATCGTTACTTCATAATCATCCCCGAAACTGCTTCTGAAATCTGAAAGTGTTTCTACATTGTCTAATCCTTCAGCAGCACAGAATCTACCCAGTGCAAAAGGAAGGTCTTTGGAAACATTAATCACTACAGTATTATCAAGTTTTGAAGCTTCTTCATTGAATTTTCTTGCCGAAGCGGCACAAATCCCGGTATCAATACTCGGAAAGATATTGAAAATTTTCTTTTTTCCATCAAAATCTGAAAGAAGCTTCACATTCAGACCGGAATCTACCAACGCAAAATCTCTTACGGTGGTTCCTACTGACGGAAGGGTTCCTATTGTATTTACTTCATTTCCTTTAAGTGTAATCGCTGACATAATTTTATTTTTTAAGTTTCTCAAATTTACTCAAAATAGAAAGTTTTTGCAGTCAATTAAAGGTTAAATAATTCTTAAAGTAAAATAAGCATCCCTATCGCCTGAATTAATTTTTGATATGAAATTTTGATTATATTAGCAGTCAAAATACAAATCGATGATAAAAAAAATCACCCTCCTTCTCTTTGGAGTGCCTGTTTTTGGCTGTGCTCAGTCTGTGATCGGAAATATCAATTCCGGGGCTGTTTCCGACACCAATTTTACGCATTCTGTGGGAGAAATCTACGTAATTCCAACTGATCCTGATCAGGCCAATTCAGGAACAATGGGAGTGTTCTACCAATCTGTCATAAAAGTTTTAGGTATCACAGAACTTGAAAAAGACCGGATAAAGATCTATCCCAATCCTACCACTGATTTTGTTCATATCACTCTCAATTCAAAGACAAAAATCGAAGAGGCTGAAGTCTATGACACTGCCGGAAGACTTGTTTTGAAAGTGAAACCGGACAATGGAAAAATTGATCTTCGAGGTCTGAATCCGGGGATATATATGATCTCATTCAAGAATCCGGACATCAAACCTGTTAAAATTATTAAAAACCCTTAAAAACATTCAAACATGAAAAAAATTTATTCCGCATTAGGCTTATTTATAGCAACATTTTTAAGCGCGCAGGTTCCGCAGGCTTTCAGCTATCAGACCATTGCATTCAATGCTTCAGGGGCGCCCATTGCCAATGGGAATGTTGCTTTAAAAGTAAGTATCCTGGAAAATACTGCTACAGGGACTGTTTTATATACTGAAACCCATCATAAAACAACCAATTCCAAAGGATTGGTTAATCTGAATATCGGTGAAGGAGCCCCTTCTACAGGAACTTTCGGAGGAATCAACTGGGGAACGAACTCAAAGTTTGTAAAAGTGGAAATGGATCCTCAGGGCGGCTCCAACTATACCAATGTAGGAGTCAATCAGTTGATGAGTGTTCCTTATGCATTAGTAGCTGATAAAGTAAATATGAATTTTACCACGTCTTCATTAAACGATGATATTGTAGAGAATAAATTTTCAAATTTTGCTGTTTACAATTCATCTGAAGGTAAAACGTATGTATTTAATGCTAAAACAAACACATGGAGTGGACAAAACGGAGGAAGTGCATCTACAGGATATATAATCCCTTCAAACGGAAATTTTGCTGTTTATAATTCTTCTGAAGGTAAAACTTATGTATTTAATGCCAGAACAAACACATGGAATGGACAAAACGGAGGAAGTACTTCCACAGGATATATAACCCCTTCAAACGGAAACTTTGCTGTTTATAATTCCTCAGAAGGTAAAACGTATGTATTTAATGCTAAAACAAACACATGGAGTGGACAAAACGGAGGAAGTGCTTCCACAGGATATATAATCGCTTCAAATGGAAATTTTGCTGTCTATAATTCTTCGGAAAGTAAAACGTATGTATTTAATACCAAAACCAATACATGGAACGGACAGAACGGAGGTAGTTCCTCTGCAGGTTATATAAGTGGATTAAATGGAAATTTTGTCATCTACAATTCATCAGATGGTAAAACTTATGTATTTAATGCCAAAACAAACACATGGAGTGGCCAAGACGGTGGTAGTGCATCTACAGGATATATTACAAGTTCCGGATCAAATTAATATTTATCAGACTGTCTTAATCAGCCAGTTTTTTTTATTTCAAAATGCTCTAATAAAACAATCATATTTAGTAAATTTGTGAGTCTTAAAAAAATCAAATAATAAATAACAGTATAATGTCAGACAAATCAAAAATCTATTACACCCTTACGGATGAGGCTCCTATGTTGGCAACACACTCGTTTTTACCTATTGTAAAAGCATTTACAAAATCAGCAAACATTGAGATCTCAGTTCCGGATATTTCTTTGGCAGGAAGAATTTTAGCCAACTTCCCTGAATTTTTGAAGGATGATCAGAAAATCGATGATGCGTTGGCTCAATTAGGTCAATTGGCAACTCAACCCGATGCAAACATTATCAAATTACCCAATATTTCAGCTTCAGCCCCTCAGTTAGACGAGGCCATCGCTGAATTACAGTCTAAAGGTTTCGCAGTTCCCAATTATCCTGCAGAGCCTAAGAATGACGAAGAAAAAGCAATTAAAGCTAAATATGCCAAAGTTTTAGGAAGTGCCGTAAACCCTGTATTAAGAGAAGGAAATTCTGACAGACGTGCTCCAAAAGCGGTTAAAAACTATGCAAAAGCCAACCCTCACAAAATGGGTGACTGGGCTTCTGACAGCAAAACAGACGTTGCTCACATGAATACCGGAGATTTCTACGGAACTGAAACTTCAACAACGTTAGAAAACGCAACACAATACAAAATCGTTTTCAAAGGAAATGACGGTGCCGAAACTTTATTGAAAGATTTTGCAGGTCTTCAGGCTGGAGAAATTATCGATTCTTCAGTAATGAACTTAAACGCTTTGAAAGCTTTTGTAAAAGAAGCTATTGAAGAAGCTAAAAACAAAAACGTACTTCTTTCTGCTCACTTAAAGGCTACGATGATGAAAATCTCTGACCCTATTATTTTCGGGGCTATCGTAGAAACTTATTTCAAAGATGTTTTCACTAAATATGCTGAGACGTTCAAGTCTTTAGATGTAAATCCAAATAACGGTCTTGCCGATCTTTTCGAAAAAATCAAAGGAAACGCTCAGGAAACTGAAATCAAAGCTGATATTGAAGCGGCTTTAGCTAACGGGCCAAGAGTGGCTATGGTAAATTCCGACAAAGGTATTACCAACTTCCACGTTCCTTCTGATATCATTGTTGATGCTTCTATGGCTGCTTTGGTAAGAGGCGGAGGAAAAATGTGGAACAAAGAAGGGAAAGAAGAAGATACGGTTTGTATCATCCCGGACCGTTCTTATGCAGGTTTCTATCAATCAGTTATTGATGACATGAGAGCTCATGGAAAATTAGACCCTACCACAATGGGTTCTGTTCCAAACGTAGGTTTAATGGCTCAAAAAGCTGAAGAATACGGTTCTCACGATAAAACTTTCCAGGCAACTGCAGACGGAACAATTGAAGTTCAGGATGAAGCAGGAAACGTTCTTCTTTCTCAAAAAGTTGAAAAGAACGATATTTTCAGAATGTGTCAGACTAAAGATGCTCCAATCCAGGACTGGGTAAAATTAGCGGTAAACAGAGCGAGATTATCTGATACGCCTGCCATTTTCTGGTTAGATAAAGGAAGAGCACACGACAGAGAAATCATCAAAAAAGTAGAAAAATATCTTAAAGACCACGATACAACAGGTCTTGACATCAGAATTCTTGATGTAAAAGATGCGATGACTGAAACACTGAAAAGAGCAAGAGAAGGAAAAGATACCATTTCTGTTTCAGGAAACGTACTGAGAGATTATTTAACCGACCTTTTCCCTATCCTTGAACTGGGTACTTCTGCAAAAATGCTTTCTATCGTTCCATTGATGAACGGAGGAGGTTTATTCGAAACAGGTGCCGGAGGATCTGCTCCAAAACACATTGAGCAATTCCTGGAAGAAGGGTACTTAAGATGGGATTCTCTGGGTGAATTCTTAGCGCTTCAGGCTTCTTTAGAGCATTTGGCTCAGACGCAGGGAAATACAAAATCTCAGGTTTTAGCTGATGCATTGGACGAGGCTAACGCTAAATTCCTGGCAACTGATAAGTCGCCTGCAAGAAAAGTAGGCCAGATCGACAACAGAGGTTCACATTTCTATTTAGCCATGTACTGGGCTGAAGCTTTGGCTAACCAGACCGCAGATGCTGAATTGGCAGCTCATTTTGCTCCGGTTGCAGCAGCATTGCAGGAAAGTGAAGCTGTTATCAACGAAGAATTGATAAGCGCTCAGGGTAAAGCTCAGGATATTGACGGTTACTACAAAACTGATACGTACAAAACGTATGCAGCCATGAGACCAAGCACTGTTTTAAATGAAATTATTGACGGAATCTAATTCTCCGACTGATATAAATGAAAGCCCCTTTAAAAGAAGGGGCTTTTTTATTGCAGAAAAGAAAACCTATTATTAAAAGTAATATCAAATTAATCTGACAGCTGTTTACTAATATGGTCTATATTTTTAAATAGTTTTTCTATTTGCTTATTTTGATATTTATTGACGATCAACCTGAATACAAAATACATAAAAAGCATATAAAGTAAAATTCCCAAGTAGGTCATCAACATCATACGAATATCCGGATACACTGACTCAAAAATGAAAATACCATATCCAGATCCGAACAGTATAAATGTAAAAAATACCGTCCGCCCCACTTTTCTTCTGCCAGAGACTATATTTTTCATTTCCTCCAGATATTCCTTGTTACTTTTAAGGTAATTAAGCTTCTCTTTTTTTAGCAGTCTCATCTTTATACTTATTGTCAAAAGAAAGGCACCTACAATAATAATTTCACCAAGAGGGGTTGTCCATAATTTCCAATTCTGGAAGCTAAAGACGTAGCATAAAATAAGCACCAGAAGAATCAAAATAAAAATCATGAAATAGATCATTCTTTTTTTTCTATTTTGATACTTTTTCACCAGTTGTATGATTTCATCGCTAGGCGGTATGACTTCCTGCTCCGACAGCCACAATTCTTTTATTTCTTCAAATGTGTTCATTCGATCTAAATTTATCTAAAAGTTTTTCTTTGATCCGATGAATCTTTACACGGACATTGGCATGGCTGACCCCTGTTATTTCCGCTATTTTTTCCTGAGACAGCTCTTCCAGAAACAGAGAAATAATAATCCTGTCTATACTGGGAAGTTCAGAGATATATTTATATAATCTTTCAACCTGTTTTCCTCTATCCGGATCCGGATCTTCCTGCTTCAAATTAGGTGGAAATTCAACACTGGGACGCTTGCTTTGTTTCTGGACTTCCTGCAGGCATTTATTAGTTGCTATTCTAAAAATCCATGTGCCGATAGAAGAACGGTTTTCAAATTTTGAAAAGTTTTCCCATACTGCTATAAAAGTTTCCTGGGTGATATCTTTTGCTTTCTCCTGATCATGGAAATATCCCAGACAGACCCTAAGGATCTTTGGCGCGTACGTATTGTAGATTTCATCGAAATTCATCCGCTGGGTAAGCTTTAATTTCTTTCCTGCATTTTTTTGAACTGCTTCATTCTATAAATTCCGATGATTTCCAAAAGTATTCCTGAGATCATAAAAACCCAAAACCAAGTATCACTTCCAATCCCCCACCTTTTCATTATATTGGGCAGCATAACTAATAATAATCCAACCGGAACCAAAAAGTTCATTTTCAACCCTTTATTTTTATACATTTCAAAATGTTTTTTGTTTATATCCTTTAGATCACGAAGCCTGCGAAATGTTACAATATATTTAGAATAAATTTATTACAGACCCATATTTACTGTTAAAATTTCCTCCCATTAACTAATTAAATAAGACAAATCCCTTCATTTCTGAAAGGATTTATTATGAAAAACTATGTCGTAGAAAATTTAAGTTCGTTTGTTGGTTAATTCATAAAACTCTCCGGAATCCATTCATAGGCGGTATCTTTCTTCTTTGTAAAACCAAGTCCCGGCCAGGGAAGATGGTAGGCAAAGGCTTTAGTCTTAGTTTCTGCCAGTTGCTTAAGTAATTTTTTACGGGATTCTGTAGCAATATCCAGATCTGTGTCCCCCGAAAATCCCCATTCAGGATGTGGAAAAAGAATAACATCGGAATGGACGAGGTCTGCAATATATATAAGCTTTTCGTTACCCGAAGAAATCGTCATAACCGTAAGGCCTGGCGTATGTCCCGGCGCCAGCTGAAAACTGAAATGGTCATGCAAAGTTTTTTTAAAGTCATAAAATTTCAGCTTCGGACGGATCGTTTTCAGAATATTCTGAATAGGCGGAATAACCTGATTAAGGAACTCCGGCTGGTTCTTTAAAAAGCTGTTTTTAAAATCTTTGATGGAAGCCTGCAGCCAGAAGTCATGCTCGATCTTTGAAATATAAAGATCCGCATTGGGAAAAACCAGATTATTCTGTTTATCCACCACCCCGCCAATATGATCCGGATGAGCGTGGGAAATAAAAACATCTGTGATATCTTTCGGAGAAAATCCCGATTTTTGCAAACTTTTCAGAATAAATCCTGTCCTTTCATCTGCAAAAATCCCCATTCCGGCATCTAACAGGACCAATCTGTCTTTCGTCTTAACAAGCATCAGGTTCATGGCCATGTCTATATAATCATCGGAACGGAAATGATCTCTTAAAATCATTTTCAACTGGGAAACGTCCGCTCTCGGGGCAAATGTGTCGAGGCTTTTCTCATGAATATATCCATCCGTAAGAATGAACAGCTCCAAGTCTCCAAGTCTGAGCTTTTTAAATGCTGAAAGATCTTCTCCGTAATGCGATGAGAGTATTTTGGGACTGCCAAAAACATCAGAAAACGGAACAAAACTGAATGCTCCGGCCATGAGTCCGTTTTTTAAAAGTTCTCTTCTGTTCATAATGAATATGTATTTTTTATACTCCGGATCCCTGAATAAACCAGAAATCCGGAATATGATATTTTTAATTGTTTACCAGTTTCATAGAGCCTTCGGTATATCTTTCGCCTATGTTAGGATATTTATTCAGAAGTGAATCTATTGTTTCCAGATCAGATGGTGAAAGATCAATATTCACCGCTGCAATATTCTCTTCCAGATACTTAATACGCTTAGTTCCCGGAATCGGTATGATATCTCCTCCCTGGTTCAGTACCCAGGCTAAAGCTAACTGAGTACCTTTTACCCCTTTAGACTCTGCAAATTCATTGATTTCTCTTGCCAGGTTTTTATTGTTTTCCAAATATTCTTCCTGATAACGCGGAAGTGTTTTTCTAAAGTCCTCTTCACCAAAATTCTGCACCTCATTGATATTGGCAAAAAGCCCTCTGGCAAGCGGAGAATAAGGTACCAGTGTGATCCCAAGCTCCCTGATGGTCGGAAGTATTTCCTTTTCCACATCTTTGGTCAGGATAGAGTATTCCGACTGCAAAGCTGTGATTGGGTGAATTTTATTGGCCTTTCTGATGGATTCTGCGGAAGCTTCTGATAACCCGAGGTATTTTACTTTTCCTTCTTTAACCAGCTCGGCCATTGCTCCTACTGTTTCTTCTACCGGGATATTCGGATCAACTCTGTGGGCATAATAGAGATCAATGGTATCGATTTTAAGTCTCTGAAGACTCAGATCAACAGCCTGTCTGATCCACTCCGGTGAACCGTCGAAATAGGTTCCGGGCGCTCCGCTGTGGCTTGGCTTTCCATCTTTAAACCTGAATCCGAATTTGGTGGCAATAAAGATCTTGTCCCTGTTCGGAACCAGAACTTTTGAGATCAGCTTTTCATTTTCTCCGGCAGCGTACATATCTGCGGTATCCCAGAAATTCACTCCTAAATCCAATGCTTTATGCAGCGTATTGATACTTTCCTGCTCATCAGCCGGGCCATATGCAAAACTCATTCCCATACACCCTAATCCTATTGCAGACAACTGCTCTCCTGTGTTTCCTAATTTTCTGAATTTCATAATTGCTGTGATTTTAAATTGATAGGACAAAATTAGAACAAGAATGGATTGGATACTCTATAGAATTCAAACTAAGAATTATAAAATTCAAACAGTGGCCGTCCTGACTGCATTGGGAGCCAATCCGGTCTGTTTTTTAAAGAAATTAGTGAAATAGGCAGGCTCTTCAAATCCCAATCCGTAAGCAATCTCGGAAATATTCCAGTCCGTATGTTTCAGTAATGCATTTGCCTCCTGAACGATCCTTGAAGCAATCTGCCGGCTTGTTGTTTTTCCTGTCATTTCTTTTACAGCACGGTTTAAAGAATTTACGTGAATAGAAAGACTTTGTGCATAGTCATTAGGGGTTTTTAATTTCAGGAATGCTTCCGGGCTGTCGATGGGAAACTGTCTTTCCAGGAGTTCCATAAACAGGGATGCGACCCTCTGGGAGGCATTCTGATAAGGTTCAAAGGTCTCTGCAGGATGCATTTTCATTGTTTCATGGATGAGCAGATGAAGGCAGGCACGAAGCATATCATACTTATGCATATATTCAGTCTGAATTTCAGACATCATCTTGACAAACAGATCTGAGACGATCTTCTGCTGTTCTTCATCTACAAAGAAAACAGGAGTTCCCCCAATTTTAAAAAGCTGTGAATCTAAAAGGTTTCCAAGGCGTGAACCATTCTGCAGGAACTGGTCTGTAAAAAGACAGAACCACCCTGTCTGGTCCTCATCATCTGCATCCCAGGAATATGGAACCACAGGGTTGGAAAACAACAGCACTGGACGGTCTACATAGATCCATTTGTCTGCATAGTGCAGCTTTCCTTTTCCTATGATGAGTGAAATCTTATAATAATCTCTCCTGCTGTAAGGCGTTATGAGTGAACAGCTTTCACGTGAAAACACATTAAAGTGCCCCACTCCGGAAGTGGTAACAGCATCATGCCTTTCCATAGATTCATTGCGTAGATAAAATCCTTTTATTGTTTCTTTAGATTCCATACTGCTAAGTTATAAAATTCAAACAAATAATAAAAACGGCCGGCAAATGCCGGCCACTTAAAACTGAATATATAATTGATCACGGGTCTAATGGTGATGCCCGTGTTTTTTATCCATTTTATGCACTTTGGATTTGTGCGCTTTAACTTTCTTGTAGTTATTTTTGTTACGGTTATAAACAGCTACAGGATTCTGACCTTTATAGTATCTTGTTTTAAACTTAGTGTATTTTTCCCTTCCTAGAATTCTTTCTACTTCATTATACCGGTCTTCTCTCCATCGGTCCGGATGGCTTACGTATGCCCTGTTCCAGGAATCATAATCTCTATATCTGCTGTTTAAAGCATTCAGCTGGTTGGTCTGCGTGGCAGAAAGGAGAAGATCTGCAGCCACCGTCTGCCAGTTGATATCTGTTATGCTTCTTCTGTAATCGTTATAATAATCTGACTGTGCATAGGTGAGGCCAAATGTGCCTGCAAGCATTAATGCAATTAATATTTTTTTCATCTATATCTCGTTTAAAGTTAAACCGTTTTAGTATAGTCAATTAAAATGCCAAGAATTTACATCTATTCACAATCTTTGTTAAATAACCTGACTCTAGGATAAGAGTTAAAATAACGTAATGTAAACAAAGCCGTTTCACTTACAAATAATCAATACACAGAAAATATTTGTATTGCTGAACGAAACCAAAGTACCTTAAAATTTGTTAAGTTTCCGGAAACTCATCCTTCGTATTATTTTAATTTGTAATTTTAAGAATGAGAAGTATAAATCCAAGCGGATTTATGATACTGCCGGATTATTAAATGCTTTACGGATTGGAGTGAAGCAAGTTTTTTTAACTCAACTAAATCTTTACTACTATGGAAAATATAAAGTTTGAGATATCACCATATCAGGATGAACTGCAGCTGCTTATTGACGGAGAAAAAGCAGGATATATGTCTATAAAAATTGACGGAAGGCTGCTGACTGTTTACTACACTAAAATTATTGAAGAACGCGAAGGTCATGGATACGCCAAAATGCTTCTTGACGAATTGGTACGCTATTCCGAGGAAAAAGATCTGCTGGTAGATCCCGAATGTGATTTTGTCCGCCAGCAGTTTGAAAACCACCCTGCAAGATATAAGGACATATGGCACGCCTGAATCATTCTTCCCATCATTCTCTGAACTGATGGGAAAAAGTTCTTGTTAAAAGGGAATCGTAACTAATGTTTCTAAACATAAGATGCCCAGAGCCTTTTATTCTGTTTCACTTTATTTAAGTATTTTTTTAACTTAATTTATAAAGCTTTCTGAATAATTTATTATTTATTTAAATCAGAGTATTTCTAAACTTTATAACTTAGCAGATTGAAAAAAAATTCAAACTGAGTTGAAAAATTATTCGATCATACTGCTGGCAGCAGCACTTTCCTCATGCACATCTATAAGAAGGCATAATGAGCAGAAAGTGGAGTGCATTGGCCCTGAAGAGCTTAAGGAAGACATAGATTATGCCTACTTAAAGCTTCAAAAAATGCATCCCCAGCTTTACTGGTATATTTCCAAAAAGGATCTTGACCATAAATTTGACAGTCTTAAACAGACTATCGACCAGCCTTTAACTCCGCTTCAGTTTTATTTTAAACTACAGCCTGTGATCGCCGATATCCGTGAAGGACATCTGGCACTGAGAATTCCAAGAAAAAAATTTACAAAAAAACAGATTAAAGCCCTTGAGAATAAAAAGGGAATGTTCAGCCGTTTTGAATACCACATAACAGACAACCATTTATATATCATTCAAAATAAAGATTCAATAGAAAATATAAAGCCGGGAACTGAAGTACTGGCTATCAATAATACTCCTGCATCCGAATATATAAAGAAATACCGGGAACTGATCAGCAGTGACGGGTATAATACCACTTTTCAGTCATATTTCCTGAAGGATGTTTTCTTTAATTTTTATACCGCAGAAAACGGATTTGCAGATACGGCATCTTTAGAAACGCTGTACAACGGAAAAAAGCAAACTTATACGCTGCACCGGGAATCTAAATCTGAAAATGACCTGGAAAAGGATAAAGAACAGGAAAAACGAACTCCGGAAAAGAAATTGAATGATTATGTAGCTTTCAACAATTCCTATAACCGGAATTTTAAATTCCTGGATAAAGACAGCACAACAGCTTATATCAAAATAAAAAGTTTTTCAGGCGATTATTCGGATAAGTTTTACCGGGAAACCTTTGCTAAAATAAAAAATGCGGGATCTGAATATCTGATTATAGATGTCCGCAACAACTACGGCGGATCTCTTCACGAGATCAATAACCTGTATTCCTACCTGTCAGCGGAGCCGTATGTCCTCATCAAGCCGTCACAGCTTACCTCAAGGATCACTCCGTTAAAAACCAATTATTTCAGGAAAAGCACTCCCTTCCAATATGCCTTTAAGAGCCTTGCCTATCCTACTTATGTTTTTGCACAGACCTTCAGTACTTATAAAAAGGATGGCAAAGTATATTACAAAATGAAAGCCGACCAACCGACAAAACCTGATAAGAATGCTTTTCAGGGGAAAGTATTTGTGCTGATCAACGGCGGGAGTTTCTCCGCATCATCTATTATTACGGCAAAACTGAAATATGATAAACGGGCGGTACTGGTTGGCGAAGAAACAGGCGGCGCAAATGACGGAACGGTAGCCGGGTTTTATTCTTACCAGAAACTGCCCCATTCAAAAATCAATCTTCCTATCGGATTACTGCTGGTACAGCCCAACATCAATTTTATGGATACAAAAAGAGGAGTTACTCCCGATGTTACGATCACTGAGAGCATGCAGGACATCATCGATAAAAAAGACCCGCAGCTGGAATGGGTGAAAAATAAGATTGCAGAAGAGAAAGCAGTTAAATAGTTTTTAAAGGTTTCGGCGGGCTTCCAGCCCGCCGAAACCCATCATTAAACCCATCATTTTTTCAATTCTTTCAAAAGATCTTCTATTGGTATGATATACCTTCCATAATAACGGTGAAACCAGAATTTCCCGCTTATAAACAATGCAAAAAGTCCTATTGTAACAGAGCTTATCAGGATCACGGCAATTTTCACCTCACTCATAGGCTGAGGCCAGGGTATAAATTCTATTACAATGATCATTTCACAGACAATGAAAGGCACAAAACTCAGGTAATACGACAGATAGTATTGCTTATTGAGATTCACCTGCATCACCAGGTCTTTCAAAGCATCATAGGTTTTGAGCATAGGATTGCTGATCTCATTGTAAAGCCTGAAAAATTTACTGAAAAAGAAGATTGTGACGATGAGCATGGATGTCACAAGAACGGTAATATAAAACTGTAATTTAAAAGGTTTGCAGAAGGCACATACTATAAATGAAAAAATAAATACCCCGATTACAAACCAAAATTCCATGCGCATATTTTTACGTATTTTTTCCAGCGGAAGGTGGATCTTATTTCTTTGCTCAATACTTATTTCAGGGGTTTCCTGGGAAACATCTTCATTCCAAACATTTTTTAATTCCTCTATATTCATTGGTATTGATTTAAAAATTATGATTTATTTGAGTTTAAAATATCCTTCAGTTTATTTTTGGCGCGGTTCATTCTTACCCTTGCATTTCCTTCAGAGATTCCCATCTGCTCTGCGATTTCTTTTCCAGAAAAATCTTCCAGATAATAAAAAATGAAGGCTTTATCAATGGGGTTCAGCTGCAGAACTGCCTGATACATCCGGATTAGTTTTTCTTCCTTTCCATAATCGTACTCATCCTGAATGATCTTATACCCGGAAAAGTCTTCATTAGAAATAAAACTTCTTTTCTTCTCTGTTTTCAGAAAAATAATAGCTGTGTTGAGGGCAATCCTGTACAGCCAGGTAGAAAATTCACTTTGTCCCCTGAAGTTCGGATAGGCCTTCCAGATCTGGTAAGTTATTTCCTGAAAAAGATCGTCGCGGTCATCCTTTTCGGACATATACATTTTAGAAATCTTGAAAATGATTCCTTTATGTTTTTCAATTTTATCTAAAAATTCCTGCTCTAATGGCTTCATGATTCCGGGCTCTATAGAGTTAGTTTTAAATATAAAAAATTGTTACAGACATTTCTTAGAGACTGTTTAAATTTTTAAAACTTAGCAGATTTGTATAACTGAAATAAATCTGCGGGAGAAATATTTTTTAATTATTTCTGCATCATAATTTTACTGAATACAATTTAAACAGGCCCTTAAAAATAAAAAACCCGGCAGAAAAATTTCTGCCGGATCTCGCTTTGTGTGTTTTTAAGCTCTGCTTCAACATTTGTTTTGAAAACAGAACTCTGTACTACGGAATAATTTATCCATCAACTCCTTTTTAAAAGGCTTATAGGTTGAACAGCCAGCTAAAATCTGAGCCATCACAGACCCATAAATTACTAACATTTTATATTTCCAATAATTAGTAGGACAAAAAATACAAATGTTACAGCTTTTAAAAAAAAATTACATCAAAAAATAAAATTCAATGTCTTTTTTTCATAATGACATTCTTATTTACAGCTTATTTAATGCTTTCAAAATAAAATAGAAAATCCTCAAAAAATAAATTTATTGAGGATTATTATATTAAATCTGTTTAAGCTTACATCTTATATAGCTGGCCAATCGCAAAGGCGCAAAGATTTTATCTTCGATAAAATTTCTAGCTTTTCATATAGAGTTTTTGCTGAATTTTTTTTGATTTTCTTGCGCCTGAAAATATCCACACAATTTAAAAAACTTTGCGCCTTCGCGATTTTCCAACAAAGAAATTTAAACAGATTCATTAAACAGAACCAAAAATCTGTCTAGAAAATGTAGTCGGTGCTTAAAAAATTAGAATCGTGTTCTCTCACAATTGTATTTAATAATTTCTTATTGGAATCCGTAAGCTTCGCGGCTACCAGAGACCTGATGGAAAACGAACGGAGCGCATCGAAAACAGAAAGCGTTCCTTCTGCACTGTCTTTTCTTCCTGTAAACGGAAAAACGTCCGGTCCCCGCTGTGCCTGGCAATTGATGTTGACACGGCTTACCAGGTTCACAAAAGGATCAATCAGTCTGGAAACTTCCTGCGGATCTTCACTGAAAATGCTTACCTGCATCCCATGTGAAGCATTTACCTGGTAATCAATAGGCTCTTCTATATCCTCAAACGGAACCACCGGGATCACCGGCCCGAACTGCTCTTCATGATACAGCTTCATATCGCTGTTAACAGGATAAACCACGGCAGGGAAAACAAAAGATTCTTCGGTAAAACCTCCGTTTTCATTTAAAACTTTCGCTCCTTTTGCCAATGCATCATCAATACATTCTTTCAGATAAAGCGGTTTGTTGACTTCCGGAAGCGGAGTTACCTTCACATCCTTTTCCCACGGAAGACCCGGCTTCAATGCCGAAACGGCGGCACTTAATTTCTCAGTAAACTCTTCAGCAATTTCTTTCTGAACAAATATCAGCTTCAATGCCGTACAGCGCTGACCGTTAAATGAAAGCGATCCCAGGATGCATTCGCTTACCGCAACATCCAGATCGGCATTTTTAGTTACAATTGCTGCATTTTTAGCATCAAGACTAAGGATGGCACGGAGGCGGTTCACTTTAGGATGCAGCTTTTTAAGTCCGTTCGCCACTTTACTGGACCCGATAAAGGCCAGAACATTCACTTTTCCGCTTTCCATGATTGGGGTGATGATCTCTGAACCTTTGCCGTAAAGGGTATTTACAGTTCCTTTCGGAAAGGCTTCTTTGAATGCATTCAGTAATGGATAATGGGCCAGAACACCATGCTTGGGAAGCTTGAACAGAATGGTATTCCCCATGATCAGTGCAGGAATAAGCGTAGTAAAGATTTCATTTAAAGGGTAATTGAAAGGTCCCATGCTTAGTACTACCCCCAGTGGAGCTCTTCTTATCTGGGCTATGGTTCCTTCGGCCTGCTGGAAACGGGAAGATTCCCTGTCCAGATCCTTCAGTGCATCAATGGTTTGGTTGATATAATCTACAGTACGATCAAACTCTTTGGTGGAATCTGCCAGGGTTTTCCCGATCTCCCACATCAGCAGTTTAATGACCAGGTCACGCTGCTGGATCATCAGGTAAACAAATTTCTGCATACACTGTATACGCCCTTCAACGGACATCGTAGGCCATTCTCCCAGACCGTTGTCATAGGCTTTCACGGAAGCCTCAAGAACATCCATAGCTTCTTTAGGGCTTATATTGGGAATGCTTCCCAGGAGCTTTCTTTCCAGGCCGTTTTCCGTGGGAATACAGACGGGAGAATAGATATTCTGAACTTCCCCGTTCCATTCTACCAGTTCTCCGTTGAGAAGATAGACCTTCTGGTGGATCTCCGGAACTTTATATTCTTCGGGAATTTCGTTTTCGCTTTTAAAAATATCCTGCAATGACGGCTTGTTTACTGAATTCATAGATTTTTATTTTTATAATTTGAATGTAAAGTTTAACCTTTTACAGAATAAAGGTAGATGTTACAATTGGTAAAAAAAATAGGAGGCTGATAGATTTGTTCTATTTAGCGGGTATTTGAATTAAAATTAATGAACGGAGGCTAAAAAAAGAATAATTTTGCTTAAAAATAGAACTTATGTTTTCAAGATTAATTTTCAGTACCGTATTGTTTTTCTCGGTATTTAGTTTCGCTCAGAATACTGTTTTGATGGGAGGAAAGCCAGTACACACGTACGCCAAACTGCCATCGGTAAATAAAGCGGCTCCCCAATTTACCCTTACCGATGTTGCCATGAAGGATCAAACGCTTGATTCTTACAAAGGAAAATTTTTGGTCCTTAATATTTTCCCAAGCGTAGATACGGGTGTATGCTCGGCTTCTGTACGCCATTTTAATGAAGATGCGGCCAAAATGCCGAATACGGTTGTTCTCTGTATTTCCAAAGACCTGCCTTTCGCCCAGAAAAGATTTTGCGGTGCAGAAGGCATTAAAAATGTTGTGATGCTTTCAGATTTCCGTTCGGATTTCGGAAAAACTTATGGAGTGGAAATCACAGATTCTGTGATGAAGGGCCTTCTAAGCAGAGCTGTTGTGGTGATAGATCCTTCAGGAAAAATTGTTTATGAAGAGCAGGTTGCCGATATTTCGCAGGAGCCGAACTATGAAGCAGCGATTGCAGCTGTGAAAAAATAAGCTTCTGCTGCATTATAAAAGTCTGCGGCAATCTTCGATTGCCGCAGACTTTTTATTTACTTCTTTATTTTCTTTTCCTGGTGGTTATTATTATTACCCCATTTTTAGCTTTTTCACCATACAATGCAGTGGCAGCGGAAGCTTTCAGAATATTCATGGTTTTTATGGAATTGGGATCTACTTCCTCTAAATCCTTTAGGCTGATTATTTTTTTATCCATTACCACCAAAGGCTTCTGATTATTTCCCGAAGTTATGTGTGCTCCTCCAATCCTTATTTTCTGTCCGCCTGAATTAGTTCCCGGCATCTGGCTAACCATTAATCCTGATAGGTTTGGAGAAAGTCCTGCTGTCGCGTTTTCTTTAGTATTTACTAAAGCTTCTGCCGGTATTACTGTAATTGCTCCAAGCATCATTTTTTGATTTTTTTGCTTATTAAATCCAAGAACAACCACTTCTTTTATTTCTTCCGTCTTTAAAGTATCGTTTGTGATGTTCTGCTGTGCATTTACAGAAACCAGGCCTCCCGCAGTCAAAATAAAACCTGCTGCAAACTTCATAAACATTGAGTTGAGATAAGAATATTGAAGATTTCTGTTCAGCTGGGATTCATGGAATTTGCCACAAATATTCTCTGAAGAATCGGCAAAAAGATCTATTATTTCTTCATCAGAAGCAATGGTGAAATCCCGGACAGTCCTGGAGCAGGCGGAACAAAATCTTCCTTTTGCATCGGGAGACATTGTTTCCCAGTTTTCATGACACGGTTTTGGTATGGTGATTTTCATAGTCTCTTTTTATATAAAGATGCAGGATGGTGGGGAAAGGTTGGAATGTGGCGTGAAAATTTTGAAAATAATTATTTCGCATGATTAATCTGAGGAGAAATATTTTAACATTGATTTGGCTAAGTGGGTGTTTTATGATGCTTAATAGGGTGTGTTGTTTTACTCTTAAAAGTTTTTTTGACGCAAAGGTTTATTTTTAAGGCTGCATATTTTTTGAGCCTGCAAAGAAGGGATCAATTAACATTGATTCGATTAAGCGGACGGTTTATCCGAAGCTTCATCAGCGGTGCAGCCGCTACCCTTTGCTTGCCTTGAAATATACAGACTTAAAAATAAACCTTTGCGTGAAAAAAATAAATATTCCATTTTCTATTTACAAGCTGTTTAAATTTTTTAAAATCTCGCAGATCTAGGAGATTGAGCAGATTTATTTTCAGTTATACAAATCTGCGTTATCCGCGAAATCTGCGGGAAAAATATTTTCTTTAATCATTAAAAAATAGATTGATTCGATTAAGCGGACGGTTTATCCGAAGCTTCATCAGCGGTGCAGCCGCTACCCTTTGCTTCCCTTGAAATATGCAAGCTTAAAAATAAACCTTTGCGTGGAAAAATAATTCCATTTTTCTATTTACAGGCTGTTTAAATTTTTTAAAATCTCGCAGATCTAGGAGATTGAGCAGATTTATTTTCAGCTATAAAAAAATCTCCGTCATCCGCGAAATCTGCGGGAAAAATATTTTCTTTAATCATTAAAAATAAATGCAAGGATAAATTGGGTTCATGCATTTTCTTGTCCGGAACAGGGCCAACAACTGTTTTTTTTGAGTAATATTTTGCATATTTGTAGAAAATACGGTTATGCAAAAAGAAAAACTACGCGGCGTAAGAAAAAGAAAAGGATTTACGCAGCAGCAGATTGCTGATATCATTGCAACAGATGTGTCCAACTACAGCAGAAAAGAAAGCGGAGATGTAAAGATCTTCAAAGATGAATGGGATAAAATTGCCCGTTTTCTGGAAGTTCCATTGGAGGAAATATACGAAGATGGCGAGGAAATTAAACAAATCAATAATTTTGACAGCAATACAAATAGCAGTAATATAGGAAATGTAAGCGGGAATTATTACTGTAACGTTCCGGAATTCCTGTTGGAAAGCCAGAGAGATCTTATAGAGCTTCTGAAAAAAGAAAACCAAAGACTGGAAGCAGAACTCAAAATGTATAAAAAGTAAAGCTTCAATCTATAAAAGCTTTTCAATTTATATTTTATAGATTCTCTCGCAGATTTCGCGGATGACGCAGATTTGTTATTACTGAAAATAAATCTGCACAATCTCCTAAATCTGCGAGAGAAATATTTTTCTTTAATCATTAAAAATAATCGCAAGAACAAAGATTTATAATGAATGCATAGCTGAAAATCTTTTGATTTTCTTGCGCCTTAAATATCCACACTGCTAAAAAAATCTTGCGCCTTTGCGATTTCCCAACAAACCAAAGAAATAAGTCCTATATAAAAAACTCAGCATTGCGCTGAGTTTTTTTGCGATCAAACACAAAAAAAGTTAATATTTCCTTAAAAAGTAAATAAATAAATCTTCGCACAGGGAATATTGTTATATTTGAAATTCAAACAAATTAAACAATTACTATGAAAAATTTAAAAAGGATTTCTAGAGAACAGTTAAAGCAGGTAAATGGAGGTAATGGCACTCCATTATGTAAAGTTGGGTACATTTACCAATGTGCAGCAGTGGGTTTATGTGATGAGACATCTGGCCTTGAGGACTGCTTATGTGCATGCAGACCTGTAATTCGTCCTTAATCCTTAATGATACAAACCCTCTTTTGGAGGGTTTTTTATTGTCTTTATTTTTCTGTTATTCCAAGACTCTTTAGGTTTTGGTTCTAAATATTCCTTCATTAGGCCTGTACTTTACGGGTTCTTTTCTGTTGAGCCCTGCTCTTTTGATGTAATCACAGAAGAATTCTTTGCTGCCTTTACCAGCTCATTATTATCGGTGTATGCAAGTTCCCAACCCGGAACGTCTTTCATTACGGTAAGTAAACTAATGTAGAGCTTCAATGTTTTTTCCAGATCCTTGCGGATGGCGGAGGCGCTTTTCATCTGGCGAAGGCCGGCATTGGCTTCGGCCTGTTCTGCAAAATGGGTTTCAAAATCCTGGTGTTTCATCTTCATTTCTTCAAAAGCCGTATTCAGGGAAAGTGCATTGATTTTCTGCATATTTTCCGGAAGCTCCAGTCTTTCGATCAGCTTTTTCATCTGGGCAGTCTGCGAAGAATAGCTTAGGCGGTTAAGATTCAGTCCGAAGGTCTTAAATACCTCATACAGTTCCTCTGCCAACTGGTAATTGAGCGCGGAAGGGAGTTTCCGGTAACCGTTCAGGAATGCCTTCAGATTGGTATACGCTACATCCCTTTCATAATCTGCCATGGCAATATCTTTTCCTTTTCCGCTATAGATTTGCTTCGCATATACCTTATCGTACTCGGTGTAGGAAGCTTCCAAAGTCGCTGTAAGAGGATGATTGGTAATGACAGGGTATTTTCCTGACTGGGCATTGGAAATAATTCTCTGAGCCAAAGTCGCAAGATCTTTGGTGTTCAGCTTTGTGAGTGCAATTTTCATTTGTTTGTGTTTTTGATTAATAATTTAAAAAATAAATATATAAAAAAGTTGTTAAGTGACAAACAACCTTAAAACACCCCTCCGGAGCACTCCGGAGGTTTCCCGCAACATGCAGGAGACTTCCGGAGAAGTACGGAAGTCACAAACACTATTGTTTTTAACCAACGGAGGACTCCGGAGGTTTGTTTTACTATTGTTTCAAAGCTCCGGAGGTGTTGGGCAGGTTGAAAACAGGGTTGTTTTTGAGTTGGAAGTTTTATAATAATTACGTATAAATACGGAATGCATTATTCAGCCTGTTTTATATATTTGAAAACCATTATTTAAACTATTTGAAAATCTAAAGAGCCTGTTAAAATTTATTCAATAAAAATCATGATGCAGACATAATTGCTAAAGAAAAATATTTCTCGCGCAGATTTAGGAGATTGAGCAGATTATTTTCAGGTATAAAAATCTGTATAATCTGCCAGATCAGCGAGATTTTAAAAATTTAAACAGCCTCTAAATACTAAGAGAAATTCTAACAAAAAATACAATAAATATGGAGTATGATTACATTATAGTACAAAGTGTTTTAAGTAATGAAAAAGGTCAACACGGCCCAGTTCATATAAAACCTCTTCCGGATCAGGACCCTTATTTAGAAACAATGTTTGTACAATGTTCCAAGGTCTTATCAACCAACTTTCCAGTAGGAACAAAATTCAGAATAAAAGTAAAAATAATTACTCCCACGAACGGAAATCGTGCTTACGCATCAAGCCATTATACATGGCCTTTTGAGATTATTAAGGATTAGAACATTGTAATATTTACTATTGTTTTAAAGATTCAGAGGTGTTGAGGAGGTTGTTTTGAGGCTGGAAGTTTTTGATTATGGGAAACCGTAATTATTAATAATAAATATTATTTATCTTTAAATAATTTCTAATATATAACTAATACCATATTAAAATGAAATACTTAGGCTTTAACTTTACTAAAAATGATTTAAGATTTTGTACTCTTGATGGCTCAACAAATCCTCCAATAATAGTTGAAAAAAATAAAATTGTTTATCCAAATAATTTTGATACTGCAGAACTGATGGAATGGTTTGAAACTCAGATTACATTAATAATTGATAAACATTCTCCAATCCAAATATCTCATAAAATATCTCTTAATCTTAGCTCATTAGACCAAATTAGAACATCATGTTATCCTCAAGCAATACTAAACTTAATAGCTAAAAGAAAAAATATTTCTATAAATAGCTATTCATCACAAGCTATTAATGCAACAAAATTTGGTCTTAGTAAAAAAGAAGATGTATTTAAGCATATTGATACAATAATTGGTAATAATCCCCCATATTGGGATAAAGCAACAAAAGAAGCTGTTTTAGTCGCATGGTTTAATCTCTTATAAAATATAAAATGTCAATTAATACGTTAGATAAATTTCAAATAATTGATCATTTGGGAAATGGCTTTTTTGGTCATGTATATTTATGTTTTGATCCTTTTCTACAAAAGGAAGTGGCTATAAAGGTTATTAAAGTCCCAAATCCAACAAAACTTGTTCAAGCTATAAAAGAAGGGCAAGTTTTAGACTTTTGTAGACACAAACATATTGTCAGTGTAATAGATGTTAGATCTACAAATTTTAATGGAGAACCTGTTGTTATTATATCTATGGAATATCTTGCTAAAGGTTCAATTCAAAAGCATATTGAAAAAAGATTTATAAGTAGCCAAGAAAGTTGCAAAATAGTTCAGCAGGCTTTACTAGGTTTGGAACACGCGCATAATAATAATATTTTACATAGAGATATTAAACCAGGAAATATTATGTTTGGAGATAATGGAGAACCCAAGCTATCTGATTTTGGTCTTTCTATAGATTACCACATAGATCTAAGTGATGTAGCAGGTTACAAGCCACATCAACCTCTTGAAGTAATAGAGGGCAATCCAATGGACAAGCAAAGTGATATTTATGCAATGGGAATTACCTTTTACAGATTACTTAATAACACAAATAGTATACCTTTCACATTTGCTTCGCATAACGAATGGCTTATAGCAGTTAAAAAAGATAAATATCCCCCGCGGATCTTTCTCAGACATATTCCCGAAAAAATATTAAAAATATTAAGAAAATCAATAAACAAAAATAAAACATCAAGATATCAAAGTTGCATTGAATTTAGACAATCAATTGAAAAACTTAATTTTTTTATTGATTGGCAACTCGTCGATAATGATAATTGGACCGGAGTATATGCTAAAGACCGCTATACCATTACAAAAGTTCGAAAAAGGAATGGTTGGGCAATTGATTTTAAAAAAAATGGAATTAGAAATAAATTATTTTGTAAAACAGAATTAGCGGATAGTGATATAGAAGATGCTTTTTTTAAAATTATAAGAGATACAACATTAAATAATTAGTCATTATAGATTAAAAGATTTTTAATACAATTATAAATTTACACAAGTCGATAGTCAAAATGAAATTAACAATTGAACAATTTATTTTGCTTGAAAATTATTATTTAAGACATTTTCCACCTCATATTCCAGATGAAATATTACAGGATTATAAGACTATTCTTGAGTATAAAGATATTATTAAATATACGAAACCTGAAAAACGTATTCTAAATTATCTTTTAGACACGGCTATAAAAAAAATAAATAATAATCAACGATTTCAGAGAATTACTTTTATAAAATTAATTCGTTGGCAATGGGAGAAAGCTTTTATTGACAATGTAATATCTGATAAATTATTTTTTATTTTTAAATCATTAATCACTGAAGTAAACGAGACAATTTCTTGGAGTCTAAGTGTAATCATTAAAGACATTGAATTATCACAAAATAATATTGAATGGTTAATTGATAATTATGCAATTTCAGAACACATACGTAACAGACTGTTAAGGTATCCTAAACCGAATAAAGCAATTACGATTTGGTGTAAAGAAAGATTGCAGAGAAAAGACCTCGATGAAAGGTTATCTGAACTCATTGGACTAAGTTTAAACTTTAATATTAAATTTACCCATAAAGACAAAACAAGTTTAATTTGGGGAATTTATTACTCAAAACTTTCAGATAATCTGAAAAAAGAATTACTTTTAAAGCATTTAACAACTGACAATTTTGAAGAACTTATTAAGATTTGTGAAAGGAGTAATTTTATAGATATAATTTCACAACTTTACAATGACCTTGACATCTCATCAACATTATAATTAAAAAACCTGCCTCACAGCAGGTTTTTCAATATCTAAAAAGTTTTAAAACAAGTGCCTATTCTTTGTACATTTATTGGAAAATATATATAATGAAAAAAATCATTACTTTTTCCATTGTATTTCTTTTAATATCTTGCTCGGAAAAAAAAGAAACCCATAAAATTCGACCATTACAGGAAAAACCAGAAAACACACCAAATCAATCCTATCAAACAAATCCTGCAGAATATGATTTAAAAGACAGTACAAAACTAATACCTATTAAAAATGACTTTTATAAAAACGAACATGGATTTCTTTACCATAGAACGTTTGCTCAAAGAGAATTTAATGGTCACTTGGAAGAGGCAGAATACTTTAATGGAGTTATTCCTCAGGAAATTGATCCTAATACATTTCAACAAATAGAAAATTCTTTGTTTGCGAAAGACCATAAAAATATATACTATTTTCATCCAACAAGTGGTGGAATACAGATCTCAAAAATAGAATCTACAGATGTTAAAACCTTTCAAATTCTCAAAGGAAATTATAAATACGCTGTTGATAAAAACAACTTTTACAAAGAAGCTGATAAAATAGAAAAATTTATCCCTTTAAAAACTGAGCAAATAAAAGATAGTAAAGGAAAAGTTATTAAACTAAAAATGGCAAACAAAGAAATAAGTCTTGAAAAATAAACCTCTTTCAAATCAATTAATCCTATAGAAATTGAAAATTAAGATTTGTGGCATATGTTACAACACCACCATAATTCAATAAAAAACCTGCCTCACAGCAGGTTTTACTATTTCAAAACCTTGTCAAAGATTTTAAACTTCGACAAGGTTGGTTAAAACAAACGCTCATCCACAAAATTCGGCGGCCTCACTTTCAGATTCGGTTCCATTTCCATGCTCTTTTAATTGCAAAAACAGCACTATCACGGGTTTGCATCCTTGAGTATATATTACGGGAAAGTTAAGGCACGGGTACAAATCCGCCATCAGAATTAATATAATTTAAGTATAAATACGTAATCCATTATAAACCTGTTTTTATAAATTTGGTAACCGTTATTTTAACTATTTGAAGAGCTAAATATTAAGATAAATTCTAACAAAAAAAAGTAAGATAAATATGGAGTATGATTACATTATAGTACAAAGTGTTTTAATTAAAGAAAAGGGTAAATACGCCTCAGTTCATATCAGGCCTCTTCCGGATCAGGACCCTTATGTAGAAACAATGTTTGTACAATGTTCCAAGGTTTTAACCACCAATTTTCCAGTGGGTACAAAATTCAGAATAAAAGTAAAAATAATTACTCCCAGAAACGGAAACCCTTACGCATCGAGCCATTATACATGGCCTTTTGAGATTATTAAGGATTAATTAGACATTGAAAATTAAGATTCGTGGTATATGTTACCACGCCACCATAATTCAATAAAAAAACCTGCCTCACAGCAGGTTTTACTATTTCAGAACCTTGTGTAAATCTGAACTTGAACTTGCATCAAATCTTCATAAACTGTTTTTGTTTTATAAATATTTTTAATTAAATGTATCTATTTGATAGGTTTCTTATTTACGACATCTTTACTTCTATTAGTTGTTTTAAAATAAATGCTCTAATAACACGGCTCATTTTTATTAAAAATATTCATAGAAACTTCGATAATTTTTGATTCTAATTTCAAAATTTTTCTTTGTTAACATCCCACCAATTTTGCCATTTTTTAGCTGATTCTATATGTGTACAAATAATAATTTTATTACCTTCTATATAATAATCAAATATATCGGATATATTTTTTTCTAATACTTCAATGAGCGAACTTTCGTATTCTACAAATTCGTTATCATTTGCTCGCTGGATATTATTACTTTCAACAAATTTTTTAACACCTTCTGAAAGTTGTATTTTACCTTCTGATTTATTCACATATAAGTCCATTTCATCTTTTAAATAGCTAAATTTAAATTTAAATCTTGTAGGTGGTAACATAAAACTTACATCTCCACTTACGGGAGCATTTGGAAATTTTAAATTATTTAAAACAACAACAGCATTTTCTATAATTACAGGATCATTAATCCTTGTTAAACTTATTATATTAGAAAACACTTCTTTATTATTTATAGATTTTATAATTTTTGCATCTATTTTTCTCTCATCATCATATTCTCTAATAAAAGGTATTGCTTTAGATACCAAAACTGATATTCTACTATTTTCAGTAGTATTTTTTAATTTATTAAGTAGTCCTATTATATGTAAATCTATTATTCTTTCATCTGCTACAGGATCAGAATCTATTAAATCTGGTATTGGATCAGTTTTTTGTCTATTTAGTATTTTTATTAATTCATTTACAATTTCTTTACTATTTGATAAATCCAATTGATTTATTGCTTTTAATCGCTTAAAAAGTCCTACTCTTACATTTAATACTGTTTTAAATAATTCTGTATTATTAATGTCCATATTTTTGTTATTTATATCTTGGCTTAAACAAGATGTTAAGTTAAATACTAATGCTATTAAAATTAATATATTCTTCATTTTTGTTGCTTTATGGTCCTGGATATGTAGCTGGATGAGTAATCGTTGGAACACCTGTTGTTGCATTCCATATTTGAAGAATTCTTGATTCCCACAAAACATTAGCCAAAATCAACGGTTCTGGTAAAGCAATAATTCCTGTAATCCCATCAGTCCCTGTCAATGTATTAGGAACATCAAAATTCAAATGAATTCGCGTGTCAAATTCTATCTTTGTATATGTATGTGTAATAACATGATTAGGTGTCCCAGAACTTGGTTTATCAATTAAAGTCCCTTTCGTACTTCCAAATGTAGAACTTTCCGTTGGATCTCCATATCGCGGATCTAAATCTCCAGAATCTAGTGTCCAACTTGGATAATTACTCGTATGTTGATTTCCATCATAACCTGTAGTTGTAGGTCTTGTCATATTTTTACCAGCATCCCAATTTTGTCTTCCTCCCTTTTTCCATTGTACAAAACAATACATTTCTGTAGTATTTGCCTCTTTAACAGTAAAATCTACAGAAAAATCTTTTATTTGCTGCCCCCTTGCATTTGTTGAATAAATATTCTTGGACGTAATAAAGCTCGTTAAATTATTAGAAACATCCACACTTACCACTAAACTTTTTTCTTTAACAGCCGTAGGATTCTGGAATGATAATACTTTGAAGTAAATTTTCATTGTTGTAAATTGACTTAGAGGCTGTCTCGCCAAGTCTCTCCACCAATCTAAAGGTATCTTATAAGTCGCTTTACCAGATGCATCCAATTTCAATGTAGTATCTCCATTTGTATAACTACTGAAAGTTTTTATAGGAACTCTAACCTTAGGGAGTTTGGTTTTATCCCAACTATTTCTTATTCCAACGGAATTAGTTAATAATCCTTGTTCCACTTTTACAACTTGAATATCTATAAAATTATTAGGTATTCCATCTTCTATTTCAAATTCTAATATAGGAAAGCCGGCAAAGAGAGCACCTGCTTTGTCTAATACTACAGTATAAGTACTTTGCTTTGACTTTATTTTGATTTTCTTTTCTGTTTTTGGGACAGGCGCTCCGGTGGTATTTATACTTTCTGGTACATTTACCTGTCCTGAATCTACAAATTCTATTTTGCCACTTTCTGGTGGCACATTACCTTGCATTTTGCCTGTACCTGGCAAAGTAGATTTCTTTAACAATGCAAAATTATCCTGGACATTTACTGTCCCGAAGTCTTGCCATTTGGTAAGGGAAAGCATCTGAAACCCGTCGTAAAAAGTAAAATTCGGGATCTGCTTTTCTACGATAGTACCCGTAAGCTTACCTTGTGTTGTGGGAACATCATTCAAAACCTTGAACTCTCCCATATGAGCATTGAACTTCACCTTTGCCCCGTGTATTGCCAGCAGCTGACCTTCTTGCTTATCATCTTCCTTTTCCCGTTCTTCTCTTACCTCCTGCATTTTTTTACTGTTCTTCTCCTGCAGGTTCTGCGATGCTCTTTTTTCCTGAATTTCTGGGCTTACGTCTCCAATAACATCGACATTTTCTCTTTCTTCCCTTGCCCGAATGTCTTTCATCAGTTTTTCTGCGAAAGCTCTTTTATTATTACCAATCAACCAACCCATAATAACGAATATTTTATTTCACATTTGTTTTCTTTACTTTGTACAAAATTTTCTCTCAAAATTCCTTTTTCATAAATCGCAGTTCCTTCAATATAGTTTTCATTTTTATCTTTGGAAACTTTCATTTTAATTTCAGTTTCTTCTGGAGAAAGATCTTGTTTATGTAGATATTCTATTTTTCCTTCAGTAATCACTCTTATTTTTTTTCCATCATCTGCATATTGGCCTGATTGCCCATTAAAGTATAAACCGAACATATTATAACTTTGTAAAAATGAAATTAAGTTTTTCTCGTTATCAAGAACTGAAGATATGTTGCGGAAATAATTTTCGACTTCATCTCCCTTATTCGTTTCCCATAGTTTCGTCTTTAGTTCCTGCCATCTCAATCGTAAACTCGAAATATTATTTATTTTAACAATATTATTTTCTTCGTCAGCATATACATCAAGTTCATCAAACAGGTAACTTATTTTTTTTAAGAAAAAGCCTACTGCTGTATCCTGATCGGAAAAATCAAACTTGGTACAGAGAATCTGATAGTGATAGAGTTCTTTGTATTTTATAAAGAAGAATATTTCTACAGTACGAGTATATTTCTTTTCCGTGAAATAGTTCGGCATAATTTCTTCCGAAACAATGCTTTCAAATCTGTACGTGTTTAAATTTGTCATTTTTTAATAATGATCACGTTTACCACTACTTGAGGGACTACCACCATTATTAGGTTCCATACCTGCCCATTTTCTGCTAGCAGACCAATGTAGATATTCGTTTCTTAATCTTCGCAATGTGCTTTGTTCTGTGGCAGGCTTTATTATAACCTCTTCCAGCACTATTACTTTATTACCCTCGCTATCAATCTCTACTTTAGGCTTAGGAAGTTCTTCTTTTTTTATGAGAATAGGTACTTCTGGCTTTTTCACATAAGTGTTGTCCTGTTTAACAATTGGAGGTAATAGGGGTTCCGTAGTTTTATCAACGGGATTTAAAATATGGTCCGGAACAAATTCCCATTCAGGTTTACCTTCAAACACATAACCTTTCAAAATCTTATAAGCTTCTTTCAATACAGGATTATGATCACCTATTTGATATTGTTCTGCACAAGAAATAGGCATAATCTCTGAAGCATTATCTTTCAATTCTGTACGAAAAAAATCTTCCATAAATTGAAGAGGAATATAACTATACTCTTTTTTAAGATAACGAGTTCCCTGCAATCTTTTATATGATGTTAACATACGCGTTACAGGAGGAGTCCATCCATTGTCCATTCCTGATGTCATATAATCTGATAAGATCTCCAACTGGTCTTCTTTATACCAGTATTCATCTATAAGATGCTGTCTGTATTTTTCAAGACCATCAGAAGACAAATGATTATTTGTTTCTATTTCTGTCTTTACTTCTGTCTCATTCAAATATGCCCCACCAATATCACAATGCACGCCTGGGAAGTTTTTCTCTATACCTATCTTAAGACGGGTAAGAGCAAAGTTTTTTCTGTGTTCATTCTTTGCTGTAAAATGTACCGCCTTATTTACCTTCAAGGAATCCAAATGTAGTTGCCCTACATCATCTTTAAAAAGATTAGTTCCTGTACCACTTTTTGCCAAATTTTTACCAAAAATGAGACTATCATCATAAGTTTCTTCATAAGAAGAAACGGTATCATATATGCCCAAAAATCTTATGATAAGCCACATCCCATCTAAATCTTCTTGGGATAATATATCGTTTTTTCTCAAATAATATCCTAATAAACCCCGTATTGGCATTTTACCCGCTACCAATACAGAATTATCCACCTCTTGCCGGTCACTGTCGATTGTTTTATTTTCATATATAGGCGTAACACCATCGTTCCCAAAAGAGCGACTGTTTCTATAGCCTACTACTTCTCTTTTTATAGAAGGGGCTTCGGGTTCTTTTACTGCTACCTCATATACAAAATTGCGTGCAGCAGTAGCACCACGGCTGAACCCAAAAACGTCAATTTTGATTTCGGTAAGCTTAGTATTAGGAGGCAATTTTAATTTAAGTTTTCCAATTTTATTTGCAAGAGCCAAACATCCTTTGCGTACTTTGCCTCTAACTCCTGTTTTTCCTGCACCAAATGCAAACCCGTGCGAATTATCTTTTACAATATCGTCTGTCGGGTCTTTCATCTCATCATTTACACCCAGCCCTGTTCCAATTCCCTCCGTATATATAGCATAACTTTCTTTACAACATTTATATTTCCTTGCAACATTGGTATAATCATTAGAAAAGCTATTATCCGTACCCTGCTTATCCAAAAAATCACGGTGGGAAGCCTCCAAATATTTCAGATACTCTTTATTAGCAGCACTTACTTTAGTTCTACCTATTGCATTATAGGTCTTATCTTGTTTTTTCAGAGCTTCATCGCGTATTTTTTCTTTATTTGCAATAGTTTCATCATCATCATCAGGCTTTATGTCATTCCCTTTGGTAAGGTATTTTTCCCGCAACTCGGTATATTTCATATTATTGAGTGTGCCATCAAAGAACATCCCGAACTGTACTTGCAGTTCATCAACAGCAGGTCTTGAATCTCCAGTATTATATACAAATGTTTGTCCCATAATTTTAAAACACTTCTAAATTTTCAGTTTTAATAAAAATATCTTTGCCGTTGCCTTTCAGTTTTACAGTAAAGAACGTATTGATCAAATTCACTCGAATGTCTAAGTCTGCCGTTACATTTTCAGAATTCTCCCCATAAACTTCTTTAAAAGCATTAAAAGCTGATTCTTCATCTATATCTGCCATTGCACCATAATCTTTACCATTCTTATCTTTAAATGAAAAAACAATTCTTTTAGGAATGGTTTTTTTTTCAAAATCTTTCAATGGAAGTTTTTCTGTGAAAATATTTTCTATCTCGCCATTTATATAAAATAACATTACTTGTGTTTTATTATCTAAAATTGAGCTATCTTGCAACTCAAAAACAGGCTTCCAGCTGTATCTTTTACGGTAAATATCCCAAATTCCATAGGGAATTGGTTTTCCTTGTATTGCTAAAGGAACAATATTGGGGTCCTTCATCATTTTCTTACGGTATACTGGTTCAAATAGCAGATGGTTGTGGCTATCAAGACCATCTATTTCTTTTTGTGGGATTATTACTTCTTTACCCTGATAACGGCCTATTTCTGTTTGTCTTCCTCCTCCTTCTATCCAAATCACACAAACACCTCCCGGTGCAAAACCGACGATAACAGTATCATAGTTTTCGTGTCTTATTTTTCCACTTCCACTTGCCGCTTTAACGTCATAGCCTTTATGGAAAAGAGAAGCCATCTTTTCGTAATCCAAATCACAATCTACCTGAAAAAACTTGTCTTCGGCATAGGAAAGATATACTACGTTAAGATGATTAGGCAAAGGTTTTACACCTGAATCCATACTTCTTCCTGTGCTTCCCCATCCTTCCAAACCTCGATGAAGTCCTAAATTTAAAGATGTATAAGTTCCTTCTTGTAGATTTTGTAATCCACCTTTATAAACTTCTACTGGATAACCAGGCGGACAAGATATTGTTTCTTTCCAATCGTATATTTCTGTACTCATTTTTTTTTCTGTTTTGTTTTGGCAACTTGCCAATTGGCTAAATGCAAATAGGCAAAGTAGATAGAGCGTAATTTTTTCCATCACATAATTATTGAGTTGAAAGTCTAATGAGAATCAATATAGGAATTAAAAATAATAATGTTACAGCTAAAAATACTTTGAGTAAAAATGGGAGTGTTTTATTTTTAAATATAAGACTACTTATTATAAATAATATACAAGAAATTGGTATGACACCTATAGAAACATAAATTAAAATAAAGAATCCATAACCTAAATCTTCAGCAAACATAGAAGAACAAACACATAAAACTATTATTCCAACTAAGATGGAGAATATAAAAATTCCTAAGTAAAATCTCACATTTTTAATTGTTTTGTCCATTAGCCTTTGTTAACTTTAGCATCAATTTTCCCTAAAAACTTTGCAACTCCAGCACTTTGTATCAATATATCTCCGTTTTTAGCTTTATGGGTGGTCTTAGAAGTGGTTTCGTCTAAATCTCCTGTTATATTTACAGTTTTATTTTCATTAACTGTTTGCTTATAATTTTTTGATGTGAACAGGTGATTATTAGTGATATTTATTTTATGATCATTTCCAACGGTAGTGTTCATATTTTTTCCGGCACTAATATTTATATCATCACCCGCCGTAAAACTCATATTCTTCGGTGCATTCACATTGATATTTCCTTTTCCATCCATCAAATAAGTATTCCCGCTCGGGTCTTCTATGAAGACACTTCCCTCCGCATCATTTAAAATAATCTTCGTTCCCGATCTTGTGTGAATGACTTTCTTATCATTACCACTCGTGTGATACGAACTGGTTTCATTCCCATTATACTGAGTTCCCACAACAAAAGGCTTTTCCGCATTTCCGCTTTCAAAATCAACCAATATCTCTTCCCCGATCTCAGGAATAAAATGAAAACCTTTCCCACTTCCCGAATGTGGCTGTATCAGTCTGATCCAAGGAGATTTTTCTCCTTTCTTTTCCTGCCAGGGGAACTGTACCCGCACTCTTCCCATTCCTGCTTTATCATCATTCTCTAAAACTCTTGCGGATTGTTTTTCTCCAAAAGGAACTGCCTCCTCATCCTGATAAGGTGCATTGAAGAGATCCGGAATACCCACAAATTCATTGTAATAAGTATTGCCGTCATGGTAATGTTTGATTTCCGTGATACGGTAAGTTTCCATCGCTTTGCCATTGATGTCGATCAGTTTTGCTCTTCCTCCGATTTTGAGTTCGGGGTCTTTGCTTTTGCCTTTTACGCTAACTAAATTCTCCCTGTTTTCTCTTTCCTTTCTTACCGCTTCTTTCAGTTCACGGTCGGTGCTGTCGGAGATTCCGGTGTGGTTAAAAAGCATTTCAGGCTTCTTTTTGTACACATTTTTGGAAGCCGTAATGGCAATCGCCTGAAAAGGATTTTCTTTATATTGTATCTGCGCCGAAGCAGAGTTTTTATCCGTTTTGCTTCCTCCCTGAACATCAAAAACAGAATAACTGAAATCCTGCGGTTTAATATTCATTTCAACTTCGACTTCAATAAGGTCAATGTTTTCTTCAAGATTTACTATGGGCTGTACTTTATTGCCAAAAACCAATTGCTGACCGTTATAATAAAAATATTCTCCATATCTCGCAGCCAGCCTTTTGATAAACTGATAATCCGATTCTTTATATTGTACGGTATAAGGCAAAGCATACTTCGTATTCGGGTTTTCCACCAAAATTTTACAGCTTTCGGGATATTCTGAAGTGGCTGATTGTATGATCTGTTCCAACGTTTTATTCTCAAAACTCTGGCAGTCTTTTCCGTTTTCAAGAAGAATGCTCGGAGCTTTCCGTTTTCAAGCAGAATGCTTGGTGAATAACCGCTGATATAGAGTTTTCCGTAGCCGTTTTCTTTCTTGTTTTTTACATTGGCAACGATGCCGCTGAACATTTGGCGCACATCCCCGAAACGATGAAGATTGATCGTAATGTTCTTTCCTAAAATATTCTTGGAATTCTCCATCACATAGCCCTGAAAACTGTCTAAAGCATCATCCGGAACGGTAATGGTAAAATTATCATGATCATTCGTATTCTGATTAAGGTTGATCGAAAAACCCGATTTATCCAAAAAAGGTTTCCCGTCTAAACTTAATGTGCAATAGACCAGAGGACTGGTTTTATCAGCCAGGAAATCTTTGAACGATTTGGAGGAAAAGTATTTTTTGAGATCATCGGGATGATTAAGCCGCATATTGCTTCCTAAATTCCCGTTGCCGAAACCGTTTTCATCATCTAAATATGACATAATTTTCTATATTTATTTGGATTTGTGTTTTTTAAATAAGCTTCAAAGGATTTTATTTTAATCTAAAAACTTTGGAAAGTGATTACTTCCATGTTTTTTCGTGAATCGCTCCGTTGACATCAAATTTCTTAGCAATAAGGTGCATCTCGATCTGCAAAGGTTCTGCATTCACAGAATTAAAATGCTCGGTGAACTTCACGCAGTATGCTTTTTCGAAATCCAATTCCTGAAGCTTGCTCATTGCATCTCTTCTGAAAAAAGTGATTTTGCCGTTTTTGGTCTGATTATGATCGAGCATCCATCCCAGAAGTTCGGGATTTCCTGTGCTTTCGATACGGATGAAAATTTCTCCGCCTTGTGGCATTCCCTGTGGTTTTCCTGTGCCGTCGGTTGCCTGTGTAAAGCTGTATTTACACTCTAAAATATTGTAAACGTTGCCGTCTAATTCTAATTTGGATAAAAAAGACATGTATTTGGTATTTTGTAAGTGTTATTAAAGTAGAAAGTATGGGCAAAAATATCTGCCCACACTTTTAATAATTACATAGAACTAGGCCATTCATTTTCGTAAAAACCGCCTCCAAGTTCAATTTTTCTAGCTGAGATAGTAAACGTTTCAGTCAATGGATTTTCTCCCGTTGAATCAAAGTTCTCTTTATGTTTTACCAAATAGCCTTCAGTGAATTTCAATTCTTTCAATGTAGCATCGCTGTCTCTTTTGTAGAACACAATGCTTCCGTCTTTTCTTTCGAAAGAATTGGTCATCCATTCAAAAAGTTCTGTAGAATTGGTACCTTCAATAACAACGTCGATCTTACCGCCTCTTGTTACGGTAGATGGTCTGCCCGTTGCATCTGTTTCTTGGAATAATCCGTAGCTTACATTAAGCGCAGTGAATTCTTTACCTGCGACTTTGAATTTTGCTTTAAATGACATAATTTTCTTTTTTTGTGTTAATTAATTGTAATTGATTGTTTTTAAATCAATTTATTCATCGTTGTTAAGGATTGAAAATAATCATTTACATGAATACTTTAATCCCTAACTAAACAAATTGGGATTGTTTAAACAAAATAAAACCGATGAAAACAAATGATTTTTAAGCGTTGTAGATTATACCCACTCGTTTCTGTGAGAAGCATTACCCATTTCGATTTCTTTTGCAGAAAGGACGAATGTCTCCGTCAACGGATTTTCGCCTGTAGAATCGAAATCCTCAGTGTATTTCACAATGTAAGCTTCTTTGAACTTCAGTTCCTTCAGGGTAGCATCGCTATCTCTTTTGATAAATGTAACTGTCCCATCCTTTCTCTCAAATGAATTGGTCATCCATTCAAAAAGATCGGTGGCTCCCGTTCCTTCAACTGTTAAGTGTATTTTACCGCCTCTTGCGATGGAAGATGGTCTTCCAGTTGGGTCGGTTTGCTGTAACATTCCGAAGTCTACAGCTAAAATGTTGCGCTCGATACCGGCGGCTTTGAATTTTGCTTTAAATGACATAATAAAAATATATTTTATGGTTAAATATCTAATAATACCAATGATGGAAATATACCCTTTTGCATTTTGTTATATATCTTTTTACAATCACCAACAAGGGAATATATCTTCGTCAAATGTATACATATTTTTTAATCAAGCAAATATATTATTAATAAATTTTAAACACATTTACTATTTAAAATGTTTCAAAAATAACAATTTAATAAGATAAATTTAATTATAGCAAGAATTAATTTCGATTTAATTAATTCTAAAAATCAATACATATTTTATTTATTTTTATCAATAATTATCAAATAATTTATTTTAATTATCATTTAAATACTCATTGTGTTTTATAGACAATCTTACAAAAATTCTCTATCTTAAAATAGAGAAATGAATATTTAAAATAAATACTCCATAATGCCATATCGTTGAAAAATTTAAATTCAATATTTCTTTTAAATTATAACCAAATAAGCCTATAAAAAACGCGGGAAATAATTTCCCGCGTCCCAAATCACAAATGACGAATCACAAATAGGAAAAATAATTTAAAATTATTATGAAAAAAGCCTCGCCATCTTCTATTTCCCTGCCATAAAAGTGTGCTGGTTTTTTCAGGGCTCTGAAAAGAAAATTCAGTAAGATTTAGAATATTGATAATCAGTACCTTTCATTGTTTGTCAATTACTTTTGCTATAGAAATAAAAAAATAGGCAACTGTTTGGAAGGAAATATTTTCACCCGTATTCATTTCATAAAGGTGTAAAGAATGACCTTGTGTTATTTCATACAGGTTATCCTGTATTTATTTTACACGCAGATTTAGGGAAAATAAGCTGTATTCATTCCACACAGGTTTAAAAAAGACCTTGTGTTATTTCATACAGGTGTCCTGTATTTATTTTACACGCAGATTTAGAGAAAATATAAGCTGTATTCATTTCGCACAGGTTAAGAAAAGGCCTAGTATTATTTTATACAGGGATGAGATATACCTGTATGTATTTCAGACAATATGACAACATTATACTTGTTTCACACAAGTTCAAAGATTGACCTGTATTCCGTTTATATGGCTTCTTGTTCCTTCTTCCAATTCTACATTTTTCAGCGATTCTATCTCATCCTTTTGTAGAAATTTGATTTTTGAGGAATCTTTTTTTGTTTTTATCTTATTGAAAGGATAAAGATTGATGGATACTACGTCTTCGGCGATGGCATCATTATAGAATTTCATGATGCTTCTCACATTCGTCTGAACCGTATTGTTTTTATTCTTTAACGTTGAGTAGCAATACGTAATAAAATCATTCAGCAAAACGGTGGTCAAATCTTCAAAATAAAACTCTTTTTCGCCAACATATTTTTGGAATTTTTCCAAATGTGATTGATACTTGAGATACGTCAAAATAGAAAGAGAACCTCTCACTTTTTCCAACCTTTTGAAAGCATAATCAAAAAACAAAGTAGATTCTTTGCCCTTAATCGCTTCTTTTAGATTCTTCGCAGAAACAGACTCATTTTTTCTTGATACATCTGCAACCTGTCCTTCTGCATCTGCGATGATTTGGGAAAGGTAAGCGTTCAATCTTGCACTGTTTGGATGGTTTTTCTTTACTTTCTGCTTCGCCTGGTCCCATTCTGAGGGTTTTAGTTTCTGACCTGTAGTGAGAAATTTTGCTTTTCTGTCCTTAATGACTCTGATGTAAAGTGGACAATGTCCGCTTTGGTCTTCCTGTGTTGTTCTCAGGATTAGTTTTACTGATGCCATAACGTTTTATATGTATTGGTTTTTGTTTACCTTCGCAAAGTAGCGCAAAGCAAAGAATCCCTTTAAATATAGGACTTTACAAAGGGAAGCAACCTGATACAAAAGTACAACAAGCAGTGCAACAAACTCTTAATTTGAATGCTTTCAGATTCGCTGGTTTACCTATGCTAAAATGCCAAAAGCCTTTTAAACAAGCACTTTAAAGAAATCAAAAGAAATATCAGAAAATAATAAAAACTTTGTCAAAGTTTAAAATCTTTGACAAGGTTGGTTAAAACAAACTCTCATCCACGAAATTCGGAAGTGTTACTTTCAGATTGGGTTCTGCTTCCATAGCCCTCTTGATAGCGAAAACGGCGCCTTCATTTCTGGCCCAGCTTCTTCTGGAAATTCCGTTGTTCACGTCCCAGAAGAGCATAGATTTTAATCTTCTGTCGGCATCGGCACTTCCGTCAAGGAGCATTCCGAAACCACCGTTTATTACTTCACCCCAGCCTACTCCGCCACCGTTATGGATGGAAACCCATGTAGCACCACGGAAGCTGTCACCAATCACGTTGTGAATGGCCATATCTGCTGTAAATCTGGAACCGTCGTATATATTGGAAGTCTCCCTGTAAGGCGAATCCGTACCGGAAACATCATGATGGTCCCTGCCTAAAACCACAGGCCCGATCTCCCCGTTTTTTATGACATTGTTGAATGCTTCTGCAATCTTCATTCTTCCCTCTGCATCTGCATACAGGATTCTCGCCTGGGAACCTACTACCAGCTTATTTTCCCGGGCCCCTTTGATCCAGGTGATATTGTCTTTCATCTGCTGCCGGATCTCTTCGGGAGAGTTCTTCATCATCTCCTCCAAAACAGCGCACGCAATATCATCGGTTTTCTGTAAATCTTCCGGTTTTCCGCTTGTACACACCCAACGGAACGGCCCGAAGCCATAATCGAAGCACATAGGCCCCATGATATCCTGAACATAGCTCGGATATTTGAATTCCCTTCCCAGGCTTGGATTTTCTGCCATTACATCTGCTCCGGCCCTGGAAGCTTCCAGTAAAAAGGCGTTCCCATAATCAAAGAAATAGGTCCCCTTCTGTGTATGTTTATTGATGGCTGCTGCGTGTCTTCTTAATGTTTCCTGAACTTTTTCTTTGAACAGTTCGGGTTCCTCAGCCATCATCCTGTTTGATTCCTCAAAGCTCTGCCCGGCCGGATAATATCCGCCAGCCCAGGGATTGTGAAGGGATGTCTGGTCCGATCCTATGTCGATTTTTAAATTCTTCTGATCAAATTTCTCCCAAACCTCAACAATATTTCCAAGGTAGGCCAGGGAAACCGTTTCTTTATTTTCCCGGGCTTTCTGTACCCTTTCTACCAATTCATCAAGGTTTTCGTGAATTTCGTTCACCCACTTCTGATCGTGACGGATCCTGGTGATTTTAGGATTCACTTCGGCACATACCGTGATACAGCCTGCAATATTTCCGGCTTTTGGCTGCGCTCCGCTCATTCCTCCCAATCCGGAAGTTACGAAAAGACCTCCCTGCGGTTCTTTTTTTATCTTTCTGAATGCATTCAGAACGGTGATCGTTGTTCCGTGAACAATTCCCTGCGGGCCAATATACATATAGCTTCCCGCCGTCATTTGCCCATATTGGGTAACGCCTAAAGCATTGAATTTCTCCCAGTCATCCGGCTTTGAATAGTTGGGAATCATCATCCCATTGGTTACCACCACCCTCGGCGCATCTTTATGCGACGGGAAAAGCCCCATCGGATGTCCTGAATACATGGTTAAAGTCTGCTCATCCGTCATTTCCGACAGGTACTTCATCGTAAGAAGATACTGGGCCCAGTTTGAAAAAACAGCCCCGTTGCCACCATAAGTAATAAGCTCATGGGGATGCTGCGCCACGGCATAGTCAAGATTATTCTGGATCATCAGCATAATGGCTTTTGCCTGTTCAGACTTTCCGGGATATTCTTCAATCGCCCTCGCCTTCATTTCATAATCCGGACGGAAACGGTACATATAAATCCTGCCATATTTTTCCAGCTCTTCCCTGAATTCAGGCAGCAATTCCGCATGAAACCGGGGCTCGAAATAACGCAGGGCATTTTTCAGAGCAAGCTTCTTCTCTTCTTCCCCTAAAATGTCTTTACGCTTCGGTGCATGGTTGATATTGGCTTCGTATGGTTTAGGCTGTGGCAGCTGATCAGGAATCCCCTGCTGTATCTGTTCTTGAAATGTCATATTGCTATTTAAAGTTCAATGTTTAGAATTCAACGTTTTGAAGTTTTAAAGATATTCAAATTAGGAAATATAGGCAAGGGAATTTGATGATGTGTCGATCTGCGAATATCGCTGCCATTGATGTGGATTAGTATTTCTTTCATTGTGTTTATGTTTCTTTTTTACCACCCCGTCTTCTCCTTTCAGGCGAATCCACCCCTCCGGAGGAGGGGAATGATATTCTCTTGATAACAAATGGTTTCCAAAAATATAAAACTCTGATAGGCGATTTGTACATAACGACTATGATAATAATACCAACCCAAATTCCCCTCCTCCGGAGGGGTGGATTCCAAAATTCATGGAATTTTGGAAGACGGGGTGGTCCCAAAATGCTGAATAATGAAATATTCCAGATCCTTCATCACTACATATATATTATTCCTTATATCAAAATCCGGGATTCTGAAAATAAGAAGCCCCAAAGACTCCAGATATTCCTGCCTGATCCCATCATAAACCTGCTTTTCGTCATGACTGGAACCATCAATTTCAATAATGAGCCCTAAAGCTTTTACATAAAAATCCACAATATAATTTCCAATAATTCTTTGCCGGTCAAAATCTATATTGTGAAATGTTCTGGCCCGAACCTTTTTCCAGAAAATAACTTCACCCAGAATTCCTGCTTTGCGTTTCTGTTTCAATAATATGACTAAATGAGGATTAAAGGGTAGATTTTCCACGAAATTTCTGCGAATGGGGATGCCATTGATGTGGGTTAGTATTTCTTTCATTGTGTTTGTGTTTCTTTTTTACCACCCCGTCTTCTCCTTTCAGGCGAATCCACCCCTCCGGAGGAGGGGAATGATATTCTGCAGAAAACCAATGGTTTCCAAAAATAAAAAAACCTCACTGATAATTCAGTAAGGCTGCTGTATTTTTATGTTCAGAGTTTTAAGTTAAAACATCATCATTTTCCTCTTCGTGGTCGTCTTCATTGTCGCTTAGGCTCCAGTAATTGTTTTCTTCATCTTCAGAACCTATTTCCTCCATTTCATCATCGTCTTCGGTTCCGGGAATATCAAGTCCGCCATCTATTCTGTCATCATCCTCATCATTTAATATGGGATTTCCATCACCATCAAGCGGAATATGCTTTTCTCTACTAAATATATCTTCACCAGGACTGTAGTCCATTTCTTCTAACTTTCTGTTCTGTTCGTTGGTATTGTTTTCAGGTGTCATAATATTTTGTATTTAAGGTTTTATAATGCAGAACAAAAATGGTTCCAAGCTGTCATTGACTCCTAAGAATATACTTCAGGATTGGCACAATAAGGAATTTTTTCTCCTTTGGAAAAGGCGATAATATTTTCTGCTGCCATTTTCGCCATTCCTGTTCTGGCCTCGATAGTCGCGGAACCTATATGCGGCAGCACACACACATTGGAAAGTTCCAAAAGCGGGCTTTCTTTAGACATGGGCTCCGGATTGGTCACATCTAAGCCTGCTCCCCAGATTTGCTTTGAAACCAGTGCTTCATACAGATCCTTTTCATTCTGGAAACCTCCTCTTGCGGTATTGATAAAAATAGCATTGAATTTCATTTTTTCAAAAACAGATCCGTTGAAAAGGTCTTTCTGCTCAGGGGTAAAATTGGCATGAACACTCAGTACATCTGACTGTTCAACAAGTTCGTCGAAAGAAACATAATTGGCATTTATTTCCTTTTCCGCTTCTTCATTCCGGTTCCGGTTGTGGTAAATGATCTTCATATCAAAAGCTTTATAAGATTTTTTAGCCATTTCAAAACCTATTCTTCCCAGTCCCAGAATCCCTAATGTTTTCCCATATAATTCCTGTCCCAGAGCATGCAAAGGATCAAAATCACCCCAGTTACCGTCTTTCACTTTCTGAAAATTGTAGCCCGCTCTTCTTGCTACGGACTGCATCAGCAGAAAAGCTATATCAGAGGTGGCTTTACTGAGGACATCAGGAGTATTCCCTACCGGAACTTTTCTCTGGCTGGCTTCTTTAATATCCACATGATCAAAACCTACAGAATATAAAGCGATTATATTTATATTGGGACATTGGTCAAAAAAATCCTTGTCATATTTAAATTCCCCTCCAACGCTTAAAATGGCATCATGATTCTGACAGTAAATGAGCCATTCTTCGTGAGACAGGTTTTCATGTTCGGGGATAAAAACTTCCATCCCGGCTTCTTTCAGCATTTCGATGCCTGCTTCCGGAATTCTTTTGTTTACAAATACTTTCATTATTTATTTTGTATTTAATTTGTGCTTGAGAATTTCAAATAAAAACCTCACTCCTGCTAAAAAAGTGAGGTTTTTAACTTTAATATTAAAAATTGAGTGATTAGGATTTTATAGTGAATTCAATTACTATACCCAAGCAGTCTTAATGTTTATTAAAAATGAAGAAAATTTAAATTTTTAATCAAAAATTTGTATGATTTGATCTGTTTGTGGAGATAAAAAACTTTTATTAATGGTTTGTATCTCCCAGCATCGGAACAAATTTGTAAGCCCCGAATTCTTCTTTTTCAAACTGTGTAGGAGCCGTTTTTGTAAATCTGTATAAAATCTGCTCATCGGTAGGACCCAGCGGAATAACCATCTTTCCGCCTACGTTGAGCTGTTTTAATAATTCTGTGGGTAAAACTGAAGCTCCACAGGTAATAATGATCTTGTCAAAAGGGGCAAAAGTAGGAAGTCCGGCAAAACCGTCCCCAAAACTCTGAAATTTTGGATTCAGATGCAGCTCACGGAATTTCTTCTTTGAAAAATCAAAAAGATCCTTCTGCCTTTCCACAGTGTAGACCAATGCTTTCATAGCCAACAGAACAGCTGTCTGATATCCGCAGCCTGTTCCGATTTCCAGGACCTTCTCGCCCGGTTTTACCTGCAGCAGCTCGGATTGTTCCGCTACAGTTGAGGGATGGGAAATCGTTTGATGTGACAATATAGGAAAGGCCCTGTCTTCGTAGGCGAAATCTTCAAAAATACTTTCGATAAAAAGGTGTCTCGGAACTTCACTCATTGCCGAAAGTACATTCTCATCCGATATTCCGATCTTATGTCTTAAATACTCGACCAAGATTTTTCTTTTTCCTTTATGTACAAACGAATCATGCATCATTAGTAAGATAGTAGTTATTAAGTTATACAGGTGGTAGTTTCTACAAAAGTAAAAAAACTATCAATACTTATCAACCTAAAAGCGACAACGTATTTCTTAATACCTAAAATTCTTATCTTTACAAAAATTAAAAAAATCTATGTTAAAAGCAGGTTTGGTAGGTGCCGGACATCTGGGGAAGATCCATTTACGACTTCTTAACCAGTCAGATAAGTACGAGCTGGTAGGTTTCCATGATAAAGATACCGAAAACGGGAGAAAAATAGAAGCTGAATTCGGATATAAATATTTTGAAAATTTTGATGAACTTCTTGAGCAGATCGATATGCTGGATATTGTGACACCCACATTATATCATTACGATTATGCTCTAAAAGCAATTGAAAAAAAACTCCATTTTTTTATTGAAAAACCAGTGACCCAAACGCTTGAACAGGCAGAGGAAATTCTTCATAAGTGCCAGGAAAACGGTATCAAGGCACAGGTTGGACATGTTGAAAGATATAATCCGGCGTTCATCGGAGCAAAAGATTATATTCAGAATCCGATGTTCATTGAAATTCACCGTTTGGCAGAATTTAATCCCCGGGGGACTGATGTTTCTGTGGTTTTAGATTTAATGATTCATGATCTGGATATTTTATTGAGCGTGGTAAAATCTAAGGTCAAAGATATCCATGCAAGCGGTGTGTGTGTGGTAAGCAAAAGTCCTGATATTGCCAATGCAAGAATTGAATTTGAAAATGGATGTGTTGCCAATCTTACAACATCCAGAATTTCAATGAAAGCAATGAGAAAAAGCCGATTTTTCCAGAAAGATGCATACATTTCCGTAGACTTCCTTGAGAAAAAAGCGGAAGTGATCCGAATGAAAGATGCTCCTGAACACCCTACTCCATTCGACATGATCATCGAAAATGCCGATGGTGAAAAGAACCAGATCTTATTTGAATATCCGGACATTCGGCCTAATAATGCTATCCTTGATGAATTGAATTCTTTTGCAGATGCCATCACCGATGGTAAAAATGTGGAAGTTTCTCTGGAAGACGGGACGGAAGCTTTAAAGGTTGCCCTGGAAATTGTAAAACTGATTTCTTAATAAAATCCATAATAATAACATTTAGCAGGCTGTGATTATATGAATCACAGCCTGTCTTATGTAACCTGTAAGAGTTATCCCGGAATGAAGGTAAAATCTATTATGTTTCCGATTTTTTGGAAATAATCTGATTTGATTGAATAATTTTAATTTTTGTTCAGGATTTTTTAAATATATTTGTTTTTCTTAAAACATTATTCTCTACCCCTCCAACATTTAAATAAAAAATTTTATATGAAAAGAGCCATCCTATTATCCGCTTTATTATTGTCTCAATTTGGGACATCACAATTATTAAAAACTGAAGGACAAAAAATAGTTAATGACAAAGGTGAAAATATCCAGCTGAGAGGTCTGGGCCTCGGGGGATGGATGCTTCAGGAAGGTTATATGCTGAAAACAGCTGATTTTGCAGGTCCTCAGTATAAGATCAAAGAGAAGATCACTGAACTGATCGGTGAAGACGGAATGAGGAACTTTTATAAGGCTTATCTTAAAAATGGCGTTACTAAGCAAGATATTGACTTTCTTACTAAAGTTGGATTCAATTCTATAAGGCTGCCCATGCACTATGATCTGTACACCCTTCCTATTGAAAAAGAACCGGTAAAAGGAAAGAATATGTGGCTGGAAGAAGGTTTTAAAATGACTGATAACCTTCTGAAATGGTGTGCTGCCAATAAAATATATTTGATCCTTGACCTTCATGCAGCGCCGGGCGGACAGGGAAATGACGTTAATATTTCTGACAATGACAAAACAAAACCCTCTCTTTGGGAAAGCAGTGAAAACCAGGAAAAAACCATTGCATTATGGAAAAAGCTTGCTGAACGGTACAAAGACGAACCCTGGATCGGTGGTTACGACCTGATCAATGAACCGAATATCAATTTCACCGGAAAAAATCCGAACGGTACTGACGAGATGTCCAATGCTCCGCTATGGAAACTGCAAAAGGACATTACGACTGCTATCCGGGAAAACGATAAAAAACACATTATATTTATTGAAGGCAACGGATGGGGAAATAATTATAACGGATTAATCCCGATCTGGGACAGCAATATGGTATTCAGTTTTCATAAATACTGGAATTATAATAATGATGAAACCATCCAGTCTATCCTTGATCTGAGAAAAAAGCATAACATTCCTATCTGGCTTGGAGAAACCGGAGAAAATTCGAATGTATGGTTCACCGAGCTGATCCAGCTTCTGAATAAGCATAATATAGGCTATGCATTTTGGCCGATGAAAAAGATTGATAATATTGCAGGGATCACCAATGTCAAGATTACACCTGAATACGAAAAGCTTCTGAATTACTGGAAAAACGGCGGCGAAAAACCGTCTAAAGACTATGCAACAAAAGCGTTGATGAAGATCGCAGAGAATTACAAATTCAGCAATGTTGAAATTAAGAATGATGTTATTGATGCTATGTTCAGGCAGGTAACGGATGATTCTACAAAACCATTTAAAAAGCATCAGGCCCCGGGAAGAATATTTGCATCAGAGTATGATTTGGGAAGGATGGGTTCAGCCTATCTGGATAAGGATTTCATTAACCTCTGGGTGAGTGATCCCAAGAAAAGGTCTGAATGGAATTCCGGACAGCAGATGAGAAATGACGGTGTGGATATTTATCTCTGCTATGATCATATTACCAATACATACTATGTAGGAAAAACGGAAGCAGGAGAATGGCTTCAGTATACCCTTAATGCGAAAGCTGATAAAAACTATACATTCAGCATCAGGTATGCAGGTAAGAATGATGCCGGTATCAGACTGGAAGATGCTTCAGGAAAGCTGCTGGCCAAAGTTTCGCTGCCTTCCACCGGCGGAGATGAAAACTGGAAAACAGTATCCGTTAAAAACGTTCCTCTCCGGAATGGAATCAATACAATCAGGCTTCACGTCGAAAGCGGCGGTTCCAACCTGAATTATTTTGAAATACAGTAATAATTATCTTAAATTGCAGATCCCTTTTAGTCTCTAAAAGGGGTTTCCTTTAAAGCATACATTATGAAAAAAATAGGACTTTTCTTTCTTCTGATCTCGTCACTGGCTGTAGCCCAGAAATCTGCTTTGGAGCAGAAAATCAATTCTATAACTGAGGGTAAAAAAGCAACGGTCGGGATTTCGGTACTGGGTTTTGAAAATAATTTTAAATACAGTAAAAACGGAGATCAGAAGTTACCGATGCTGAGTGTTTTCAAGTTTCATATTGCAGCTGCAGCTTTGGATCTTGTAGATAAAGGAAAACTTTCACTGGACCAGAAAGTATTCGTGAGCAAAACTGATCTGAAGGAAAAAACATGGTCTCCATTCCGGGAAAAGTATCCTGCCGGAAATATTGAAGTTACTTTAAATGAAGTGATCGACTACACGGTGGCTTTAAGTGATAATAATCTTTGTGATCTTCTTTTGAAACTCATTGGAGGAACAAAAAAGGTTCAGCAGTTTATGGATTCCAAAGGGGTAAAAGATTTCCAGATCAGGTACAATGAACAGGAGATGCATGAAAAAAACTGGAAATCACTTTATGAGAATTACACTACTCCCAATTCTGCCGCACAGGTCCTGAAAAAATTCTATGACGGAAAGCTGCTTTCTAAAAAGTCTACAGATTATTTGATGAAAATTATGACCGGAACTAAAACCGGAACTAATAAAATTATTGAACAATTACCCAAAAACACTCCCACAGCACACAAAACTGGTTCTTCCGGCAAAAATGACAACGGCCTTACCATTGCTGAAAATGATATAGGAATCATCACCCTTCCGAACGGTAAACATTACGCAATTGCCGTATTTGTAAGCAATTCCACAGAAGCAGACGCCGTGAACTGTAAAATGGTTTCTGATATTTCCAAGGCAGTGTGGGATGATTTTAATAAGTAAAATATTAAGCTTATTTTTAAGCACAGAAATTGATAAAAATCTCAATTGAAACATCCGGTAAACCATTGATATGAAAAAGATATTATTAACTATAAGCCTGCTCTGCTCAGTGTTCTTTTTTTCACAAAAGAGCATGAGCTACCTACAAATCAGCTATGGCAGCATCTGCTGCGGAACTCCTTCTACAAAGCCTGTGACGGACTATATTAAAAAATTTGAGAAAAGCAATCATCTCAAAGCTTTTGAAGTTTTAAAACAGGGAGGGCTCGGACGAGAAGGTGAATTCAATTTATATATCGGAATAGACCGGCTGGGCAAAAAGAAGAAGAGCACTTTCATAAAAGGACTTCAGTCAGCGATAGCTTCACAAAACAAAAAAAGGAAACAGGACAGCGACGGCACCGTGAATTTTGATCCGGCTGCCACTGTTTATAAGTCTGATCTCAGCAACATAAAAAATTTAACTATCTATAAAAAATAAAAGAAAAAAAATGATCAAAAACATTGTAGTTATTGGAGCAGGAACTATGGGGAACGGTATTGCGCATACTTTTGCACAAAGCGGTTTCAAAGTAAATCTGGTAGATGTATCGCAGGATGCTCTGGACAGAGGCCTGAAAACAATTACCACTAACCTTGACAGAATAATTGCAAAGGGAAACCTTACGGAAGAACAGAAAGCTGAAACATTAGGAAACATAAGCACTTTTACAGAACTTAAAGAAGCGGCAGGAAACGCAGATCTTATTGTAGAAGCGGCTACTGAAAACCAGGATCTGAAGCTGAAAATCTTCGGACAGATGGATGAATTGGCACCAGCCAACTGTATCCTGGCTACCAATACTTCTTCTATTTCTATCACGAAAATTGCTGCAGCTACCAAAAGAGCTGACAAAGTGATCGGAATGCACTTTATGAACCCTGTTCCTATCATGAAACTGGTAGAGATCATCAAAGGATATTCTACTTCTAAGGAGACTTTTGATGCAATTTATGAAATGAGCAAAACATTGGGCAAAGTTCCTGTGGAAGTGAATGACTATCCAGGCTTCGTAGCGAACAGAATTCTTATGCCAATGATTAACGAATCTATCGAAACACTTTATAACGGAGTGGCTGGTGTAGAAGAAATTGATACGGTAATGAAGCTTGGAATGGCACATCCGATGGGGCCGCTTCAGCTGGCAGATTTTATCGGTCTTGATATCTGTCTTGCCATTCTTAATGTAATGTACGATGGTTTCAAAAACCCTAAATATGCTCCAAACCCGCTTCTTGTAAACATGGTGATGGCAGGAAAACTGGGTGTAAAGTCAGGAGAAGGTTTCTATGATTATTCGGAAAGCAAAAAAGCTGAAAAAGTTTCAAAAATGTTTTTGAAATAATTGAATGAAATTAAAGGAAAAAAACATCCAAATAGCAATGGTCATCATCACTGTAATGATGACCATTCTTCGTTTTATATTAAATGAAAAAGGAAGAGTAAATCCCGATTCTATCCGCTTTATGAGATTCGCGCATGTTCTTCCGACCATTGACAATACTACAACTCCGATAGGTTACCCTTTTAGTATAAGATTGTTTACGTTTCTTGGCTTCGATGAGTTCTGGGGAAGTAAAGCCCTTGGAATTGCTGCTTATCTTTTTGTTATTTATTTCTGCTGGAAAAAAAAGTTCTACAGACCTGAGGCTATTGCAGTATGCGGATTGTTCAGTTTCGTTTCATTGTTTGCTTATACGATGAGCGAAGCTCTTATTATTCCTTTCGTATTTTTATTTTTATATACTGCCTCGCAGATCATTACAGGAAAACTTGAAAATGGAAAGGCTGTTTTTTACCTTTCGCTTTCATTAATCTCTCTTTATAACATCCGATATAGCGCCTTATTCTTCATTGGAGGAACCGGTCTTTACGGCTTGATTTTTTGGAGAAAAAAATATTCATCGGTATTTATTATCTCAGGCGTGATAGGAATTCTGTTTGTAGGAGCTTATAAATTTTTATTTATTGATTATTTTAATGAAAATTATATCAAGCAGGCCCTGTCTGTAGGAATCCACCCCACTTCCAAGTTATTGAAAGAATTGATACAGGGACTGGCAACTTCATTCAATCCTTTCATCCATATTGCAGATCCCCGTGGAAGCTTCATCAATTATGGGATTTATGGTATTGGTGCTTTGAATATTTTTTTGATGATTTATCTTTTTGTAAAAAATAAGCTGTCCGAAACAGAATATTTCTTTACCATTATCAGTATTTCCGGCATTCTATGCTCTTATTTTGTTCAGTATTTTTATTCGGTCATTCCTCTCGATTATAGGATCATAGGGCCTTTTATAATCCCTGTATGGCTTATTTATTTTAACAGACTTTTCAGGATTTTCAATACCAAAACCTATTTAGTCACTGCACTAAGCTTACTATCCGGGCTGGTTTTCACCTGGCTTTCCAAGGGAAATTATCTTGAAAACAGAAAAGCTGCCGCAGATTTTTTAAAAAGTGAGAAGCTGGATAAAGTTCCCATACAGTTTTTTATTTTAAAAGAAGAGAATCTGGAAAAAATACAGGTTGCTGAGCTTTTAAGTACAGTAAACTCTGATATTACCCTTACTTTCAGACCTGAAGATACACTCCGCAGGACGACTCTTACAAGGTATAAAGTTTTGCAAAAAATTAAAATCAACAAGAACAAATATCAATAATTTTATTATCTTTGATTAAAGTTAAAATATTAAAAAAATGAAATTACCAAAGTTTTTATTAGCAGACAATTCGGAATTTCCTGAAGATTTATTCGTAGTTCATACAGAATATCCAAGATTCATCTTAAATGTTGAGGAGGAAGAAGTTGAGTGGCTGGATGATTTGGAAGGCGACGATGAGGAAACTATGGCAGACGAGGCTACAAAAGTGGTAGAGGCTGCATTTAAATGGTGCGATGAAGAGCTGGCTAAGTACGACGAGGAAGAGGAAGAATAATAACTACCCAAACATAAAAAAAGGAACTCAAATTGAGTTCCTTTTTTATTTTATTCAGCTTTATTGAATTTCAACAGCAGAAGATTGTCTTTGTAAAGTTCTAAGGTAGTTCCGGAAATCACATATTTATTGGCTTTCCCCACCATATCCATAAAATTCTGCTCAACGCTCATATTGTTGCACATCATTTTGGTAGATCCTAACTGTCCTGCAGAGAAATCACCTGTAGAAGGACTTATTGTAGCTGTTCCGAAATAGTTGTTGCATCCTCCGTTTCCATTGATCTTTTCCCCTTCAATATTCAGGGTAGGAACCTTGCCTTTCACATTATCCGCCAATGTCCACTTTGTATTGGCCAGTGATGGCTGCGCTTTCCCCACTTTAGATGCAGAAGCGCTGGACATTGTACCGCACGATGCCAGAACGGCAGCCGCAGCTATACTTAAAAAAAGATTTTTCATTTTTTTCTTTTAGAATTACTCAAATTTAAGGAAATTATATTATTTAAACGGTCCGGAAAGGATTTTATTACTTTCGAAAGCTCTATTTCCAGGATTATTTTTAAATATCAAGGTGACTGATGTTTCCATTTTCAAACGGGCTAAAGCCCATTTCTATTGAATAAATATCCGGATTCCGGGAGATTAATTTCTTTTTTTGCTGATTGAGCCGATTGGGATGCAGAATTTATAATTCTAAATGATTAAAAACAAAAAAACGGGCTAAAGCCCGTTTCAGTAATATTTATTCTTAATTAAGATCTTAATTCTGCATTGTATTCTTTTTGAAATGCTTTGATCAGAGATTCCATCACTTCTGAAATTTCTTTTTCTTCCAATGTTTTTTCTTCATTAAGGAGTTCAAAGCTCATCGCATAGGATTTTTTTCCTTCCGGAAGATTCTTTCCTTCATATACATCGAATAAATTGATCCCTCTGATAAAAGGAGATTTATTCTTTTTCGCCGTCTGATACAGATCCTGATAGTTTATATTTTTATCGATCAATAGGGCAAGATCTCTTCTGATCTTATTGAACTTAGGAATATCCTTAAATTTAAGTACATTTCCGGAACGTAATTCCTGAGCCAATTCAAGTTCGATTTCTGCGTAGAAACATTCCTGATCAATGTCAAAGTCTTTCAATAAAACCGGAGATACTTTTCCAATTCTTACTAAAGTTTTTCCTTCCGCTTCGTAAGCTAATGAATCGGAGAATCTTTCGTCTGTTAAAGCAATTTCTTTATAATCTACTCCAAGCCTTTCTAACAGGACTTTTACATAAGCTTTAAGATTGTAAAAGCTTACTGCGGATTTAGGTTGCAGCCAGTTTTCAGCAACATCTCTTCCTGTAACAAGAAGGGCAAGCTGCTTTCTTTCTTCGTATTTATCTTTTTTATGATAAATCTTTCCGAATTCGAAGAATTTGATATCCTGATTCTTTCTGTTGATGTTATACACTGCATTCTGAAGAAGACCTTCCAATAAAGATTTTCTCATGAACGCCAGATCTCCGCTTAATGGATTTAGTAATTTCACGGCATCGGTTTCATCTTTTACGGAAGTGAGTGAGTTGTTCATCACTTCGTTGAAGCCAAGTCCCTGCAGTGTTCTCGCCCAGTTATTTTCAAGCTCATCCTGATCGTTGGCGCTCAGTTTTACCGGTGTAAACGAAATTTTCTGTGGAGCATCGATCTTATTGTACCCGTAAATTCTCAGAATTTCTTCAATCACATCAATTTCTCTCGTTACATCTGCTCTGTAAGCAGGCACAGATATTTCAAGCCCGTTCTGGATCTCATTTAAAACCTGGATTTCCAGGGATTTTAAGATTTCCTTTACTTTCTCCCTGTGGATCTTTGTTCCTAAGATCTGTTCAATCTTTGAGAATCTGATGATCACATAATTATCTTCGATTTTCTTTGGATATTCTTCCAACAGGTCTCCCATTAATTTTCCTCCGGCCATCTCCTGGATCATTTTGATGGCATGGGTTATTGCTGTTCTGGTGATATTTGGATCTACTCCTCTTTCAAATCTGAAAGAAGCATCTGTACTTAAGCCATGAAATTTAGCGGCTTTTCTTACAGCTACCGGGTTGAAATAAGCACTTTCCAGAAATATGGTTTTCGTTTCATCAGAAACTCCTGAATTGGCACCGCCAAAAACTCCTGCAATACACATCGGGTTGTCTTTTCCGTCTTTGATCATGACTTCAGAACCGTTCAAAGTTCTTTCAACACCATCCAGGGTCGTGAATTTTGTTCCTTCTTTTACGGTACCTACTTTCACTTTACTGTCAGTGATTTTGTCTGCATCAAATGCATGAAGAGGTTGCCCGTAACCGTGAAGGATATAATTGGTAATATCTACAATATTGTTAATCGGGCTTAAACCGATTGCTTTCAGTCTGTCTTTTAACCAGGCCGGAGATTCAGCTACTTTCACATCTTCAATTACAGCTCCGATATATCTTGGGCAGAGTTCAGCGTTTTCCACTTCTAAAGTGAAATTATGTGAGCCTTCCCCGTTCAAACTTTCAGAAGACACTTTCTCAAATGTGGATTTCTGCTGGTTGGTTGAAAGGAAAGCGTGAAGATCTCTTGCAACACCGTAATGCGACATGGCGTCTGTCCTGTTCGGCGTCAAACCGATTTCTAAGACTTCATCGTTTGCCAGTTCAAAATAATCGGCAAAATTCTTTCCTACTTCATATTTGGTTTCATCCAAAACCATAATTCCACCATGATCTTCACTAAGGCCAAGCTCATCTTCTGCGCAGATCATCCCCTGAGAAATCTCGCTTCTGATC
>NZ_JPRO01000022.1 GCF_000737785.1 Chryseobacterium luteum | reverse complement strand
GGAGATTCTGTAGTAAAAGATTTAGCTGAGTATATTCAAACAAGCGAACCCGAAATAAAAGGTTTCTCTGATAAAAATATTTGGAGAATGAAGAAGTTTTATGAAGTATATAGAGATTTTCCAAAACTCTCACCACTGGTGAGAGAAATTAGCTGGACAAATAATATGCTCATTTTTTCAAGATGTAAAACTATTGAAGAAAAAGAATTTTATATTAAACTTGTTAAGCGAGAGAATTATAGTAAAAGAGAACTTGACCGGCAAATTTCAAGCAGCCTTTTTGAGCGGACAATGATAGGGAATTCAAAGCTCTCAACGATGTTGGGAGAAAATAACCACGAACTTACAAACACTTTCAAAGATAGTTATGTATTTGAGTTCTTGAACCTAAAAGAGCCATACAGCGAAAATGATTTACAGAGTGGTTTGGTAAGACAAATGAAGAATTTCATCCTTGAGCTTGGAAAAGACTTCATATTTATAGGAGAAGAATACAAATTACAAGTTGGTAACAGTGACTTTTTTATTGATTTACTTTTTTACCACCGTGGCCTGCAATGTCTGGTTGCATTTGAACTGAAAGCCGATAAATTTAAGCCTGAGCATCTAGGGCAATTGAATTTTTATTTGGAAGCACTAGACCGTGATGTTAAAAAAAACAATGAAAATCCTACTATTGGAATTTTGTTGTGTAAAGACAAAGACCGTGAGGTTGTTGAGTATGCGTTGAGCAGAAATCTTTCGCCAACAATGGTTTCTGAGTATAAGACTCAGCTGCCGGATAAGAAACTGTTACAACAAAAATTACACGAATTATTTGATAATGAAAAATAAACTTCTTTTAAAACGGACATTCAAAAAACAGATTAAATAATTTGCCAAAAACCTTTAATAAAACCTTTGAAAAAACATCTCCTTTTTATCGACACCGAAACCACGGGCATCCCAAAACGCTGGGATTTGCCTTATTCTGAAACAGAAAACTGGCCTTCAGCAGTTCAGGTTTCGTGGATTGTTTATGATGAAAATGATAACGAAATTAAAAGAGAAAATTGTTACATTGATGTTGATGATTTAAAAATTAGTGTCAAATCTTTTAAAATACACGGAATTACCAAGGAATTTTTAAGCAAAAACGGACAAAACCGAAAATTGATTTTAGAAAAACTTTCAACAGATATTCAGAAATATCAACCGTTAATTATTGGACATTTCACAGAATTTGAGATTCATACGCTGAGTTGTGATTTTTACAGAGCAGGTCTGGAAAATCCTTTCCAGCAAAGTGTGTTTTACTGCACGATGCTCAAAAGCAAAGACTATAATTTGAATCCAAGCATAACTTATCTTCGCTTGAACCAGCTTTTTGAATTTCTTTTTAATGAAAAAATGGAACGTTCCCACGATGCGATGATTGATGCGGAAATGACGGCAAAATGTTTTTTTGAAATTCGTTCCCGTGGAGAATTTTCGGAAGAAGAACTTCAGAAAATTCATCACGAAGTTGAATGTAAATTAAAATTTTTAACAGATAAATTGAAATAAAGTTTGTTTAATTTTATCAGAGAAAAATAGCCACAAATGCAAGAATTGCATCTTAATATAAGGTTGCTTGATTTTAAAATTCGGGCATTCGTGGCAAAATAAAATTATGGAAGAAAAAATCATTTCACTATTAAAAATAACAGAACCTTTCCATCTTTTACCTGAAACGGTTCTTGCAGAAATTTCTGAAACATTGATTAAAACCGAGTTTTCTAAAGATACGCTGATTTATCGTCAGGATGTGACGGAGATGACCGGCGTAAGCATTATAGCATCCGGCGAATATGAAACCTTCTTTTTCGATGCTTCAGAAAACAAAAGAGCGGTAACCAAACATCATAAACCCTATTGTTTTGGCGGAATTTCCATTATTCTGAACAGGGTTCGTGCATTGAAATCTGCCATAGCCAAAAAAGGAACTGTGGTTTACACTTTACCCAGAAAGGAATTTTACGAATTGTGTAATGCCTACGAAGATTTTTTCCACTATTTCACTTCAGATTTTGGCAAAAAAATGCTGGATGAAGAGTTTTCGCACTTTGTAAAAACGCCCGCCACTTTCGAGGAAAGTTATTTCGCAGCCGACCAGTTGTATTCCAGAAAAATAGAAGGTATTGCTTATAAAAGCATCGTTTCGTGTGAAGAAAATACACCTGTTTTTGAAGTGGCTAAAATAATGGCAGCCAACAAGGTAAGTTGTATTTTTATCAGAAAATCGGGGAGTGATGAGATTGTTGGTTATGCTACAGATATTACTTTAAGGGATAACGTCATCGCTCGTTGTCTGGATTCAAAGATCGCTATTTCGGAAGTGATGGATAATCCGATTGTTATCATTTCCACCGATGCCTATTTGTATGAAGCGGTTCTGATGATGTTCAAAACCAAATCAAGGTATCTTTTGGTGAAAAACAAAGAAGAATATGTCGGTTTTCTAAGCAGAAACCGTTTGTTGAGCGAGCAGGCACAGAGTCCGCTGGTGTTTATTCAATCAGTAAAGCAGGCAGAAAATACCGAAGAACTTCGCAAAAAATGGAATCAGGTTCCGGATATTATCAATCAGCTTTTGGGAAGGGGAGTTCACGGTGAAATTGCCAGTCAGGTCATCACTACTATTGCCGACACCATTACCGGAAAAGTGATAGAAAAAGTCATAAAAGAAATAGGAAAACCTCCGGCAAAATTTGCCTTTATTGTCACAGGAAGTGAAGGAAGAAAAGAGCAGACGCTCAGTACAGACCAGGATAACGGAATCATTTACGAAGACAAAGCCAATGAACACAGGGAAATGGTGCGGGAATATTTTCTGGATTTTGCCAAAAGAGTTTCAGACGATCTCAATAGGATTGGTTTTGAATACTGCAAAGGCGGTTTTATGGCAAGCAATCCCAAATGGACGCATTCCCTTTCTCATTGGAAAAGAAATTACACCCAATGGATTGAAGAATCTGTGCCGGAAAATGCAATGAAATTTTCCACTTTTTTTGACTTCCGTTTTATTTACGGTGATGAAAATATTGTGCGTGAACTGAAAACTTTTATCAAGGAAAAACTCGTTTCGCCCAATCAAATTTTCTTTGCACATATTGCAAAAAATGCATTGCAATACGAACCTCCTTTGACTTTTTTTAAAAGAATAAAAACCCAGACCATCGGGAAATCAGAAGTTTTTGACATTAAAACCGCAATGTCGCCAATTGTAGATTTAGTTCGTGTCTACGCACTGAAAAATCAGCTGGAGATAGAAAATACAGGTGAAAGAATGAAAAAACTGGCGGAAATCGGGATTTTCACTCAGGAGCAATATAACGAAATGCATCAGTCTTACTATTATCTGATGGCGCTCCGCTTAAAAAATCAGGCAAATCAAATCAATATTGATAAAAAGCATCCTGATAATTATGTCGAAATCAGCAAACTGACCAAAATAGAAAGGGTAACTTTAATCGAAATCTTCAAGACGATTGCCAATTTTCAGCTGGGAATCAAAGTGAAATTTACCGGAAGTTTTTAAGCTTAAATTTTAAACATAAAACCCTCCGATATTTTTTTATTGTATTTTTCCTCTTCAAAAGTATAGAGAAAAGACCCTTTTTTAGACGAGCTCATATCTTTCTCGTTAGTATTTACCAATACATCTAATGCATTGATTTTGCTGGTAAAATTACGTTTGTCATATTTTTCGTCAAAGATCGCTTCGTAAAGATTCTGAAGATCCTTCATCGTAAATTTTTCAGGCAAGAGTTCAAAGCCAATTGGTCTTGTTGTAGCTCTTCTTCTCAGCCTCAAAACAGCATCTTTTACCATTGCATTATGGTCAAAAATAAGATCGGGGCGGTCTTTCAGATCAAACCATTTGGCATTGTATTTTTCATTGATTTGAATATTATCCTGGATATTGATTAAAGCATAATACGAAATTGACATAATTCTGGCTGTCGGTTCACGGTCGATTTCTGTGTAAGTGTTAAGTTGCTCAAGGTAGATATTTTCAAGTCCGGTCAACGTATTCAGAACACGATTGGCGGCCTGGTCAGAACTTTCTTGGTCATCAACAAAGCCACCCATAAGAGACCATTCTCCCTTCTTTGGCTCAAAATTTCTTTGTACCAGAAGAATTTTCAGTTCATCTCCGTCAAAACCGAAAATGATGCAGTCAACTGCCACAAGATGTTTAGGATAATTAAGATAATTTTCTTCCATCAAAAATGATTTTATACAAAGTTAATTTTTTTAGGGTAGATTTTAATACGAAAAGTAAATAAATGTATCTGCTACACTTTATTTTTTCTTCATTAACTTTTTTTTGAGAAATTATTGGTTCCGAGTCGTGTTTTGGGGAATTATTTTTACCATTTAAACAATTTATTTGCCGAAATTACTGTGAATCCTATATGAATGCAATGTTAAAAATATGTTAAAATTTATCTAAAGTATTTCAGTCATATTTTTGGAAGGGATATTATTTAAATACGATAAGTCCGGGCATAAATTTTCGAAGTCTTTTATGAACATACGATATTTATTTTGATAATGACGAAATTACATTTATTTAATTGATATTCTATTGTTTGTCTATTCTTGTTTTTTATGATAAGGTAAGGGTTTTTGAAGCCATTTTTCCTTATTCTGAAATGCTTTTTTAGCAGGTATTATTTCAAAATGATGAAAATTGTTTGCTATCTGGTTACTTTCTTTTATTTTAGAAATGTAGAAATAACATTTATTAATGAACAAAAAATCACTGATATTACTTTTAGGCTTTACAACAATAGCTTTTGGGCAGGTAAAGAAAAATGTTAGCTACTTTCCGCTTAACAAAGTTCATCTGTCCGAAAGTGTTTTCAGCAAAGCGATGCAGACGGATGAAAAATATATTCTGTCGATGGATGCAGACCGACTTCTTGCACCTTATCTGAAAGAAGCGGGACTGAAACCTAAAAAAGAAAACTATCCCAATTGGGAAAATACCGGATTGGATGGTCATATTGGTGGTCATTACATTTCGGCTTTGGCGCTGATGTACGCTTCCACAGGCGATCCAAAAGTCAAGCAACGTTTGGATTATATGATTGATGAGCTGGAGCGTTGCCAGAATCTTTCAGGAAACGGCTACCTTTCAGGAGTTCCGAACGGTAAAAAAGCCTGGAAAGAAATTGCCGACGGAAACATTCGTGCCACAACTTTCGGTTTGAATGACCGTTGGGTTCCTTTGTATAATATTCACAAGATTTATTCTGGTTTACGCGATGCCTATTGGTATGCAGACAGTGAGAAAGCAAAAAAAATGCTGATAAAACTCACAGATTGGATGGCTGATGAAGTTTCCGGACTTTCCGATGAACAGATTCAGGATATGCTTCGCAGCGAGCACGGCGGTTTGAATGAAGTTTTCGCCGACGTTTACGACATTACAAAAAATCCGAAATATCTAAAGCTTGCCCATCGTTTTTCACATCTTGCCATTTTAAATCCATTGTTGATTCAGGAAGATAAACTCACAGGAATCCACGCAAATACACAGATTCCGAAAGTGATTGGTTTCAAAAGAATTGCAGATTTAGAAAATAATAAAGAATGGAGCAATGCTGCCGATTTTTTCTGGACCAACGTTACCCAAAAGAGGTCAGCGATTATCGGAGGAAACAGCGTCAGCGAGCATTTTAATCCCATCAATGATTTCAGCGGAATGATTAAAAGTATCGAAGGTCCCGAAACCTGCAATACGTATAATATGCTGAAGCTTTCCAAAGAATTGTATGCGACCAATCCAAAATCATCATACGTAGATTATTACGAAAGAGCATTATATAATCATATTCTTTCCACGCAAAATCCCGAAAAAGGCGGTTTTGTCTATTTCACGCCAATGCGTCCCGGTCATTACAGGGTTTATTCTCAGCCGGAAACCAGCTTTTGGTGTTGTGTAGGTTCGGGAATGGAAAATCACGCCAAATATGGTGAAATGATTTATGCTTATTCTGATGAAGATTTGTATGTGAATTTGTTTATTCCTTCCATTTTAAAATGGTCTGAAAAGAAAATAGTTCTGAGACAGGAAAATAATTTCCCTGAATCGCCGTCAACAAAACTGATTTTTGACGTTGCTCCAAAATCAAATATAAATTTAAAATTAAGAGCACCGGAATGGGCAAATGCTTCTGAAATTACAATTTCAGTCAATGGTAAAAACGTCAATGTCCCTGTTGATACTGAAGGTTATTTTACCATCAAAAGAAAATGGAAAAAAGGCGATGTTATCGAAATGAAAATGCTGATGCACCTCTCCGCAGAACAGCTTCCTGACCATTCGGATTATTTTGCGTTTAAATATGGTCCGATTGTTTTAGCTGCTAAATACGGGAAAGAAAATCAGGACGGACTTTTCGCAGATGACAGCAGAGGCGGACATATCGCACACGGATCTCAGATTCCTTTGAATGAAATTCCGACAATTTTAGGAAGTCCGACTTCAGTTTTAAGCCATTTGCAACAAGTTAGTGATAAAGATTTAACATTCAAACTGACAGGTTTGTATCCTCAAGATAAATTCAACAGCGGATTAGAATTAGTTCCGTTTTACAAAATTCAGGAGGAGCGTTACATTATTTATTTTCCGCAGGCGAATCAGGATAAAATCGAAATGATTCAGAAACAAAAAGCCAAAGAAGAAGAGGAAATCCGAAAGCTTGACAATATTACGACTGATAAAATTCAGTTGGGTGAGCAGCAGCCGGAATCTGACCATTTCATCGACAGCAAAGATTCAAATACCGGTTATATGGAAGACCGACATTTCCGTGAGGCAAAAGGTTGGTTCAGCTATCAGATGAGAAACAAAGATAAAAATGCAAAATACCTTTATCTTATTTATTTTGATGCCAACAATAACCGAACTTTGAATGTGGAAATTAACGGAATAAAAGCGATTTCTAAAAATTTCGACGGAAAAACGGGCGGTTCTCCACAATCTTTATTAATCCCGATTCCTGAATCTGAAAGTAGGAAAGAAATTCTTAATGTAAAATTTAACACAAATGAAAAATCGCTTACTCCGAAAATCATCGAAGTAAGATTGCTGACCCAAATGCCAGATAAAAACTAAAAATAAACCGCAGAATTCAAATTTGCTATGAAAAACAGAATCTTTTTTAAAATATTAATTTTATTCGTAGGCTCATTATGTATTTCTTTCATTGAAGCCAAAATTACACTTCCGGCACTGGTTTCAGACGGAATGGTTTTGCAGAGAAATCAAAAACTGAATGTTTGGGGAAAAGCCGATGCAGGAGAAAAAGTGGAAGTGAAATTTCTCAACAAAAATTACAAAACCACCGCCGACCAAACCGGAAACTGGAAAATCACACTTCCCGAGCAAAAAGCCGGAGGTCCTTATACGATGACCATCAATGAAATTACGTTGAAAGATATTCTCATCGGCGATGTCTGGCTGGCTTCCGGACAATCGAATATGGAATTGCCAATGCGTAGACTGACTCCGCTTTATGCTGACGAAATTAAAAATGCAAACAATCAGAATATTAGATTTTTCACAGTTCCTCAAAAATATAATTTTAAATCACCTCAGACCGAGTTTGATGGCGGTAAATGGGAAGCGACAAATCCACAAACAATTCTTAATTTTTCGGGAGTTGCTTATTTTTTCGCAAAAGAATTAAGTCAGAGAAATAAAGTGGCGGTTGGAATTATCCACACAAGTTTAGGCGGTTCTCCGATTCAGGCGTGGATGGATGAAAATTCTCTGAAAAAATACCCTGAATATCTGGACGAAGCCAAAAAATGGCAAAATGATGAGTTAATTAAGTCTACAGAATCTGGCGAACAGGCTTTAAGCAAAGCTTGGTACTCAGAACTCGACCAAAGCGATATCGGATTAAACCAACATTGGGAAAACTTTGACCTTAATGATTCTGACTGGAAAACAATGAATATTCCGGGTTCTTGGGAAGATAAAGAAGGTTCTTTTGAAGGTTCTGTCTGGTTCAGAAAAGAAATTAGTTTAACCAAAAAGCAGGCAGGAAAAGCGGCATTTTTAAATTTAGGAAGAATAAAGGATGCGGATGTGACATACATCAACGGCGTAAAAGTAGGCAATGTAACCTATGAATATCCACCACGTTGGTACGATGTTCCGACAGGCATTTTAAAAGAAGGGAAAAATGTGATTGCTGTTAGAATCTCCAACGGAAGCGGAAAAGGGCAGTTCATCGCTGATAAACCTTACTATCTCGAAATTGACGGCAATAAAATCGATTTAAAAACCGAATGGAAATATAAAATCGGTACCAAAATGGAAAAAATGGCTCCTGGAACTACTTTCATCCGTTGGAAACCGACAGGATTGTACAATGCAATGATTAATCCTCTCATCAATTATAACATCAAAGGAGCACTTTGGTATCAGGGCGAAAGCAATACCGGAAAACCAAAAGAATACGGCGATTTGCTGACCACAATGATTACCGATTGGCGAAACAAATGGAACCAGAAAGATTTGCCTTTCTTCACCGTACAATTGGCTAATTTTATGGAGCCGAAGAAAGAACCTGTGGAAAGCAACTGGGCAGAACTGAGAGAACAGCAGCGCCAGGTTTCTATAAAAGTTCCGAACACCGGACTTGCCGTAATTATCGATATAGGAGAGTGGAACGATATTCATCCTTTAAACAAGAAAACAGTCGGAGACAGATTGGCTTTGCAGGCGCTGAAAGTTGCAGACAAAAAGAATATCATCGCAGACGGACCGGTTTATCAATCAATGAAAATTGAAGGAAATAAAATAATTCTTTCCTTCAAAACCGGAACCGATGATTTTACACCCGTTTCTGAACTGAAAGGCTTCGCTATCAAAGGCAAAGACGGAAAATACGAATGGGCAAAAGCAAAAATCGAAGGCAATAAAATCATTGTCTGGAACAACACCGTTTCAAATCCCGTTTCAGTAAGATATGACTGGGCAGACAACCCCGACGGAAACTTAAAAAACAAAACCGGTCTTCCCGCATCGCCTTTCACTACAGAATAATTATTAAACTAAACATATAAAAATAAAGACAAAAGATCTTAATCTATGATTTATTTGTCTATCATCTAATATCTAATTTCATATGAACAACTCATCTCAAAAAATATCTGTCGTTGAGAAAATCGGCTACAGTTTAGGAGATTTAGCCGCCAATCTGGTATTCCAGACTCTGGTGACGTATTTAGCTTATTTTTACACAGATATTTACGGATTAAAACCGGAAGATGCCTCTATTATTACACTTATTGTCGGATTATTAGCTGGTTTTGTCTTCAACCCGCTGATTGGTGCTTTAGCAGACAGAACACGAACAAAGTGGGGGAAATTCCGTCCGTGGATTTTACTTACTGCAATTCCGTTGGGTGCAGCAGCACTTTTCGCATTCAGCACACCCGATTTTTCTTACAAAGGAAAAATGATTTATGCGGCGGTTACCTACACTATACTTTTATTATTGTACGCAGCAAACAATTTGCCTTACTCGGCTCTAAGTGGAGTGATAACAGGCGATATGAGTGAGAGAAACAGTATTTCTTCCTATCGTTTTGTTGCCGTAATGTTTGCGCAGTTTTTTGTTCAGGTATTTATGTTGCCAATCATTTTGTCTGCCGGACACGGAGATAAAGCGGTCGGGATTGAAGTGGTAATGACCTGGCTTGCCATCATCGGAACGGTAATGCTGTTGATTACTTTTCTTACAACCAGAGAAAGAGTTATTCCAAAACCGGAACAGGAATCATCTTTGAGCGCAGATTTAAAGGATTTAAAAAATAATAAACCCTGGATTATAATTTTAGGAGTTACAACATTGATTTTCATTACATTAGCAATGAAAGGCGGTTCGTATGTGTATTATTTTAACAACTATGTAGACGAAACCTCACTTCAGCAATTTATATCACCGATTACCAATTTCTTCAATTCCATCGGGATGAATTTCTTCGGAGAAGACCCTCGTTCAGCAGGTTTCGGATTGTTTAATGCAGGCGGAATCATTATGATGATTGTCGGGATTACTTTTTCCAAAAAGTTTGCAGATAAATACGGCAAAAGAGATGCGTTCATCGCTTCATTGTTTATTTCAACATTATTTGTATTGGCATTTATATTTTATCCGCCAAAATCGGTTGGGTTAATGTTTTTATCCCAGATTCTACACGGTTTCTTCTACGGAATCGGAACGCCATTGCTTTGGGCGATGATTGCTGACGTTGCCGATTATTCAGAATGGAAAAACAACAGACGTGCAACAGCAATTATTTTCTCGGCAATGATGGTCGGTTTAAAGGTCGGATTGAGCATCGGAAGTTCATTGGTTGCATTAATTATCGGAAAATACGGCTACATTTCGTCAGAAGGTGCAATGAGCGTTATTCAGCCGGAAAGCGTTTCAGCAGGTGCAAAAATGCTGGTCAGCGTATTTCCGTCCATCCCGTTCTTTTTAGCGTGTGGATTGCTGATGTTCTATGAAATTAACAAGAAAAAAGAAATCGAAATCGAACATGACCTTAAAGAAAGAAGAAAAGCGAAAGATTAAAAATATAGTAAAATTTGGGCAGCTTTTCCGTCTTCCACTCCCGCCTTTTTGTTCCGCTTCGCTCCACAAAAAGAGCTCCGTTCAAGCCGGGCTGCGTGCGATTCGGCGTATTAAAAAAGCCTTGTCAAGGTTCAAAACCTTGACAAGGCTGATTGAAATCAATAGGAACGGACTTTACCAAAATTTATAATAAGTTTCGGCTAAAGCCAAAAGAAAATAAAAATTTTATGAAAAAAATAATAGCATTATTAGGAATTTTAACCTTGACAGTCTCGTGCAAAACAGCAAGCACTGCAACTTCTGACCTTACCCTGAAAAACGCATTCAAAAATAAATTCTACATCGGAACAGCGATGAGTCTTCCGCAGATTTACGAGAAGGATGTAAAGTCTGTAGAAATTATTAAAAATCAATTCAGTTCCATCATTGCAGAAAACTGTATGAAATCGATGTTTCTTCAACCAGAAGAAGGCAAATTCTTTTTTGATGATGCCGATAAATTTGTCGCTTTTGGAGAGAAAAATAAAATGTTCATTATCGGTCATACTTTGATTTGGCATTCTCAGTTACCAAAATGGTTTTTCGTAGACAAAGACGGAAAAGACGTTTCTGCCGAAGTCTTAAAACAAAGAATGAAAAATCACATCACAACGGTTGTCTCAAGATACAAAGGTCGTGTGAAAGGCTGGGATGTGGTGAATGAAGCCATAATGGAAGATGGAACTTACCGTAAAAGTAAATTCTACGAAATTCTGGGCGAAGAATTTATTCCGTTGGCTTTCCAGTACGCTCAGGAAGCAGACCCGAATGCAGAACTCTATTACAACGATTACAACGAATGGCATCCCGGAAAAGTTAAAACTGTGAGCAAAATGGTTCAGACTTTAAAATCCAGAGGAATCCGAATCGATGGAGTAGGAATGCAGACCCACGTTGGTCTCGACACACCTTCAATTGCTGAATACGAAAAAGCAATTCTTGACTACGCAGCAAACGGTGTGAAAGTAAATGTTACTGAAATGGAAATCAGCGCACTTCCTTCACCGTGGGGAACTTCTGCCAACGTTTCCGACAAAGTAGAATATGAAGCAAAAATGAATCCTTACACAGCCGGACTTCCCGAAAATGTAAAAGCAGAATGGGAAAACCGTTATCTGGATTTTTTCAGATTATTCATCAAACATCAGGATAAAATTAGGAGAGTAACTCTGTGGGGAACTACCGATGCCCAATCCTGGAAAAACGATTTCCCGGTAAAAGGCAGAACTGATTATCCGTTACTTTTTGACCGAAATAATCAGGCGAAACCTGTGGTGGAAAAAATCATTCAATTAACAAAAGAAAAATAATACTGCCTCAAACCTTATAGGTTTTGAAAGCCTATAAGGTTTAAAAAGATTAAAAAAATATTTCTCTCGCAGATTTAGCGAATTAGGTAGATCCTTGATTTCAACAATCTGCAAAATTTGAGAAAATCTAATTCAATAAAATCTATCATCTATCAGTCTATTATCTAAATATCTATATTAAAACAATGAAAAAATCAAAATATCTATTCCCGAAAGATTATATGGCAGACCCTTCCGTACACGTTTTTGAAGGCAAAATCTACATCTATCCGTCTCACGACCGTGAAAGTGGAATCGAAGAAAACGATAACGGCGACCATTTCGATATGAATGATTATCACGTTTTCTCCCTTGATGATGTAGAAAACGGTGAAATTACAGACCACGGTGTTGTCCTTTCGGTAAAAGATATTCCCTGGTCGGGAAGACAATTATGGGATTGTGATGTGGCGTTCAAAAATGGAAAATATTATATGTATTTTCCGTTAAAAGATAAAAATGATATCTTTAGAATTGGTGTTGCGGTAAGCGACAAACCTTACGGACCATTTGTTCCTGAAAAACATCCGATGATGGGAAGCTACAGCATTGATCCTTGTATTTTCGAAGAAGATGGAAAACATTATATGTATTTCGGAGGAATCTGGGGCGGACAATTGCAACGTTACAGAAACAATAAAGCATTGGAATCAGCAATAATTCCAAATGATGATGAACCTGCAATTCCTTCAAAAGTTGCTTTATTGAGCGATGATATGCTGGAATTCGGAGAAGAGCCTAAAGATGTTCTGATTCTGGATGAAAACGGAAATCCTTTGCTTCACGGTGACAAACACCGCTTTTTCGAAGCGTCCTGGATGCACAAGTTTAATGACAAATATTATTTTTCTTATTCTACCGGAGACACGCATTTGATTTGTTATGCAACAGGAGACAATCCTTATGGTCCATTTATTTTTCAAGGAGAAATTCTGACGCCTGTTGTAGGATGGACAACCCATCACAGTATTGCTGAATTTAAAGGAAAATGGTATCTCTTCTTCCACGATTCTATTCCGAGTGAAGGAAAAACCTGGCTCAGAAGTATGAAAGTAATAGAACTTGAATATGACAGCGATGGTAAAATTAAAACCATTGAAGGACTAGAAGAATAATCCATAAAAAGTCCCAAAGGGACGATTTAACGAAGGATAGGATGAAATCCTATCAAAATAAAACGTTTCAAAAGAACCCGAAGGGTTCAATATTAATAAATGTAGGTACGACCTATAGAAAAAAGTTTTCAATGAAAAATTTTCGACTTTACCTCGTGTTATTTCTAATGATTCCATTAATGATTTTCGCAGAAGACGGAAGTCAGCTTTGGCTTAGGTTTCCCGCAAAAAATGGAGTTTCGGCAGATAAAATTATTTCCAAAGGAAACAATCCGACTTTGAATATCGCCAAAAAAGAACTGATGAATCATTGGCAAGGTCAGGAAATTGAACTTCGTACGGATAAGTCATTAAAAAATCTAAAAGGCGGCTATACGATAAAATCAGTTCAGAACAAATTGGTCATTTCTGCTGAAAAAGAAATAGGATTGCTTTACGGAGTCTATCATATTTTACGTTTACAACAGACTAATTCAGTTACAACAAATTTGAATATTACCGAAAAACCTTCCTACGATGTCAGAATTCTCAACCATTGGGATAATCTTGACGGAACGATTGAGCGTGGTTATGCAGGACATTCGCTTTGGAAATGGGAAGATTTACCGAACACCATTTCACCGAGATACGAAGAATATGCAAGAGCAAATGCCTCCATCGGAATTAACGCAACTGTTCTCAACAATGTGAATGCTTCGCCCAATATGCTCCGCAAAGACTATCTTGAAAAAGTAAAAGCTCTCGCAGATATTTTCAGACCTTACGGAATCAAAGTTTATTTGTCAGTCAATTTTTCTTCCCCAAAAGTTTTAGGCGGACTGGAAAATTCTGACCCGTTGAACAAAGATGTTCAAAAATGGTGGAAAGACAAAGCATCAGAAATTTATAAACTGATTCCTGACTTTGGAGGATTTTTGGTTAAAGCCAATTCTGAAGGACAACCTGGTCCGCAGGATTACGGAAGAACACACGCAGACGGTGCCAATATGATGGCAGATGTTCTGAAACCTTATGGTGGAATCGTGATGTGGAGAGCATTTGTTTATAGCCCAAGCAAAGAAGACCGTGCAAAACAGGCTTATCTGGAATTTGTTCCTCTTGATGGGAAATTCAGGGATAATGTGATTGTTCAGATTAAAAACGGACCTGTTGATTTTCAGCCTCGTGAAGCATTTAATCCGCTTTTTGGAGCTTTGAAAAAAACTTCTGAAATGGTTGAATTTCAGATTACCCAAGAGTATTTAGGACAAGCCAATCATCTGGTTTACCTTGCTCCATTATTTAAAGAAACTTTAGACAGCGATACATATGCCAATGGCAAAGGCTCTACAATTGCCAAAATTACAGACGGAACGTTAAGACCAGCAAAAATTTCAGCTATTTCGGCGGTTGCCAACATAGGAGAAGACAAAAACTGGACGGGACATCATTTTGCACAAGCCAATTGGTACGCTTTCGGACGTTTGGCTTGGAACCACGATTTGACTTCTGAACAGATTGCTGATGAGTGGATTAAAATGACATTTACGGATAATGAAAAATTCCTCAATCCTGTAAAAGAAATGATGCTCACTTCGAGGGAAACTGCGGTTGATTATATGATGCCTTTAGGATTGCACCATATTTTTGCAGGCGGACATCACTATGGTCCGGAGCCGTGGGGAGATTACAAAGGCGGAAGACCAGATTGGTCACCGGTGTATTATCATCAGGCAACTGCACAAGGTTTAGGATTTGATCGTACAAAAACGGGAAGTAATGCAGTCTCAGATTATTTCCCTCCATTAAATGAAATCTATGGAAATGTTAAAACCTGTCCTGAAAATCTGATTCTCTGGTTTCATCACGTTCCGTGGGATTATCAGATGAAAAACGGAAAAACGCTTTGGGAAGAACTCTCCTACAAATATGATACAGGCGTAAAAAATGTCAGAGATTATCAGAGAGTTTGGGACAAAATGCAGCCTTATTTAGATGAGGAACGGTTTACAGAAGTTCAGTCTAAATTGAAAATTCAAGCTAAAGATGCCGTTTGGTGGAAAGACGCTTGTCTGCTTTATTTCCAGACGTTTTCAAAAATGCCGATTCCTTATGACATCGAAAGACCGGTTCACGAACTGGAAGATTTGAAAAAGATTAAACTCAATATGGGACATCATAACTAAAAAAAAGCAGCTCTACCGAAAAGGTAGAGCTGCTTTTAATAAGTACGAATCTATATTATTTAAGGGCAATAATTTTACTGAATATATTACCGTTTTTTTCTACAGCAATGATGTAGCTTGGAGAGGTTTTGGGATCAAGTTTGAAAGTTAAACTAAGCTTGCCGTCTTTTGCAAATTTAGTTTCATTGTAGTACACATTATCAGAAAAATCCTGAACGGAAACGTTTACAGAGCCTTCCATATCTTCCATATTCAGTTTTATGATATTGTTATTGATCGTAAATTCCGGCTTGATGATTTCGCTTACCGGAGTTTTTTCGACCTTCAGGTTTTTATTTTGGATACTGATTTTATATTTTTCAATTTTATAATCAGATTCTGCAACCAGATAATAAGTTCCGTCAGTTAAAGTCTCAAGATTATATGATTTCGAAATGAAATTTTGATCTCCTATTTTTTCAGAATATATTTCTCCCTCGTTATCATTGTATACAAACAGAGAAATATTTTGCGCATTGTTTACTTCAAAACTAAGGGTTTTAGAATTTATATTTCCGAATGATACAGAAAAGTCTTTGTCTTTACTCATTACATCTGCTGAAGTTAAAAGAAACACAACAAATAGACTGATTTTTAATAGATTATTCATAGTAAAAGTGTTTTAAGGTTACTGATATTGATACTGCAAATGTATAGCGTTTCCCTGTTAGATTTTAGAATGCAATTTTCATATTTATGTTCTATATTAACCTTAATTGTATGTTAATTAAATATGAACAGTTAATTTTGTAAATGTTATTTTGTAACTTTGATTGATAATTAAATTATGAAACATCACAGTCCTGCATTTGAAGCCATCAATCCTAATATAGGAAGCAGTTTTACGAGTCTTAAGTTTCAGAGAAATGAGAATATCAAATCTCACGTTTGGCATTATCACCCTGAGATTGAACTAATTTTGGTAAAAGGTGGTTCTGGCAAAAGACAGATAGGAAGTAATATTTCTTACTTTACTGAAGGTGATCTGGTACTGATTGGCAGTAATTTGCCACATTGCGGTTTAACCAATGAAAATACCAATAATGATTACGAAATGGTGATTCAGTTTAAACCTGATTTCTTGGGCGAAAAGATTTGGGAAAATCCTGAAATGAAAAAAATTCACGCAATGCTAGAAAAATCAAAAAGCGGAATGGTCTTTGGCGACGATGTCAAAAGAGCAATGAGAAAAAAGATTTCCCAGATGCATCAGTCAGAATCCTTAGAAAAGCTTTTGAAGTTTTTTGAAATTCTGCACGAGCTTTCTGTCACAGATGATTACAGAATCCTCAACGCCGGAAAATATTACCTGCAAACTCAGGTTGAGGATAACGAGAGGATCAATCATATTTTCAATTATGTGAAAGATCATTTTAAAGAGCAGATTACGTTGGACGAAATTGCCGGTTTGGCGAATATGAAAGTGCCTTCTTTCTGCCGTTATTTCAAGAAAATCACCAACAAAACCTTCACTCAATTTGTCAATGAATACCGGATTACACATTCTCTAAAACTGCTTGCCGAAAAGCCTTTAAGCATTACAGATGTTTGTTTTGAAAGCGGTTTTAATAATTTCAGCTATTTCAACAAAACTTTTAAGGAATATATCAAGAAAAGTCCTTCTCAGTACCGTAAAGAGTTTAATTATGTAATGGAATGATACTTTTTCTTCAAAATAAATTAAACTAAAATTGTTTATTTCATTAGTTAAGTGTATTTTTAACACTTAAAAGAATTAAACAACATTTTATGAAATTTTTTATAGACACTGCCAATCTGGATCAGATAAGAGAAGCTAACGACCTCGGAATTCTGGATGGCGTTACAACCAATCCATCGTTGATGGCAAAAGAAGGTATCAGCGGAACAGAAGCTATTTTGAAACATTACAAAGATATTTGTGACATTGTTGACGGAGATATTTCTGCAGAAGTCCTTTCTACAACTTACGAAGAAATGATTGCAGAAGGCGAAATTCTTGCTGCGATTCATCCAAATATCGTGGTGAAAATCCCAATGATAAAAGACGGTGTAAAAGCTCTCAAATATTTTTCCAACAAAGGAATCAAAACCAATTGCACCTTGATTTTCTCAGCAGGACAAGCTCTTTTGGCAGCAAAAGCCGGTGCAAGCTACGTTTCTCCGTTCCTAGGAAGACTGGATGATATTTCGACAGACAGTTTGAATCTTATTGAAGAAATCCGTCTTATTTTCGACAATTATGGCTTCGAAACAGAGATTTTAGCAGCATCTGTAAGACACAGTATGCACATCATCAATTGCGCAAAAATTGGTGCCGATGTCGTGACTTGCCCTATTCAGCCGATTCTTTCCTTGTTAAAACATCCTTTGACAGATTCAGGACTGGAGCAGTTTATCAAAGATTCACAAAAAATGCAATAATTTATGCAGCACGATATTTCAAAACTCAATAATATCGCTTCGCAGGTGAGAAGGGATATTGTAAGAATGGTTCACGCCTGTCAATCCGGCCATCCTGGCGGTTCGCTCGGATGTGCAGATTTTTTGGTCGCTCTTTATTTTGATGCGATGAAAAGAAAAGAAGGATTCGATATGAAAGCCAAAGGCGAAGACGTATTTTATCTTTCTAACGGTCATATTTCACCTGTTTTTTACAGCGTTTTGGCGCACGCAGGTTATATTGATAAGTCAGAACTGGCAACTTTCAGAAAACTGAATTCAAGATTGCAGGGACATCCAACAACGCACGAGCATCTTCCTGGCGTTCGTATAGCTTCCGGTTCTTTGGGACAAGGTTTATCGGTGGCAATCGGTCACGCAGTCGGAAAAAAATTGAACAAAGATGAAAATCTCGTGTTCACACTTCACGGCGACGGTGAATTACAGGAAGGACAGAATTGGGAAGCTATAATGTACGCTTCTCACAACAAGGTTGATAATTTGATTGCCACCATCGATTACAACGGCCAGCAGATTGATGGTCCGACTTCAAAAGTGCTTTCTTTGGGTAATCTTAAAACCAAATTCGAAGCCTTTGACTGGAAAGTTCTCGAAGTGGAAAACGGAAACGATATGGAAGAAATTCTTAAAGTTCTGGACGAGGCAAAATCATTAACAGGACAAGGTCAGCCTATTTGTATTCTCCTGAAAACAGGAATGGGTCACGGTGTCGATTATATGATGGGAAGCCACGCGTGGCACGGAAAAGCGCCTAATGATGAGCAATTGGCAAAAGCTTTAGACCAACTCGAAGAAACTTTAGGAGATTATTAAAATATTGGGACGGCTCTCCACCTTCCTGTCGTATATTTTATAAGGCTGAACGTTATCTGTAATATATTTTTCGTCTACAAAGTGAACTTCTTTAAAATTATTGGTCCCTAATGTTCTGAAAAATGAAAATGTACTGTTCAACACGATATTTCCCTGTAGGGGATTCGTTACAAAACGGTTGGCATCCACCAAATTAATGGGTCTTGTGCTGTGCTTGAAATCTCCACGGATTCCTCCAATAGCCAGAACAGCTGTACTACAAAGAACGAGTACTGACCAGATAAAATAAGGAATGAGCTGTACGGGTCTGCGTTCTGCGATCTTCACTTTTTTGTAAAGGAAAACCCAAAGTGCCATTAAAACAATGAACCAGATGAGAACAAAAGGATGCTGTCCTATGGAAACGGTGAATACTTTAAAAACATTGGATTCATGCTTTGCAACTTCTAACGCTGTGGATGTTAATCTTGCCTGTGCAAATTTATAATAGACAAAGTCACCGAAATTCATGGCATAGGCAATTCCGTTGGTTATAAAGTAAAGCCAGAACAAAATGGTCTGGTATGCTTTTTTTGTATTGATGACAACGGGAACAAGGCTCAACAGAATAAATAAGGCGTTGACGTACAGGATCGCCGTAGTATCAAAGGCGGTTCCATGAAATGCCAGATTGAAATAATCTGAAACGGAATCTACTTTGATGAGCTCTTTATTGAAATACCAAAACAAAAGCCGGGCAATCTGATAAAAAACGTATGCTAAGAAAATCCGGTAAAAAAGGACCAGAATTTCCTGTTTTCTGAATTCTTTAAAAAATTTCATTCGGCAAATTTACATCAAAATCGTATTAATGTATTTTTTCCTTGATAATATTTCAGGTTAAAATTTGGAAAAACTGTATTTTTGCCGGATATGAATTTCATAAAAAACAATCTTGCCAATTTATTGACACTTGCCAATTTATTTGCGGGCTGTGTAGGTGCGATACATCTTATTTCAGGAGATTACCAGACTACAGCCATCTGTCTTATTCTTTCTTCTGTTTTTGATTTTTTTGACGGGTTTGTGGCCCGGGCTGTAAAATCAAACTCTAATCTGGGTCTTCAGCTGGATTCGCTGGCGGATATGGTAAGCTTCGGACTGATTCCCGGTCTTACGATGTATAAAGCGCTGGAACCGTTCGGAAATGAAATTTTGGGACTTCAGCTGCCTTTTGACGTAAGTTATTTTGGCCTTCTGGTAACTGTTTTCTCATGCCTGAGACTGGCTATCTTCAATCTTGATGAGGAACAGCGTTATTATTTTAAAGGACTGAATACGCCTACCAACACTGTTTTGCTGTTCGGGTTATATTATGCGTTCAGAGAAACCGGAACTTTCGGATTTTTATTTGAAAATTCATTATTTTTAGTTCTATTGACGGTTATTACATCCTGGCTTCTGATCAGCCCTATCAAGATGATGGCTATGAAATTCAAATCGAAAAAGCTGCAGGACAATTATCCTAAAATCATTTTGCTGGGCGGCGGAATTGCTATTCTGATCTTTTTTCAGATCGTCGGAATTCCCATGCTTGTTATTTATTATATATTAGTATCACTGGTTTTCCAGAGACAGCTGAATTAGAATCAGATATCAGACTTCAAATTTTAGAAGCCAGAAATCGGCTTATTTTCAATTAACACATTATCAAATTATAGACATGAACTTAAAACTCCATAAACCACTCTGCATTTTTGACCTTGAAACTACAGGAACCAATATTGGAAAAGATAAAATTGTAGAGATCTGCATTTTAAAAGTAAACCCGGACGCATCGAGAGAAAGCAAAACATGGCGTGTGAACCCGGAAATGCCTATTCCTAATGAATCCAGCGCAATCCACGGGATTTATGATGAGGATGTAAAAGATGCGCCTACCTTCAGAGATATCGCTCCAAAGGTTATGGAAATGCTCGCAGGAAGTGACCTTGGAGGTTTCAATTCCAACCGGTTTGATGTTCCGCTTCTGGCAGAAGAGCTTCTGAGAGTAGAAATAGATTTTGACCTTAGCAAATTCAGACTGGTAGATGCACAGACTATTTTTCACAAAAAAGAGCCCAGAAATCTGGGAGCTGCCTACCAGTTTTACTGTGGAAAGGTTCTGGAAAACGCCCATTCTGCGGAAGCTGATGTGATGGCGACTTTTGAGGTGCTGGATGCACAGGTCGGAAAGTACGATGATATCCCGAATGAAATTGCACCTTTAAGCGAATTCACATTCCACAATAAGAATGCTGACCTGGCAGGATTTATAGGATATAATGATAAAACGGAAGCTGTTTTCAATTTCGGAAAATATAAGGGACAGGTGGTAAAAGCTGTTTTCCAGAAAGATCTGGGCTATTACGGATGGCTTCAGAATGCTGATTTCCCATTGTATACGAAGAAAGTCTTCACGAAAATTCAATTGTCAAGCAAATTTTAAAAAATGTCGAATCTGGTGCGCTTTAAATTTTACGAAACTGCCCTTGAAGCCAACAGGGACAAACAGATCCTGGCCGAAAACGGAGTGAACGGTTTCATTGCCAATGAACAGCTCATCCAGTCTGACTGGCTGCTTTCACAGGCTGTGGGCGGCATCCAGCTCCAGGTTTTTGAAGATGATCTTGAGAAGGCAAAACAGATCCTTCAGGATTATAATGATAACGAAGCTTATTCTTTGGAAGTGGAACATACCATTAAAGATCCGGCATTTGATTTTGTATGCCCGAAATGTGGTTCAAACCATATTTACAGGGACGACAGAGCAACAAGCTTCTTTGGAATATCCATTTTATCGAGCCAGAAGTTTATATGCTATTATTGTGGGAATGAGTTTACGCATTAATAGAGTTCAGGATTAAAGGAATCATAAAAGATGGCTTCGTCGTGACTGAACTGCATTGCAGATTTACAGTCTGTTTGTCATGACGAATTCATAAAACATCAATAATTTAAGAGTTATGAAAATCATTTGTATAGGAAGAAACTACAGCGAACATGCGAAAGAACTAGGAAACGAAATCCCTGAAAAACCGGTTATTTTCATGAAGCCGGATACAGCGGTTTTGAAAGGAAATGATTTTTACATTCCTGAATTTTCCAATGATGTTCACTATGAGCTGGAAGTTGTTGTAAAGATTTCAAAAGGAGGTAAGTACATCCAGAAAGAGGTGGCTCACAAGCATTATGAGGAGATTAGCTTAGGAATAGATTTTACGGCAAGGGATCTTCAGAGCGAGCTTAAATCCAAAGGTCTTCCATGGGAGCTTGCCAAAGGTTTTGACGGCTCGGCAGTGGTAGGAAATTTCTTCAAAAAGGAAGATTACGATCTTCAGGGGCTGCAGTTTTCTTTACTGAAAAACAAGGAAGAGGTTCAGGACGGCAATACAAAGGATATGATTTTCAGTTTTGATGATATCATTGCTTTTGCCTCCCAGTATTTTACCTTAAGGGTGGGTGATCTTATTTTTACCGGAACTCCCAAAGGGGTAGGAAAAGTAAATGAAAATGATGTGCTTGAAGCTTATCTGAAAGATGACAAAATCCTTGATATTCGAATATTATAAGTATTTAACATAAAAAACCGGGCAATTTTTCTTATCTTTAAATAACAAAATTAAAGGTCATGATAAATATTGTACTACCCGTAGATTTTGGGGACAAAACAGAACAGCTTGTAGAAGGAGCCGTAAAATTTGCAAAGCAGTTAAACGGCAGAATCTTTTTGATTCACGTAGCACCATCAGATATTGGTTTTGCTATCGGTGATATGGGATATCAATATTTTCCTGAAGTAGAAGCTAATGAAATCAGAGCTGAACTGGTAGAACTCAACAAGATCGAGCAAAGAATTATTGCTCATGATATAGACTGCGAGCATCTATTGAAACAAGGCATTGCAAAAGATACCATTCTGGAATATGCGAAGGCCAAAAACGCTGATTACATCGTAATGGGATCACACGGAAGAAGCGGGATCTATGATGTTTTTGTAGGAAGCTTAACAAAAGGACTTACAAAAGATTCTCACGTTCCGGTTCTGGTGCTTCCTATCCACGACTAGAAAAAGTAAATTTTAATTGTTAATAAAAAAACCGATCAGACCTAAAATCCGATCGGTTTTTTACTATATAACCAATTAATTAACCTTCTTTTTTATAGATCTTTGGATCGTAATAAGGGTTCTTACCCTCACTAGGAGAAAAATAGTCTTTATCTTTATCACCTCCCAGTTTTACTACCAGCACGTAGCACCAATAGGTAAACATTACGCAGCAAACGATAAATAAAATCCAGTTCAGAACATTTCCAAATGCATCAAAAAAACCGAAGGCCCATTTGAAAACTTTACTTAAGAATAACCAGAAAGACGTCATTATTTTCCTTTTTTAAATTAACTTTGTACAAATTTATAAAAAATGTTTAAATTACTTTCAAAAGAAAGCAATATTTTTTCAATTCCTGTTTATATTGGTTTTCTTCTTTTAGTAGTCATAATATTTAACATACTGAATTTCAACACTTATGAGGCTATTATCGCAGGGATAACTTTTCTGGGAATTGCTTTGGGATATTTTTGTTTTCACAGCATTGCCCTTAATTATCAGACGCATCTTCCCTTATTTCTCTATACATTTTTTATTTTTGGACTTTACCCGGGAAGCCTGGACATCGGAATTGCCGTTTCACTGCTTACGAATTCTTTCCTGTTGCTGCTTTTAACCAGTGCGGATGAAGACATCAGGAAGAAGTCTTATGTTCTTGTGGGAGCAATTGTTGCGCTGAATTTTATTTTTCTGCCCACCACCTGGCCTATGGCCCTTTTTGTGATTGTTCATGTAATAGCGACTTCCCAGAAAATAAGCCTGAATTTATTCAGATTTCTTTTAGGAACCCTGCTGATTGCATTCAGCTATTTTTCGATCATGTTCTTTTTCGGTTTTACTACATGGAATATCGATTATTTCCCGTTCGGAAAAATGAAGCCGATGACGGATTATATTGATCTCTTTCCTTTAATTCCCATCTTACTGATGCTTATTTATGCTGTATACGACCATTTTAAAAATTATAATAAGAAAAGCCCGATAAGCAGATACAAATATACTTTTCTGCTTGTCTTTTCGCTGGCCCAGCTGGTCACTATTATTATGTACATGAATAAGAACTACGAATATTTACTGCTTCTGGCATTCCCATCGAGCATTATCCTGAGCAGGATGATGAGATTTCTGCCTAAATACTGGATGCAGGAGGTGAGCCTATGGCTTATCATTATGAGTTTGATTGCTTTTAAAGCAGGTACGTATTTTAATTTATTTTAAAGATTATGATTCAGATAGACGATAAATTGATTTCAGAGGATATATTTTCCGAAGAATTTGTTTGCAACCTTACGAAATGTAAAGGTGCATGCTGCGTGGAAGGAGATGTAGGTGCTCCACTAGATAAGGATGAACTTGAAATTTTAGACAGTATTTTTGATAAAATAAAGCCCTATCTTACACAGGAAGGCATCAAGGCCCTTGAAGAGCAGGGAACATGGACAACTGATCCGCAAGACGGAATGTACGTTACCCCTATGGTAGAAGACCGTGAATGTGCCTACGTAACTTTTGATGAAAAAGGAATTACGAAATGTGGTATTGAAAAAGCGTATGAAGATGGTGCCATAGACTGGCAGAAACCGATCTCCTGCCACCTCTACCCTATCCGTGTCACGGAATATTCTACCTTCACAGCGCTGAACTACCATGAATGGAGTGTATGCAGTGATGCCTGCGCTCTGGGAAGAGAACTACAGGTTCCTGTTTATAAGTTCCTGAAAACTCCGCTGACCAGAAAGTATGGTGAAGAGTTCTACGGCGTTTTAAGCGAGGTTGCCGATGAATGGAAAAAAACATATGGCTCTTAAACTATAAAACCGTAGATATTCTGCGGTTTTTTTTATTGAGATTGACATCCTATTATTTTTTAAGTGCAAGACCGGACAAAGAATTCAATAGGACATTCCTTTTATTTTTAAGATAAACAAAGGCGTAAATTCATACAAGCAATACAATGTTTCGTCACGGATAATTTTGTTTAATTAAAACACCTGAAGAGAGCATCTGCATTCTGATGACAGAACATTTTTTAAAAACATGAAGAAGGATTTTAAGAATACAATTTAAATTCGCATTTTTGTAAAAAAACAGGCTATGCAAAAAGAAAAATTACGTGCAATAAGAAAACAGAAAGGCTATACCCAACAGCAGATCGCCGACATCATAGCCACTGATGTATCCAACTACAGCAGAAAGGAAAGCGGCGATGTAAGAATTTTCAAAGATGAGTGGGAGAAAATCTCACGATTTCTGGATCTCCCTATGGAGGAAATTTATGAAGATGACGAAGCGAAGACCATTATCCATAATCCGGTATTCAATGACAGCCCGGGATCTTATGCTACAGGGAGTGTTACCAATTTTAATGGAGAAGTAAGCCTGTCTATTATTAAGAATCTTCAGGAATATATTGAACTTCTGAAGGATGAAGTGAAAAAGCTGAAAGAGGGGAAGAAATAAATTGATTCACTAGTTATATACTTTTTTATCAATAATTTCATCAACAATTATTTCGTATTTCATTCCATTTTCAGGATGTATAAATACTATCCAGCTATCTTCTTTAGATAAAAAGAAAGGGCTAAATTCACATTATAGTTAAATTTGAGTTAAAATTATAAAGACAACAAAAAAGCCGGAAAATATCCGACTTTTGTACTGTAAAATATCCGTTTTTATTTGAAGCTGGCATCAGAAACTCCGGTGTTGAGAACCACTTTGGTGGTTTTTACTGTTACTTTCTGCCCTTTTCCATCAATATCAACTTCAGAAGGGAACTTTATACCTTCCACTGTCATGTAGTTTTTCACTGTAACACTTCCTTCTCCTACAGAAGACTGGTATAAAAGTCCGGTAGCCGCATCAAAGTAGAATTTTCCTTTTTCTGAAGAGAGTACATTATAATCTTTGGCGTCCAGTTTTTCTACGGTAACATCTTTAAACTTTGAAGGATCAAAAGCCAATGCCTCAATAGTAGTTCCTTTTTTCAGTTCAGCGATATTATCGGCAGGGAAATCAGTTTTCTGCCCGCCTCTTTCTATATATCCTTTTTCACCGTCAAAAACCTGGCTTACCGTCTGTCCCATTGCGGTCTGTACAGATTTAAATTTGTTCCCCATTTTCATAGTGTTCATGGTGATATCCATTCCCTGAACATTAAGCGTATTATCAACAACCGTAGATTTTACGGCTTCTAATTTACTTTTACCTCCAAGGGCTTTAAAATAATTGTCGATAACTTCTTTTGGTGTCAGTTTAGATTTCATGACTTCCGTCTTTACGGGAGCTGCACTGGTCTGCTGAGCTGCTGCCGGAACTGAAAAGACTACGGCACAGAGAAACGGAATGATGATCTTTTTCATATCTATAATAAGTTTAGGGTGTAAATATATGAATAATGGTTACAAGAAAATAAAAGCGGGATATTTATGTGGAATACGGAATCAATTCTGTGTGGATTTCTTAAGATTTTTTAAGAAAACATCTGCCATTTTGTGAAGAATTTTATCGGATTAAGTTGAAGAGAAAATAGAATATTCTTTTCACACAAAGTTTGATTGTGATATTGCATTATAAGGAATGCAAAGAGGGAATCAATTTCATTGATTTGATTAAGTAGGCGTTTTATCCCATGAGCTTAATAAAAAAACCTCCGAAAAATCGGAGGTTTGAAATATTTATATCGGAATAAATTATTTTTTAAGTTCTTCTAAAAACTCGTCGTGAGAGATTTTAGTTTCTTTTTTGCCTCCTTTTTCAAGGATAACATCTTTCAGTTTAGCCATAGCTACTTCAGAAGAAATTTGTCTTACCTGCTCCTGGTCTTTCAACATTTCAACAGCATATTTCTGGATTTCTTCGTCACCCAGGTGGTGAATTCCGTAGATCGCCAACTGATTTCTCACCAACTGCTCAGCCTGTGCCAATACATCAGCATAGTCTAACTGGATTTCGTTATCAGTCATTAATTTACCTTCAATGATCTGGTATCTTAACTGGCTTTTCTCTGATTCAAGAATTTCTTTAGCCTGCTCTTCAGACTGGATATTCTGGTTAGAGAATAGCAACCATTTTATCAGGAAAGTTTCAGGAAGTTTTACTTCTTCTTTTTCAGTAACCTGCTCCAATACTTTATTCACATAGTGAACATCAGCATTCTGCTGGAAGTACTCATCCAGTTCGGATTTTACTTTTTCTTTAAGCTCTTCTTCAGATTTGATTGTTCCTTCTCCGTATACTTTGTCGAATAATTCCTGGTTCAGTTCAGCAAGGTTCAGTGAATAGAAATCTTTTACTTTAACTTCTACTTCTGCATGGTGCAAATGCTCAACTTCTTCTTTGCTGAAACCTAATTCTTTAGCCAGTTCTTCATCACCTGCAAGCGTTTCTTTAGATACTTTCACAGAACCGTCCATTTTCAAAGATTTTACCAGTTTGAAAGCTTCTTTGTTTTCGGCAGTAATGGTAACGTTCTTCGGATGGTGGTGGTGCTCTCCTTCAGCATCTTCTTCTACAACCTGGGAAATTTCCAAAGCTATGTAAGAATCTTTAGTGATTTTATCCTGAGGAACCTGCTCTGCAAAACGTCTCTGCATGTTCTCAATGCTCTTCGTGATTTCTTTGTCGGAAGCTTCTACTTTATAATGAGGAGCTTCATATTTAGCTAAATCTATAGTGAATTCAGGCTCATATCCTACCTCGAAAGCAACTTCAATTTTATCAGCGTTGTAATCCAGTTGGTTTACTGGCTGAGGAACAGGCTGACCAACCAATCTTAACTTGTTTTCGTTAACATAGCCGTTCAATGCGTCAGAAACCTGTTTGTTGATTTCTTCGAATGCAATACCTGCTTCATATTGTTTTTTAACCATACTCAAAGGCACTTTCCCTTTTCTGAAACCAGGAACTTGCGCATTTTTAGCATAATTAATCAACTGCTTGTCTACTTTTTCTTTGTAGTCAGATTTTTCCAATGTCACTGTAAGTAATGCACTTACGTCATCATGGTTTTGTGCGGTAACCTTCATTATTGATTAAAATTTTAGGTTGCAAAAATATGAAATTTTTATGAGAATAACCTACTTCTAATCAATTCTTAGTCTTCAAATGTATATAAATAAAAAACCGCCGAAAATATCAGCGGTTTTACCTGTATGTTTATCTTTTTAATTAATAATATTATAGGTAGCCTGGGCATCGGTTTCTCCTCCGGACTGTACCCCGTATACCACTCCGTTTCCACTTACAGCAGAAGCTTCAGAAACAGAAACCGGCTCATGGTACAATGTCAGAACAAGCTGGCTTGGTGCAGAAGCATTTTTCACAGCTGTATTGACTACCCATTTCGTTTTAAGCCCTACACGCTTCCCGTCATCTCTTGTAGAAGCAGTACCATCGGTACGGGTCATCACAATATCGGAATTAGGAAAGTTGTATACTAAAAAATGTTGGTTTTTTGCCTCTATTATCTCCTGGTTGGCATCTTCTTCCCCATTTTTGAACATAACTTCCACATTATAGGTATGACCGTTTACCAATTTAATGTTAGGATTACTGGTGCTGTTTACCTGATAATCATAAGTAGCAGCTACTCCTGTAGCCTCATCCGTTACTTTCAGGAGAACATCTGAAAGCTCTTCCTGCGGCAGATCATCTTTTTCATCATCATCTCCACGGTTACAAGAAGTTAAGCTTAAAGAAAAAGCAATCATTAAAAGGCTTAGAATAAGTGCTGTATTTTTGAAAATATTTTTCATTTTTTTTGATTTAAAGAATTAAAATTGATATTTAAGTGTTACAATGAAATTTCTTCCCATTTCACTGGAGAAGTATCGTAACCTGTTCAGATAATCTCTGTAAGAAGTATTGAATATATTTTTGACAGAGAAATCAACTCCGAAATTTTTTGACAGGTTCACACCTGCCTGAAGGTTCCAAAGCGAATAAGTTTTGGGAGGCGTCGAAATATCTACCTCCTGGCTGTAAGCATTCCCATCTGTATCATATCTCTTGATAAAAACATTGTAGACCGGAAATCTGGTCTGTGCAAGAACCGTTTTGTTACTTACATTCATATAAAAGTTTTTCCACTCTTTTTTACTGAATTCGAGGGAATTATTGAAATTGGTTGGCATCATCATGATCAATGGAACATCATGGGTAAGGTCCTGCCCGTATACATAAGACAGATTTCCCTTGTAAGCCAGATGATCATTAATTTTAAGGGCCAGATCCACATCAGCTCCATACATTTTCACGTTGATCTGCTGATATCCGTACACCACAAAGTCGCCGCCCCACTGGGTATTGCGGTATCCTGTAGGAACTTCATTGATGAAATTTTTAGTATAAAAGAAATACGGATTTACAGAAATATCCAATCCACCCAGAACATTTAATTTGGCATCAGCAATTAAATTAAACTGATTTCCGGTTTCACTTTTAATTCTCATATCCCCTTCTTCTATAATGGCTGCCGAATGGTGAAGTCCGTCAGCAAAAAGTTCAGCAACATTTGGAGATCTTGAAACCCTCGCATAATTCAGCTTCAGATTAAAATTATCTGACGGATGGTAACTGATCCCTGCATTACCTGAAAAATTATTATAGTTTAATTCAGGCTTGGTAAGGATTCTGTTTTGATTGATTCTTACTGCGAAATCTGAATAATCCTGAGCATATAACTTATTCCAGTCGCCAAGGTCATACCATTTGGTCACCTCATAGCGGTCAAAATCATAGCGTGCTCCGGCCTCCAGATCCAGGGAAGGCAGCAGTTTATATTTATAGACAGAGTAAACTCCTGCATAAAAGCGGTCATAGTTTGGTACCAGACGTCTGGCTTCTGTTTCCGGGTTGGAGTAATTATTCTGATACCCGCCATTGATTCCTGTTTCAAGGCTCCATTTCGGTCTTTCAATAAGATGATTGATATTCAAATCATTGGTAATCAGCTCCAGATCAAGCCCCGGTTTTTTACTAAGCTCTTCACTCCGGCGGATGTCATATTCTTTTCTGTGATTGTACTGAAAACTGTAAGTAGCGGTAAGCTTTCCAAAATTTTCAAACCTGTGATATCCGGAAATTTTAGCGATATGATGTTCTATCTCCTGTCTTGGATTATCAATATCATAGCTGAAATCTCTTTTAAAAATCGGTTCCTGACTTGAAAGTGCTTCGTATAGGTCTTCTGCAGAACCCACGTGTGAGCTCCTCAAAATTCCTATTGAATTATTGGTCAGGTAATAATCAAAAGAAAAACCTGAATTAAAGGTCGTTTTCTGAACTCCGAAATTGAAACCTGAATTCTGAATTCCCGTATTCATCAATCCATAGCCAGGAGCTTTAAGATCTCCCAGTTTCCTGAAGCTTCCGTTGGTTTTTACAGCCCAGCCACTTTCCCATGTTTTTGCAAGCTTTACATTTACATCTGCTCCGCGTCCGTTTGAAATACCGGAAAGGGAAACAGATCCCATCAGGGTATCTTTTTTCGGCAATACCTGAGGCTGTAAAACCACTACCCCGCCTACAGCTCCGCTTCCATATTTAAGGGCTGATGCACCCTTTATAACGTCAATATGCTCAAAATTGTTTACATCCACATTGGGAGCATGCTCTACGCCCCATTCCTGCTCAGCCAATTTCACCCCGTCATTCAGAATGGAAACCCTGCTTCCATATAGCCCGTGAATAACGGGTTTAGCAATATTATTACCTGTTTTAAGGACATTGACTCCGGAAATATTGGTAAGCAAATTCCCTAAATTCTCAGTAACATTTCTTGAAAGCACGGATTTGTCCAGTGTTTTCATCACCATACTGCCATTATTTTTATGGCTCCCGTGAATAGTCACCGTTTCAATATCGTTGCTGTGGTGTTCCAATGTAATTACCAGATGGACATCCCTGTCAACTCCTATATTTTCAGTATAATCATTACAATCAGGATGCCTGGCAATGAGTATATATTTTCCCGCAGGAATTTTATTGAAGGTAAACTTACCTGTATGATCCGTTCTGGCAGTAAATTCCCCGATCTTCACCTCTGCATTTTCTAACGCAGTTTTATCGTGAAAATCATGAACAATTCCTTCTACAGTATACGTTTTTTGTGCGCTTATCAGTGTCAGTCCACAAAGAACCAACATCAGACTATATATCAATTTCATTGTCTATAGATTGATTGCGTACCGTTTAGAGGTACATTTTTTTCGTAAAAATTTGTTGAATGGGTTTATTTTAATTGTAAAATGTACAATGTAAAAACTATTAATGACTGATGAATCAGATGTAAGACCTAGGATATCAGATTTGAGATATTAAAGCAAGTTTAGCAGCAGTTAATCTGCTCCCATATACTCTCAATCTCTCAATCTCCGAATCATGTAACCTTTATCTCGGATCCCAAAAATCCGGAATGCAGAAACCACATCTACAGCTATCAACCAATAGCTTTAAACCCAAAATATTGAACTTTAAATCCATTTAAAGTCAATAAAAAATCTATGATTTATGAAACTGCGGGAGGCCCCCGGAGCTGAAATGTGAATTTGGTCTGAGACCATATTTTTTCCTGAACAGCAATAACCTGCTTTACCTCGTGCGTAAAATGTCCGAAGGAAAAGCCGAATTCTTCAGGAACCAGTGTATTTCCTGTAGCTAAGAAATGACATGCCAGACAGTCGCCGGGCTTTTCTTTAGCCGAAGTTTTAGCCATTGTATTTTCTGTCTTTTTAAGACCGAAGCCCTTAAAATAATCGACAGCATCATGATGGTGAAAACTCTGGGAAAACAGGGCAATGAAGTATATCCCAAACAAAAGTTTGGAGATAAAATTCTTCAGATTTCTGGTTTCCTTGAAAATCATGCTGTAAAATTATAAAAATAATTTAAGTTTTAAATTAAGTTTTAGTAAAACTATTCAATATGTTGGTCAAAGTGCTTTTTTGTTACAGGGATGCTTTGGCGAATATGTATTTTCTTTCATCCTGTATTTAAAAATCCTCCGGTTCCGTTCAGGATAACACTGTTAATACTGAACGGAATCGAAGAATATGTATTTTTAATTCAAAAAAAATTAAGCCAACTGAGAACCCAGATGCTCCCATTCCTGCAAAGCAACTTCTAATTCTTCCTTAGTTTTATTGTATTTTTCCAAAGTTTCTTCAGAAGGATTTTCTTTTGTGAATGAAACTTCCATTGTTTCAATTTCCGTTTCAAGCTCAGAAATTTTCTCTTCTACCTTCTTTAATTTATTCTGAATATTTTTCTGTTCCTTGCTTACAATGACTGATTTTTCTTCCACCACTTCTTTCGGAGCCTGCTTTACCTCAACTTTTACATCTTCGCTGTGAAGTTTTGCTTTTTCAGCAGATATTTCCCTAAGTGTTTCTTTTTGTCTGTATTCAAGATATTCGCCAACACTTCCGAGGAATTCTTTCATTTTCCCGTCACGGAATTCATAAATTTTGTCACAAAGCCCGTCCAGGAATTCCCTGTCGTGAGAAATCACGATCAATGTCCCTTGAAAATTCTGTAACGCCAGCTTGATAATTTCCTTGGACTGAATATCGAGGTGGTTGGTAGGCTCATCCATAATCAACGTGTTGAAAGGACGAAGCAGCAATTTACAAAGTGCCAGACGGTTTCTTTCTCCTCCGGAAAGTACTTTTGTCTTTTTAGAAACAGCTTCACCCTGGAATAAGAAAGATCCCAAAAGGTCTCTTACTCTAGGTCTTGTTTCTTCTGTTGCCGCATCTTCGGCTTCTTCTAAAACGGTTTTATTGGGTGTCAGTACTTCTTCCTGATTTTGGGCAAAGTATCCGATGTTTACGTTGTGTCCTAAATTCCAGGTTCCCGAATAGTCTTTGATGTCTCCGGCAAGAATTTTGGCTAAAGTGGTTTTCCCCTGTCCGTTCTGTCCCAAAAGAGCAATTCTGTCTCCTCTCTGAACAATAAAGTCTACATCATCGAAGATTTGTTTTTTTCCGTACGCTTTTCCTAAATTCTCAGCTTCGAAAATAACTTTTCCGGGAATCATAGATTGTACGAAACGGATATTGAACTTGGAAACGTCTTCATTATCCACCTCAATACGCTCGATTTTATCTAACTTTTTAATAAGGGACTGTGCGAAAGATGCCTTAGTAGCACTTGCACGGAACTTATTGATGTTATCTTCCATCTGCTTGATCTCTGCATCCTGGTTCTTTTTAGCCCCGATGAGTTTCTCACGGCGTTCTTCACGCATGATCAGATATTTGGAATAGTCGGCTTTATAATCGTCCACTTTTTTATTGTTGATATCAAAAGTCCTGTTACAGACAGCCGTCATAAACTGCTTATCGTGACTTACCAGAACAATAGCACCGGGATAGTCTTTCAGGAAGTTTTCCAGCCAGATAATGGATTCCATATCCAGGTGGTTGGTAGGCTCATCGAGAAGCATGATATCATTTTTCTGAAGCAGCAGTTTAGCCAGTTCAATTCTCATTCTCCAGCCTCCGGAAAATTCGTCGGTGATTTTCTGGAAATCATCCGCTTTAAATCCTAAACCGAACAATACTTTTTCCATATCGCCTTCAAGATTGTAAGCGTCATGGTTCATCAGAAGATCGTTCAGCTCTGTCATTTTGTTGATCAGATCTGTGTAAGCATCACTTTCATAATCTGTTCTTACGGCCATCTGATGATTCACCTCTTCCAGTTCATTTTTCCAGGCATTGATTTGCTCAAAAGCCTGCATCGTTTCATTCCAAACCGTTCTTCCTTTTACGAAATCCAGATCCTGCTTCAGGAAACCAATGGTAGCACCTCCTTCGCGAACAACAGTTCCTTCATAGAAATTAATTTCCCCGGAAAGCATTTTCAGTAAAGTAGATTTTCCTGCCCCGTTTTTTCCAACGAGACCTACTTTATCATCCTTTTTAATGGTGAAATTTGTATTTTGAAACAGATAGTTTCCTGAATGATGTAATCCTAAACCTTGAACCGAAAGCATTTTATTAAATAAAAATTAAGTGATGAATAATGAATTTTCGGGTGCAAAAGTACGGAAAAAGAAATGAATAGCCCAGAAATAAAAACGTTGTGTCCCGGAATGCAACAAAAAGGGGTGCCCTTCCGGACACCCCCTAACAACCTAAATTTAAAACTGAAAAGTACTAACGTTATTGGTCTAATTCTGTTCTGCAGCAAAGGATTTTATCTCGATGGTGCGGCTCCAGATATCATTATTGGGGACATTGGTTCCATACAGAAAGTCAGTTACAAAGCTGTCTTCGCGAAGATGGAGGTCGGTAAGAAATTTGGCTTGATCCCCGCGGTCTGCGGATGTACTGCTGGGAACATTCAGACCGATGTTGATCAGTTCTGCCTCTATTTCATCGGCTGATCTTTGTAAAGTATCATCATGGTAGAGCCCGAAATTAGCTGAAATGTGGGTATATTCCGCAAAATCTGCATAATCATAACGGGGTTTCATAGCAGGCGAAAAGTTTTTGACATAGGCTGTAAGATCAGTATAAAAGTCTGTCAGGAAAGCATCATTCCCTATTTCAAGGCCGGAACCGGTAAGATCCGCACTGAAAATTCCGGGCATTACATTATGAGTTTCGTCCAGCATTATTTTTCCGTACACAAACGGAAGCGTATTAAAGACCGTTTCCCTGGTAACATAAGCCTGAGAGAGAACAACTCCTTTTTCGATCTGAAAATCCGACAGAAGTGCATTCCAGATCTTATTTCCTTCCGCATCGGTTTTTACATTTCTTACCTCTGAAATATAGCTCTGAAGATCGTCCATATTAATAAAATCTGTAGAAATATAAACCGATTGGGGAGCCTGAAGATATCCTCCGCCTACATCGGCATGAGCACCGGGAACAAAAACTTCTTTCCATATGGAACCTCCTGTTTCTGTTTTGGTGTCCTGCATATTTTTTGAGTTCTCAAAAAAACCGGTGAGCGGGAAAAAGAACCTGCATTCATTGACTGCACACAGATGAAGGGCATTTTCCACTTCCTGGGGCAGGTTCATATCGTAGGTATTAAACGGCTTGGATTCAACGGTGTCGAAAACGCCTAAAAACTTTATGGTAATATTTGCTGTGGGATAGCTCGTGACAAGCCGGTTACAGAATTCTCTTGCCAGCATACTTCCCCTGCTGAATCCGTAAATATAAAAATGATAGTCAATATTTTTGTCCCTGACTATATTTTCTACAAAAGAACAGGCTTTCTGCAATTTATCGTCTGAGGAATATCCCTGTGTATCCGGAGGATTGGCGCAGGTGGCCATTGCGAAATTGCTGTCTTCGCCTCCCGTGACCGTTCCTATTCCTTCTACATATATTTTATTGTTTCCGTTGAATAAGCTGAACAATTTATAAACATTGGTAGGCGCCCCTTTGTAGCTCTCATTGTTGGTTGAAGGTATCTCTGATGAAGCGGCATTGATCCCGTTATTTCCAGTTCCGTCAAAAAAGATTCCGACAGGCAATATTGTATCGTTTTCCATCTCAGTGTTTTCTTTAATTATCGAAAGTCTTTCCGGTAGTTTGGAAACCTGTAAAAACTTTTTTCAAATTAACGGAAGACGGAAAAATAATACTAGCGTAAAAAACACCAAAAAAAAAATTCCGTATTTCTACGGAATTATATTTTATCAAGAGAATATATATTGTGTACAACAGCATAGATAACAATACCTACTGTGTTCTTGGCTCCTATCTTTTCCAAAATCCGCTGGCGGTGGCTTTCTACTGTTCTGGGGCTAATGAAGAGCTTTTCTCCGATCTCATTATTGGTATATTCCTGGCAGATCAGTTTCACAACATCTTTTTCCCGTTCGGAGAGTTCGTCTTCCATTTCAAAAAGAGATTTCTTTTTTGCGGAGCTGTTCATATAGGTAAACAGCATCTGATGGTCTTCTGCAGTAAAGAAAACACCGTTTTTATGGACCATGGTAATGGCTTCAATAAATGTTTTTCTGTCGGAATTCTTGGGAAGAAAGGCTGAGACACCCAATTTAACCATATATCCCAAAATGGAAGTTTTGTAATGGGAAGAAAGGATAATAATCCTGAGATCAGGGTATTTTTCTTTAAGAACTTCTACCAGCTCAAAACCGTTCATGGGCTGCATCTGTACATCCACAAGAGCGATGTGGGGGAAATCATCTTCGGAAAGACTTGCCAGTTTTTCAATAAAATCCGGGCCGTTACTGGAGGTAAGACAGACGGATATGTTTTTTTCGTTGGAAAGCAGCATTTTAACCCCTTCCAGGATCAGCTGCTCGTCATCAATTAAGGCTATTTTGATTTGGGAGTTCATTGTTGTTTGGAATTAAAATAATTAAACGGCTTCCTTTATTCAAGGTACTTTTCCATTTATGGATGGCATTCATAGATTTTATCCTGGATTCGATGTTTTTGATGCCCATTCCTTTTTTCACGAGATTATAATCAAACCCCTGTCCGTTATCAGAAATGATGACGGCCATATGCTGAGGGTAATCTTTAATGTAAATCCACAGGTCTGTAGCCGTAGAATGCTTGATCACATTGGTCGTGAATTCCTGAATGATCCGGTATAACTGTACTTCTACAAAGATATCTTTTTTCCCATATCCGGGCATTACCTGCATGGAGATATTGATCTTATGGGAGAGATTGGCAATGAGCTCTTCCACATAGAGAACGAACCCTACCGATTCCAGGTTTACAGGATAAAGGGAATGGGAAATACTCCGGGCCGCATCAATGAGGGATGACATCTGGTTGTAAATATTTTTTTTGATGACCTCATCTCCTTTTGTATCAAGGTTGTTCAGCCACAAGGAAAGGATGTTGAGCCTGTTCCCAATATCGTCATGAATCGTTACCGCTATTCTTTTTCTTTCTTCTTCCTGGGCTTTGATATTTTCGAGCACCAGTTTTTTCTGATGAAGAACTTCAGCTTCGTGCTGAACATTCTTTTCTTTAATGATCCGGCTGATAAAAGATCTGTAAGCTAAGAGAATAAAAGACACTATAACTGTTATGGTAACAATTATAAGGATCAGCAGGCTACTATTTAAGGTTACTTCTTTAATTTGATGAAGGTATATAAAAATGAACAGTATAAAATGCTTGACAAAATATTATTCACACTGAGAATAATATAATAATCATTTTCTGAAAGGTTCGCAATCTGGTGCTGGATAATAAAAATAAACACCGAAACCGAATAGTAGAAAAAAATACAGGCATCCACCAAAAGAAAACGGTTCTGTGCAGAGGCCCCTTTGATCTCCCGGATCAGGGTAAATCCTGAAAGGCAGATAATGATGATGTTTGATATCACCTTTACAATATCATTGTTGAACGGAAGCTTAAATACATAATTCGATATCATAAATGCAATTGCCAGCAGAGCTGTGATGCCGAGGCAGTATTTTGGAAGATCCAGTTTCCTGATAAACAAGGCAGTGACCAGGAAAAACTCTCCTGCTATGTACAGAGGATACAGAAATGAGGTATCATTAAGACTAAAAATATAGGGCAGTGCAAGGTTTAGCAATTCAATAAAAAAAAGAAAAGCAATACAGTGAAAATATTGCTTTTCTTTTTTGTTAAGTATACGGTATTTTGCCGCTCCCAAAAATATAATGGACAGAAGCAGACCATAATTTAGGAATAAAATTGCTTTAAAAAAATCTGTCATTCCTGTCTATACTATATATTTAAGATCCAAGTTCAGGGATGCGGCATACAGGAGGACATGGTTTTGCCCAATCATAAGTATTTGAAATAGTTGCCGGACTGGTTCCGTTCTGCAGCAATTCCTGGAAAGAAATAAAGATCAGTGTTACCAGCATTCTCTGGTAAACCTCATTATATCTGAGTCCGAACGAGCATTTGATGCCCGCAACTTTTGGCTCCGGATGGCAAAGATCCTCCATAGGGATGTAAAATCTTCTGAAAATTCTTTTCCCTCCAAATTCTGTACACTCGCGGAAGAACCATTCCATTCCATCACTTCTCCATCGCTGAATAGCTTCTACAGCAATATCCTGATCCAGTATCGGCTGATCTGATACGGGAAGGGTGGTGTTTGTATTATCATCTATTTTTGTAAGATTGCTGGAAAGAACAGCGTTTTTAACAACCGTAAATTGTTTTGTTTCCTGAAGCCTGAGATCATTTTTAAGCGGACCAAGAACCGTGTACTCATATTCGACGATACTTTTATCAACATACCCTTTTTCATCCAGAGGAAGGAAGATAAGGACCATTTGACCTTTAAATACGCCTACTTCTGCACAGACATCCGCATATTTGTTTTTCTCTTTGATTTTTGAGATCTTCTCTCCGGTTAAGTCAAAAATGTAATTGGCCGGGATCAGATTGGTGATCTTGTTATAATCTGACACATATCTGTCCCATTCAGCGACTGCCAGTTTGTAATCGTTCTCGTTCATAAATTCATGGTTTATTTAGTTGCATAAAATTATGTAAACTAAACATCCTGCACAAATAATCGTATCATAAATTTATTATTCGTAAAAAAAAATTAATTTTAGCCAGCAAAAACGGCCTACATTGTAACGGGATCGGATATTTTGAGCACAGCAACCGATGGTTTAATAGTTCCTTACTGTAATATGATAACAGCTCTGCTGCCTTTCTTTGATGTAATATATTCTTCCGGCATTGGCATAATATTGTAACACTTTCTCTAGTGCTGCTTCCATTTTAGGATTATATTTCAGCACATCATTGAAACGGATATAAGAAATATCAAAGGAATTCCCATAATTGTGAGAACTGATTCCCAGCGAAGCATTGGAATTCACCCTTCTCAGCCGGCACTGGTCTTCCAGAGTCCGTGTGATGGATGAAACCGTAAAGGCGTGGTCTTTTGTTTCTTTACTGAACCTGGCTCCCATCTTTTCGAGGGTGGCTTTTGCTTTAGAAACCATGTAAGGCCTGCTGTAATCAAGCCTCTGAACCCGGTATCCTTTCCCGCTTTTTTTTATTTTGTGAAATTTTCCGGAGGTTATATATTTCTGCACTGTTTTAGAATCCTTCAGGAGCTTCACATTAAAACTTTTGGAGGCCTCCAGGTGCGGCTTGTACAGAGCGGTAGGCTCTACTTTCAGTACTGATGCAAAATCATAGCAGGGAAGAGCTTTTTTTGCTGCCTGCGGATAATAAAAGCTATACATAAAGGGCACAAAGGCTACACAAAAAAATGTTCTCATTAACCATGCTTTTAAATTACTAAACGAAAGATAAACATTTATGACATATTATTTAGTTCACGTATAATGTGAATGTGAAAAAATTCTTAACAAACATTAAAACAAATTACCAAATATGTAATTTTATATTATCAAATCCCAACTTTTTTTTAAGTTTTAACTTTTTATTTTAAAATTTAAATTTTACATTTGAGATGCATTTTAACAATAAACATTATGATAAAAAAACTTTTTGCTGAATTTTTCGGCACATTTTGGCTTGTTTTCGGTGGCTGCGGAAGTGCGGTTTTTGCTGCCGGAGTTCCCGATATAGGCATTGGTCTTTTAGGGGTTGCCCTGGCCTTTGGCCTTACTGTTCTTACGATGGCTTATGCTGTCGGTCACATTTCCGGAGGACATTTCAATCCAGCTGTTTCTTTCGGACTTTTAGCCGGAGGCAGATTCCCTGCCAAAGATCTTATCCCTTACGTTGTGGCTCAGTGTCTTGGAGGTCTTGTTGCAGCAGGATGCCTGTATGTTATTCTTACCGGTTCAGGAGCTGTGGATTTTTCCAAACCGGGAGCTTTTGCCACGAATTTCTATGGGGAAGCGGTCTACAATGGAAAAGCGTTCAGTATGGGAGCTGCATTCCTGGCTGAGTTTTTATTAACGGCTTTTTTCCTGATCGTTATTATGGGAGCTACGGACAAGTGGGCTAACGGAAAGTTTGCCGGTATCGCTATCGGTTTGGCGCTTACGCTGATCCATCTTATTTCTATTCCTATCACCAACACTTCGGTAAACCCGGCAAGATCGCTTTCACAGGCCGTTTTTGCGGGCGGGCTTGCCATGTCGCAGCTTTGGCTGTTCTGGGCAGCACCTATTTTGGGAGGAATCACAGGAGGTCTTATCTACAAGCTTCTGCTTCAGAGAGATACTGCTGAAATTACTGATTAATATTTAATTTTGATATTCTATATTAAATCCTGCCGGCTAGAGTGACGGCAGGATTTTTTTGTGGCAGCGATATGCTTCATTATAGCACAGCACAGTTTCTATTTATTTTTTTTGATATCGAAAGGGTTTTTGAAGATAAGTTCCTCATGCTTTCCTTTGATCTCCATTTTACGCTGTAATAAATTAAGGGCCATTTTCCGGATAAAAAGATCTTTGTCATTCAGGTTCCAGTAAGGATCTTCATGTACTTTTTCAGGCTTCCGGATGAGATAGAATTCCGTTTCCCAGGTGTCTGCATTGTGGTAGAATTCAATAATCCCGCAGTGTTCCGGAATCATGCTGTGTTCTACCATGCCCATCGGAAGCAGAAAGCTGAAGGCATTACAGATATAATCGCCACAGGATATCTTATCATGCTTCAGGAATTTTTCGCCCGTTTCTTTATTGAGGTATGATTTTTTGAAGTCGTTCTTAAAGTCGCTTTTCGAAAGTTTGATCTCAATTTCATGGCTGAATCCTTCGGAATCTATGAGCAGGATATCTGCTTCCCAGTCGGCCTGGAAATAATTCGTCAGAACAATTTCTTTTTCGAAATCGCAGTGGGAATGGATGTATGCGTGAACAAGCTCTTCTATTTTCAGCATTGCAGTTAAGGTTTAAAAATAGAGATTATTTTTTCTGTAGTTCAACCACACCATAATGCAGCCATATTCCAAAGATACCGGTTTTGGTAAAATAGGTTTCATCTTTTCCAAATGTAACGGCTGTGTTGGGCTGTGTCTGGCAGATAAAGAAATGTCCGCCGTCAATGCAATTTATTTTTCCGGCTTTATGCAGATCTGTCCAGCCGAATTCCTGATAAGCATCACTGTCATTTTCTACATCAAATAAAAACCGTTTAACGGTCATTTTATCTTTACCCCCGTCTCTTTTTGAGGTCATGGACCATCGGGCTAAATCTGATTCTTCACTGGCCGGGATATCCCGGGGATCGGCATCTTTAATCCTGGAAACTTCCAGGGTATCTGTAGTCCTGGAAACCCCTTTGCTGATCTCGTTCACCATATAGGTCCCTGACCAGATATCCTTTTCTGTCTTTTTTTGTGCGGATAACAGATCAGACAAACCTAAAAGTATTATAAATAAAAAGAAACTTTTTTTCCGGTCCATTGTAAGAAGTTGTTATTTGTTTAATCGTGGTTTATGAAACCAATAAGCTGCATCCCCTGATATCGGAATGGTCTATTCTTCCCAGCACCTGAAATTTATCTTCCGGAAGCGTTTTACCCAGATCCTGTGTTGCTATAAAACAGCAGGAATGGATATTGGCAAGATCTATAATATTTACGGCTCCTGTTCTCCCCTCCTGCTCATAGGAAAAAGGATCTTCTGCATTCCGGACCATTATTTTCATCCAGCCGGGACATTTATATTCATTATTCCCGAGAGAATATGCCTGCGAAAGGAGCTCCGTCATTGAATATTCTGAATAAATTTTTTCTGTTTTAAAGCCATTCTGCAGAATTTTCAAAAGCTCATCCTTTGTCATTTCCTCTTTTCTTCCCTTCATTCCTCCGGTTTCAATAACTGTAAGATTATGAGATCCTGAAATGGAAAGATTAAGGGATTCAACGGTGTCAAGGAAATCCAGCAGGGCAAAAGAGACTCCGAAAAGAATCACTTTTTTATCTTTTAAATTATTTAAAAGCTCAAACAGCTCGGAATGATTGTAAAGAAAGTAGCCGTTTTCAGGTTTTGCAGATTTTTTCATGAGATAATCCACCATGTAGATCAGTGAGGAATTCTGTTTCTCCAGATAGCTCGGAAGAAGTCCCAGGAAAATAAAATCTTCCGGTTTTCCTATAAACTGCTCAAAGCTTTTATAGATACTTTCTTCATAGAGAGCCGGATCTGCAATAAAATGTTTTGAAAGATTCATCTGTGTGGTTCCCGAACTCTGAAAAAACAGATCAGCTGCTGCATTTTTATCTAAAATCTGGTGATTTTTAAACATTTCTATAGGCAGGAAGGGAATTTTTGTCAGGCTACCCACCTCAGCAGGATTTATTTTCAGAAAGTCCACGAACTTTCTGTATACCTCAACATTTTCATACTGATAACGAAAAGCTGCCAATGATGCATTCAGGAAATCCTGTTCTGTCTGTATGCTGAATATATTTTTCAATTTCTGAAGACTGTTTTAAGCTATTAACTACTCATAATGAGCCAATTATATAAAAATCCTGTTTTTTAATATTTTTTTAATCTAAGAATTATATTTTGGTCAACTTCTTGCAATCATTAACCCGGAATATGGATTAAAACAAGAATGAGCTTTGGTTCATTCGGAAATTACCTCTCTTAGGGGTAATTTTTTTTTGTGCCGTCCGCAAAGGTTTTCAATTCAAATTCTTTTTCAAAAACTCCGTAAGTAAAATAGGAGATCCAGTCGCCGAGATTGATATATTCAGCTTTCTGCTCAAGCTCCAGCACCATTGGAAGATGACGGTGACCGTAAATAAAGTAATCAATTTTCTGAGTCTTCAGCTTCTCTTTTGAATAGATGATCAGGAACTCTTTATCTTCTCCTAAAAACGCCTTATCCTCGTCTCCGGAAATCATTTTATTTTTCTGCGAAAGATACAAAGCAATCTTCATGGCAATATCCGGATGCAGCCATTTGAAAAACCACTGTGCCACAGGATTTGTGAACAGCTTTTTCATTCTTTTGTATCCCTTATCGCCGGGTCCGAGGCCGTCTCCATGAGCCAGCAGAAACTGTTTTCCGCCCATCTCAAAATACTGCTTCCTGTAAAAAACGGTGCATCCTATTTCTTCTTCCAGATAGTCTTTCATCCACAGATCGTGGTTTCCCACGAAGAAATAAATATGAATTCCACGGTCTTTCAGTTCGGCTATTTTCCCGAGAACACGTACATATCCTTTTGGAATCACATGTTTCCATTCGTGCCAGAAGTCAAAAAGATCACCCATTAAAAACAAAACCTGAGCATCTTCTTTGATATCGTCCATCCAGCGGATAAATTTCTCCTCACGCACTTTGCTTTCCTTAGGGGTAGGAGCGCCAAAATGCTGATCTGAAGCGAAATACACTTTTTTTCCAGGCTCTAAATTTATGATCGTTTTTAACACCGGTCTGAATTTTTATGGATAATTACTTTTACTTATTATCTTCTGCGAACCATTCTCCATAAGAGTTCTCTGTTTCGTGAAGCTTAAGATAGGCCAGGGAAACCTCAGCCGGAAGTTTTGATTTTATTTTTGCAGCAATGGCATAGAGCATATTTTCGCAGGTAGGCTGAAAGCTGCAGTAAATCACTTTATGTCCTTTATTTTCAAGATCTTCGCCCAGTTCTTTATGCGGAGACAATGCATTAACAAGCACTGCGTGATCCCAAAGATCCACAATCTCAGATTTTACGATACTTTTAATATCTCCGAAATCCACTACCATCCCGTTTTTGGGATTCCCCAAATCATTAATCACTTTTCCTTTTACCGTTACAAACAGTTTATAGGAATGCCCGTGCATATTTTTACATTTCCCATCATAGTTGTACAGCACATGGGCTGTTTCGAATGTGAAAATTTTTGTAATACGTATCATAATGCAAAGATAAGGCTTAAGTTTGAAATTAATTATTTTAGCTTTGATTTAAAATGAGAAATATGGGCAATGATAAAAAGGATCCGGAGTTTAAAAAAGGGCATAACTTTATAAGAAATTACCTTGGTAAAGATCATGTCTATTCTGATAAAGAAATTCAGGAAGAGGAAAAAGCAAAGCTTGAGAAGTGGTTTGATTACAAATTTATTCTGGATCTGGATTTCTGCGAATATCTGAAAAGCGTATCCGTTGAGGATCACAGAAGCGATAATTTTTCAGCAGTCTACCCTGTAACGGTTAAAAATGATTTACAGGCTCTTTATTTTAAAAATAGAGAACATCCTTTTTCGGTCTTGCCGGAGTATGCTGATTCATTGTATCAGGTCAACTTTGATATCAACCTGATTTCCAAATCTTACGACGAACTTTTCGCCAAAACATATCATCATCTGACAGGTGTTATGGATTCTAAAAATAAGAGCATCCTGATTCTTCCATTTTTTAACGAAGTAAAATATTATAAGGATTTCAGTGTATTTTGCTGTTCCATGTTTCCGGACAATGAAGAAGATTTGAATAACTTTACACGAAGACTTTTTTATTTTGACACCAAAGGGCGGTTTATAAAAGAGGAAAAGGGTTATCTCCCCAATGGCATCCCAACGATCGCTTTTAATGAACAGGACAACAGTTTTACAGAGATCAGCGTACCGTATGCTGAAAAAATTCATTCTCACACTTTATATACTATTGAAAAAGAGGATGGTTTTAGTTTAGTCAACCATCGGAATGAGCCTTTAATTGATGGAATTTATCAAAAAATATTCGTGAGCGATTCTTTAGACTCTGCCATCACGCCTTATGAAAATGACATTTTCCTTCATTCTTTCAGAGATAAATCTAAAATAAAGCTTGCAGAAGGACAGACTGTGGATCAGAAAAACTCACTTATCAGGTTTTTTGATGTTCATAAAAAATGGGGAATTTTAAATCATCAGGCTATTGAAACAGAACCTGGCTATGATTATCTGGACTGGACTTATGATCAAACAAAATTCAGAGCATTCAAAGGTGATTTCTCATGGAATTATGTTGACAATTTTGAAGAGCTGATCGGCACAAAAATCACCTCTCATAATCCGGACCTGTACACCAGCTATGGAAAGAAACTGGAAAACGGAAAATGGGGAATTATTAACCTGCAATCCGAAATCCTTATCCCATTTGAATACGAATGGATCGAAGAACTCAACGAAAATTTATACCTGGCCAACAAAAACGGAGACGTATACCGGTTCGATTTATATCATGAATACAGTGAATGGAAAAAACCTGAGGTAGACTATGATGAACATGTGGTAACGGGAGGAGAATGGTATATTCTGGATTTACAGGGAAATATCCTGAAAAAGCTAAATATAAAGGAACTAGAAGAATTATACCGTTCGGACTTCACTGAAGATTCAGAAGCATTTAATCAAAATAAAGGGATACAAGCTTACAAATTGTGATGATCATTATTTAATGCTATCCAGCCAGTTACTTTCCAGCCTTTTTATCTTTTGGGTTTTCATATCCACAAGAACCCAAAGCGTATCTGAATCCACAACAAGTTTATCGTTGCAGTAGAATTCAACTTTCCTGGGCTGTTTTATACCTTCCGGAGCTTTCGGATAGGTTTTAATGGTGATCACATCATTTAAAAACACCTGTTTTTTGTACTGAATATGGTGATCGACAAGTATCCATGCAAATTCAGCAAACTCTGTTTTATGCTTTAAGGAATCCCAATGTTCACCGGCAATTTCTTCTACCCAATGCACATACTGCACATTATTGACATGCTTATTTTGGTCTATATGCGCTTCGGTTACCCGTATTTCTTTTTGATACATTAAATCCATTCTTATTTCTTCTTCATTACTAATCAAATATATAAACTTTAAATTTTTAATTCTAATTTCGATCAAAAAACCTTCCCAAAACTGAGAAGGTTCACATCTTACAATTTTATATAATATGGAAAATGATCAATGAAACTGTGCCGTTTCCGTAGAATCTTTCATCGCTACTGTTGCAGAAGAACCGCCAGTGACTACATTCTGAACCTCATCAAAGTACCCGGTCCCCACAAAAGACTGGTGTTTTACCGCTCTGAATCCTTTCTGCTGCAAAGCAAACTCACGTTCCTGAAGTTCGGAATATCCAGCCATTCCTCTTTCTTTGTACGCTAAAGCAAGTTCAAACATTGCGGTATTCAGCGCATGGAAACCTGCAAGTGTAATAAACTGGAATTTATACCCCATTTTAGCAAGCTCTTCACGGAAATTACCCATTTCTTCCACACTCAATCTGGCCGCCCAGTTGAATGACGGTGAACAGTTGTAAGCCAGCATTTTTCCCGGAAACTGAGCATGAATTCCTTCTGCAAATTTTCTAGCCTGCTCCAGATCAGGATTGGAAGTTTCCATCCAGATCAGGTCTGCATACGGAGCGTATGAAAGACCGCGGTCTATGCCTTGCTCTACCCCATTGTTTACCACATAAAAACCTTCCGAGGTTCTTTCTCCGGTCACAAATTTTTTATCTCTGTCATCAATATCTGAAGTCAGAAGATCTGCTGCATCCGCATCTGTTCTTGCAATAATAATACTTGGAACCCCCAATACATCTGAGGCCAGACGTGCCGCCACCAGTTTATTAATCGCTTCCTGGGTAGGAACCAAAACTTTTCCTCCCAGATGCCCACATTTTTTTGCAGAAGAAAGCTGGTCTTCAAAATGAACGGCCGCTGCTCCCGCTTCGATCATCTGCTTCATCAGCTCAAAAGCGTTCAGGTTGCCACCGAATCCGGCTTCAGCATCCGCAATGATAGGAACTAAATATTCTTTGTTTCCGTTTCCGCTCACCGACTGGATCTGATCCGCTCTCAGTAAAGCATTATTGATCTTCTTCACCACAGAAGGCACTGAATTGGCAGGATATAATGACTGGTCCGGATACATTTCCCCGGAAAGATTGGCATCTGCTGCCACCTGCCATCCTGAAAGGTAGATCGCTTCCAGCCCTGCATCCACTTCCTGAACCGCCTGGTTTCCTGTTAAAGCACCAAGTCCGGCTACGTAATCCTGGCTATTCAGTTTATCCCAGAATTTTCTGGACATTTCTGTCGCAATGGTATAGTCAATTTTGTAAGAACCGCGAAGCTTCAGTACTTCTTCAGCAGTATATGGTCTTTTTACTCCGGTCCAGCGGGGATTGTTCAGCCAATCCTGTTCTATGGCACGGATCTGTTCTTGTGTTGTTTTCATAATATTTTGGATTTATTGTTTATTAGGGATCAGGGGTTTGAGGGTTTGAGAGTTTGAGAGTTTGAGAGTTTGAGAGTGGGAAAGTGTTTTAGAGTTGTATGAGTTATGAGCTAAATTGTTTTAGTATAAGAATCTTCTTGCTTTTTACCAGCACTTCTCCTACATCCAAACACGCCTACCCTACAACCCTCCCACTCTAAAACTCTCCCACTCTAGAACACTCTCACTCAATAAACGGATATGCTTTCAAGGTCAGGAATTCTTCAAATTTTTCTGAGAATACCAGTTCATTGAAAAGCTCTTTCGCAAGATTAAACTTTCCGTTTTTAAAGCGTTGTTCACCTACATATTTTTTAATATTTTCTATTTCTTCAGCTTCCCACTGAAGGATTATTTCACGGGTTAATGTAAGACCGCTGTCCAGTTTAGCATCGTTTTTCAGCCATTGCCATAGCTGTGTTCTGGAAATTTCAGCTGTGGCGGCATCTTCCATAAGATTGTAAATAGCTGCTGCCCCAACTCCCATCAACCAGCTTTCCAGATAGAGAATACCTACATTGATATTTTTTCTGACTCCTTTTTCGGTGATCTGGCCTTGTGGAACTTCCAGCAGATCTGCTTCTTTGATATGGTATTCCAATTTTTTACCGATCTGGTTCTGTGAAGGCATATACCGGTCGAAAATCTCTTTTGCGATGGAGACTAAAGCCGGGTGCGCCACCCAGGTTCCGTCGTGACCGTTTTTCGCTTCACGTTCTTTATCTTTTCTTACTTTTTCAAAAGCGGCTTCGTTGGCTTTATCATCATTTTTTACAGGGATCTGTGCGGCCATTCCTCCTATAGCATGAACGTTTCTTTTATGACAGATCTCAATCACTCTTTTTGAATAAGCGCTCATAAAAGGCGAAGTCATTGTTACCTGATCTCTGTCCGGAACCATAAATCCGGGAAGGTTTCTGAATTTTTTGATGAATGAAAAAATATAATCCCATCTTCCGCAATTCAGTCCGGCACTGTGGTGTTTTAATTCAAATAAAATTTCATCGATCTGAAATGAAGCTGTAATCGTTTCAATTAAAACAGTTGCTTTGACTGTCCCTTCAGGAATCCCCAGATAATTCTGGGCAAAAATGAAAACATCATTCCACCAGCGGGCTTCTTTATAATGTTCTAATTTTGGCAGGTAAAAATAAGGGCCGCTTCCGTTTTTCAACAGTTGTTCAGCGTTAGAAAAAAAGTAAATTCCAAAATCGGTTAGTGAACCTGATGCTTCCTCACCATTAATCTCGATATGTTTTTCCGGCAAATGCAGCCCTCTCGGACGCACCTGAAGAACGGCCGTTTTTTCATGAAGCTGATAGGATTTTCCATTTTCAGCAGTAAAATCTATAGTACGACGTACGGCATCCGCAAGATTAATCTGTCCCTGAATACAGTTTTCCCAGGTTGGCGAACTGCTGTCTTCAAAATCAGCCATAAAAGCAGAAGCTACGGAATTCAATGCATTGATGATCATTTTCCGGTCTACCGGTCCTGTAATTTCTACTCTTCTGTCTAAAAGATCTGGAGGAAGTGGTGAACAGGTCCAGTTTCCATTTCTGATTTCTTCGGTTTCGGGTAAAAATCCGGGAAGATTTCCTAAATCAAAAAGTTGCTGTGTTTTTTTTCTTTCTTCTAAAAGCGACCGTCTTTTTTGGTTGAAATTCTGATGAAGTGCAACTAAAAAATCGGTTAGCTCCGGAGTAAAAACCTCTCCAAACTGCTTGTGAGCTTTTATTTTCAATTGAATACTGGTTTCCATAACCTGTTGATTTTGTGATTTGACATTACAAACATAAATAAAAATATTCACAATTAGCGAACGTTCGCTAATTATTTTTAAAATTTATTATGCGGATAATCGCATTCCTTTTTCTATATTTGATTATGAATTCAGAAAGTGATTTTATCAAAACGGTCTTCGGATTAAAGCTGAAACAGCAGAGACAAAAGAAAAACTGGTCTCTGCAGGATCTTGCTGTAAAAACGGGACTGTCTAAATCTTATTTAAATGAAATTGAAAACGGAAAGAAATATCCGAAGCATGATAAAATCATCCAGCTTTCGGAATCATTGAGCTGCACTTTTGATGAACTGGTCTCCACTAAACTTGATAAAAGCCTGGCTCCTTTCAACGAGATCCTGCAATCGGATTTTTTCAAAGAAGTGCCTCTGGATCTTTTCGGCATCAGCAAAAACAATCTTATCAGCATCATCAGTGATGCCCCAAAAAAGGTAACCGCTTTCATCAATGCCCTGATTGAGATTTCGCAGAATTATAATTTGGGAAAGGAACGTTTTTATTTTGCCGTCCTCAGGTCTTTCCAGGAGCTTTATGACAATTATTTTCCTGAAATAGAGGATAAAACAGCAAAATTCATTAAGGAAAACGGATTGAATATCAGCAAAGACCTGAGAGCTTCTGTTTTGGAAAGTATTCTTACTGAAAAATTCAAATACAGCATAAGATCTGAAGATTTTGAACAGTTCGGCACGCTGGATAATCTGCGTTCTCTTTTTATTCCTGAACAGAAGCTTCTGCTTTTGAACCGGAAACTTGAAAAAGATCAAAGAACCTTTATTCTGGCCAAGGAAATAGGATTCAATGTTCTGGAACTGAAAATCCGCCCAAACACTTATTCCTGGCTGGATTTCGGTAGTTTTGAAGAGATCCTGAACAACTTTTATGCGTCCTATTTTGCCGGAGCTTTACTGATCTCTAAAGAGCAGACTCTTGAAAAAACCACGGAATTTCTCCTTCAGCATACCTGGGAACCGAAAAGCTTTGAGGAACTGATCGAAAGTTTTACTGACTCTCCTGAAACTTTTTATTACAGGCTTACGAATTTACTTTCCTCGGAATTGGGTATTAAAGACCTGTTTTACCTGTGTTTAGTGAAGAAAAAGAATTCGGATAAGATCCAGATTTTAAAGGAGCTTCACCTGAACCATCAGCAGGCACCTCATGCAAATGCTATGAACGAACATTACTGCCGGAGATGGATCGCGGTAAAGAACCTGCATCATTTAAAGGAAAATGAAACTCTTACGGATGCTCAGATCTCCCATTATAAGGATCAGGGAGTAAGCTATCTTGTTATTTCAACATCACAGAAAAATCCATTTTCTGACGGGAGCAACAGAAGCTACTGCCTGGGCATTTTATTAAATACATCAACCATTAAAAAGATCGGTTTTGTAAAATCCCCAACTCTAAAAACGATCAATGTAGGAGTGACCTGCGAATCATGCAGTATTCCGGACTGTGAAGTAAGGCAGGCACCACCGGTCCGACTGGAAAAGGAACATTTTAACCTGGGGATGAAGAATGCGATTGAGAAGATCAGGAAGCAGTTGATAGTTGATAGTTGATAGTTGATAGTTGATAGTTGTAAAATTAAAGTTCCCACACTAACTTCTTATTTAAAAAAACACACAATGATATTAGATTTATTTTTCCCTAATCGCTGTATTGAATGCAGCCGGATCATAGACGCAGATCTTTTGGTCTGCAGCTTATGTTTTGAGCAAATTCATTTTACCCACTTCGATTATTTCAGTGAAAATATCATCAAAGAAAAATGCAGGCTTCTGTTTCCGGTTGAAAACACTTATGGATTAATGAAATTTGAAGAAAATGGACTGAGCCGTAAACTTATCCATGAACTGAAATACAAAAGCAGGGAAAATGCCGGTAAAATCCTGGCTGAATGGACTACAGAACGCCTGGATTTCAAAAACAAAAAGCCTGATATTCTGATATCTGTCCCGCTTCATCCCAAAAAGCTAAGGGAAAGGGGTTACAACCAACTGCATCAGTTTACGGAAACTTTATCAAAATTTTACAGTATTCCATTCGACCATGAACTGATTCAAAGAAATCATTACTCAAAAGCACAGGCATTAAAAGATAAGAAGCACCGCCTGGAAGCCGCAAATCCTTTTTCTCTTTCAAAACCTATTTCCGGAAAGCATATTCTTTTAATAGATGATGTTTTTACGACAGGAAATACGGTATCATCCGTTGCCTGGGAAATTTTAAATGCGGGAGACAATAAGGTGAGCGTTTTGGTGATGGCGGTCGATGCTTAGTGTGTGAGTATGAGGGTTCTAGGGTTTGAGGGTATTAGAGTTTGAGAGTATTAGGGTTTGAGGGTTTTAGTGTTTCAGGATGTAGGTTATGATTTTGAATATTAAATGCTTAAATATTCATATTTTCAGACTCAATTCTTTTTCTTAATTTTCCGGTAAACTATTGATTATGAAAAACCTGCTTTTACTGCATGGAGCACTGGGACACAGCACTATTTTCAAGCCTTATGAACAGGAACTGTCAAAATATTTCAATATTCATACGCTTTTATTTTCCGGGCACGGAAATACGGAACTCCCTGAAAAAGGGATCAGTATTGAGAAATACACCGAGGAAATCAAAGATTATTTAGAAACAGAAGATGTAAAGGACGTTTGCATTTTTGGACACAGTATGGGAGGTTATGCCGCGCTTTGCTGTGCACTGAGGTATCCTGAAAGAATCAATTCCATCATGACGCTGGGCACCAAATTCGACTGGACCGAGGAACAGGCCTTAAAGGAGGGTAAAATGCTTGATCCCGAAGCTATTCTTTTGAAAGTTCCCAAGTACGCTGAACAGCTGGAAAATCAACACGGTGCACAATGGAAACAGCTGCTGCCCGCTATTGCAGAGATGATGGTTTCGCTCGGCAAAAATCCGCCCCTTAATGAAAATAGTCTCTGGGCTGTTAATATTCCCGTACAGATCATGACCGGGGACAAGGATAATATGGTGAGTATAGAAGAAAGTCTAGGTGCCTACCGGAGCATTCCGAATGCAAAATTGGCCATACTTCCGGACACTAAGCATCCCATGGAAAAAGTACGGCCTAATTTATTATTTGATCTGATGAAAGATTTCTGGAAACTTTCTTAGAGGCTGTTTAAATTTTTAAAACCTCGCTGATTTGGCAGATTACGCAGATTTTTATAAAATTTAAATGGGCTCTTAGTATTTACCGTTGAAGTTTTTCGCCGTAGCTTAAATCTCCGGCATCGCCAAGTCCAGGTGTGATATACCCTTTTGAGGTCAATCCTTCGTCGATGGCTCCTACCCATATTTTTGCATCAGGGTAAGCTTTTTCGATGGTTTCCACTCCCTGCCTGGAAGCAATGGCTGCCACAATGTGCAGCTGGGTCGGAATTCCGTTGGTCAGAAGGTCTTTGATAGCTTCAATTAACGAAGCTCCTGTTGCCAGCATCGGATCAGCTACGATCAGCGGTCTTCCTTCAATATTCGGGCAGGTAAGATAGTCCTGTTTGATGGAGAAGTAATCGTTGGCATCGTGCTTTCTGTAAGCTGCAACGAAACCGCAGTCTGCCCTGTCCAGATAGCTAAGGATTCCTTCAAACAAAGGAACGCCTGCTCTCAAAATCGTGGTGATTACCGGTTGAACTGCTATTTCCTGAACTTTAATTTTATCTAAAGGGGTTTGAATCTCTACTTCTTTATATTCCAGCTGTTTGCTGATCTCAAAAGCTGCAATTTCACCGATTCTTTCCATATTTCTACGGAATCTCATTCTGTCATGCTGGATGTCTATATTCCTAAGCTCATTGATCCAGGAGTTTACTAAAGAAAATTGTTTTGACAATACAATTGTATTCATTATTCTGAAAAAACTTTTATTAAAAATATTAAATTTTATATGAATAAAATCCCTTTTAGAAAAATCTAAAAGGGATCATTTTTTATTTCTGTCTGAAATATACTTCAATAGGAACTCCGGTAAACCCGAACTGCTTTCTCAATTGGTTTTCAGTAAATCTTTTGTAAGGTTCTTTTACATACTGAGGCAGGTTGCAGAAAAATACGAACTGCGGTGACGGCGTAGGAAGCTGCACACAGTATTTAATCTTAATATACTTTCCTTTGTTGGCCGGCGGCGGAGTCTGCTCAAAAATCGGAAGCATCACTTCATTTAATTTTGAAGTTTTGATCTTTTTCTTACGGTCTTCGTATACAACCATTGCCATTTCCACAGCTTTCAAAATTCTCTGCTTCGTTAATGCTGAAACAAAAAGAATCGGAATATCGCTGAACTGACCGATCTTCTCTTTAATTGAGTTTTCAAAATCTCTCACCGTGTTGGTTTTCTTATCTTCAATAAGATCCCACTTATTCACAACGATGACAATTCCTTTCCTGTTCTTTTGTGCCAAACCGAAAATATTCATATCCTGAGATTCCCAGCCAAGGGTTGCATCCACCATAATGATGACAACATCTGAAAATTCAATAGAACGGATAGATCTCATTACGGAATAGAATTCCAAATCTTCGTTTACTTTAGATTTCCTTCTCATTCCGGCAGTATCCACTAAAACAAATTCGTACCCGAATTTATTATAAAGGGTCTGAATACTGTCTCTTGTAGTCCCTGCAACATCAGTTACGATGTTTCGTTCTACATCAAGCAAAGCATTTGTTAAGGTAGATTTACCAACATTGGGACGACCTGCGATGGTAATTTTCGGCAATCCCTCGAAAGGATCTTTATAATCTGTTGTAGGGAAATCTTTAACAATATCATCCAAAACTTCTCCTGTTCCGGAACCTGTAGCTGAAGATAAAGTATAATATTTCTCAATTCCTAACTGATAGAATTCGGTAGCGTTTATTTCCTCTTTGGAAGAATCTACTTTATTGATAACGATATAAACGGGTTTGTTTGCTCTTCTGAGAAGTTCATGAATTTCGTAATCGGTATCGGTAAGGCCTTCTTCCACATTCATCATAAAGATGATGGATGTAGCTTCGTCTATTGCCAGCTGAACCTGCTTACGGATCTCTTCTTCAAAAATATCATCCGTTCCTACATCATATCCGCCGGTATCTATAACTGTAAAATCTACACCGTTCCAGTCGGATTTCCCGTAATGACGGTCTCTGGTAACACCAGCCGTAGAATCTACGATGGCTTCTCTTCTTTCCAGTAAACGGTTAAAAAGTGTGGATTTTCCTACGTTGGGGCGCCCAACGATTGCGACAATATTTGACATAAAAATGTTTAATAAATGAAATTATTAATGGGTATCTCCAACTTTTGGAGCCCAATTTTTTTGCAAAGATAAGATTTTATTATTTAGCTGCCGAAAAAGTACTATTTATTGAATCTTGCTTATCCAAATTTGCAACTTCCTATCCTTTTAAAAATCACGCAATTATAGATAAACACTCCATTTTTTATCATTCTCTGGGAAAAAATATTTTTTCAATTAAATAATTTTTTATAATTTCGCGCCACCAAAATAAAGCAGACCTATAGTGTAACGGTAGCACTCCGGTTTTTGGTACCGTCAGTCGGGGTTCGAATCCCTGTGGGTCTACATTTTATTTATTAACCACTTGATGATCAGGTGGTTTTTTTTATTTCATCAAACAATATGTTTCTAATTTAATAGGAGCAATCGAAAAAATTATTATCTTCGTGATTAGTTACAGCTATATTCATGATCGATCGTTGTGTTAACCTAGCTTAAAAAATCCTGGGTAGAAGATTTAATATCTTTCTGCCAAACCACTTCCTGGGCAGACAATCCGAGAACAGTGCATAGAATACATGCACCGGAGTAAAGTTTATTCATCTGTTTGTGTATTTAATATTAGTTTTATTTATAATTTTCCGGCAAATTTAACATTTTTTAACGTCTTTCAAGTCCCGTTAATGAGATTTAATGTGAATCTTATCAATTATTCTTGTTTTCTTACCATACTCTACCTTTGATGAAACAAATCTACTGCTGCATAGCGACAGAACTTGTCGTGTTAAACTATAGATGCAATTATTTTCATAAAAGTTGGAAAACATATGAAATTTTAGTTAAAAGAATGACAGCCATTTTTGTTTAAAAAGTTTTACCCAAAAAACTGCCAATATATATTATGACAAGGGAAATTTAACCATAAAAGAATATCAGAAATTAATGTTTAATCACTCTAAAAAATGTAGCGTAAAAGAGTAATACAAACTCTGTCTCAAAAAAAATAATTCAGGTATATTTTTATATTTGTATTAATATATATTTTCTTTATATTAGTTCAACGAAAAAAAATATCCTAAAACAGGATAAAGTAAGAAAAAAATTAATCAAAAATTATCATGAAAAATCTAAAAAAACTTTCAAGAGAGAATTTAAAATCTGTTAAAGGAGGAATTACACAAGAATGTGCAAGCTGGTGGAATTCAGGTCAGCCATACTACAAAACTGAGGCAGCTTGTCTTCAAGCAGTTTCAGTAGATAATCCGGACGAGATTCATTCCTGCCATAATGAATGTGGGCGTTGGTATGGTTTTTAAATTTTAAAGAAATAAATCAAAATGGCTGTTTTCCAGTAAAACAGTCATTTTTCATTGAATTTACACACCTGCCATCAACAAAAAAGACAGCCTTTACAGCTGCCTTCACAATATTATATTAAGCTGATGCTTATTTTAAATCAAATCTGTCAGAATTCATCACTTTTACCCAGGCAGAAACAAAATCATTTACAAATTTCCCATGAGCATCAGAGCTTGCATATACTTCTGCAACAGCTCTCAGCTCAGAATTGGATCCGAATACAAGATCTGCACGGGTTGCCGTCCATTTTGGCTGACCTGTCGACCGGTCTGTACCCATATACATTTCATTATCTTCAGAAATCGATTTCCATTGCGTTCCCATATCCAGAAGATTCACAAAGAAGTCATTGGTAAGTACTCCCGGACGGTTGGTGAATATCCCGTGTTTTGATCCGTCAAAATTAGTATCCAGTGCACGCATTCCACCTATCAGCACTGTAAGTTCCGGAGCTGTAAGGGTTAAAAGCTGCGCCCTGTCAATCAATAAAGATTCTGTAGATACACTGAACTTCTTTTTCAGGTAATTGCGGAATCCGTCTGCTGCAGGCTCCAGATAGCCCATCGATTCTACATCGGTCTGTTGCTGAGAAGCATCCATTCTTCCGGGTGCAAACGGAACTTTAATATCGTGTCCTGCATCTTTTGCCGCTTTTTCAACGCCTGCACTTCCTGCAAGAACAATTAAATCCGCTAATGATACTTTTTTACCGCCAGTCTGAACTTCGTTGAATTCCTTTTGAATATTTTCTAAAATTCCCAAAACTTTCTGAAGCTGGACAGGATTATTTACTGCCCAATCCTTTTGAGGAGCCAGCCTGATTCTTGCACCGTTGGCCCCACCGCGTTTATCACTTCCTCTGAATGTAGAAGCAGAAGCCCATGCCGTAGATACAAGTTCCGAAACGCTTAATCCTGAATTGAATATTTTCTCTTTTAAGGTCTCAACATCTGTGTCGTTTACGAGTTCGTGATCAACCTGAGGAATAGGATCCTGCCAGATCAGCTCTTCCTGGGGTACATCCGGTCCCAAATATCTTGCTTTAGGTCCCATATCTCTGTGGGTAAGTTTAAACCACGCCCTGGAAAAAGCATCTGCAAATACATCCGGGTTTTCGTAGAAATGTCTTGATATTTTTTCGTATACAGGATCCAGTCTTAAGGAAAGGTCCGTTGTAAGCATCGTAGATCTGTGTTTTTTCTCAGGATCAAAGGCATCCGGAATGATCTCCGCTCCGTTTTTAGCCACCCATTGATGAGCTCCGGCCGGGCTTTTCGTCAATTCCCATTCATTTTCAAATAAATTCTTAAGGAAATAATTGCTCCATTCGGTTGGGGTTTCGGTCCAGGTTACCTCCAGGCCACTGGAAATAGCATCTGTCCCCTTTCCTGATTGGTAAGTACTGCTCCATCCCAATCCCTGAAGTTCAATTCCCGCAGCTTCCGGCTCTTTTCCCACATTGTCGGCAGGGCCTGCACCATGTGTTTTCCCGAAGGTATGTCCGCCGGCAATTAACGCCACCGTTTCTTCATCATTCATGGCCATTCGTCCGAAAGTATCCCGGATATCTCTAGCAGCGGCAATAGGATCAGGATTTCCGTCCGGACCTTCGGGATTTACATAAATAAGTCCCATCTGTACAGCAGCAAGAGGCTTTTCAAGATTTCTGGAATGAATATCACCGTCTGCATTATCGTCAGTCGGAAGTACTCCATGGTTTTCGGTTACGCCTTCTGAGCCGTGGGCATAACGTAAATCACCTCCGAGCCATGTTTTTTCCGAACCCCAGTAGATATCCATATCTGGTTCCCAAACGTCTTCACGTCCTCCCGAAAACCCGAATGTTTTAAAGCCCATAGATTCCAAAGCAACATTTCCGGTAAGGATCAATAGGTCTGCCCATGAGATTTTATTTCCGTATTTCTGCTTGATGGGCCACAATAATCTTCTGGCTTTATCCAGGCTCACATTATCCGGCCAGCTGTTCAGAGGGGCAAAACGCTGCTGTCCTGCACCTGCGCCTCCTCTTCCGTCACCAACACGGTAAGTACCCGCACTGTGCCATGCCATACGGATAAACAGAGGTCCGTAATGACCAAAATCGGCCGGCCACCAGTCCTGGGAATCTGTCATTAATGCATGGAGGTCTCTTTTTACAGCTTCAAGATCGAGGCTTTTAAATGCTTCAGCATAATCAAAATCTTTATCCATAGGATCTGAAAGTGATGAATGCTGACGCAGAATATCTACTCTCAGCTGTTCAGGCCACCAATCCAGATTTTTGGTCCCTCCGCCGGCTACAGCTTCTTTTTTCATTGTTCCGTTATGGAACGGACATTTACTGATGTCATTTAAATCATTTTCCATTGTCATTTAATTTTTTATGTTGATGAATACAATTTCCTTTTAAGACATGACAAACTTACAAAGCCTTAGTTATAAATACAATCTATTAATATTTATTTAAATTATAGTTAAAAACTATAATATATTGAAATTTACCAATCGTTTGAAAGCATGGCAACAAAAGATATAATAATGCAATTAAGTTAATAAAAATTCGGGAATGGATGTATAAAAAGCAAGACTAAGCCACCCTATTTGGAATGATTCAAATGAATATTCTACAATTTGATAATCAGTTCATTCGATTTAATAAAATTTGATTATTTTTATATTTAAGATAAAATTGATATGAAAAAAATTCTGGTTGTTCTGCTCGTTGCATTTATCATTATACAGTTTTTTCCGATCGACAAAACCAATCCTCCTCCCACTCCGGGAATGGATTTTCTGAAAATTAAAAACACACCGGAACCTATTGCGAAGATCATCAGCACTTCCTGCTACGACTGTCATTCCAATGAGACTCAATATCCCTGGTATGCCAGCATTTCTCCGGCTTCATGGTTTGTGAAAAATAATATAAACGAAGGCAGAAAGCATCTTAATTTCTCTACTTTTGCAGTGTATGAACCGAAGCAGCAGGCTCATAAGCTGGAAGAATGCATAGAAATGACAGAAAAAGAGGAAATGCCTCTGGAATCTTATTATGTAGGGCATCAGGATGCAAAGCTGACTGCGGAACAGCGTAAGGAACTGGTAAAATATTTCAAAAAAGTAAAAGAGGATACCGAAAGGAAAATGGTATTTTAAACATCTATATCATGAAGGAGATCTGGGAAGATAAACATATTGTATTTTTTGACGGTGAATGCGGCGTCTGTAATTTTTGGGTGCAATGGATTCTCGAAAGGGATAAGAATGACAGATTTATGTTTGCATCTCTTCAGTCTGATTTCGGACAGAGATTTTTATCTGAAAGAGGCCTGGAAACCAAAGTGCTCAATACGCTATACCTTTGGAAACCTGGACAATATTATTTCACCAAATCACGTGCTGTGCTTCAGATTGCCGATATATTGGGCGGAGTATATAAACTGTCAACTGCCGGAAAAATAATCCCTGCATTTTTAAGTGACAAAATATATGATGTTATCTCAAGAAACAGAATGAAACTGGCAAACCAGAAATGCTTCCTTCCGGATCGGGAACAAAAGAAAAAATTTATTGAAGTATAATTTTTGTCAATCAACGGTTTTACAGATAATTACGATTTATACTGATGGATTTTTCCGGGATACTAAATCATTAAAAAAGCAAGGATAAATGATCCCTGCTTTCTTTTTATTGTTTAATTTTTATTGGTTCAATGACCATATTGAGTAGCTGTTTGGCGGAGCCTGAACCTTTACCCATTTATCTCCCTGCGTGGTCGGATACCAGCCGGAGTTACCCGTGAAATCTTTTATCTGCTGGCTGCTCCAGTTGGTTTCCACCCATCTTTCCTGCCAGCTCGATGAATTATTGATATAAACAACCAGTCCCGGATTTCCGTTGTAGCCATTACGTCTTGCAATATATTCATCAGTATCCGTGTACAGTATGGAAGTGGTTCCCGTAGCTTTATTGTTGTGGATCCAGATCAGATTATTCAGCCTTTCTTTGTTTAACCATTCTTCATAATCTCTGTAAAAAATGGTTGGATAACCTTCATGGGTAAGGATATAAGCGTAGGCCGGCATTTTGTTGTTAATGACATCGGTATCATGATTGGCTACGAAAGTTACCGCTTTATACGGATTTCTTTTCCACATCATATCGTCATTCAGTACATTTAAATTACCGTTATCAAAAGCTTCATCCATTTTATAATAAGCCGCAAAATCGAAAACGGAGCTGTTCGCATTATTGGCCCACCATTCTAAAGTGTTTACATTGGAATCCCACAGTTCGCCAACAGAAAATCCACCTACGTTGGAATTCCAGTTATTGACCACCCAGGGTCCGAAACCTTTGACATAATCAAATCTCCAACCGTCAAATTTCATGACATTTTTATAATATTTCCCGACAGAATCATCTCTTCCCCACAGCCAGTCCTGTACATAAGGATTGGCATGGCACAGATCCGGAAATCCCCCGAAGGCACCCTCATCATTATTTCCGTAAGAGTTTTTGTAAAAGTCATTATAACTTCGCTGAAATTTTCCGGAAGCGACTCCTGAAAAATCTGTCCAGGTGTTTGTTCCGGTAAAAGGATTGGCCTGAGACTGGCCGCCACTGTTATGATTGATGACAATATCTGCGTAGACCTGCATGTTTTCAGCGTGGGCTTTTGTAATCAATGCTTCCAGCTCAGTCCGGGATCCGAAACGGGTTTCTACGCTTCCGTTCTGGTTAAAATTTCCAAAGTCATAGTAATCCGTAGGATCATATCCCATAGAGTAAGCTCCGTTCTGAGCCTTTGATGCAGGCGGAAGCCATACTGCACCAATTCCGGAGTCTGACCAGGCTGTAAGCTTATCTTTTACGGTGTTCCACCAATTTCCACCTTCGGGAACATCCCAATAAAACCCCTGCATCAGGACTCCGCCTCCGGGACCGGAGACAAATTTTCCGGCCGCAGATCCGCTTCCGGTACTGAAGGGCCGCCCGTCATGATTCGTCACATTTACGGTTTTGGCATGAACTTCCTCCTTCCGGAGGTTTTCATTATCGTTTTCATCACCGTTCTGACAGGAACTGAAAAATGCTAAAGCCAGCATCGAAACTAAGAAATGTGTTTTTTTCATACTTGTATTTTAATTATTAATCTATTAACTAAATTACAATTTTATTGATATAAAGTCTATAAAATATGTGGTATTTTCATTTTTACTGAAAAATCACTATCAATACTCATATAAAATTTTCATTAAAAAATCATAAACTTTTAATAAATTCAAAACAATTTTTCTTTTAATCCATATATTTGCATATTATGGAATACAACACCCAAAGAACTCAGCTTCATATGCCGGAATACGGCAGAATCATACAGCAGCTGGTTGAACGCTGCAAAGAGCTCCCTACCAAAGAGGAAAGGAGTGAAATGGCTATGGCCATTATCGATTTTATGGGTCAGAGAAACCCTCAGCTCCGTGACGAAGACAATTATAAACATAAACTTTGGGATCATCTTTTCATTTTAGCGGAATATGATCTTGATGTAGACTCCCCATATCCTTTCCCAACCAGAGAACAGCTTGCCGAAAAGCCTAAAAGAATGGGATACCCTAAACTCCAGGGAGATTTTAAATTTTACGGAAAAAGCATTCTTCAGCTGATTGAAAAAGCTATCGAACTGGAACCGGGCGACGAAAAGGAAGCCCTGATCGAGGTGATTGCGAACAATATGAAGAAATCTTACAATGTATATAATAAGGAACATGTAACGGATGACGTTATTTTCCGCCACCTGAAGGAGCTTTCTGAAAACCGGCTGGATCTTACGGGAATAGAATCTCTTGAGAAGAGCAAAATCTACTATACCAGCAACAGCAATAGCCGAAACAACAGCAACAACGGGCGAAATAACAGCAACAACGGAAGAAGCAACAGCAATACTAACAACAATAAAGACCAGACCAATAAGAGAAGACATAACAACAACCATAAAAACAGAAAGTAATGAGTGGAACATTTCAGATAAGAGGAGGGAAAAGACTGCATGGTGAAATCACTCCACAAGGGGCAAAAAATGAAGCTTTACAAATCTTATGTGCTGTGCTGTTAACAGATGAGGAAATAAGAATTAAAAATATTCCGGACATCCACGATGTAAACAGACTGATTGAAATTCTGGGTGATTTCGGGGTAAAAGTAACCAAGAACGGCCAGGGTGATTTCACATTTAAAGCAGACAGGGTTAATTTTGATTATATCAAGTCTGACGAATTTAAAAAAGACGGCGCCAAACTGAGAGGTTCCATCATGCTAATGGGTCCTATGCTTGCCCGTTACGGTGAAGCATATATGCCGACTCCGGGAGGTGACAAAATCGGAAGAAGAAGATTAGATACCCATTTCCAGGGACTTGTAGAACTTGGTGCTGAATTTAATTATGACGAGAATGAATATTTTTATTCTTTAAAAGCGAAAGAACTCAGAGGAAAGTTTATTCTTCTGGAAGAGGCTTCTGTAACCGGAACTGCCAATATTGTAATGGCTGCGGCGCTTGCCAAAGGAAAAACAAGAATTTATAATGCCGCCTGCGAACCTTATCTTCAGCAACTCTGCAAAATGCTGAACAGAATGGGGGCGAACATTTCAGGGATCGGCTCCAACCTTCTTACGATTGAAGGGGTGGAAAATCTTCGCGGTACGGAGCACACGATGCTTCCAGATATGGTAGAGATCGGATCATGGATAGGTCTTGCGGCCATGACTAAATCTGAAATCACCATTAAAAATGTAAACTGGAGCCAGCTTGGCGTTATTCCCAACACATTCAGAAAATTAGGAATCGAGCTTGAACAGAGCAATGATGATATTTTTATTCCTGCTCAGGAAAATTATAAGATCCAGAAGTTCATCGACGGATCTATCCTTACTATTTCGGATGCCCCGTGGCCTGGATTTACACCGGATCTGCTGTCTATTATTTTAGTAGTAGCCACTCAGGCCAAAGGAAGTCTTCTGGTTCACCAGAAAATGTTTGAATCCAGATTATTTTTTGTGGACAAACTGATCGATATGGGAGCGCAGATCATTTTATGTGATCCGCACAGAGCTACGGTAATCGGACTAAACCAGGAAGCTCCTTTGAGAGGAACAACCATGGTTTCCCCGGATATCAGAGCCGGGAATGCCCTTCTTATCGCAGCACTTTCTGCAGAAGGAAAATCCATCATCCACAATATCGAACAAATCGACAGAGGTTACGAAAATATTGACGGAAGGCTGAAAGCCATTGGTGCTGACATTGAAAGAATTTAGAATACATTCTATCACAATAAAAAAGCGTTCAAATTAATTTTTGAACGCTTTTATTTTTTACGGATTGGGTTACCAGCCGCCTCCGCCACCACCTCCGCCGCCTCCACCGGAGAATCCACCTCCACCGGAACCGCTGCTGGAGCTGGACGGTTTGGTAGATGCAGACTGTATGGACTGCGTGAGACTTGAGTTCAGGGTATTGGCGAAAGCATAATGATTCATTACACCACCGTAGTACCAGGTATTATTATATTCTGTTGCCGTTCTTTTCAGCAATTCATCAAATTTCTGGCCCCAGATCTGGTCCACTCCCATTACCATAGCAAAAGGAAGGAGGGTTTCAAAAACCTGCGGGGTCATCTGTGGAGGATTGTGAAACTTCAGCTGTTCGTTCTCTGCTGCTCCCATATACATTTTGAAGCCTTCTATCAGGGATTTTTTCCTCAGCTTTTCTTTAGATGGCTGTTTGATTAAATATTGATAAAGCACCATTACCGAAAATGCCAGAACAAGAAAAATATAGCAGACATTAAAATTAATACTTCCGGCATCTGTTCCTTCCTGAGAAATAACCCCGCCTATTCCTAAAATAATACTGAGGGGAATAGGAATAAGAAACAACAGTTTCCACGATATTTTCTTCACTAAAAATGCGATTAAAACAAATGCAATAGAAATAATGATATATAAAAGCACCCCGGCAAATACCCTTTCAGGCTCGGGCAATATAGTATAACTTACAAATAAGCCGAGGCCATACACCAGGGTAATGATAAGCCATGGAAGCACCAGCTTCTTCTTATTATTTCCTTCATTTAAAAAATCATCATGCTGAAAACTCAGTGTTCCTTTGAAATTCTGAACAGCCCCTTCGATTTTCGAGTTATATTTTCCATCGAATTTTACGGAATTCCCATTTCCTGAAAAAAGACTGTTCATCAGATTGATTTCTTCTTTCGGAAGGGTTTCATCTGCCGGTTTCAGCTTTTCCAGCGTAAAAGTTTTGGTATTGAAAAATCCCAACAGGCCGGAATCTTCTCCTTCTACAATCTTTACATATCCTTTTACAGCAAGGCTGACAATAGCTGCTGTGAGGTATTTATTTTTAAAACTTTCGGAATTGATATATCCCAGAGAAGCCGGTGAAAGATTTTCCGGAACATTGAATTGTGGATAAACAGTCGGGGTTTCAGGATCTACTCCATATTTCATCCACGTTGAATAGAGATACAGCATCAGTGCTAAAAACACGATACATCCGCCGATCAGAATCCCATACTTTTCCAGTAAAGTTGGCGGTGGGGGCGGTACCATAATTCCTTTTTTGAAACCTACCGCTATGGTAAGGCCTTCATTGGCACGAAGTCCCGAAGCGCCCCATTCTATGGACTGATCTGACAATACCCTGGCCATACAGTTCTGGCTGTTGCTGCCATAAGCCCCGGTATAGCAGGAGTTCTGGATGATTCCGGCTCCGGCGGGAAGGTTTACTTTTGCAGAAATGGTATCTACATCAAAATCCCAATAGGTCCCGTTTACATTCCAGTAAAACTCATCATATTTGGGAAAGAAACCGATCTGGTTCTCGGTTTTATATTTTATTTCATAGTCGTAGGTTCCGGGATCCAGGATTATGTCTTTATTTCCGGCATATATTTTCAGATAGCCATCTCCCGTCTCTTCATGATAATCTTCCTCTTCCCCGTTTTTTTTCACTGAGATGATATGATACCTTACTTTCTGGGTTTTATTGTTTAGATTTCTGGATAAAGGAAGTGCCCGAAAAATGCCTCTTTTGATATTATTTCCGAGACTGTATACTTTAATATTTTCGGTAACGGTAATTCCTGAGTTTTTATCTACATCAATATCCGAGTGGAAGGAAATGATTTTTTCCGGTCCGGCAACGGATAACTGATCTGTCCTTACCAGTTCATCCTGGGCAAAGGCTATGCAAAAAAACTGAAAAAAGAAAAGAAGCAGTAACTTTTTCATTTCTTAGAATTTTACGGTTGGAACTTCTCTTTCTGCAATATTTTCCAGCTCAAAGAAAGGTGATTTCTCAAACTTATACATATTGGCGATTATATTACTTGGAAAAGACTCAACTAAGGTGTTGTTTTCACGGACAGTTCCGTTATAGTATCTTCTGGATTTTTCAACATCGTTTTCTATAGAAGTAAGCTCGCTCTGCAGCTGCTGAAAGTTGGTATTGGCTTTCAGATCAGGATACTGTTCTGCTACGGCAAACAGATTCATCATGGCTTGATTCAGGTTTTTCTCTGCTGCTTCTTTGGCCTGAACAGAATCTGCACCTACAGCCTGAGTTCTTGCTCTTATAACACTTTCAAGAGTTTCGCGTTCATGCGTGGCATAGCCTTTCACTGTTTCCACAAGGTTTGGAATAAGATCGTGACGTTTTTTAAGCATGACATCAATACCGCTCCAAGCTTCCTGAACCAGATTTTTCAATTTTACCAGACGGTTGTAGATAGATACTGCATAAATAAGGAATACTGCAATTAAAGCAATAATAACTATGGTTATAATTTTCATATTTTTTTATATGCTTTAAAAATACTGTTTTTTTGAATCAGAAATGGAAATTTAAGAATACAATAGAATTAAACTGATGGAGGAAAATTAATATTTCAATTCTGAAATAAAAAAATACCCGATAAAAACCGGATATTTTCTGTAATTAAAACTATATGACGCTCCCCTAAAAATACGTACGGCAGTTGTATTCCACCATAGTATTTAAGAGTTTATTTTTATTGAGATAAAACTCCAGCTGCTGGTAATCTTCCGTACTTACGTTAATATACAGCTGTACTGAACCAAAACTGTTTCCGTTAATATATTCCACATTGGCAGATAACACCCTGTGACAGATCCCGAACTGATTATAGATGGCATTCATTAAATGCTCAAATTTCATTTTGCCGTTTAATTCTATTTCCAGTATCAGCTCTTTTTTAGGCAGGCTGATTGTATTAGACAGTACCTGCAGCGTAGGATTTGGTGTCATCATCACTAAACAATTTTTGGGTTAAACATTTTCTAGATCATGGTTGCTTTCTTGCGTTAAATCTTTGACAAAAATATAAAAAATTATTAGTCCACAAAATAAGTAGACTAATAATTTTAAATTTTAACATAAAAGTTTTTTCAAGCTCAAAATATTATCCGGTCATAGAAAAACTGATTGTTTTTTAAATCATTGTGCTTGTATCTCTCTTTAGCCATATAGTAAATTCTCGATACGATTTTTCCACTATGTGGAAAAATCACTCGAAGTGACGCCTTGTTCACCCGACATCAAATTAGCTCCGTCAGTTCGAGTGTTTTTCGCAGCAAAGCGGAGAAAAATGTATCGAGAACCCGTGAACTACAGACACCTCGAGAATCACAAACTTCCCGATACGATTTTTTCCAAAAATCTACTTGAAGTGACGAATATTCACTTTAAATTAAAAGCTGTTGTTATTTAAGCAATTAAGGTTTCAAATCTTCAAATTTCTTATCAGCAGGGAAAACGTGCTGTACTTTTTCAACAGTCAGTTCTTTCGGAAGAGAAAAATCTACAGTCTGCTTAATATCCAGAGAAGATGCACCTACAGAAACTTTGTAATTCCCGGCTTCAGCGATCCAGGCAGATTTTGCTGTTACGAATGATGCCAGATCTTTTGGAGATAAAGTCAAAGTAATGGTTTGAGATTCTCCCGGCTTCAGGTCTTTTGTTTTAGCGTAGGCTTTCAACTCAGACTTTGGTTTGTCAATGGATCTATCAGGTGCCGAAAGGTACAATTCTACCACTTCTTTTCCTGAAACTTTCCCGGTATTTTTCACCTCAACACTGACTTCTAATTTGTCATTAAAAGTTTTAGAACTTGTTTTGATATTTGAATAATCGAAATCTGTGTAAGATTTACCATAACCAAATTCATAAGACGGTTTCACATTGAATGTATTGAAATAGCGATAACCGACATAAACGCCTTCTTCATATGTCACATCTTTCGGATTGTCTGCCGGAACGCCAGGGAAATTCTTTGCGGATGGCGTATCAGAATATTTTACTGGGAACGTCATTGTCAGTTTTCCCGAAGGATTTATTTTACCGGAAACCACGTCAGCAACAGAATGTCCACCTTCCTGTCCAGGTTGCCAGGCTAATAAGATGGCATCTGCTTTATCTTTCCAGGAAGCCGTTTCGATAACGCCACCGATGTTTAGAATCACAACTACTTTTTTTCCTTTTGCGTGGAATGCCTTGGAGATTTTATCCAGCATTTCGATCTCTTCTGTTGCCAGATCAAAATCGTTATCCACTACTCTGTCGCCGCCTTCTCCGGAATTTCTTCCCAACGTTACGAAAGCAAT
>NZ_JPRO01000021.1 GCF_000737785.1 Chryseobacterium luteum | reverse complement strand
GTTGCTGTAACATATAAATTATATTGGCCTGACAGTGAATCAGCAATTCTTGATCCCAGCCAGCCAAAGCCTATAATCCCTATTTTCTTCATAATTCCTGATATCTGGTTTAAACTTTCTTTTTCCGCTTTATTAATAGAAAGCTATAATTGTCAAGCAAAATTAACCATTTATTTCTGTACTTAAATGGAACGATCGTTTTCGTACAAAACACAACATTTTATGAAATACTCCAAGATCATACTGATTTAGAAAAGTATAACAAAAGATTAAGAAAATTTTAACATTAGTCCCGGATTTTAGGAATGGTTATTGTTTATTTACTGGTACACAACAATAAAATATTATATATTATGGACAATTCAGAATACAACAAAGCCGAAAATGCAGTAAATAACACAGAAAATTCTTTAAAGAATACAGCAGACAATGCAAAATGGAAAATTGAAGATCTGGCAGACAGAGCAAAAGATTACATCAATGAAAAAAGAAACAATGATGAGGAAGCGAAGCAGGAAGACTGGTTTGAAAAAGTGAAGAATAATGCAGCAGATACATGGGATGATATTAAAGATAAGGCAAACGAAGCCTGGGAAAAAACTAAAGATGCAGCAGAAGATGTAAAAGCGGAATGGAATAAGAAAACCAATTAAAATTTCAGTCATATAAATATTTTCAAGAAAATGGAGTCTTAAATCAATAAGGCTCCATTTTTATGATGTCGCAAACGCAAATTATTGCTACATTTGTATTTAAATAAACATTAAAAAATTATGTCATACGGTTTACTTAAAGGCAAAAAGGGAATTATTTTTGGAGCCCTTAATGAGCAATCAATCGCATGGAAAGTTGCAGAAAGATGTCATGAAGAAGGTGCTGAATTTATCTTGTCAAACGCCCCTATTGCTTTGAGAATGGGAGAGCTTAATGGTTTAGCGGAAAAAACAGGTTCTGAGGTGATTGCTGCAGATGCTACCTCTATTGAAGATCTTGAAAAACTTTTCGATGCCGCTGTTGCAAAATTTGGAAAAATCGACTTTATTCTTCATTCCATCGGAATGTCTATCAACGTTAGGAAGGGAAAACATTATACAGAAATGAATTACGACTGGTTAGAAAAAGGCTGGGATATTTCGGCGGTTTCTTTCCATAAAGTAATGCGTGTTGCCTGGGAAAAAGACTGCATGAATGAATGGGGAAGCATTTTGGCTCTTACGTATATTGCAGCACAGAGAACATTCCCGGATTACAATGATATGTCTGATAATAAAGCTTACCTTGAAAGTATTGCAAGAACTTTTGGAAACTATTGGGGAGAAAGAAAAGTACGTGTCAACACAGTTTCCCAGTCTCCAACAATGACCACTGCAGGTAGCGGTGTGAAAGGTTTCGGAGGATTCCTTGGATACGCGGAAGATATGTCTCCACTTGGGAATGCTACAGCCTTAGAGTGTGCAGACTATTGCGTAACTCTTTTCTCTGACCTTACTAAAAAAGTGACAATGCAGAATCTTTTCCATGACGGTGGTTTCAGCAGTTCCGGAGTAACTCAGAAAGTAATCAGAAAATACGATGTTGAATAATAAACAGCATTTAAAATATACTGTAAAATGAACCGGCGGCCTCTTCGAGGCCGCCGGTTCTATTAAAATAATAATATGAAGTTACAAAATAACCGTCTGTATAGAATGGGCCGGCGCAGATAATTTCGCAGCCATTCCTTCGATCCACAGGTTGGTTTCAATATCGTTTTCAGAATCATTCATGATCACAGTAACCAGCTGGCCGTTTTCATTCATGAAAGTGGTAGATGTAAGGGCGGCTCTGTTTGAAGAACTTCCGATTCTTCGGGCATTAGGCCTGATAAATTTTGAAACATGGCCTACATAATAATATTCATAAGTATAATGTACCTCTCCTGTTTTGGTATCGGCAATGATTGGGGCAAAACAGAAGTTTCCGACGTGGTTCGGACCTCCGGTTTCATCCAGCAGTACATTCCAGTCTGTCCATAAAGCGGTTCCTTTATTGAAATCATTAAGCATGTTTTTTCCGTACAGCTCTCCTAAGCTCACATCATAAATTCCGGACATATTGAACTGCTCTTTACAGCCTTCGGTAAAAGCCAGGAACTTATCCGGGAAAGCTCTTTGGGTTTCAGATAAATTATCGAAGAGCTGGGTTTTATTGTTCCAGGTTTCATACCAGTGATATCCTATTCCACTGGCATATTTTGAGGTTTCAGGATCGTTTAAAGTTGTTGTTGCTCTTTGGTAGATCAAATCCCGGTTGTGATCCCAGATCATTACTTTTTTGTCTTTGTAACCGTTTTTCCAAAGTGTGGGACCCAGATTATTTTTAAGGAACTCACCTTCTTCTTCAGCGGAATAAATACAGGATTCCCAGCTCTGTGTGGCCATTGGCTCATTCTGAACGGTCAGTCCCCAGATATTGATTCCTCTTTTTTCGTATTCTTTGATGAATTTAATATAGTAATCTGCCCAGGTCTGGTAATACTGGTTTTCCAGTCTTCCCCCTTTATAGAGACTTTTATTAGATTTCATCCAGGCCGGCGGGCTCCACGGAGAGAAGTAAAATGTGAAATCTTTCCCTATCGCTTTCTGGGCCTCTTTGATCATCGGGATCTTATACTTTTCGTCATGGGCAATATTGAAAGTCTTTAAAGCTGTATCATTATCCTCCACATAAGTATAAGAATCGCTGGAGAAATCACAGGAGTTCATATTGGTACGGACTACGGTATATCCCAATCCGTTTTTCCCAAAGTAAGCTTCTATAATTTCTTTCTGCTTGTTCTTCGGCATTTTATAAAAAGTTTCTGCAGACGCATCGGTGATGGCACCGCCAATTCCGATCAGCTTCTGATATTTAAAATCCGGATCTACAAAGATACAGGCATCTGTTTCTTTCGGCTGCCCGAATTTTTCAAACTTCACCGTTCCTTTATCCGCCATTTTTTCATTGGTCCTGGAATTCGTAAGAATGACTTTTGCTGTTTTCCCTGCATTCTTTTTCCAATAATTCTGTGCATTAGCATTCAGAAACACTCCTACTGTCAAACAGCTTACAATTAGTTTTTTCATAATCTTTTTCTTTCTGTTTTTGGACGTAACTGCCCTCTCTTCATTATTTATTTTGATAAACCCTTATATAGTCTATATAATATTTTTGCGGAAATATACGGTCATCTATTCCTTCCTTTCCGCCCCAGAAACCGCCTACCGCCAGATTTAAAATGATAAAATAAGGCTGGTCGAAAGGCCATGCTTCATAGGTTTTTTCTTTATTTTCATAGTTGAAAAACTTCTGCCCGTCGATATAGACTTCTATTTTCTCCGGTGTCCAGTCCGCTTTATACACATGGAATTTTTCACTTACATCTTTTACAATCAGGGTATCCGTTTTCTGTGTTCCCTGAATATGATTGTATTTCTTAGTGTGAACCGAAGCATGAACGTAACCCGGATTAAAACCTACATGCTCCATCATATCAAGCTCGCCGTCATCCGGCCATTCTTTCATATTTTCACTCATCATCCAGATGGCCGGCCACGTTCCCCTGCCTTTGGGAAGCTTTGCCCTCACTTCCACTGTTCCGTATTGGAAGGAGAACTTCCCTCTGGTTAAAAGCCTTGCAGAGGTATACTTATTTTTCTCCCAATTTTCTTTTCTGGCTTCAATAATAAGATTTCCATCTTGCATTCTGGCATTTTCAAGTCTGTTTTTTGTATAAAACTGGGCTTCGTTATTGCCGTAGCCGTCTCCTCCTACATCGTAATTCCATTTTAATGAATCGGGAAGGCCTTTTCCGTTAAATTCATCGTTCCAGATCAGTTTTCTGCCGGAGCCTGATTTGTTTGAATAACAGCTTGTCACAGAAAGAATTACTATTCCTGCTGTGCAGATTTGAATGATATTTCGGAATCTGATCTTCATGAATGTAGCTGTGATATTAGGTTTTGGCTGAAGCCGTTTTCTTTTTTATTATGTTAAAACAGGCTAAAGCCCGCCATTATTCAATATTTATTTGATCCAATTGATTCTTTTCGTCTGAACATCCTGGGAATTGGTTCCGACCATCATATCGAATTCACCGCTTTCCCAATCATAATTCAGGTCATCATCGAAAAATTTCAGGTCTTCCGGGGTTAAATTGAAATCTATTTTTCTGCTTTCTCCTTTTTTGATAAAAACTTTCCGGAACCCTTTCAACTCTTTCACAGGTCTTACTACTTTTCCAAAAAGATCTCTGATATACAGCTGCACCACTTCTTCTCCGTCATATTTCCCGGTATTGGAAACTGTTACACTGATATTTAAAGTCTGGTTGCCTTTAAGATTGGCTGAACTTAAGGACATGTCAGAGTATTTAAAATCCGTATAGCTTAAACCGTATCCAAATGGAAATTTCGGATCATTATCCAGATCAATATAAGCTGAAACGTAATTCCGGTCTGTATTGTTTTTTGCAGGTCTGCCTGTGTTGTAATGGTTATAATAAATCGGGATCTGGCCTTCGGTTCTCGGGAAGCTCATGGGAAGTTTTCCTCCCGGGTTTACTGCTCCGAACAGAACATCGGCAATGGAATTTCCGGCTTCGGTTCCCAGCCACCAATTGTATGTTATGGCAGGAATATTGTCTGCTGCCCAGTTGAAAATCAAAGGTCTTCCTGCATTGATCATTAAAACAACAGGTTTTCCTGTTTTAGCTATTTCTTTCAATAAATCTTCCTGTACGCCGGAAAAACCGATATTGCTTCTGCTTTTAGCTTCACCGCTCATATCATGACCTTCTCCTAATGTCATGATCACTACATCAGCTTTTTTCGCCGTTTCCACCGCTTCTGCAAACATGGATTTGTCCTGATCATCTACGTTACAGCCTTTTGCGTATAATAAAGTTGAATTTTTATCGAGTTGATTTTTAATTCCGTCAAATTGGGAAATGATTCTTTGGTTATCGTCTTTAAATGCAATGGACCAGAATCCGTGGTTGGCTACTGTTTCTTTTCCGAAAGGTCCGATCAGTGCAACGGTTTTCACACTTTTTGAAAGCGGAAGGATATTTCCTTTATTTTTCAGAAGAACAATACTTTTTGAACCGAATTCTCTTCCGAATTTCCTGTTTTCAGGATTATCTGTCTGTTCCTTCTGTCTTTTTTCATTGCTGAACCTGTAAGGATCATCAAAAAGTCCCATCTCGAATTTCTTAGTTAAAATCCTTCCCGCTGCATCATCCACTAATCTGACATCTATTTTTCCTTCTTTAACCAGTTTTGGAAGTTCAGCCATGTAAACACGGCTTTCCATATCCATATCACTTCCGCCCAGGATCGCTTTTTCAGCAGCTTCATTGGCATCTTTGCTGTAACCGTGAGGAATCATTTCCCCGATGCTTCCCCAGTCTGAAACCACAAAACCTTTGTAATTCCACTTTCCTTTTAAAAGCGCTCTCTGGATATATTGATTGGCTGTAGCAGGAATTCCGTTGATATCGTTAAATGAATTCATGAATGTAGCTACTCCTGCTTCGGCTGCCGCTTTAAACGGAGACAGATAGGTTTCATTCAGCTGTCTTAAACTCATATCGACAGAATTGTAATCTCTTCCGCCGACTGCCGCTCCGTAAGCTGCAAAATGTTTGGCACAGGCCATCACAGCATCAAGACTTCCTAAACCTTTGCCCTGAAATCCTTTGATTCTTGCCAGACCAATCTGGGTTCCCAAGTAAGTATCTTCACCGGAACCTTCCATTACTCTTCCCCATCTGGGATCTCTGGCGATATCCACCATAGGCGCAAAGGTCCAGTGAATACCATAAGCTGAAGCTTCGGTCGCTGCAATTCTTTCTGATTTTTCTATCATTGCCAGATCCCAGCTTGCTGCCTGACCTAAATTGACAGGAAAGGTCGTCCGGTAGCCATGGATAACATCCTGTCCGAACAGTAAAGGAATTTTCAACCTTGACTGCTGGGCCAGTTTCTGGAAGGCCCTGGTCTCATCAGCCCCCGCTACATTGAGCATAGAGCCTACTTTTCCTTTTTTTATTTCTTCTAAAACAGCCGCAGAATTAGACTGTTGAGGTCCTGTAGCGTATTCAAATCCGCTGTACTGGACCATCTGCCCTACTTTTTCTTCGAGTGTCATCTTAGACAACAGCTCAGCCACTTTCTGATCAACCGTTTTCTGCCCGTGAACATTAATTCCCAATGCTGCAATTGTAAGTAAGAAATAAACTTTTTTCATGATATTAAATTAAAAAACATAAGTCGCTGCCGAATTTCCTGAAAGGGTCACGAGAGCGGTCTTTCCGTTATATTTGATATTAAAACTTTCGTCTGCAGTGTTTCCGTTCTGGATAATAAGCACTGTTTTTCCGGCAGGGGTTTTAAATGCTGCCGTAGAAAGTGTTTCTGTCTGTATGGAAGCGATACGCTGTGAACCTGCAGGGACAAATTTAGAAGCGTGCGCGATGATATAATAGGAAACATTTCTGGTGAAGTTTTCACTGTCGGAAACTGTTATTGCCCCTTTACATTCTGTACATCCGCCATCTGTATGAGGTTTGTATTGCGGATCATTCGCTACATTCCATTCTAAAGCAATTCTGCTCCAGTTTCTCATGGAACCGATGATTACATTTTTAACATGCCAGTTCAGGTCTTCATTAAAAGTGCCCTTCGATCCCGTCCACTGCTCGGTAAAATACAAATTTTTATCCGGAAATGCGTTGTGTACCGTGCTTAAAGCTGAAATATCTCCTTCGTACAAATGGAAAGCCGAACCATCAATATACTGATAGGCTTCGGGATCTTTCAGAATATCAAGGGCATATTCCGGTTTGTTGCAGTTATGATCGTAAACTACAATTTTTGTTTTGATGTTACTGGCTTTAAAGGCGGGACCTAAATAATCTTTGATAAAGTCTCTCTGCTGCTCGGACGGCATGTATAGACTTGGGTTGTTTCCGGGATGGAGAGGTTCATTCTGAGGCGTAATGGCATCAATGGTAATGCCTTCCTTCTTCATTCCCTGGATATATTTCACAAAATAGTCTGCATAGACTTTATAAAATTCAGGTTTTAAGCTTCCTCCTTTGGATTTTCCGTTGTCTTTCATCCAAACCGGAGGGGACCAAGGTGCAGCAATGATTCTGATGTCGGGGTTGATGGCTAAAATCTCTTTCAGCATCGCAATGAGGTCTTTATCCTTTGCCAGGCTGAATTTTGAAAGTGTAGGATCTGTCTGCCCTTCCGGAAGATCATCATAAGAAAAAACTTCACCATCGAGGTCGGAAGCTCCAATGCTTAACCGTAAATAGCTTATGGAAATTGAATTCTTATCTTTTCCAAAAAGCTCATTCAGAAGCGCCTCCCGTTTGGAAGGTGAAAGCCTGTTGATCACCTCAACGCTTCCTCCTGTCAGGGTGTATCCAAAGCCGTCAATATATTGAAATTTTTGGGTATCATCAATTTCAATATTCTGCCAGTTATTGGCATTTGTTGTAAACCTTATCGGAGTTTGCTGCTGTAATTTTACACTTTCATTTCCTTTCGTGAGCCATGACTGGACTTGATTACTATTTACGGATGCACATGATACAGGAAAAAGTACCACGCCGCAAAGCAGCGCAGTACCTTTGAAAAAGAAACTATATAAATTGTGAAACTTCATGTTTAATAAAAAGGATTTTGCTTTAAAGCTGTGTTGATCAATTCATTAAAAGGAATTGGAAGAATTTCGTTCTTGCCTGCCTTAAATCCTCTTGTTCCCAACTTGGCCGGTGCATCTCCCCATCTTACCAGGTCAAACCATCTGTGCCCTTCTCCTGCCAATTCTCGTCTTCTTTCATCTTTGATCGCTTGGATAGAAACCGGCACTGGAGTAAGTCCCACTCTAGCTCTCACCGCATCCAATAATGCCTGAGCTCTTCCTCCTGCACCGCCCAATGCTTCAGCTTCCATTAAATAGGTATCTGCTAATCTAATGGCGATATAATTCTGACGGAAATTAAGTTCTGTATTTCCCGGCTGAGTAGATTCATCCACTTTTCTTGGTAAATACTTATTCAGGAAATACCCTGTATCTCTAAACCCGGGAGAATAGCTAATTTTATTTTGTTGCTTTAAGCTTTTAGCATTAAAAATCGTTGCATCAAGACGTGGATCACCCTGCATAAAGTTAAACAGATCATCTGTAACAGGATTAAACCCCCAACCGGAATGAATACTTGGCGCATCATTATTAGGAATGTTGTTATTGGTTCCGTAAGAAATGATTCCAACCATCTGATTGACTGCATTTCCTTCATCTTTACCAGATCCCCAGTTATCCCAGATTCCGTTTCCTTTATTGGTATGCATTGCTTCCAGGATGGATTCTGTCGTAAATTTATTATCTATCACCCAAAGACTGGAAAAATTGGAAACCAGCTTATATCCATACTGGCTTGTTTGACCAGGTGTACCATTGACCTGTTCAAACTGAGCTGCTGCCTCTGTGTTTTTCTTATCATATAAATAAATTTTCCCTAAGATCGCTCTCGCTGAACCTTGTGTAATTCTACCCACTTCATTCATATTAGTGGTAGAAATAGTCATTGGAAGATCTCCAATTGCTGACAAAATATCATTTTCTATCTGTGCGTAGACTTTTGCCGGGTCTTCCTGAGGAATATTGTAGTAATCGTCTGTTGCTAAAACAGGTTTTGTTATTAAAGGAATATTTTTAAACATTCTCAGTAATTCAAAATAATATAATGACCTCAACACTTTTGCTTCTGCTATAAATCTTTTTCTTGTCTGATCATTCATATTGGCATTGGGAATTCTATCCAATAAAAGATTTGCATTTGCAATTCCCTGATAATAATCTCTCCAATAACTGGCCGGCATAATCACCGGATTCAATGTATAATTTGAAAACCCCTGGATACCTGCGCCATCCGAAGAATTTCCACCACCGGAATAGAAATCATCAGAAGCGCCATTAAAGAATGTGACCATATTTTCAAATCCGCCAGAATATTTTCTCATCATATCGTACGTTGCAACAAGGCCCGCGAAAGACTGCTCTTCGTTTTTAAAATAATTATTTGAATCGAAGGTTCCTGTATTTTTAACATCTTCCAAATTACTATCGTTACAAGAAACAGCTCCAAAGCTAATTCCCGTAAGCATTAAAATGGAAATACTTTTATATATCAAATTTTTGTTTTTCATTTTTTTATAGATTAAAATTGAACATTAGCACCAAAAAGGAAGGTTCTTGCCTGTGGATAGAAAGCCCTGTCTATACCAAAAGTATCGGCTCCTGCAATTTCAGGATCATAACCGGTGTACTTTGTGAAAGTAACCAGATTCTCTCCCGTAACATAAAATCTTATTTTGGAAACTCCGATTGTTTTTGCTATATCTTTAGAAAGTGTATAGCCTACCTGAACTAATTTGATACGCAGATAATCTCCTTTTTGCAAATAATAATCAGACATTGCTGTATAGTTTTGGTTAGGATCATCTTTGGTTACTCTTGCTACTGTATTAGAAGTGCCCTCACCTGTCCATCGGTCTAAAATTGAGGTCTGATAATTTGATTCCGGGATATCAAGCCTTCTCAAACCCTGGAAAATTTTATTTCCGGCCTGTCCCTGTGTAAATACCATTAAATCAAAATTCTTATAATTCATGTTTAGCGTAAAACCAAATGTATATTTTGGTACAGAATTACCTAAATTAACATAATCCTTGATATCAATGACTCCATCACCATTTACATCTTCTCTTTTGAAATCTCCCGGTTTTGCCTTATCCTGGAGTAGCTGTCCGCTTGAATTTCTATAAGCGTCAATTTCTGCTTGATTTTGGAACACACCAATATTTCTGTATCCGTAAAAAGAACCATAAGATTCTCCAACCTGTAATCTGGACACATTACCCAATGTTTGGAAACCAGCGAAAGTAACATACTCTCTGTTTCCTTCCAATCTTAAAATTTCATTTTTTACATAGGCAAAATTACCGTTTGCAGACATCCCAAAATCACCCCAGCTCTTCTTATAGCCTACAGTCACTTCAATCCCTTTGTTATTCATATCCCCAATATTTCTAAAAGGGTTTTTGCTCAGTCCCAAATAACCGGGAAGCTCAACTCTTCTTAAAATATCGGTACTCTTTTTTCTGTAAAGATCGACACTTAAATCAAAATTTCTGAAAAGTTTAAGGTCTGCCGCAATGTTAAATTGCGATGTTCTTTCCCACTTAAGATCACGATTCTCCAATGTACTCGGTGCATATCCTACATGAATAATATTATCTCCGAACGTATAATTACTACCCGGAACAAGGAAATTGGCAAATGCAAAATCATCAATTGCATCATTTCCCAATACACCATATCCACCTCTCAACTTAAAGCTGGTAACAACCTTGTTCTCCGGCCAGAAACTTTCATTGGAAACATTCCAACCTAAAGACATTGCCGGAAAATTACCCCAGTGGTTATTGCTTCCGAATTTTGATGATCCATCTCTACGGATGGTACCTGTGAAAAGATATCTGTTATTATAATCGTAAACTACTCTTGCAAAATAAGACGCTTTATGGGTTTGTTTTCCATCCCATGCATTTGAAGTTTTGTTAGATTCTCCAACATCAAAATTAAATGAAGCTTCTTGCCAATCATTCGTCGGAAGATTCTTGAATGTCGCATTCTGCCCGTAACTAATGTTATATTCATAATAACCCTGACCTAGTAAAACACTTAGATTGTGTTCTCCAAATTTATTTTGATAAGTAAGGGTGTTCTCCGTATTCCATTCGAATTTTTTTTGAAGTTCTCTGAATAAACTATTAGATAGATTGTTGTTTGCGGTACTTAGAAATGCTGATGGAGTAAACGCCTGATTTCCCCAATAAGACAGTTTACCATTTACGGTAGATTTAAAATTAAGATTTTTATTTATTTTAAGCTCACCAAAAACATTGGCAACAATATCATCAGACCATTTGTATCTACCTCTTTGAGTTTCCTGAAATGCTAATGGATTAGACATCTCTTTACTTACATAGGGTGAAATTCCATAAGGATTTCCATTGGCATCTCTTACAATATTGGGATTATTCGTATAAACAGGCTGGCTAAGATCTGTAGCTAAAACAGGGGTAACAGGATCGAGATTAATGGCAGAACTTAAAGGTCCTCCAAATTCATTGTTATCATTAATTCCCTGAGACTTTGTATGAGTATAAGCAAAAGTCTGTCCTATGGTTAAAAAGTCAAAAACTTTATGTGTTGAATTAAATCTGGCATTAATTCTCTTATAATTTGAAATGTCCCTCAATACAATGCCCTGCTGGTCATAATATCCAAATGAAGTATAGAACGTAGATTTATCGTTTCCTCCACTGATACTAAATTCATGAGACTGACGCTGTGCCGAATTGAAAATTTGTTTCTGCCAATCCGTTCCTGTTCCCAGTGAGTTTGGATTAGCAAACATGGGAGGATTAGGAGGATTGGCATTATTATACATATTATCATTGGCAATCACTTCATTCATAATATTCCCATATTGTGTTGCATTCAGAAGATCAAGCTTCTTTGCCGCATTTCCCACTCCAAAGAAACCATTATAAGAAAGGTTCATTCTTCCTTTTGCTCCTTTTTTAGTTGTAATCAAAACAACTCCCTTTGCAGCTGAAACACCGTAAATAGCAGCAGAAGCACCATCTTTCAGAATTTCCATTCCTTCAATGTCAGATTGGTTCAGCCATCCGATGTTGTCCACTACAATTCCGTCTACCACCCACAATGGATCATTACTTCCGGCACCAAAACTTGTAATTCCACGTACACGCACTGTCGCGGCAGTTCCAGGTTGCCCTGAGTTTGATACTACACTTATACCGGCCGCACGCCCCTGCATAATTTGCTCAGGTCTCCCCGCAGTAGGAGAATTTTCAATGTCAGAAGCTTTTATGCTTGAGATCGCTCCCGTTACATTACTTTTTTTCTGACTGCCATAACCAATCATTATGACCTCCTCTATTTTATTCTCTTTCGGAACAGTGTCCTTTACGCTGGTCTGTGCGTTGAAATTAGCTGTAAAATACAGCACTGCAACCAGTCCCAGACTTCTTGATATTCTTAGATTCATATACAGTTATTTTTTTAATTCTCAAATTGAGACAATAAAAATATATTTTTTTTTAAATAATTAACATTGTATTCACAATTATTTTAATTTTTCGTTTATTTTTGGGAGTTCAAAGCACTAAATTAACTTCATAATTCATAAAATTTCCTTAAAAAACTAATCTAAAAAGTCCCCAAAATGACAGCCAACCTTCCCCGGATCTCTCTTCCGTTAAAACTGACCTTCCTTATTTTTTCAATGGTTTTAAACTGTATGGGCATAGTAATTCTTCAGCTCTCGGAAGCAAAGATCACTTACGAAAAGCTAGGCTTTTTAGAATCATTCAAGGATATCCCGATTGCCTTTATTTCACTTTTTGCCGTAAATTTCATAAGTAAGACCGGTACGAAAAAGGCATTGATATCGGCCTTAGTCATCGTCGGAATCTGTTCATGTTTTCTTCCGTTTATAGAAGATTTCTGGTTTTATAAAGTCTGGTTTGCTATTATCGGGACTTGTTTCGCAATCGGGAAGATCTGTGTTTTCGGAATTATAAGGAATAATATTTCGGATGAGAAGTCTCTTGCCAGGATGATGAATAATGTAGAGGCTTCGTTTATGATTGGTATTTTTGTTGTCAACACAGGTTTCGGATGGCTTATTTCAAGCCGCTATTCTGAGTTCTGGAAATTCGGATTCCTGTCGATTTCAATACTTTGTGCAGTAACGATCTTTCTATTTTCAAAATTAAATATTTCTGAAGCAAAAAAAGCTGACAGTAAAAGCCTTATTTCGGAACTCTCAGTGTTCGCCACTCCTGCAACCCTTGCATTTCTTGCTGTAGCTTTCTTTATTGTTTTTGTAGAGCAGGGATTCAATTCATGGCTGCCTTCTTTTTATAAAAACCATCTGAATGTCAACTCATTCTTTGCATTGCAGGCCACTTCTTTCCTGGCTCTTTTTTCTTATGCCGGGAGAACGGTGACCGCCAATATTATCCATAGGTATTCACTATCCGGATATTATATTTTGTGTATTTCTTTAATCATCGCTGTGCTTCTGGTGATTTTGGGAATCCAGTATTTTGATTCTGTGAATTCCGGCATTATTCTGTTTTTATTTCCTGTGATCGGGCTTTTTCTGTCACCACTCTATCCTGTCATCAATTCAAAAATGATTGCAAAGGTTGACAAAGAAAAAATTAATCTGTTTACCTCTCTGATTGTCATTTTTTCATCACTCGGAAGCTCTGTCAGTTCCATCATCATGGCTGCCCTTTTCGGAAAACAGTTACTAAACTATTATCCGCTCTATATATTACTGGCTGTTTCTGTACTTTTTACAGTGAGTTTGATATATTTTAAGCTTGCAGCAAAGAAATTATAGAAAAATAATTTTATTTTTACTGCCATGAAAATCAAAGACACTAAAAACAAAGAAACCCTTCAGGAACTTATTGATACAAAAGATTTTGTAGCACATGTATCTGTTGACTGCACGATATTTGGTTTTCACAATAATATTTTGAAGGTTTTGCTTTTAAAATATCATGATCTGAATCTGTGGTCGCTGCCAGGCGGTTTTGTTTTTAATGATGAGGACCTTCGCGAGGCTGCTGCAAGGGTATTGTATGAAAGAACTCATCTTCAGGATCTTTTCCTGAAACAGTTCCACACTTTTGGAAGAATCGACCGTACGGAGAATAATGTACACCAGATCCTTCTCAATAATAAAGGAATTGAAGTTCCGAAGGACCACTGGATCTTTCAGAGATTCATTACGGTAGGTTACTGCAGCCTTATTGATTTTTCCATTGCCAATACTTTCCCGGATGCATTCAACGAAAGCTGTGAATGGTTTGAGGTTAATAAATTGCCTAAAATGGCTTTCGATCATGACAGGGTTATAGAAACAGGCCTTGAATATCTCCGCATGAATATCAATACCGAAGTAGCAGCCAGCAATCTTCTTCCTGAAAAATTTACCATGAAAGATCTCCAGTCGCTGTACGAAACAATTTTGGGACTGAAATTCAGGAGAAATAATTTCCAGCGCAAGATATTAAGCTTAAATATCCTGGACAGGCTGGAAAAACTGTATGACGGATCTGCAAATAAAGCTCCGTATCTGTATAAGTTCAAAAGCAAGGTGCACAATGCGGCTAACCAATATCCTATCTCTAATGATGAGGAGGAATCTTAAAGGCTCTATTTACTCGTAAATTCTGCAGGCTATCTTTATCTTACTGAAAATCAAAGGCAACAAAGATTCGTAAAAAAATTTTTCAAACCACACGAAAAGTCTTACTTTTAGGCAAATCAAAAAATCATGTCATATTATCCTCTTACAAGCATTCCAGACTACTACGGAATAGATGCTTTACTTACTGAAGAACACAAACTGATCCGTCAATCGGTAAGAGATTGGGTGGAGAGTTTTGTAATGCCGCAGATTGACCAGGCCGCGCAAAATCATACTGATATTCCGGGCTTAATGAAAGAATTGGGGAAAATTGGAGCTTTAGGTCCATATATTCCCGTTGAATATGGCGGTTCAGGATTAGATCAGATTTCTTATGGCCTTATTATGCAGGAACTGGAAAGAGGAGATTCTGCGGTACGTTCTGCTGCTTCGGTACAAAGCTCGCTGGTGATGTTCCCTATCAATGAATTCGGTTCCGAGGAGCAGAAGAAAAAATACCTTCCCCATCTTGCTTCGGGAGAAATGATCGGTTCTTTCGGACTGACTGAGCCTAATCACGGTTCTGATCCAAGTTCCATGGAAACCTACTTTAAAGATATGGGCGATCACTATCTTCTGAACGGTGCCAAAATGTGGATCACAAATTCTCCGCTGTGCGACATCGCAGTGGTTTGGGGGAAAAATGAAGAAGGAAAAATACAGGGACTGATCGTTGAAAGAGGAATGGAAGGCTTTACCACACCTGAAACTCACAATAAATGGAGCTTAAGAGCATCGAAAACCGGAGAACTGGTATTTAATGATGTAAAAGTTCATAAAGAAAACCTGCTTCCGGGAGTAACCGGGTTAAAAGGACCTTTATCTTGTTTAAATTCAGCAAGATATGGAATTTCATGGGGCGTAATCGGTGCAGCCATTGACTGCTACTGTACAGCTGTTCAGTATTCCAAAGAAAGAAAACAGTTTGGGAAGCCTATCGGTTCTTTCCAGCTTCAGCAGAAAAAATTAGCTGAATTCTTAACGGAGATTACAAAAGCACAGTTATTATGTCTTCAGTTAGGAAACCTTAAAAATGATCACAAAGCAAGTCCTGCACAGATCTCAATGGCGAAACGTAACAACGTGAAAATGGCTATTGACATTGCAAGAGAATCCAGACAGATCCTTGGCGGTATGGGAATCATGGGTGAATTCCCGATGATGAGACACGCAGCCAACCTTGAATCTGTGATTACATATGAAGGTACGCACGATGTTCATTTACTGATCACCGGGTTAGATATTACAGGAATCAACGCTTTTTAAATCAAGCTAACATATACTGAAGAGGAGTCCGGCCGAATGGCCGGACTCCTCCTTTTACTCACTTTGCAGGGAACTTGTATTCAGCGAATAATTATTGATGTATTACTATTATCGACATTTTATTAAAAACAATTAATTTAATAAAATCAAAAAATATTGATATGAGAAAATTATCCACCCTTTTATTAAGTTTCACCGCTCCGTTCTTTTTTGCCCAACAGGCAGGAGATGTTGTCAGCTTTGAACAAAAATTAGACCTGACCCCGCAAGGTGTAACCAATTTCATAGCCGGCAGTCTTGGGGAACAAGATGCACCGGATTTTATCAGTTATCTCAATGGGTTCAATGTTGGACTTAAAGGATACAAAATCACTTATTACACCAAAAATGAAAAGAATGTCTTGGTCAAAGCCACAGGACTTCTGATGTACCCAAACGTTAATTTTAAACTTTCAACGGTTGTATCTGATCATGGAACGACCGACAGCAGAGCTAATGTCCCTTCCAATTTTAAAGGAGCTTTGACGGCCGGATTTGTAGTGGAACTTTCCTATGTGCTCAATGGATACATTCTGATGGCACCGGATTACGTAGGAATGGGAAGCGGAGACGGAGTTCATCCTTATGTAGATGCTGTTACAGAAGCCGGCGCAACGATAGATTTTGTAACGGCAGCCAATAAGGTTCTTGGACAATTAGGTGTAAAGCGCTACGATGAATACTTTCTTGCGGGCTACTCCCAAGGCGCCCACGCTGCCATGTCCACTTTAAAAAGCCTGAATGCCTCCAACCCTGCCAATCTGAAATTCAAATACGCTTACATGGGAGACGGTCCCTATGATTTTTCAGGGGTTACATTGAACAAAGGGGTTCTGGAAAAGGATTTTTACCCGTTTACTTCTTTCGTGGCGAATGTTCTGCATACCTGCAATAATACGGGCTATAAAACTTACAATACCAGCATTTCGGAGGTTATTTCATCGGAATATCTCGATAAATACAATTACCATGTAGTTCAGGACAATGGAGGTCTCCTTTGGGGGCCCGTGATCTGGAGAAACCTTTTCACTCAGAATTTCGTGAATGACGTTACCAATAACCCAAACAATAATCTCAGACGATGCATGAAACCTAAAGATGTGTATGACTGGTACAACAAAACACCTATGACTTTAGGACACTCCACAGTAGATCTGGCTATCCCGCCGGAAAACACCTCCAAAACCATTGATGTGCAACGTGGATATTATGCCTGGTGGGATCTGAATAAATATAAGCTGGAAGCATTCTATTGGGGACCTTTGGGCCATGTGGGTGGAATTGTTCCCTTCACTCTGGCATCCAATGCGAAATTCAATACCCTAAGGAGCGGAGGCCTTTTGAACCAGTGGGCGATACTGACTTCAAAACAACAGGAAAACAGCCAGCCCGAAGTTCATTCGCTCTATTCTTCTCAATTAAAACCGGATCCTGGCAATATGGAAGTAGTTGGAATTACAGATTTCAATCAGGAGAAAGCAGTAAGTAAATCAGGGACGGAAATCAGTTTGTCTTCATTAAAAGACGGGGTTTATCTTTTAAAAGTACAGGAAAATAATGATCAGAAACTAATTCCGTACGTTAAGAACACACCCGTAGAAGTTCCTGAAAATGAGATCATACAGTCTGAAAACAATGGAATTTTAAAACTAAAGCTTTCTCAGGAAGAACTTATCTCTGTTAATATCTTTGATGATAAGAAAAATCTCTTAAAAACAGTTTCCCGGAAGGAATACACAGAAGATGGAGGAATCAATATAAAAGACATTGACAATCAGAACAATACCTTTGAAATTGTTACTCAATTTTATAATCTGCAGTTCAGAAAAACACTGTCAGATAGTTCATTAGCCAGTAAAGCCGAAATATTTACCCAAAATCACCAGATCAGTGCAAGAGCAGATAACGGCATTAAAAACATCAGTATTTACAGCATTTCTGGAGCATTGATTCTTCAACAGGAAATCAACAGACCTGAATTCAAATCAAATAATTTAGAATCAGGAGTTTATGTAGTTCAAATGATTACTTCAGACGGAAAAACAGTGAACAGGAAAGTAAAATTATAAGAGTCAGTTTAAATTAATCACGCAGATTACGCAAATTCTTATAACCTAAATAAACCTGCGTAATCTCCCTAATCCGCAGGAATATTTTTCCCCAGTAATTATTTATGGATAATATCAAAAAAATTTAAACAGGCTCTAATAAAAATTCACTAACATATCTTCATTTCAAATTGAGTGCACTTCAGCAACGGAGTGCATTTTTAGCTGGAATAAGGCTTGATATTTTCAATAAAACTGAGATCCGGATTCAATATTTCCAGGATAAGGTTCTTTACAGACTGCATGGCATCATCAATATTTCCTTTGTCAAACTGCAGGGAAACCACCCCTTTTTTCGCTTCTGCAAAGCTCCAGATGCCCGTCTCTATAGGAAGGCCCCAGAATTCGGGAAGGTTTTGTACCACATAATGATAAATGCATAGCTGAAGTGCCTGTTTCCTTTCGCTGTTATGGAAATATTCAGCGACGTTACCTTCATCTATTTTTACCGTGAGGTTTTTGATTTTTGCCGTTTTATAATCAATAATTCTCAAAGTTCCGTCCAGGCGGTCTATCCTGTCGATAAATCCGAAGAAAGAAATTTTGTCGCTGCCATCTAGATAGAAATCCACATTTTCAAATCTTTTTTCGATGTCTAAAATCTCCAGGGTATGGCCACTCCTTACCAGTTCAAGGTCATGGTTAAGAACATTTTCAATCACCTTTTTAGCAATAGCCCGGTGAATAAAATTCATCCCCTTTTCATAGAATTCAGGCTGGTGTTTCAGCTTTTCTATGGCTACATTTATATATTGATCTATTCCTTTAATTGAATTATGTAAATCTCTTTCCTTTAAAACTTTACCTTTAAGTAATTCATATACTTCTTGAAGTGAATAATGAACCAGGTTTCCGTAATTTTTAACGGATAATTCTTCTTCTATTTCATCCGTTTCCGAGGTCTTCAAAATCTTGGAAAGATAAAAATCTATCGGATTATAAAGATAGCTGGTAAGGTGGGAAGCAGATACTTTTTCTTTCCATTTCTGAAGCCTTTCCATGACGATCTCCGTCTTCGGAATTTCTATCGGCTGAGAAACAATGGGCTCGGAAGAATTTTCAATAATGAGATGCTCTATCTTATGGGAACTCTCCATTTCTATCTGTGTGATGAATCTGCTTTTCTCCCCGGTATTCACCCCGGAACTGAGCGCATTGTACAGAAGATGGACATTCATGGAATCCTGGATCAGCCTGTAAAAGTGATAGGCATAAATACTGTCATTTTCCAGAAACGTATGCATGTCAAAATACCGTCTGATATCAAACGGAATATAGGTATTCTGGGAATTCCCCAAAGGAAGTTTCCCTTCATTCACAGAAAGCATAATGACATTTTCAAAATTCAAAAGACGGGTTTCCAGAAGCCCCATGATCTGAAGTCCGCGGAGCGGCTCGCCCTGAAAATCTATACTCTCGGAATTAACATGCTGGTTGATCAGGATTTCCAGCGTTTCCATTTTGATCTCGAAATCATATGGACTAAGCTGGTTTTTAATAATTCTGAATGCATTTTCAAAGTGGGAAACGTTTTCATACTGAATATCATCTATTTCCAGCCACTTGATCTGTTTGCAGAAAGCAATAAGCATATCCAGATAAACACCTGTGTGATCTGCTTTTTTAAGAAGCCCGTAATAGGAAAGCCCGTTCAGAAGTTCGTCTAAAAGCTTTTTTGATATGTAAACGATATTCCTCTCCTCTACTTTTGTTCTGAAATTACTGATAATTAGCTCATCTTCAGCAGATTTCGGAAGCTCTTCAAGGATCGGGAAAATATCTCTGTAGTAATAGGAAGATTTATTTTTCTCCAGCTGTTTCTGAAGATAGAAAAGCTGTTTAACGGCATTGGAAAACGAAAGGTTCTTCAGCGGGAAACCCATAGTAATATTCAGATTTTCAACACCGTACATCACATCCAGGCTTGCCGGGAGAAGATTTTCATCCAATAATACCACTGCCGTATTGGAATAGGTCTTATTTTCAATTTCCTTAAATATTTCGGGCAGAACTTTCGTCTGCGTCACATTTCCGGAAACTTCATACACCCTGATGTTTTTAGGCTGGTTAAAATCATCTTCTATCCACTGAAAAGCCCTGTTGTCATCAAATTCTTTCCATGTTTTGTGGTTCCTGAGGAATTTTCCGGCTTCCTGTCTTTCATCATCAAAATAATAATGGTCCGCCTGAAAGAAACATTGTGCTTTATTCCTCCTCAGCAGGCTTCTGACCAGCTTTTCTTCCACCGGTGTAAAGGCATTGAAGCCACAGAATACAAAATGTTCGGAAGTATTTTCAGCAAAATCAGCGATCCTGGCTTTAGCGGTTTCATGGATCATTCCGGAAGTTGCCCAATTTTTTTCCTGTAGCTTTTTCTTTAAAATAGGAAGAAAAACATTCATATTCTGCCAGAAATTAAGGAATTTCTTACGTGGAACATCATCATCTTCCCCAAGGTCCTGGGCCCATTCTTTGATCCTTTCTTCATCAAACATGTACTGTAAAACAGCTTCATCACTTTCCGAGAACTTCAGGATATCGTCCCAGTCCTTCTGAAGAGTCGGAAACCACTTTAAAAAGTCTACAAAATCATCTTTCGGGATAAGACCAAGGCTGCGGTAGACATCAAAGGCAAAAAGCCATAGGGAAATCCCCTGAACAGGCTGTTTGTCTGCAATCCTGTCGATCAGCTCTTCTATGGTAAAAAAATTGGGAAGAAATCCTGAGTAATGGTTTTCTTCTAAGATCTGCCTGATGAATACGATGGGACGTTTTCCGGGCAGAACGATATTGAACTCCGAAAGGTCCGGATTTTGGGCCAGCAGTTCGTGGATGATCTTATTGAGGAATTTCAAGAGGCTTTGTAGCTTTTTAAGTTGTCCAGTTCTTCAGTAATAATAGCATTGTATTCTGCCTGCTTTTCTTTATTCATCCCATGTTCTGTGATTCTGTCATAGGACATCTGAAATTTTTTGTAATCGTTTGATATTTTGTTGTAAACTGCTTTAAAGTTTTTATTGTAATCACCGGAAGTTTTGATCTTTTCTTCTATTTCTTTTCTGAATTTTCTGACAAATAACTCTGCAATGTCAAAATGCTTCTGCTCATGAAGCAGGATATAATCGCTTATCTTCTTAACATCTTTCCAGGATCTGTCTTCATTAAAAATAGCCTTGATCTCAATTTTAACCGGAGATTTCGGGTTGGTAGATTTCACTACGGAGTATTCCCATCCGCAATGGGTATAGGCTGCCACATCGGGACTGTTTTTTCTGTTCACGGGACTTTTAAAGTTGTCCCAGACCAGCTTACGATCTTCCTGCCAGATTATTTTCTGCCCGAAAAGAGCATTGGCAAGGAGAAAAAAGCAAAGTGAAATCCATTTCATTTTTATTCAACTACAATTGTTTTGGTGATCCAGCTGTTGTCACCATTCCAGAATTTAAATGTATAGGTTCCTGTCTGGCGCGGGCTGAATTTGATCTGGTTGATTCCTACGTGGATTCCCTGCGTACAAGGACCTTCTGTGGTATATTTATAAGCAGTAACAGATCTTTCCAGGCTGCTGTCATGAATGTAATCATATCCGTAAAACCCTTCACACTGGGACGAATATGTTGAATACGTCCTGATGCTCTGTATTGAATGCACAGCCATAGTATCCTGCATGATCTTCACACTGTCGATCCTGATTTTTCCTATAGACTGTATGGTCTGGTAATCATCATCTTCACAGGAGACCAAAACCAGTCCTAAAAACAATGCAGAAAATCCAATATTTAAAAGTTTTTTCATAACCTTAAATTTACTGATTATTAATAAAAATTCAGCAAAAATTACGACTTAATTTCAATAAATCAAGAGTTAAAATTGCCTTTTGATACGTAAATCACTTTTTTAGTATCAAAAAATTCTTCATCAAAATAGTTTTTAAGATTGAAGATTTCACATTTAATTCCGGCTAATTCTTCTGCAAGATCGCCGCCTTTTAAATATAAAACTCCGTTGTGTTTGGGATTAAGCTGTTCTTTTTCAAATTTTCCTTTCAGCCATCTCAGGAATTCCGGCATCTGAGTTACAGCGCGGCTTACCACAAAATGGAACTTTTCTTTTACTTTTTCTGCTCTTCCGTGAATAGCCGTTAGATTCGTCAGCCCTATTCCTTCTGCCACTGCTTTTACTACAGTGATCTTCTTTCCGATAGAATCAACTAGAGTAAATTGTGTTTCCGGAAACAAAATCGCCAGGGGAATCCCCGGGAAACCTCCTCCTGTTCCAATGTCCAGCACCTTTGTACCGGGTGCAAATTCCATTATTTTTGCAATTCCTAAAGAATGCAGAACATGCTTCTCATACAGCGATTCCATGTCTTTTCTTGAGATCACATTGATTTTTTCATTCCATTCATTATACAGTTCCTCCAGCTGGGAAAACTGCTCGATCTGCTTCTCTGTAAGATCAGGAAAGTATTTTAATAGTAACGATGCTGCCATATGAATTATTATAATCTACAAAAATAAGTTTTTATTGGCTTTATTCAAACTTTAAGATCCGGATATAAAAAAGACAGGCATTTTTGCCGCTGTATTTTTTTCAATCCGATGAGCCTCTACTCTTTGAAAACAACTTTCAAATATGTCCAAACCCGGTAATAAAATTAAACCTGACAAAAATCTTTTTTACTACCCTACTTTTATTTCCCGGCAAAACGTTTTTATTATATATTTGTTAAAATTCAAAAAGACCCACATGGATAAACTTTCAGATAGAGTAAAAAGATTAGGTTACTCACAGACTTTCGTCATGTCCAACAAAGCAAGAGAAATGAAGGCCGCCGGCATTGATGTGATCAGTCTTACTCTTGGTGAACCGGATTTTGACGTTCCGGACAATATCAAACAGGCTGCTTTTGATGCCATTAACCAGAATTACAGCCACTACTCTCCTGTTCCAGGGTTTGCTGAACTTCGTGAAGCAGTTGCCTTTAAATTAAAAAGAGACAATAATCTTGACTATAAGCCAACCCAAATCTGTGTATCCAATGGTGCTAAACAGGCTATTTTAAACGTACTGGCCTCCGTGGTTAATGATGGTGATGAAGTGTTGCTTCCGGTACCTTATTGGGTAAGCTATGATGAAATGGTGAAAATGATGGGAGGAACTTCGGTTATGCTTCCGACTTCTTATGTTACAGATTTTAAGATAACGGCTGAACAGCTTGAAGAATCCATTACAGACAAAACAAAAGTTATCCTTTTCAGTTCTCCGTGCAATCCTTCCGGCGGATATTATACGTATGACGAATTAAAATCGATGGCGAAAGTTATTGCCAAATACCCTCATGTGACGGTTATTTCGGATGAGATCTATGAGTATATTAATTATGAAACAAAAACAACATCTATAGCTCAATTCCCTGAAGTATATGAGCAGACTGCCGTCATCAACGGGATGTCCAAGGCATTTGCCATGACAGGATGGAGAATCGGGTATTCTGCCTGTCCGGAATGGCTGGCAAAAGCCTGTGAAAAGATCCAGGGACAAATGACCAGCGGAGCAAATACAATGGCGCAGAGAGCTTCTATTACCGCTTTAAAAACGAATCCTTCCGAATATAAATACATGATCGATGCTTTCCAGAAAAGAAGAGACCTTGTGTATGATCTGATGAAAGAGATTCCGGGATTTAAAGTACTGCTTCCAAAGGCTGCATTTTATTTCTTTCCCGATATTTCATATTATATAGGAAAAACGCTGAACGGTATGGAGATCAAAGATTCTGATGACTTCGCTCTGTTTTTATTGGAAAAAGCCCATGTAGGATGTGTAGGCGGAGTTTCTTTCGGAAGTCCTGAATGTATCAGGTTTTCTTATGCAGCTTCTGAAGAAGATCTCAGGGAAGCTATGAAGCGTATCAAAGATGCTTTATCTCCATTTAATTCATAATCAGAGTACAAAAATTGGTATAAAGTAAACAAAAAGTTCTGATTTCAGGGCTTTTTTTCTTTAAATCCATTAAAAACAATTATAGATTTTATTTATCAATATTCATTTGTTCGATAGATGAAATATTTATATATTTGCACCAGAAAATTTAATAAAAACAGAAAATTATGTCTTTAGTAGGAAAAAAATTCCCAAATGTAACCATCGATGCTATGTCTGAAATGGGTGATGATCTTAGAATCAACATCCTTGAAGAAGCTACTTCCAACCAGCAAAAGGTAATCTTATTCTGGTATCCGAAAGATTTCACTTTTGTATGTCCTACCGAGCTTCACGCTTTCCAGGATGCTTTAGGTGAATTCGAAAAAAGAAACACTAAAGTAATCGGTGCTTCTTGTGATACCAACGAAGTACATTTCGCATGGCTGAACACAGCAAAAGATAACGGAGGTATCGAAGGAGTAACTTACCCGCTTTTAGCTGATACTCACAGGCAGCTGGCAAACATTTTAGGAATCGTAGATCAGGATTTCGAATACAATGACGATGGAGAGGAAACTTTCACAGGTTCCAACGTAACTTACAGAGTAACTTATCTAATCGACGAAACCGGAAAAATTTTCCACGAGTCTGTTAACGATATGCCTCTTGGAAGAAACGTGAAAGAATATTTAAGACTGATCGACGCTTACACACACGTTCAGAAACACGGAGAAGTATGTCCTGCCAACTGGGAAGAAGGAAAAGATGCCATGAAAGCAGACCGAACTTCTACAGCAGAATACTTAGCTAAGAACTAATTAAAATAATATAACAATGTAGCAATTACGGTAATGTAACAATACAGCAGTGTAACAATGTACCAATATTTGAAATTCAATATTTGAAATTGTTAAACTAATTACCGCATTGCTACATTGTTAAATTTTATTTCTTAAAATTTAACTTATGTACACAGAATTAACAGAAGATACGTTACAGAATATCGTGAACGACAATGAAAAAGTAGTGGTTCAGTATGGCGCAACATGGTGCGGAAACTGCAGAATCATGAAGCCGAAATTCAAAAAATTAGCATCAGAAAACGAAGAAATTCCATTTTTATACGTAGATGCTGAAAAACTTCCTGAAAGCAGAAAATTAGCAACGGTTGACAACCTTCCCACTTTTGCAGTTTTTAAAAACGGTGAATTGGTGAATCAGGTACAGAGCAATCAGGCTGAGAGTTTAATTAATCTTTTTAAAGAAATACAGTAATGAAGTTACCCGTAATCAGACAGTTTTATCAGAATCATACCCCTGAGAATCTTGAAAAAACACTAGAGGTTCTGGAAAGCTTTTGTGAGTTCAGAGGAACCAGCGAAGAAGATTTAAACGTAGCAGGAGAACTGATCACCAATATCTGCGGAGCCTTAGAGGTGCACGCCAGCGTTCAGAACGGAATGAGCGAAAAAGACGCTTTAAATTCTTTTGCACAGAAGGTCTTAGGATCTATTGATAAGTAATTTTTTATTGAATCATTTACGGATTTAACAACTAAAAAATTATACAATAAAGTACTACTGAGACTTTTCTTTATACTATATTTTCTACATTCTTTAATTTCAATTTAAAACATATGCTTTAAAGCTTCTGTAATTTTATTGCTGATGCTGTTGCCATTGTGTTTACAATTAAAGAATTTCCATTAAAATCCCGGTGAATACTATCATCAGGATTTTTTGGGCTCAATACTTTAGAATAAATTCAAATACTATTTTTTATATGATAATGGGATATTCTTGTCTCTTATTTTGTTATGACACGAATGCACGAATCTTTTTATGTTAAAAAAAAACACATCCATAGCCGCAATTATTCGTGTATTCGTGGCATAGAAAATAATACTGAATAATAATATCAGTAGGATCCTTTGGGCTCAATACTTTAGAAATTCAATACTATTTTTTATCTGTGCAGTGGGATATTGCTGTCTCTTATGTGTAGAATGCCACGAATGCACGAATCTTTTTATGTTAAAAAAAAACACATCCATAGCCGCAATTATTTGTGTATTCGTGGCATACAATTAAAAATAATAGTGAATAATAATATCAGTAGGATTCTTTGGGCTCAATACTTTAGAAATTCAAATACTATTTTTACATGGCAGTGGAATACCCTTGTATCTTGTGTGTAATGCCACGAATGCACGAATTTCTTTATGCTAAAAACATATGTATGGCCGCAACTATTCGTGTATTCGTGGCAACATTAAAAATCCCGGCGAAGTATCACCAGGATTATTATTCATAAGAAATTGAATCTGAATTTATATTTTCTCACTTTCCATTTAACTAGCTTCTTCTGCTCATCAAAATTCTAAGAATATACCAGAACAAAAGCATAATCGAAGCAAAAAGCTGTAAAGAAGCACCTACATACTGCCCTGTTGTATAGACATTTTTAAGCTTGCTTGTTTCATAAAGAATACTTGCAGAAGCTAAAAGCACCATTCCTACAGAGAACCAAAGCCCCAGGTTGAACCCGAAAATGGCTCCGGCTACAATAAGACCTATCGAAAGAAAACCTCCGATAATAATGATGTTTCTTAAAAATGAAAAATCTCTTTTAGAAGTAAATGCCACCATTGAAAGCCCCGCAAACATAGCAATCGTAAGCATCGCAGCTTGGAAAATAATATTTCCTCCACCCTGCATTCCTGCTGCGATGTAAATCATAGGCATAAAGATCACAGCCTCCAGAACGATGTAAAATCCTAAACCGAAATACTGCGTCATTCTGCTCTGTGAAAGTGACCATTTAGAAGCTAACATAGAAGCCAGCCAGAAAACACCGATGATCAGCAACCAAGTGTATTTCTGTCCGAACATCATTGCAATAATCTCCTTCGGGACCGTTTTCAGTAAAATAGTTTCAACCCCTATAAAAGCAAGGATCGATAAAGCGACATGCAAATACGTTTTTCTGTAAAAAGATGCTTTTTCCAAATCTGAGGAATGAGCAACTAAAACATCTGTCATCATAGTTAGTATTTTTTATTTGTTTTGAATATAAAATTATTTCTCCTTTTTCGCCGGCATTACCCCAATGATTTTACCATTCTCTTCAAATACAGCCATAATCACTTCTTTTGAAGAAGAATCTCCCGCATATTTGTAGTTAATGCTTGGCAAGCTGGAACCATCCATTAATTTATGGTATCCGGTTTTTAAAATTTCCAGCTTCTTATTCATATCAAAGCCTTCTTTTACTTTTTTAAGTACATCATCTGTCACGATTTCTTTTACCTTATCGGAAAGAAGTGCATCAACAGCCGGACGATCTGAAGATTTAAGCGCTTCAACAAATTTAAGAAAGTTGTCATTATACAGATTGATCTTCTCCTTACTCAGTTGTGCAGGCACCTCTTTCTGAACTTTTTCAACCTTCACTCCGGTCACTTTTTGCGCAAACATCAGCTGTGCTCCCAAAAGTGTAAGTCCTAAAAATATTTTTTTCATAGTTTTATTTGATATTTGGTAAATAAGTGAGTTAAGATACGAAAATCAGACCAATTCTAAAAATTTCATCGTATCCACATTATCAGCATAAGTATCCAGGGAAGGATGCTGTGCCTCTCCAAAAGAAACGGAATCCAATCCAAGCTCTTCTTTAGCCACAATACACTGGATATTTTCTTCATTTTCAGCGATAAAACTTTCAACTTCATCCAAAGAGGAATATCTGCTGAAATTGATCACAGAAAGCGGACTGAAAAGCTTCTCATCTTCTTTCATCATTACGAAATTGTTGTCCCAGAATTTATCCTGGTTCAGCAGATAAACTGCTCTGTTATAATCATAATTGTTAGCATATTTGTTATGATTGATGATATCCTGGAATCCTACAAAACTTTCAAACATTCTGTCGATCACGAAATCCTCCGGAATAAAAACTCTTGTCACATTTCTGCATCCAAGCCCGAAATACCTGAAAATATCTTCGGCCAGAAGCTGAAGTTCTTCGGGAGTTTCATTTCCTTTCAAAACTGCTACAGAAGTTCTGTTTTTTCTGATGATGCTCAGATGGTTTTTGAAATAATATTCAAGATATCGGGCTGTATTATTACTTCCTGTTGCAATCACAGCATCAAAGTTCTCCAGTCTTTCAACAAATTCAAACTGAACAGCTCCACCGGAAAACTCATTCCATTTTTTCAGCAGGAACGGTACCATTCGTTTATCCTTTGAAGACAGCTTGATCAAAGGAATATGACCGCTTAAAACTACTGATATCACATCATGAAGTCCGACCAGAGGAATATTTCCGGCCAGGATCAGTCCTACTCTTTTTGAAGTTCTGGAAACAGAATAACTTTTAAGCCAGTTATTTAAATTTTCTCCGGTAAGCAGCTCCGTCCACTGTTTCAGAGCAAATTTCTGATTATCAATGGTAAACCACGGATTTTCTATTTCAGACCTTTTGAGTAATAATTCAAACTCAGTATCATTATCGTTATAATCACTCTGATCCTTTGCTAAAAACTCTTTTATATACTCGCTTAACTTAATAAGTCCTAAAACTTGATTTTCAATATTCATAATTACTTTTAAATTGGGGAATATTTTGTAATTTTGTGCAAATTTAAAAAAAATTAGCGATGGCTATTAAAATAACTGATGAATGTATTAATTGCGGAGCCTGTGAACCGGAATGCCCAAATAATGCAATATATGAAGGAGCCGTAGACTGGAAAGCTTCTGAAGGTACCGCTCTGGCAGGTACTGTGACTTTACCGTCAGGACTTACAGTAGATGCAGATTCGCCGCAGGAACCCGTAAGTGATGATGTTTATTTCATTGTAACAGATAAATGTACGGAATGCAAAGGATTCCATGAAGAACCTCAGTGTGCGGCTGTATGCCCGGTAGACTGTTGTGTTCCTGATGAAGATCACGTAGAATCTGAAGAAACACTGCTTAACAAAAAAGCGTTCTTACACGGTGAATAATAAAGGCTCCGTCTCACCATTATGAGGCGGTTTTTTTAACTTTAATTGTCAACAAATCTATAAATATCATTAATAAAACCGCAAGTCCAACCATCTTGCACAACCAAAAAATAAAAATATGAGCAAAAAGCACAATTTCAGCGCAGGGCCATGCATCTTACCTCAGGAGGTATTTGAAAAATCAGCAGAAGCTATTTTAGATTTTAATGGCATTGGGTTGTCTCTTCTTGAAATCTCGCACAGAAGCAAAGATTTCGTTGCGGTAATGGACGAAGCGCGGGCCATTGTGAAAAGACTGATGAACCTTGGCGATGATTATGAAGTACTTTATTTGGGCGGCGGTGCAAGCCTTCAGTTTGCGATGGTTCCTTACAACCTGATGAAAGTGGGCGGTAAGGCTGCTTACATGGATACAGGAACATGGGCGGCAGGAGCTGTTAAAGAAGCAAAAAAATTAGGAACTGTGGATGTGGTAGGCTCTTCCAAAGAAGAAAACTATTCTTTCATTCCTAAAAATTATATGGTTGGTCCAGAGTACGATTATTTCCATTGTACTTCAAACAATACGATCTACGGAACTCAGATGAAATCTTTCCCGGATGTAGATACGCTGATGGTTTGTGATATGAGTTCTGATATTTTTTCAAGACAGCTGGATTTTTCCAAATTTGATCTGATCTATGCAGGAGCTCAGAAAAATATGGGGCCCGCAGGAGTTACTTTGGTGGTAATCAAAAAAGAAATTCTTGGAAAAACAGGGAGAGAGAATATGCTTTCTATCCTGGACTATTCTCAGCATATTTCAAAAGAATCCATGTACAACACACCTCCGGTTTTCCCGGTATATGCTTCCCTTCTTACATTACAATATCTTGAAAAGAACGGCGGAATTGCAGCGGCAGAAGCAAGAAATGAAGCCAAGGCCAAACTTTTATATGATGAGATCGACAGCAATCCACTGTTTGAAACCTTCTGTGTAAAAGAAGATCGTTCTCTGATGAATGTTTCTTTCAGAATTACGGATGAAAGCAAAAAAGAAGCATTCGACACGGCCTGGAAAGCCGCAGGAATCAGCGGACTGAACGGACACCGAAGCCTTGGAGGCTACAGGGCAAGCTTATACAACGCTTTACCGATCGAAAGTGTACAGGTGCTGGTGGATGTTATGAAATCGATTAAATAATTTAAGCAAAAATTCAAAGATAGAAAGGTTTAGGGCAGTTAATTAAAATTTATTAATTTGCGACCCGATTTAAAATTTTTAAATACCTGAATTTTTCAATCTTTAAATCTAAATAACGCATGAAAGTTTTAGCAAACGATGGAATCTCAAAAACAGGAGAGCTGGCCCTTACAGAAGCAGGATTTGAAGTTCTGCCCAACAGAGTGGCCCAGAATCACGTTATCAGTTTTATTAATGAAAATAACGTAGATATTCTTTTGGTGAGAAGCGCAACGAAAGTAAGACAGGACGTGATTGATGCCTGCCCAGGTCTGAAGATCATCGGACGTGGAGGAATAGGAATGGACAATATTGATGTAGAATATGCTAAAAGCAAAGGCATAAAAGTGATCAATACCCCGACAGCTTCTTCAAAATCAGTTGCTGAGCTTGTTTTTGGGCACTTTTTCGCACTCGCAAGATTCCTTCATGAATCGAACCGGCTGATGCCGCTGGAGGGAGAAACCCATTTCGAAGCCATGAAAAAGTCATTCAGCAAAGCATATGAACTTTCAGGAAAAACACTTGGAGTGATTGGCTTCGGAAGTATCGGGCAGGAAGTCGTGAAAATAGGAATAGCATTAGGAATGAAAATCAAGGTACTGACAAAAAATCCAAAGACAAGAGTTCTTACCCTGGACTTTTTCGACGGACAGAGTCTGAATTTTGAGATCACTTCTACCAACGATATGGATGCATTTCTTAAAGACACAGACTTCATCAGCATCAATACTCCAAAAACGAATGAATATATTATAGACACGCCTCAGTTTGAAAAAATGAAAGACGGAGTCTACATAGTGAATACTGCGAGAGGAGGCGTAATCAATGAAGTAGCTCTTATTGATTTCATCGAATCTGAAAAAGTAGCGGGAGCCGCACTGGACGTATTTGAAAACGAACCTACTCCGGAACTTCCTTTACTGATGAATCCTGCGCTATCCCTTTCTCCTCATGTGGGCGGAAATACTGTAGATGCACAGGAGAAAATCGGTGCAGAACTTGCAGAACAGATTATTAAGCTACAAAAAGAAACCATAAGATAAAATATGCCTGTTTTTAAACCTTTCCGTGGAATAAGACCTCATAAAGATTTTGAGAGCACTTTTCCTACCCATCCGCTGGACAATTTCACTCAAGAGGAAATTGCAGAGAAAGCTCAAGTGGAAAATACTTACATCAACATGATTAAACCTTATGTTGTAAGTAAATCTAAAGATATTGACCGGAATTTAAGGAAGATCCGTTCAACATTTGAAGAGCTTCTGGACGAAAAAAAACTGGTTCAGGACAGTTCATCCTACTATCTTTATGAGCAGATCTACCCCAATAAACAGATTTTCAGAGGTTTGCTCGGATTAGCGAGTATTGAAGATTTCTGGAACGGAAAGATCAAAAGGCATGAAAGTACCATTCCTCAGAAAAAAGAAAAGCTGGCTCATTATCTGGAAAAGGTAAATCTTCAGGCTGAACCGGTGCTTCTTACCTATCCTTCCAATTCTAAAATAGAGCTTCTGATGAATCATGAAGAGAAGAATGTTCCTATCTTCAACCATATCGATTCTATCGGGATCAGGCATAAAATATGGAGAATAGACAACCGTCTGAAGCTTCAGCAGTTCAAAGAAGTGATCGACCAGATTGACTCTTTTTACATTGCAGACGGCCACCACAGAATAGGATCTACTGCATTGAACGCGAAGTATCATAAAGAGAAGAATAAAAAACATAACGGTACTGAAGCGTATAACTTTGTATACAGCTTTATCGTATCCAACCAATCGATAAAAATTCACGATTACAACAGGATATTAACGGACCTTAACGGGCTTTCCAGCGAGGAATTTATAAAAGAACTGGATCAATATTTCCTGATCCACGAAAAGGGCGAGACATCTTATTTCCCTTCACAGAAATTTCACATTTCAATGTATCTGGATGGCAGGTTCTACTCGCTTCACGTAAAGCATGACCTGCGTTCAACCGAAATGTCCCTGGATAATCTTGATCATCATCTTTTAGACAAATATATTTTCAAAAATATACTGAAAATAGAAAACTCTGACAGCTCTGAAAAGATTTCCTATGTGAAAGGCACTTCAAACCTTGAGGGAATCAACGTTTTAAAGGAAAAAATAGACGGCGGTGAAGGAAAAGTAGGTTTCGGAATCTATCCGGTGAGTTTCAACGATATGATAAAAATTTCCGACCTTAAGCTCAGCATGCCTCCAAAATGTACATTTATAGAACCGAAATTGGTTACAGCACTGTTAATGTACGACATGAAACCTTAATAAATTCCTAATTTTTCCCTACTTTTAGCATCGGAAAAGAAAGGTCAATAAAAAAATGAAAAAAATCTTCATTATACTTCCACTCTTTTTGAGTGGATTTTTATTTTCTCAGAAAAAGCCACAGAAAAAGCCTGCAAAAAAGGCAACCGTGGCCAAATTCAACTACCAAGATGAATTCAGGAGAATCTCCGACGAAGTGATGACCAACGGTACAGCCTATGAAAATCTGGGTGAGCTTACCAAAGGTATCGGCCCGCGTTTCAGTGCAACTTCCGGCTATATAAAAGCCGTGGAATGGGCAGAAAAAAAACTCAAATCTATTGGTATTGAAATGATCTGGAGAATGGAAGCTAAAGCTCCGGTCTGGATAAGGGGAAGAGAATCTTTACAAATAAAAACGGCGAATGGAGATTGGAAAAATATCAGAATGCTGTCTTTCGGGAATTCTGAGGGAACAGGCGGGAAAGATCTTACAGGCGAAATTGTTTTAATCAAATCAACTTCTGAGCTTAATGCGATGTCGGTCGGACAATTGAAAGATAAAATCGTTTTCGTAAATCTTCCGATGGATCCGAAGATTATTAATACAAATGATTCTTATTTAATGACCGCAAAATCTAAATTAATTTCCGCTTCCGTGATTGCTAAAACAGGAGCAAAAGCTTTAATTATAAGATCTTTAACAACAGCTATGGACGATACACCACACGCAAAAATGGTGTATTACGAACCCGATGACAAAATAAGAATTCCTGCCCTGTCCATTGGAGTAAGATCCGCTGATGAATTGGAAAAATTATTAAAAAATCAAAAAGTTACCGCCAGACTAAATATGACTGCGCAATCAAAAGGCGACACTACCAATCCGAATATTATTGCTGAAATTCAGGGTAAAAAAGATTCTAAAGTGATTGTTTTAGGAGCTCAATTAGACTCATGGGATTTCGGTGAAGGTGCTATTGATGACGGAACCGGTGTTGCACAATGCATTGAAGTTTTAAGAACATTCAAAGCTCTTGGTATCGAAAATAATCATACCATAAGAGTTGTTTTATATGCGAACAGCGAAAACGGAGGACAAGGACGTGAAATGTATGCAGCCTATGTGAAAAAGAAACAGGAAAAGCATGTTTTTGCTTTAGGAACAGATGCAGGAGGATATTCACCAAGAGGATTTTCCTTAGATATGCCGCCACAAAGACGAAGACAGGTCTTTGAATGGAAAAATTATTTCCTTCCCTATGGCGTCTATGATTTTGATCAAACTGAAGCCATTCAGGATATTTCTCCCTTGAAAAAATTAGATATTCCTTTAGCCGAATTGGTTGTAGATACACAAAGATACTTCGATTACCACCACTCTGAACAAGATACTTTCGACAAAGTGAACAAAAGAGAACTATTGCTAGGTGCTGCCGCGATGGCCCAGCTTATTTTTATGATCGATAAAAACTGGTAAAATGAAAAAACCCGTCACTTTTTCACTTTTAATGGTAAGCATGGCTGTTTTCGGGCAGTCTGGGGAAGATTCACTACAGTTCAGTAGAATTTCTACGGAAATACTCAATAATGGAAAAAGCTATAATGAATTAAAGGACCTTACCAAAAACATTGGAAATCGGTTAAGCGGTACCGAAGCTTATGAAAAATCCGTAAAGTGGGCGGAACAAAAACTCCGTGAAGCAGGTGCCGATAAAGTATGGCTACAGGAGGTCATGATTCCGGTCTGGGTAAGAGGAAAAGAAAGCCTACAGATTAAAACAGCAGATAGCCAATGGAGGAAACTGAAAATGCTTTCTCTCGGAAATTCTGAAGGAACAGGCGGAAAAGATATCTCCGGAGAGATTATTATGGTAAGATCTTTAGAGGAATATGACAGGCTTCCGGCAGATCAAGTAAAGGATAAGATCGTGTTCTTTAACTACCCTTTTAATCAGTCAAATGTGCAAACCTTTCTTTCATACCGGGAAGCTGGAGCATACAGAAGGTCCGCAGCCAATTTAACAGCCCGGAAAGGTGGAAAGTTTGCAGTCGTCCGATCTTTGTCTTCGGCGTTTGACGATGTTCCTCATACGGGTAACATGCGGTATGATGACAACATTTCTAAGGTACCAGCCGTGACTATCGGTAACACGACAGCAGACGAACTGGAAACATTATTGAAAACCAAAAAAATTACCGCAAAGCTCAATTCCAACTGCGGCATGAAAGGGGGGAAACTTTCCCACTCTGTCATTGGTGAAATTACCGGTAAAAAAGACCAGAGCGTAATTGTCGTAGGAGGACATCTGGATTCCTGGGATGTAGGCGAAGGTGCCCATGACGACGGTTCCGGAATTGTTCAGAGCATTGAAGTGCTGAGAACTTTTAAAAAGCTGGGAATTAAAAATAATCATACCATCCGGGCTGTATGTTTTGCCAATGAAGAAAACGGAACGAAAGGCGGCATCCAGTATGGAAAAACGGCTAAAGAGAAGAATGAGAAGCATCTCTTCGCCATAGAATCGGATGCAGGCGGTTTTTCACCAAGAGGAATTTCGCTGGAAATGGATGATAAGAGCAGAAAACAAATCCAAAGCTGGGCGAGCCTCTTCCTTCCTTATGGAGTTTATAACTTTGAAGAAAAATATTCGGGCTCAGATATTGCCCCGCTGCACGAAATGGCTGTTCCCACCGCAGAACTGGTTCCAGATCCGCAACGTTATTTTGATATTCACCACACAGAAGAAGATACTTTTGAAAAAGTCAACCGAAGAGAACTCCTTCTCGGTGCAACGGTAATGACACAACTTATTTATATGATCGATAAAAACTGGTAAACATGAAAAAGATAATCGGAACTTCATTATTATTCTTAGGAATGGCTGTTTTTGGACAGTCTAAAGAAGATTCTATACAGTTCAGCAAGATTTCCAAAGAAATACTGAACAACGGAAAAAGCTATACAGAATTAAGGGATTTAACCCAAAACATAGGTCATCGTCTCAGCGGTTCAGAAGCTTACGAAAAGGCCGTAAAATGGGCAGAACAGAAGCTTCGCGATGCAGGAGCAGATAAAGTATGGCTACAGGAAGTGATGGTTCCGGTCTGGACCCGGGGAAAAGAATCTCTTCAGATTAAAACAGCAGACGGACAATGGAAAAATCTTAAAATGCTTTCGCTCGGAAATTCTGAAGGTACAGGCGGAAAAGATGTTTCCGGTGAGATCATTATCGTAAAATCCATGGAGGAATATGAAAAGCTTCCCGCAGATCAAGTAAAGGATAAGATTGTGTTCTTTAACTATCCTTTCAGTCAGTCTTTTGTAGAAACATTTAAAGGCTATAGTGATGCAGCGAAATACAGAACAACCGCTGCTTCGTTAACCGCTAAAAAAGGTGGGAAATTTGCGATTGTCAGATCCTTATCTTCAGCCTTTGACGATGTTCCGCACACAGGAGCCATGCGCTATGAAGACAAGGTTTCAAAAATTCCGGCCATAGCTATCGGTACTACAACGGCAAACGAACTTGAAGCTCTTTTAAAAAATCAAAAAATTACTGCAAAGCTGAATTCCAACTGTGGCATGAAAGGCGAAAAGCTCTCCCACTCTGTTATTGGCGAAATTACCGGTAAAAAAGACCAAAGCGTGATCGTGGTCGGAGGACACCTGGATTCATGGGATGTTGGTGAAGGTGCTCACGACGATGGTGCCGGAATTGTGCAGAGCATTGAGGTTTTGAGAACTTTCAAAAAATTGGGAATTAAAAATAATCATACCATCAGGGTAGTCTGTTTTGCTAATGAAGAAAACGGCGTAAAAGGCGGCATCCAGTATGGAAAAACGGCTAAAGAGAAGAATGAAAAACATCTTTTTGCCATAGAATCCGATGCAGGAGGCTTTGCTCCAAGAGGAATCTCCCTGGAAATGGATGATGAGAAGAGAAACCAGATCAAGAGCTGGGCAGGTTTATTTTTCCCATATGGAGTTTACAATTTTGAAGGAAAATATTCGGGAACGGACATTTATCCTCTTCACGATATGGGCGTTCCTACGGCAGAACTTGTGCCGGATTCCCAGAGGTATTTCGACATCCACCATACGGAAGAAGATACATTTGATAAGGTAAACAGACGAGAGCTTCTGTTGGGCGCCGCAGCTATGACGCAGCTTATTTATATGATTGATAAGAGCTGGTAATACTTTAATTTAATTTTTTTAATCTAAAGTAAAGGTTTATATAAAAATATCTTTGACTTTCAGGATCAAAGGTTTCGTCAACAAGTTGATTTTACGAGGCTAATGGACAAGCTTCCCGTTTGTTCTTTATATACTTCGTAGAATTGACTTGTTGATTTTTTTGTGTTTAATAGTTGTTGTTGAAAATCCTGCAGATTTTTATTAGCTTTTTGAAATTCAATACCCTTTATTTCCAAGCATGAAGATATATCATCACTGAAGTATGTGCCTGTTATTTAGATAAATTACCAAACTTAAAGTTAATTAAAAACAAAAACAAGTAAGAAAATTCACTTTGGCATGAAATTCGCAAGTTAATTCATTGAAAAAAAATTATTTAGGCACAAACGATGAGAAAGGTTACCGCGGGATATTCAGTTTCCGCTGAGCCGGATTAAGGTTGCATATATATTTGTGATCCTTTTTCTTTAGATGCCGTATACAACGGAAGAGATAATCCTCTTATCAATTCCACTTACGATGATGATTGTGTACGGTGTCATAAAGCTCATGAGTCCCTTCCGGGATTCAATACTGCTTTTTTAATTAAATTTTCTGGGCAGCTTAAAGCATACCCTGATGCAGAACAAATTAACGGCCATAAGATCATAACCTTAGCCAAGTTTAACTATGATCCGTGTGCTATTTATTTTATAACGGAATAATTCCGGACCGTTCTATTGGAGAACGGAAAACAGATGTATAACCCTTAAAAAGTGATTATGATGAGAGACTTTTTTGAAATGATTTTTAAGAGAAATGAAGATGCCGCAAAAATGAATATCTGGAGCCTGATGCTCCTGCTTAGTTTTGCTGTTTTTTCCGTGCTGGTGTATTTTGTGTATGCCTCAAAACCAGAGTTTAACAGTTTAATAGTATACCTGACCGCTTTTGCGGCCTATATCGGCTTTGGAATTGTATTTATCAGTTCCCTTGCCGGAAAAATGAATTCTTCCTATTTGAGGAAGAAATCAAGAAACGTATAACTTTAATTTTTACTTTACCAGAAAGCCGTTCAATACACTTGAACGGCTTTTTTCATTGGTCTTTTAATTTCAAATTAAAACAGTCAGCAAGAGTATGAGAAGAAGTTCACATAAATTCTTAGAAAAACAAGATATTTTTACACTTCAAAAACTTCTTCCTTACAACGCTCTCAGACTCTCTATTCTCAGGCACTCAAACTATTAATTCCTAAAAACTCTTTCTTCTCCACCCTTACCTGCATTTCCTTCCCGTCTCTCCTGATCTTAAGATCAATTGCACTCTGCCCGTTCTCTACTCTATTGAGAAAATAATGACAGGCGCTGTCTTTGTCGAGATGATCCAGATCAACGTTATTGATACTGATAATTGCATCTCCCACCTTCAATGGGTAATTTTCTTCCCGGAACACAAAGGTAACCGTAGGCTTTTCATCTATAAAACGGTATCCGAAGCCGAAAGATTCAAGTCTGGCAGGCTCATTATTGATCCGTTTCATGTAGATCATGTTTGCTGACCAGTCGAGGACGAAAACAAAATTTTTAAAGAAATCATTCCCGATAAGGTTTGCATTTCCCGTGGCGATTATCTCATTTGAAAAATTTTTGTTGCCTAATGACAGATCAGCGGTCCTGAAAATATGTCCCGGCGCAGGTTTTCCGGCCCCAAAAGCCCCAACAGAGCTCGTTCCATAGACTTCTATACTGCTTGATGCTTTTTGGATATCATATGCGTTGTCTGCGATCTTTAATCTTCCCGAAAATCCGGTATCGAAGGTAAGGGCCATTTTTTTTCCCTGCAGTTCGATTTCTATAACGGGTGTCTTTTGTATTCTCGGGCTGAAAGGAATCACAATATCATAATCTGCTGGATTAAACGCGGCAAGATCCTTTGAAGCTTCGAGTGAGTTTTCCGCATAATTGATTTTCCAGAAAAGCTTGGCCATTTGATTCGCTCCAATGATACCGTCGATCTTGAAACAGCTAAGCTCAGAAACGCTAAAATCCATCACAATAGCTCCTACATCTTTGAAAACTGCTCTATCAATGGTCATTTCCGGTAAAACCGTAAAAATCTGTTCCTGCTTATTTTTCTGTGAGTCCTTTACTTTACCCGTATGTTTTTTCTCAAGTCCCAGCTCTGTATATACTGCCGTAGAAATTACTGTTGGCGCACCTGTATCAAACAGAAAGTTATAAGGTTTCCCATTGATACTTACCTGTACAAAAGGCATATTATTGGAATATCTCAGGTTGATTTTTTCTACGGGATTCTGCAGCTGTACTTCTCCGTTTTTGAAAAATTTCTTTCCCTGGGCGGAAATGGTGGTTGTGGAAAATATGAGAAGAGTGTAGAGAATTTTTTTCATGTGGATAATTTACACGAAAGTAGGGAATTTACACTAAACAAAAAATATGTGTTTCCCCTTCTAATCTCAATTTTTCTATCAACTTATTTTATGATAGGATATGGATTTAAAGGAAAAAAGCCATCCTCACGGACGGCTTTCAAAATATCTTGAATTTTCAATTACTGTACTTTCACAAGCTCAACATCGAAGATCAACCATGCGTTTGGCGGGATAACACCTCCTGCTCCTCTTTCTCCGTAAGCCATTGCCGGCGGGATCAATAAGGTAGCGGTTTCGCCTTCTTTAAGCAACAGGATACCTTCGTCCCATCCTTTGATCACTCTTCCCATTCCGATTGGAATTTCGATTGGCTCATTTCTTTTGAATGAAGAATCGAATTCTGTCCCGTCGATTAATTTACCTGCATAGTGTACAGATACGTTGTCACCAGATTTAGGAGCTTTTGCACCTGCAACTGTTTTGGTGATCTTGTAATATAATCCGGATTCGGTTTTCTGCATTCCTGCTTTAAGGTTTTCAACCATTTTATCCTGATTAGCTTTGAATTCCTCTTCTTTTTTCTTTCTGTCTGCTTCTTCTTTAGCGATGTACGCTTTGTTGTTTTCTGCGATCTTAGCTTTTCCTTCGTTGAAAGTTTTTGCTGCATCGTAGTTTTTGTATTCATCACCTTTGCTGAAAACAGAAACTTTTTCTAAAACGATATCTGTTTTAGGTTTGTCCTGAGCTCCTTTTTCTACGTTAGCGATTGCATCAATTACATCGTTACCTTTAATCACTCTTCCGAAGATCGTGTGTCTTCCGTCCAGCCAAGGGGTAGCTACTTCAGTGATGAAGAACTGGGAACCGTTTGTGTTAGGTCCTGAATTCGCCATAGAAAGGATCCCTTTTTCTGTATGCTTAAGGTCGTTTTTCTCGTCCTCGAATTTATATCCGGGATCTCCCATTCCTGTTCCCTGAGGATCACCCCCCTGAATCATGAAATCCTTGATCACTCTGTGAAAAATAGTTCCGTCATAATAAGGAACTCCTTTCCCTTTAGCTTTGTTATCTATTTTTCCTTCTGCAAGACCGATAAAATTGGCTACAGTTACTGGTGCTTTTTTGTCTTCGAACTGCACGATCAGGTTTCCTTTAGAAGTCTGAAGATTTGCATAAAGTCCGTCATGAAGACCTTCGTAAGTTTCTTTGTCTACGTTCATTTTTTTATAGATTGGGGTACAACTCATCAGCGAGATACTTGCCGCTGCCAGAATTATATTCTTGTTAAACAATTTCATTATTTATAGAGCTTTTAATTTTATGATCAATGGTATATCGTTGTCTATATTCTTTTCGTCTCCAAAGGTTCCGTAGGCCAGTGAAGAAGGTACCAAAAGCGTTATTTCCTCTCCATCATGTATAAAACGCAAAGCATTCTCTATCGCTTTCAGTTCGTTAAAATGCCCGAATCTGGCATCTCTTCTTTCAAAAGGCTGATCATAGATCCTGGTCTCATCAAAATCATACAGAACATAAGAATAAGAGACCGGCGTATTATCCGCCCTTCTTGTCCTTTGATCAAAACCTTCAACATTTACCCAGTAATTAAGCTGTGTAGGATAATACTTCACAGACTGGCCACTGATCCAATCCTGGATCTGGCCCCGTTCTATGGTATTCAGATTTCTCATCCTTTCCTTGGAAACATCCAGATCTCTCTGGCTCAGCACTCCGCCAACGGGAGGATGTGCTGTAGGTGCTTTCCGGTTGCAGCTTAACAGGCTTACTGCTGATATGAAGAGTAATTTTTTCATAAACTTTTGCGAAAATACGCATTTCGTAGAAATATTGTCCAATAGGTTTCAAAAAATTTAGCAGATAATCATGAAGTATTTTTGGTGAATAGTGTTATAGGATGTTTAAAGATTTAAAAATTCAAAGATTCAAAGATTTTGAAAATAAAATTCTGTGCAATCTGTGAAATCGTGGGAATTATTTTCTCCCACAAATTATACAAGCTTTAGAGAAGTTTTGAACCATTAAGGATTTTAAGTTTTTAAGAATATTAAGGTGAGCTTCGCTTTAGTGGTATTGCTTAATATCATTTGATTTTCTCTTAACTGTCTTTATCAGCTTAAGCTAATCTTACTGATTTAAATGCTACCTGATGACCTATACCCTATATAAAACAAAAAATCACCCCATAAAGAGGTGACTATTATTATATTGATATTCAGATACTATTGAATAGTCACTTTAATCATCTGTGGAAGTGAGGGAAGTGTATTGAACTGATTCGGGTTGGCAAGCTGCTGTACCGGCTGGCTTTCAGCCTGCGCCGGCTCAGATACGATATGAGCACCCGGAAAAGAACTTTCGAGGGTTCCACTGTCAAAAAGCCCCATAATTGAAGAAATATCGCCTCTGGTAGAGCCGTCTACCCCATTATTTACAGCAGCAATAAACCAGTCGTTGGACTGTGCGTACATCATTGCCAGTGCAATACGGTCCCCTTTGCGGGCAGATATCGTATGGGAAACTTTACCGCCGTCGTTACCGTTTATTCTTGGTTGCAAAACAGTTGTAGCCGGGGCCTTAAGAACAAAAACTTCTTTTACTCCGGGTTTTGTTTTAAGAAAAGCGGCCAAAACATCGGCATTTCCCTGCTGGGAAAGTTCCTTTAAGCCTTGCCCACGGTCATTCTCCCCTGTTTTAAAGATCGGATTATCATTACCATTGTATACTACGACCAATACAGGTGAAAATGCAGAATTAGGCCCTGTGATACCCGTGAGGTATTGTTCGAGAGGTGTTGTCTTTCCAGTTTCAGCAAGATCTGTTAATCCATTGGCGGATAGTTTTCCCGGTGAAAAAATAGGATCTTCTCTTACAAGTGTTGTTCCTGAAATATGAGAAACAGCCCAGACTCCTGCACTGATCGGTGTTTCATTGGCTGTACCGCCGGAAGTATTGGTTAATTTCAGAGTGAACCTGGTTCCGCCTTCATGAGTGAGCTCAGCTTTAAGCAATTGTGACGCAGGAACAGCTAATGTAATTTCAGCAATATTATTTTGAGGAGATTCTGCTGAGCCAGGGTGCGTAACAGCAGGGCCAGTAGCCTGATTGACACGTGTTCCGTTATCCCAAAGCCTTATCTGTGAAGAAACATTTCCCGTTACCGGATCACCATTATCCTGATACAGTTTTATTCCGGGGTTGGCCGGGGCAAAAAATAAATCGTTACTGTTTCCATACATTGCAGCAAAGCTTATTGCCTGGCCTTTCCCTGCATAAAATGTGAAAGAGGCCGATTCTCCCGGATTAATAACGGGTGACGATCCCGCATTTTGGAAAGTCCCGAATTGCGTCAGTGCTTTGCCTTCAATTACATTTTCTACGGTTATAGTAGCTGTATCGTTTACCGCCATCTCCCCGTCATTGTCTTTGTCGCATGATGAAACAGCTAAAAGACTGATAAGAGAAAGCAGGCCAAGAGATAATCTGAACTTTACGAATTGCATAGTATTCTAAATTTTGTGAAAAATTACCAATAATTGGCGAGAAAATAAAAAAACCGGCAGAAATTTATTCGGCCGGTCCTATTATTGAATCAAATAATGTTAAATTAAACAGTTTCCAGAACATTTTTTTCAACCGCCACTCTCCATCCGAAAGGATCTTCGCTAAGGTTGTTCTGCAGATCTGTAAGATCCTTCTTAAGAATAGCTGCAAAGCTTTCCTCATCAGACAGTTTTGGAAGCTCAAGCTTTTCGCCCTGATATCCCAAAGCCTGGAATATGGTAGTTACAACAGCTGTTCCCACTCCCCAAACTTCTTTCAGGGTTCCGTTCTTCTGAGCTTCTATAACTGTTTTCACAGCTACGGGCTCTATTTTTATTTCTATTCCTCTTTTTTTGGCAAGCTGGATGAAGCTGTCTCTTGTTACTCCGTCAAGGATTTTTTCAGAGGTCGGCGGTGTATAAATCGTATCGTTAATTCTTACAAATACGTTCATTGTTCCGCTTTCTTCAAAATATTCGTGAGTTGAATCATCAGTCCAGATGATCTGCTCATACCCTTCTTCGATAGCAAGCTGTGTAGGATAGAAAGAAGCGGCATAATTCCCTGCTGCTTTAGCAGAACCTACTCCTCCGCTAGCGGCTCTTGAATAATGATCTGAAATTTTCACAGAAACCGGTTCCGAATAATAACTTTTCGCTGGCGTTGCAACGATCGCGAACATATATTTATTGGCAACTCTTGCTTTCAAAGCTTCCTCTGTAGCAAAAATCAATGGTCTGATATATAATGACATTCCTTCTCCCTGAGGGATCCAGTTTCTGTCGATATCCACTAAAGCTTTTAATCCGTCCAAAAACATTTCCTCAGTTACTTCAGGCATTGCCAGACGTTTCGCTGATTTATTGATACGTTCAAAATTCTTTTCTGGCCTGAAAAGGAAAACCTGCCCGTCTTTGTCTTTATAAGCTTTCATACCTTCAAAACAAGCTTGTCCGTAATTTACACCCATCATGGCTGGTGTAAATGGTATTGGACCATACGGCACCAATTTCACATCACCCCATTTTCCATTTTCATACTCACATATAACCATATGGTCGATAAAAGTATTTCCAAATGAAAAATTGTCCGGATCAAAGTCCGAAAGTCTGGAGTTTTCAGTTTTTTGAATTATCATTTTTAAAAATTTTTACGATGTTCTACAAATTTAACATAATTTTCTAAATATAAAAATTTTAGAGTAAATTTGACAAAAAAATAGCTTGAAAAGAGAAATTAAGACCACAAATGATGGTAGCAAAACATTGTTTATCAATGAATTAAATGAAAACTACCATTCACACCACGGAGCGCTTCAGGAAGCAGAACATGTGTTTATTAAAAACGGACTCAATCAGCTAAATGATTGCGAAATTAATATTTTAGAACTCGGTTTTGGAACAGGTTTGAATGTTTTAGTAACAATTAATGAATATTTAAAAACTGACAAAAATCATGTCATCCATTATTTTTCCCTTGAAAAATATCCCATAAATGAATCTGAAATTAATGATCTGGCCTATTTTGAGCATTTTGATAACCCGGAATTCAAAAATATTTATCAAAAAATTCATCAGGCTGAATGGGGAAAATCCACTGAAATCATTACGGGATTTAACCTGAAAAAGATAGAATGCGACTTCTTCGACCTGAAAGACATAGACTTACCGAAAATAAACCTTGTTTATTTCGACTGTTTTGGTGCAAGGGTGCAGCCTGATCTTTGGGAAAAACCACTGTTTGAAATGGTTTCCGACAAAATGTCCGTTAACGGATTATTAACAACCTATTCCTCTAAAGGAAGCGTAAGAAGAATTCTCCAGGAACTGAATTTTAAGGTAGAAAAAAAGCAGGGGCCTCCGGGAAAGAGAGAGATGATAAATGCAGTGAAGATGGAAGACGAAAGAAACGGAGACGATTAAAAGTTTAGAAAATCCGGGACTGAACCTGCAAACTTACCTTTTCATCCTTTTGCTCTTTCCACTTAATTCCTTATTTTAGCTATACAAAATATTATATATGATTGATAAGATCAACATCAGAGTATATGCGTGCGCAGTAAAGGATAAAAAAGTACTGACCCTGTTTGAAGAATATGCCGGTGAACCTTTAATGAAATTTCCGGGCGGAGGCCTTGAATTTGGGGAAGGGCTTCTGGAATGTCTTCACCGCGAATTTGATGAAGAGTTAAATGTAAAGATAGAAATCGTAGAGCATTTTTATACGCAGGAAGATTTCCTGGTTTCCCGTTTCAGAGAAAACGAACAGCTTCTTACCATATATTATATAGTCAACATTACTACTGAGGAAGATTTCCTGATCCTAGATCCGTGCATCGAGAAGACAGAGTGGATCGACATCGACAGACCGGATAATCCTTTTCCGCTTCCGGTAGATAAAATTGTTTTTGATAAATTAAAAGAAAAATTCCTGTAAACTATTTTACAGGAATTGTATATTATTTTTTGATTTTAAAATCTGCGGCTCCGGGATAAGGCTGTAAATAGCCTGAATTCCAATTGGACTGAAGCAGGGACTCTATAAACTCGTCTGTTCTGTTTTTGTGTGGATTATATTGGTCTTTCAGATCTATATCTGCCATCTTGCCTTTTACATTCCACCAGAAAGCGCTCCATCCGCCCCTCATCTCTTTAATGATCTCGTAAACGTTTTTTCCGGTTGCTCTGTTCATCAGTTTGGCAAAAACCTGGCCTTCCGTTGTGGTAAGATCTCTAAGCTGCTTTTCATATTGATCTGCAAGCATATTCTGTCTTTCTTTTATAAATTTCCTTTTGGCTTTGCTGTCCATATCTGTCATATCCGCCTGGATTCCTCTGTACTGCTCAAGTGCAGTGAGAAACAGCGGGTAAACCCTGTTCAGCTTTTTATTGAGGAAGTAATAGTAATTTTTATCCAGCTGATTATTAAAACGCGGTTTATTAACCAGAACCAGCTCATCCAGCACCACCACAGGTTCCCCGTTAATTTCATAAATCTTTACTTTTTGACGTTCGTCGTAATAGTACTTATTACCGAACTCATCAGTTTTTAAAGATTCAGCAGGATATTGATTGAGAGGTTTTGCAATGATAGAATCCTTCTGACCAAAAACACTGACTCCAAAAAAGAAGATAAAAAGGCAGACAATCTTACTAAAATTCATTATTTTTACACTTATAATAACAAAAATTACCCGCAAAAATCATTCCCTTTTATGAAATTTGAAAAGAAATCTTTGAAATTTTTAGAAAAATACCTAAACACTTCTTCACCAACAGGTTACGAGCACAGAGGCCAGGAAATCTGGATGGATTACATCAGACCTTATGTAGACAAAATAGAAGTGGATCATTATGGAACATGCTATGGGATAATCAATCCCGATGCTGAATTTAAAGTAGTGATTGAAGCTCATGCTGACGAGATCTCTTGGTACGTGAATTACATTACGGATGACGGATTGATCTACGTGATCAGAAACGGGGGCTCAGATCAGACGATCGCTCCTTCAAAAGTTGTCCATATCCATGGTGAAAAGGGAATCGTAAAAGGCGTATTCGGATGGCCCGCCATTCACACCAGATCCAACCAAAATGAACCCACCCCGAAAATTGAAAATATCTTTATCGACTGTGGAGCTATTTCCAAGACAGAGGTTGAGGAAATGGGGATCTATGTGGGATGCATGATCACCTACCCTGACGAATTCTTTGAAATGAATGACCGATATTTTGTCTGCAGAGCATTAGATAACAGGATCGGAGGCTTTATGATCGCAGAGGTGGCAAGACTTTTAAAGGAAAATAAGAAAACAATTCCTTTCGGGTTGTATATCACGAATTCCGTACAGGAAGAGGTTGGGCTTTACGGGGCAGATATGATCGCCGATACCATCAAACCAAATATCGCCATCGTTACAGACGTTACCCATGATACCACCACCCCGATGATCGAAAAGAAAAAAGAGGGTGACCAGAAATGTGGTGACGGCCCTGTAGTGTTCTTTGCACCAAGCATTCATCACACCATCAGAGAACTGATCATTGATACGGCAAAGGCTAAAAAAATTCCTTTTCAAAGAGCTGCAGCAAGCAGAGCAACCGGAACAGATACGGATGCTTTCGCTCATTCCAACGGCGGAGTACCGAGTGCATTAATTTCCTTACCTTTGCGCTACATGCATACCACAGTAGAAATGGTGTCTAAAGAAGATGTAGGCAATGTGATCCGGCTGATCTACGAAACACTTCTGAAGATTAAACCGGAAATGAAACTGAAGTATCATTAAGAGAATCAAGATGCAAGACACAAGATTCAAGACGCTGAAAAATAGGAGACAAAAGGTAATTAATACCAGCTGATCCTATCTTGGCTCCTGGTTCTTGACTCTAAATATCTAATATAAAGTAAAAATGAAAACGAAGCTTATTGCTCCATCCCTTTTAGCCGCAGACTTCGGGAATCTGCAAAGAGACATTGAAATGCTGAACAACTCCCAGGCAGACTGGCTCCACATCGATGTGATGGACGGGAGATTTGTACCCAACATTTCATTCGGCTTTCCTGTGATGAAAACTGTACAGCAGCATGCTAAAAAATTTGTAGATGTACACCTGATGATTCTAGAACCTGAAAAATATGTGGATGAATTTATTGATCACGGTGCAGACCTTATTTCCGTGCATTATGAAGCATGTACCCATCTTCACAGAACAATTCACCACATTCAGAGCAGAGGGGCAAAGGCTGGTGTCGTTCTGAATCCTTCCACTCCGGTACTGATGCTTGAAGATATTATCGCTGATGTGGATCTTGTTCTTTTAATGAGTGTAAATCCAGGATTCGGAGGACAGAAATTTATTAAAAATACATACAAAAAGATTGCAGAGACTAAAGATCTTATCCTGAGCAACAACTCCACAGCACTTATCGAAATTGACGGCGGGGTTAATCTTGATAATGCTTCAAAGCTTTTCGAAGCGGGGGCAGATGTTCTTGTGGCCGGAAATGCAGTTTTCTCAGCAGAGAACCCGGAAAGAACGATCGAGCTTTTAAAAATCTAAACAATTTTTCAAGTTAAATACAAAAAGGCAGCCGTTAACGGCTGCCTTTCTTCTTGCAGAATTTGAGCTTATGTGGTTATTAGTTTTTTTTTGTAGTCATACTTAAGATTCCTTATGTATTTTCTGATGTAAATTTACAGTTAAATTATATATGGCGTATCCGTATAAATACTGAATATTTCATTAAGTATTTATACGCAATCAGCAAAAAGATCAAACCGGCTGCTCTCCGTTTGATTGGTGGTATCCAACAAAAAAATCAGTAGGGATTCCATTTTTTGATAATTTGCTGCGCGGCTGTAATCATTTCTTCATCCCATTTTCCAGGTTTAAAATAATGAAACGGCTTATTTTTAACAGATTGAATACTATCTCCTTCAAACAGCATTTTGGTCAGCTTCGTCTGTTCATTATGCAACAGCAGATCTTCAACAGGTTCTGAATATTGTCCGTTCTTTTTATTCCAGACCTTTTTATTTCCGGTGAAAGGATCTGAAATCTCAATAATTTCTTTTACACGATTGAAATCATCAAAAAAAGCCTGTTTTTTTGCTTCTGAATTTAATGTATGGCCCAGCCTTTCAATAATGACATATTCAAGATTATGGCATCGGGATAAAACTTCCGGAAGTATATTTAATATTTCATCAGGAATACTGTCATCATGAGTATCTCTCCTTACCGTTTTTTCCCCGTAAGCGCTCTCCTGCCAGCTTCCACCCGAAAGATGAATTTCTTTAACTTTTTCAAGTGGATACAGCCTGATGATTTCCTGCATATTGATTTCAAAATTACAGGACTGGCAATAGATGTTATGAAGATCCAGGATAAGGAAACCGTCGATATCTTCTATGAGCTTATCCAGAAATTCGCCCTGCTCTTTTACATCATTTATGGAAAATGAAAAGGCCAGATTTTCTACTCCTACAGGAATTTCTACAGCATCCTGAAGTCTTCTGAGCCTGTTTTTCCCTATCTGAAGTGTTTTAGAATGAAGCGGAACGGGTAAAGGAACACCCTGATGAAAATTTTCGGTATTCATAAATCCGAAATGCTCGGTAATATGATTGTATTTTCTGTGTCTGAATTCTTCTTTTAATTTTTCAATCCAGCCTTCCTGTCTCTCAGTCCATCTTGCATCAAAAAGTGAATAGTAAACACCGTGCCCCAGAAGCCTGCCGTTTTCTGCATAAAAATCGAGAAGTCCGGAAAGCCATTCCGGTTCCTGTGTATCATAAAATGTATCGAAAGACCATTCCAATACATCTACTGAATTATTTTGCAGAAGAGGAAGTATGGCGGAAACAAAATCTGCTTCCGGCATCATGGATAATCCCAGGAGTGGTTTACTCATAACTACCCCATTCCACAAGCCGGGCAGTTACCGCTACCTCTGAGAATAGTATCTTTCTTAGGAACAAACTTTGTTTCTGCGGTTTTTACAGATTTCGGAGATTCTGTCTTCTTAATTTTGCTTACCGGCTTCTTTACTTTTTTTACAGGCTTTGTAGTCTGTCCGGATACGCTTACAGCCAATAAACTGGCCATTACCAATGCTGGAATTTTCATAATGTATTTTTCAATGGAACTTACAATAAGTATTCCATTTATGATGATGCTAAAAATACAACAATTTATTGAAGGATCTTTTTCAAATATAAAGTTTACTCATCTATTTAATATTCAATATGCAATTTAAAGACATTATCTGAAAAAATTAAAGTTGTGGAGTTAAACCAAAAATATCTCATTTCAGGAGAACTGTTTGTTTATTGGAAGATAAACCTGTGGAAAGGTTGGCATGAATATAAACAGTTTAGAATCAGATACATCGAGCTATTTTGGCACAAAAAAACCAGAGAAAGTTCTCTGGTTTTAATATTTTTTGGGGAAATTTATTAGAAAATCTCTCTTCCTGAAAAATGGAACTGAGCCTCGATAAGAGCGTTCTCGTCAGAATCTGAACCGTGAACTGCATTTTCACCGATACTTCTTGCAAACATTTTTCTGATCGTACCTTCTGCTGCATCCGCAGGATTTGTAGAACCGATCAATGTTCTGAAGTCTTCTACAGCATTGTCTTTTTCTAAAACAGCAGCAACGATAGGACCTGAACTCATGAATTCTACCAACTCACCATAAAATGGTCTTTCAGCGTGTACTTCATAGAATTTTTTTGCATCAGCAACCGTAAGCTGAGTTAATTTTAATGCTTTGATCTTAAAACCTCCTTCTGCGATCTTTCCTAATATAGCACCGATATGTCCGTCTGCTACTGCATCAGGCTTAATCATAGTGAATGTAATGTTAGACATAAATGTATATTTTTTTAATGCCGCAAAATTACAAAAAATATCTCTGATTTTTATTTTAATTTTTTTTTAACATAAAAATAACTTTTATTAAGAAATGGAGAAAAAGTTTTGGCACAGTAATTGTTAATTCTATTACGATTCTCATGTTTAATTTGAGTTTTCATGGTTATTAGTTTTTACCCAGCTTCGGCTGGGTTTTTTATTTGCAAAAAATCAAACATTTTATTAAGGATTTGACAATTTTTAAAACTCTTTAAAATCATATTAATACGTTATTGCTTCTACTTCAATCAATGAAATAAATTAATTTTTTGATATTTTTTATCCATGAATTAAAATTTCCAAAAATGCTGACAAATGAGAAAAATAATTAGGACAAAAAGTGGAGTTATTGTAAAAACAGAAGTATTTTTTCTTTAGAGTAGAATATTGTTCAAAAAATATTTGGAGGTTGATCTCAAAAAAAACCTACAATTTTATATGAAGTAAGATTTCAGTTTATATTATTTAGTTTAATATTAAATCTGTTTAAACTTATATTTTATAAGTTGGTTAATTGCAAAGGCGCAAATTATATTATAAAAGACCTTTTAAGGCGCAAAGATTTTATCT
>NZ_JPRO01000020.1 GCF_000737785.1 Chryseobacterium luteum | reverse complement strand
GCCATGACCCGCGTCAGGGAAATTCCCGCCGCCTTCATTGCAGCAAGTTCGTACCGTTCTCCAAATTCCCCGAAGGACATAATACTTGCCAGAAGGATGGTAAGCGGGAGTACCAGACTGATAACACTCACCCCAAGGTAAAAAAGAAGTTTGAGGATCTGCCAGTAGCTTAACCCTTTCCCCATGAACTGCCCCAGCTGAACCCAGATAATGTTTACAATAAAGATGAAAAACAAAACGCTGAATATAAAGAAAAACGGCCCAAAGAAGGTTTTTATGATATATCGGTCTAGTATTTTTAACATGCGTCAAAATTAATCAAAAAGCCACAAAGTTTACTTGTGGCTCTTATAATTTTTATTACTTTTTATTTAGCAGATAAGGAGATCCATTACTCCTTTTTCATTTTCGCCTTTTAAAGCTCTGTGATTACGTAGTTTTTAAACTTATTCTTGTCAAAAACGAACATATTGGAATCCAGAGTCTGGTTTTCCTTGTATTCTTTGATGGCAATTACAGCTACATCTTTATTGTTTCCGTGCTGTTCAAGCTTTACCATCTGTTTTTTTTCAGAATCTACAAAAAGATATACGTACTGGATACCGTTGGATTTTATAGGAGTTAATTTAATGAAATCTGCATTGACTCCGTTTACATTTTTTTTGCCGTTATAAGTTACGTTATAATCGTTTCTGTAAGTTGTAAGATAGTTAATAGGGGAGAACATACTGCCGCTTCCGTTGGGTTTTGCAACCGTTACTTCCATATCATCTGCATTGATGTTGTAGATTTTACTTCCATCAAAGATCTGTTCCGTATCCATGATCTTCAGCTTATATTTTTCTCCTGCAGAATAATAAATTCCCGGTTCTGTTTTGGTAACCTGTCCGTTCACACCCGTCCCGAAAGAAAATTTGAAGTATGAATTCTTTTTAGACTTATAGTTGGCTGTGATATCATCAAGGATCTTTTTGGCTTTCGCATCAATTTTCTGAGCATCGGCAAATCCTACAGCACCTATTACAAAACTTCCGATTATGATTTTTGAAATACTATTTTTCATTTTTTTATTTAATAAACTTTAAACATTCTAATGCTTCAAGGTTTAATTGATAAGCATTTTTCCTTTAACTACGCAGATCTTCCAAAAACTGTTCCAAAGAATGAAGGTCACTGATAATGACTTCTCTTGCCTTTGCCCCATTAAATCCTCCTACAATACCGGTAGCCTCAAGCTGGTCCATGATTCGTCCTGCTCTGTTGTAGCCCAATTTCAGCTGTCTCTGTAACATGGAAGTAGATCCCTGCTGTGTAGAAACAATGATTCTTGCCGCTTCTTCAAATAAAGCATCCTTTTCATTAGGATCAAAAGTGCCTACTGTACTGGTAGAATCTTCAGAAACAAATTCAGGAAGCAGGAATGCAGATGAATAGCCTTTCTGTTCGCCGATATATTCTGCAAGTCTTTCCACTTCCGGTGTATCTACGAAGGCACACTGAAGTCTTAAGATCTCGTTTCCGTTGAAATAAAGCATATCTCCCTTACCGATCAGCTGGTCTGCACCCGGAGAGTCAAGGATCGTTCTTGAATCCACACTGGAAATTACTCTAAATGCTGCTCTTGCGGGGAAGTTGGCCTTGATCATACCTGTAATTACGTTTACAGAAGGTCTCTGTGTAGCAACGATCAGGTGAATCCCTACGGCTCTTGCAAGCTGCGCAAGTCTGGCGATAGGAAGTTCAACTTCTTTTCCGGCAGTCATGATAAGGTCGGCAAATTCGTCTACAACCAGTACAATATAAGGGAGAAAACGGTGGCCGTTTTCCGGATTCAATTTTCTTTCCGTAAACTTTTTATTGTATTCCTTTAAATTCTTACAGAATGCGTTTTTAAGAAGATCATACCTTGTGTCCATTTCTATACAAAGAGAGTTCAGGGTATTGATCACTTTGTTTGTGTCTGTAATGATCGCTTCCTCAGCATCCGGAAGTTTAGCCAGATAATGTCTTTCAATTTTTGAGTATAATGAAAGTTCCACCTTTTTAGGATCCACCATAACGAATTTCAGTTCGCTCGGATGTTTTTTATAAAGAAGTGAAGTAAGAATGGCATTAATACCTACAGATTTGCCCTGTCCCGTAGCACCTGCCATCAGTAAGTGAGGCATTTTTGCCAGGTCGGCCATGAATACCTCATTAGAAATCGTTTTCCCGAATACAACCGGAAGATCCATGTCCGTATTCTGGAATTTGTGAGAAGCAATAACCGAACGCATGGAAACCATCGTAGGATTTTTCCTCGGCACTTCAATCCCGATCGTTCCTTTTCCAGGCATCGGTGCAATAATTCTGATTCCCAGTGCGGAAAGATTCAAAGCAATATCATCCTGAAGTTTTTTAATTGCAGATACGCGGATTCCTGCTTCCGGAACAATTTCGTATAAAGTAACGGTAGGACCGATCGTTGCTTTGATCTCGGAAATACCAACATTGAAGTTCTTTAAAAGTCCAACAATTTTGTTTTTATTTTCCTCTAATTCTTCCTGATTAATTGAGATTTCTTCGTTACCGTAATCTTTTAGCAATTCCACTGTTGGCATCTGGAAACCTGCCAGGTCAAGCTTGTGATCATACAGGCCGTGTTTTTCTACCAGTTCCTGGGATTTTCTGTCCGAATCATCCAGTATATCAATAACAGGAGCTACCTCTACATTGAACTTAATATTGTCCTGAGGTGGTGTAGAAACTGGTGGAACCGGAGTAATAGGGGGACTCACCGGCGTGATGTCGAAAGCCTGTTCCGGAGTTGAAACAGGGAAGGAAGGTTTTGTATTCAAATTTAAACTGACAGGCTTTTCCTCTTCAAAAGAAGTCTGATTAGGCGTTATGATAGGTTCTAAATCTGTTACAGGCTGAACTTCAGGAAATCCTTTAGGAACTCTTACCGGGTCCTGTTCTTTAGCTTTTGCCTTATTTGAAACATCCGTAACAGTAACATTGTGGCCGGCCTGTTCAGCTTCCTCTTCAAGTTCTGCATCCGCATCAAAGCTTTCCTCTGAGCTTGGCATCATCGATTTAACTTTCCCGATCGTATTATCATTGATCATGTCCAGCTTGGCTTTAATAGAGCTTGGACGAAGATTGAATTCAAGAATGAAATATAAAAGGATGCTTGAAACAAGCACTACCCAAAGCCCTACCGGCCCGATGATGGCGTTCAGATAATCCATGATCTGGTAGCCGTAAACACCTCCTAAAACACCCTGTCCTTTAGTGACAGCTCCCATGAAAATAGGAAGCCAGCAGATAAAAAACAAAGAATGTCCGATAGTTTTCCAGGGCTTGAAGGTTCTTTTTTTAAGAATTAAGGTTCCTACAACCAAAAACAGGAAGGCAATGATAAACGATGCAATACCTATGCTTTCGAATATGAAAATATTCCCCAGCCAGTCACCCACCTTCCCAAAGATATTTGAAGATTTTATAGTTTTATCCGTCATAGTTCCTGCCTGGCTCTGATCTGCCTTCCAGTTCATCAAATAAGAGACGAACGAAAATGCCAGAACAACAGATAACAGTATAAAAGTAAGCCCGAAAAATATACGCGGCTTAGATAAGATTTTGCCTTTGTCAGGCGATTGCGTTTGTTTTGTCTGTGTCTTTTTATCCATAATATCAATGTGGGCAAATTTAATGTTTTTTCAACATTAATAGAATCTTTTTTTGTTCAAAAAGATAGCGTAATTTAGGGTTATTTTTTAAAATTATACAAGCGTTTTCAAGATATTTTTTTGATTAAAATATAATACAGCAGGTGTTTTTAAAGTAATTCAAATGGCAGTTACTGCTCTACTAATTCTGTTCCATAAAGTTTAAAAAAGTGAAAAAAACATGAAAAATACAGGTAAAAAACTTTTAGTATCGTACCTGGCTTTAATTTTAGACAAATAAATTAGGCTGTAAAATACAGGTCTGTAATTCTGAACTAAGCAGGAATTGAAATAGAAGCTTTTATTGTCATTTAAAGCATTGAATTTTCCTTAAAAAAAATAACATTATTAAGAATGATTCAAAATAACTGAAATAGGTCTCAAAGTGACAAAAAACAGCTTTTTTTAGCCTCTTTGTTGTTTATCATCCTTATTTTTGCAAGTCAAGTAAAATAAATCATGAAGAAGCTCCAAGATATTCTTATCTCAACCAGAACAATGGCTGTTCTGTTACTGGTGTATGCATTTGCAATGGCTTATGCAACGTTTTTAGAAAACGACTACGGAACCCCTACAGCTAAAGCGCTAATTTATGAAGCAAAATGGTTTGAATTAATCATGGTACTGCTCATTCTCAACTTCGTAGGAAATATCGCGAGATATAGGCTGTGGAGAAAAGAAAAATGGCCGGTTCTGGTCTTTCACCTTGCCTTTATCCTTATTTTCATAGGAGGTGCTATCACAAGATACATCAGTTTTGAAGGCACAATGCATATCAGAGAAGGTGAAACTTCCAATGAGATTGTGACGGATAAGAATTTCTTTAAGATCCAGATCGAAGAGAAGGGAGATGTTCTTAACTATCAGGATGTTCCTTATCTGATGTCACCCCTGCACAAAGACTTTAACGCAACCTACGATTTCCACGGAAAAGAAATAAAGGTTTTTACCAAAGACTATATCCAGAGAAAAAAAGACAGCTTAATTGCTGAGCCAAACGGTGCGGAATACCTTCACCTGGTATCTACCGGAACTACCGGAAGACAGAATATTTACATCAAGCCGGGAGAGACAAAATCCATCAACGGAACTCTGGTGACGTTCAACAGGGCAATTGAAGGTGCTGTAGAATTCAAAAAAGAAGACGGAAAACTGTTCATCAAAACACCTGTTGATGCAGCCTTTATGACGATGGCAACACAGGCAACCGGAAGTACTAAAAAAGATGAATTCCAGCCTTTGGTATTGAGAAGTTTATATACCATCAATGAATTGAAACTGGTTGTTCCTGAAGGTCTTAAAAAAGGAAGACTGATGGCTTTTGAAGGCGATAAAAAGAAAGATGCCATGGTGCCGGATGTACTGAGAGTAGAACTTCAGGGGCCAAAAACAAAGCAATTGGTAGATCTTTCCGTTGAAAAAGGAAATCCGAATGCATTCAAGCAGGTAACTATGGACGGACTTAATATTATGGTAGGTTTCGGGCCTAAAGTTTATAATACGCCTTTCGCACTGAAACTGGATGATTTCGTGATGGAAACTTACCCTGGAAGTACATCTCCAAGTGCCTATGAAAGCCATGTAAAGATCATTGACGAAGGAAAAGAAACCCCTTATAAAATCTATATGAACCACGTTCTGAATCATAAAGGATACCGTTTCTTCCAGTCGAGTTTTGATCCGGACAGAATGGGAACAGTGCTTTCGGTGAACCATGATTTCTGGGGAACAATTATCTCATACATCGGATACGGACTTCTGTTCCTGGGAATGTTTGTGATCTTCTTCTGGAAAGGAACTCACTTCTGGAAACTGAATAAAATGCTGACCGATGTCAACAAAAAGAAAACGGCAGCAGTACTTTTGGTCTTATTAAGTTTAGGCTTAAATGCACAGAAAATTGAAACCCATGGTACAACAGACGGAAGCAGGGAACATATTCATGTGGAAGGAGACAATCATTCTCACGCGCCGGCTCCGTCTACCCAACCGCTTGATGGGGCTGCTCCAAAGCAGAACTCTCTGGCAACACCAATGGGCAAAATGAGATCTATCTCTCCAGATGAAATTATTGCAAGAAACAAAATCAGCAAAGAACATGCAGATAAATTCGGATATCTTTTGGTTCAGAATTTTGAAGGAAGGATTGTTCCTATCAATACGGAAGCATTGGATATTTTAAGAAAATTATATAAAAAAGACGAGTTCAAAGGAACAGACGGAAAGTCTCTTACGGCTAACCAGTGGTTCCTGTCCATCAATACGGATACACCAAGCTGGACGATGGTTCCGATGATCAAAGTGGGAACGAAAGGAGGGGATGAGTTGAAAAATAAAACCAAAGCTGATGACGAAGGATACACTTCACTGATGAACCTTTTCCCGGCAGATGCCAACGGTAACCTGACTTATATCCTCGAACATGATTATAACACGGCATTCCGTAAAAAACCTTCCGAGCAGACCAATTATGATAAAGAAGTAATTTCTGTAAACGAAAGAGTACAGATCTTCAACGAGTTCTTCAGCGGTCAGTTTATGAGAATTGTACCTGTGAAAAATGATGCCAACCATACATGGCATTCATGGTTAGACCAGAAATTCGAGCCGGATATGGAATCGCAGCAGGTAATGGGACCTTATTTTGCGGAAGCTCTTACGGCACAGAAAACCGGAAACTGGAGCAAAGCAGATGCTGAACTGGCAAAGCTTTCGGAATACCAGCAGAAATGGGGGAAAGCAGTAGTTCCTGCAAAATCTAAAGTGGATCTTGAGGTGTTCATGAACAAAGTGAATATCAATTTCAAATTATTGATTTTCTATACTCTGATTGGCGGACTTCTACTGATCTTAGGATTTGTAGAATTATTCAAAACTAATAAGGTTTTAAATAAAGTAATCAAAGTAATCATTGCACTAGGTTTAGTAGGGTATTTCTGTCACTTCCTGGGTCTTGTAGCAAGATGGTATATCTCCGGGCATGCACCATGGAGTAACGGGTATGAGGCGATTATCTTCATCTCCTGGGTAGGTATTACGGCAGGACTTATTCTATACAGAAATTCCAATGCACTTATTCCGGCAGCCGGATTTATGGTGGCGGTTATTATGATGGGATTTGCGCACGGAGGTTCAGCACTTGATCCGCAGATCACACCGCTTGTTCCGGTATTGAAATCTTACTGGCTGATTGTTCACGTAGCAATTATTACATCAAGTTACGGTTTCTTTGCCCTGTCCATGATTATTGCTGTAATATCTCTGGTATTTTATATCATTTCAAATAAAGACACCTACAAGCTTCACCATGATACAACATTAAAAGAATTGGTCATTGTTTCTGAAATGTCACTGACGATCGGTCTTTTTGCTTTGACTGTAGGAAACTTTTTAGGAGGAATCTGGGCTAATGAATCGTGGGGAAGATACTGGAGCTGGGACCCGAAAGAAACATGGGCTTTCATTTCCATCATGGTATACGCATTCGTATTGCACATGAGATTGGTTCCGGGATTAAGAAGCAGATGGGCATTCCATGTAGCAACAATGTTTGCATTCTGTTCTATGGTCATGACCTATTTCGGAGTTAACTATTACCTGAGCGGACTTCACTCCTATGCTGCAGGAGATCCGGTTCCGGTTCCGGCCTGGGTATATATCGGATTGGGAACTATGATTCTTTTATCAGCAGTTTCTTACTTCAAGTTTAAAACCTTAACGAAGAAATAAAACGTTAACAATATAACAACTGAAATCCTGGAATTTTTTTTCCGGGATTTTTTTTGTTCGGGTTTCGGGATGCGAGATGCGGGGTCAGGGTTGGGGTTATAAATTATGAGTTATGAATAATGAGTTTATTGTGAGATGAGATTTTTGTGATTCAGGATGCTGTCTGCAATTTCTATGGATCACCAATTTATCTAAGCCTTCATTCCCATTCCCTGAAGGGGTGAATTTTTGCAAAGCAAAAATACGGGTAGCTAAAAGAATTATAAACCCGTCAAAGCATTCAGATTGTACCACTCATCAAACACTCATCCAACCTTTCAATTCTATGCCTATAACCCCGAACCCTCACACCTCGCATCCCGTATCTCGAAACTCGCATCCCGAAATCCAAAAAAACTCCTCACCCATCACTCAAAATTCAAAACTAATTTATATCTTTATGATATCAAAATAATATCAAATTAAAATTACAATCATGGAAAAAGTTTTAAAGCCAATGTCAGGCTATCTGGCATTAGTATTCTGTCTGATTTTATTTGCCGGAGCCGTTTACTTTTTTATTTCCGGCGTTGAGCAGAGCATCACCTTTGTTGTCCTTGCCATGCTGTGCTTTCTGCTGTTCTGTTTCTTTCTGAAGGGACTGATGATCATTCAGCCGAACCATTCAAGAGTATTGAATTTCTTTGGAAAGTATGTGGGAACAGTGAAAGACAACGGACTGTTTTTTATCAATCCTCTGTATTCATCGCAGAAAATGTCATTACGTTCCGAGAACCTGCAGGGGCAAACTTTGAAAGTAAACGACAAGATGGGTAACCCAATTGAAATCGCGGTGGTAATGGTCTGGAAGGTAGGAGATACCTATAAGGCAGCTTTCGATGTGGAGCGTTATTCAGATTTCGTAAGAATGCAGAGCGAAGCTGCGGTACGTCATTTGGCGATGAGTTTTCCTTATGATAATTTAGAAGATGACCATGCCCCGATTACTTTGAGAGAAGGTGGTGATAAGATCAATTCTATTTTGGAGCAGGAGCTTACGGACCGTCTTTCAAAGGCTGGAATCACTATCCAGGAAGCGAGAATTTCTCACCTTGCCTATGCTTCAGAAATTGCAGGAGCCATGCTTCAGAGACAGCAGGCAACGGCAATTGTAGCGGCAAGAACAAAGATTGTAGAAGGTGCTGTTGGAATGGTGGATTTGGCATTGAAAAAGCTTTCAGAAGAAAATATCGTAGAGCTTGATGATGAAAGGAAAGCAGCTATGGTAAGCAATTTAATGGTGGTGCTTTGCGGTGAAAAAGCAGCCCAGCCCATCTTAAATGCAGGAACTCTTTATTAAAATGAAGAGAGAAAAGTGAAGAATGAATAGATTTCATAACAAACTTAGCTGATTAAAACGCCTTTGCGAACTAGTATAAAAGCTTATTTAAACGAAATCTTTGCGTCTTTTGCGTTATTAAAAAATATTACTAAACAGGCAAAGAGAAAAGAATGAAATCGGAAAAAACCTCAAAACCCTCCGAAAGCAAAGGCAAAAAATCCTTTGTCATCAGGATCGATGAATCTACCTATAAACAGGTAGAGAAGTGGGCAAATGACGAATTCAGGAGCGTAAACGGGCAGATTGAATACCTGCTGCATCAGAGCCTGGTCAATTCAGGAAGGAAAAAGAAAGATGAAGAAGGATAGGAGGGCAATGGTGAAAAACAATTTTATAATCTGACCAATAAGAGAACAATAACAATTCAGTTAACCTTACTAAATACAAAAAGCAGAGAAAATTTTCTCTGCTTTTTGTCAATATATCAAGTATTTATTCAAATAATGTAGTAAAGTAATTGCTGATCACTGTCCAGAAATTTTTACCGAGAAAATAAATAAGGGTAGAAGTAATGATTCCTTTTACGGTGAAGAATATAATCCCGCCTATCCCGAATTTTTTAACCAGGCTTTTCCATTTGGACATCTTCTTTTCTTCCATTGTATTATCCTGCACTGTATTATTATTTTCCATTCCTGAAATTCAAAAGATTACCCCGCAAAGATAAGCATGTTTATAATTAGTCCAAATAAAAAGGATGTTAAAAATTAAAATTTTGAGGTTCGCATAATATTTCTATCTTTAGAGGAAACGAAAAGTAACATTTTATGTCTAAAAAAGTAAAGGATTTCGGAATCGAGAAAACACTCAAAAACCTTGGTATCAAAGAAGAAAATAAGGGGACTTCAGTGGGCGGAAAATATTTTGCTTCGGGGAAAACGATAGAAAGTTTTTCTCCCGTAGATGGCAGATTAATCGCCAGAATTAAGACTTCCGGAGAAAGTGATTATGACAAAGTAATTGAGACGGCTCAGAAGGCGTTTCAGGAGTTTAGATCCATCCCTGCTCCTAAAAGAGGTGAGATCGTTAGGCAGTTAGGCCAGAAATTAAGAACATATAAAGACGACCTTGGAAAACTGGTTTCCTATGAAATGGGTAAATCCCTTCAGGAAGGCCTTGGAGAAGTTCAGGAAATGATTGATATCTGCGATTTCGCAGTGGGGGTATCCAGACAGCTTCACGGCTACACGATGCATTCAGAAAGACCCGGTCACAGAATGTACGAGCAGTACCATCCGCTTGGCGTGGTAGGAATTATCACTGCTTTCAACTTCCCGGTTGCCGTTTGGGCCTGGAACACAGCTTTAGCATGGATCTGTGGAAACGTTACCATCTGGAAGCCATCAGAAAAAACACCATTATGTGCTATCGCATGTCAGAATATTATGGCTGAAGTAGTGAAGGAAAACAATCTTCCTGAAGGTATTTCAAGCGTATTGGTTGCTGATCACGAGATCGGACAGAAACTGGTTGATGATAAAAGAGTTTCATTAGTATCCTTCACAGGTTCTACAAGAGTAGGAAGAATGGTTTCTTCTAAAGTAGCCGAAAGATTCGGAAAATCTATCCTTGAATTAGGAGGAAACAACGCGATCATCATCTCTAAAGATGCAGATATTGATATGTCTATCATTGGAGCTGTTTTCGGAGCCGTAGGTACTGCAGGACAGAGATGTACGTCAACAAGAAGACTGATCATCCATGAAAGTGTTTACAATGAAGTGAAAAACAGATTGGTAAAAGCTTACGGACAGCTGAAAATCGGAAATCCGCTAGACGAAAATAACCATGTAGGACCGCTTATTGATGTAGACGCAGTGAATCAGTATGAAGAAGCCATCAAAAAATGTAAAAAAGAAGGCGGAAAATTTGTAGTTGAAGGAGGCGTACTAAGCGGAAAAGAATACGAATCGGGATGTTATGTGAAACCATGCATCGCAGAAGTGAAAAACTCTTACGAGATCGTTCAGCACGAAACTTTCGCGCCGATCTTATATCTTATCAAATATAAAACATTGGAGGAAGCTATTGCTATCCAGAACGATGTTCCTCAGGGATTGTCATCTGCGATCATGACCCAGAATCTTAGAGAAGCAGAATTATTCCTTTCTCATGCAGGTTCAGACTGCGGTATTGCGAACGTAAACATCGGAACTTCAGGTGCAGAAATCGGAGGAGCTTTCGGTGGTGAAAAAGAAACCGGAGGCGGAAGAGAATCAGGTTCAGACGTTTGGAAATACTATATGAGAAGACAAACCAATACTATAAATTATACAGCTCAACTTCCTTTAGCACAAGGGATTAAATTTGACCTGTAAGAATTTACTTTAAATTATTATTAACGATTTGAAAATTTAAAAACTGATAACCTGGAATGTTTAAATCCTTTTATTCATTCAATTTTTGAATCAAGCACAATTAATTATGGAACAGACAATTGATATAAAAGCAAATAAAGTAAAAGAAACCATAGGCAGACACGTTTTGGCAGATGGCTTTGATTTTGTGATGGATATTGAAAAATCCCACGGATCATGGCTGTATGACAAGCTTACCAACAAAGAATATCTGGATATGTTCTCTATGTTTGCATCAGCTTCAATAGGGTATAACCACCCTTATCTTGTCGAAAGATCCGAGTGGCTGGGCAAAATGGCCGTGAACAAACCCACTTTGGCCGATGTGTATTCAGAAGAATATGCTCACTTTCTGGAAGTTTTTGAAAGAGTGGTGATTCCTGAAGAGCTGCAGTATGCTTTCTTTATTGAAGGAGGAAGTTTGGGAGTAGAAAATGCAATGAAAGCCTGCTTCGACTGGAAAACCCGTAAGAATTTTGAAAAAGGACTTCAGACGGAAGCCGGAATCTGCATCCATTTCAGACAGGCATTCCACGGAAGAAGCGGTTATACACTAAGCTTAACCAATACTTCCGATCCAAGAAAATATCAGTATTTCCCAATGTTTGACTGGCCAAGGATCTTAAATCCTAAGTTATCTTTCCCTATCACAGAAGAAAATTTAGAGGAAACCATCAAGAACGAAAATTTGGCTCTTCTTCAGATCGAGGAAGCCATCCTTATGAACCCTGATAAAGTTGCGTGTATCATCATTGAGCCTATCCAGGCTGAAGGCGGTGACAATCATTTCAGAGACGAATTCCTGTTAGGCTTGAGAAAACTGTGTGACCAGAATGAAATCTTACTGATCTTTGATGAAGTTCAGACAGGTATCGCGATTACAGGAAAAATGTGGGCATTCCAGCATTTTACGGCAAAACCGGATATCATTTCTTTCGGTAAAAAAGCACAGGTTTGCGGCGTTTTAGCGAATAAAGAAAAATTCGATGAAATCCCCAACAACGTTTTCAGAGAAAGTTCCAGGATCAATTCCACTTTCGGAGGAAATTTTATCGACATGCTCCGTTTCCAGTTGGTAATGGAAGTGATCGAACAGGAAAATCTGGTAGAAAATGCAAGAGTAGTGGGTGATTATCTTCTGGAAAGATTAAAAGAACTGGCTCAGAAATATCCTGGGAAAATTTCAAATGCAAGAGGAAGAGGCCTGATGTGTGCCATAGATCTGCCTTCAGCAGAAGACAGAAACCATTTAATGAACGAGCTTTTCAAAGACGGATTGATCATTCTTTCGTGCGGGGATCAGTCTCTTCGTTTCAGACCACATCTTAATGTTACCACGGAAGAAATCCAATTGGCAATAGATAAAATTGAGAATAATCTTAATAAAATTTAAAACCAAAGATTTGTAATTTTAAAAAAAACATTGTACATTTAGATACTCAAACGATATAGAATATGGAAAGAAGTACGAGAGTGTCGGTTTTTGAAAGTGATAAGCCTTCAGAAATCCAGCTAATAAAGTCTAAATTGGATGATGCACAAATTACAAACAGCGTCGAAAACAATTATCTTACCTTCACGACAACGCCTACCGCAACGTCGTTGAAAATTATGGTAGACTTGGAAGACGAGAAGAATGCATTTGAAATTATAGATGCTTATCTTCAACAAAATGAAAATCAATAAAAAAATTTCATAATTTTAAATTTTACTACTTCGAACCGAAAATTAATTTTAATTAGTTTTCGGTTTTTTGATTCAAATAATGATGGTTTATTTAAAGATTTAAGAATTAAATGATTAAAAGATGAAGAATTGAATGGTCTTGGTTTTAATATTTACTGTAATTTTATTAAATGAACTCAAAATCAAACCATTGCAATTCCATTTTCAGCCAAACTTAAAATACCAATTTCCCCACTCCCTTAATTTAATATCAAAACAATAATGAATTTAGAAACTAAACTAAGAAAAGCCGAAATTGAAGATAAAGATACCATTTGGGCCATCATTCAGCAATCCATTGAAAGAAGAAAACAGGATGGAAGTACCCAGTGGCAGAACGGATATCCAAACATGAATACCGTAGAAAATGACATTGCGAAAGGCTTTGGATACGTTCTTACCGTAGATGGGAAAATTGCTGTATATGCAGCATTGATTTTAAATGACGAGCCGGCTTACAGCACTATTGAAGGAGCCTGGCTGAGTAACGGAGAATTTGTTGTTGTTCACAGAGTAGCCGTTGATGGAAAATTTGCCGGACAGGGAATGGCTAAAAAACTTTTTGACCATATTGAGGATTTTACAAGATCAAAAGGGATCCAAAGTATAAAAGTAGACACCAATTACGATAACCCGGCCATGCTGAAGATCCTGGAAAGCAAAGGATATTCCTATTGTGGTGAAGTCCTTTTAAAAGACGGAATGAGGAAGGCTTATGAGAAGATTATAATTTAACCGGAAAGTTAAATCCATTCTCATTGAATTTTTAAAAGAAGGTCTATTTATAAACTCTATCGGGTTTGTTCGTTTAGTTCTGAACTAATTTATACTTTTGTGAAAATTTTTATATTATGCACCAAAGTATAGAAATTGATGAAAAAATTTTTCAGGATGCCGTAAAATTTTATAGCACCGTTTTCAATCTACCGCCTTTAGCTTCAAAAATTTATTCCTACCTTCTTTTCGATTATGAGAAAGTAGGGATTACATTTGATGAATTTGTCGAAGTGCTTTCTGCAAGCAAAAGTTCTGTTTCCACCAGTATTTCATTACTGCTGAATGCTCAGCTTATTATCGACCACAACAAAATGGACGAGCGGAAACGGTATTTTTTCATCAATGACGAGTACAAGAAGATCAGATTTGAAAAAATTGTTCAAAAAATGAAGGATGAACTCAAACTGCTGGATGACCTCAACAACTTTAAAAAAAATCATGACAATGAGTACAACGAACGGATAGAAGCCTATAAAGCACTTTTATATAAAAACATAGAAAATATTCAGGAATCTCTTAATAAACTTTAAAATGAATAATAAGCTAGTTATACTTTCTATTGCAGCGTTTTCACTTACAGCCTGCAAAAAAGAAGCTCCAAAACAGGATGGCCCGAAAACTTTTCCTGTGGTTTCTGTAGAATCAAAAAATATAGTGGGCTATCAGACTTTCCCGGCTACCATACAGGGAAGGGTCAACAATGATGTCCGCGCAAAAATACAGGGATATATTACTCAGGTGTTGGTAGACGAAGGACAGTATGTTACAAAAGGACAGCCATTGTTCCGTCTTGAAACCAATATCCTTACCGAGAATGCTGCTGCCTCCAAAGCCGGTATCGGTGCTGCGGAATCTACAATTGCAGCAGCACAGGCTTCTGTAAATGCAGCGCAGGTGGAAGTCAATAAACTGAAACCTCTTGTTCAGAAAAATATCATCAGCAATGTTCAGCTGCAGACGGCACAGGCCAATTTAGCCCAGGCCCAGGCTCAGCTCCAGCAGGCTAATGCTGCCAAAAGACAGGCCGTTGCCAATTATAAAGGTGTGGAAGCCAATATCGACTATTCAGTGATCCGTGCACCTATTTCCGGAGTTATCGGAAAGCTTCCTTTAAAAGCAGGAAGTTTGGTGGGACCAACTGACCAGACTCCTTTGACGACAATTTCAGATACATCTCAGATTTTCGCTTACTTTTCAATGAACGAAAAAGAATATTTCGACTTCCTTGAAAAATCTCCGGGCTCATCTATGCCCGACAAAATTAAAAATCTTCCAATGGTGGAACTTCAGCTGGCCAACGGAAGTCTTTATCCTGAAAAAGGAACAATTGAAGCCATTACAGGCCAGATCGATCCTACAACGGGAACTATTCAGTTCAGAGTGGCTTTTAGCAATGAACAGAAATTATTAAGTAACGGTAACAGCGGAACCATCAGATTCCCTCAGCATTATGACAACGTATTGGTAGTGCCGGAAAGCGCAACGTACGAGCAGCAGGGAATTGTCTATGTTTATAAAGTTGAAAAAGATACAGCTAAAAATGTTGTGGTGAACGTCATAGACAGAATAGACAATCTTGCCCTTATAAAATCCGGTATCAATAAAGGAGAAATTATTGTAGCGGCAGGTATTGGAGGCCTGAAACCGGGAACAGCCATTAAGAAGAAACCCGTTAAAATGGATAGCCTTGTTCAATCAATAAAACCGAAATTCTAAGATGATTAAAAATTTTATAAACAGACCGGTTTTATCCACCGTAATCTCAATTCTGATTGTGATTCTCGGTGTTCTGGGACTAGTCTCGTTACCGGTTACACAGTATCCGGACATTGCACCGCCAACGGTAAGCGTTAGTGCAAGCTACACCGGAGCCAATGCGGAAACGGTCATGAAAAGTGTGGTAGTGCCTTTGGAAGAGCAGATCAACGGGGTGGAAGGAATGGATTATATTACTTCCAGTGCCGGAAATGACGGTTCTGCGAGCATCCAGGTATTCTTTAAACAGGGAATTGACCCGGATATCGCTGCGGTAAACGTACAGAACCGTGTGACAAGAGCTACACCTTTGCTTCCAAGTGAAGTTACGCGTTCCGGCGTTGTTACCCAGAAACAGCAGACCAGTGCTTTGATGTATATGTCCTTCTATTCTGAAAACAAGGACCTGGATGATGTATACCTTCAGAACTTTCTGAATATCAATATTATTCCAAATCTGAAAAGAATTAACGGGGTAGGTGATGCCAACGTTTTCGGGGGTAAAAATTACTCCATGAGAGTCTGGCTGGATCCTGCAAAAATGGCAGCTTACAGCATAACTCCTACGGATGTTACCAATGCCATCAACGAGCAGAGTAGAGAAGCTGCTGCCGGTTCTATCGGGCAAAACAGCGGAAGCTCTTTTGAATACATCATTAAATATGTAGGTAAATTCAACAACAAGGAACAATATGATAACATCATCATTAAATCTCTTGGAGACGGCCAGAACTTAATGCTGAAAGATGTTGCTAAGGTAGAACTTGCAGGTCAGTCTTACACAGGAGTCGGGGAAAACGGCAACAACCCGTCCATCAGTATGGGGATCTTTCAGACACCGGGTTCCAATGCCCAGGAGATCATTAAAAATATTAAAACCTACCTGAAATCATCGGAAGGAAGCTTTCCCGAAGGAATTAAATATACGTTCAACTTCGATACCAACGAATTCCTGGATGCGTCTATTGAAAAGGTTGTTCATACCTTAATTGAAGCATTTATCCTCGTATTCATTGTGGTGTATATTTTCCTTCAGGATTTCAGATCCACACTGATTCCGGCCATTGCTGTTCCGGTATCCATTGTAGGTACGTTTTTCTTTTTGAACCTTTTTGGATATTCATTAAACTTACTGACATTATTTGCTTTGGTTCTCGCAATCGGTATCGTTGTGGATGACGCTATTGTCGTCGTCGAGGCCGTGCATGCCAAGATGGAGCACGGTATTTCGGATGCTAAGAAAGCAACCGTAGAAGCAATGGATGAGATTACAGGAGCGATTATCTCTATTACCTTGGTAATGGCGGCTGTATTTATTCCGGTGACGTTTATTACAGGACCTACCGGGGTTTTCTATCAGCAGTTTGGTATTACACTTATTATTGCCATCATTATTTCTGCTGTTAATGCATTGACTTTAAGCCCGGTTTTATGTTCTTTATTTTTAAAGCCTCACGATGCACATCATACAGAATACAAAAAACTGAATTTCCTTCAGAAGTTTTTCTATAAGTTTAATATTGCCTTTAAAACAGGTACTGAACGTTACGGAAGAGGATTCGTATTCTTGTTAAGACATAAATGGGTTACATTAATCATTTTCGCTGTTACAGGAGGCATTTTATTCTGGGCAAATTCTACAATGAAGAAAGGGTTCGTACCTACGGAAGACAGGGGAATTATCTTTACAGATGTTCAGCTTCCTCCGGGTGCTTCTATGGAAAGAACATACAATACTTTGAAAACGCTTCAGGCCAATGCTATGAAAGTTCCCGGAGTACAGAATGTTACCATATCCACAGGTAGGGGCTTTCTATCAGGAAACGGCAGTAACAATGGTCTTGCTTTCATTAAGTTGAAACCATTCGACGAAAGGAAAAAAGACGGACAGACGTCAGAAGATATTACTAAAAAGCTGTTTGGTATTTCAGGAAAAGTTCCCGATGCCAAAGTCGTGTTCTTCCAGCCTCCGAGTGTTCCCGGTTTTGGTAACAGTGCCGGTTTCGAAATGGTATTGCTGGATAAATCAGGTGGCGAATATGCAGATTTGGATAATAAAACGAATGAATTCATCGGTAAGCTGATGGAGAGACCCGAAATTGAATTTGCGCAGACCTCATTCAACACAAAATATCCTCAGTACCAAATGGAAATCAATGTTCCTTTGGCCAAACAAATGGGAGTTTCTGTGAGTGATATCCTGTCAACCATGCAGGGCTACATCGGGGGTGTTTACACCGCTGACTTTACAAAGTACGGAAAACAGTTCCGCGTAATGGTTCAGGCGCTTCCGGACAACAGAAAAAGTATTGATAACCTCAATGAGCTGTACGTAAAAACAGGTTCCGGAGTAATGTCTCCGATCTCACAGTTTGTAACGTTGAAAAAAGCATACGGACCACAGTCGGTAAGCCGTTACAACCTTTTTACTTCAGTGAAAGTGACAGGGGCAAACTCCGCAGGATACAGTTCCGGAGATGCGATCACTGCAGTACAGCAGGTTGCTAAAGAAACACTGAACCAAAATTACGATGTAGAATTCACAGGATTAACAAGAGAAGAATTAAACTCAGGGTCCCAGACTTTATTGATTTTCGGATTAAGCTTGATTTTCGTTTACTTCATCCTTTCGGCCCAGTATGAAAGTTATATTCTTCCGCTTATTGTGGTAATATCTCTTCCGCTTGGGGTAATGGGGGCGTATTTCGGGCAAAAAATCATGGGTCTGGAAAACAACATTTACTTCCAGATTGCCTTGATTATGCTCGTCGGATTATTAGCAAAAAATGCCATCCTGATCGTCGAATTTGCCGTTCAGAGAAGGCATCACGGTGAAACGATCGTCATGTCTGCCATTAATGCTGCAAAAGCCAGGTTAAGACCTATCCTGATGACATCATTTGCATTCATTTTCGGTCTGCTGCCGCTGGTTCTTGCAAGCGGAATCGGTGCGGTTGGTAACAGATCAATTGCAACGGGAGCGGCAATCGGGCTATTAATAGGAACCATTTTAGGACTTTTCGTAATTCCTGTACTGTATGTAATTTTTGAATATTTACAGGAAAAAGTAAAGCCCCTTAAAAAAGAAGAAATCAATTTAGCAGAATAATTTAATTAGAGAAGTTAGAGGTTAGATTTTAGAAATTAGTTTTTAAATCTAGCTTCTAACCTCTAGTTTCTAACTTCTAATTTCAAATAATGAAGAGTTTATTAAACATCATAAAAGGAATAACTTTTTCAGTCGCAATTCTTGGTGCTGTTAGCTCCTGTATGGCCAGAAAAGAATATGAAAGACCCAAAAACGTTGTGGACGAGAAGCTTTTCCGTACAGATATGCTGCCTTCTGACAGTACAACGGTTGCCAATGTTTCCTGGAAAGAAATATTCACCGATCCCATACTTCAAAAGCATATTTCGAAGGCTTTAGATAATAATTTAGATATAAGAATCGCCCTGCAGAACATCAATTCTGCAGAAGCTTATTTAAAGCAAAGTAAAGCAGCTTACGAACCGACCTTAACGGTGGGGCCGGGCTATACTTTTCAGACCCAGTCTTTAAATACGCAGACCGGACAATTGTTTGGGCAAAGACGGTATATCAATCAGCTTGACATTACAGCAAGTTTAGGCTGGGAAGCAGATATCTGGGGTAAAATGAAAGCCCAGGAAAAAGCTCAGTTAGCCACTTATTTAGGAACCGTTGCGGCGCATAAGGCCGTAAAAAGCGATTTAGTTGCCTCTGTTGCTTCCGCTTATTACCAGCTGCTTACTTTTGATGATCAGAAAAGAATCATTACAGAAACCATTGCAGTTCGTGAGAAAAATTTAGAAACAACCAAAGCTTTAAAAATAGCAGGAACAGTAACGGAAGTTGCCGTTCAGCAAAGTGAGGCGCTGGTTTTCAATGCCCAATCTTTATTGATTGATATGGATACTCAGATCCAGCTCCTTGAAAATACAATGAGTCTGCTGATGGGAGAGCCTTCACATACCATTGAAAGATCAACGCTGGAAAGCCAGAATGTTCCCGGTGATTTAAAATTAGGATATCCTGCCCAGTTACTCGCCAACCGTCCCGACGTAATGAGAGCGGAATTTAATTTAATGAATGCTTTTGAGCTCACCAATGCTGCAAAAGCCCAGTTTTATCCTACCTTAAAGATTACAGGAAACGGCGGAATTCAGTCTCTTGATATTGACCATTTATTCAGTGTCAATTCATTGTTTGCAAGTGTAGTGGGAGGTTTGGCCCAGCCGATTCTAAACAGGAGAGCAATCAAAACCAATTATGAAGTCAGCCTGGCCAACCAGGAAACCGCTTATCTGAATTTTAGAAAAACGGTTCTTACAGCCGGAAAAGAAGTTTCAGATGCGATCCGGGTATTTTCAGTGCAGGATTCATTTATTGAATTAAAGCAGAAAGAGCTTAATGCTTACAAAAACTCGGTGGAGTATTCCCAGGAACTGGTTAACTACGGTATGGCAAATTATCTTGAAGTGCTGAATGCAAGCGTCAATTCATTAAATGCAGAACTGAATATTTCCAATGCAGAATACAGTAAAATGAAAGCTGCTGTAGAGCTTTACCAGGCTCTTGGTGGTGGATGGAAGTAGATGCTTCAAACCAAAAAAATAGTAAAACGTATGTCAGTAATGATGTACGTTTTCTTTTTAATTCTTATCCCGGATACAGGTTAGTTAATAAATCTGTTTAAACTTATATTTTAATAGTTGGCCAATCGCAAAAGCACAAATTATAGTAAAGAAAACGTTTCAAGGCGCAAAGATTTTATCTGCAATAAAATTTTAAGGGATTGTTTAATTTTTAAAATCTCGCGGATTTGGCAGATTACGCAGGTTTTTATAGCTGAAATAAGTCTGCAAAATCTCCTTAATCAGCAAGAGGAATATGTTTTTTAGTATTATTTCTGCATCATAATTTTGTTGAATAAAATCTAAACAGGCTTTAGCTTTTTACTACAGAATTTTGCTGAAAATCTTTGATTTTCTTGCGCCTTTGCGATTTTCCAACAAAGAAGTTTAAACAAATTCAATGTTAAAAAAAGATAAAAGAATAATTTTATTTGTATATATGTAGTAGACTACGTAGTTTTGTTATGTAAAAATAATAAAGATATGAAAGTACTTATTCAGCAACTGGATAACGCCTATTCTGATGAACTGATCGATCTGATCCTTACGATCCAGCAAAAAGAATTTAACGTACCTATTACCATTGAAGATCAGCCGGATCTTAAAAAAATTGAAAGTTTTTATATGGAATCTGGCGGAAATTTCTGGGGAGCTTTTATAGAAGGCGAGCTGGTAGGTTCCATAGCACTGGTTAAATTTGATGAAAGAGCAGGTGCAGTGAGAAAGATGTTTGTAAAAAAAGAATTCAGAGGGAAAGAGCTTAATATAGCGCAGGTGCTTCTGGAAGTTTTAGTTGCTTTCTGCCGTGAAAATGGAATAGATACGATATACCTGGGAACAGTAAGTGTGTTGAAAGCAGCCATAAGGTTTTATGAACGGAATCATTTCCTGCAGGTTGAAAAAGAAAATCTGCCGGCCCGTTTTCCACTGATGAGTGCGGATAATGTTTTTTATTATTTAAACGTAAATTAGTCTTATGAATATAATAGATGAATCAGGGATCCTGGCCATATCAACAAGGCTTCAGCGTTTAAGTGAACAGCTCAGAAAAGACGGTGTACTGATCTATAAATCTTTTGATATTGATTTTGAACCCAAATGGTTTCCGGTGATCTTTACATTGCACCATAAAAAAGTATTGAGCGTTGTGGAGATCGCCAGTGAAATAGGATATACCCACCCGTCAACTATAAGTCTGCTGAAAGAGCTGGAGAAGCAGAAGCTTATTCAATCGAAAAAAGACAAACAGGATGAGCGCAGAAGACTTATTGCTCTTGCTCCAAAAGGGATTGAGCTCATCGAAAAAATGAAACCTGTCTGGGAACTGATGTCAAAAGTGCTTGGGGAGATTGCCGACAATGAGAACCATCTTTTGGCCGCTATTAATGAAGCGGAAGAAAAGATTGCTGAACAGTCTTTTTATCAAAGAGCTTTGCAATTAAAAAACGAAAAGTAAATCAATTGATTTCCAGTTGTTTGTTAAGTATTATATTTGTTTTTTTGCTAGGATCGGTTCAGATTCTGGGAAGAAGAGGGAAATTCAGTATAAATTTCTGATAAAAAAGAGGAGAAAATATTTGGAAATGTAGTTTAAATACTTACTTTTGTACCGCTTTAAGAAAAAGGGGAATTAGCTCATCTGGCTAGAGCGTTAGACTGGCAGTCTAAAGGTGACGGGTTCGATCCCCGTATTCTCCACTACTTCAAACCCTTTCCCATAAAGGGTTTGATTCAAATCAACTTTTTGAAAGCGTATTAATAGGTAACAAAAATTAATACGTATGAAAAATCTAAACTTCGGATGCAAACGCTCCGAATTCCTGGTAACCAGTTCAAACGATGACTGGTTTATTCAATACCATTTCTATGAGCCTGACAGATTACAGGCATAACCAATACAAGAAAATGCTGTCTTCATTATTACTGACTTAGTAGACGGAATCATGTCTAAAAGTGAATGCATGCACTGGAATCAAATCTAAAAAAGCATTCCGGTTGTTGATCTTTTAAGGAAGGAGTCGCCAATATTAGGAGCATTACTCAATACACCATTGATAGGCTTCACCCTAATAATGATTTGTATAAGGTAATTTCAAACATGATCGCAAAAACTCGATATTATAATATGAACGCAAAAATTACAGATTTATTTACATCATAAATGGATAAATATTTATTTTAATTTTTTTGTAAGGAAATATCTGTACTGCTCTGTTCCGTAATAAGATAAATGATTTGTATCATAAATGTAAGGTTCTCCATAATACGAAATTTCTTTTACTTTTAAATTTAAGATATCAATATACTTGTCACCTAATTTACTGATTAAAAACCTATTAGTTTTATTATTGTTTTCCTTTATTAATCTATTATTTTTATGATCAATATTAAAATTATTTTTCACATAATAAGATGTCGGAAAATCTAAATAATATGTATTTGTTTGACCAATGTAAAAAACTTTAGTTCCGTATTTTTTAAAATATTTTTCTGAAAAAGATATATGTTCTGATACTTCTTCATTTAAATATCCGGCGTAATTGCTGTTGATGATCACCAAATCAATCCTATTATAATGTTTTGGGAAAAATTCTTTAAAAAAGTAATTAAAATAATCTTTAGGTCCGGGATAATTTGTCTTTGAATTAATCATTGGATAAGTTGCATCTGCAGTAACTTGAATCAGATTATATTTGTCTTTAGGGAAAATATTATGAAGAGTTTGGGAGAACATTGCCGCATGACTATCACCCAGCAAAATAACATTCATTTTTTGAGGCAGTACCTTGAGTTTATCCAAATTATATTCAGTCAGCCTTTGATAATACATAAAGTGCTTATCATCTAAACTGTATTGCTTTTGAGCCTGGCTACTGTACTTATAATTAGCTGTTGCAACCGCCATATTGGCATTGTAATTATCTAATATATAATTAGGGTTTGTTTTTGTAATAGTGAGAGATAATGCAAATAAAACTATCGTTGAACCCAGTACTAATTTGTATTTATTATTGTAGTTTCTTTTCTCTATGAAATAGTACGATAGAATAGCAAATAAAAGAGACAGGACAATAAATATTACTTTAAACCTGAACCTCTCATTTACATTAAAAAATATGCTTAAAACGTAGAATGGCCAATGCCATAAGTATAGAGAGTAAGAAATATTCCCCAGAAAATTTACTGGCTTATTATTAAAAAGTTTCAAATCAATATTGACTAATAAAATTAGCATTGTTGAAACAACCGGAATAATAGTTATTATTGACGGCCAAGTAATGGAGTGTTCGTTTGTTACCACAATAAAAATACCCAGAATAACAATGCTTATGCTTATTATTACAAGTTTTATATTGAATTTTATAGTTTTTACTCTGTCTTCAAATAAAAATGCTAATCCTCCGAACATCATTTCCCAGGCACGAGTATAAAAAATGAAAAACGAATATGACTTATCATATACGCTATGAATCAGCATTGATGCAAAAGAAATAGATATCAAAGCACAGAAGCATATCAAAAAAGCATTTTTTCTTTTTTGATATACACTTTTAAATAAGAGTAATATCAATGGATAAATCATATAGAACTGCCATTCTACTGACAAAGACCAGGTATGCAATAAAAAATTAAATTGTGACTGTTGATCAAAATAGCCACTATTTAGATAGTAATAAATATTAGAGAAAAAGAAACTGCTTGAAAAATACGATTTTAAGTAGCTTAAAAACTGTGTAGGCAGTAAAAAATAGATAAGAACTGCAAAAAAAGTAATCATAGCTAATAAAGCCGGGAAAATTCTTACAACTCTTTTCTTGTAAAATTCCAGTAAATGAAAATTATCATTTTTAAATCCAGAAAGTATAATTCTTGTCATTAAATATCCAGAAATCACAAAAAATATATCAACACCTATAAAACCTCCTTTAAAAAGTGAAAATTTATAGTGATATAGAATAACAGCTATCACAGATATTGCACGTAGAAATGTGATATCATTTCTAAATTTCATTATTTGCTTGTTTTCAACAAATATAGTAATATTAGACCATTAATAAAGCCCCGGACATTAGGGTACTGAAACCTAAAAAGTTTTGACCTGAATTTTTTTTCTGAGCTTCCAACTGATTATACTTACATATTAAAAAAACGTCGTTTAAACGCTGTTAATACGCATTAATAAATTGATTTTCAGATTGTGCAGTTTAAAGGTGACGGGTTCGATCACCGTATTCTCCGCAAAGCGGATGATTAAAATCTCATCAAAAAACGCTTGAAAAGCTTTAAACCCTAATTTTGATATTGCTCCGTCTCATTCAATGTAATTCTTAATAAAAAAGTTATTTCCGGAAAAAATTGGATTGTTCAATTAGTTTCCTGGAAATAACTTTTCTGTTTATATCTGTAATTGCGCTTTACAGATATGGGTTTTACAGTTCAAACTGGTTAAAATAATTTACTTGATAACAAAGCCGGATTCTGCATCTTTTCCATAACTTCAGAAGTATCAGATTACTCAGGAAATCATGTTAAGGGTAGAAGATAAGGCTGCTGGTTTTAATTGAGCTGATAGTTAACAAGTACCAGACTCAAAATAAAATGTACATAATCCTGATCGGCTGCCTGCCTGTTAATCAGCCTGTTTTTATAATCATAAGAATTCAGGACTTTTATCAGTTTCTGATACGTTTCAAAATGATCTCCTTTAATTTTGACTCTTCCGTTATCGTTCCTCGTTTTGATGATAACGTCATCCAGAGTTCTGATTTTAAACAGAACGTAAGATAATTTCGGATTGGAATTCATTCGCCCTGCATATCTTTCAACTATATTAACCTTGAACGAATCAAATACGATTGTGTTAAATACAATATTAGAGTAAGGCTCCTGCGTATTGAGCTCAAGTGTATAGTTCATAATTTTATTTTATACAAATTTAATCCAGAATCTAAAGAAATCAAAGAAAATAGTGAATTAACAGACATATTAATAAACAGCATTAATGAAACAGCGTTAATAACCAGTACTTTGCACAGTGAATTTTTCTGGACAAATTTTATATCGTTCAGGAAATTGCTGTATAATTTTAATGATGTCTTATTCCTTTTTGATGGTAAGTAACATCTTTATTGCCTGACTGATAATTTTTAGGAATAACGGTTTTGGCTTCGTCATGAGGAATTGGAGGTGTATAAGATTGCTGTCCTGTTTCAGGGGTGCTGAAATGGATTTGTTTCCCGTTTTTATACAGTTTATCATCATAAGTCCTGTACATCTGGTTTTCCTTGTACATATTCCCGTCAGGAGCCATAAATGTTTTCAGTTTTTTATTTTTTTTTCTTAATGCCAGAAGAAGTAACGACCCGCCCAATAAGCCCAATGCTATTTTTACTTTATTATTCATAATGATAAGTTTGCATTTATAGAACAAATTTTTTGCCAAGACTGAAACTGGTCTTCCTTTTTAATCACAAATGCGGTTATTTCGTTACCCGGATTGATGTAACCATCAAAATTATCACGTCTTTTTTCTCATTTTTAAATAAAAGGTACATAAAATTACGATATATCGTAATTTTATTTTATAGGTTTATTTTGTAATTTTTTGATTTTCAGTTATTTAAAAACATAGTGTGCTTTTTGTAATTAATGGTATGAATTCAATTATTAATTAACAAAAAATCTACAACAATGAGCACATTAAAATTAAAAGACGGGACAGAAATTTTTTACAAAGATCAGGGAAAAGGACAGATATTAATGTTCCACCACGGATGGCCTTTATCATCAGACGACTGGGATGCACAGGTTATTTTCTTCTTACAAAAAGGTTACAGAGTTGTGACGCACGACAGAAGAGGTCACGGAAGATCAAGCCAGGATATCTACGGTCATACCATTGAACAATATGCTTCTGACGCAGCTGAATTGGTAGAATTCTTAGACCTGAAAGACGTAGTTCATATCGGACACTCAACAGGAGGTGGTGAAGTGATCAGATATGTGAATAAATATGCTAACGGAAGAGCTAAAAAAGCAGTTTTGATAAGTGCCGTTCCGCCGATTATGGTGGCAAGTGAAAGCAATCCGGATGGTGTTCCTATGGAAGTTTTTGATGGCATCAGAGACCAGACACTGAACAACAGACAACAGTTTTATATTGATTTAACGTTCCCTTTCTACGGCTACAACAGAGAAGGTGCAAAAGTAAAAGAAGGTGTACAGAGAAACTGGTGGAGACAGGGAATGATGGGCGGAATTGTTTCGCATTACGACGGAATCAAAGCATTTTCTGAAACTGATTTTAATGAAGATTTGAAGGCTGTTGAGATTCCTGTTCTGGTTCTTCACGGAGAAGATGACCAGATCGTTCCTTACCAGAATGCTGCTTTAAAATCCATTAAATTACTAAAAAACGGTAAAATAATCACCTATCCGGGTTTCCCCCACGGTATGCCGACGACGGAAGCGGAAACAATTAATAAAGATCTTTTGGCATTCATCACTGAATAAAATCCATTTAAAATTATTCTAACTCAAAAAAATCATGGAAAATTCAGGTATGAAAATCTGAATAATCTGCTAAATCAGCCAGATTTTAAAAATTTAAACAGGCTCTAAACAATAATAAATAACTTTTATGAAACCATCACCAAAATTATTATCTCCGGATAACCATGCTCTTGTACTCATTGATTTTGAAGGTCAAATGGCATTTGCAACAAAAAGTATCTCCATGAATGAACTGCGTAACAATGTTGCGGTAATCTGCGGAGCATCAAAAATATTCAACGTACCGACTATCGTAACAACAGTTGCTGAAGAAAGCTTTTCAGGACCTGTTTTCCCTGAAATTGAAGAAGTTTATCCAATGGCAACTTCCGGTTATATCGACAGAACCACGATGAATACCTGGGAAGATGAAGCCGCTTACAAAGTGATCGTTGCAACTCAGAAACAAAAATTGGTTTTTGCAGGTTTGTGGACGGGCGTATGTATCGTAGGTCCTGCATTATCTGCATTGGAAGAAAATTATGATGTCTACGTAATCACCGATGCCTGTGGTGATGTGAGTGATGAAGCGCACGAAAGAGCCATTCAGAGAATGATTCACGCTGGTGTAAAACCAATGACTTCGATCCAGTATATTTTAGAATTACAGAGAGATTGGGCACGCCAGGAAACGTATGTTGCAGTGACAGATCTGATGAAAAAATACGGCGGTTCTTACGGATTGGGAATTCATTATGCCCACAATATGATTAAGCATTAAACACTATCTACACCTTTTCAATGTTGAAATCTGCAAATTACATATCATCCTTAAAAATTATCATTTTTGTTATCTTTTTCTTTTCAGAAAGCTTATCGGCCCAGAGTTTCAAGCTTCTGCGTTACGATGAAAACTATGAATATTTAAAAGATTCTGCTGATACTTTTTATAATAAGGTTAAATTTTTTCCGCTCAATGAAAAGAAAAATAGCTATCTGTCTTTCGGAGGAGAAGCGCGATATGAATATGTAGATTTCAACAATGAGGATTGGGGAAGGCTGAATATCGGTCACAATAACTTTTTTCTGCAACGCTATGATGTTCATGCCGACCTGCATTTGGGTGAAAATGTAAGAGTTTTTTCACAAATTCGGAGCGCTTTACAAAATGGAAGAAAAAACGGTTCAAGAGGAATTGACGAAGATCAGCTGAGTATTCAGAATCTCTTTGTTGATGTCAGTGTTTTTAAAAATCAGGAGAAAAAACTGATTACCAGGGTTGGGCGGCAGGAACTGGATTATGGCTCTGGAAGATTAATTTCCGTACGGGAAGGTCCGAATGCAAGACTTTCCTTTACAGGAGCTAAATTGATGTATTCCGGGAAAAACATTTCAGTCGATGCCTTTGCCATGATGGCAGACAGCATCAATGTTGGAGTTTTTGATAATAAAATATCAAAACAACTTAATTTGTGGGGATTATATTCCAAAATCATTTTTCCAAAAGCAGGAAACCTTGATTTGTATTACATAGGAATCCGAAGAGACGAATCTGTTTTTGAAGCGGGAACAGCCAAAGAAAAACGCCACACTATTGGCGGGAGATTCTGGAAATACGGTGGAGGATTTATTTACAATCTGGAAGCAGCTTATCAGTTCGGAAGTTTTGGAGATGGAAATATCAGCGCATGGACAGGTTCTATAGATGTAGGATATCTGTTTGAAAATGTTAAGTTTAAACCAAGTATTAATCTTCGTAACGATTACATTTCCGGAGACAAATCGAAGGACGACGGAAAACTCAATACGTTTAATCCATTGTATCCGAAAGGCGGTTATTTTGGCTTCAGTCCGCAGGTTGGACCGGTTAATTTAATTGATATTCATCCCTATGCCACGTTGGATTTAACATCTAAACTTAAAATGCAGGTCGATGTTGTTTTCAATTGGCGATATTCTCTAAATGACGGTGTTTACAGACCAAGTGGAGTCCTCAATCGTCCCGGAAGCAGTTCAGATAAAAGGTATATCGGAACAGCTTATCTCACCAATTTTACTTATAGTTTTAATCGTTTTATTTCTTTGGTAAGTGGTATTCAGTACTTCCAAAAAGGCAATTTTATTGAGGATATTATTCCCAATGCTAAAAGCGGAGTCTTCTACAATATCCGTTTAGGATTCAAATTTTAATCATCAAGTGTATTTTGAACTTTTATAAAAAACTAAAGAAGATATTTTGTTGGTCATCGCAAAGGCACAAGCTTTTTATATGTTTCTGTTCTTAGCGAAAGAAAATCAAAGATTTTCAGCAAATGCTCTTAAGAATTAAAAGAATGAAATTTTATCATAGATAAAATCCTTGCGCCTTAAAACATAGCCTATAGTACAATTTGCGCCTTTGCGGTTACCAACTTTTAAAATTAAAGTGTAAACAAGTTATCATTAAATCATTTATTATGCAAAATTCAATTTCAAAATATTTTAATTGGTCTAAAGCGATGTTTGTCGCATTGGTACTAACAACTTCAGCGGCCAATTTTGTTTCAGCACAAACAGCAACTGAAACAAAAACAACGGTCGGAACTACGAAAATTTGGGGAACAGTAGACGGAGTTTCTATTGTGGGTCTTGTGCAGGGTCCTTCTGCAGCAGTAGCAGATCTCCAGATTGCCTGTGTTTTCGAATATACGGAAGGTGATATTTTCAACCTGCCTGCACTTCCGAAAGAACTGAACGGGATGGTTCATCTGGATGAGGCTTTACAGGGAATTATTACCGATGTCAGAAAAACCGGAAAATTCAAAGGTCAAGCTTTGGAAACCTTATTAATTGATCCTCCAAAAGGAAGTCTATCATCTAAAAAATTACTGTTAATCGGGTTGGGAAACAAAAATTCTTTCAATGCTGAATTGATGAAAGAAGTCGGAAGTGTAGCCATGAGAGAAGCTTTAAAACTGAAAGTGAAAACTGCTTCTTTTGCCAGCGATATCAAAGATGCAGGAATCGATTCTCCGACCGCTTTGGTAGCAGAAAATGTGGTTTTGGGAGCTTTTGAAGCTTATCGTGCACAGTCTTATTTAAATGAAAAACATTTTTCAGATAAAATGAAATTACAAAAGTTGATTTTATTGGCCGGACCATCATTTTTTACTGTTGCCGGAGGTGGAATCAAAGATGCCATTACAAAACTTAATAGTAAATAATCATGAAAGCAGATCTTATTTTATACAACGGAAAAATTCACAGTTTCAATAAAGAAACGCCGGATATTTCTGCAGTTGCCATTAAAGAAGGAAAAATTATTGCTGTTGGAAATGACAGTTTGGTGGATCAGTTTGCAGAAGAATCGACAAAAATTATCGATTTAAAAAAGAAAAGAGTGGTTCCGGGAATCAATGATTCTCATATTCATTTGATTCGTGGCGGATTAAATTTTAACCTTGAACTAAGATGGGACGGTGTTCCTTCATTAGCGGATGCGTTGAGAATGTTAAAAGAGCAGGTTGACCGTACACCATCTCCTCAATGGGTGCGTGTTGTCGGCGGTTGGTCGGAATTTCAATTTTCGGAAAGAAGAATGCCGACGTTGGAAGAAATCAACAGGATTGCTCCCGAAACGCCTGTTTTTATCCTGCATTTATACGACAGGGCATTGATGAACAGAGCTGCTTTAAAAGCAGTTGGTTACACAAAAAATACGCCGGCTCCTCCAGGCGGACAAATTGAAAGAGATGCCAACGGTGAACCTACGGGATTGATTATTGCTACTCCAAATGCGATGATTTTATATTCAACCTTGGCAAAAGGTCCGAAACTTTCGTACGAACATCAGGTGAATTCTACCAGACATTTTATGAAAGAATTAAACCGATTTGGTATTACGAGCGTAATTGATGCAGGTGGCGGTTTTCAAAACTTTCCGGATGATTATCAGGTAGTAAATGAACTGAATGAAAACAAACAGCTGACCGTAAGAATCGCCTATAATTTATTTACTCAAAAACCAAAAAATGAGTTTGAAGATTTCAGCGAATGGATTGACACCGTAAAACTTTATCAGGGTGATGATATGTACCGTCACAACGGAGCAGGAGAGATGCTGGTTTTCTCGGCAGCAGATTTTGAAGACTTTTTACAGCCAAGACCCGATTTGCCTGAAAATATGGAAGCCGATCTTGAAAAGGTTGTTCGATTACTGGTTGAAAACCGCTGGCCTTTCAGACTTCACGCAACATATAACGAAAGTATTACCAGATTTTTAAACGTTTTTGAAAAGGTGAATCAGGATATTCCTTTCAACGGGCTTCCGTGGATTTTTGATCATGCAGAAACCATTGATGAAAAAAATATCGAAAGAGTAAAAAGTTTAGGCGGAGGAATTGCCATCCAAAGCAGAATGGCGTATCAGGGAGAATATTTTACAGATCGTTATGGCTCGGTGGCGGCAGAAAGTACCCCTCCAATTAAAAAAATGATCGAAATGGAAGTTCCTGTTGGCGGCGGTTCTGATGCCACGAGAGTAAGCAGTTACAACCCATGGGTTTCCATGTATTGGCTCACGGTCGGGAAAACGGTTGGCGGACTTCAGTTGTATACCGATACCCGATTGGACAGAAATACAGCTTTGGAATTGTACACAAAAGGAAGTGCCTGGTTTTCTCAGGAACAGCAGAAAAAAGGTGATATTCAGGTGGGAATGTTTGCCGATCTGGCGGTTTTAGACAAAGATTATTTCACGGTTGAAGATGAAGAAATCAAAAATATCGAAGCTGAAATGACAGTCGTTGACGGTAAAATTGTCTACGCAAAAGGAGAGTTTTCATCATTTGCACCTCCGTCAATTCCCATTCTTCCGGATTGGTCTCCAACGAATCTGTACAACGGATATTATCCGGTTGGCGGACCCACCCAGACAGCCATTGAAAAAAATGCAAAAGCGGATTTTAAAACACCTTTAACTTCTCAAATTCATAGTTGCGCCGGGAACTGCGATATACATCATCACAGTCACGACGCAGCAAGAATGAGTTCTGTTCCCGTTAATAACTACCATTCGTTCTGGGGCGCGTTGGGATGTTCCTGTTTTGCTTTTTAAACATTAAAATTATGGAAATTTTAAAACAAATTTTATCCTCAGATTTGGGATCATCATTTAACGATATCGCTTTTCTGATCTTTAGAGTACTTTTGGCAGTTGAGCTGTTCAGAGTTCACGGACTGAAGAAATTCAGATTAGAAAACGGACAAAAAGAAATCATACCGAATCCGCTTGGACTTCCCGATAAAATGAATGCTTTGGTAGCTTCGTTTTCAGATTTGGTGGTTCCTTTTTTAATTATTTTGGGATTGGGGACAAGACTCGCAGTTTTGCCGACGATTGGTGTGACAGCGATTGGTTATTTCGTGGTCCACAGAAAAGATTCTCTGGAAGTACGTGATGTTCCTTATATGTATACTTTGTCTTTATTGTTGATTCTTGCATTGGGTGCAGGAAAATATTCACTCGATTATTATTTATTAAATCTACTTTAAAATGAAAACTTCAATTGGAATAAAAAACGAAAACCTGGTGAAAGTTGCTGAAGTATTGATTCAGACATTAGCAGATGAATTTGTACTTTACACCAAAACAAAAAAAGCCCACTGGAATGTGGAAGGTGCAGATTTCTACAACAAACATCTGTTTTTTGAAATGCAGTATGAGCAGTTGGATCAGATCATTGATCAATTGGCTGAAAGAATCAGAATGCTGGGACATTATGCTCCGGCTACGTTGAGAGAATATCTTGGACTGACTCATTTGTCTGAGCATCACCTGGAATCCAATGACAGCCTGACTTATATGAAAGAACTGCTGTCTGATCACGAAAGCATTATCATTCATCTTCGTGAAAATATCGAAAATTTTGCAGTAGAATTTCATGACGCAGGAACCAGCGATTACATCACCGGATTGTTGGAAACTCATGAGAAAATGGCCTGGATGCTTCGTTCACATTTAAAATAAAATATCATGGAAATAAAACATAATATAGGATTCGTCACGTTCTTATTAACCATGATTGCAGGGTATTGTGATACAGTAACTTTTGTTTCGGCAGATTCTATTTTTTCTGCGCACGTTACGGGAAACTTTATTGTATTTGCCTACCAGTTTGTAAAAGGTTCTGATATTCATGCATGGATAAAGCTGCTTACATTTCCTGTTTTTATTCTGGCGGTGATTGTCGGGGGAAGAATTGCCGGAAAAGTTCTCAATCATTATACGATTTTGTTTTGGGAAGGATTTTTACTTCTTTTAGCCGGGATTTTAGTTGCAGTTTTTAATTATAACGGAATGTTTACAGAAGTAATCATGTACACGGTTACCATGATTGCCGTTTTTGCGATGGGACTTCAGAATGCTTTCGGGAAATTGTATGCTAAAGAAACACACGGTCCAACGACAATGATGACGGGAAATGTTACGCAGGCTTCACTGGATTTCGGAAATTTAATTAAAAATGGTTTTCATGATGCTGATGCATTGATGAGCTTAAAGAAACAGCTTATTTTAATTATTGGTTTTTTAGGAGGGTGTTTTTTAGGAGCTTTTGCAGGAAAGCAGTTTGGGCTTGTGACATTGGTTTTTCCGGGACTGGCGATGATTATTTGCTATCTTTATCACCGCAAAATCTAGCGGCAAAAACTGGTACATCATCAGATAATGAATTATCTTTAAAAAATGAATTTTACCTCTCTTATTTCTGTCAAAAATTATCTGCGCATCGTATTTTCGGTGTCATTGTTTCTGCTTGTAAACATTCAGGCAGCTGCACAGGTAAAAGAAGATCCGGATCTATTGGAAAAGAAAATTGCCAATGCCGAAAGTGACAGCCAAAAGGTTGAATTACTGATCACTTTAAGCAGCTATTACCTTACTAAACCGGGAGAGCTTAAAGCAGATCTTGAAAAAGCAGATCATCTGAATATTGAAGCAAAAAAGTTAAGCAATACCTTAGGCTATACACTTGGTAATGGAAAAACAATGCTTTTGGATGCTCAGATTCATAGAGAAAAAGGTGATTCCAAAAATGGGTTAGAGAAAACCAATGAAGCACTTGCTTATGCTAAAAAAAATAATTTATATGTCCTTACAGCTGATGTTTACAGAGAACTTTGCGCCTATAAAGGGTATGAAAAAGAGGATGTAGAAGAAAAAATAAAATATCTTGAATTAGCCATTCCGCTTTACAAAAAAAATAAAGCACTAAAAAAAGAAGCGGATGCTTTGAAAGATCTTGCGGATTATTATGGCATTATAGAGCAGAATCAAAAAGCGTTGGCACTTCTTGAAAATGCGGTTGTTATTTATAAAGCGATTGGTTTCAAGGAACTCCAGGGTATTTATACCTTAATGTCAAGTAATTACGGGATATTACAAAATTCACAATTATCACTGAAGTATGCACTGTTGGCGGAAAAAACCGCAGAAGAAGTTCATGATACCAGTTACCAGTTGTGCACAATTTACAATCATTTGGGGCTTGCTTATTATGACCTGCTTAAATTTGACCTTGCATTTTCCAATTTTGAAAAATCGCTGAATATTGCCTTAAAAAATAAAAATGTAGATGATATCAATACAATAACTTATAACCTTGCATCACTCTACTGCCAGAAGAAAAATTATCCGGCAGCTCTGCGAACGCTGAAACGAACTGAAAAGAATTATCCTCCAAAGGATGAAATTACCAAAATCAGACAGCTCTTTATATTTGTAGTCTCTTATTCTATGCTCAAACAAACAGATAAAGCCAAACCCTATTATGAACAATTGCTAAAAAAATACAAGGAATCGGATGTTGGACTTTTCTATAAATTAACCGGAATTATCATCTATTTACAGCAGTCCGGCCAGGTAGAAAAAACATATGCGTATATCGAAAGATTCAAAGAATTTGCTAAAAAATCAGATAAGCTTATCTTTTATTCACAAATCGAACTTTTATCTTTTCAATCGGATTATGCCAGTAAAAAATACGAATCGGCCATTAAACATTTAAAACAGCATCAGGTATATAAAGACTCTATTTTTAATTTGGAAAAACTAAAACAGTCTGCGACACTGGAACTGCAATTTGAGACAGAAAAAAAAGACAAAAATATCAAAGTGCTTACACAGCAAGGGAAATTACAGGAAATAAAAATTCAGAACGATAAGGTTATCCGGTATGTATTTATAGGAAGCTTGATTGCTTTGGTCCTTTTTTTAGCTTTTTTATACAATAGTTTTAGATCTAAAAAGAAAAAAAACGAAGAATTAGAATTAAAAAGAAATCAGATCGATGAACAGAACGAACAGCTGAAAAAACTTTTGTCTGAAAAAGAATGGCTTTTAAAGGAAATTCATCACAGGGTTAAGAATAATCTCCAAATTGTCATTAGCTTATTAAACACGCAATCTGCTTATCTGGAGAATGAAGATGCGTTGATGGCGATCCAGAACAGTCAGCACAGAATGCATGCCATGTCTCTGATTCATCAGAAATTATACCAGTCAGACAATCTGTCGATGATCGATATGTCGTGGTATATTTATGAGCTGATCAGCTATATCAAAGAATGTTATTTATCAGAGAAAAACATCAAATTTGTGTTGGATACCGAAAAAGTATTTCTGGATGTGGCACAGGCGGTTCCGATGGGGTTAATTGTGAATGAAGCAGTCAATAATACCATAAAATACGCATTTCCAAAGAATAAAAGCGGTGAAGTGCTGGTTTCATTTAAAAATACAGGAGAAAATAATTACCGGCTTATTATTTCAGATAATGGAGTAGGACTTCCCGAAGGTTTTGATCTCGATGAAACAGAATCTCTCGGAATGAACCTCATGAGAGGACTTACCGACCAGCTCGACGGAACTTTTTCTCTGGAAAATAATAACGGCTTAAAAATAATAATAATATTTGCTAAAAATACAGAGATTGAAAATCACGGATAATGTGAGCGATATCTTTAGATAAAATGAAAGAAAAAATACTAATTGTAGAAGATGAGTTTATCGTAGCCAATGATCTTAAACTGATGCTTAAAAAAGCAGGTTATCAGGTTACAGGAATTGCGTCTTCCGTTGTACAGGCAAGAAAATCCATTGCCGAAAAAAAACCGGATTGGGTACTTTTGGATATCATGCTGAAAGGCGATCTTACCGGAATCGATCTGGCTTGGGAATTACGCAAAATAAACATCCCTTTTCTCTATATTTCTGCCAATACCAACCAGTCTACGCTGGAATCCGTGAAAGGAACGCAGCCGTACGGATTTATGGTAAAACCTTTCCGGGAACGGGATCTTATTGTGATGCTCGATATTGCGAAATACCGTTTTGATATCGAAAAAAATGCTGATGTTCAGGAATCCGAGAGTCACGGAGAAATAAAGGGAATTATCGGGAAAAGTCCTTTACTTCAGGAGGTTGTTGAAAAAATAAGAGTCGTTGCGCCAACAGATACTTCCGTTCTTGTGGTTGGAGAAAGCGGTACGGGAAAAGAAAAAGTGGCTCATTCTGTCCATAATCTTTCCGGTAGAAATGGCAGTCCGATTGTGATTGTCAACTGTGCAGCTTTGCCTCATTCTTTAATTGAATCTGAACTTTTCGGACACGAAAAAGGGAGCTTTACAGGAGCCAACGCCATGAGAATCGGAAAATTCGAACAGGCAAACGGAGGAACCATATTTCTGGATGAAATTGGTGAATTACCCTTGGATTCTCAGGTGAAATTACTGCGGGTTTTACAGGAAAAAGAAATCGAAAGATTAGGAGGAAATAAAACAATTAAGGTCAATGTAAGAATTGTAGCCGCCACCAACCGTTCTCTGGAAAAAGAAGTGGCAGAAGGGCGGTTTAGATTAGATTTATATTATAGATTAAATGTGTTCCCGATAGAATTACCTCCTTTAAGAGAAAGAAAAGAAGACATTGAACTATTAGCTAATTTTTTTCTGAATAAATATACGGCTGCTTCAAGAAGGAATATTAATTCAATCAGTGAAAGTGCTTTAGAACAACTCTATAATTACAGTTGGCCCGGAAATATCCGTGAATTGGAACATCTTATTGAAAGAAGCGTTCTTTTAGCTAAAACGACAGAAATTGAAAATTTTGAACTTCCGAAAACAACAGAAAAAATTTCGTCCGAATTTCAAGGTCAACTGAAATCGATGGAAGAAATGGAAAGAGATCATATTATGAATGCACTGCAAAGTTGTGGGGGAAAAGTTTCAGGAATTGGTGGCGCAGCAGAACTGCTGAAAATCCAACCGCAAACATTATATTCTAAAATGAAAAAACTGGGAATTGATAAAGGGTATAAATAAATACAACAATCTATTTATTCAATAGGATCGGACTTTAGCCCGCTTTCATAAAAACATCAAAAAAGGCTTCAGCCAAAACTTATTTAAATTTTTGAAGAAAATAGTTTAAGTTTCGTCAATTCGAGTGATTTTTCGAAACAAAGTGAAGAAAAATTGTATCGAGAATTTATATTTTATAAGCATCCTTAAAATTTGCTTAAAACAAAGTGAAGAAAAATTGTATCGGGAATTTATACTTAATAAGCATCCTTAAAATTTGCTTAAAACAAAGTGAAGAAAAATTGTATCGGGAATTTATACTTAGTAAGCATCCTTAAAATTTGCTTAAAACAAAGTGAAGAAAAATTGTATCGGGAATTTACACTTAATAAGCATTCTTAAAATTTATTTAAAACAAATTCCCGATACAAAATTCTTTCAGAATTTCACTCGAATTGACGAGTCTACCAACCAAATTAAAATCAATAATGGAAAAAGAAACGGGCAGGATAGAAGGATTCAGTGATGGCGTTTTTGCGATTGCCATTACGCTTTTGGTGCTAGATCTTCACATACCTGAAGAAAATTCAATAACAAATGGAAATGATCTGCTGATTTTTATGAAAAATCAATGGCCGACATTTTTGGCTTTTATTCTTTCGTTTTTCAGTATTTTTATCATGTGGGTGAATCATCATAAAATTTTTAAGCAGATCTACAGCCGTAATTCGGCGATTATGTTTGCCAACGGACTGATTCTTTTCCTGGTTTCAGCAGTTTCTTATCCTACGGCTCTTCTTGCCCGTTATTTCAATGGGGAAGCATCATCTGTGGTTGTGGCGATCTATACCGGGACTTTTGTTCTGATCAATCTTGCATTCAATTTACTTTGGTTTTTGGCAAGTAGGGATAAAAAGCTTCTTCGCCCGGGAATTACCGATCAGGCGATTAAAAAAATCCATAATAACTATTTATATGGACTTCCGGTTTACATTATTGCTTTGCTTTTTTCGTTTTGGATTCCTTCAGTCTCTCTGATTATTATTTTAGGACTCTGGATTTTTTGGGCTTTATCTTCCGGTAAAATTGAAATGAGTACGACATAATCAAACAAGAATTTTAATCATTAAACAGTTAATATTACCTTTAACATCACAGTTTGAAATTTATTCATTTTCCTTAAAATAATGACCTTTCTGTATTCCGAGTTTCTGCATTTTGGAAATAAGTGTTGTAGAAGGCAGCCCCAATAAAACAGCAGCTCCGTGTTTACCTGAAATTCTGCCGTTACATTTTTCAACTACTTTTAAAATATATTCTTTTTCTACCTGCTGCAATGTTTGAATCTGAAATTCCTGATCTTTATTTTGAGGAAAAATACCTTTCGGAAATTCCATTTCTTTGATAATGCTGTCTTTTGCCGTTAGAATGCTCCTTTCAACCATGTTTTCCAATTCACGGATATTTCCCGGCCACGGATTTTCACACATCGCATGTATCACTTTTCGAGAAAAACCGTTAATTTTCTTACCTGTTTTTAAATGATGTTTTTCTAAAAAATAATGGGCAAGTAACGGAATGTCCTCTTTTCTTTCACGCAAAGCCGGAAGATGAATCGGGAAGACATTCAGACGGTAAAAAAGATCACTTCTGAATCTGCCTTCTGCCACTTCTTTTTCCAGGATCCGGTTAGTGGCAGCAATAATTCTTACATTGACCTTAATTGTTTTATTTCCTCCGATTCTTTCAATTTCCTTTTCCTGCAAAACTCTCAGTAACCTTCCTTGAAGAATTAAAGGGAGTTCCCCAATTTCATCCAGAAATACAGTTCCTCCGTTTGCCTGTTCAAATTTCCCTTTACGCTGTTCCGTAGCCCCCGTAAAACTGCCTTTCTCGTGCCCGAAAAGCTCACTTTCTATAAGGTTGGCAGGAATAGACGCACAGTTAATCCTGATCATGGCATGATGAGACGAAGAAGAAAGCTCATGGATCGCTTGGGCTATCAGTTCCTTTCCTGTTCCGGTTTCTCCATAGATGATCACATTGGATGGGGAAAATGCGACTTGGGAAATTTGTCTGTAGATCTGCTGTATGACTTCGCTGTTTCCAATGATTCCGTTAAATCCTTCTTTACTTCTTTCCTCATCTTTTACATTTTTAATCTCTTTTTGAGGATTGGATATCTGGCTCTCATAAACGTCCAGCCTTTCAGAGAAAGAAACATTCCTGACGGTGATGGATAACTGTGTGGATATACCTCTCAATATCCTTTCTAACCGGTCATTGAATTCAGTGAAATTTTTATAAAAAAGGAAAACCACATTTTTATGATCTCCTACAGGGGGAAGGAAAAAACCTATTGCCATATGCATTCCCAGTTTTTTTCCACGGGTAAAATAAGGTATTGACACTTTTCTTTCAGAGAAGTCCTTTAGGTAAAAAACAACGGGTTCAGGTGATTGTATACATTGCCCGAAATAAATATCCAGGGAATCGGAGTTATTGTTATCATGCTCTTCGGTGATCATAGAGCTGTAGAAGATCTGCTGTTTATTGTCCTGTGCAGTAAGGATAATCACTTCATTAAATAGGAATTCATTTTTAAAAGATTGATTTAAAACACTGCTGAAATGTTTTTTATCCAGGACTTTGGCAAAAGCAGCAGTTATGGATGAAATCACCAGATATTCTTTCTGCATTTCCTGAAGCCGGGTTATTAAATCAATGTTTGGATCAGACAGTTTGTTCATAAAGATCTATTGATTGAAAGGTTAAAGGTAGGAAAAACACTACTATTTTGGAACAGCACAAATTAATTAATCTGAATTCAGGCTAATTAATCACAATGGGCCCAGAACTGTTTTTGTATGAGAAGATTAGACATTCATAAACCCTTTTGAAGTAAATCAGGTACATCAGATCTGCACGTCTTGTATATTTATAATGAAAACCCTTTTTAAAACCTTCCGTAAAAGTTTCAAAATCTCCTAACTGTGTACAGAAAAATCGTATGATTTGACAACTTTTTAGCTCTTAGGTTAAATAAATGTAAAAAATACACGTCTTAAATATATGGATTTGAGCAAAAAACAGGTGTTTTTCTTATACTTTTTTTAAAAAAAATGAAAGAACTTTATAATTTTCTTATCATAAATTAAATAAAAATAAATATTAATTTTTTAAGTGTCATTTTTACATTTAAATTGCTGTGTATTAAGGTTTTTCGTTATAATAATCATTATATTAATGATAACCTTATCATAATTTATAGATAATTCTTATCATAAAAAATTGATATGTAAACAGTTGATATATAGCTCGTAATGTATATTTTATTTTTTTTTCTCATTTGAATTTTTATATTTGTGATGTTACGTAAATGTTAATATAAGATGAACCCAGATTTTATTCATACCTATGTTTCTGTTGATTGTGTGGTATTCGGATTTGACTATGACAACAGACTCAATATTCTACTTGTGCAGCGCCGCATAGAGGACTTACCGGTAGACAGGCAGAGAAAATTGCCGGGTAGCCTTATTTTCAGTAACGAAGATGTGGATGATGCGGCTCATAGAGTTCTTCATGAATTAACAGGAATAAAAAAAATGGTTCTCAAACAGTTCAGATGCTTTGCAGATCCCTTTCGGGCAAGCAATAAGAGCGATATTAAGTGGATGGGAACCGAGTATATGCATAATATTGATCGGATTATTACAGTGGCTTATCTCTCTTTATGCAAGATCGATCATAAAATTAACAGCACCAAGTATGATACCGTAGACTGGTATCCTATAGATCAGGTTCCTGCATTACCTTTTGATCACAATAAGATCATCAATGAATCCTTGACAGAGATCAGAAGGTGGATTGAGACAGATTTTTCTATTATTTTTGAATTGCTGCCGAAAAAATTTACCATAAGGCAACTGTATCAGCTGTACAGCGCGCTAAGTGAGAAGCAAATCGACATCAAGAATTTTCATAAAAAGATTTCATCATTTAACTATATTATTCCTTTGGAGGAAATAGAAAAAAATGTATCGCACCGGGCAGCAAGATATTATAAGTTTGATGCTAAGATCTACAAGAAAAACAATACTAAACTAATCAAATAAATACCCCTTTTTCAAATTATGTATTTGCTAGGATATGACATAGGCAGTTCTTCTGTTAAAGTTTGTCTCATTGAGGCATCCAGCGGGAAAATTATTGCATCAGACTTTTCTCCGAAAAAAGAAATGAAAATCACCGCAGTCAACCCGGGTTGGGCTGAGCAGAACCCTTCTGACTGGTGGCTGAATCTGAAGCTGGCGCACGAATCTGTGATGCACGAATCCGGAATCAACGCCGAAGATATCAAAGGAATAGGGATCACCTGGCAGATGCATGGACTGATCCTGGTTGATAAAGATCAGAATTTGCTCCGTCCTTCGATTATCTGGTGTGACAGCCGAGCTGTTCCCTATGGTGAAAAGGCTTTTCAGGAAATAGGAACGGAAAAATGTTTATCCCATCTTCTTAATTCGCCGGGAAATTTCACCGCATCGAAACTGGCATGGGTAAAGGAAAACGAACCCGAAATTTTTGAAAAGATAGATAAAATAATGCTGCCGGGAGATTATATCGCCATGAAGCTTTCCGGAGAAATAGGAATGACCATTGAAGGACTTTCCGAAGGCATATTTTGGGATTTTAAAAACAACTGTATCTCTGAAGATGTCATTAATTATTACGGAATTCCTAAGAGCTTCTTTCCTGAAATTATTCCTACTTTCGGTATCCAGTCAACCGTTTCTGCACCGGCTGCTCAGGAATTAGGATTGAAAGAAGGAACCCCTATTTCATACAGAGCGGGAGATCAGCCCAATAATGCACTCTCTCTGAATGTTTTCAATCCCGGAGAAATCGCTTCAACAGCGGGTACTTCAGGAGTGGTATATGGAGTGCTGGATAAGCTGGAATATGATACACTTTCACGGGTAAATACATTTGCCCATGTCAATCACAGCCCTGAGCAAACCAGATTGGGAGTTTTACTGTGCATCAACGGGACAGGGATTTTAAACTCATGGCTAAAGCACAATTTTGCAACCTCGCTTTCTTCCTATGGTGATATGAATGATCTGGCATCACTTTCCCCCATAGGATCAAAAGGATTAAGCATCATCCCTTTTGGTAACGGGGCAGAAAGAGTGTTGGAAAACAAAGATACCAGCTGTTCTATGCACGGGATCAATTTCAACATTCATACAAAAGGAGATATTCTGCGGGCGGCACAGGAGGGAATTGTCTTTTCTTATGAATATGGAATGAATATCATGAGGAATATGGGCATGGACATCCAGGTCATCCGTGCAGGAAATACGAATATGTTTTTAAGTTCAATTTTCCGGCAATCACTTGCCAGTGTAAGCAATGCGGTGATTGAGCTTTACGATACGGACGGAGCGGTAGGAGCAGCCAGAGCCGCGGGAATGGGAATAGGTTTTTATGCCGATTCTAAAGAAGCATTTTCTTCCCTGGAAAAAATTGCAGTCATAGAACCAGAAACAGAAAAAAGAGAACAATATTTAGAAGCATACTCAAGATGGAAACAGCATCTTAAAGAAATCATTTAATCATTCTGCAACGAAGCTATTCATTGTACCTGTGGACCTATAAAATCAGCAGGCAGTGGATTCTTATATCAAATTATAAAAACAAACTTAAAATAAAATCAAATAATATGAACATTTTAACAGAAACAAAAACGTTTTTTCCAGGTATTGAAAACATCAGATTCGAAGGTCAAGAAAGCAGAAACCCTATGGCGTTCCGTTATTACGACGCAGATAGAATAGTGATGGGCAAGCCGATGAAAGAATGGATGCGTTTTGCAATGGCATGGTGGCATACCCTGTGTGCAGACGGTAGCGATCCATTCGGGGGAGCAACTATTCACCATCCCTGGGATATCGGTACTGATGCCGTTTCCAGAGCCAAGCATAAAATGGATGCAGGTTTTGAATTCATGTCTAAAATAGGATTCCAATATTACTGCTTCCATGATGTAGACTTAGTTGCACCGGCAGATAACTGGAAAGACTATGAGAAAAACCTTCAGGCTGTTGTAGAATATGCCAAAGAAAAGCAAAAAGAATCAGGAATCAAGCTTTTGTGGGGAACAGCCAATGTTTTTACGCATGAAAGATACATGAACGGAGCTTCTACCAATCCCAATTTTGATGTTGTAGCCTGTGCAGCAACTCAGGTTAAGAACTCTATCGACGCAACCATCGCTCTTGGTGGTGAAAATTACGTTTTCTGGGGTGGCAGAGAAGGCTATATGAGTCTTTTAAACACAGATATGAAGCGTGAGAAAGACCACCTGGCCCGTTTCCTTTCCATGTCCCGTGATTATGCACGCAGCCAGGGCTTCAAAGGGAATTTCCTTATTGAACCAAAGCCGATGGAACCTACCAAGCACCAGTACGATTACGATTCTGAAACAGTGATTGGCTTCCTGAGACATTATGGTCTAGACAAAGATTTCAAACTTAATATTGAAGTTAACCATGCTACTCTGGCAGGACATACTTTTGAGCATGAGCTTCAGGTAGCGGTTGATGCAGGATTATTGGGAAGTATCGATGCCAACAGAGGAGATTACCAAAACGGATGGGATACCGATCAGTTCCCTGTGGATTATCGTGATCTGGCTCAGGCATGGCTGGTACTGCTTCCGGCAGGAGGATTAGGAAGCGGAGGAGTTAATTTTGATGCGAAGATCAGAAGAAATTCTACCGATCCGGCAGATTTATTTATCTCTCATATTTCAGGAATGGATGTTTTTGCCAAAGGATTATTGGTTGCAGCAGATATCCTGGAAAACTCCGATTACAAAAAGTTACGTACAGAACGCTATGCTTCTTTTGACAGTGGTAACGGGAAAGCTTTTGAAGAAGGAGGTCTCACATTGGAAGATCTGCAGAGAATTGCACATGAAGCAGGAGAACCTCAGGCTAAAAGCGGAAAACAGGAGCTGTTTGAAGCAATCGTGAACATGTATATCTAATAATTATAGAAAGGTTTTCATTACAACACTAAGAATATTAATAACAGCCTTTCTATTAAAAAATATTAAAAAATAATAATTATGAACAGATTTCATTTTGCTAAAACCAACAGGGCTGCAATATTTTTTGCAATGGCCTTGTTACCTTCAAGCTTAGCTTATTCTCAGAGTAAAAAAGATACTGTTGCCAAAGAAAATAAGATAGAAGAAGTTATTGTAATTGGATACGGAACACAGAAAAAAGAAGCTGTTACCGGATCAGTATCGTCCCTGGGTGGCACCGCTCTTAAAGAAGTTCCCTCAGCCAACATAACCGATGCGATACAAGGACGTCTTCCTGGAGTTGATATTGGCAGGACTTCTACAAAACCCGGCGCTGTACAGCAGATTCGTATCAGGGGAGAACGCTCGTTAACGGGTTCCAACGATCCTTTGATAGTACTGGATGGAATTCCTTTTGTGGGTTCTTTAGGTGATATCAGCCCATCGGATATTAAAAGTTTAGATATCCTTAAAGATGCTTCCGCCACGGCGATTTACGGGTCGCGTGGTGCCAATGGAGTCATTTTAATAACAACAAACAGAGGCGTAAAAGGCCAGAAAGCACGATTTACCTACAACGGATATACCGGATTTCAGACCATTTTCTCAAAGTATCCATTAATGGACGGTCCTAAATTTGCCAAATTACGTGCAGATGCCAAAATGTTTACTAACGGACAGGATGAAAATAATGATATAAATACAGACTGGCAGGATAAATATTACGGGGTAGGACTGATGATGAACCATGATGTAGGTGTTGCAGGAGGAAGTGAAAAGGGTAATTATAACTTTGGAGTTGCCTATTTTCAGCAAAATGGAGTAGTACCTTTGCAAAGTTATAAAAGACTCTCTATCAGAGGTTCCCTGGATCAGGAAGTAAGTAAGTGGATAAAAGTAGGTTTCTCTACCAATTCAAACTTTTCCATCAATGATTTTAATGGAGTGAGCGGAGCACCGGTGTTAGGTTATTCTCCATTGGTTAGCCCTTACAATGCTAATGGAACTCCAAGGACAGTAATGTATAGTGCAATTGATCAGACAGCCATCCAGACGAGAGGTATTCTTGAAAGTTTAGGTGATGCTTATGCAGATCGTACCAATGCTTTCAGTTCATACAATAATCTTTATGGAGAACTGAAAATACCGGGGGTGGAAGGCCTTAAATACAGACTGAATGTTGGGCTTACCTACAGAAATTCAAACAGTGGAAGCTACACGGGAACTGGCGTATTCAACGTAAACCCTGCTACTGAATCTTCGGCAGCAATAGGAAATTCCCTTACTACACAGTGGGTATTGGAAAATATATTGTCTTACGACAGAACCTTTGGTAAGCATAAAATTAATGCTACAGCATTATATTCTACAGAACAGACAAAGTATAACGGCTCCTATATATCAGCAAGAGATGTGCCTATCGGAGCGTTTCAATATTTTAATTTAGGGCACGCACAAGGTGAGGTGACAATTGATCCGAATAATCAGGGATATTATAAAAGAGGTCTTATGTCTTTCATGGGAAGAGCCTTATACCAATACGATAACCGTTATATGCTTACTGCTACTGTTCGTTCAGACGGAGCTTCAGTTTTGGCGAAAGGGCACCAGTGGCATACCTATCCTGCAGTTTCAGTAGGCTGGAATGTTGCCAATGAAAGCTTCCTTAAAGATTCAAAATACATCAACGTATTTAAGCTGAGAGCAGGTTATGGACAGACTTCTAACCAGGCGGTGGTTCCATATACCACTTTTGGTAGCCTAAGCACTTTTCCTTATAATTTTGGTGATGAGTATGTTATAGGAAATCATGCAAATACTGCTTCAAATTCATCTCTGGGATGGGAGTTTTCAAAAACCTGGAATTATGGGGTAGATTTTACTTTATTCAACAGGAGAATTAACGGTACTGTAGAATATTATGTTACCAATACAGAACAATTATTGTTAAACAAAGGATTACCATCATCCAGCGGTTTAACGTCAGTAACACAAAACGTGGGAGCATCCCAGAATAAAGGTCTTGAAATATCACTTAATGGTGTTATTTTCAATAATCCTGACGGGTTCAGCTGGGAAGTAGGAGGTAATTTATATACCAACAAAAATAAAATTACAGCATTGGCTGCCGGAACCGATCGAAACGAGGCGAACCTATGGTTTGTAGGGCATAACATTAATGCATTATATGATTACCAGTATGTAGGCCTATGGCAGAATGGAGATCCTTACCTTAGCGTATTGGAGCCCGGAGGAAATGTAGGGATGATCAAAGTTTTATACACAGGCGGATATAATGCAGACGGAACCCCGAGCAGAGCTATCGGACCTGCTGACAGACAGATTATTGATACCAATCCGGATTTTATGGGAGGTTTCAATACAAGATTGGCTTATAAAAATATCGACCTTAGTGTGGTTGGTGCATTTCAGAAAGGTGGAGTATTAATCAGTACACTATATGGCTCTTCAGGATATCTGAACAGGTTATCAGGTAGAGGAAACAACGTGGATGTTGATTACTGGACTACAGAAAATCCAGACGTACGCTATCCGAAACCAGGTGGAATGATGAACGGAGACAACCCGAAATACGGTTCAACCTTAGGCTTATTTGATGGTTCATATGTAAAAATCAGAACCATTACAGTAGGGTATAATTTTGATAAAAATACCTTAGATGATTTAGGAGTGAGCAGCCTGAGACTATATGTTACAGTACAGAATCCGTTTGTTTTCGGTTCTCCTTACTACAGAGAATCTGGTATGGATCCGGAACCAAACTCAAGAGGTGATGAGAATCAAGCTGTAAATTCATACAAGAAAAACCAGTTAATAATTGGTACAAATAATCCTTCTACAAGAAACTATATGATGGGGCTAAACCTAACCTTTTAAAAGAAAAATCATGATCAATTTAAATAAAAAATTTATCGCTGCTCTATTTTTAGCATCATTAACATTCAGTACAGGATGTAATGAGATATTGGATGAACAGCCAAGAGGCATATATACACCGGAAGATTTTACGACAGAAAGAGGTATTACACAAGGTGTTACGGCTATGTACAGACAAATGAGAATGCTTTATGGGAACGGATATTTCTTAAACTCTACTATGACAGGTACCGATGAGGCAACCTGGGGAAAAGATGCAGATGGAAATTTTAAAGTATTGGATATGTCTAATAATGGCAATATTGACAGCTCAACTTTTCCAACAAGTATGGTGTGGGGATCTGTTTTTCCTGCCATCAATTCTGCAAATGGAGTTATACAAAACGGCCCTTTAATTAATGTACCCGAATCTCTGATTTCAGAAGCAAGATTTTTCAGATCATTTTATTATTTCTTACTGGTTCAGACCTATGGCGGTGCGCCGCTGGACTTAGGAGCAGGAGAATTGAAATTTAATACCCTTCCGGCAACCACTTCGGTAAGAAATACCGTTTCGGAAGTTTATACAAAAGCCATTTTCCCGGATTTAATCAAAGCTATTGATAATCTTCCCGCAAGCCCAAGGGTTACCGGTGGTGTTACCAAAAATGTTGCCAGATTATATCTTTCAAAAGCATATTTAACGTATGCCTGGTGGCTTCAGAATCCAAACAGTATCCCAACCTATCCGGAGACAACGAGAACAGATCCTGATGGGCACAATGCACAATGGTACTTCCAAAAAGCTTACGATATTGCATTGGACGGAATCACTAATCCCGGACCTTATGCTTTAGAGCCTACTTATTATAATTTAAATGTAGGATCAAATGACCGTAATAAGGAGTGTATGCTTTATGCAGACCATACAGAGACAAGTGCTTACTATAATGAAGGTATTATTCAGGCAAGTTATGGGGATGGCTGGTCTCCAAATAATTTTGCTGCATGGATGATGACCTGGAATTATCCCAATATCAGAAGCAGTACTTCCAGTACATCATGGTCTGCCGTAAGCTCTGTACAGAGAGCAGCAGCTCAGGATTTAGGACGTCCATGGACGCGTATGGCTCCTACCATTGAAGTTATTAAAAATACATTTGCCGACAAAACAAACGATTCCAGATATGACGGAACATTCGTGACCACCTACCGCGGTAACTGGGACAAAGCAGGGATGACTCAGACTACCTTGTATAATGCCAATAATCTTCCGGTACATCCTGGTGATGCTATCTTAACGTTCCTCAATGACGATTCTGCACAGCCAACGTATCCTTCCAATGCTGGTAATAGCAATATTGGGGCAGGAACACTTTCAGGAAGAGCAGACTGGGTAGTTGCACCGAATGGTGTCAGCAGAGTAGTATACCCGGGTATATGGAAAATAGGAACTTATCGTACAGATAATGGCAGCGGTTTAGGATACCCGAACCCAAGTTTAACCCGTCCGTTTGTAGCCGCTAAATTTTCAGAATTTTATTTCTTGGCAGCTGAAGCAGCGGTTAAAGGTGCTTCCGGATCTATGAGCCCTAGAGATCTTATCAATGTAATCAGAGCCAGAGCAGGAAAATGGGTATGGAGTGTTGGCGGAAACGTTGCAAAAGTACAGGATAACAGTGCTGCAATGATTGCTGCTACACCAAATACCATTACACTAGATTACATTCTGGCAGAAAGATCCCGTGAGTATTATGGCGAGGGATACAGATGGTATGATCTGGTACGTACACAGAAATGGGAAGAATATGCAGCTACTTATAAAATTGGAGGTCCTAATTATGGAGATCATACACCTCAGACAGTAACACGTAATATTCAGAAATTCCATTATCTGAGACCAATTCCTCAGGGACAGCTTGATGCTATGGAAGTTTCAGCAGATATCAAAGCTAAATACCAAAACCCTGGTTACAACTAATATTTATACACATTCATGTTAACAGAAGCAAAGTAGGTGTTACATTACACCTGCTTTGTTTTAATGAAAAAAATAAAATGTATGGAAAAAACATGGCGTTGGTTTGGTAAAAAAGACAAAATACAATTAAATATGCTCCGCCAAATCGGAGTAGAAGGCATTGTTTCTGCGCTTCACGACATTCCTAACGGAGAAGTTTGGACGTTGGACGCAATTAACGATTATAAAAATTATATAGAAAGTTTCGGACTTCGCTGGTCTGTCGTAGAAAGTCTGGCAGTAAGTGAAGCCATAAAATATGGAGGGGAAAACAGAGATCAGTTAATAGAAAATTATATTCAGAGTATTGAAAATCTTGGAAAATCTGGTGTAACAACGGTTTGTTACAATTTTATGCCGGTTCTGGATTGGGCTCGTACAGATTTGTTTTATCAGTGGGAAGACGGTTCGTCGTCACTGTACTTTGATAAAGCTAAATTTGCTTATTTTGAAATTCATATTCTGCAAAGAAAAGGTGCAGAAAACGATTATAATTCAGAGATTCTTCAGAAAGTAGAACAATTAAAAAATACTTTAACGGAAGAAGACAATAATGATCTGATAGACTCGATCATTGTAAAAACACAAGGTTTTGTTAACGGAAACATCAAGGAAGGTGACAAAAACCCAGTACAATTATTCAAAAATCTATTAGCATTATATGATGGAATTGATAAAAATCAGCTCCGTCAGAATATGAAATATTTCCTGGAAAAAATAATGCCTGTCTGCGGAAAGTGGAATATCCAGATGTGCGTACATCCAGATGATCCGCCATTTTCATTGTTAGGTTTACCAAGAATCGTCACCAATGAAGAAGATATCGACTGGCTTTTAAACGCCGTCGATAATCCTCACAACGGACTCACATTCTGTACAGGTTCTTTAAGTGCCGGTCTTCAGAATGATGTTCCGAAGCTTGCCCAAAAATATGCTCACCGAATAAAATTTGTCCATTTAAGAAGCACCAATGTCTTTGAAAACGGAGATTTTATCGAAGCTCATCATTTAGGTGGAAGAGGAAAATTAATCGAAGTAATCAAAATCTTTGAAAAAGAAAACCCGGATTTACCAATGCGTGTGGATCATGGCAGACTTTTGACGGATGATATTGACAAGGGTTACAATCCAGGCTATTCATTTTTAGGAAGAATGCTCGCTTTAGGACAAATCGAAGGTGTGATGGCTGCAGTACAAAACGAAATGTCAAAACAATAACATCCGAACCCCGAAGGGTTCAACAATAATAGCCGCAGGTAAAACCTGTGGAATTTATAAACAAATGAAACGAATCCGAAGGATTCAATATCATAAATTATAAAATAATGAACGAAATATTCAGCATAAAAGATAAAGTTGCCGTAATTACAGGAGCTTCCGGCGTTCTAGGCGGAAGTCTGGCTAAAAGTTTCATCGAGGCCGGAGCGAAAATTGTTGCCCTTGGAAGAAATCAGGAAACTCTGGATGCTCGTGTGAAAGAACTGACAGCTTTAGGAGGCGAAGCATTTGCTGTGGAAGCTAATGTAATGAATGTTGAAAGCCTTGAATCTGCTTCAAAAAAAATTCTCGAAAAATACGGCAAGATCGACATTCTCCTCAATATTGCAGGAGGAAATATTCCTTCCGCAACATTAGCACCTGACCAATCCTTTTTCGACCTGAAAATGGAAGCCTGGAACGAAGTAACCGATTTAAATATCAACGGAACGGTTTACCCAAGCTATGTTTTCGGAAAAGTAATGGCAGAGCAGGGAAATGGAAGTATTGTCAATATTTCCTCAATGGCGGCTTATTCTGCAATCACAAGAGTTGCTGGTTATTCAGCTGCAAAATCTGCAATTACCAATTTTACCCAATGGCTGGCTTCAGACGTAGCTTTAAAATTTGGTGATAAAATCCGTGTCAATGCCATTGCTCCCGGATTTTTTATCGGAGATCAGAACCGCGCAATTTTATTAAACCCGGATGGCTCTTTAACTGATCGAAGCAAAAAAGTCATTGCAAAAACCCCAATGGGACGTTTTGGAAATGCAGATGAACTCAACGGAGCTGTTCAGTTCCTTTGTTCAGACGCAGCAAGTTTTATCACTGGTGCTTTATTGCCTATTGATGGTGGTTTCAGTGCATTCAGTGGTGTTTAAGATTAGTAATATTTTTCTTCATATAGTAGTTGCAAGGCCTTAGATGATATTATAGATTTCAATTAAGGTCTTGCTTTTAAAGATTTTTACAAAATCAAATCATTTAAATTGAATAATGACTCATTCCATTAAAAATAAAGAAGTTTTCGGAGAATCGTTTTTGCTGGAATCGGCAAAGGCAGAAAATCTATATTTCGGATACGCAAAAGAAATGCCGATTATTGATTACCATAATCATCTTGAGCCAGATGTAATTTCAAATAATCAGAATTTCCGTTCGCCAACGGCGATTTGGCTGGATGGTGATCATTACAAATGGCGGGCAATGAGAAATTTCGGGATTGATGAACAATTCATTTCCGGCAAAGCTTCAGACCTTGAAAAATTCAAACAATGGTCAGAAGTTGTACCATATACACTTCGCAATCCATTATTTCACTGGACACATCTGGAACTCAAAAATCCTTTCGCAATAAAAGAATATCTGTCTCCGAAAAATGCAGATTTTGTTTATCATCAGATGAATGAATGTTTGCAGACCTCAGATTTTTTACCACAATCCATCATTCAGAATTTCAAAGTAGAAGCACTTTGCACAACAGACGACCCTTCTGATGATTTGACTTATCATAAAGCATTAAAAAAAAGTGGTTTTAAAATTCAGGTTTTACCGGCTTTCCGTCCCGATTCTTACATCAATATCATCAATCCTGAGCAATATCTTTCAAACATCAAAAAGCTTGAAAATGTTTGCGAAACTTCAATCGAATCAGTTTCCGACTTATTAAATGCACTTCAATCCAGAATCAATTATTTTGCAGAAGTAGGAGCTAAAGTTGCCGACCACGGTTTTGAATATTTTCCAGATACCACAAAATGGAATATTGAATTAGAAACCGAATTTTCTGAATTTTTAAAGGGAAATAATCCAACATTTTCAAATCCTGAAGCATTGTGCGGCTATCTGCTGAAAGAGCTTTGCAAAATGTACGCTGAAAAAGACTGGGTTCAGCAATTTCACGTTGGAGCAACCAGAAATAATAATTCCGAAATGCTTAAAAAAATCGGAATTAATGCAGGTTATGATGCCATCAGCGAACAATATTTTGCTCAAAGATTGAGTGTTCTTCTGGACGAACTCAATTCTGCCGGACAACTCACCAAAACCATTATTTATAACCTTAATCCCACTTTTAATGAAGTTTTAGCGACACTTGCCGGGAATTTCAATGAAGGCGGAATTAAGTCCAAAGTACAGTTTGGTGCAGCCTGGTGGTTTCTCGACCAATTAGACGGAATGAAAAAGCAGATGAACACGCTTTCCAACATCGGTCTCATCAGCACATTCGTCGGAATGCTGACCGATTCGCGAAGTTTGCTGTCATTCTCAAGACACGATTATTTCAGAAGACTTTTGTGCAATATGTTCGGCAGCGAGATGGAAAAAGGATTGCTTCCCAATGACGAAGAATGGGTAGGAAAAATCATTCAGGACATCTGTTATCACAACACGAAAAATTATTTTGAAATATAAAAATCCCGAAGGGACGACTTAGCAAAGGATAGGATGAAAATCCTATCAAAAAAATTAATTCGAATTCAATAAACCTCATAGGTTTTTAAAACCTATGAGGTTTTAAAAGACAGAATCCGAAGGGTTCAATATTAATAGCCATAGGCGCAACCTATGGAAAGAACGATTTAATGACAGACAGTAATAAAATATTATGCTTCGGGGAACTTCTTCTTCATTTTGCCCCGGATTCCGAAGGAAACTGGCTCAATGACCAGTCTCTGAAAATCTTCGTGGGCGGTGCAGAATACAACGTGGCTTCTGCTCTTGCACAATGGAAAAATCCTGTTAAACTTCTTTCAGCTTTGCCGGAAAATTTTGTAGGAAATCAATTGAAATCTCAGCTGGAAAATAAAGGAATCGAAATTCTTGCAGAAAAAAATAACGGCAGAATCGGAACATTTTACCTGTCTTCGGACGGCGATATGCAAAACGCATCGGTAGTTTACGACCGTTTTCCGTCAGTTTTCACGGAATCTGATTTTAGCACTTTTAGTTTAGATGAAACATTTTCAGAAGTAAAATGGCTTCACATCAGCACCATTACACCGGCTTTGAGTGAAAATGCCTATCAGAAATGTCTGGATTTAATGAAAGAAGCAGCGTCAAGAAACATCACGGTTTCTCTCGATTTGAATTACCGTTCCGCCCTTTGGCAGAACAGAAATCCGTTTGAAAAAATTATCGCATTGATGCCTTTTGTTAATGTTTTGATGGGAAATATCTGGTCAATCCAACAGTTTTTGGAAATTCCGGTAGAATATGAATTAAATGGAAGTTTTGATGATAAAAACCTTTTAAAGCAGGCAGAAAAATCAGCATTAGAAATTCAGAAAAAATTTCCTAATGTAAAATTGGTTGCCAATACATTCCGGTTTACGAACGGCGAAGAAGTCAATTATTTTGCGACTTTATTTGCTGATGATAAGCTTTTGGTTTCGCAACAATATCATTCAGACAAAATTGAAGAAAGAGTAGGAAGCGGCGATTCTTTTATGGCAGCTTTGATTCACGGAACTTTAAAAGGAAATTCCTCACAACAGATTCTAGAAGATGCTACAAAAGTCGCTTTCAAAAAACTTTTTGTAAAAGGCGATACGATTAATGACAGTATTAATATTGAAAAATTATGAGTGTAATACTACAAAAGATAAAAGACCAGAAAATTGTTCCGTTATTTTATAGCGAATCATTCGAGGTTTCAAAAAATACCGTAAAAGCTTTGTACGAAGCTGGAATCCGTGTGATAGAATATACCAACCGAGGTATTCAGGCATTGGAGAATTTTACTAAATTAAAAGAAATCTCTGCCAACGAATTTCCAGAACTTTTACTGGGAATCGGAACCGTGAAAAATATAAAGGAAATGGATGATTATGCCGATGCAAAAGCAGATTTCATCATTACACCTGTCATCACTGAAGAGCTTGTAAAACATTCAGTTTCAAAAAATATTATTTTAATTCCGGGCTGTTTCACACCTTCTGATGTCAATGTAGCCTTCCAAAATGGACTTCGCTTAGTAAAGATTTTTCCGGCAGATGCTTTAGGCAAAAATTATATCAAATCCATTCAACCCGTTTTCCCTGGAATGAATTTTATGCCAACTGGAGGAATAAATGCTGATGTAGTTGACATTACAGAATGGCTTAATGGCGGCGCAATTGCTGTCGGATTAGGAAGTTCGCTCATCAAAACAGATTTTACGGCAGAACAATTGACTGAAAAAGTTCAGAATTTATTACAACAACTTAATCAAAACTAAATGCAGGCTCCTAAAAATCACAATATCAGATGGTTTATGCTGTCTTTGGTCTTTCTCGCCACCACCATCAATTATCTCGACCGTCAGGTAATGGGTTTGCTGAAACCTGTTCTTGAAAAAGAGTTTAATTGGGACGAAAAAGATTATAGCTACATCGTGATGGCATTTACCACCACTTACGCCATCGGTTATCTGGCAATGGGTCGTTTTATAGATAGGGTGGGAACTAAAATCGGTTATGCCGTTTCCCTAATTGTCTGGAGTCTGGCTTCGATAGGACACGGTTTTGTGAAAAGCACTGTTGGATTTTTGATTGCAAGAAGTACCCTTGGCATCAGTGAAGCTGGGAATTTTCCCGCAGCAATAAAATCTGTTGCAGAATGGTTTCCGAAAAAAGAAAGAGCCTTGGCAACGGGGATTTTCAACTCCGGAGCAACGGTTGGAGCTATTTTAGCACCGCTTCTCGTGCCATTTATTTTGGGTCATTATGGATGGAGAGCAACCTTCGTTTGGATTGGAGCGCTCGGTTTATTATGGATTGTCCTTTGGTGGAGATTCTACACCATTCCCGAAAAAACAAAAAAGCTGAGTCAGGAAGAGTTACAATACATCAAAAGTGATCAGTATGGAAAAACACAGGAACAATCCAAAGTTCCATTGTCAGAATTATTAAAATACAAAGTCACCTGGTCTTTTGCCATCGGAAAAATTCTGACAGACCCGATTTGGTATTTCTTTATGTTCTGGCTGCCGGCTTATTTTTCAGACGTATTTAAAATGGATATGACAAAACCTTCCATTCCGTTGATTATCATTTACAGCGGAACCACGATTGGAAGCATCGGCGGTGGTTATCTTTCCTCATTTTTAATTAAAAAAGGCTGGGCAATCGGAAGAGCCAGAAGTTTGACAATGCTCTTGTTTGCTTTAATGGTCGTTCCGGTAATGTTCTCAAAATATGTCGACAATATGTGGCTGATTACCATCATCATTGCCTTTGCAACCGCAGCGCATCAAGGTTGGGGAGCCAATCTGATGACAACTGTTGGCGACAAATTACCTAACAATTATGTAAGTTCGGTTATCGGATTTGGCGGAATGCTCGGTTCAGCAGCAGGAATTATTTTCCCGCTTTTTATCGGAATTGTCTTAGATACTTTCAAGAAAGCAGGAAACATCAACGGTGGATACAACATCATATTTTTCATTGCCGGCGTTTCTTACGTTGCGGCTTGGGGAATTATTTGGTTGATCAACAGGAAAAAGACTGAAATTTCTATTTAAAATTAATAAAATATAAAAAATAAAAATGAACGTAAAACATTGCATATTAACCATCTGTATTTTCATTAGTGGATTTTCCTTTGCCCAGAAAGGCGGGAAATATAAGCTTTGGTACGACAAACCCGCAAAACAATGGGTTGAAGCGTTACCTGTTGGAAATGGAAGATTGGCGGCAATGGTTTTCGGCGATCCTTCAAAAGAAAGACTTCAGCTGAATGAGGGCACATTCTGGTCGGGTGGTCCTTCCCGAAATGACAATCCTGATGGTCCCAAAGTGTTGGATTCTATCCGGTATTATTTATTTAACGGAAATTACAAAAGAGCCGAAATCCTTTCCAATAAAGGTTTGACGGCAAAAACACTTAACGGTTCAGCGTTTCAGAATATCGGGGATTTGAATCTTGATTTTAATAATCTCGGCGATGTTAAAGATTATTACCGTGAGCTTGATATTGAAAAAGCAATAACAACAACCACGTTTTCCTCCAACGGAACTCATTATAAAAGAGAAGTTTTCGCTTCAATTCCGGATCAGGTAATTGTGATAAAACTAAGTTCAGACAAAAAAAATGCACTGAATTTCAATGCCGGATTCAACAGCGAACTGAAAAAAAACACAAAAGCGATTGATGCCAATACCTTGCAGATGAATGGACTTTCTTCAACATTGGATGGCGTTCAGGGTCAGGTTAAATTCAATGCACTGGCTAAATTCATTACCAAAGGAGGAACAACTTCTGTTTCAGGAAACGGAATTTCGGTTGCCAATGCAGATGAAGTGATGATTCTCATTTCAATCGCCACCAATTTCACAGACTACAAAACTTTGAATACTGACGAAGTTTCAAAAAGCAAAAAATACATTTCACAATCAGAAACTAAAAATTTCAATACTTTATTTAAAAATCATCTCAACGTCTATCAGAATTATTTCAAAAGGGTAGATTTCAATCTTGGAACTTCTCCTGCGTCACAATTTCCAACGGATTTGCGTGTTAAAAATTTTGCCACAACTTACGATCCTGAGCTCGTCTCACTGTATTATCAGTTTGGGCGTTATCTATTGATTTCTTCCTCACAACCGGGCGGTCAGCCCGCTAATCTTCAGGGGATTTGGAATAATTCCAACAAGCCAGCGTGGGACAGCAAATACACTATTAACATCAATACGGAAATGAATTACTGGCCGGCGGAAAAAACCAATCTGCCGGAAATGCACGAACCGTTGATTCAGATGATAAAAGATTTGAGCGTAACCGGGGCAGAAACGGCAAAAGTAATGTACAAAAGCCGTGGTTGGGTCGCACATCACAACACTGATATCTGGAGAATTACAGGCGTTGTAGACTTTGCCAATGCCGGACAATGGCCAATGGGAAGTGCTTGGCTTTCTCAGCATCTTTGGGAAAAATATCTGTACAGTGGAGACAAAAATTATCTCAAATCCATTTATCCCGTTCTGAAATCTGCGACACAGTTCTATGAAGATTTCCTGATTGAAGAACCTACCCACAAATGGCTGGTCGTAAGTCCGTCTATGTCTCCCGAAAATATTCCGCAGGGAAACAAGGGAAGTGCTTTGGCATCAGGAAATACGATGGATAACCAGTTAATGTTTGACCTGTTCAGCAAAACAAAAAAAGTAGCACAAATCTTAAATATAGATTCAGATAAAATTCCGGTTTGGAACAATATCATTTCCAAATTACCACCAATGAAAATCGGTCGATACGGTCAGCTTCAGGAATGGATGGAAGATTGGGACAACCCGAAAGACAATCACAGACACGTTTCTCATTTGTATGGATTATTTCCCGGAAATCAAATCAATCCTGTCACAACGCCCGAACTTTTTGATGCTTCAAAAACAGTTTTGTTACACCGTGGTGATGTTTCCACAGGCTGGTCGATGGGCTGGAAAATCAATCTTTGGGCTAAATTATTAGACGGAAACCACGCCAATAAATTAATAAAAGACCAGTTAACTTTAGTGGAAAATGACGGTTGGGGCGAAAAAGGAGGAACCTATCCGAATTTGTTCGATGCACATCCGCCGTTTCAGATTGATGGAAATTTCGGTTGTACTTCAGGAATTACCGAAATGCTTTTACAGACACAAAACGGAAGCATTGACATTTTACCCGCACTTCCTGACGAATGGAAAAACGGAAATATTTCCGGACTGAAAACGTATGGCGGTTTTGAAGTCAGTATTGTTTGGAAAGACAATCAGGCAACCGAAGTGATTATAAAATCAAATCTGGGCGGAAACTGCAGAATCAGTGCACCTAATAAAATGGAATTGAAAGGTAAGAACGTCTTAAAATTAGCCTCGGGAAGTAATCAAAATCCATATTTTGAAATTCCGAAAATCAAAGAACCTATAATTTCACCAGAAGCAAAATTGAATGAGGTTAAAATGAAAGAAAGATTCATCTATGATTTTCCAACAGATGCAGGAAAAATATATACATTAAAAATTAAATAATAATCTAAAAAATATAACAATGAGACAGAGAATAATGCATTCGATTTTTTTAAGAAATAAACTCACTTTGGTGACAGCAGTTTCTTTACTTTCTTTAAGTAACGTTTCAGCACAGACATTCTCAGACTTTTCCTACCGCGGAAATGATAAAATATACACAAACAATCCTCTGAAAGAGAATGAATTCTATTCTCCGATTCTACAAGGATGTTATCCGGATCCGAGCATTACCAGAAAAGGAGACGATTATTATCTTGTAAATTCTTCATTTTCAATGTTTCCGGGTGTTCCGATTTTCACGTCTAAAGATTTGGTTAACTGGAAACAGGTGGGGCACGTTCTGGACAGACCTTCTCAGCTTAAAGTACAAAAGGGCGGTGTTTCTCAGGGAATTTATGCACCGGATATCAAATACAACAAATTCAACGACACTTTTTATATGATCACCACGCAGATTGCTGGTGGAATCGGGAATATGGTCGTGAAAACCAAAGACCCTGCAAAAGGCTGGAGCGAAGTTCAGAAACTGAATTTTGACGGCATTGACCCTTCAATTTTCTTTGATGATGATGGTAAAGCCTATATCGTTCACAACGATGCACCGCCAAAAGGAACTGAGCAATACAACGGTCACCGTGTCATCAAAATGTGGGATTATGACTTGGAAAAAGATCAGGTTGTAGCAGGTTCAGATAAAATTATTGTAAACGGTGGTGTCGATCTTTCTCAAAAACCAATCTGGATAGAAGGTCCGCACTTATATAAAAAGAACGGAAAATATTTTCTGATGTGTGCAGAAGGCGGAACTGGTGGTAATCACAGCGAAGTTATTTTTATGTCAGATTCTCCGAAAGGTCCATTTATTCCTGCACAAAATAATCCTATTTTGACACAAAGATATTTCCCGAAAGACAGAAAAGATAAAGTGGATTGGGCAGGTCACGCCGATTTGGTGGAAACTCCCGATGGAAAACATTTCGGAGTATTTTTAGCGATTCGTCCCAATGAAAAAGGACGTGTGAATCACGGAAGAGAAACTTTCATTCTTCCCGTAGACTGGAGTGGAAAGTATCCTGTTTTTGAAAACGGTTTAGTTCCGATGAAGCCAAAATTAAAATTACCGGAAGGCGTAAAAAATCAGACCGGACAAAACGGATTTTTCCCGAACGGAAACTTCACGTATAACGATAAACTGACTGATAAAAATCTTGATTTCCGATGGATTGCAATGCGTGGACCTCGCGAAAATTTCATCACGGCTACGAAAAATGGCGTAAAAGTGAATCCAATGGAAACGAATATCAAAGCTTTGGCTCCGGTTTCGGCATTATTCCACAGATTACAGCACGAAGATTTTGAAACTTCGGTAACACTTGATTTCAAACCAAAATCTGACAAAGAATTATCCGGAATTACTTGTTACCAAAGTGAAAGATTCAATTACGTTTTCGGAGTTACCAAAAAAGACAAAGACTATTATATCGTTCTGGAAAGGACTGAAAAAGGAAGTTCAAAACTTATTGCAAGCGAAAAGATTTCACTTTCAAAAACTATTAAATTACAGGTTGTTGGTGAAAAAGATGAACATCAATTTAATTATTCTTTGGATGGCAAAAACTTCAAGAATCTTGGCGGTCCGGTTTCCGGAGACATCCTTTCTACCGATGTTGCAGGCGGATTTACAGGAAGTTTGATTGGTTTATACAGTACATCGTCTAACGATATTGTGCCTAATTAAAGAAATTATTATCAATAGGAATGGGCTTTAGCCCATTCATTAAAAAGAAAACCAAATTGGCTTTAGCCAAAACCTAATATACAAATGCAGGTTTTGACAGGTGTGAGCTTATTGAAGTATCTTTTAAAATTAGATTAAAGAATAAATCACCAACAAAATACCAAAGTTTTGAAAATTAATAACCCTTTTTATATAGTTTCTTTATACGGATTTATCGGGCTGAATTTCCTTTCAGCTCAGGTAAATCCTGCTCAGAAACAGCAGACGACAGCATTCACCAATCCTGTCATTTGGGCAGATGCACCGGATTTGTCAATCACCAGAAACGGCGATGATTTTTATCTCATAAGCACTACAATGCATCTGATGCCGGGAGCTCCGGTGATGCATTCCAAAGATCTCGTACATTGGGAAATGTCAAGCTATGTTTTCAATACATTGAATGATAATTCCAAATATGATTTGCTTGACGGAACGGTTTATGGTCGTGGACAATGGGCTTCTTCCATCCGTTATCAAAAAGGGAAATATTACGTTTTATTTTCTCCGAATGATGAGCCTTTCAAATCTTATTTCTATGTAACGGATAATCCCGAAAAAGGAAACTGGAAACTGATTACCAGAACCAGACATTTTCACGATGCTTCGTTGCTTTTTGATGATGATGACAGAGTTTATGTCTTCACTTCCAACAAAGTTTTTGAATTAAGTTCTGATTTTAAAGACGTGATCGGGAATCCTGAAGGAACTGTAGTTTTTGAAAAAGATTCTTCGGAAACCGGACTTCTGGAAGGCAATCAGATTATTAAAAAAGACGGAAAATATTATATGATGATGATTTCCTGGCCAAGAGGTGGAAAACGCCGTCAGGAAGTTTACAGAGCCGATAAAGTAACCGGACCTTACGAAAAGAAAATCATTTTGGAAGACAATTTCCTCGGATTTTCTTATGCTGGGCAAGGTGCTTTGATTGATGATAAAAAAGGCAACTGGTATTCACTAATTTTTCAAGATAGAGGTGGAGTTGGAAGAGTTCCGATTCTTATTCCTGTAAAATGGGAAAATGACTGGCCGGTTTTGGGAGACAACGGAAAAATTCCTTTGAATAGTGAAGTTCCGCTTCCGCCATTTAAACCGAAAAATAATATCGTAGAAAGCGATGAGTTTTCAGATAAAAAATTGAAAATCCAATGGCAATGGAATCATAATCCAGTGAATGAAGCCTGGTCTTTATCCGAGAAAAAAGGCTTTCTGAGATTAAAAACTAGCCGTGTTGTAGACAATATTTATGCCTCGCCAAATACTTTAACGCAAAGAATGGAAGGTCCAAAATCAAGTGCTATTGTTGCGTTAGATTTGAAGGGAATGAAAGACGGTGATATTGCAGGATTCAGTGCATTTAATGGTGATTCAGGATTATTATCGGTTATAAAAGAAGGCAATCAGAAATTTTTGACTTTTTCTACCAATGAAGTCAGTTTAGATAATAAAACAAAAGCCATTTTGGGGGTTAAAAAGGAAGAGAAAAAGCGTATTGCTTTAACTTCGGATAAAATTTATCTTCGTATTGAAGCTGATTTTAACCTTGGAAAAGACCTGGCAGATTTCTCTTACAGCACCGACCAGAAAAACTGGACGGTTATGGAAAAAGGGTATAAAATGATTTTCGATTACAGAAGGTTGTTTATGGGATCAAAATTTGCGATTTTCAATTTTGCAACGAAAAGTACAGGAGGTTTTGTGGATGTTGATTTTTTCCGGATAACGGATTCTTCAATCATAAAATAAAACTTTTAGATTAATAATAAAAAAGAAAAAATAGTTCCGTTGGATATTATTTTTTTGTCTAAATTAATAAGTGTAAAAAATACAAATAAAAATTTATGAATAAATCAGTTGTATTTGCTTTAGGTTTTGTTTTGTCAGGAATGTTTATTTCTGCACAAACTTTTGATAAACAGGCTCCGCAAGGTTTTGACATCGAAAAGAAAGAAATTCCTCACGGGAAAATTGATACCATACAATATGAATCAAAAACGGTAGGAACTCAGAGAAAAGCTTTGATTTACACACCGTCAGACTTCAAAAAAGGAAATAAATATCCGGTTTTGTACCTGCTTCACGGTATTGGCGGGGACGAAAAAGAATGGTTCAAAAACGGAACGCCCCAGATTATTCTGGACAATCTCTATGCACAGGGAAAACTGACTCCGATGATTGTGGTTTTGCCCAATGGCAGAGCGATGAAAGATGACAGAGCGACGGGAAATATTATGGCAAAAGATAAAGTGGAAGCTTTCGCAAACTTTGAAAAAGATTTGCTGAACGACCTGATTCCATTTATCGAAAAAAAATATCCTGTTAAAAAAGACCGGGAAAACCGTGCAATTGCCGGACTGTCAATGGGTGGCGGACAAACCCTGAATTTCGGATTGGGAAATATCGACAAATTCGCTTGGGTTGGTGGTTTTTCTTCCGCTCCCAATACCAAAGAACCTCAACAGTTACTTCCGAATCCTGCCAAAGCAAAAGAATTAAAACTGCTTTGGATTTCGTGTGGAGACCAAGACGGATTGATGCCGTTCAGTAAAAGAACGAGCGATTATCTTGCAGAAAATAAGATTCCGCACATCTTTTACATAGAACCGGGCGGTCACGATTTCAAAGTCTGGAAAAACGATTTGTATATCTTTTCACAGTTAATTTTTAAACCTGTCGACAAAACCAAATTTTCTGAATTTACGGTTTTTGGAAGTCCAGCGGAATCAAACATAAGAAACGCCCAGTTTCCACAGATTTTACCTAATGGAAAGGCAATTTTCAGAGTAAAAGCGCCGGATGCACAGAAAGTTCAGATAGATTTAGGAAAAAAATACGACCTCAAAAAAGAAACGGACGACGTTTGGACGGCTACCACAGATTCTTTGAGCGAAGGCTTTCATTATTATTCTTTACTGATTGATAATGTAGCGGTTGCAGACCCATCCAGCAAATCGTTTTACGGAATGGGAAGATACGCCAGCGGAATTGAAGTTCCTTTTGCGGGAGACGATTATTATGCCCTGAAAGACGTTCCGCACGGCGATATTCGTATTCAGAATATGTATTCAAAAATTACAAATTCGTGGAGAAGAGTGTTTATTTATACTCCGCCGGGATACGACAAAAATGTGAATGAAAGTTATCCTGTTCTCTACATTCTTCACGGTGGTGGCGAAGATGAAAGCGGATGGGCAATGCAGGGGAAAACCAATCTGATTCTGGATAATCTGATTGCGGAAGGAAAAGCAAAACCGATGATTGTGGTGATGCCGGATGCGAATATCGGACCTGCCGGATTTGGAAATTTTGGTATCAGAAACCTTCAGATGTTTGAAAAAGAACTGAAAGAATCTGTAATTCCATTTACTGAATCTGGTTTCAGAGTTAAAAAAGATGCTTCTAACAGAGCTTTGGCAGGACTTTCAATGGGTGGGATTTATACATTATACACAGGAATTCAGAACTCGGAAATGTTTTCTTCCTTGGGCGTTTTCAGTTCAGGTTGGATGCTTCCTATGTTGCAGAATGTAGCCGATGATGAGTATAAATTTCTTGCCGAAAATAAGGCAAAATTCAATTCAAATATTAAAAATTTCTGGATTGCAATGGGCGGAAAAGGTGATATCGCTTATAAAAATGGTCAGATGATGAATAAAAAATTGGATGAGATCGGGATTAAATATTCCTATTCCGAATATCCAGGCGGTCACACCTGGCCGGTTTGGAGAAACAATTTGTATCAGTTTGCGCAATTGCTTTTTAAAAATTAAAATTTATTCTTCAGTTTTTAAACTGTTAAAATTTAATTCCATAATCACAAAATATGAATTTCAAAAAAATAAACATAAAAGCTTTAATTATCACCATTGTGGTACTATCAGGAATAGAGCAGAACGCTAATGCACAGTCGTACAAAAAAACGGATTCAGGCTTGAACTTTTCTACAGCTGATATGAATGTGGAAGTGAAATTTTACGGACCACACACAGTAAGAATTATCAAATATCCTTCGGGAAAATCATTTGTAAAAAACAGCCTGTCCGTTATCAAACAGGAACAAAAAACAAAATTCTCGGTTACAGAAAATAATGATATTTTATCAATAAAAACCAATGAGTTACAAATATCCGTTAATACGAAAAACGGAGAAATAGCCTATAAAACAACATCAGGAAAAGAACTTCTGAAGGAAAATGGAAGTGATTTCAAACCTTTCAATGATGCCGGAAATCCAACTTATTCTGTAACCCAATCTTTTCAGTTAGAAAAAGACGAACCAATTTACGGTTTGGGAATTTTACAAAACGGAAAATTATCCCAACGGAATCAGGACATCAGAATGGTTCAGAACAATACCTGGGATTTTGTGCCTTTCTTCCAGTCTGTAAAAGGTTATGGCATTTTTTGGGACAATTATTCCCCGACTCAGTTTACCGATACTGCTCAGAAAACATCTTTCGCTTCCGAAGTTGGAGAAGGTGTGGATTATTATTTTATGTACGGCGGAAACGCTGACGGCGTGGTTGCTTCAATGCGTGACCTTACCGGAAATGTCCCAATGTTCCCGTTATGGACGTATGGTTTCTGGCAAAGTAAAGAACGTTATAAAAGTCAGAATGAAATTGTAGATGTCGTAAAAAAATACCGTAATCTGAAAGTTCCTTTGGACGGAATCATTCAGGATTGGCAATATTGGGGAAACAATTACCAATGGAATGCGATGGATTTTATCAGTCCGGATTTTCCTGATGCTAAAAAAATGATTAACGACATCCACGGAATGAATGCGCATTTGTCTGTTTCCATCTGGTCGTCATTTGGACCGATGACGAATCAATATCGTGAAATGGACAAGAAAGGAATGCTTTTCAATTTTGGAACGTGGCCGGAATCGGGTAGGGAAGTTTGGCCTCCCGATATGAATTATCCTTCCGGAGTGCGTGTTTACGATGCCTATAATCCCGAAGCTAGGGATATTTATTGGAAATATCTGAACAAAGGCGTTTTTAGCCTTGGCGTAGACACTTGGTGGATGGATTCTACAGAACCTGACCATCTTAGCCAGAAACCTGAAGATTTAGATACCAAAACGTATTTAGGTTCTTTTAGAAAAGTAAGAAATGCTTATCCCTTAATGGCTGTTGGTGGCGTTTATGACCATCAGCGGGCAACGACTAGTGATAAAAGAGTTTTTATTTTAACAAGGTCTGCATTTGCGGGCCAACAACGATATGGCGCAAATACTTGGTCGGGCGATGTCAATTCTTCCTGGGAATCCTTACGCAATCAGGTTCCGGCTGGTTTAAATTTTAGCCTTACAGGAAATCCCAATTTCAATTCGGACATCGGTGGATTCTTTGCCGGAAGTTACAAAAAAGGCTGGAGCGAGAGTTCAGGTTCAAAAAATCCAATGTTTCAGGAATTGTATGTCCGTTGGTTACAATACGGAACTTTCACACCGATGATGCGTTCGCACGGAGCTGATGTTCCTAGAGAGATTTACCAGTTCGGGAAAAAAGGAGAGCCGGTTTACGATGCTGTGGAGAAATTCATCAGATTAAGATACAGTATGTTACCTTATATTTATTCTGTTTCCAGGGACGTTTCCAAGAATCAATTAAGTTTTATGAGAGCGTTGGCAATGGATTTTGCAGAAGATAAAAAAGTCTGGGATATCAATAACGAATATATGTTTGGGAAATCTTTCCTGGTCGCTCCCGTACTGAATGCCCAATACACCCCTGAAAAAATAGTGAAAACCAACGAACAAACCGGTTGGGATAAAAAAGAGGAAATTCAAAAAGGACCTTCTGCTACGGATGTAGATTTTACACAAAATAAAACCGTCAAAGTATATCTTCCGTCCGGTTCTGTATGGTATGACTACTGGACCAATGCAAAGCATAACGGCGGACAGGAAATCGATAAAACAGTCAATATCCAAAGCATTCCATTGTATGTAAAAGGTGGAAGCATTATTCCTTTCGGTCCCGATGTTCAGTATGCGACAGAGAAAAAATGGGATAATCTTACTATTAAAGTTTATCCGGGTTCAGATGCAGATTTTGTTCTATACGAAGATGAATTCGACAATTACAACTACGAAAAAGGTGACTACACCGAAATTCCAATGCACTGGAACGATAAAGCAAATACTTTAACTATTGACACTCGTAAAGGAAAATATAACGGAATGATTGAGAACAGAAACTTTACCATTATTCTTCCGGATGGTCAGCAGAAAATGGTGGCTTATTCAGGGAAAAATGTTAAAGTGATTTTTAAATAGGATAGTCAAATTCTTGAAATATCAGGACGGAAGAATTACATTCAAAAAAAATAATTATGATTAAGAAAACAGTTTTAAAATATACTTTAAATATCGGGTTGATGATTACAGGATTTTCGCTGTCTGCCCAGAATCCCATCATTCAGACCAAATTTACAGCTGACCCTGCACCAATGGTCTACAAAGACACCGTTTTTCTGTACACGAGTCACGACGAAGATGATGCATTCGGATTTAAAATGAAAGACTGGCTGTTGTACACTTCAACCGATATGGTCAACTGGACAGATCACGGTGTTGTGGCTTCTTTAAAGGATTTTAAATGGACCGACCCGGAAAACGGAGCGTGGGCGCCTCAAGTCATCGAAAGAAACGGTAAGTTTTATATGTACTGCCCGATGCCCGGACAAAGAGGAATCGGTGTTTTGGTGGCGGATAGTCCGTATGGTCCTTTTAAAGATCCTATTGGAAAACCGTTGGTGAAAAATTCAAGTGATGATATAGATCCTACTATTCTCATTGACGACGACGGAGAGGCTTATTTGTACTGGGGAAATCCCAATTTATGGTACGTAAAGCTGAATAAAGATATGATTTCCGTAGATGGAGCTGTTGTGAAAGACCCGTCGATTGCCAAAGTCAAAGGTTCGCCGGATCCATTCCATTATCAGGAAGGACCTTGGGCGTGGAAACGCAACGGAAATTATTATATGGCGTATGCCTCAACGTGCTGTCCCGAAGGAATCGGTTACGCAATGGGCAAGTCGGCAACCGGTCCGTGGGAATACAAAGGAATGATTATGGACAGCGACAAACGCTCCAACGGAAATCATCCCGGAATCATTGATTATAAAGGAAAATCTTATGTCTTTGGTTTCAATTACAATCTGGGAAAACAAACAATTAGCAAACATTATGAGCGCCGTTCCATTTGTGTAAGCGAGTTGATTTACAATGCCGACGGTACGATTCAAAAATTACCTTTCTGGAATCCAGAAGGCGTAAAAAGAATTGCTACTTTGAATCCATATGATAAAGTTGAAGCAGAAACCATTGCTTTTAGTGAAGGTTTAAAAACAGAAAAAATGACCGAGTGGGAAAGAAATAATCCTTACGACACGGGCAAAAAAATTACCGATCGTCTTGTGGTTTCATCGATTAACAATGGCGATTACCTCAAAATTCAGGGTGTTGATTTTTCAAAAGGAACCAAATTTCTGGAAGTTTCAGTCGCTTCAATGAATGGCGGAAGTATAGAAATCCATACCGATGCTGTTGACGGACCGATATTAGGGACTGTTCTGGTAACAGGCAAAGCTGAAGGCGATGTCTTTAAAACCATTAAAACTAACGTAAAAAACATAAAAGGCGTCCACGATGTATATTTTGTATTTAAAGGAAGCAAAGACCTGTTCTACTTTGACTGGTGGAAATTTAGTTCAAATTAAAGAATTACATAGACACTTCGACTTCGCTCAGTGTGACATCTCCAATACTAGCCGTGAGTTTTAACGGTGTCAGTCTGAGCGGAGTCGAAGACCTAGGCGAAGTTATGGACAATTCTATATTTTTTTAAATACAATGAATCATCTTAATCAATTTCAAAAATGTACAGATTTAAACTCTTTATTCTAAGTTTTTTCATAACCGGATGTTGCCTGAATGCCCAGAATATAGTTTGGCTTGATGAACTTGACCTCAGCGTTTCCACCCAAGGTCACGGCAAACCGGGCATCAATACTTCCGTAGCCGGAAAACCATTGACTATTGCCGGAGAAGTTTTCAAAAGAGGTTTCGGAACCCACGCCGAAAGTTCTCTGTTAATTAAGTTAGACGGAAAAGCAAAGAAATTTACGGCTTTGGTCGGACTTGATGATGAGGTTAAGGGGCAGGATCCTGCAGTAGCTTTTGAAATTTATGGAGATAATAAAAAAATATGGTCCAGTGATATAATGCATCTTGGCGACAAGGCAAAACCTGTATCAGTTTCATTAGAAGGTATATATCAGTTAGAACTCTTGGTGACCGACGGCGGAAACGGTCCTTATTACGATCACGCCAATTGGGTGAATGCAAAATTTGAAACCACAGGAAGCAATACCTTAAAAACGTTCAATCCAATTTCATCAGAAGAATATATTTTAACACCAAAGGCTCCTGTAATGCCACGAATCAATTCGGCAACAGTTTTTGGCGTTCGTCCTGGCTCTCCGTTTCTGTTCAGGATTCCTGCAACCGGAGAAAGACCAATGACATTCTCTGTAAAAGGTCTTCCGAAAGGATTAAAAATAGATTCAAAAACAGGAATCATCACTGGGAAACTGGATAAAAATGGAATTTACGAAGTAGAATTAATCGCTCAGAATGCAAAAGGAAAAACATCAAAAAAATTAAAAATTAATTGTGGAGACCGGATTGCCCTCACGCCAACGATGGGCTGGAACAGTTGGAATTGTTTCGGGCTCGAAGTCTCTGCCGATAAAGTAAAACGTGCCACCGATGCTTTGGTTAAAAGTGGTTTGGCGGATCACGGATGGAGCTACATCAACATCGATGATTCCTGGCAGTACAACCGAGATTCCAAAGACCATCCCAAAATGCGTGATGAAAAAGGATTTATCATTCCCAACTCAAAATTCCCCGATATGAAAGGTCTTGCCGATTATGTTCACGCTAACGGATTAAAAATGGGGATTTATTCATCGCCTGGTCCGTGGACTTGCGGTGGATGTGTCGGAAGCTACGGCTACGAAAAACAGGATGCCGAAAGCTACACCAAATGGGGCATTGATTACTTGAAATACGACTGGTGCAGTTATGGCGGAGTGATAGACGGTCTGCCGGAAAATGACCCTTTCAAAGTTCCTTCCTTGGCTTTTCAGGGAGGAGGCGACCCGGAAAAAGGAGTAAAACCTTTCAAAGTAATGGGCGATTTGCTTCGTCAGCAACCGAGAGATATTGTCTATAACCTCTGTCAGTACGGGATGGGAGATGTCTGGAAATGGGGTGATAAAGTAAATGCACAGTCTTGGAGGACTACCAATGATATTACTGATACCTGGGCAAGCGTCAAAAGCATTGCATTGGCTCAGGACAAAGCCACTCCGTTCGCAAAACCAGGCAATTGGAATGATGCAGATATGCTTGTCGTAGGCGAAGTAGGTTGGGGAAATCCTCATAAAAGCCGTCTGAAACCGGATGAGCAATATCTCCACATCAGCCTTTGGAGCATATTTTCAGCGCCTTTGCTCATTGGTTGTGACCTTGAAAAGCTGGATGATTTTACCTTAAACCTTTTAACGAATGATGAGGTGATAGCTGTGAATCAGGATGCTTTGGGAAAACAGGGCGTTTGCCTTCAGACGATTGGCGAACTTAAAATCTATATCAAAGAATTGGAAGACGGAAGCAAAGCGGTTGCATTTGCTAATTTCGGAAGGGAAAAAGTGAATATGAGTTACAAAGATTTTTCAAAACTTGGAATATCAGGAAAACAAATCATCCGTGATTTATGGAGACAGAAAGATATTGCGAAATTAAATACAACTAACGAAAGCCTGCCACTGGATATTCCGGCACACGGTGTGGCTTATTATAAATTTAACGGAATTAAATAATCACATTCTAAAGTATTTTATATGAACTGGAAAACGATCATCTACCTTTTTATTCTGTTTCCTTTAATGGTGAACGGACAAGCCTATATCAATCATACCGTCAATAAAGATGGTGTAATGGTGAAACTGTCGGAAGGTTTTTTGAAAATAAATCCGGTACATAAAAATGCGGTTAGAATACAGTGGATAAAAGATTTGCCTGCAGAAGAGCGTGAGTTTGTTTTAGTCAACAGACAGGAGATTCCGAAATTCAAATGTTCGGAGAATAAAGATTTTTTAAAGCTTAAATCCGGGAACGTTACTGTTTTGCTCGATAAAAAAAATTCCAGGCTCACTTTTCTTGATAAAAAAGGAAAAGTTCTGCTGGCTGAAGCAATAAATAGTCGAAAATTAATTAATAACACTGTTTCTTCCGAGCCTTGCTACATCGCAGAACAAGGCTTTGAAACAACATCTGATGAATATCTTTTCGGTCTGGGACAGTTCCAGGATGGTCATTATAATTTAAAAAATATCAGCAGAAAACTGATTCAGGTCAATAGCCAGATTGCTTTGCCTTTTCTTTATTCTTCCAAAGGATACGGTATTTTGTGGCATCAGTACGGCTTATCGTGGTTCAATCCGGCGGACAATAATATATTGCTTGAAAAGGATTCATCTTCCAAAGGAGAAGAAAAAGAAGTGACCACGACTAATGGAACCGTGAAGGTTTCACAACAGCAGGCTTCTTACAAAGGCAAATTATCTTTAGACAAAGATTCCGAATATACTTTTATGCTCGATTTGGGCGATATGGATAACCGGCATTTATTGATAATCGATGGAAAACCGGTCATTGACCAGTCCAATCTATGGCTACCTCCAGCTGTAAGCACAAAAATTAGTTTGAAAGCTGGTGAACATCAAATCCAAGTCGTTTGTAAAGCCTCCAACACGCCAACTTTGAAATGGAGCGAAACGGGCAATCTCACAACTTTCCGCTCTCCAAACAGCAAAGCTCTCGATTATGTTTTTTTTGCAGGCAATGATACCGATGAAGTGATAGAAGCCTATCGTGAAATTTCAGGTGAAGTTCCGATGCTTCCGAAATGGGCCTTTGGATATTGGCAATGCCGGGAACGATACACTTCGGCATCGCATCTTGTTGAAACGGTGAAAGAATTCAGAAAAAGAAAATTGCCGATGGACGTGATCGTTCAGGATTGGCAGTATTGGGGAAAATATGGATGGGGCGTTCCGAAATTTGATGAACAGAATTACCCCAATCCGGAACAGTTCATTAAAGAATTACATCAGTTAAATTCAAAATTCTCCGTATCCGTTTGGGAAAATTTAGATAAAAAATCAGTTGTAGCAAAAGATTATGAAGGGCTTTACATTCCGGACAGTCCTTGGATTGATATCTATAATCCGAAAACCCAAAACATTCATTGGAATGCTTTAAATGATAACCTTTTTAAATTCGGGGTTGATTCCTGGTGGATGGATGCCACAGAACCGGAAAATGATGCATTGGCGGGGAAAAAAACGTATTTCGGAGCCGGAGAATTTTACAGATTGACCTATCCTCTTTTCGTAAGTCAGGCAGTTTATGAAGGTCAAAGGAAAACAAATCCTGATAAAAGAGTAGTGATATTAACGCGGTCTGCATTCCCTGGTCAGCAACGTTACGGAACCATCAATTGGTCGGGAGATATTGGCTGGGATTGGGACACTTATAAAAGACAAATTGTAGCCGGACTCAATTATTCTTTGACCGGAATGCCGTATTGGACAACCGATATCGGTGGCTTTTTCCGTCCGGGTTCTTCTCAATATACAGACCCAAAATATCACGATATTCTGATGCGTTGGTTTCAATGGGGTGTATTCTGCCCGATTTTCAGGACGCACGGCTATCAGTCCGAAACAGAACCTTGGAAATATGGTGATAAAGTGGAAGGAGAAATGCGTGAATTAATCAATCTTCGGTATCAGTTATTGCCTTACATATATTCTCAATCTTGGGAAGTTTCTCACAGCAATTCTACTATAATGCGTCCGATGGTGATGGATTTCAAAGATGATTCGGAGGCTGTGAAGCAAGCGTATCAGTATATGTTTGGGAAGTCTATATTGGTTTCTCCTGTGACAATGCCGGAAGCGAAAGAGTGGAAGGTATATCTTCCGAAAGAAACTTCGTGGTACGACTTCTGGACGGATAAAAGCTATGACGGCGGACAAAATATAACCGCTGATGCTTCAAAAAACAAAATCCCTTTGTTCATCAAATCAGGATCTATCATCCCTTCCGGGCCGATAATGCAATATTCTTCTGAAAAATCAAATGAAACAATGACGATTAAAGTTTATGCCGGACAAAACGGTTTTTTTGAGCTTTATGAAGATGAAGGCGATAACTACAATTACGAAAAAGGAAATTACAGCATAATTCCATTTACCTGGAACGAAAAAACCAAAGTTTTAAAGGTTGGCTCACGTCAGGGAACTTTTGAAGGAATGACAGAAAAAAGAACTTTCAATATTAGCGTAATCGGATTGAATGGTAAAACAATAAACAGGACGATTCTTTATGATGGTCGTGGTGTAAAGTCAGAATTTTAATCAAAATAAAATCTAACTATGAAAAAAATAAAAATAATAATTAGTCTGGCTTTATATGGTTTCAGTACTGCCGTTTCAGCACAAAACCCGGTGATCCAGACTCATTTTTCGCCCGACCCTGCACCAATGGTTTATAAAGATAAAATGTACGTTTACACAGGAGATGACATTCCGGGATTTGATTTTTATTATATGACGAAATGGAGGGTGCATTCATCCGAAGATATGGTGAACTGGACAGATCACGGTGTTCCTATTTCCCTAGAGTCTTTCAGCTGGGCTCGTGACCGCGCCTGGGCATCACAATGTATACAGCGAAACGGCAAATTTTACTGGTACATCTGTGCCCAAACCGTTAATAACGATATGGCCATCGGAGTTGCGGTTTCGGATAGTCCGACAGGACCATTTAAAGATGCGCTCGGAAAACCGTTGATTACAACGGGAAGCTGGGACAATATCGATCCGACGACTTTTATAGATGATGACGGGCAAGCCTATCTCTATTGGGGTAATGGCCATCTTTTTTATGTGAAACTTAATAAAGATATGGTTTCGTATGAAGGAAAAATCGTTGAAATTCCGCAGTCGGTGGAATCATTTGGAGGACTCAGACGTCCGGGAAAAAGTGATGAGGTTTTACAAAAGCAAGAGAAATTTGAAGATGTTTTTGTGGAAGGTCCTTGGTTTTATAAACGAAATAAACAATATTATATGATGTACGCAGGAATGACGGGACGTACAGAATGCCTGTCTTATGCAACCAGTGAATCCCCGACAGGTCCGTGGAAATATCAGGGAAAAATAATGACAGACCAGCCAACCAACAGCTTCACCAACCACGGCGGAATCATTGATTTCAGAGGGAAATCCTATCTGTTCTATCACACCGGATTATTGCCGGGTGCAGGAAGTTACGGAAGGTCAACTGCGATTGAAGAATTCAAATATAATTCTGATGGTAGCATTCCGAAAATCACAATGACCAAAGAAGGCATTAACCCTGTGGCAACCGTAAATCCCTACAAAAGAAACGAAGCAGAAATGATGGCTTGGTCTGAGAAATGCAAAACCACCGAAAATAAGAAAACCGGAGTTTACATAACTGAAACCCGAACAGGAGGATTTATTAAAGTCCGTTCCGTAGATTTCGGAAATCAGGGTGCTTTTGCGTTTTCAGCATCAATAGCTTCCGGGCTTGACGGCGGAATTCTGGAAGTCCGTTTGGACAGTGTTACAGGAACAAAATTAGCACAAATTGAAGTACCCAGAACAGGAGGCTGGGACATCTGGAAAACATTGACTGCAAAGATTTCAGAATCCGTTTCCGGCGTTCACGATGTGTATTTTGTTTTTCAGGGAAAAAATATCACAGCGGGTCGCGAGCTTTTTAATTTCGATTATTGGAGCTTTCAGAAGAAATAATGTTGAATGTTAATTAATTTTAAAATGAAAATCAATACCATAAAATCTATATTGAGTACTCTGTTTCTGGGAGTTGTCGCAAATTTGTCTGCACAGAATCCCATCATTCAGACTGCATTTACAGCCGATCCGGCTCCAATGGTTTTCAATGACCGTTTGTATGTGTACACGAGTCACGACGAGGACGATTCTACGTGGTTTACAATGAACGACTGGAAACTGTTTTCCACCAATGATATGGTCAACTGGACAGATCACGGTATTGTTTTATCGTATAAAGATTTTGATTGGGCAAAACGTGATGCCTGGGCATCGCAATGTATCGAAAGAAACGGCAAATTCTTTATGTATGTCCCGATGATTTCTAAAACCAATAACAAAGGAGCGATTGGAGTTGCGGTTGCCGACAGTCCGTTTGGTCCGTTTCACGACCCGTTGGGAAAACCGCTTGTTCAGAGCGAATGGGGAGATATCGACCCGACGGTTTTTATAGACGATGACGGTCAGGCACATCTGTATTGGGGAAATCCAAAACTTAAATATATAAAGCTGAACGAGGATATGATTTCCTATTCCGGCGATATTGTTGAAGTTCCGATGACCGAAGAATCTTTCGGAAAGAGGGAAGGAAATCCTGAAAGACCAACCAAATACGAAGAAGGACCGTGGTTGTACAAACGAAAAAATCTCTACTATCTTTTTTGGCCGGGCGGTGCATTACCCGAATTTATCGGCTATTCCACCAGCAAAAATGCGCAAGGTCCGTGGAAATATGGCGGAATTATAATGCTTGCGGAAGGAAAATCTTTTACCAATCATCCCGGCGTTATCGATTTCAGAGGGAAAACTTATTTCTTCTATCACAACGGCGCATTGCCAGGCGGAAGTGGATTTACAAGGTCGGTAAGTGTAGAAGAACTTAACTTCAACAAAGACGGTTCCATTTCGCCATTCAAAATGACGACTGGAATTACCAAAGCAATTGGTTCTATAAATCCATTCACGATGAATCAGGCTGAAATGATTGCCTGGTCGGAAAATGTAAAATCTTATCAAAACAAAGTCGCAGGAGTTTTCATTAAAGCAAAGAAAAATGGAGCTTACACAAGCGTAAAAAATGTTGATTTTGGAAAAGATGGTGCACAGTCATTTTCTGCAAGAGTTGGAACTACTCATAACAGCGGTGTAACAATGGACGTTCGTTTAGACAGTTTAGAAGGACCGATTGTCGGAACAATAAAAGTCCCTATGACAGGCGGAGATGACCGATATGAAACCGTTAAAATTAATGTGTCCAACAAAATTACAGGCATTCATAATCTATATTTCTTGTTCAATGGTAAAGCGGAAAAAGATATTATGTTCTTTGATTATTGGACGTTTTCAAAATAAATTAGAATGAAAAAATTTACACTCATATTTCTATCATTAATAAGCTTTTGTTTTTTATCAGAACTTAAAGCACAGGTTGCAGAAGTCTCCAGTCCGGATGGAAAACTGAAACTGAATGTATTTTCAGAAGAAGGAAAAGCATTGTATTCCGTGACTTTTCAGGGGAAAATGATGCTCGAAAAATCTCCGTTGGGTTTAATCACCAATGAATCTGATTTTTCTAAGAGTTTAAAATTCATCAACAGCAAAAAAGATCTCGTTTCTAAAAAATACAGCAACGAGAAAATCAAAAAATCTGAAGTTGAGTACAAAGCTAATACTCTAATTGTCAATTTTACCAATGCAGACCAGTTCAATATTGGTATTGAATTTCAGGTAAGTGATAACAATATTGCTTTTCGATACGAAATTCTGCCAATGAAAGACCGCTTAAGTGTTGTGGTACAATCGGAAATTACTGGATATAGATTTCCATCACAAACCACAACTTTTCTATCACCGATGATGAAGCCGATGACCGGTTTTGCACGCACCGCACCGAGTTACGAAAGTGGATACAAAGCCGATGCGGAATTAGGGACAAAAGCTGATTATGGTTACGTTTTTCCCGGACTTTTTCATATAGGAAACTACGGTTGGATTTTACTTTCGGAAACGGGAGTCAGCAGTTTGTATTGTGCTTCTCATCTTAACACTACTTCAGAAAAAAATCTATACCAAGTTTCCTATCCGAATATGGCTGAAAACAATGGTTTCGGAAGTACAGGTGCAAGTCTTTCTCTTCCGGGAAAAACACCGTGGAGAACCATTACGGTTGGAGATTCTCTAAAACCGATTGTGGAAACTACCATTCCTTTTGATGTGGTGGAACCACTTTACGAACCTTCGCAAAAATATCAGTTTGGCAAATCTACTTGGAGCTGGATTCTATGGCAGGATAACAGTATGAACTATGATGACCAGACAAAATTTATTGATTTGGCGTCAAAACTCGGTTATGAATACATTTTGATTGATGCACTTTGGGATAAAAATATCGGAAAAGACAGGATGAAAGAACTCATCCAATACGCAAAATCCAAAAATGTGGGTGTAATGCTTTGGTACAATTCCAACGGAGCTGCCAACGATGCACCAATGGGACCTCGAAACAAAATGAGCAGTTCCGTAGAGCGAAAAAAAGAAATGAAATGGCTGAAGGAAATCGGTGTAAAAGGTTTGAAAGTCGATTTTTTCGGAGGAGACAAACAGGAAACAATGCGACTGTACGAAGATATTTTGTCAGATGCTAATGATTTTGGATTAACCATTATCTTCCACGGTGCTACTTTGCCGAGAGGTTGGGAAGTGATGTATCCGAACTATGCAGGAAGCGAAGCTGTTCTTGCCTCAGAAATGCTTTACTTTTCGGAAGATGTCCGCAAGCAGGAAGCATTTTTTGCCACTTTACATCCGTTCATCCGAAATACAGTCGGAAGTATGGAGTTTGGCGGGACTTTTCTCAATAAATTTTTAACCAAATCAAACAAAGACAAAAACAGAAGATTAACTACCGACGGATTTCAGTTGGCGACAGCCGTTCTGTTTCAAAATCCGGTTCAGATGTTTGGGGTAATGCCCAATAACCTGACCGATGCTCTAAAATTTCAATTGGATTTTATGAAAGAAGTTCCCACACTTTGGGACGAAACGGTTTTCATCGACGGCTATCCCGGGAAATATTCGGTCATTGCGAGAAGACATAAGGATAAATGGTATGTCGTAGGTGTGAATGCGGAAAAAATTGCTAAAAAACTTAAACTTAATCTTCCGATGCTGGCAGGCAAAAATGTTGAACTTATCAATGATGATAAAGCCGGAAACACTTTTACAAAACAGGTTTCCATCAATAAAAAAGGAACATACGATATTGAAATCCAGCCGAACGGAGGATTTGTGTTGAAGAATTAATGCAGGAATAATTTGGGCAGCTTTATCCGCCCTCCGTTCCCGCTTTTTTGTTCCGCTTTGCTCCACAAAAAGAGCTCCACTCAAATCGAGGAACGAGATTCGCCGATTCCTTTAAAAAAATAAAAATAGAGAGGCACTTCGGGCTGCGTTCGATTCGCCCCCGATAAATGTTAAACTAAACCTTATAGGTTTTTAAAACCTATAAGGTTTCAATCCAATCAAAATAAAATATAGATTATGAACAGATTACCAATACTATTTCTCGTTGTATTATTGTTTGGTGCTTGTTGTAATGTACAGGCAACAGAACCATTTATCACAACAAAAAAAAGCGATGATGCCATTCTTCTGAAAGAAAAATCAGTCAGGATTTCATTATTTACAAACAATAATATTGATGCCGGAATATTAAGAGCTGTAAAAAACCTGCAGTCCGATTTCCAGAAAGTCACAGGTGAGCAACCAACTATTTTGAATCAGGTTTCAGGAATGAATTCTCCTTTAATCATCATCGGAACGGTCGGAACAAAATCGGTGATTGATGATTTAATCAAACAAAAAAAGATCGATGGAAAATCTTTAACCGGAAAACGTGAAAAATACATCATCCAGAATATCAGCAATCCTTTTCCCGGAGTTTCGGAAGCGATTGTGATTGCGGGAAGCGACAAAAGAGGAACTATTTATGGAATTTACGAAGTTTCTCAGCAGATTGGCGTTTCACCGTGGCATTATTGGGCAGATGTTCCGGTAGTAAAGAAAGAAAATTTATATTTCAAAAAAGGAAGTTATACCGATGGTGAACCAGCTGTAGAATACCGCGGAATTTTCCTGAATGATGAAGAACCTTCGCTCAGCGGTTGGGCAAGAGCTACTTTTGGCGGCATCAATTCTAAATTTTATGAAAAAGTTTTTGAACTGCTTCTTCGCTCTAAGGCGAATTATCTTTGGCCCGCAATGTGGGGAAAAGCGTTTTACGATGATGATGCTTTGAGTGGACCATTAGCTAACGAAATAGGAATCATAATGGGAACTTCACATCACGAACCGATGGCTCAGGCACAGACCGATTGGCACCGATACATCAAAAGAAATAATCTTCCGAACATTTGGGATTACTCAAAAAATGCCAAAGTGTTGCAGGAATTCTGGAAAGCCGGACTCGTGAGAAGCAAAAACTGGGAAAAACTCGTGACTGTCGGGATGCGTGGCGACGGCGATGAGGCGATGGGAGAGGGAACCAATATTTCCTTGCTAGAGAATATAGTAAAAGACCAACGAAAAATCATCCAGAATGTTACAGGTAAAAATCCAAGCAAAACACCACAGGTTTGGGCTTTGTACAAAGAAGTTCAGGATTATTATGATAAGGGAATGAGAGTTCCGGATGATGTGATTTTGCTGTTTTGTGATGATAACTGGGGCAATGTGAGAAAACTTCCGGACCCTTCAAAACCTTTACACAAGGGAGGTTACGGAATGTATTATCACTTCGATTATGTAGGCGGACCGAGGAATTCTAAGTGGATTAACATCAATCCAATTCAACGTGTTTGGGAACAGATGAATCTTTCCTATGAACACGGTGTAGATAAAGTTTGGGTCGTGAATGTTGGTGATTTGAAACCAATGGAATTTCCAATCAGTTTTTTCTTAGAAATGGCTTGGAATCCGAAACAATTTAATTCTAAAAATCTTTTGGAATACACCGAAAAATGGTCTGCTCAACAGTTTGGCGAAAAGCATTCAAAGGAAATTGCCAGAATGATTAATCTTTATGCCAAATATAACCGAAGAGTAACTCCGGAAACGTTGGACAGCAAAACATTCAGCCTTGAAAATTATAGTGAATTTGAAACGGTTCTTGATGATTATAGAGCATTGGCAGTAGATGCGTTACGTTTGAAAGACCAGATTCCGGCAGAATATCAGGATGCTTATTATCAGTTGGTTCTTTATCCGATTGATGCGTGCAGCAATTTGTACGAAATGTATTATGCTGTTGCCAAAAATAAAGAATTGGCTGCCAAAAATGACCTTAAAGCTAATTTCTATGCAGATAAAGTGAAAGAATGTTTTGAAAGAAATGCTTATCTCGACAATAAATATAACAATGAAATTGCAGGCGGAAAATGGACGCATATGATGGATCAGATGAAGATAGGATACAAGGCCTGGTTCGATGGAAAAGTAAATATAATGCCTGAAGTCACATATGTTTCTGAAGCAAATGTTCCGAAAGAGAAAGTTTTCCAGGAGAAAAATGGTTATGTTTCTATCGAAGCGGAAAATTTTGCAAGAATGAATAATTCAAACAGAATTCATTGGGAAGTCATTCCTGATTTCGGGAAAACAAAATCCGGCATCACGACTTTTCCGCAAAATGTCTATCCAAAACCTGACGAAAATATTTACTTGGAATACGACATTAATTTTGAATCCAAAGGCGAATTTGAGGTACAACTTTTATTAGCTCCAACTTTAAACTATAATCATAATAAAGGATTGCGCTACGAGATTTCTTTTGATGGCGGAACATCGCAAACTGTAAACTTCAATGGTCATTACAAAGGGGAATTGGGACAATGGCAGTCGGAACACATCATTAAATCAATTACAAAACACCAAATTTCGCAACCGGGGAAACATACGCTTCGTTTCAGAGTTTTAGAACCCGGAATTGTCTTAGAAAAGATTTTAATCAACACAGGAGGCCTTAAACCAAGTTATTTGGGAGCGCCTGAAAGTGATTATTCAGGAAAATAAATAAAGATGGTCATTGTTGAAAATTAATGATTGAATGGTTTAATGAAGCAGACAAATTTTCAAAGGAAAGCCTTTAGAATATTAATTATAACCCTTAAATCTATTCATTAGACCTATTTTATATCACAATTAAACAACTTATTACTATGAAAAAAATCTTCAAGTTTATACTTGTAATGATTACAGGTATTGCAATGTCAGTACAGCTGAATGCACAAAACGTGCAGGCAAAAGTAAAAATCGATAAGAATATTTCTTATCAGAAAATAACAGGTTTTGGCGGTTTTGTCTGCAGTCCGCAATTCGGATACAACCATATGACTACCACAGAGATTCAGAAACTTTGGGGCGCAGGCAGTGAAGGTGGATATAATATTATGCGTCTCTATATTCCCGAGCAAAGCAGCAATTGGAGTGCGGCTCTTGCGACGGCTCAGCTGGCGAAATCTATGGGACTTACCATATTCGCCAGTCCGTGGACGATGCCGGCAGAATGGAAAACCAATAACCACGTAAACGCAGTATATACTGATGCAAACGGCGTACAGCAGATCGGCTATCTCAAGCCGGAAAAATATCAGGATTATGCTCTTTATCTCAATAGTTTTGTCACCTATCTGCAAAACAACGGTGTTGCTCTTGATTACATATCCATACAGAACGAGCCTGATGAAATGGCACAGTATCAGGGATGTATCTGGACACCGACGCAAATTGCAACTTTTGTTAAAAACTACGGTCAGCTTATCAACTGCAAGGTAATTGCGCCGGAAAGTGTTGGTTTTACGGATAATTTTGCTAATGCATTCTTAGATCCTGCGGTAATGGCGAATTTTGAGGTGTACGGAGGGCATCAGTACGGCTCGATGCAGTCGGCTTACAAGCAGTTTCAGAATTATAACAAAGAAATATGGCAGACAGAATATCTGATCAACTGGAATTCTTCAAGCAGCCAGACTCCGAGAGATTTTTTATGGAATACCGATGGCTTCACGTTCGCAAAAAGTGTCAATAATGCATTGCTTGGAAATGTAAATGCGTGGATTCATTACACCTCAAAAAGATATTACGGTCTGATGGGAGACGGTACATACGGAACAGTTGCCGGAGACATGACCAAAAGAGGATATATTTTATCACAATATGCTAAAAATACCACGGGTAAAACCAGGATTGACGCAAAATGGGAAACCTCAAGCGGAACTTTAGAAGGTTCTTCCTATATTTCGCTGGACGGCAATCAGATTACCCTTGTTGTTATCAATTCTTCTTCCAACACCTATGATCTTAAAGTTGATCTGCCATTCTTTACAACCTCAGGAGTAAAGACAACCACTTCACAATCTGTGAATATGGCTTCATCACCTTTTTCTTTCAGTACGGCGAGTTTTCGTCCGACAGTTCAGGTGAGCCCATCCAGTGTAATGACTTTTGTTTTTAATAAAAGTGGCGACAGACCGGTATCATTAATGACAGGCGGAGATGTTCATTATAATAAAATTGAAACTCAGATCCCGACCAATTCAGCGTTTGGTATTAATTATCAGCTTAGCGGAAAAACGGTTACATTCTACAATTCTACCCCGTTGATAAGCCCAAACACAGATGCCAACAGCGGATATTTGAATCTGGATGACCGTTATAACAAATTAATTTTTAATGTATTAAGCTATACAACAAGCAACTTGCCGACTTCATCAAATACAACATTGTATTATGTTGATAACAGCGGAACTGTAAGATCTTATAATTATGGCAGTGTAGCATTTCCTGCACCAGGATCCGGAAGTTTTAATCTTGTGTTTGATATTTCTAGATCAGTTCTTCCTTATGGCTGCAAAGGAATCATCGGGCTTAGAAGCGGAAATTACAGCTCAATTCTTACCCTGACTTTAGGTGATGTCTATTTCAATGTAGGTAATGAAAGAGCTTCAAAATTTGCGTCAGCATATTCACTTTCAGACAGTAACCTTACTGATGCCTTAGAAAATGAATATTATACATCTGTTGATTTCAAAAATGTTACAGGAAACACATCGGCAGATACTTGGAACAATGCTTCTGCCAACCGTAACAGTATTTTTTATGTTAACGGAAGTGTCAGCAATAATAATGTAAATGTAGTTTCAGGCAATTCTTGTCAGAACCTTACGCTTTCAGATTTAGGTAAAGATTTTCAGGTTCCGTTCGGCTTTACAGCAAATTCTGCCACGTATACAAGAACTTTTAATGGGTACGGGATTGTTCTTTTACCTTTTCAGTCAGCCATTCCTTCTGGAGTTACGGCATACATGATGCAGCCGGGCTCCGGAAATGTAGTTTGTACACCAATTTCCAACGGAGTAATTCCTGCCAATATTCCTGTATTGATTAATGCTACAGGAAGCAAAACATTCACAGGATCAGGAGCTGTATCTACACCAAAAGCAATTACTGTTAATCAGATAAACGGAGTTTATCAGTCTATAAAAGTGGCTGCAGGAGGATATGTCCTGAAAACAGAAAGCGGAGTTACAGGATTTTATAAAGTAACAGCGGGCAACGAGCCTGTAATCAGTTCATTTCAGGGATATCTTACCGAAGATAATACTTACACAAATAATTTTCTTTCTTTGAGCTTTGGTACGCTTGGAGTTGAGAATTTAATAACAGCAAAAGACGATATTGCCCTATATCCAAATCCTGCCAAAACCGAAATTTTTATTGATTGGAAATCGGCTGATTCAACTTATTCTATCATTGATGCAAAAGGAAGTACAGTTTCCTACAAAGCAAAACTGACCAACGGCAAAAACAAAATTGATGTTTCAAAACTTCCTTCCGGAGTATATTTTATTGAAATATCAGGTTCAGGGAAAAACATCACAAGCAAATTTATAAAGCAATAACCTTTAATCATATTTTTTTCAAATTAATTTTTTTACAAGGTCATCGGTTTATTTCGATGACTTTTTCTTTTACTACTATTTATAAATTAAGTGTAATATATACATTTATTCAAAATAGAATCTTATATTTGTCTTTATCACACTGCAAAGGAATATCCGGTGATAATATTCAATATTTATTAATAAAAAACTGCTTTAAAATCAATCATATGAACAAAATTTTATTAACCATATCAGTATTTGTCTGTACTTTCAGTTTTGCTCAGAATTACAAATATCCGTTTCGAAATCCCAATCTTCCCGTCGAGCAAAGAATCGAAAATCTTTTGGGATTATTAACAGCAGATGAAAAAATAGGGATGATGATGGATAATTCCAAAGCTGTACCCAGACTGGAAATTCCGGCTTACGGATGGTGGAATGAAGCACTTCACGGCGTTGCAAGAGCAGGAACGGCAACCGTTTTCCCTCAGGCGATCGGATTGGCTGCAACTTGGGACGTTCCCGAACATCTCAAAACTTTTGAAATGATTTCTGACGAAGCCCGTGCGAAATACAATAAATCTTTTGATGAAGCCAGTAAAACCGGACGCTACGAAGGTCTTACATTCTGGACTCCGAATATCAATATTTTCCGTGACCCTAGATGGGGAAGAGGTCAGGAAACCTACGGTGAAGATCCATATCTTACTTCTGTTTTGGGTGTTGCTGCGGTAAAAGGTTTACAGGGAAACGACCCTAAATATTTTAAAACCCACGCTTGCGCCAAACATTTCGCCGTTCACAGTGGCCCGGAATGGAACCGACATTCCTACAATGCCGAAATTTCAAAAAGAGATCTTTATGAAACCTATCTTCCGGCTTTCAAAGCACTTGTTTTAGAAGGAAATGTAAGAGAGGTGATGTGCGCTTACAACGCTTTCGACGGACAACCTTGTTGTGCCAATAATACTTTACTTAATGAAATTCTCCGTGGTAAATGGAAGTATGACGGAATGGTCGTTTCAGACTGTTGGGCTTTGGCAGATTTCTATCAGGAAAAATACCACGGAACGCATCCCGACGAAAAAAGTGCAGCAGCTGATGCTCTAAAACATTCCACAGATCTGGAATGTGGAGATACTTATAATAACCTCAATAAATCCCTCGCAAGCGGATTAATTACTGAAAAAGACCTCGATATTTCAATGCGCAGAATCCTGAAAGGCTGGTTTGAACTGGGAATGCTTGATCCTAAATCTTCCGTTCACTGGAACAATATTCCTTATTCTACGGTAGATTCTAAAGAACACAAAGAACAGGCATTAAAAATGGCTCAGAAGTCTATTGTACTGATGAAAAATGAAAAAAACATCCTGCCTTTAAATAAAAATATTAAAAAAATAGCCGTTGTGGGTCCCAATGCCGATGACGGAATTATGCAGTTGGGGAATTACAACGGAACACCTTCTTCAACCGTAACGATTTTAGAAGGAATTAAAACCAAATTTCCGAATGCTGAAATCATTTACGAAAAAGGAAGTGAAGTGGCAGACCCGTCGTCCAGAGCTTCTCTTTATCAGAATTTTGTAAGCCAGAAGAATGGCGAAAAAGGAATGAAGGTGGAGTTTTTTAACAATAACGAATTCAAAGAAAAACCGGTCAATACTTCGGTTAATAAAACAGGAATTACCTACAACAGTTTTGGTGGAACACAGCTTGCACCAGGAGTCGCCAGAGAAAATACTTCAGCAAGAATTTCAGGGATTTTTAAAAGCAGTTATTCGGGCGAAGTAATATTTTCTGCCGCAACATCAGATATTTATACACTTTTTGTTGATGGTAAAGAAATCGCTACAAGAAAAGGTCCCGATGCAAGACATCCTTCGGAATTTCCTGTGAAAATGGAGAAAGGGAAAGAATACCAAATAGAATTGCGTCACAGTCAAAAAGGAAAATATGTAAGCATTGCCTTTGAAGTGTACAGAAAAGACCCGGTAAATTTCGCTTCAGTAAAAGATAAAGTGAAAGACGCCGACGTCATTATTTTCGCAGGCGGACTTTCCCCAAGTCTGGAAGGTGAAGAAATGCAGGTAAGTGCTGAAGGTTTCAAAGGTGGTGACAAAACTTCAATAGAACTTCCTAAAGTTCAGCGTGAACTGTTGGCAGAATTGAGAAAAACAGGGAAACCCGTCGTGTTTGTACTGTGCACGGGAAGTGCGCTTGGTTTGCAGCAGGATGAAAAAAATTATGATGCTCTGCTGAATGCCTGGTACGGCGGACAATCCAGCGGAACTGCCGTTGCCGATGTTCTGGCGGGAGATTACAATCCTTCCGGAAGATTACCGATTACTTTTTACAAAAATCTTGAGCAATTGGATAATGCACTTTCGACCACAAGCAAGCATCAGGGTTTTGAGAATTATGATATGAAAGGAAGAACCTATCGTTATATGACCGAAGATCCTTTATATGCATTTGGCCACGGTTTGAGCTACTCAAAATTTACTTATGGCAATGCAAAATTGAGCAAAAACAACATCAATTCTAATGAAAATATCACAATAACCATTCCTGTTACCAATATTTCAGAAAGAGATGGTGAAGAAGTGGTGCAGGTATATGTGAAAAGAAATAACGATGCTTTGGCTCCTGTAAAAACATTAAGAGCTTTTGAAAAAGTTTTGATTAAAGCAAAAGAAACAAAAAATATCCAATTGACTATTTCAGAAGATTCATTCAAATTTTATGATGAAAAAGCTGATGATTTGGTTTCAAAACCAGGAGATTATACCATTTTCTACGGCGGGACTTCAAAAAACTCAGCACTAAAAAGTATTCAGTTGAAAGTCAAATAAACTATTCTCAATTTAGAAAACCTTATAGGTTTTTAAAACCTATAAGGTTTGTCAATAAACAAAATAATATCATTTAATTCAAAAGTTCACAATTAGAGATGTCACACTGAGCGTAGTCGAAGTATCTATTTTGGATAATTCCCAAAAATAAATTATCAATGAAAACAAAAAATAAAATTTTCACCATTCTTCTCACAAGTTGCGTTGCGTTTTCAACTGCGCAAACCTCAAAGTTTACTTTTGATTTGGATGGAAGTCCTACCAACATCAAAATCCAGCCAACGATGTACGGGATTTTCTTTGAAGACATCAATTTTGCAGCCGATGGTGGAATTTATGCTGAATTAATCAAGAACCGAAGCTTTGAATTTGATGAACCATTGATGGGTTGGAAACAGCAAAATACAAAGACGCTTTCTCCAAATTTAGATTCCGGTTTTCTGACCATTTATTCAGATCATTCTAAAACCAATAAAAACTACGCAAGAATCACCGTTTACAATGACAAAAATTATATTTTGGAGAACGAAGGTTTCTGGGGAATCGGGCTTCATCAAGGTGCAAAGTATGATTTCAGTTTTGATTTGGAAAATGTATCAGGAAACATTTCTGCTGTAAATGCAAGCTTGGTAGACGAAAATGGAACCGTAATTTCTACAGTTCCGATATTGATCAAAGGAAAAGGCTGGCAAAAATATACTGCCGTTTTTTCTCCATCAAGAATGGTTGAAAAAGCGAAACTGCAAATCACTTTTACCGGAAAAGGCGTAGTAAATATGGATATGATTTCCCTCTTTCCGCAAGATACCTGGAAAGGAAGAAAGGGTGGTTTGCGCAAAGATTTGGTTCAGAAATTATATGATTTGCAACCCGGATTTTTACGTTTTCCAGGTGGCTGTATCGTCGAAGGCAGAACACTTGCCGAAAGATATCAATGGAAGAAAACATTGGGAAATGTCGCCGACAGAGAATATCTCATCAACAAATGGAGTTCAGGTTTTGCACATCGTCTCACTCCCGATTATTACCAGTCGTTCGGTTTAGGTTTTTATGAATATTTCCAGCTTTCCGAAGATTTGGGAGCAGAGCCGTTACCGATTCTGAGTTGTGGAATGGCGTGCCAGTTCAACACTGCCGAATTGGTACATTTGGAAGAACTAAATCCTTACGTTCAGGATGCATTGGATTTAATCGAATTTGCTAATGGAAACGAAAGTACAAAATGGGGAAAAATCCGTGCTGAAATGGGACATCCAAAACCATTCAATATGAAATATATCGGCGTTGGGAACGAACAATGGGGAGAAGATTACATCGAGCGTTACAAGATTTTTGAAAAAGCCATTCACGCCAAATATCCCGATATCAAAATCATTTCTGGTAGCGGACCGTCACCTGACGGAGAATTCTTTGAATATGGCTGGAAAGAACTCAAAAAACTCAACGCACAGATTGTTGACGAACATTATTACAATTCGCCCGAATGGTTTACAAAAAATGCCGGAAGATATGATGCTTACGACCGTTCCGGACCCAAAGTTTTTGCCGGAGAATATGCTGCTCAGTCAGTTGGTGTCGTAAAACCTGATAATAAAAATAACTGGCAGACCGCTCTATCGGAAGCAGCCTTTATGACTGGGCTCGAAAGAAATGCAGACGTGGTAACAATGACTTCCTATGCGCCGCTTTTTGCACACGCAGACGGTTGGCAATGGACACCAGATTTAATTTGGTTTAATAATTTGCAGTCTTACGCAACGCCAAATTATTACGTTCAAAAATTGTTTTCAAATAATAAAGGAACTGATTTAATCAGAATTTCTGAAAATGGAAATGCCGTAAAAGGTCAAAATCAACTCTTCGCATCTGCAGTGGAAGACAGTAAAAATAATGAAGTGATTATCAAGATTGTCAATACAGATTCCCAGGAAAAATTAATTGAAATCAATCCAAAAAACATCAAAATAGGAAGTAAACTGACCAAAACAACCTTGACAGCTTCACAACTTTCTGCCGAAAATAATTTCCAAACAGAAAATATAAAACCTCTTGAAGAGAATTCTTTGATAAAAAAAGGGAAGTTTTCTGTTCAAATCCCATCTAATTCTTTGGTGGTTTTAAAGGTGAAATAGCCCATTAAATACCATCAATAAAAGAAAAAATAAAATTAAGTGTAATATTTACATTTATTTAAAATAATAATTTATATTTGTTTTATTCTCTCAATAAGAGAAATGTAAAAATTTTTTAAAATTTAATTCATCGCAAAAATGAAGAAATATGTTATCGGATTAGATTATGGAACAGATTCCGTACGTGCAGTCCTGATTGATACAGAAAATGGAGCTGAACTCGCCACATCCGTGAGCTATTACCAAAGATGGAAAGAAGGAAAATTTTGTAAACCTGAAGAAAACCAGTTCCGTCAAAATCCTTTGGATCATATCGAAGGTTTACAAAAAACCATTTCAGATGTCGTAAAAGAAAGTAGAATAGCACCTGAAAATATTGTCAGCATTTGTATCGATACCACGGGTTCATCGCCACTTCCGGTAAATAAGGATGGAATCGCATTGTCTCTAACTCCCGGTTTTGAAGAAAACCCCAATGCTATGATGGTTTTATGGAAAGATCATACTTCTATCGACGAGGCAGAAGAAATCAACCATTTGGCAAGAAATTGGGGCGGCGAAGATTATACAAAATTTGAAGGCGGAATCTATTCTTCCGAATGGTTTTGGGCAAAAATCCTTCACATCAACAGAGTTGACGATAATGTAAAAAAATCGGCTTACAGCTGGATGGAACATTGCGATTATATTACGTTTCTCCTTTCCGACAATCAGGATTTGGCAACTTTCAAAAGAAGCCGTTGCGCAGCGGGTCACAAAGCAATGTGGCACGATTCGTGGGACGGACTTCCTTCAAAAGATTTCCTCGGTCAATTAGACCCGTCATTAGCGGAACTTCGTGACAGATTGTACGATAAAACTTACACTTCCAACGAAGTTGCAGGAAATTTAAATCAAGAATGGGCAGCAAAATTAGGATTGACAACCAACACTGTGATTGCAGTAGGAACGTTCGATGCCCATTCCGGAGCAGTCGGTGCAAAAGTGGAAGAGAACACACTCATCCGAATTATGGGAACTTCCACCTGCGATATTATGGTCGCACCCAATGAAATTATCGGAGACAAAACTGTGAAAGGAATCTGCGGACAAGTAGATGGTTCGGTCATTCCGGGATTGATTGGTCTGGAGGCGGGTCAGTCAGCGTTTGGTGATTTGTTGGCCTGGTACAAAGACATTCTGATGTGGCCAACTCAAAATATTCTGATGAATTCTAACGTTATCGATGAAAATCAAAAACAACAATTAAAGGAAGAAATAGAGAACAATCTTATCCGAAATCTAACTTTAGAAGCCGAAAAAATCCCTCTTTCCGAAGCCGTTCCTATTGCCCTGGATTGGGTGAACGGAAGAAGAACACCCGATGCCAATCAGGAACTGAAAGCCGCTATCAGCAATCTTTCATTAGGTACAAAAGCACCACATATTTTCAAAGCTTTGGTGAATGCGATTTGTTTCGGTTCCAAAAAAATCGTCGACCGTTTTGAAGAGGAAGGCGTGAAAATAGAAAAAGTAATTGGAATTGGTGGTGTTGCCAGAAAATCTCCGTTCATTATGCAGACTTTGGCAAATGTCCTGAATATGCCGATTGTGGTGGCTGCATCCGACCAGGCTCCGGCTTTGGGAGCCGCAATTTACGCCGCAGTTTCGGCAGGAATTTATCCCAACGTTCAGGAAGCAAGTCAGAAAATGGGTTCCGATTTTGAAGCCGAATATTTCCCACAGACAGAACACGTAGAAAAATATGCAGAATTGATGAGTCAATATCAGATTCTCGCCGACTTCACGGAAAATAACATAAAATCGAAAAAGAAGTTGATTGTTGACAGTTTATAGTTGATAGAAATCACATTCAATTTTAAAATAACAACTAATAACCAAAGATTTTATGGCAGCTTGATCCGCCCTCCGTTCCCGCTTTTTTGTTCCGCTTTGCTACACAAAAAGAGCTCCACTCAGGTCGGGCTGCGAGTGATTCAATGCTGAAACTAAATCAATAACGAGCTGAAACCTGAAATAAGTAAACTGTAATCTTTAAATTATTTAATCTTTCAATCATTTAATAAAACTAAAATGAGCATCTATAAAGAACTCCAGAGAGAATGTTACGAAGCCAATATGCAGTTGGATGCGTTGAAGCTTGTCGTTTACACATTCGGAAACGTAAGTGCCGTTGACCGTGAAAAAGGAATCTTTGCCATCAAACCAAGCGGTGTTCCCTACGAACTTTTAAAACCGGAAGACATTGTGATTTTAGATTACGATGCCAATGTGGTTGAAGGAAATTTAAGGCCTTCGTCCGATACCAAAACCCACGCTTACCTTTACAAAAACTGGGAAAACATTGGCGGAATTTCCCATACCCACGCCATTTATTCGGTAGCTTGGGCGCAGGCTCAGATGGATATTCCTATTTTCGGAACCACACACGCCGACCATCTGACTTCAGATATTCCCTGTGCACCGCCGATGCGCGATGATTTAATCGAAGGAAATTACGAATACAATACAGGAATCCAGATTCTTGATTGCTTTAAAGAAAAAGAATTGTCTTACGAAGAAGTCGAAATGGTTCTTATAGGAAATCACGGACCGTTCACCTGGGGTAAAAATGCGGACAAAGCTGTCTACAACAGCAAAGTTCTCGAAACCATCGCAGAAATGGCGTATCGCACAAGACAAATCAACCCAAATGCGCCACGTTTGAAAGATTCGCTCATCAAAAAACATTACGAACGAAAACACGGCAAAAACGCCTATTACGGACAGTAAAAACTGTTGACTAAACAAACCTTCAAGGTTTCAAAAACCTTGAAGGTTTAATATATAATAAAAATCAATCATCATTTATCAACTATAAAATATGTTAACACCTCTCAATACAAAAGAAATCTGGTTTATCACCGGAAGCCAGCATTTATACGGACCTGAAACATTAGCGCAGGTTGCCGAACATTCACAGAAAATTGTTGAAGCGCTTAATATTTCTTCATCAATTCCGGTAAAAGTTGTTCTGAAACCAACGGTAAAAACTACGGAAGAAATTTTTGAAACCCTTACAGCTGCTAATTTCTCAAAAGACTGTATCGGAATTGTAACCTGGATGCACACTTTTTCACCTGCAAAAATGTGGATTCGTGGATTGACCGCTTTGCAAAAACCAATGTTACATTTGCACACGCAGTTCAATCAGGATATTCCGTGGTCAACGATGGATATGGATTTTATGAACCTGAATCAGGCAGCTCACGGCGACCGTGAATTCGGGTTTATGGTAAGCCGTCTCCGCAAAAACAGAAAAGTAGTTGTAGGACATTGGTCTGACGAAAGAGTTCAGAAACAAATCGGAGAATGGAGTCGTGTTGTAGCAGGCTGGGACGATTGGCAAGGAGCGAAATTCGCTCGTTTTGGCGATAATATGAGATATGTTGCCGTTACCGATGGCGACAAAGTAGAAGCAGAAACCAAATTCGGATTTTCGGTAAACACTTGGGGAATCGGGGATTTGGTAAGCGTTGTCAATTCCATTGGTGATGGCGAAATCAAAACTTTGATGGAAGAATATGAAGCGTCTTATAAAATGGCGGAATCTCTTCTTTCAGGCGGAAGCAACAGAAAATCTCTTGAAGCGGCTGCAAGAATAGAATTAGGTTTAGAAAAATTCCTGAAAGACGGAAATTTCAAAGGTCTCATTCAGTTTTCCGATGGAGTAGTGGACGTAAATTTTCCCTAACCCTTCCACAGCCTTCATAATACGCTGGGCTTTCCCCAACGAATATCCTATAAATACGGATGTTTTTGAATTTTCCTGGTTTTTCAGCACCCAGGTTTGAAGTTTTTTATTGAGATCGGGAACTTCCAGCCAGTTGTAAATAGGCAGTCCGAAAGTACTTTCTGTGACAAATTCATTACATTTTACCAGTTCAAATGGCGTGCTCAGTCCGTCTTCCTGCACTTTATAGTCACCGGAGATCACGGAAACATATCCTTTGTACTCTAATCTTATCTGGGCAGATCCAATGATGTGTCCGGCAGGATGCAGCGAAATTTTTACTCCGTTCAGGGTTATAACTTCCCCATATGCTACACTCTGGCATTCAATATCTATCCCGATCCTCTGGTAAAGAATTGGTTTTGTAAAGTGATGGCAAAGGTATTTTTTCATTCCCCACCGGGCATGGTCTGCATGTCCGTGCGTGATGACTGCCAGGTCAACAGGCCTCCAGGGATCAATATAAAATTTACCCTGCGGACAGTAAATTCCCTTTTTTGTGAATGTGATTAATTTCAATGGTGTGATTGGTTTATATTTTACATTCAAAAATCCCACCAAATTAGGATGATGCATCAATTTTACAGCAAAGTGTGGTATGTGAAAAAGTTTATACCATAAACTCTTTACCATGCTTATTCAAATACACCGTTTTAAGACATTTCACCCGTTATTTTTCAAAATCATAGAAGTTGATTCCTGCGTCTTCATCTTTAATTTTAACAGCTCTGGTATCCAGCGGATAGAAAATAAATTCTCCTGCGCCACGGATCTTTGCATCCAGAAGGTGTCCCGCCAAAGCTGAATAATCTTCTCTTCCCAGGGTAATATGAAGATGGAGCACAGGCTTTCCTTCTATCACGGAAACGTTTCCTGAAATATTGGTGGCTTCCATCTGTTCACTAAATGTTTTGTCGACATAATTTTTATCTGAAGGCTTGAAAAAGCGAAGTGTGGCTTCGTCTACCGCTCCAATCCCGGTAACTTCTCCAGCCAGGATATTTTGATCTTTAACAAAATCAGTCAACGCATTCATGATGCTTGATCCGTTTTTTACACTTACAATGTATATCTGATCTACTTTTCTAGCGGACCAGTTATTTCCTTTAAAATTTTGTGTATCCATAGTATTTAGAGTTAAAAAATCAATATCATGGCCGGATTATTCTGTATTTATTTTTTCAGATAATTGATAATGCCGATCACATCATCTTCACCAAAACCTTCATTATGAGCGGACTGGTAGGTTTCACTCAACACCTTTGATAAAGGGAAGTCGGCGCCTGCATTTTGGGCAAGAAGAATATCTTTCAGCATCAGATCCAAAGCGAATGCAGGGTCATATTTGTTGTTGATCAGCATTGGCGTTTTCACTCTGGTAGCACCACTTCCGCTGGCACTTTCGTTGATGATTTCCAGCATAGAAGTACGGTCAATTCCCAGTTTATCAGCAAACAGAACCGTTTCTGCCAATCCCTGATAAATAGCAGACAGGAAATAATTAACGGAGAGTTTTCCGGCAATTCCTTTTCCGTTTTCACCTAAATGTTTTACAGCTTTTCCAAGTTTTTCCAAATAGGGCATTGCCCGCTGCAGGTCTTTTTCTTCACCGCCGGCCATGATGATCAGGGTTCCCTCTGCTGCAGGTGCCGTGCTTCCGGCCACCGGAGCATCTATAAAAGAGGCTTCTTTTATTCTGACTGCACCATTCAGTTCAGCGGTAGCCTGAGGAGAAATAGTACTCATGTCTATAAAGAGTTTCCCGCTGATATCCGATTTTAGAATTTCTTCATAAACTGCTTTGGCTGCACGATCATCGGTAAGCATAGTGAATATAATGCTGTTGTTCTGAACGAGCTCAGGAATCTGAGTATAAACCGTTGATTTTTCTTTAAAATCTTCGGCTTTTTTAGATGATCTGTTGTACACTGAAAGCGGAAATCCCGCCTTTTCAAGATTTTTGGACATGGGATGGCCCATATTTCCGAGCCCGATAAATCCTATTTTTTCTGTATCCATATTGTCAGTTATTATTAAGTAACGGCTTCTAAAGTATGATAAGGCCTGAAGAATATAAGCTGGAATTTACAAGATAAAAGCAAATACCAATCCTGTAATCCCGTGTTCTGTCTGCATCAAAAAACTGACCAAATCCGGCCGTTTACAGCAAGGTATGATTAAATTTTAATGATTTATCTCTATATTTTTTCCCTATACCTTTTAAAACCGGTAAAACTTCCTGAAATTTGCACCAAATAAAATCAATGAAGATCATAGACATCGAAAAATGGAAACGGAAAGAGCATTTTGAATTCTTCTCGAAAATGGAAAGCCCTTATTTTGGTTTTACCACGGAAGTTGACTGTACAAAAGCTTATGATTACGCCAAGGAAAACGGAGATTCTTTTTTCGCCACTTATCTTCATCGGTCTATGATTGCGGTAAATACTGTGGATGAACTGAAACTGCGGATCGTTGACGGTCAGGTCATTTTATACGATACCATTCATGCGGGAAGCACGATCGGCAGACCGGACGGAACTTTCGGTTTTGCATTTATGCCTTTTTCTGAGGATTTTCAGGTATTTAATGCGGCAATGCAAAAGGAAATAGAGGCTGTAGAGCATTCTTCGGGGCTCAGGCTGAATAATGGCGATCTCGGTAAAGATCTGATCAGGCATACGACAATCCCGTGGAATTCTTTCAGTGCGCTGCTGCATCCTACCAGTTTTAATAATTCGGAATCTGTCCCGAAAATCACCTTTGGAAAGTTCAGTATCCGTGAGGGTAAAAAATACCTTCCCGTTTCTGTGGAAGCCCATCACGGCCTGGCAGACGGGATTCATCTTGCGCAATATCTGGAGGAGTTCCAGAAACAACTTGATGGTAAGTAGCGATAAATGATGATTGATAAGCCGTTGGGCAGAATTTCCATTCTTTCTTTACATCTTCCAAACCAGAAAAATTAATACATAATCTTCCTCTTCTCAATTTTCAGAATCTTATCTTTTTCCATGCTTTTTATGGCTCTTATAACGGTTTCTACCCGGAGTCTGGTAAGAGAAGGCAAGCTTCTGTCTCGTTAAAGAATCTTGAAGTAATAAAAGCTTTTGAGATAATCCATCAGTTTTAGCTTCAGCGCAGGATTAATATTCTTTAGTTTCTGCTCTAAATGAAATGAGTAAATCTTCAGCGATCATGGTCTGATAGTTTTTTAATTGAATTTTAAACAAATATTTAACCATTGATGTCTTTCAACCACAATAAATTCAAAAGCACAAATATCAATATTAGTAAGAAAATTCAGGTTGAATAAATTCCCTTCATACAGAATGCCACAGAAAATTGAGAATGTAATTTCAAATCTATACCAAGAAGACAGGGAAATAAGATCTTCAAAACATTGATCGAGATCATAAAAAAACAAGCTCTATATCCTTTAAATTTGTTTAAAATAAATAAAGATGAAACTTAATTTCAAAACTGGGTTCAAAATAAAATAAATTTCTGTTTTACGGATAGGTCGTGGTATGTATGTGGTATTTCAATTCCGTAAGATTTTAATCATTTTTTATTTCTTTGTTTCATTAAAAAAAACCGGAACAATGAACTTCAGTTCGGGGATTTAAGATTAATACAGGTTTCACCAAAATGCATTTTACACATCAGAATGTATGAAACCTGAATAAACAAAATAACCTCAATATTAAACGGCTATTACAATAGCTTAAGGAAAAGATTTTATACTGATACAGATCATCTTTAGGTATCGGAAATAAAGTATCGATGAGAAAATATTATGAAAAACGAAAGACCGCAATCAAATTTAGAAGAATTGAACCAAAAGATTTTAATGCAGGACGAAATTATTACACTGGCTAAAGAAAATTCACCACGTCTGCTGAATAAATTCAGACTGGTCTACCCTGATTTTTTTGATAAAATTGCCAAGGTACATCCCAATCTGAAAAATTCTGAACTGATTTTCTGCATTTACCTTAAACTCAACTTTACCACCAAGGAAATTGCGACCTACACTTTTGTGACGCCAAAAGCCATCCAAAACAGGAAAAACAGAATACGCAAGAAACTTAATATTCCTTCTGAATTGGATATCTACAAATGGTTTAATGATCTTTAAACCTATTTATTAATCAGATTATATTTGGATTACTGCTTTGTCCAGATCATGATAAAGCAGTATTTTCCAATGATCTTCAGCGGCTTTTTTCTGCCAGGCTAATCTTAATTCCATTGCTTTTCTGCCATCGAAATCACTTTTATAGGCCAGATGGTATTTCAGGTAAGATTCCTGCGGAAGGTCATCTGCACCGTAAAAAGCAGTCTCATCATTTTCTTTGATCCAGAATACCTGCATGAAAGGGGTATGCCCGCCCACTACTTCAAAAAAAATCTCATCACCGATCTTTCCCTGGTCCTCATCCATCCATACAATGTTCGGCAGGCTGATCAGCTTATCCAGGGTATCAAAGTCAAAAGAAGGATTTCCTTTATTTTCCATAGCAAAAGCCAGCTCCCGCTTCTGGATATAAATTTTCGCATTGGGAAACGCGGCAGCAAATCCATTTTCATTTTTCTGAATGCTGCCGTCAATATGATCCTTATGAAGGTGGGAGAGGAGAAGCTTGGTAACCTGTCCAGGTGTGATATTTTCTTTTTCCAGCAGTTTGGAAATGACAGTCTTTCCTTCAGCATTTTTCCAGCCGATCCCGGCATCAAGAAGAATATAATCATTATCCGTGACAATCAGAAATGGCTGCACAGACATTTTAATTCCTTTGATGGTGTTCAGATTTTCATCTGTCAGTAAAGTAAATTCTTTCGTTTTGCTGGCCGAGAAGTTGCCTTCTTTAAGCGGGATGATTTTCATTCTGCAAATTTCCCTAATATTTCCAAAACCTGAAAACCTTTTTTTCAATAGATCTCATCGGAAAAAACGATCAGGCGACTTTCTTAAAACTGTACAGTGTAATATCCTACATTGATAAAGTGCTGTTTTTCTTTCCAAATACCCCAATACTCCGAAGTAGATGTTTGAGTTCCTGATTTTTCCCCATGAAAAATCCTTTATATAAAGGCATTTAAGAAAATCTTTATTAAATATTCAGAATAAAAAATACATCTGCAAAATATTAACAGTCATTTTTCCGTTAAAATAAAACAAAAAACACGCAGCCTGCATTCTGTAAAGCTGTTATCGATGAAAAAATACCTCCAATTTTCCTGCTGACACATTATTTTAAGATTAAATGCTATAGTTGATTGAAAGAGGCCGCTTACTTGGAGCGGCCTCTTTTTTACCTTTAACCGTTGAAGATATAATCGAATCATATTTTAGAAAAAAGAGCCGGAAAAACAGAAGATAATTGTTCCGCTTTCATAATGTAATGTAACAAAACTTGTTACATTGACCGGAATACATTAAATTTGATGAATAATTCAACAGGAATTCAAAATAAATAAAAAATGAAAATAGAAATATGGTCGGATGTTATGTGTCCGTTCTGCTATATCGGGAAAAATAATTTTGAACAGGCTCTTGAAAAACTGCCGTTTAAAAATGAAGTGGAAATAGAATGGAAGAGCTTCCAGCTGGACCCAACCTTAGATGCTTCAAAGCCACAGAGCACAATTGAATATTTTAAAGAGAAAAAAGGTTTCCCGGCGGAACAGGCCTCTCAGATGATTGCCCAGGTTGCCCAGATGGGAAAGGGAGCAGGAATTGATTTTAATTTTGAAAAAGCTTTGGTCATTAATACTTTTGCCGCACACAAGCTGCTTCATCTTGCCAAAAAACACGGTAAGTCCAGTGAAATGGAAGAAGCTCTGTTTAAAGCGCATTTTACCGATGGAAAAAATGTAGGAGATGTTGAAGAACTAATTTCCCTTGCTGAAAAAACAGGCATTGATAATGATGAGGCACGACGGGCTTTAACATCAGATGAATTCAACTATGAAATCAACCAGGATATTCAGGAGGCAAAAAACAACGGTATTTCGAGCGTTCCTTTCTTTGTTCTGAATGGAAAATACGCAGTGTCCGGTGCGCAGCCCGCAGAAGTTTTTGCAGATGCACTTCAGCAGACTTACAAAGAAACAGCAAGTCCGTTTAAAGATCTTTCTCAAAACGGAGGAGCTTCCTGTGATACGGACGGATGCAGTATTTAAAACCAGGTTAATACATCAAAAAATGAAAATTAGCCTTTTATCATAAAAACATCTCCATTTGAGGTGTTTTTTCTTTGCCATAAAGTCCAATAAAAGTAGAAAAAAATCCCATTTTATCTGTTCAATGCTTATTTTTGTTGAAATAATTGTGTTCAAATGATAAAAATCAATGTTGCATCTCAGTATCCGGTTTCGGAAACACTGTTTGTCTTTGCTTTGGATTCGGAGGCCGGGAAAGTTTTTGAAGGAAAGAATAAACTGGTAACAGGGATAGGCAAAGTAAATGCGGCCATAGAGCTTACCCGGGAAATTCATGCCAGAAAACCTCAGCTGATCATCAACCTGGGTTCTGCAGGAAGTAAAAGCTTCAGTAAAGGTGAGGTGATCTGCTGTACCCAATTTATTCAGCGTGATATGGATGTCCGTGGTCTTGGCTTCAGCCTTTATGAAACCCCTTTATCCGGCATTCCTCCTGTTCTGGAATACGGCCTTCAGATGAACGGCCTGAAAGAGGGGATCTGCGGCAGCGGTGACAGCTTTGAGATGAACCATTCCGAAACGGATTACAATATTGTTGATATGGAAGCGTACCCGCTTGCTCTGATCGCAAAGAAAGAAAACATTCCTTTCCTGTGTCTGAAATACATTTCCGATGATGCGGGAAGCGATGCAGCAGACGACTGGGCAGTGCAGGTACATCTGGCTTCTGAAGCGTTTAAGAAAATTTTATTTGCATCAATATAAATCCTGAAGACATTTTCAGGACTTTGTTTTCTATCTGTATTTTATATTCAGGCCTGGGATCATATGAAAGTTACTTTTTATCAACCTATACATCCTTTTCTCAAAAAATATATTGAAGGTTATTATTTTATGGAGAAGAATGATGCTCACTGCCCGGTAACTTATCTCACTTTTCCTGACAACTATTTCATTGTTTCGGCTTGTCAGGATGTTTCCATTGTCCAGGATAAAGGATGGGTGAAAATCCATAGATCTCTGTCAGAAAATTTAGTGACCGATTTTGTTTGCAGGTGTTCTGTTCCTACTGAAATTTTTTATGAGCAGTCCATTAATGAAGTTACCGTTTACTTTAAACCATTAGGAATGTATCATTTTTTTGATGCAGACGACAGTGAAGCCTTGCAGGACAACATTCATCGCTCAGATTTTAAAGAAATTATGCATGCTGTTTTGAAGGAATCCAACAGAAAGAAACAGATTGAAATGCTGGAAGCTTACTGGCTTTCAAAATTCCGGGCAAAGAATTTAACGTTTGCCTATGCTCTGTTAGCTGATCTTGAAACTGAACTTAGCATAGAAGAAATTGCTGCAAAAAATAATATTACGAGACAATATCTTAACAAAATTTCCAAACGGTATCTGGCCAAGCCAACATCAGAATTCAGGAAAATCCAGAGATTCCGTAAAGTTTTGATTTCAAACAAAAGAGTGAAAAATCTCACGGAGCTTTCCTATGAGAATCTTTTCTATGACCAGTCCCATCTGATTAAAGATTTTAAGGAATTAACAAAAATAAGTCCCAGAAAATTCTTTGAGAATGTAGATACTGAACAGAATAATATCTGGCTGTTTATCTGAGTTTCCATTTTTACAATTTATACTATTACCATTAAAATACTTTTGCTGAAATATTACCTATTATTTCAATGAAAAAATTACTGACCGGAATTTTCGTTTTCAATGCCTTACTGTCTTATGCACAGAAAGATGACAGGACAGCAGTACTTGCTGATATCACAGAAAAGGTGAAAAGTTATTATATTGATAAGGAAGTTTATAAAAAAGTGGATTCCTTATTTCAAGATGAGTCCCGGAAAGGGGCTTTTAATAATCTGACCGGAAAAGACTTTGCATCGCTTTTCACTCAAAAATTGAGAATATCTGTAAACGATAAACACTTTTTCGTTAAATATCTCGGGAATTATACTCCTGAAAAGCCGATAAATGAGAAAGAAGAAGAGAAATTGAACAATTTTCATAACAGTCTTGAAAATTTTGGGTTTGAAAATGTTCTGCGGCTGCAAGGCAATATCGGTTACATTAATTATAAAGGCTTTGCCACTATGGAATCCAGTGAAAAAACATTGGCCGCCGCAATGGATTTTGTTGCCAATACCAATTCTCTGATTATTGACCTGAGAGAAAACGGCGGCGGAGATAATGGAATGCTTTTGTTATTCTGCAGTTATTTTTTTGATAAAAAAACAGACCTCTATACTACTTATTTCAGGCATAAGGATGAAACAGTAATAAACAGCACACAATCTAAAGTGACCGGACAGAAATACCTTCACAAAAACATCTATATTCTTACCAGCAAAAAAACTTTTTCCGCAGCAGAAGGGCTTGCTTACTTTTTACAGCAATATAAACTGGCCAAAGTCATAGGTGAAAAAACGGAAGGTGCGGCCAATCCGGTAGATCACTTTATCATTCAGAATCAATATCTGCTGCTTGTTCCGGCAGGGAAGATCACGTCTTCAGTAAGCCATAAAAACTGGGAACATACCGGAATATTTCCTGATCAGGAAGTAAAAGCTGAAGATGCTTTAAAGACTGCACACGTAAAAATTTTAAAAAATATTCTACAGACAGAAACAAAAACAGAATTAAGCATACCTGAAATAAAAAATCTTATTAATAAATTAGAGCAATAAATGAAAAATATGTCAGTCATCATCCATAAAGCCGGAATAAAAGATCTCGAAACCATTCAAAGCATTGGCAGACAGACTTTTTCCGAAACCTTTGCAGAAAGCAATTCGGAGGAAGCGATGAAAACCTATCTCGAAGAAAGTTTCAGTACAGAGAAAGTGAATTCAGAATTAAACAATCCTGATTCCCATTTCTATATCGCATGGGAAGAAGATATCCCTGTCGGGTATCTGAAACTGAACTCGGCATCTGCACAGACTGAAGCGCATGATGATACTTATATGGAAATAGAACGTATTTATGTCAAACAAAGCCATCACGGCAAGAAAGTGGGACAGCTGCTGTATGACAGGGCTTTGAACACTGCTCAGAGCTTTAATAAAAATTATCTTTGGCTGGGAGTCTGGGAAAAAAATCTCAGGGCTATTAATTTTTACAGGAAAAACGGCTTTGAGGAATTTGGTAGCCATACCTTCAGGCTGGGAGATGACGATCAGACTGATCTGATGATGAAAAAAAAATTAAGCTAACCAGAAATAATTACTAAAGAAAAACATTCCTCCCGTAGATTAAAGAGATTTATTTTCAGTTATAAAAATCCGCATAATCTGCCAAATCCGCTAGATTTTAAAAATTTAAACAGCCTCTAACAGGTTTAGCGGATATTCCAAACACAAAAATCTGCTTTATCTGCAGGAGATTTATAACAGCCTTTTTGCATGTCCGGAAAAAACTTCAATACTCTTTTCCATTTCTTCAAAATTAAGATTTCCGAAACCCAGCCTCATCGCAGTAAGATCTCTGGTCTGGTACAGCAGTGTTTTCGGGATAAAAAGATTATTCCCGGCACAGTTTCTGCTCAGCTGCATCAGATTCACGGGGACGTTCCATTCCAGCCAGAAAGCAAGTCCTCCCGATGGTTTTTGGAACCGTATCAGTCCGCTTAAATTTTCCCTGAGCAGTTCTGCAAAATAGTCGCGTCTTTCCTGATAGACCTTTAGCGATTTTTTCAGATAACGGTTTATTTCTCCTTCCTCAATCATTTCCCCTAAAGCCCTTTCCATTAAAATATCGCCCTGCCGGTCTATGATTCCCAGGTATTTCCTCATTTCAGCCATCAGGTTTTCCGGGGCAACAATGAAACCTGTCCGGAATCCCGGGGCCAGCGATTTTCCAAAAGATCCGATATAAATAACCATTCCATTTGTATCAGCACTGGCCAGCGGAAGAATAGGGCTTTTGTCATAATGAAATTCATAATCGTAATCATCTTCCAGGATGATGAAGCCATACTCATGAGCAAGATCCAGCAGCTCAAGCCTTCGCTGGGCACTCAAAGCAACCGTAGTAGGATAGTGGTGGTGCGGTGTGAGGTAAAGCATTCTGATCTTCTGTTTTTTACAGGCTTCACGCACATTTTCTACAATGATTCCTTCCCCGTCAATTGGCAGTGATACGATATTGACACCCGTTTTCTGGAAAATCATGTTGACAGAAAAATAGCTCAAAGCCCCTACCAATACCGTATCTCCTGCAGAAAGCAGGATTTCAGAAACGATGTAAATGCTCATTTCAGTACTTCGCGTGATAAGAAGGTTATTCTTTGAAATAGGCAGTCCGCGGGAAAGGTTAAGGTAATGGGAAAGATGTTCCTTAAAAAATTCACTTCCGTCATGATTGTAATGGCCCAGCATTTTCTGGTTGGATTTCCGTTTAAGAATAGAGCTGTAAAACCTTGAATGCTGTCCGATCTGGGTAAGCCTGATATCCGGGACACCATCATTAAAAACATACTCGCAGTCCGAATGCTCAAAAGGATTATCCAAAATATTCGAAGTTTTAAAAGAAAATCCCGTGGTTTCAGGGTAATTCTGAAGGCTGTTTTTTTCAAAATCTTTAACCTTTACCGGTTTTTCCTGATTCCCACCGATTATAAAGGTTCCTTTGTTCGGAAGGCTTTCCACCCAGCCCTGCGCCGATAATTCATCGTAAACTGCAACAGCTGTATTGCGGTGAATTTCCAGTACTTCACTGAATGCCCTGGTTCCCGGCAGCTTTGTTCCATGAGGCAGAAAACCTCTCTGAATAGCATTGATCAGTTGATTGGCAATCTGCATATAGATAGAAGCCTCTGAATTTCTATCAATGTCTATAAAACTTTTGTAAGGAATATTAACCGGACTATCCATAATATTAAAACTGGCACCTTTTAACGGTCCGGCAATATACTAATTTTGGTTCAAAATAAAATCTATGGAATTTCAAAAACTCCTTGAAAGAATTGTACAGGACGATAGTACCCATGCCAAATGGCTGAATACCCTTTCGTTTATGGAAAACGCAGGGGCCAGAAAAATATCGAAGTGTGAGCATCCGGTTTCAGTTACACTGATCCAGCTCAAACACGCTGCTGAAGAGCACCGCCATGCCTACTATCTAAAAAAACAGATCGGAAAAATAAACCCTGAATTATGCAAAACATACCAGGAACATGAGCTCTTGGCTCCGGTTGCTACCCGGCAGTATCTGCATTCTTTGGATATAAAGGCCTGCAGATACCTTCGTTCTGCATTTAATCTGAATAATGAAGAGCTGAAATACGCAGCCTATCTTTTTGTGACCTATGCCATTGAAGTCCGTGCGGATGAGCTGTATCCGGTTTATCAGGATATTCTGACCAAGGAATCTTCTAAGATTATGGTAAAATCTATTATTCTGGAAGAAGAAGGCCACCTCGAAGAAATGATCAGTCAGCTGAATGAATTCTCACCAGACTGGAAACAGCATGCAGAAAATATTCTGGCTGTAGAAAAGATGCTGAATGATGAGTGGATCAATGCCATAGCAGAGGAAGTATCACAGTTAGATTATGCTTAAAAAGTTTCAGGAAGCCCTTGACAAAAGAAAGGAGACGGGAATACTGAGAACATTAAAGCCAAAATCAGCCGGTATTGATTTTTATTCCAATGATTATCTAGGTTTAGCAAGGAGCCAAGAATTTCACCAGCTTCTTCTGAAACAGATACAGGAAAATCCAGGATTACTTTACGGGAGTTCAGGTTCCAGGCTGATCAGTGGAAACAGCAGTACAGTAACGGAAACGGAAAATTATATTGCGGAACAGCATCAATATCCTGCAGCCCTGCTTTTTTGCTCCGGTTACAATGCCAATCTGGCTTTATTTTCTACACTGCCGGACCGCCATGATACGGTGATTGTGGATGAGCATATCCACCGTTCTGTTCATGATGCCTGCAGGATGTCTCATGCAAAAAAAATAAAATTCCGGCATAATGATCCGGAAGATCTGGAAAGTATTCTGAAAAAACATCCCGGGCAGTGTTACATTGCTATAGAAAGCCTGTATTCAATGGATGGAGATTTTGCCCCTGTCCGGGAAATTGCAGCATTGGCTAAAAAATATAATGCCGCACTGATTGTAGATGAAGCCCATTATTTCGGAGTTTTCGGGTATGGCCTGATTGAGAAATATCAATTGCAACATGATGTTTTTGCGGCTGTAATCACTTATGGAAAAGCTTTAGGAGCACATGGCGCATGTATTCTTTGTAATGAGACAGTGAAATCCTATTTGGTGAATTTTTCTTCTCCTTTTATTTATACAACTGCGGCACAGGATTTTTTATGGATCGCTATTAAAAGCGGTTACCAATTTTTAAAATTAAAACCGGAACTGTCAAAAAAACTTCATCAGAACTTTTTTTCAGAACATTAAAACTCCATCTTCAGAAATAAGCCCGATACAGGCGGTATTGGTTCCGGACAACAAGCAATTGGGAAATATGCAGAAAATTTTATCCGGCAAAGGCTTCTTGACCTATGCCGTTTACAGTCCCACCGTCAAAGCAGGAACGGAAAGACTGAGAATATGCCTGCACAGCTTCAATACAAACGAAGAAATTATAGAACTGACAAAAATTATTAAAGAATTTATTTAAGCTAAATAAATGAATAACCTCAATGAAAAACTATTCATCACCGGTATAGGCACCGACGTGGGGAAAACCATATGCTCTGCCGTTTTAACCCAATATTTTAAGGCAGATTACTGGAAACCTATACAGTCAGGAGATCTTGATTATACGGACAGCCATAAGATAGAGTCCTGGACAGAAAATACGGTTTGCCATCCGGAAACCTACCGTCTTAAACTGGCTGCATCACCGCACCAGTCAGCAAAGGAAGAAGACATACGGATCTGTCTCGGTAATTTCCAACTGCCCCAAACTGACAACAGTCTTATTGCAGAAGGAGCCGGAGGTCTTATGGTCCCGCTTTCGGATGATACTTTCATGATCGATCTGATAGAAAAACTTGAAATTCCTGTTGCACTCGTCGTGAGGAATTATTTAGGATGCATCAACCACAGCTTACTTTCCATCATGGCATTAAAACAAAGAGGGCTTAAGCTGGAATACCTGATCCTCAACGGAGCTTTTCCTCCGGATACCGAAAGAGTGATCCTGAGCTTCATTGAAAGAGAAACCGGGATTATCCGCATTCCCGAAATTGATCAGGTAACCAAGCACAGCATCAAAGCTGCTGCAGAACAATTAACAAAAACAAATTTATGATAATGGACAAAAAAGCAACCATCAGAAACAACTGGACAAAAGAAGAAATAGAAGACATTTATCATCAGCCTTTACTGGAACTGATCTATAAAGCATCAACAGTTCACCGTGAATGGCATGATCCGTCAGAAGTGCAGATCTCTACGTTGTTATCCATCAAAACAGGAGGATGCCCGGAGGACTGCTCTTACTGTGGCCAGGCTGCCCGCTACCACACCAATATCAAAGTTCAGGCATTACTTCCCACAGAAACCGTTATTGCCCACGCGCAAAAAGCAAAAGACAGCGGATCTTCCCGTTTCTGTATGGCTGCTGCATGGCGTGAAGTCCGTAACAACCGTGATTTCGACAGGGTAATTGATATGGTGAAAGGAGTGAATGAACTGGGACTTGAAGTATGCTGTACCTTGGGAATGCTTACAGAAGAACAGGCTGTCCGTCTTCAGGAGGCAGGATTATATGCTTACAATCACAATCTCGATACTTCTGAGCAGTATTATGAAGAAATTATCTCGACCAGAACATTCGATAACAGGATCAATACGATCAATAATGTAAGAAAAGCAGGAATAACGGTATGTTCAGGAGGAATTATAGGCCTTGGAGAAACACACCGGGACCGGATTTCAATGCTTTTAACCTTGGCCACAATGCCCAAACATCCGGAATCTGTTCCCATCAATGCCTTAGCAAGAGTGGCAGGTACACCGCTTGCAGACAACGAAAAAGTAGATACCTGGGAAATGGTAAGAATGATTGCCACGGCAAGAATTATTATGCCTTCCTCAATGGTCAGATTAAGCGCCGGACGTATCGAAATGACGGAAACAGAGCAGGCCTGGTGCTTTATGGCCGGAGCCAATTCCATCTTCACAGGAGAAAGGGAAACCCTTCTGGTAACACCCAACCCGGGAGTTTCCGAGGATATGCAGATGCTGGAAAAACTGGGACTGAAGCCGATGAAAATGAAGGAGAGTTGTTGCTAGTTACGGGGTGAATTAATTAATTTTAAGTTACAGGTTGGGGTTACAATACTTCCATCTCCATCTTCCAGCCTCTAATTTCTGTCTTCTAAAAAAATCATAAATACATTTACATGAATACATTAGTACAAACCCGCCTTGCAGAAAGGGACAAAACTGTCAACTGGCATCCTTATACCCAGATGAAAACAGCAGGCAATGCCATACCCATCGTAAAAGGAAAGGGCATTTATTTATATGATGATGAAGGTAAAAAGTATATTGATGCGGTTTCCTCCTGGTGGGTGACTCTGCACGGTCATGCACATCCCTACATTGCAGAGCGTGTATTTCAGCAGCTCACTACTTTGGAGCAGGTTATTTTTGCAGGTTTTACCCATGAACCGGCTGTTCAGTTGTCGGAAAACCTGCTGAATCTGCTTCCGGAGAACCAGAAAAAAGTTTTTTATTCGGATAACGGCTCTACTGCGGTGGAGGCAGCACTGAAAATGTGCATTCAATACGCTTATAATTCCGGAAAAGAGAAAACTAAAATTTTAGCTTTTAAAAATGCTTATCATGGCGACACATTCGGAGCCATGTCTGTGAGCGGGAGAAGCGCCTGGACAAAACCTTTTGGAAGTATGCTTTTTGAAGTGGTTTTTATAGATACACCCAATGCGGAGAATCTGGAGAATTTAAAAGTTCAGATCAGGGACCTTGCAGAAGATATCGCCTGTTTCATCTATGAGCCTTTGGCACAGGGCGCTGCGGGAATGCTGATGTATAAAGCTGAACATCTTGATGAGCTGATGAAATTTTGCAGAAGCGAAGAAATCCTGATGATCCAGGATGAGGTATTTACAGGTTTTGGACGAACCGGAAAGCTCTTTGCCGCCAATCACCTCACGGAAATGCCGGATATTATGTGCTTTTCTAAAGGCCTTACAGGGGGAACGATGCCTATGGGAATTACAACCTGTACTCAGGAAATTTTCAATGCTTTTTTATCCGAAGACCAATATAAAACACTTTTTCACGGACATTCCTTTACAGCAAATCCGTTAGCCTGCACTGCGGCACTGGCAAGTATGGAACTTTTATTACAGGAAGAAACTTTAACCGCAATTGACCGTATATGCGCACAGCATTCAGGTTTTACGGAAATTCTTATGCAGCATCCGGATGTTAAAAATGTACGCCAAACCGGGACCATTCTGGCTTTTGAATATAAAACAGATCAGAATACATCCTATTTTAATGAAATCGGGAAAGTCTTTTATAACGAATTTCTGCAACGGGGAATCATTATGCGTCCGTTGGGAAATGTTATGTATCTGGTTCCGCCGTACTGCATCACTTCAGAAGAACTGGATTTTATTTACCTGAATATTCTAGAAGTTTTAGAGACTTTAATAGATTTCACTCCATCGAATAATGTACTTTCCTTAAAAACGGAGAAATAGGAATAATTTATTTTAACCTGAATTCGGGATAAGGATTAAAAATAAACCAAGAATAAACAATGAATTTACAAAGTATTCGGTTCATTTTTTTAAGTTAAAACAAAGCCGTTTCACTTATAGATAAAGATGCATATGAATTATTCCGTATCCTTTGCTGAATGAAATATCCTTTGTTTGCCTTTGCGATAAAATAACATTGGCTGTAAGCATTTTCTTATTCCGAATTCAGGTTATTGTAATGAATTAAAATCATCAGTTTTATCATATAATAGGAATTATCATCAGCTGAACTGCCTTCTATGGCTTATTTTTTGAATGCTGTTTTAAAATTAATTTCTATGCTGACCTTATTTCTGTTAGAACTCAACTGGAAAGAATTACTTCTGGGACACGAAGAATGGTCCTTTCTGTTAGAGATTATCCTCCGCACGGTCATTATGTTTCTTGCTATTATCATAGGGCTGAGGATTTTAGGCAAGAGGGGAGTCAAACAGCTTTCCATCTTCGAGCTGGTCGTTATTATCGGCTTGGGCTCTGCGGCCGGCGATCCTATGTTTAACAAAGATGTCGGGATTATTTCTTCCATTCTTGTTTTTATCGTTATCATTCTTTTATACAGTATAGTCACTTTCTTTATCGGAAGAAGCAAAAAATTCGAAAAAATGGTGGAAGGAACTTCTGTCTGCCTGATCCGTGAAGGTGAATTTGCCATTGATAACTTTAAAAAAGAAAACCTGGGCAGCGATGAATTCTTTGCAGAGCTGAGGCTGAAAGGTGTTTCACAGTTGGGGCAGATAGAAACAGCCATAGAGGAAATCTCAGGTGAAATCAGCGTATTTTATTATGAAGATAATGATGTGAAATACGGACTCCCTATTATGCCGGGATCACTGGAAAACAGGTTCGTAAATATTCATAAAGAAGGTCACTTTTCCTGTACTTTCTGTGGACACACAGAATTGAAGCCTGAAGGAAATACCGTAAGCTGTCCCAAATGTCATAAGAATGAATGGGTAACAGCCAGCAACAGAAGGAGAGTAACTTAAACACAGCTTATCCTTTCAATTGGTATACAAAAAAATCTCCAGGCTGCCCTGGAGATCCATACCTTATTTAAAGTGTATTAGAATTTGAATACACAACCGCAAACGCTCATTTTGCCTTCAACGACTGTAGTCCACTGTCCGTTCCATGTACCTCCGTAAGAAGCACAGATTGCAGGGCATACTTCTTTTGCATCTTCAATGCTCCAAAGAGGTCCCGCTAAAACGTCCATAGTATATTCAGTACTTCCGGTTGGCTGTGTATCGTATTCAACTTCGATAACGCTCATCTCACCTTCGACAATAGTGCTCCATTGTCCTGTGAATTTTCCTAAATGTGCAGCAGCAATACGGCCACCTAATTTTTGTGCTTCGTCGTTGCTCCAAAGCGGACCTGCAACGATGTTGATTTTGAATGTTGACATGGTAATGTTTTTTAATTTGTTTAACATTACAAAGGTGTCACTTTAAAGAGAAGCATACCAGCGTAGAAAATACCAAATTCATTACTCCGTATTTTCACCTACATCCCGCAAGGACATAAACCCGAAAATAAAAAAAGGCCTCCTAAAAGGAGACCTTAAAAAAACACAAATGATGAAAAAAAATTATTTCGATTTACAAATGTAAGTAAAAAATATAGTATGCAAAACATCATAGAAACATAAATATTAAAATTTATTAATTCTAGTTAAAAATAAATATTGTTAACTAATCTTTCCTTCAGTTTCTTACAATGATAACAAACCTCCGCATATTTATAAGTTTTTGATGAAGGTTTTAAAAATTATAAAAAAATGATATTTAACATATTTTTGACATTACAGGGTGCTATTTGATGCATAGCTAATATTAAAATGATAAATTTAGGTAATTAAAGTCCCGGGATTAAGGTATCTGGTTCAATAGAAATAGGGTACACCGTGATTTTAATTCATTGCCAACGAAAGAATTTTTATCAAAATAAAATGACACATAAACCGTTACACAATTTCCACATTCCGGTCATGGGCCTGGCGTATACCATAGACAGCCCGATCCGCGTTGCCCAATATGGAATTTCTTCCGTTATTTCCATTATTGATGACGAGATCCTGGAAAAAATGAAAGGCTTTTATAACAAGAAATTTAACCTTGGCTATTCAGGAATTTCAACCAAAACAGAAGATTACAGGGCCAAAAGAATTACAGCCTACCTGGATATGGTAGACGATATCGTGAATGAAAAATTTGAATCTTTCAAACATGAAATCACTAAAAACAAGGAAGCGCTAAAGAACTTTATGGCCATGCTGCCCAATACTTCAGATCTTAAAAGCGGGCTTCAGAATCTTGTTAGCCAGACAGATAATTTAGGTTCAGGCATCAAGAATTTCATCGAATCTAACCTGAAGCCGGGAAGTATTGATGTCAATATTATGACAAAAGTTGACAAAGACAACTATAAAAAGGACGAGCAGCTTCCCGTAATATTCAATGATGCCCATGCCTCACTGCGTGGTTTTGCACAGAGCAAATTGTCTTCTTCAATGGTGCTGTCCGCAGGGATGAATCCGCGTTTATACAGCTATATTGAGGAATTTGATGATTTCTTTCCTGATCAGAACGGTATTTTAAAAAAGAAAATCATTCTTAAGGTAAGCGATTTCCGTTCAGCCATGATCCAGGGAAATTTTTTAGCTAAAAAAGGATTGTGGATTTCAGAATACAGAATAGAATCCGGATTGAACTGCGGAGGACACGCATTTGCTACGGAAGGGATGTTGCTGGGGCCTATTATGGAAGAATTTAAGCAGAAAAAAAATGATCTGATCCAGTCTGCACATGCCTTAATGATCACCGCCTTGGAGCAAAAAGGAAAACATACCGTTTCCAAGCCTCTCGAGATGAAAATTACAGTTCAGGGTGGGGTAGGAACCTCTGAAGAACATGAGTTTCTGCTTGACAACTACAAAGTAGACAGTGTCGGATGGGGATCACCGTTCCTGCTGGTTCCTGAAGCTACTTCTGTAGATACCGAAACCAGAAACCTGCTTTTAAAATCAGGGGAAAAAGATTTTTACCTGAGTAATATTTCGCCTTTGGGAGTTCCTTTTAATACCGTAAGAGGCACATCTAATGAAATTTTGAAAGAACAGAAAGAAGCCGCCGGAAAATACGGAAGCTCATGTCCAAAAAAATTACTGGCCTTAAGCAAGGAATTTTCACCGCAGGGAACCTGTACAGCTTCCAAGAAATACCAGGATATCAAACTGGAAGAACTTCAGGCTGATCATGAACTTTCTGCCGAAGAATTTAACAAAAGGAAGACTGAAATTACAGATAAAGCGTGCCTGTGTGTGGGATTGGTAAATGCGGCATACATGGAACAGAATCTTGAAATAAAAGGCGAAAAACAAGGGGTTGTCATATGTCCGGGACCTAATCTGGCGTTTTTTGACAAGGAAGTTTCCCTTTCGGAAATGGTAAAGCACATTTACGGAAATGCCAATATCCTTCCCGATAACCAGCGTCCGAATATGTTCATCAATGAACTGAAAATGTATGTTGATTACCTTAAAAAAGAGATTACCGGTTCTTCAGTACAGATCACCAATTCCCAAACCAAAAAATGGAATGCATTTAAGAAGAACATATTGGAAGGTATTGATTATTATCACAACCTGTTTACCACATCCAATTTCTTTAAAAACGGACTGAAAACCATAGAACTGCAGCTTCAGGAATATAAGCTGATACTTACCGCCATTGAAATTCCTCAGGCTGAAAAGTAAAAGGATTTTTTTAATTGACAGATAAAGCAGCCTTCATTTCGGAGGCTGCTTTTTTATTGATTTTTGATTCAGGCCTGTCCGCCTGCTTTAAGTATAAAGTGAGGAAGAATAAGCCTTTTCATTTATAATAACTATAAGTGGAATACTTATTTTGAATCTGAAATCATTCATGATATTCCTTACCTTAGATCATTATTAAATTTTAATTTCAAATCATTTTTATGGAAAAAAGAAAGATAAAAAATACCGACCTGTCGATCGCACCTGTTAATTTTGGAGGGAATGTTTTCGGATGGACGCTTGATGAGAAACAGTCTTTTGATATATTGGATCAATTTACTTCTGAAGGCTTCAATTTCATTGATACGGCGGATACCTATTCCTGGTGGGTGAACGGAAAAGGAGGCCAGTCTGAAGAAATCATCGGAAAATGGATGAAAAGCCGTTCCAACCGTCAGGATATGGTCCTGGCCACCAAAGTAGGATCTGAAACCAAAGAGCACGGTTTTGATATCAGCAAAAAACATATTCTGAAATCTGTGGATGAATCTCTGCAAAGACTTCAGACCGATCATATCGATATTTATTATACTCATTTCGATGACAACACTACACCGGTAGAAGAAACGCTTTCTGCATACGATGTGTCAATTACAAAAGCAAATGATAAATTACACAATTTGTGATTTTTAGAATACGAATATCGGTGTATTTAATCCATAACACCTCCATTATCTAGATTGGTTAATAATTCATTTATTTTTTCTTTTAATTCATTCACTAAATTAATTGCTGTATTTATATCTGTTGCATTAACTGTAGTAATACTTTGTACAGGGGATATCGTTTTATCAATACTTATCCAGGAAGAACCATTATAATAGTATGGTTTGTTCTGTTGAGATTCGTAAAATAGCATTCCTTGCACATTGTTGTTAGTGGGAAGTGAAATGGTAGGTTTAATTATAGCTTTTGATAGAGTTTTATTAAACTCTGTCATTCCGAAAGCACCTAAAATAGACCAACTTCCAGAGAGAGTCAAAGTCGGATGATTCGGAAAGTCATATATGTAACTTCCCGCATTAGGATAATTTAAATTATTATTTTAAAATGTGAAATTATTTGGCTCGGAATAACTTTTTATTAATGAAAGATTTAGATTACTAGATGAATCAATAAAATTACATCCTATAATTTGAGTTCTATATATTTCATCGCTAAAATACAAGCAAATAAAATCATCACCATTTGCTACTGCTTGCCCCCAACCATTAAATGTACAATTAGAAATTGATATGTCAGAACAAATTTTTTGGACTTTAAGAGAACTCTTATTTATTCCTGTAATTGTACAATTATTAATTAAAATCATGGAGCTATTTTCAATATAAAACGCATGTCTGGTATACCTGTTTGAACTTGCATAAAGACCTTGTCCAAAGAAATTACAATTACTAAAAACAATATTTTCAGCATATTTTATAGAAACCAAATCATTTGGTATAGAAACCGCCCCTTCCGCGTTTGTTATAAAGGAATTAGAAATTTGAACGTCAAAAACCCTATGTTGAACATTATTAACCAACAATCCTTCAATATTAATAATTGGTTTGACTTCATTTCCTTCACCATAAACCTCCCCAATGTATAAATTTGAAATAGAAGTATTTCGAAGATTAACGGACGAGTTAAGAGGCTTAATTCTCAAGCATCCTTCTTTACCACTATTACACCAAATATTAGTTAATCTGTTTCCACCATCGGTGATATTAATAGGAATATCTCCTCTACTAAATTCGGAATTAGAAACCGCTGAATCACTTCTTAATTGTAATCCAATTTTGTTTTTGTAGCAAAATACATTATTTATTCTCCATAAAGCATTCGCATTTATACCAAATTCTTTAAAATTAAACGCTCCCACATTTTCTATAATTACATGTCCCCCATAAGTAGCATACAACCCTGAGTGACCAATCTTCTCAGGATCATCATTAAGAGGATCAGAATTAGGATCAGAGCCTTCAAGTCTTATATCTGAAATTTTAATCCAATTTACCCTTCATAAAAATCGAAAATTTTAATATTAGGAACAGATACCCATATAACAGAACCGAATTCTTTATTCCATCTGTCATAACCATTCCCTCTAATATGATTTCCAGAAAAATTCATAGTTAAAAATATGGTATTTCGGACATACCAAATTCCAGAAGGAACAAAAATAGAAACTTCTAAGTTTATTAGTTTTTGAAAACAAATTGAATTATCAAAATTAATATCATTTGCTTTTGCTCCAAAATGTTTAATATTAACTTCATCTTGAAGTTCTGCAATCCATGCTCCATTTGCTCCCGTTGGAACTATTATATTCCCTCCATTATCTGAAAACGTTCCTGCTTTATATATATAAATTAAAGGTTCTTTATCCCCCTTAATATAATATCCTAATAAGCAGCAAGTATCATGAGTAGTTGGAATATAATTTCTAAGATCTGTTATTGTATTTATTGTATCCATGAATGTATTATTTTAGATAGTTAGGATATACTAATTTGGCATCCAGTTAAAGTTAAGCATAAAACCTTAATTTAACATATGAAACGAGAGCAAAAATTTATGATCCAGCTTTTAAGACAAGAGCAGTTCAATTGAGCAATGAAAGAACCAATATCTCAGAATTAGCGAGAGAACTTGGAATCAAAGTCACCGTGCTTTATAAATGACGAGAAGAATATGAAGAGTTTGATGAGGGAAGCTTCCAAAGAAATGGAAATTTTAAACTAACTCCAGAGCGGGAAAAAACCTACGAATTGGAGGAAGTTTGCAAAAACAATTGAGTCTTACGGCGTCATTAGAAGTATGAGTCGGAAAGGAAACTGTTGGGATAATGCTGTGGCGGAGAGCTTTTTTAAGTCATTAAAAACTGAGTTAATGTATGACAACAGACTCATAACAAAGAAAAAATGGAATTGGAAATCTTTGAATACATTGAAATCTGGTACAATAAAAAAAGACATCACAGTACTCTAAACTATAAGACAACAGAAGAATTTATTAATCAAAACGGAATTTATCAAAATGTATCTTAATACTGGAAATTTTATTTGCATATCCAAATTTCATTTAAATCAATCATCAATATCCGTTCGGTTTTACTGAACGGATATTTTTTGTAAAAAAAGAAACTCCTTAACAAGAATTTCAGTGTATAAATTATCTGCTAATGTACCACTAAATCTGCAAAAACTAATCATTTTTTATTTCTCATTAATTGGATTTATTATTATATTTGCGCCCTTTAAATATTAAAAACTATGAAAAAAAAATTGCTCCCGCTTATCCTGTTGGGAAGTATGCTGTCTTTATTCTCCTTGCAGGGGTGTGTTCATGATGCATTGGAAAGAGAAGCCGAAACGGTACAACTTCAGCAAAATCCGCTTTCTTACATCAGACAAGAATATGTAAAGGATATGGATCTTATTGCGGGAAAGCAGATCGAATGGGAAAATGCCAGGACTTTTAAGCACAACAACAATGTTATCCTTATTTCCGTTCCGGTAAAAAATGAAAGTGAAAAACTAATTGAAGAGCTTACATTCAGGATCGATGGAGGCAAGATTTCCGGGCATCTATGGAAATTCGAAAGTATTGAAAACTTTTCTTCTGAAGACCACAGGCTGGGCGCTCACGAGATCATGAAAAAGATGACAGGAAATGTCACCTATATAGCGATGGAAGGTTCCATGAGATACCAGATCCGGGTGGTTGACGGGAAAATTGTTTCGGATATTTCATCCAAATTTTCAGGAGACGGAGATATGGATTCATGCGGAAAAAAATGCCACGGTTCCATTGATGAGGTGGTAATCACAGTACCTAACCCGCCTACCAACCCGCAACCTCCTACAGGTCCGCCAATTCCTCCTTTCGTGATCATTCCTCCAACCCCTAATCCGAATGATCCTTGTACAAAGGCCCAGCAAGGTTCACAAAAAGCTACAGACAATTCTAAAACACAGAAATTTAGCGACGCCAAACAGGGAATTCTTAACAATTTCAACCAAAACGGAAAAGAAAATGGAGTAGGCATGGGAAGAGATACGCCAAACGGAGAGCTGAAAGCAACAGGTGTACAGGAATTAAATGCTAACAGTGGCGATATCAGTAATCCGTACGCTTATCCTGAAGCAGATATCCATAACCATCCTGGAAATACACCTCCATCTGCAGGAGATGTCTACAGTATGATCAAATATTACAACAGCCACCCAAGTTTTAATACCAGATATATTGTAACGCCTAACGGGACAGTGTATGCTTTGATCATCACCAATGCCAACTTATTTGAGTCATTTATAACCAATGTTCCTCCAAGTCAGGTTCCCGGTTTTGCTCCTAATTTCTCCGGGGATATGTTTGCAGACTATGTAGATATCTCAAACAGAGAAACAGGAATGGCTTATGTCCTTGATAAATATAATTCCGGGATTGCCCTCACAAAAATGGATGCAAACGGTAATTTTAAAAAAATTAATGTAAAGCCTAACAGTAATGGCTCAGGTTATACTCAGACACCTTGTCCTTAATATCTAAACAGCATATCATTGCATAATAAAAAGCGGTCTTTTAGGACCGCTTTTCTATATTTTATCTTTAAAATCCAGCAAATATTGCAGATTAATTATACATTTCCAGTTTAAAAATTTAATCAGAATATTCTTTTAAAAGCTGTCTGTAGCCCATCAGGATAGATGATTTTGATATAAATCCGATAAAATCATTGTTTTCACTCGTTACAGGAAGATTCCATACACCGGTATCATCAAAGACCTGGAGGATTTCCAGCGGTTTATTTTCCTGATGAATTATTGCGGGCGGAGCTTTCATAATTTGGGCTACCGTCATGGAACCGTCTGCTTCTTTATTGAAAAGATAAGGACGGATATCATCCAGAGTAAGAATACCTTTCAGTTTTCCGGCTTCATCTGTGGCTGCAAAAATATTTTTAGTCCCGTTTTTCACCTGTCCAAATAATTCAGTGACAGAAGCATTTTCATTAATCGTCTCCGAATACTTATCTATAAAATCTTCAGTTCTTAAAGCAAAAAGAAGATTGGTATCATGTTTATTGGTCAGTATTTTTCCTTCGTCAGCCAAAGATTTCAGTTCAGGAGAGATAGGGGAGAACCATTTAGCAATAAGGTAGGAGATAATAGATACAATCATCAGCGGAATAAAAAGATCATAGCCAAAGCTGGACTCAGCAATCAGAAATATGGCTGTGAGAGGGGCATACAGTACACCACTCATTGCTCCGGCCATTCCCACAAGTACAAGATTCGTCACCGGAACCTCTGTAAAGCCGATATGCTGGCATACCAGAGCAAATAAATACCCCACCGTACCTCCGGCAAAAAGTGACGGGGCAAAATTACCGCCGTTACCGCCGCTGAATATCGTAAAAGAAGTAGCAAAAGCCTTTAAAAGACATACCAGAACCAAAAAAATAATGATAGTCCAGTCTCCGATCTCAAAATACCTGAAAAAACTGTTTGCGATAATAGAATGAGTACTTCCGTTAGTAAAAGCCTTCACTGTATCATATCCCTCTCCGAATAGCGGAGGAAAAAGCACACACAATAACGACAGCACCAGCCCGCCGAACATAGCCTTACGCATCCTCGAAAGCTTCAGCCCTTTGATAAAATGCTCCACTTTCTGAGAAATCACTACAAAATAACGTGCATACAGCCCGGTTACAATTCCTAAAATAAGATAATAGGGAACATTTTTATAATTAAAAGGCTCTCTGGCATAAAACCTGAAAAGTATATCCTCCTGAAGCAGAATCCTTGATAAAAGACTTCCGCAGACAGCAGCTACTACCAAAGGTATGAAGTCTGTAAAAACCACACCCGTCAAAAGAATTTCAAAAGCAAACATAATCCCCGCAATCGGAGCATTGAAAGCCGAAGCTATTCCCGCCGTGGCACCCGCAGCCAGCAGAAGAGTCCTTTCCTTATAACTGAGCCTGTAAGTCTGTGCATAATTGGAACCTATGGCAGCCCCGGTAACTGCTATAGGGCTTTCTAATCCGGCAGAACCTCCCAACCCGACTGTAACGGCACTCTGAATGATCTGGGAATACATCTTTACAGAAGATACAATGCTCGAATTCTGGGCAATTTCATACAGAATTGCACTGATTCCTTTTCTGTCCTGTCCTTTAAATATAGTAAGAACAATCGCAGTGGTAAGCACAATTCCCATGAAAGGAAATACAATATAGAATAAGATCTGATATTCAAAATGAACCTTATGCGTAATAAAATTGTGAATCGTATGGACAAGGGTTTTCAATACCACCCCGGCAAGGCCGGCAGTACAGCCTACAAGAATTCCGGAAAGCACCAGAAACTGGTTCCTGCTGAGCCTGTTATTCAGCCAGTGAAGGATAAGTTCATAGCTGCGGGCTTTTTCCAGTCCGTATTCCTGGAAGTCTCTTTTAAATTTTAGAAAGCTTAAATACTTTTTTTTATTGTGAATTTTCACCTGAGAACCAATTTTAAAACCGTAATGGCTTCGTAAATTTATGAAATATCTTTATAAGAATTTTACCTTAGATCACCACAAAACAAACAACCCACTGAAATTAAGCAACTTGCGCCCTTATAAATATTTCTTAGAAATTTTCATTTCAATATTAAATTCAAATTTGCCGGAAATTTCCATCATTCAACTTAACCGAAATCAATATTAGCTTTGAAAAATACTGTAAAAGCATTCTCTAAGATAGGGATTCCAGGCTGTCTTTTTTCAGGTTGTTGATGAAATAGGAGGGACTTACTCCGGTTTCCTTCTTGAAGATAACAGCAAAAACCTCCCTGGATGAAAATCCGCAGGCTTCAGCCAGATAGCTTATTTTGTATTCCCTGTAAATAGGATTTTCATAAAGCTTATTGGTAATATAGCTGATCCTGAGACCATTGATGTAATTATTATAGTTATTTTCTTTATATTGTTTAATAATCTCGGACAGGTATCTGGTATTGGTATTCAGATCATTGGCCAGGGAAGTAAGACTCAGATCTTTTTTAATGAATTTTTGTGATTTTTCAAATTTTTCCAGCTTTATCAGGATCATTTTCACTGTCTCGTCAGTAATATTAATGCTTTTCTCAGCAGATATTTCTAGCGGGATATTCTGTGCGGGAAGATTATTGGTATTTTTAAGGTTATTGATCGTCGCCTCATAACTTTCATGAAGTTTTTTCTGGTTTCTTTTCCAGAAAAATATACCGCCTGCTAAAAGAAGTATAATAAAAATAAGAGCCACTATCAGAATATTCTGAATATTCCCGGTATGAATTTCTACCTGTTCGTCCATTATCTTTTTTACAGGAGTATTAATGCTTTTCTTCTCTTCATTAACGAGACTGTCATTAAGTTTCGTGTACAGATTCATGTATTTTTTTGAATCTTCCTTTTCTCCTAATTCTACATAAGATTTGAATTTGACCTCGTAAATATCTCTACGGATATAAGGTGTGCTTATTCGTTTCTCCAGCTGTTCAGCTTTTTCTGCGAAATGGACTGCCTGATCATATTTTTTTTGATCATAATACAGCCATGCATATTCATTCAGAATAGTAATTTCCAGGTTTTTTGATACCTCGTATTGCTCATTTTGAGCTATCTTTAATGCTTTGTCAAAATAATTTTCCGCATCATTGATCCGTTGGGAAGCAACACTTGTCATCCCCAGATTCATGTAGGACAGTGCAAGGAGATAGTATTTTTTTGTCATAAACTCTTTACTGTCTCCAATACGGACCGCACTTTCCAGGCTTTTTTTCTGATACTGTATTACAGAATCCAGCGGTGCATTCACATGGGCAAAATAAGAGCCAATACCCGTATATATTAAAGATTTCAGATAATTTTTTCTGTCTTCAGACGTTACTTTTTCAGATATTTTTAATGCTTTTCTAAGCTCTGTGATGCTTTCATTATTAAAGCCTAATTCTGTATACGATGAAGCCTTTATCCTGTAAATATTCGCCAGTTTTGCATCATCATTTGCATCTATGGCAAGTTTTTCAGCTTCCGTACTCAGATCAATTACTTTTTTATGATTCCCGGCATCATAATATTTTGCCATAAGGAGAGAGATGCTCTCCAGAAGCCCTTTTTTATAGTCAGCCTTTTTAGAATCACGATAGATTTCGTTCAAAAGTTCTATTGATTGCGTAGGATCCCCTTTAGATACCTTTTCAGCCCGGATAATTTCGGAATCAATTTGTGATTCCACTGAAGGCCCGGGATTGAGCTGGGCACTAAAAAGCCTGAAAATCAAGCAGAAAAGTAGTAAAAATATATTTTTCATCATGTTTTTTTAGAGTGAACAAATTAAGCACAATATAAATAATTATGGCATAATAATAATGTTATTTTTTCAGAATTTACATTATCAATAAAAATACACAATCGGTTGAATGCTAACTATTTAAATTCAAATTATTTTTTAGAGCCGAGTGGCTTAAATTTTTAATAAAACACCGAATAAACACTTGATTTTTTCAGAAATTATTTCATACCGTCCTTTTTTATCCTTGAAGAAAGGACTAATATTGTTATTATATCAGAAGAGTAAACTAATTCACCTGATATGAAACACACAAATGATGAAAAGAAAATTATTAACCATTATCAGTTATTAATATTCTGATATTTCACCAAAAATGATTATTTAATTTACAATATAAGGTTCTTGTTCAATTCTATTAAATTATAGTAAGGTATTCGGAATTTACAACATGATGCATCTTTAACTGTCCGGATAAATCTTTAACATTGCACAAGAATCTTATATGTTTGTACAATAAAATAATCAGGCTTAAAATTCTAAAACACAAGTATGAAAAGCAATAATTCTGTCAAGATTTCTAATCCCCTCAATTAGGAATTTTGTTTATTGCTTTTCCTTTATTTTGTCCTTCATTTCATCAGGAAATAGGCATTACCCGCAATTCATTTTAAAAAAAAACACTAATAATTAAAAACTATATGGATCTGAAAAATCTTAACATTGGATCGATGATAAAAGAGAAGGTTGACAAAAGCGGGATAGAAATGCCCCGCATATGTAAATTTCTAAACTGTAAAGAAGAAGATATAATGAAAATGTACGAATCCTCTGCTTTTGACACAGAAGTTCTGCTACGCTGGTCAAAACTCCTGCAATATGATTTCTTCAGACTCTACTCACAACACCTGATTTTATACTCCCCGCAGTCTTCCATGAATTATGTCCAAAAGAAAAAAGCACATGACTCACTTCCCGCATTCCGGAAGAGCCTCTACACCAAAGAGATTATTGAATTTGTTCTGGACAGGATCAGAAAAGGGGAAATGACGAAATCAAATGTTATTTCTGAATATAAAATCCCCAAAAGTACACTCTACAAATGGCTGCATAAATATAACCTGATGGAAAAATAATGGAAAATACCCCGGATTACAGAAGGATTTATACAGACCTTATCAATGAAAAATATCCTGAGAAAAAAGAAGAATTTAAAGCGATACTATCTAAAAAGAATTTCTCAATACTTGATGTCATTACATGCAGCAACATTCTTACAGGTAGAGAAGATAAAAGTACCTTTACTTTTAATCAGAAACACCGCTTTTTTGACCAGCAGTCGATTCTTGAAATACTGGACTATCAAAAGAAGTACGGATACAACAATGCACAGCTGGCACGGCATTTCAAATTAAGCAGAAATACAATTGCAAAATGGAAAAAAAGGTTCATTTAAAGTAAAAATAAGCCCTACAAATCAAAATGTATGTGAATGCATATAAATAACTATATTCCAGTTATTTAAAATCATTAAAAGTAGTGTCTTTTTCCGAAAATATTACACCTTTCATTTTTCAATCTGAAAGATTTCATGAATCTTTGCATTCAATAATGATTTTGATTTTCAAAAATTGAAATATTAAACATCGGGACCTGAACTTTGATACATTTTAAAGCCATTAGGTTCCGTTAAAGCTGACATTTTAAAAACACAATTCAATGAAAAGAAATTTGCTATCCTTAGCTATGGTTGTTTCGTCGCTTATTAGCGCACAGATAGGAATCAACACTAGCAATCCCTTGGGGGCATTACATGTAGACGGTGCAAAAGACAATACCGCTGCAGTGACTCCCGCACAAATCAGCAATGACCTGATTATCACCAATGCAGGCTTTATAGGAGCCGGAGTTTTAAATCCAATTGTAAAACTTGATATGCGGTCAGCAGGACTGCAGAATGCAATAGGACTTGGCACCACTGCGATGACAGCCAATGCAGCCGGAGCCGGAGCCGTGAGATATGAGCCTACCCAGGCAAAAATTCAGGTGTCTGATGGGAATGTATGGGAAACAGCGCTTATCCTTCCCACCAAAGCAGTAGTGGTTGCAAGAATGACTACTCCGTTCTCAGTTCCTTACAATTCTGATGTCAATATTAGCGGATGGGACGAGGTCAAAGATTTTTCCAACAGTTTTGATCCTGGTACAGGGATTTTTAAAGCACCGAGAGCAGGTGTCTACACCTTCCTGATGACGTATAACTTTGTTGCCGGTTCAGTGGCTCTTTCTTCTGAAGTCATCAGCCAGTTTTACAGTCCAAGTGCAAATGCTATCCTGGCCCGTTCATACAAGACATTTGCCCGCGGTAATGAAGATGCCCAGGTAGGTGGTTCTGCTGTAATTACGGTAAGGCTAGATGCTGATCAGACTGTTCGTCCACAACTTAATCAGAACATAGCAGCATCTGTGGCAAGAGCTTTAAGAGTAAATGGGGACTGGACCAATCCGGATGCAGGCTTTAACAATCTCACCATTATTGAAAATTAAAAAATACAAAAAATGAAAATTAAAAATTTATATAAATTACTGATTCTGTGCCTTCCGTTCACTATACAGGCACAGACAGGAATCTTCACTAAAGACCCGATGCAGACTTTTCATATAGATGCAGGAAAAGATAACAGCAGTGTTCCGCCTTCTGCTCTTCAGATACCCAATGATGTAGTGCTCACTTCCGACGGAAAATTAGGGGTAGGACTTTTAAACCCTAAAACTAAAGTGGATATCCGTTCTACTGATGATAAAGGTATTATAGGATTGGGAACAAGCTCCCAGACAGCCGCTGCTGCCGGAGGTGGCGCTATCCGTTACAGTAACGGAAATATTATACAGTATTCTGATGGTGTAGCTTGGCATAACCTTCCAATGACCCTGCCACCTAAAGCTTTGGTACTGGCTAATAAAAGCATTCCTCTTAATTTGACAAACGATGGGACAACCCTCATAGACAAATGGGATGAAGTTACAGATTCTCAGTCTAATTTTAATGGTACAACTTTCACTGCACCGAGAAGCGGGTTTTATATTGTTTCTTTCAATATTACTTTGGCGAACGGCAATATTGTCCAGAATTCAAGAATAGAAACCATTATCGAAAGTAATACCGGCCTTAACAATATTAAAACATACAGAAGTGTAAACTCATACCCGGCTTGGGATATAAGCGCCGTAAGTAATATTGTCGGAGGTAACTGTACAGCTATTTTTAATTTATCTGTCAATGATACAATCCAGTTTAAGGTATTTCACAATTTCGGTAGCGACAGAGGTATAAACACCGCAAACACCGGCACCAATAACAGTATCAGTATTTACGAATTATAAACTAACAAAGATGAAATTAAATAAAAAAAGCATACTATTTCTGGGCATGGGGATCCTTCCGAATTTAATACTGGCCCAGATCGCTATCGGCGGCAGCAATCCCAGTCCAGCCAATGCCGTTGAGATCAATACAACGGAAAAAGTGATTATTGATAAAGCCGGGAAAATAGGAGCAGGGGTAGCTGTTCCCAAAATGGCAATTGACCTTAGAAACGGAGCCAACGGTTCTATGGCGATAGGCATGACCAATCAAACCGCAGCTGAAGCCGGAGCTGGAGCTATGCGGTATAATCCTAACCCAGCCATCGGAGTGCAGGGTTATATAGAATATTCCGACGGAACAGTGTGGGTTCCTATTTTACCATACGGAAAACCAAGAATTGTGGTAATGGCAGAGAAGACAGATAATAATTGTACCGTTTTTGAAAACGGCTTATGGCCTGTAGGAAATTATACAGATGGAATTCCGGGAAGATCTTCTACTTATCTTACTTCATGGGTGGAAAAGCTGGACTCAGATTCCGGACAGCCCAGAACAAATTTTAACCCTGCTACCGGAGAGTTCATTGCTCCGAGATCGGGTGTATATTTTGCCACTTTTACTTTTGCTCTTGATGCAAAACAGGTTAATAACAGTTCCGGACAGAACCAGACAGAAGCGATCTGGGAGGTAAGAAATTCTGCAAATGCGGTTATACAAAGAATAAAAACTAATAATGGATATCCTCAGGATACAGGAAATGCTCCAAATGAAGTAATAGTAGGATCGGCCTGTACTGCGAGTTTATATCTCAATGCAGGGGATAAGCTAAGGCCATTTGTATGGATTAATGTATCCTGGGATCCGGACAAACGTATTCTAGTCAACACAGGAGGTTATAATGTTCTGACTATTGTTGAGCAATAATATATTCCTGTAACAAAGATTATAAGACTATAAACTATACACCAAAATAACCTCTCATTCGGGAGGTTATTTTTTTATGTAAACAAACCGGATGAACTATAAAACAATAAATATTTAACATAATATAAGAAAATTAAAGGCATTGTTCATAGTATACTCTGCACGATGTTTGCATCTGAATATCAAACCAACACTTAAATACAATCATATGAAAACAGATGTTTTAACAGAAAAGCACCGGTTAGGAATAGGTGGAGTAGCGATAGGAACTGCGTTCGGGAATATCAGTGATGAGGAATCTTACAGTATTCTTCAGACTGCATGGGATCTCGGGATCCGTTATTATGATACATCTCCCTGGTATGGTCTCACAAAAAGTGAAAGAAGATTCGGACACTTTCTGAAAGACAAAGACAGGAGTGATTTTATATTTTCAACCAAAGTAGGAAGGCTGTTTCACGAAGTTCCTGAATCAGAAGTTCCGCCTACCATGTGGAAAAAGCCATTGAATTATGATTTTAAACATGATTATACCGCAGATGCGATCAAAAGATCTGTCGAAGACAGCCTGGAGAGAACGGGACTGGATCATATCGACATTGTTTATGTGCATGACCTGTCTGAAGACCAGGTAGGAGACCGCTATCCTTATTTTTTAGAGCAGGCAAAAAAAGGGGCTTTCAAAGTTCTGTCCGAGCTGAGGGACCAGGGAGTAATCAAGGCCTGGGGAATGGGAGTCAATAAAATTGAGCCTATTTTAGACTGTATAGATTCTGCGGATCCCGATATCTGCCTTTCTGCAACGCAATATTCGATTCTGGAACATGAAGATGCTGTTGACAGACTTTTACCAGCAGTTAAAAAGGCCGGAGTAAAGCTGGTTTCCGGTGCAGGGTATAATTCAGGATATATTGCCGGAAGGGACAGGTACAATTATAAGGATGTAATTCCAAAAGGAATGGCGGAAAAACGGGCCAGAATAAAGGATATCGCCAAAAAATACAACACGGATATTGTACATGCTGCGCTGCATTTTGTTTTGGCATCGGATGAGTTTGCTTCCATTATTCCCGGAGCCAGCAAACCGGAACAGGTTAAAGATAATTGGGAAGGTCTTAATGCCGATATTCCAGCGGATTTTTGGAGTGAACTGAAATCTGAAGGACTGATTTATGAGAAAGCTCAGACACCGAACTCTTCAAGCTTTTAAGATTAATAAAAAATCTGATTTGCAATATAAAACCTCTCGTTTCGGGAGGTTTTTATCATAATTCACACTACTTTTGCTTTACGGACAATTTTGGCCAGCAGATTAGGGAAAAATCTCTGAAGGTAGGTTCCCAATACTTCCTGACCGCCTATGGAAGCCTGGTTTTTCTTTTTTCCTATGGCAGAAAGCATTTTTTTCGCGAAAACATCAGCGGGCATTCCTTTCATAGTGGCATCATCCATAGTTCCCTGTAAGGAACCGTTACCAGTCACTGCATTAATAGAAATATTGGTTTGCACAAATCCGGGGCAAATGATGGTCACTGTAATTTTCTTTGTATACAATTCGGCGCGCAGGGAATCAAAAAAGCCGTGAAGTGCATGTTTGGCAGCCGCATAACTGCTTCGCATCGGAGCTCCAAAAATCCCCATAAGGCTGGAAACTACAGCAATATGTCCGCATCCGTTCCTGATCATGTAGGGGAGCACGGATTTTGTAAGGGCTACGGTTCCAATAAAATCAATATCCATCAAACGTTTATCAACTTCTATATCTGTCTCTATGGCAAGGGAACGCTGGGAAAGTCCGGCATTATTGATCAGAATATCAATCTTTCCAAATTTTTCTATGGCTTCCGCCACAATATCCGGCATCTTTTTGTAATCTTCCAGATCTAAAGGAATCACAGTGAAACGATCTGCATCGAGCCCGACCTTTTGGGCAACCATATTCAGCTGATCTTTATGTCTTGATGAAAGGATAATTTTCGCATTACTCCTGACTGCCAATTCATTAACCAGGGCTTCCCCGATTCCCGATGAAGCCCCCGTGATCCAAACCACTTTATTATTAAAATAACTGTTCACTTTGTTTTTATTTACTGTTTAATTCCTGACTTAAAATTCATCATTCAGTTTTGAAGAATATTCAGCACTGGACTTTTAAAGTCCTGCAATGTATTTTCCGGCCTTCATTCCTGAAAAGATGCAACCTCCGAGAAATGTTCCTTCCAGCGCACGGTAGCCATGCATTCCGCCTCCGCCAAAGCCCGCTGCTTCTCCTGCTGCATATAGTCCATCAATCACAGTATCATCATCTCTCAGCACCTGTCCGTTAAGATTGGTTTTAATGCCACCCAGTGTTTTCCGGGTAAGAATATGGAGACGAACTGCGATGAGAGGCCCGTTCTTAGGATCTAAAATTTTATGTGGAGCGGCAACACGGCCGAGCTTGTCACCTAAATAATTTCTTGTATTCCGGATATAATTAATCTGTGTATCTTTTGAATACTTATTATCCAGTTCCCTGTCCCTGGCTTCTATCTGTGCCTTAATCTTTTCATAGTTCAAAAGGTGGGCGCCGGACAGCTCATTCATCCTTTCCACCAGATTTTGAAGATCATCTGAAACGATAAAATCTTTCCCGCGCTCTTTAAATGCCTCTACGGGACCCGGTGCTTTTTTACCAAAAATTCTTTTTAGAAAAAGTGAGTAATCTTTATTGGTAATATCCGGATTCTGTTCTGATCCGGAAAGGGCAAATTCTTTTTTAATTATTTTCTGGGTGAGGATAAACCACGAGTAAGAAAAACCCGTATCCTGAATATGCTTCAGGGTTCCCAGGGTATCAAATCCCGGAAGAAAAGGAGCGGGGAGACGGTTCCCTTTGGCATCAAACCATAGGGAAGAGGGGCCGGGCAGTATTCTGATGCCGTGTTTTGGCCATATCGAGTTCCAGTTCTGTATTCCTTCCGTATAATGCCACATCCTGTCAGGATTGATGATATGTGCTCCCGAATTTTCTGCTATACCTATCATTTTTCCATCTACATAGGCAGGCACGCCACAAATCATATTTTCCGGTGCCCGGCCCAATCTTTCGGGCCAGTTCCTGCGTACCAGTTCATGATTGGCTCCTATACCTCCTGATGCAATAATTATGTGAGAGGCATGGTATTCAAACTGTGAAATCACATTTCTATTGGTCTCAGCACCTCTTTCTTTGTCATCATTTTCAAGAATATCACCTTTAAGGCCTTTGGTTTTTCCATTTTTCATAATAAGTTCAGTCACTCTGTGCCTGAATTTCATCTGTAAAAGGCCTTTTTCTTTAGCCTGATAAGCTTTATCTACAAAGGGTTTCACAATTCCTGTCCCGGTTCCCCAACTTACATGGAAACGGGGTACAGAATTTCCGTGACCTGTTGCTGAGCCATCTCCGCGTTCTGCCCATCCTACCATGAACATAAACCTGATGCCGAGTTTAGAAACATAAGCATGTTTTTCATAAGCTGCAAATTTCAAATAGGCTTCCGCCCACTTTCGGGGCCAGTAATCTTCCGGGCGGTCAAATCCAGCTGTCCCTTTCCAGTCCTGAAGGGCAAGCTCATAGGAATCTTTGATTCCCATTCTCCGCTGCTGGGGCGAATTGATGAAAAACAGTCCTCCAAATGACCAGAATGCCTGTCCGCCTATATTCTGTTCGGTTTCCTGATCGAGGAGAAGCACTTTTTTTCCGGCATTGGTAATTTCCATAGCAGCCGTGAGCCCTGCCAGTCCTGTTCCCACAATAATAACATCAGGCTGGAATTTTTCTTCCATTGTATGATTTGCTTTTGTTTGTACTTATTTCATATTCTACAATAAATATATAAAATATTTACGCTCAGACCAGCCAAAATATTTCACATGGAAACTTTACAAAAAACTGCTGCTCAATATTTCTTCATTTAACTCAGTTATTAACACAAAAAAACAGGTCAGAAACGAATTTCTAACCTGTTTTTATCCTGATATTCAGCAATGTTTTTTAATTATCAGAGAGGTTTTTTACCTGAAATGATATTATAAAGTATTACAATAACGGCAATTACCAAAAGAACATGTACCAGGTAACCGGTACTCATTCCCGGTACTACACCTAACATTCCCAGAAGCCAAACTACAATACAAATGACCGCTACTAACCATAATAAATTTCTCATGACTTTAAATTTTTTAATGTTATTATGTTTTATTTAATACATATTCCATGCCTTTATGAATAAAAATTGTCATTAGTGTTGAAAATGTGGTATCTATAATATCTTTCTGATAAAAACAAAGCCAATAACCGCAGTGTACGGTAAATTCTTAAAACATTTATGAATAAAGGATTACGGGCCTACAACCTGAAAAATTTGGATACAATCTGAGTTATTCATTTTTTCCGTTTAAGATTATCTTTTATGCTAAGGAGAATAGCAGTTACCTTTTATTATTTAAAAATATCTTATCTTAAAGCTATGAAAACAAGTGCAGGCATTTTGCTGTTTAAAAGAGAAAACAACAGCTCATATTACTTTCTGGTTCATCCGGGCGGTCCGTTTTGGAAAAATAAAGATGCAGGGGCATGGTCTATTCCAAAAGGGGAGGTTATGCCTGATGAGGATCCGTTGAAACGGGCATTAACTGAGTTTAAAGAAGAAACCGGCCAAACGGTGCGGGGAAAGTTTACTGCTCTGCAGCCTGTTAAACAGAAAGGCGGAAAAACTGTTTATGCATGGGCTTTGGAGAGTGATATTGAATTGTCCGGACTTTACAGCAATACATTACTGATGGAATGGCCTCCGAAATCTTCTAAAATGATCGAAATTCCCGAAGTAGATCAATGGGAATGGTTTGAATCTGAAGAAGCTCAAAAAAGGATCAATCCTGCACAGGCTGCTTTTATCACGGAACTGGAAAAAATACTGGATGAAACGGAATAAGCTTTTATTTTTTAATACCAATAGACTTTAACGCATGGGCCGTCAGAAATATATCATCAAAAACAGTAAGCGCTTCAATATCTGAAAAAGCGGGTGACATGAAATCATTTTTATTAAAAGAAAGCTCGACAGCCTGGTCATAGGAAGCTACAATCCTTACCACAGAATATCCATTGTAAGCAATGGTAAAGCCTTCAAACAGACAGTTGTATTCTGCGTTCTGATAATCGGTGTATTCTTCAAACCCGGCATTATCATTTCTTGTTACGGCATTATGGTTAAGTGATTTCCAGGAGGCATAATTTTTGGGTTCTTTCAGTATATTTCCTTGTGGATCTACAGGAACAAACATTCCAAGGTTCAAAGGTTTTCTTAAAAAATTGGCATAGTTTTTCAGCAGAGTGAGTGTCTGAAGATCGGCATATCCTTCGTTAGAGTAATATTCAATAACAAAATCTGTCATCGGAATCAGCTTGTGGGAAGCTTCAGTAGGCATAATGAGTGTTTTCTTTTCTAAAAATAAAAATAGTACTTTTATTTGCTTTACCCAACATTAATCTGCTTCAGGTATCGGAAAGCAAACGGGAGATTATAACTGTAGTCTAAAATTCTATATTTTGGAACATTTCGGGCATATTCCGCTCACTATAAAATTATATTCCTGCGCTGTAAAACCTGGAGGCAGGCTGATATCGGGAACTACATTTTCAATGCAGGTTACCGAGTGGCATTGTTTACAATTAAAATGAACATGATTGTGGAAATGCTTTTCAGTACTGCATTTACCGCTGCATTTTGCAAAATTTACAACTCCATCAATATTTACAACTTTATGAATAAGCCCTTCGTTTTCAAGTCTTTCCAGCACTCTGTAAATGGTAACTCTATTGCAGAGATCACCCAGTTTTTTCTGAATATCCGGTTGAGATAAAGCTATATCTGAATGATTGATGACATTTAAAATTTCAGTTTTAGCATGGGTATTTCTGATCTTTTTCATTCTTTAACGCAACAAAGTTGCTTTAATTAATTTTTATCTATATTTTTGCAACAAAGTTACAATAAGAAATTTAATCCCCATCTTTATGAAATCTAAAATTCTTGATGCAGTAGGAATTTCTGCAGCAGTCCTGTGCCTTATCCATTGTATTGCCTTTCCCATGCTAATGATCATTCCTTTGGGAATATCACATAATCCTTATATTGATATTGCTTTTCTTATTATAGGAGCTGCAGTAGTTTACAGAGTTACAAAAAATATGGAACTCAGCTGGCTTAAACTGCTGTTTTGTAATTCCATTATTCTTATCACTGTTTCTGTTCTGGCTGATCTGATCTTCGAAATTCATCTTCCTCTGATCTATATAGGAGCCGCGGGATTAATTGCCGGCCATATCATTAATTTTAAGAATCATAAACACTAAGATCTGGGCTTGCTTACATACCGGTTTCCTTTAACATAAAAACGCCATGGCAGCAATGCATCTTCCCGGGCATAATCCACGCCAATCCGTGGTCCTGCTATGATCTCGTCGGGAGAATATTTAATATCCCGGTCCTCAATCCATATTTCATTTTCGGTTAAATCTTTGTTATTGAAAGAACGGTCAATACCTAAAGCCTTAGCCGCCGATCCCGGTCCTGATGAAATAGCAGCTTTTGAAGCCGGCATATTTCTTCTTAACTCCATAGTCTCCGTCCCAATTAACGGTTCTATGGCCCTTACCAATACTGCATGGGGTTCACCTTCGACAGAGGTTACGACATTAAAAAGATGATGGATTCCATAGCACAGATACACATAGGAAACTCCGCCCGGACTGTATAATGTTTCGGTACGTCCGGTACGCCGGCCTCCATAGGCATGGGAAGCTTTATCTATAACCCCGAAATAAGCTTCGGTCTCTACAATGATACCTGCTGTAATCCGGCCGTCTATTTCTGTGAAAAGTATTTTTCCCAAAAGGTCTTTAGCCAGAAAAATAACATCCTGATTAAGGTAATAAGAGGGTGGCAGCTTTGAATTCATTTATTGATAAGTGTTGAACAAAGTTAGCCATCTGATTTTTATTATCAAATTTGTTTAAACTTTTTTGTTGGAAATCGCAAAGGCGCAAAGTTTTAACTGTATGGATTTTTTCAGGCGCAAGAAAATCAAAGATTTTCAGCAAAAACTCTGTAATAAAAAGTTAGAAATTTTATCTCAGATAAAATCTTTGCGCCTTAAAACGTCTTTTATAATCTAATTTGCGCCTTTGCGATTGGCCAACTATGTAAAATAAAAGTTTGAACAGATTTATCAAAAAAATTAGCTGAATCCAGATAAAGAAATGATTGAAACTAATATAACAAAAAAGAGACCTCTTGATAGGTCTCTTTGCATCATCTATTGATTGAGTTTATTTTGCTTTACTGTTGATGGCGGTGTCTGCTATTTTAGTTAACAACTCATCGCATTTTTTTTCTTCGTTAAGAGTGGCCAGAATATTTTTCAGGCAGTCTTTTTCTTTCAGAACTTTAGCATAAGCGGCCAATGAGCCATAGGTAGCTATTTCATAATGCTCCACTTTCTGTGCAGCGGCAATTATGCCTGCATCTCTTACGGCTCCCACTTCTGTTTCTTCCATGATACTTTTACCTTCGTCCAATAATCCCTGCATGGCATCACATTTTTTAGCCTGTGCTTTTTTTCCTAGTGCAGCAAAACATTCTTCGAGCCTTTTTACATGGATTTCGGTTTCATTAAGGTGCTGTTCAATAGCTGTTTTCAGATTTTTGTCAGTAGCATTTTTATGCATTTTAGGAAGGGCTTTTACAAGAGCTTTTTCTGCCCAGTAAATATCCTTCAGTGAATCTTCAAACAAATCTTTCAGTTGTTTTGCCGCATTTTTTTTAGCTGGAGTTTTTGCGGTTTTTTTTACCGGAGTTTTCGACGTTGCTTTTTTTGCGGTTTTTTTAGTTTCCATATAATATAATTTTAGTGTGTTATTTTTTTAGTCTGAAAATGTGCAATTGTAGCACCAGTTTACAATTAGGGTCTATTTGCGATAGGGAAGAGGCTTTACTCTTCCGGTTCTTTCCTGAAGCTTACCACCTCATATTCATCATTTGAGCAGTACTTTTTACAGCTGCTGTCGTTAAAATCATCAGGTTTTTTTGAAAAATCCTCTATGTATTTCGCACTTTCTCCGGTATCGGCAGGCGTAATTATGATATGATAATCACGGAGTACGGATTGATCAGCTTTTTTCAGGGCTTCTTTTTTATATTCTAACGCTTCACTGTATTTCATAAGATATTTTTTATTTTTCAAAAATAAGTCTGCCATCGAAAGGTTCGCTCCATTTTATAAAAATTTGGTCATTCAGTCTGGTGATCATGGCCTGAACGGTTTCAAATTCGCCATTTTCATTTTTCCTTTCAATGGTTAGATTGGATCCCTGGCCAATTTCTTTACTTTTAAATTCTAACTGATACTGGTTTTCAGTATTCAATACAAATTCTTCTTTTGTAAAATATTTATTTAACATGATATAATGTTTTATTGTTAAGCTAATGAATAAATTATGCCAATATAAATCCGGATTTTATTTTAATTTTAAAATACATCCCACACTTTCACAATACCATATTGTCATTCAATATGATGGAATAATTATTGCCGGATGAAAATAATTACACTATCCTTAAAACCTTCCTGAAATATGAAAATAGCAACATATAATGTAAACGGAATCAATGGCCGGTTGCCGGTTTTGCTGCAATGGCTGAAAGAAGCCCAGCCGGATATTGTCTGCCTCCAGGAATTGAAAGCTCCCAACGAACGTTTTCCTGTAAAGGAAATCAATGCCGCAGGATATGAGGCTATATGGAACGGACAGAAAAGCTGGAATGGGGTAGCCATCCTTGCAAAAGGCCTGAAGATTACGGAAGTTCAGAGAATTCTACCCGGAGATCCGGAAGATGTGCAGAGCCGTTATATTGAAGCTATTATTGATCAAATGGTTATATGCTGCCTGTATCTTCCGAACGGCAACCCTTATCCGGGCCCAAAATTTGACTATAAACTGGACTGGATCAAACGTTTTAAAAGACGGACCAATCAGCTTATTAAAATGGAGCTGCCTGCAATACTTATCGGTGATTTCAATATTATTCCCGAGCCTGAGGATGTTTACAAGCCTGAACGCTGGGAAAATGATGCCTTATTCAGAACTGAAGTCCGGAAAGCTTATAAAGACCTTTTAAATAAAGGCTGGCTTGATTCCATACGTACATTATTCCCTGATGATACTGTTTATACTTTCTGGGATTATCTGTATAAGGCATACGACAGTAATGCGGGAATAAGGCTGGATCATATTCTTTTAAGTCCCTATCTTCATTCAGCCTTACAATCCGGAGGCGTCGACAAGCACGTCCGCGGGTGGACAAAAAGCAGTGATCATGCACCGGTATGGATTCAACTGGAAAAGTAAAATACTCTTCAACTATGTTTCATGAATGAGCCGGAAGGTAAGATTGATGCGTGGTTTCATGGGTTTCACAGACCTGGCAATGCGGTGTTCCCAATTGACCTGAAGATCTCCTTTCATCAGCAGCAGCGATCCGTGCTGAAGCGGCAAACTGTATTTATTCCGGTGGTCATCTGCTTTCCGGAAATCGAAATTTCTTACCTGACCAAGGCTTACAGAAGCTATTACAGGACGGCTTCCCAATTCGTTTTCTTTGTCACGGTGCCATGCAACAGAATCATTTCCGTCACGGTATAAATTCAACAGTACGGAATTAAACTTATGACCAGATGATGTTTCTATCTTCTGTTTTAAAGATAATAATCCGGGAAGCCAGGGATTGACATTAAATGTGTTCCCTCCTAACTGATAGGTTGTGTTTTTCTCTCCATACCATGCTGTAAGACGCGGTGTAAGAACCATTTTATCATACATTTTCCTAGTGCTCTGCTTCCACGGGACAGTATGAAGAAGAAACTGCTCAAGTTCAGAGGCTTCATCTTCCGGCAGAAAATGTTCTGTATACTCAAGCAATTCTTCCGGAAACCGGAGAAATTCTTCTGAATTAAACAGGCTTAACTGGTCCATGTATTAATTTTTATTAGCTTTAAGATTTACGGCGTCCTGATACTTTTTTATCCAGCTGCCTGATATCCTGTTTCAGCTCGCGGAACATTTCTTTAAAATTATAATTATCATAGTCACCGGGCTCGAAATCTTCAGGAAAAATTCCCGATGCATACCGCCAGATCTCTACAATTTCTTCCACCGGAATATCATAAGGCTCATAGAATGAATTATCTGCACTTACGCAAACTGCATTTCCTTTTCTTTCTTTAAAACGTTTGTAGGTAATCCCGTCATTCAAAGTAATAAAAACATAGGTTTTCCCCGGTTTCAGCTCATCAATTCCCTCAACATATTTCCCTACGATATATGAACCGTTTCTGAATGGAGGCATAGAATCTCCGTCTGCCGGAAAAGCTCTATATTTGCCGTTGGTAAGGAATGGAAGGGCAATTCTCTGCAGGCTTTCGATGTAGCCGATATCACTGTAACCTTCAAGGTAACCCATGGATGCTTTCTGTGGAATAATTTCAATGGTATCGTTTCCGAGATCATCTACCGCTACCGGAAGGACAATTCTGTTGTCGGGAAGCTTAAGCATTTCTTCTAAAGGATATTTGCAGATATCTACAGAAACCAGAAGATCGATGCTGACGTGAAAGTATCTGGATATTTTTATAAGCAGCTCAATAGGAGGTTCAGATATTCCGTTTTCATATTTGGAATACCGTACACGGGAAATTGTAAGTTCACTGGCTACGGATTGCTGGGAGAGACCTCTTTTATCTCTCAAAAAGCGAATGTTATTTGAAAAAACTGACATTGATACAAAATATATCAACAAAAGTACAAATTCTGATTAAAAACACATCATTTTGTAAGGTTAAAATGTAAGTTTAATCAGAACCTGTTTAAATTTTATTTAATAAAATTGATGATGCAGAAATAATTACTAAAGAAATATATTTCTCTCGCAGATTTGGCAGATTTTTATAACTGAAGTAAATCTGCCAAAACTTATTTTATCCAAGATTCTGTTCTATCCATGAGGTTCCCTGAGAGATGACGATTTGTTTTTTTTCTGTCAGATCAAAGAGAAATTGGGCTGTGGCAACGCCTTCATAAACATCAGCTCCGGGATCTCTAAAAACCTGGTCAGGATATGAACTCTCTACCATAAAGCTTAAATGTTTATAATCTTCAAATTCAATTTTGAAACGTAAAAAATAAGTCACTCCTTTTTTGCTTACGAATGTAGGCCCCAGTGGAGTAGTAACGGTATTGACAAAAATGCTTTCACCGTCTACCAGTAAGGTAGCATTTGAAGGGATAGGGACGTTTTCCTGCGGAATAACACCAAACTTTGTATAGTTGGACAAATGTAACCCGTTGTCCAGCTGAATATCCTGTAATAACCAGATTACCTTACCAGTCGATCCATTAGGAAATGCACCATACTCATGGTCCATCCAGGTTAATCCCGTAACCTTGATTTCTTCAGTTCCAATTCTGATTGTTCCGGCAGCCTGTAAATGGGTCAGGGAGTAATAATAATTGTTTCTTGTAATCGGGCTTTTACCAGCCGGATCCACAAGATTGCAGCCATTACCCCAAACGAGTAGAGGAGAACCCTGCTGAAAAAAATTAAGATCAATCTGGCAGTCGGTTTTTGTGGAGGTTTCAGGATCATTATCCGTAAAAGTTGCCTGTACATGCATATGAAGCGGGTTGCCATCAATTGCAGTCATTGATACAGCACCGTCCGAATTATCCTCTCCCAATTTAACGAACCATTGTTCGGTGGTATCATATTCAGCCCAATCAGCAGGAAGGGGATTGAATACTGTTACATTTTGATAATTATGCTGGTTTTCTACATCAGTAATCTCTATTTGCGTAAAAGCATAGGAATATGGAGCGTTTTTAGTAGCCTGCATTCCGGTTGCATTTATTTCAAATCCGAACGTGCGGCCATCTTCGGAATGGAGAGTGCCTATATGCCACCACCATTCTGTAGGTGCACCTGTATGGCCAAACTGGTCAGCAGGTAATGTAATTGCGGGTATTGCATTCTCTTGGTTTTCTTGATTTGTAGACATATTAGTTTTTTTAGTTTGATTATCCAGAATAGTTCCATGGATAACAATTCAAAGCAACACATAATAAAATAGGAAAACTACAGTACTAATAACCAATAATAAGTTTAGGTAAAAATACGATTTTCAAAATCTCAAGAATGGAATACCAAAAACATTTTTCCACTAAACAAATTTCATTTCTGTTCATTTTTGTCAAAAAAATTCTGTGAAAATAATCATCTAAAAAATGCTACCAAGCTTAAATAAATAAAATCTAAAATAATATAGCAGCTTTTTTATTTCTGTAGCTTTCAACACAAATAAAAAGTATTAGAATTCGGTCGGTTATCTGTACACGTTTAGATTTTTAAAACCAAGACTTTTTTATTCTATTACATGTGCATTTTCGTTGTACACAAATTCAAATTACATTATATTTGTTTTAAATGAGTAAAGTGTACTATGTTAATTGGATATGCAAGAGTAAGCAAGTTTGAGCAAAATTTAGATTTACAAACTGATGCTTTAAAGAATATCGGGATTGAAAAAATTTTTGTTGACAAGATTAGCGGTGTAAAATCGGAAAAGCCACAGCTTAACGAATTATTGAAATTTATCAGAAAAGGAGATACTTTAATCGTTTGGAGATTAGATCGGCTCGGGAGATCTACAGTTGGGTTAATTCAGTTTGTAACACAGCTTAATGAAAAAGGAATACATTTTAAATCTATTTCAGAGAATATAGATACAAGTTCTGCAAGCGGAAAATTAATATTCCAGATTTTTTGTGTTTTGGCTGAACACGAAAGAAATGTTTTAATAGAAAGGACTAGTGCAGGTCTAAAGTCTGCAAGAGCTCGAGGGAAAAAGGGAGGCAGGCCAAAAGGAATGACTGAAAAATATAGAAAAATTGCCCCTTTAGTAAAGACATCCTACGAAAGTAAGAATGTTCCTATTGAAGAAATTATGAAAGCTTTTAATATTGGAAGTAAAGCGACATTTTATAAAATAATTAAATCTTAGTACAATGAAATTTTCCCGCATATTATGGATTATTGGAAGTCTAATTTCACTGATTGCAATAGTAATGCCTGTAATATTCTATGTTATAAATTTTCATGAAAACGATCGCTCAACAGATCCTGCAGATTGGGGAGTTTTTGGAGATTATTTGGGAGGTATTTTAAACCCTATTATTTCATTCTTGACATTAATAATAACAGTCATCATTGCTGTAAATATTAGTGGCTTAGAAAAAAGAAATCATGATGAATCTGTACATAATCCTATCAAACCATTTTTCATAATAAATAATTTAGATTTTTTTTCTGCTGATGTAAGTAGGTTTTCTTTTAAAATAGGTCAGAACTTTTATAGTTACAGTCCGCCGATACATCATGCTACTCCTTATGAGTATATTAATAAAGTTTTTTTTCTTCAAGTCGAAAATAAAGGATTAGGTCTTGCAACTGAACTTCAGGTGACATTTAAAGTTGATCTTACTCAATTAAAACAATTATTGGAATTTAATAATCCAGAATTAAAAATTACAGTTAGTGATATTCTTATACGACCCGATGGCAGGGAATTCATAAACGTAAATTTGCGTCATGCAACATTGAAAAGTTCTTTTTTAATTTTTGAATCTGAAACGATAGGGATGGGTGTTGTTGATAAAGGTGAAAAAACTGAACTTCGTGTACCATCATTGCTTATGAAAGCTTTTGAAATTCACAATTATCTTCAAGAATTTAGTCTAAGAGCAGATTTTCCATTACTTTCTTTAATATTTCAATATAAAAACATAAATGGGAAATTGCTAAATTCTCATTTTGAAGTTGCTTTGTTACATCTTCAGGATCAAACAAATTATTCTGTATACAGAGTAGTTAATCGACAACTACAAAATAACAATGAAGTTTGATACTTTTAAAATTCATAGTGTTTTATTAGTCAAATAATAAATTAGTCCTAAAAAACGATAAATGCTATTAAAAACCCTGAGCAAATTAAAGAATATATTGCAAAAAATCACAATTTATAAAATAATTAAATCTTAAAAACCAATATGGAAATTAGAAACTATGATGTAGAAATTGATTCTCAAAAGCCATTTAAAAATTGTGTATTAAGTAGAGAAAAATATGCTGAAATACTTAGTAACTTTATTGATAAATATAATAATAATTTAGTATTAGCAATCAATAATCCTTGGGGGACAGGCAAAACTACATTTATAAAAATGTGGCAAAAAAGCATGCAACTTAAAGGTTACAAAACAGCTTTTTTTAACGCTTGGGAAAATGATTTTAATAATGATTCATTAACTGCAATTATTGGTGAATTAAGTTTACTTAAAAGTGAACAAAAAATTGAGCTAAAAAAGGTAGTTAAAATAGCGAGTAAGCTATCATCCGAATTGATTCCGTTACTTATCAAAGGATTTGCAGAACAAAAATTTGGAAAGGATTTCATTGAATATGTCGATGCTGCTGTAAAGGGTGGAGGAAAAGTTTTGGAGCAATATGTTGAAGATTATACAGAGAAAAAACAATCATTAATTGAATTCAAAATTGAATTAGAAAAAGCAATTTCTTTAGTCTCACCTGATAAACCAGTGATATTTTTCATTGATGAACTAGATAGGTGCAGACCAAATTATTCAGTGGAGATATTGGAAAAAATTAAACATTTTTTTAATGTTAAAAACATAATATTTGTATTAGCAATTGATAGAGTTCAATTATGTCATTCCATTTGTGGTGTTTACAATTCGGAAAAAATCAATTCTGATGAATATTTAAAAAGATTTATAGATATTGAGTACACAATACCAGAGCCGAAATCTGACTTATACATCAGCTATCTTTCACAAAAATTTGACATAAACAATTTTTTTGTCTCTAATAGATCTGAAGAACTTAGCGATTTTCAAAGATTCAGCAAAGTAATATTTGGTAAAAGTTCATTAAGAACAATTGAAAAAATGATGGGTGTTTTGGCGATTTCTCTAATTTCAAATCAATCAAGATTTATTCACTTTCCTTTACTTCTGATATTAATTTATTTGAAGATTGAGAGAAAAGATTATTATTACAATTTTTATGATAAAAATTATACTTTTAACCAAGTACCAGATATACTAGACGATCTGTATAAGATATTTCCCAAACCTTTGTTTAGTGCTATAGAAGCGCAATTTGTGATTGCGTATGCAAATTATCAAGGTTCTGATGTATTAGATAAAATGGTGATAGACATGGGAAATGTTAAATATACTAGCAAAAATTATTCAAGTGATGTTATTAACACTCTCCAATCTTATTCGAGGGAAATTAGAAATGACACAATTTCGTTAAACCTAATGGATTATTTTAACCGAATTAACATTACTGAAGAATTTGAGATTTTTTAAGGATGTAAAAATCCAGAAAACGATACTATGGCAGAAAAACTTTTATACTCAGCTGATGAAGTCGAAACTATCTTGAAAAAGGGCTATTGAAGCTACTTCGAAAGGTATTTTTGAATTTATAAATAATGAGATTGTAATTGTAGATAAATTGCACAAAATGGAAATTCCCGGAGCTATTTTAGAGACTAATTATACTTCTCAAAAGAAAGCTTCGGAATATATAGATCAAGAACTAGTAAAAGTTGGAATTATCTATAATAAGCAATATTAAAATCTCAAAATACGATCCTTCTTAAATAAAATAAAAGGCTCTTCAGTGTGTTTAAGTTTAGAGGGCCTAACTAGCACAGGATAACGCACGAAGAAGTCTGTCAATATTTCACTGAAAAAAAACAAAAGGCTTCTGTATTTGCCATTCGTAGTAGAGATTTTCTTGCTCATCAAGCAATCATCAATCAAAACAAGCTTAACTGACATATGCTGGTCATAGGCTTACTTTGGAACCGCTGCCGGTGCACCATCAAGTTATAGCTATAACTGGTCATATTATGCCACTGTTTTGCTAAATATTTAGAGAGTTTTAGACCGGTTCCCTGAGGGATGGCTTCCGGAGCCGCTGCTAGTGTCCCGTTAGGATATAGCTGCAGCTGGCCAAATCATGCCCCTGATACTCCTTACAGGGACTCACTTAGCTCATTATGTGTCTTTAATCTTAATTAATGAAAAATTAAAGTCGCAAAATGTCTTTAATTCAATATATTTTTCAGGCAGCTCTGCTGACTTTTTGAGTTTCTCGGCTACAAGATATTTCAGGAATTCAGGCATAGAATGTTTTATAATAAAATGCCTATTCTTAAACCATTTTATTGGAATTATAGCTCGAAATCTCTCGCATAATCATGCGATTTAAACTGGATGATGACTGAAGAATTTAAACCAAAAAGCGTTCGGTGTCAATATCCACGCTTGCTAAATCAATATCAACTCCAGTTTAGGAGTTCTATTATATTTCCGTCAGGATCCGAGATATAAATAAACTTAAACACACCCATATTATCAAAATGATGTTCGCTTAGCTCTCCAATCTTCGATGCTCCATTCGATAATGCTAATGCTAAAAGTCCGGCAATGTCCTCTACCTGGAATGCAATATGTCCAAATCCTTTTTGATTAGCTATGTGTCTTTCAGCATTTATCATTTTTGAATACTGATATATCTCAAGTGTTGGTCCATTATCGCCATAGCCAGGTAAACGTAATTGCATCCCTTGTAAATGAGCATTTACAACACCGGTGCCTTTGTCAAGCCACTCTCCTTGATAGGTTCGTATAGGTGGAACTGGTATGCAATTAAATACGATTTCATAGAACTTTGCAAGTTTCTTCCAATCCTTCGTTATAATGTTGGTATGAGCGTACTTTATTTTTATCATGAAAATTTGACTATATTGTTCGAAACGTTATTAATGCTAACACTTTTTCAATTTATTATTTCCTGGTGAATAAAATCTTTTGTTCTTTAAGCTATACAAAAGTATAATTTTGTTTTCGAATCTCTGCAATATATATTTAAAACAGTTTGGAGTTTATTTTCGCAATAACAAAATTATATATCTTACCATGCATACCAGAAAAATTATCCAGCTGATATTGCATCATTATATTGAATAAATGAAATATATATGCTGTTTATTCTACTTGTAATTATTTTATGACGTTTTTATGACGTGCTGGCTCTTATATTAGATAGATCTTATAAGCTGCAAATTAGCCAGTCTTGAAAAAATCATATTGTAAACATTAGGTTTCATCAAAACGATCAAAATAAATTTTTATATTAGTGGCATAAATTACTTTACGAAAGTTGTATAAATCAAATTGACGCAATGCGTAAATTTGAAAGTTAGCAGTATTTTTATAGAACCGAATGTGAAAGAAAATTGCATGAAAAAGTACCTTATCTTAATAATACTTACTTTGACAGTCTTGACAATTTTAATTTGTCAGATTGAAAGAAAAGAGGTTATAAATTCAAACAACTCAAAGAAGAAATAATTAAAGAAGCTGTGAATAAGTTAAATCCAAAAGATTCACTTTTTATAGTTACTACAAGAAGCTTTGGAGTTTGTGGAAATGATGAACGCTATGATGGATTTACAACACCAATTGAGAAGTTTTCGGAAATAAAATTTATATTAGAAAATCCTTATTTCGTTGACGGGAGCAAAGATTTTAAAGAAAACTACTGATAAATAACAAAACTATAATTACAGGTGGAGCTCTTGACAATAGGTTTTCTTCAAATACTTTAAATTTTACGTATGATGAAGTGAAAAATGACAAACAAGTGTATGACATTCAATTCACTACAGCAAATAAAGACACGGTTTACGTTTCCATATTCGATTATTTTAACAGCGAAAACAAGAATATTAAATTTAAAATGGTACAAAATAATTCAAAATGGAATATTGAAACAGCTGAATAAAAACTACTGTCAACAAGGGTTTTGCAATAGTGGGGCGAAACTGCAAAGTTCAACAGTAGTTCTTCTATTCAACTTTGTACTTTGATTGCACTAACATCGCAAAGTCACAAAGCGTTATAATATTGTAAGATTAAGTCTCAAAAAATGATTGCTTAATTTAGCGCATATCACTACGAATTTGGATGGATATGCGCTATTGTATAACGGATATAAATTAGTTTCGTCATTTTAAATGAACGTGTACAAAAACGAAAGAACTAAAAACCTAATAATGAAAAAAACTTCTATATTTATTATTCTTTTTATCTCAATACAGTATTTATCTGCACAAAAAATTGCTGATTTTTTCTTTATAATTCCAGCTGAATATTTAGACGATTTAAGCTATATTGAACGAAAACACTTAGTTTCAAATGGCTCATTGACCAATGATGATATGTACTATTCTTTGAATATTGATAAGAAAAATGGATATTTAAGATTAGAGCAATCATATACAGAAGGACAATCTGGTTATCAAATATTTGAAATCACATATTGGAATATTAAAAACAAAAAATTAATTGCTATTTCTTCTATTGCCGGAAGCAATGGTGGCTTTTCTCAAAATAATTTCAAATTTTTTGAGTATAGAAATAAAATACTTACAGAAGTGAAAACAGGATATTTAAAAAGTTACACAAATAATTTTGATGTATTTATGAATAATCTTGTTGGTGAATTCTGTAAAACGTCTGTTAGTCAAAGTACAAAAGAGGAATTGGTAACATCACAGTTTACAATTGAATTGCCAAAGACCGGGAAAAATATTAATATATCATTTAAAGATAATTATATGTCAGCACCTGATTATTTTGAAAAAAACTATTCAAAGTTTATAAAATTTAAAGAAAAAATATATGTCTGGAATATTACAAAAGAACAATTTGAATAAATAATGAACGCACAACAATGGTTTTTAGCAAATCAATGTTTAGAAAATTTAAAAGAATAAAATGATTTATATTGATAAAACCATATTTCCACATTGCTTTGTTGAAGAAAAAAAATTTGAATGGGATGAGCCGTACATTCAGACATTCCCAATCTTCGATTTAGTAATTAATCCGGAACTATCTGATATTGAATTCACCATTGAGATACTTGGAAAAAATAATTTTAAGAGTAACTTAAAGAAATTGTATAATATTTTAATTAACAGAGAAGAAAGTTTTCGCTTACCTAATTTTAATGAAGTTATTTTAAATCGAGAATTCCTTATCGATAAAATTTTAGACTTCAGTAATGAGAGTATTAATAAAGTTGCGCCATGGGAAACTGAATTTTATATTATTGGTGAAGAATTTTATTTGGAAATGATTGAAGATGACTTGAAAAGATTATTAATATTTGACCGGAATATATATTAGATAGTCTCAAAAAACGATGTTTTAAGTAAGATATCATTTTATTTTATTCATAATCAATTATTATGTGTGGATATTCAGATAAGTAGAAATCCTCTGTTTTAGGTGTATTCCTTTTTATAGACAGGAATTACAAACTCATAGAGTGCCACAGACTTTTCCTTAGTAGCCTTTCTGTCATCAGAATTTGCATTCAGTGCTTTGATATCGTTGAGGGACTTTTCCATATACAGGGAAGAGTCTTTATTATAAAATAATGCTCAGCTTTCCGTTGCGGTTGCCCCCTAATATGTAAGGACATACTCTACGGTATTGGTCGTCAAATCCTTGAGATGATATGAATGGTTTGTTTGTTTTTCCAATAAATACGTCCTTTCAGAATTATTAATATTTGTTTCCATGTAAAATTCTAACTTATTCCAGCTTTTATAGTAATATGGGTTGGATGAATAGATTGTGTAAGAAAACTTGTTTTTATCGTAGACGCATCTTACTTCATTTCCACCATTAGTACATTTTACACTTACTTCTTTATTTGAGTGTACATCTTTAATTATTGACAACCTTGTAAACTCAATATATGTTTTTGTAAGTGTTTTTTTTGTGTCAAAAATATCATCTTTACTGATATTTTGATTTCGAATATAGGTACTGCTTTTTTTTTTCGTTTTATATGAAATGGTATTTTCATTAATGTAGGTATAAAAAGCTAAACCATCTGTATATATATCTTTTGTAATTTTTTTTATTGATTTGAATTTAGGTTTCACGGAAGGCTCCACCTGATAAAAGTTAGCCACTTTATTTTTTGAAATTTCAAAAAACATCGGTTGCATAATTCCGGAGTTTTTTGATTCTAATGAACCATCTAAAATTGAATTTCTAAGCTCTTCGTTTAACCAGACACCATCTATATGCTGCGGAAAGAAAAAACCGGACCATAAACAACAAAATAACACACTTGTTTTTCTCATATTCTTATATTTATTTAATTTCCTGAACAAAATTAACTTTGTCCTGAACATTTGACTTTCAATCCGCCTAATGCTTTTATTGGGTTTAAAAATTTGGTATCCTGTTGACAAGAAGTAATCATTTATTCAAGAACTACTCTCAAAATATTATTGCGGGAATCCTGAATCGGTTTACCATTGATCCGGGCAGTAGAAACACGACAGATTTCGATCTCCTTATGATTCCTACCGTCAATCGCCGTTTCTCTCAGATTCCTAAAATCATAGATCTTATACCCTTTTCCCTTATAATCAATTGTTATGGTATCCTTAAGCTGTAGACTTTCATCGATAAAATAATTGATATGGCCGGTTCCAGTTTCTTTATTTTTAGGCAGTACCTCTTTATTTCCAAGTCTGAAAGTAACACTGTTTTCCTGCAGGCCTTTAGAATAGAGATCAATCCAGAATCCTTTTTTGCCTGCCACAAAAACTTCACAAGGATCATCTTCGTCATTTTTTACCACTGTCTTTTTACAGGAAAATAAAAGCATTAAAATGATCAGAGATGCTATTCTATTCAACTTTAATATAACCATGATACTTATTTATGAAATGTTCCATTGGGATAGCCTTTCTCAGAAAAGTTCTATTGCCATCCAAAAATAAACTGTGAAATCTAAGGTATAAAATATTTCGGCTTCTATGTTGATATTTTTGTTTTTGGAAATAATCAGGGACCATAGGGTGAAAATGTGAAGTTGGTCTGGTAATAACAGGATATAAAAATCTCACAAAACGATCTGAAAAGAAAATGCCCGAACCGCTAACAAGCGTTTGGCGAGGTTGCGAATTTTGTAGTAAATTCACGTCTATTTCTCGCAAGAAATTTTATCTTTAACAGAAAATAATTAGTTCCGAAGTTCGCAGCCTCGCCAAGCGCCGGAACGTTAGCGGTAATGCAAAAACACATGAAAAACCTATGTGGACAGAAAAAGAATTTTATAAAATAAAAAAGAGAGAAAAGATATTTTATACCTTTCTAATACTTGTATGGACAACTGCAATTGTACTCGAATTTACAATAAATTTCAATAATAAATATTGGATTATTTTAGTAGCTGGAACCGTTATTTATCTATATCTAAAAGACATTTTCACAGGATTGAAATGGTCTGAAAAACTGGTAAAACCTAAAATACCAAAAGAACCATCACCTATTTTTGGGTTGACAGAAAATGAATATGAAAAATATGTTGAAGAAAATTATCCTTTAATTTCTGAACAAGAAAAAATCGGTTACATTTCACTTGTCAAACTCTGCTTAAGACCAAATAGGCAAAATGATTTAAGCTCATTTTTTGATCATCTAAGGGACTATTCAAAAGATGAAGATTATATGACAACACTTAATTATGTTATGGAATATTCTGACAAACAGAACTTATTTTTCATAATGGTTCTTGATTGGAAACAAGATATTGAGACTTTGCAATGGAGATTGTCAAATTCCTTAAGCAATAATTTTGATTTAGCTATTGAATTGCCAAATCCAAAAAACTACGAACAAACAGCATCAGTTGCATTCGATAATATTTTTGAAGATTATGACAAACCATTACGAAATAACGGACTTCAAATGGGATTTATCGATACACAATCGGATGAATATGTGATTTTTGTACATAAAATAGACGATAAAGAAAAGGTTGAAAGTGCAGTTGAAAAAATTGGATACAAATACCACGAAAAATAGCACTACAAATGAAATTTATTATATTTTTTCTTGGAATTTCTACATTTTGCTTCTCGCAAAAAATAAGTTTTATTTACGAAACAAAATACAAACTGAATTCAGAAAAACCAAATGATGTTAATTCCGAGAATATGATTTTGGATTTAAAAAATAATATTTCAATTTTTAGAGATTCACTAGACAAAAAATCAGATTCAATAAAGTTGAATAATGGAAACGGAAGGTTGAAAATGGGGGTTGAAAACCAATTCTATGTCAAAAAGAATTTAACTCAAAAAAGAATTGAAAAAGTAATAACTTATTTGGGAACAGATTATCTTCTTCCAGTTGAGGAAATATTAAATTGGAATATTACTTCGGAACAAAAAATAATTGGAAAATATAAATCTCAAAAAGCAGAAACAAATTATGGAGGAAGAAACTGGATTGCTTGGTTTACTACAGAATTACCTTTTGCAGATGGTCCATATATTTTCAGTGGTTTACCTGGATTGATTATTTCTATTCAAGATTTAAACAATGAATATTCATTTAATTTGATAGAAGTCAAGAAAGGCGGGAATATTTTTGACGCACGAAAAAAAACAGTAAAAATTGATTGGAAAAAATATGAAACACTTGCAAAATCATATTTTAATGATCCATTTGATATACAGTCAAGAGGTTGGAAGAGAGCTACATTTACCGATCCGAAAGGTAATACAGTGGATATTTCTGTAAAAAATAAAGAAATACAGAATAGTATTTTGCAAGAAAATAATCCTATTGAATTAAATCACAAAATAAACTACAAATAAAATTTCTGCTAACTACGTTTAGTTTTCCTGAACATTTTATTCTTCGAAACCCGCACTTCTCCAATACTTTTTCCGTTTATAGATGAAATTATATCTTTACGAAAGTTATATAAATCAGATTGACGCAAGGCGTAAATTTGAAAGTTAGCTGCAATTTTAAATCCCGAAATTCTAAAGAAATATTGTTTAAAATGAAAAAACTAATTATTCTATTATCGCTTTTTAGCATAACCATATCCTGCCAAACAACACGCAAATCTATTTTTTATAAATTGAGTGATTTTAATATCGTTGCAGGAAATCAATTCATTAAAAAAATAGAATCTTTGAGTTCAATTCAAAAAATATCAATTGTTGACACAAATAAAGAGAAAAATCAATTTAGAGTTAATGATGTAAATATTTTTAATGACACTTTACAGACAAACCAACCAAATAATTATAGTTATTCAAAATATGCTGTAGAAATAAGCGTTAACAAAGAAAAATTAAATGAAGTATTAAATGATTTTAAGCAAATAAAAGTAAGTGAGTTTATTAGAAAAAAAGACTTTTATCTTTTTCCTGTAGAGAAATATGCTTTAGCAAAACAAAACGGATATTTATATACTCAAAATATTAAATTGAAAGTAAATGACACATTATTCGTTGAAGAAGTTTATGGAGAAAAAATAATATTGAAAAAAAGTGTTGATAAGAATTGGTTTGAATACGAGAGTGAAAAATAAAAACTACTGCCAACAAGGGGTTTGCGTCAGGCGGGCTGAAGTACAAAATTCAACGGTAGTTTTTCAATTGAACTTTAGTAATAATACCGGCTTTTGTGCTTCGATTGCCCGCCCGAACGCAAAGCCCCAACCCCCAAACCGTTAGCTGCAATATCAAAAAAACATCGTGTAATAAAATACGGAACTAAATTGTCTCCATTAAAAAAGAAAATGAAAAAAATAATTTGCGTTTTAACATTAATGTCATTTAATTTTTCTTTTGCACAAAATGCTAATGAAAATCTAAAAGAAATTGACACTGAAATTGAAAAAATAATGACAGATTACAAAGCTGTTGGAATTTCTGTGGCAATCGTTAAAGATGGAAAAATAATTTATACAAAAGGTTATGGATTTAGAGATTTAGAAAATAAACTTCTCGTAACACCCAACACGATTTTTGGCATAGGCAGTAACACAAAATCGTTTACTGCAGCACTCATAGGAATTTTAGAAAAGGAAGGGAAGTTAAAAATTGATGAAAAGCCTTCTAAATACATTCCGCATTTAGAATTCTCAACCGATAAAATGAATAACACCGTTACCATCGAAGATTTGCTCGACCATAGAAGTGGTTTGGGAAGTTTGGATGGTTCCTATATTTTGTTTCCTGCAAAAAACAGGTTCGATTTGATGGACAGACTTCCTTACTTAAAGCAAAATGCTGAACCAAAAAATAGCTGGAGATACAGCAACTTCGGCTATATTATGTTGGGAGCCATTGCCGAACAGGTATCGCAAAAAAGCTGGGATGATTTAATAAAAGAAAAATTGTTGACACCTCTAAAAATGGATAACAGCAATACTTCGATTGGCGAAATGGTAAAACAAAAAGATTTCTCTTATCCTTACGGAATGTATAAAGGGAAAGCTCAAAAATTGCTATTTCAAATACCCAATAACGACAAGCCTGGAGCCGCAATTAATAGTTCTGCAAACGATATGGCAAATTGGCTAAGATTATGGTTAAATTATGGAAATTTTGAAGGAAAAGATATTTTGACCAAAGATTTCGCCAAAAATGCAATGAGTGAAAAAGCGATTATTGATGGAAATCCACCTATGAAACCCGACCAAAATAATTTTCTTTTCGGATATGGATACGGATGGAATACCCAAATATTCAAAGGTCATTATAGAGTAGCTCACGAGGGTGGAGTTTCTGGATTTTCCTCCAAAATGGTTCTTTTCCCTGCCGAAAAATTTGGGATTGTAGTTTTAACCAATCAACAAAACACCGATTTACCTTCTACAATTTCTAGTATGATTTCAATTCGAATGTTGGGTTTAGACGAAAACAAACCTTATCAATATGAAAAAGAAATTTATGACATTTATAAGCCAACACCAGTAAAATCGATTAACGAGCAATTTAAACCCACACATAGTTTAGACGATTATTGTGGAGAATATACCAATAAAGGCTATGGGACAATCGAAATAACAAAAGAGAATAATAACCTTTATATTACTTTCCCTGCCTTTAAATTTGTTTTGGAACATCAGAAATTTGATAATTTTATCTCAAAGCCAATCAACGAAATTCCTCAGCAAATGAATCCTGAATTTGATTTCAAATTCAATCTCGACTATAATAATGGCGAAATAAAAGAGCTTGTTATGGATATACAAGGTGGTGTTGTTTTCAAAAAAGATAAAAATTAGAAACTACGGCTAACAATGGCTTTGCAATAGTGGGGAGAAACTGCAAAGTTCAACGGTATTTCTTCGATTGGACTTTTGTACAAAATTGAAGATTTGTGCTTCGATTGCCCCACCATCGCAAACCCGCAGAACGTTATAGATGAAATTTATTTTTAAGAAAGAAGAAAAATAAAGTGCCAATGGGTTTGTGTAGAAATAAAAAAAATATTTTAACGAACGTTAGGTAATAAATAATTTTTGCTTATATTTGCACTATGAGACCACAGAAAATTTTAGATACAGATATGATAGCCGGACTTACCAAGGTTTTTAGAGATAAAGGGTATGAGGGAGCGAGTTTAAATGATTTAGCAGAAGTAACCGGATTAAAAAAAGCAAGTCTATATCATCGATTTCCAAATGGAAAACAAGAGATGGCAGAATGTGTATTGAACAATATAGATCAGTGGGTTGATGATCATATTTTTTTTCCTCTAATGGACAAAAATAAACCAACAAAACTGAGATTAAAAGATGCTCTAAAAAATATTGAAATTCTTTATGATAGCGGAAAAGAAACGTGTGTTTTGAGAGCATTTTCCATGCATAGCGGATTATCGTTATTTGAGCAACAGATAAAATCTGGTATGGATAAATGGATTTCCGCTTTTACTGCGTTGGGTATTGCCTTAAAATTAACTTCCACAGAATCTCAACAAAACGCTATTCAGACCTTAATAGAATTGCAAGGCAGTCTCATTGTAACAAAAGGATTAGCTGATACCAGTATTTTTAAAAACACTTTAAAAAATATTGAAAAGCGATACTCAATAGAGTAAAAAAAATTTGAACTAATAAATTAACGAACGTTCGGTAAATTATGATACAATTACATCCGCTACCACCTTTTAACGAAGAAACAGCGATACAAAAAATTCAAAAGGCAGAAGATGCCTGGAACAGCAAAGACCCAATTCGAATTTCAAAAGCATATACACTTGATACAGAATGGCGTAATCGAAATCAATTCATTAACGGAAGAAAAGAAGTACAGGATTTTCTTGCTAACAAATGGAAAAATGAATTGGATTATAAACTTAAAAAACAGCTTTGGACATTTAATGACAATCGTATTGCTGTAAGATTTGAGTACGAATATCAGGATAAAAATGGTCAATGGTATAGAGCTTACGGAAACGAAAATTGGGAATTTGATGAAAATGGATTCATGAAAAAAAGGTTCGCAAGCATCAATGACTTAAAAATTGAAGAAACAGAAAGAAGGTTATAAGCCATCAGAATATGAAAAAAATAATCCTATTACAACTAATTATCCTATTCACATTATTTGGATGTAAAAGCCAAACAAGTAATAAAACTATCGATAAATCAAAAAGTATGACACACAAACACCCCACATTATTTAAAACCATCGAAATTGACGGAATTAACATTGCTTACAGAGAGGCAGGAAACCCCAAAAATCCTACAATAGTGCTGTTACACGGCTTTCCTTCATCTTCACATCAATACCGGAAAGTTTTATCACAGTTATCTGATGACTTTCATTTGATTGCACCAGATTATCCCTCATTTGGAAACAGCGATTTTCCACTGGCAAGTGAATATGAATACACTTTCGATAATATGGCAAAAACAATAGACGCCTTTTTAGAAAAGAAAAAAATTGACTCTTATGCATTAATGATACAAGATTATGGAGCACCTATTGGTTTCAGAATAGCTACAGCTCACCCGGAAAGGGTTACGGCAATAATTAATCAAAACGGAAACGCCTATTTAGAAGGTTTGGGCGAGGCCTGGGCTGGAATCAGAGCACTTTGGAAAGACCGAAACCCTGAAACCGAAAAAGCAATACTGCCAGCCTTTTCATTAGACGGTTTGAAATGGCAATACACACACGGAACAAGAAATATTGAAACCATAAATCCAGACACTTGGCATTTAGATTATTTAAGACTTTCAAGGCCAAATGCACATCAAGTCAATATGGATTTATTTTACGACTATCAAAACAACTTAAAACTATATCCAAAATGGCAACAATATTTAAGAGATAATCAGCCACCTTTATTAATAGTTTGGGGAAAAAATGATGAGTTTTTTCCTGAAAGCGGAGCAGCTGCTTTCAAAAAAGATGTAAAGGAAATTGATTATAATATTTATGATACCGGGCATTTTGCATTAGAAGAGGATGGAGATGAAATTATAGAAAAAATTAGAATATTTATGACGAAAGTTGGGCAGTAATTGCCAGTTGCTAACGTTCTGCAACCGAAATCGCGGAGATTTCGGTTGCAGAACGTTCTGTTTTCACGAAGAAAGTTTTATCTTGGCAGAGAGAACTCGGTCTGCATTGAATCTGCGATTGATGGTTAAAGTCCTAATATTAGATCTGGAAAAAATTAAGTCTCAAAAAACGATTAATAATGCTATTAAAACAACATCTTATGAAATAATCAAAACTAGTATGAGTATAGTAATTGCAACTTTAGTCCAGAATAAAGAAATAAATATTTTTGCGGATAGACGGATGATCGAAGAGGAAATGTCTGGTTCGCACTATAAAATTCATGAAATACAAAAAATATATAAATTATCTGATACTATATTGTTTGGAATGACTGGCGATGCTGAATGGGGTATTCAACTTGCAAATGCACTATCAATACATGAATTACCATCGCAGTTGATTCAGAATATTAGAAGTTTTAAAATTACTCCAAAAGATCATTCTACTTTTATTCTTGGCGGAAAATATGATGATGGAGATTTATTTCTTTTTGGTTATAAGACAAAAGGAGGTGAACTGTTTCGCAAAAATGAAAGTGAATGCATAATTGCAAGTCCAAATTTAGAACTCTCCAATGCTTGTGCAGATCTTTATCTACATTATAAAGAAATGGGATATTCTGAGGAGCAAAATTGTATAGAAACAATAAAGTTCGCAGCTTCTCAAGAACCTAAATATATATCTGAAGATTTTAATCACTTTCAAATTTTGTATTGAACTTATAAAACAAGGGATATATTGGCGAAGGTAAAATAAATGTAATTAATTAAATTAACAAACATACAACCATCATCAATTTAACATAATATAAATTATAGGACAAATAATAATTCAAGACTTATAACTTTCAACTTCAGTGAAAATGGAAAAGCTTGTTTCTTCTGCTCTCGATTTTTGCGTATAACTTATAACGATCTCTTCGTGAAACAAACATTTAATATCAATGGCTAACTAACTTTCAGCTATCAGAGAATTTATGCCCATTTAACTACTTGTTTTCACGGTAAATAGCTTAGTACCTGACTTGAAAAATCTGGCTTATTCGGGCGTATTTGGTTTTTCCATATATACTAGTTTTGAACAGGTTTTTACTACTTATAAATTTAACTCTGAGCTGAACATTAATTCAGAATCTGTTTAAGCAATTATTATGGTATAGCCGATCTTTCGGGAAAAGTTTATCAATTTAAGCAAAATGCAGGGCGTATTATTTCTTCTCTATAAACTTTATTTCAACAACAAATATAAATCACAAAATAGTGATGTAAAATAAAATATTCCTCACTCAATTTTATTTAGTAGTTTTATACGGATCATTCCCGAAAAAAATGACTAAATAATGGATTATCAAACCTTTCAGCCCCGTCTGGAACTCTCCTATCTTATAAAATGCTACTGGACCCTGGAAAGCCCGCAAGAAAAAATTCCCCGGCAGCAGACCATTGTTCCTGATGGCTGCATGGAAATGATCTTTCACTACGGTGATCTGTACAAACAGTATATGAATGACGGCCAGGCAGTTGTACAGCCCAGAAGCTGTGTTTTTGGCCAGCTCACCAAACCGCTTATGATTGAGCCTACGGGTGCCACCGGAATTTTTTCCGTACGTTTTCAGTATGAAGGATTTATACCGTTTGCCAGCATTCCGATTAAAGAAATGGATGATAAGGCTATTTCACTCGATCAGTTATTCGGAGAAGACGGAACCAAACTGGAGAAAAATATCCTGGAATGCAAAACAGCGGAAGAGAAAATACATACTGTTGAAGAGTTTTTACTCAAAAAACTGGATGCCGCTGCCATTGACAAAATTGTACAATCCACTGTGGATACCATTCTTACAGCCAAAGGGCAGATTTCAATCGGCGAACTTTCCAGGCAGACCAATATCAACCGAAGACAGCTGGAAAGAAAGTTTTCTTCTGCCATTGGCCTCAGTCCCAAACAGCTTTCCAAAACGATAAGGCTTCAAACAACACTGAAACTCCTGCTCAATAAAAAATTTACAACCCTCACCGCTTTGGCCCATGAATCCGAATATTATGACCAGGCGCATTTCATCAAGGATTTTAAAGAATTTACAGGACTTACTCCAACGGAATTCTATGGCGAAAACCTGAAAATGTCTTCACTTTTTTACGGTACAAACTAAACTGTCGCATTTTTACAATTTCCAGCTTTAGCATATCCGGATCTTTGTCTGAATACTAAATATCCCGACAATGAAAACAAAACTGATCCTCTCTGCCGTCTTAATGACCATTTTCTGTTCCTGGACGGCAAAACAAAATGAACTCGAAAAGATGGAATGGCTCATCGGCACCTGGAAAACCCAAACACCCAAAGGAGTCCTCTATGAAACCTGGACTAAAAAAAGCAACACAGAATTCCAGGCAAAAAGTTATTATCTGAATAAAAAGGATACCATCATGTTTGAATTCGTAAGGTTGGTAGAAAAAGACCAAAAGCTTCACTATATTGTCTCTGTAAATGGCCAGCATGATGAACAACCGGTTGATTTTGTATCAACAGCGGTCTCAAATTCCACTTCACTTGTATTTGAAAATCCACAGAATGACTTCCCGCAGATCATTACTTATAAGAAAATTCATAAAGATTCTTTAATTGCTGAAATTTCAGGAACTATGAACGGGAAAAAAGGAAAACATGCCTTCCCAATGAAAAAAATAAAATAATTCGGTTGAATTAAGACAGGAAATTCTTTATCGAAGAAACGTATTACGATATCCAATAGACAAGGCTCGGCCACCGCAGGTGGCCAGCTAAATGTCAGCTTCATCAGGCAGGTTCACTTGCTTCCTCTTTGCTACCCTGAAATATAGCAGCATCAGCTTCGCAACTTTGCATTTATAGAATACACAAGTTGATCCGGTTAAATATTTTTTATAATCTCCCACAGATCGCACGGATCACACAGATTATATTTAATCCCTGTCAAATCCAATAAAAATTAAATGCAAACATCTGCTCAATCTGTGAAATCTGCGTGAGATAGAAATAACACATTATCAATAGGTTAAAATCACCTAATCCATCTCCATTTTCTTTAAAATATTCCTGTTCCTGCACACCGTTACCACTACCCTGTCACCCGCTTCAAAACCACATTCCTGAACCCATTTCCCGGCAATCCGTATTTCCGGGAAAAAGACATGCCGCCTGTAAGATCTTTCGAAGCACTTATGGGAAACCTTAAGATTGCGGTTGCGGAACAGCTTATATTTGTTCTGGAAATTAATCTTCTTTTTCATTACTTGTTGTTTTCTGCAAACCAAATAATATAAGGCAGGATATTCTAATTTCAGGAAGGGTATTTTATACGACTGAAAGATATTTTAGAATTTAATTTATTTTAAAAAGGAGCTTTATTTTATGTCTTAAAACTTTATATTTGTTATTATGATTGACACAGATATGCAAAATAAAAAAATACACCAGGGCCGAAATATTAAACGTTTCCGTGAAATGTTAGGAATTAAACAGGAAGCTTTGGCTTTTGAGCTGGGTGACGACTGGAACCAGAAGAAAATCTCCCTCCTTGAACAGAAAGAAACCGTAGAACATGATATTTTAGCCCAGGTAGCTAAAATTCTGAAAGTTCCGGCTGAAGCTATTGAGAATTTTGATGAGGAACAGGCGGTGAATGTTATTGCTAATACTTTTGGCGATAATGGTATTGGATATCAAAGAAATGAAAATCCAATTTTTCATCCAATTGATAAACTTATGCAACTTCATGAAGAGAAGATTGCACTTTATGAAAGGATGCTGAAGGAGAAGGATGAGATGATGGAGAGATTGGAGAAGTTAATTGTTAAATAGCAAAACTTTATTAATTTAGCTATTTAAACTTAGATAAACTGTTCTGAAAAATAATATATGAAAATCACTGAAACAACTTTCAATAACTTTCGTTGCTTTAATCAATATGAAATAAAATATGGAACAGAAACAACAGTGTTTATTGGTAAAAATGGCACAGGAAAATCAAGTGTATTATCTGGTATTCGTCGTGGGCTAAGTTTTATGTTTGCCAAACCAAAAGAATATGCAAAGAACCTATCAATATCCAATAATGCTAAGGTTAGATCATATCAAAAAGATGAGGCTAATTTTGATCCTATCAATAGAGTATACAATTACCCTATTGAAAACAAATTTAAAGCCATCTTTTTTAACGAGGAATTAAATTGGTCAATGATAAAAAAAACTCAAACCGGAGGTTATTCTACAAATTATTATAAAGATATCCTCCATTCGGTTCTTAGTTATTATAATGAAAATTTAAAAGCTGAGCTACCAATTTTAGCAGTAATTACCGATTCTTTTCCACATCAGATGATAAATTTTGGTAATAAAGTTAAAAAAACTGTTGATAGTGATATTTTACCAAGAGATCTAGGATATTATGGATGGGACGAAAGAACTAATTGCATAGAGCTTTGGCTACAAAGATTTTATAAAGTCTCTAATTTTGAAAAGGATTTAAATGATGAAATTAGGGCAGTACAATTGCAAATTGAACTATTGAATTCAAAATCATTGGCTTCATCCATAAAGTACAGTGATGATTCACCCAGATTTGCAAAAGCCACTCATTATCATATCAGTATTGAGGTATTAAATAAAAGATTAGAATATTTATATAGTGATAAAAGAGCCAATTTATTTAATCATGAACGTTTGTTCATAGAAAATAAATTATTGGAATTTACCAAACCTCTTTCTGAAGATCTTAGTTTTATTAATAAAGAATTTGAACTTTTTAGAGTTGCTGTAAATAGATCTTATAGTAAAGATTACACTATAGAATTTAATTTCAAAGATGGTAGGGCAATATCCTTTGAAACATTACCTATGGGCTATAAAAGAATGTTTTCTATAATAATTGATATTGCATATAGATCTTATATATTAAATCAAGGAATAGAAAGCACTGGTGTAGTATTAATAGATGAGATTGAATTACACTTACACCCAACACTCCAGCAGGAAATTCTACAACGTTTAAAACGAACATTTCCTAATATTCAATTCATAGTTACCACACATTCTCCCCTAGTTATAAGTAACTTTAAATCTGATAATAAAAACAGAATTATCAAATTAGAACATGATGGCAATTATTACTACAATGAAGAAGTTGACAATATTTACGGGATTGATTACAACACAGGGCTAACTGAAATTATGGGAGCCAAATATAGAGAATCTGAACTGGAAAAGCTTATTGATTCAATTGTTATACTTACCAAGTTTGGTAAAACTGAACAAGCTAATCAAATTAAGAATGAATTAATAGATATAGCAGGCGAAAATAACAAGTATATAGAAGTTGAAATAAATAAACGGTTGAAACAAAACAATAAAGCTAATTGATAAATGATTTATATTGACAAAACAAATCAGGAAGCTATAGATTTTGTTACGACTTTTATTGATTTTAATTGGCTTGAACAAAATGATAAAACTTATAAGTATCAAAATATAGGTTACCCACAGATCAAAAATCCTGTAAAAAGATTTAGAGCTTTTTTTGTTGACGAGCAAAATAATAAATGTTGTTATTGCTGTAGAGATATTGTAAACGATAATTCTACAGAATTAGAACATATTATTCCTAAAACTAAATCAATTTTAATTGATTTTGAACCTTATTATCAACATAGTAATGTTCTAAGGCAAAATGTTGTTCCTCAGAGTATTTTTGAATTATCAATAAGTAAATTAAATAAACCTCCCTTTCCTCATCATATTGCATATCATAATATTGTTGCATCTTGTAATGGCAAAACATTTGAATCTTCCGAAGATTTTACATGTTGTAATAGAGAACGTGGTGATGAATTTGTTCCTCCATTTAATTTAATGCAAGATGCCATTGAATATCTTCCAGATGGTACAATTGTTTATATGCGCGAGTTACAAAATAGAACGTATTTTGAAATTCTAAATCTAAGCAAAGAAATTTTAATAAACATCCGAAGGTTATGGTATTTATTTTCAATTTCACAACTTACTTTAGAACAGATATTAGATGAGAAGAGTATTATAACTTTGGAAGAAAAAATAAATGTACATGCCATTGCACACTCTCCAACACTTATTGAAGATTTTAAGTTATTGGAAACTTTTTCAAATCCTAATATTTGGAATATTTTCAAAGAGTATTCTTATTTTTTTGATTATTATAGAAATTAACTTTATGTATTAGATTATTTTTTCTTTAAAATTAGAATATATTTCCAAAAAAAAACTTGCGTAGTCAAATGACTTCATTTAAATTTGTAGTCAAATAACTACACAATGAATTTAAGAAGAGATGTATTCCAAGCTATAGCAGACCCTACCAGAAGATCTATCCTGATGCTGGTGGCCGCACAGTCTATGACTGCGGGTGCTATTGCTTCCAATTTCGATACGGCAAGACCTACTGTTTCCAAACACCTTCAGATCCTTACGGAATGCGAACTGTTGAGATCCGAACAAAACGGCCGCGAAATTATCTATCATCTTAATCCCAATAAAATGAAAGAAATAGCCGATTTTATAGAACCTTTCCGCCAAATGTGGGACGACAGATTCAACAAACTGGAAAGCATTATGAAAAATTATAAAGCATAAACATACCTGTGTGGAGAACTTACTCTCCTACTCTAATACTCTCAAACCCTCCAACTCAAAACACTCAAAATCATGGAATTAAAAACAAAAATCCAGGCCGAAGACGGTAAACAGGAAATTTTCATTACCAGAGAATTTGATCTTCCTGTGGAACTTCTTTTCAAGGCGTATACGGAAGCAGAACTGGTAGAACAATGGATGGGAACCAAAGTGCTGAAGCTGGAAAACAAACCGCACGGAGGCTATCAGTTTGAAACCTCCAACCCGCAGGGCGAAGTTGTTTTCCGGGCCAACGGAGCCATTCACGAAGTGATTCCCGACCGGAAAATTACAAGAACATTTCAAATGGAAAACACTCCTTTCCCTGATTATCATATTTTTATAACTGAAATAAATCTGCATAATCTCCCTAATCTGCGAGAGAAATATATCAATAAAATTTAAATAGGCTCTTAAATAATAATAAAAATCAGCATTTAAAAATCAAAAACTACAAACAGAAATTAATATGAGCAAAAAGAAACTAACAGCTAAACAGACCGGAGAACTTTTAAAGATCTTAAAGAACCGTTTTGAAAAAAATATGAACCGTCATAAAGACCTGAACTGGGAAAATATCCAGTCGAAGCTGGAAGCAGCTCCCGAAAAGCTCTGGTCACTGAACCAAATGGAAGACACAGAAGGAGAACCGGACGTGGTAACCTACGACAAAAAAACGGATGAATATATCTTTTTCGATTGTTCCCCGGAAAGCCCGAAACGCAGAAGTCTTTGCTACGATTACCAGGCCTGGGAAGCCCGTAAAGCCAACAAACCAGAAAGTAACGTAATTGATAAAGCCGCCGAAATGGGCATTGAATTATTAACAGAAGAACAATACCGCCAGCTTCAGGAATTAGGAAAGTTCGATCTGAAAACTTCCAGCTGGATAAAAACACCTGCAAATATCAGGGAACTGGGTGGTGCTATTTTCTGTGACCGCCGCTACAACACCGTTTTTGTATATCACAACGGAGCAGATTCCTATTATGCAGCGAGAGGTTTCAGAGGAATGTTAAAAGTTTAAAATCTGCGAAATCTCCTCAATCTGCGAGAGAAATATGTTCTTTAAATTCTTCTTAATGGTTTAAAAATAATAGAAATTTTAAAAGGCCGTTTAAATTTTTAAAATCTCGCTGATTAGGCAGATTACACAGATTTTTATAACTGAAATAAATCTGCGTCATCCGCAAAATCTGCGAGAGAAATATTATTTCTGCATAATAATTTTATTGAATAAAATTTAAACAGGTTATATTTATGCTTAGTTTTCTTTCATATTTAAATACTATTGCTAATTTAGTACACTGAAATTTGAATGTAATATAACAACATTAGGTATGAAAAAATTAATCTTACTGGGCTCGCTGTCTGCTTTTCTTATGAACTGTAATAAAAAAACAGAAACTCCGGCTCCCAAAACAGAAACCGATACAGCAGCTGTAATAGAGCCTGCTAAAGATACACTGGGGCCAAAATCATTCTGCTATATGGGCGTTACGGGCAAAGACAGTGTTTTTGCATCCATTGATGACAACCTGGGAACCATTACCGGGAAATTAGCCTATAAAAACAGTGAAAAAGACAGCTCGAAAGGAGATGTAAGCGGTTTTAAATCAGGAGATACCCTGAAATTAACCTATGAATTCCAGTCTGAAGGTAAAAAAAGTAAAAGGGATATTTTCTTCATCCAAAAAGAAAATACATTAACGGAAGGAATCGGAGATCATAAAGAAGAAGACGGACAGTCTAAATATGCCGATGAGAAAAAGATCAGCTATAAAGACGGTCAGAAGCTTGAATCTGCGGACTGTAAGATGGTTTTGAAAGCTTTAAAATAATAAAATATATTATTCCGGTTATTTAAAGTATTTCTTTACTATAAATCACTATCAAAAAATAAAAGGTGGCTGGAAAATTTCCAGCCACCTTTTTACAGTAATTTTATTGAAGTTCTTTTTTAATAACCTCTATAAAGCTTTCTACCGCTTCATCTGCTGTGTTCCAGGAAGTAATGAGGCGTATAGCGGAATATTTTTCATCCATTTTTTTCCAGACATAGAATTCAAAATGTTCTGACAGAATTTCTATAAGCTTATTGCTGATAATCGGGAAAATCTGGTTGGTGTACGTATCAGACAGAAACGCTACTCCCCTTTCCTTCATTGCATTCTTGATCTTCATTGCCTGAATATTGGCATGCTTCGCCAGGTCAAAATACAGGTCATTTTTCATCAGTTCCATAAACTGGATCCCAAGAAGACGTCCTTTGGCCAGCAATGCTCCTTTTTGCTTGATATTAAAAGCAAAATCCGGCTGCAGATCCTTGTTACTGATCACAATAGCCTCTCCTATCAATGCTCCGTTCTTTGTTCCTCCCAGATAGAAAATATCCGTCAGTTCCGCTACTTTTTCCAGTGTAAGGTTACTGATTTCGGAAGTTAATCCATGCCCCAACCTGGCCCCATCCATAAACAGATACAGCCCATTCTTCCGGCAAAAACCCGAAAGCTCTTCCAGCTCTTCTGCCAGATAAACTGTTCCAAGCTCTGTAGAATTGGATATATAAACCAGTTTTGGCATCACCTGGTGAGGGATATTGCTGTGGCTTTCCAAAACCGGAACAATATCTGCAGGTCTGAGTTTTCCGTCTGCTGTTTCAATACTTAAAATCTTGTGCCCTGTGGCTTCGATAGCTCCTGTTTCATTATTTAAAATGTGCCCCGGTGCTGCAGAAATTACACATTGATAAGGCCTTAGAACCGAAGAAATAACAATCAGGTTGGCCTGTGTTCCTCCGGACACCAGATAGACTTCAGAATCCGGATTTTTAATTTTTTCCCTGATCAGTTGTTTTGCCTTTAGAGAGTATTCATCTTCACCGTATCCGGCCTGCTGTTCAAAGTTTGATTTTAAAAGTGCCTCCAGAATATTCGGGTGGCATCCCTCGGAATAATCGTTTTTAAAAGAAAATTTCATGAAGTAAAATTAAAAAAAGTTAAAACAACAAGACCCGATTTTACATAATATTTTGTTAGATTTGTAATGAAAATCATCTAACATTTTGAGAACAACATTAACAGAAGAAAATTATCTGAAGGCTTTGTTTCATTTAGTTGACAATGAAGGGAAAGTAACGATCAATGAGCTCAGCAAATTTTTAAATGTAAAAATGCCGAGCGTAAACAACATGATGAAGAAGTTCGCCGACAAAAAATGGGTCGTCTATGAAACCTACAAGCCTCTGGTAGTTACAGAAAACGGAAAACGGGAAGCAGCGCTGGTAGTCCGCAAACACCGCCTTACCGAAATGTTCCTGGTAAAAAAAATGAACTTCGGCTGGGAAAATGTCCACGAGATCGCAGAACAGCTGGAGCACGTGCATTCGCAGATTTTTTTCGACAAGATGGATGAGATCCTGGATCATCCTAAATTTGACCCGCACGGAGAACCTATTCCCGATAAAGATGGAAATATTATTTCGCAGGATCTGCAGAAACTGAGCGCCTGCAACGTTGGAGAAACAGTAATCTTTGCTTCCGTTACCCTTTCAGACGATGGCTTCCTAAGTTATTTAAATGAAAGAAAACTGCTTCTGAATACCAGGATAAAGATTATTAAAATTGAAGATTTTGACAAATCAATGACCATAGAGATTGGAAATTCCAAACAAATACTCAGCAGAAAAGCCACTGAAATAATACTGGTGAAGAAATAAACCATCATGGTGGCTGAGGCTCCCGAAGCCACCATGTCCCAATATTAAAGACTACCCTTCCAGCATTTTTATCACCTCCTCAATTTCACCGGAAGTATTAAAATAATGCGGCGACAGGCGGATAGCCCTGTCAAGGTTCTTCAATGTAAAATCAATCAGTGCATTACTTTTATTACTCACAGAAAAGTATACATTATTCTCTTTCAGTATTTTATAAATATTGTCAATGCTACTGTCCTGAGCACAACAAGTAACGATACTGCACAAATTCCGGCCCTGATCCAATACCCTTAAACCGTTATTTTGCAAACCGGTTCTTAATTTTTCCGCCAAATTTCTGTTGTAATTTTCAATATTCTGCAAACCTATTCCATTTGCATATTTTAGAGCTTCCGCAAATCCTAAAAGTGAACTGATGGAAGTCTCCCAATGTTCAAATCTTTTTGCGGTTTTAAGCAGTTTATAATCATTGAACGCTGTCCATTCCGCACCTGCCATATCCAGAAATACCGGGGCCATATTCCTTTCCAAAACCCTGTCCGAAACATATAAAAATCCTGTTCCTCTGGGTCCCCGCATAAATTTCCTGCCCGTAGCGGTAAGAAAATCACAGCCTATTTTCTCAACATCCACAGTAAGCTGGCCAACGGACTGGCAGGCATCAACAAGATAAAGGATATCATACTGGCGGCAGATTTTCCCTACACCCTCCACATTTTGGATCAGCCCGGAATTGGTCGGAATATGAGTGACAGCAACGAGTTTCGGATTGTGCTTTTTAATAAGATTTTCCACATCTTCAAGATCCAGTTCGTGATCGGGAAGATTTTTAATTCTCACAATCTTAACTCCCAGCTTTTTCTGTAGCGAAAAAAAGGCAATCTGGTTCGATATATAATCATCGTTAGTTGTAATGATGACATCCCCGCTTTCAAACTGAATACTGGATAAAGCTTTGGCATAAGCATCGGTAGAGCTTACTGTAAAAGCAATGTTATCGGGTTGAGTATTGATCAGTTGCGCTGCTTCTGCATAAAAACGGCTGCACTGCTCCGAATTTCTGTCAGCAGCTTCATACCCGCCATGTTGCTGCTCCAAAAGAATGTAGCTGGTCATTGTTGTAACCACAGGTTCCGGCATCAGTGATCCTCCTGCACTGTTCAAAAATATTTTATCTCTACAGCCCACAGTATCCCGTCTTATCTTATCTATGTCCATGTATATTATTTAGAATTGATTATTTTTAAGCCTTACTGAATCTAAAATTTCCTGTCACTTTTTATTTCTATGCATAAAAAATCCCGAAAATTTCAGTCCGGGATTTATATCTTAAGTTGTTTCTGTTAATCTAAAACACTCCAACCTCTCTTCGGATTGGTATTTGAAGTAACTTCCTGCTCGTTAACAATAATATTTTCTTTTCTCTGACCGATGTAGTCAAGCTCACTCAACTTGGAGAATATAATTTCCAGGCTGCGAAGCATCTGCTGGATATACAGTAATGGCTCTCCACAATTGTGGTGGTCATAATTGGTCTCTGCCACAATAGAAAGCTGGTTCAGTAAAGTATGAGGTGCAATCTCACTCCACTCTAAGCTGTAATTCAGCATTTCTTCCAATTCTGCAGGAACCAGGAGCTGGGTTGAATTGTAAAGATGAAGGGCCAGTTTTGCAAATGCCTCGATCAAAAATACCGGTGGCTGCCACGGAACAATATTCCTGAACTGGAAATACATATCTCCAAAAGTATTTACCAGGGTGGTACACAAAAATTTAACATTTTGTGCCAAAGCTGTATTTTGATTTTTATGAGATGCTTTCTGAATGATCTTAAACGCATACTGCTGAAGATTTCCAATAGATTTTGCATAGCTTCCGTAATAATCCAGCAAAACAGGATGACTCTGGATAGAGGTACACGGCGGAATAAAATTGGAATCTACCTGTGCAATATTGGCTTTCAGATCTACTTTTCCAATGATCAGGTAATTCCCTCCGGAATAGCTGCTGTTCAGCGAAGTGACAGGAAGCAGCTCGATGTGGTGGTTCGGCTGTGCACTCGGATGGCGGGGCGGAATTTCTTCCGGGTCAATATCCCCAAAAGGCACTTTATCAAAAGGGTTCACAGAGATCAGGATATAATAATCACCGTCTGCCTGCTCTTCATTCATAGATCTTGCCAGAGATTTTACACTCACTCTTCTATCCGTTAAATCTATACGGTAACCTGCCATGGTAATAGCGCTGCATCTCTTTATAACAAGCTGTACATCATTGGTAGCAGTATTATGAACGTCAAATATTGTCTTATCCGTAAATTCATTGGAAATAGGCAAAAGTCCATAATTATATGTGGTGATCCCAAGCGAGCTGGCATCTCTGATCGTGTCAATTAAAAAATTATCCTGATCATTAAGGTGTCTCTGGGAAACTTTCATCCCGTCTACCCAATTGATCGCAAAATGCTTAATAGGCTGTATCATATTTAATACTTTTTTTAAATTTTCTGTGATTATGATTTTTTCAATACTCCTTCTTCCTCATGCTGGATCACTCTTTTGCAGATCACCACTTCATTTTCCGAAATGTTGTTCGTAGAGATATCCTGGTCGAAATCAATATACTTTCTAAAGCTGAAAAACGATTTTTTGGTGTAAAAAATCCAGTAATAAGGCTCTTTTTCTATATCTGAAAGATGAATGACAGAATTGGGATTCTTATGATTATAGTCGTCCACTACCCTGTAGAACCAGTCTCCAAATGTTACTCCGGTTGGCAGCGTTTTGGCTTTGATCCTGAATCGGTTTGCATCTTCAAGGTTTTTGCTAAGTTCAACATTCAATACCATTAACCTGTCAAAATCAACACCGTCAAAGTCCGGAAGTTTCTGATCGGGAGAATATCTCCATGTTTTATAGATATCAAAAGGAATGCTTATAAACTGAACATAGCAGTAATAAAATACCATGGGAACAACGAAGATCAATATACTTGTGGCGGCCATTACGGCATAACCTGTCCCATTGCTCAGCCAGTTAAAGATCAAGGTAAATAAGTAGCCCCCGAAAGCAATACACGTTAACGAAAGTATGGATTCAAACAAAATGCTCATTCCTACAGAATCAATATGCTTTCTGAAGTACCTGTGCAGCAGGTTGACATGGATAATACCCAAAATAAGATAAATCACCTGTGCAATAAGATACCAGTATGGATTAAAAAGATTTCCTGCAAAACCAAAAAATCCAGGCAGGGCCAGACATAAGCTGCACAGCAGAACATATATAATAATTACTTTAATTTTAATTGCAGGTTTGTTCCTTCTGATAATTCCCAGAATAAACATCATGATCACCGCGATTAAAGGCATTAAAATATACCTTAAAAAAATACCTTTTACTGAAGAAATTTCCATTAGTTTCTTTTCAAATTTATACTTTGTTGGTCGTTGTAAATATAATAAATTATTTAGAGAAATGTAGAGTATCCAAGCCTGCTGGCATTTCTTTCATCATCTTCCAGACTGAATGAATATTCCTCTTTCTCTGTAATAAAATTTTCCTCCACGTCTACCGTTACCGGAAGAAAATAATCATATAAAGCCTGCAGAATATTTCTGAACGGGCTTCCCGAAATATACTTTTTCATTTCCGTATAAGGAATCGGACCTATATTCACTACCCAGTTCCGCTGTCCGTCCATATGTCTGCCACTGGGAATATAGGTAACTCCTAATTTTGAATTCCCCAACAACATAGAGTCGTCATTTCTTTCTATCCTGTCTATAATATTCGGCGCAAAAGTGACTTCCACCGGTACCTGAAGGAAAGCTGTCATGCTTCTTTCAAACCATTTCTTGTCACCTCTGATCTGGTGAAAAAACGGCAAAATGTAGATGAAAATATACGCATTCTGCTTATCCAGCATTTTTATAAGGGGCCAGAGCTCACTCACAGTATCCAGGAGCGTGTCTGTATCACTTGAAATATCAAATTCAGCTTCTTTAAGCAGGGAGCTGATTTCCGTGAAAAAAATCTCCAGTTCAAAAGGACGGAAAAATTTTCGGGCATCCTCTTCCACTCTTTTCTGCTTACGGATTTCACGCACTACAGTATCCACATTCTTCCGGGAAGCTCCTAAAGACGGCGGGTGAAACAACCCTTCCGGGAGATAATCGTAAATACCTTCCCTATAGGTTTCTATGGTGAATACTTCCTCATCAAATCCTAAATAGCTGCTCGAGATACTTTTGATATCCTTAAGATAAGCACGGTCATTGATTCCGATCCGCTCTATAAATATATTGCTTACCGCACGCTGGTATTTCAAAAGATTCACCGCCACGGCTTCAGCTTTGAAATCAGTCTGCAGCTTATTGTAATACATGTCTACAATATTATTCTCATACATAGTATTTCCTGTGATTATGACTTGTAAAGATAGTATATCTCATAAGTTTGAAAAAATAATTTTACTATAATTTTATCCTAAAAATACTAATTTATTGACATTAAAAGGAATATTCCTTAATAAATTCCGTAAAAATACGGTAATCGTGTTTTAGGCAGAGTTCAGAAATGAATTTCATGAGCTGATATATAGCGCTTTACACTTCTTTTATCCTTTATTTCAGAGGCTTTATAGAATTTTAAACTTTAGATCTTTATTTAGATTAAATTTTATTAACACGTTTTGAAACAAGAAATTTGTCATTATTGATACAGGTTCGGAAACCGGGCCGTATCTTTGCAGCCTGTAAAATGTTATTTATAATGAAAAGTATTTATTCTAAAATTCTGATTTTAGCATTCATTTCATCTTCACTTTATTCTTATGCATGGGGATTGACGGGACACCGTATCATTGCAGAGATCGCAGAAAACCATCTGTCGGGAAAAGCAAGAAGGGAAATAAAAAAGATAATGGGTAAAGAACGCCTGGCGTATTGGGCAAACTGGCCGGATTTCATTAAATCCGATACCACCGGGGTCTGGAAGCAGGCTTCATCATGGCATTATGTAAATATTGATCCGCAGGCAGATTTTAAAGCGTTTGAGCAGAATCTTAAAATGCAGGCAGGTCCAAGTCTTTATACTCAGGTGAACACTCTGTCCAGCCAGATCAAAGACGAAAAAACATCCGCAAAAGACAGGAAAATTGCCCTGATCTTCCTTATCCATATTATGGGAGACCTTTCTCAGCCACTCCACGTAGGAAGAGCTGAAGACCTTGGCGGAAACAAAATCAATGTGACGTATTTCGGTGAAAAAACCAATCTTCACTCGGTATGGGACGGTAAGCTGGTAGATTCGCAAAAATACAGCTATACTGAATATGCCAGTCTTTTAGACATCAAATCTAAAGAAGAAGTCGCGCAGATCCAGACAGGAACACTGGAAGACTGGTTATATGATTCTCATAAAATTGCCAACAAGATCTACGCACAAACTCCAAACGATTCAAAATTATCTTACGACTACCAGTATAAATTCAATGATACTCTTGAAAGACAGCTTCTTTACGGAGGACTGAGACTGGCAAAGCTCTTGAATGATTTGTTTTAACAGCTGATTATTCAAAATAATATAAAAGCGGGACTTCGGTTTCGCTTTTTTTGTTGGTGGAAAAATCTGGGGTTGCAAGGCAGAAAGACAGGAGAATTATTTATACTGCCTATCTGAAATCTCATGCCTGATATTGATGACAGCCTCAAATTTAAAAAATAATTAAAACACATGTAACCTTTTTACCACTTCATACGTATAATATATAGTAACTCTTTTTTGAGGATAAAAATAGATGAGACAATTAAAAATCACTAAGCAGGTAACCAACAGGGAAACTGCTTCATTAGACAAGTATTTGCAGGAAATTGGTAAAGTGGAACTGATTACTGCGGACGAAGAAGTAGAATTGGCACAAAGAATACGTGCAGGCGACAGAGCAGCACTTGAGAAATTGATCAAAGCCAACCTTCGTTTCGTAGTTTCTGTATCTAAGCAATACCAGAATCAAGGTCTTTCTTTACCCGATTTGATCAATGAAGGTAATTTAGGACTGATGAAAGCGGCAAAAAGGTACGATGAAACTAGAGGTTTCAAATTTATCTCTTATGCGGTATGGTGGATCCGTCAGTCAATTTTACAGGCTTTAGCTGAACAGTCAAGAATTGTAAGGCTTCCGCTTAATAAAATCGGTTCCATCAACAAAATTAATAAGGCATACGCTCACCTTGAACAGGAAAACGAAAGACCACCTTCTCCGGAAGAATTGGCTGAAGTTCTTGACATGAGCGAGGAAGATATTAAAGAATCTATGAAAAACTCCGGAAGACACCTGTCTATGGATGCGCCTTTGGTAGAAGGTGAAGATTCTAATCTTTATGATGTATTGCGTTCAGGAGAATCTCCAAGTCCGGATAAAGATCTGATGCTTGAATCTCTTCAAATTGAGATCGAAAGAGCATTGAATACTTTGACTCCACGAGAGGCTGACCTGGTAAGATTGTACTTCGGACTGAACGGAAAACACCCGATGACTTTAGAGGAAATCGGTGAAACTTTCGATCTTACAAGAGAGAGAGTACGTCAGATTAAGGAAAAAGCAATTAAGAGACTAAAGCATAATACCAGAAGTAAGATTCTCAAATCTTATTTGGGTAAATAATTTTTAGCGTAAAACAATGTATGCGGAGTCTGTTTTCAGGCTCCGTTTTTTTATTTATAATCCATTTAAATTTCAAGAGTAAGGATATTTTTACACTCAATTATAAAATAATGTAACAATCTTTAAAGTATTTTCAACTAATAAGAAATAAAAACAATTTAAAAACTTATGAAAAAAATACTTTTCATTTCTGCCTTAGCTTTATCAGTACTTTCATGTAAAGAAAACAAGTCCAGAAATGCTCCAGCTGTAGAAAATGTAGTAGACAATACAGATTCTAAAATATCCTCATCAAGATATATTAAAGGTCAAAATATGCTCGATGCAATTTATTTTGAGCAAATAAAGAATGATGAAAGTCTTAAGAAGATGGATGAAAAAATCACCTCATTACAGGAAAATAGCAGCAAAACTAAAAATATTTATAATGATATCCTCCGTAAAAATAATGAATATTATTCTGATGCTGAATATGGCGCAAAAAGTATTAATGATTCTGTTTTAAGAAAACAACTCATCAGTTTAATAAAAGAAAGCTCAGATAAATACAGTATAAAAACGCAAAAGCTAAAAGAATTAACCTTACAAATCAATCGCAATAGCCAAAGTATTTACAGTTACTATGTGGCTTTCAAAATCAGAAAAACTCTTCCCGAAATTGAAAAATACCAAAACGCTCATCCTTTAAAAACAGACAGTTTAAATAACTTTATCAGCAAACAAAGTAAATTATTGAACGAACTGAAAAATTTAAAATAAAAAATGAATTTTAGTGCTATAAAATCTACATCAGAATTATAGTTTCTACTGATATAAAAAGGACTGCCTTGTAATGACAGTCCTTTCTTTTTAGTAATTCAGGGTGATTCCGGCTCCCCAGCCCATTTCATTATCATAATTTCCGGAAACGGATAGCCATTTTTGTACAATATACCTTAATCCTGTATCAAATTCTCCGTCAGAATTTATACTGAAACTTCCTCTCAACCTTCTGGAAAGCGGG
>NZ_JPRO01000019.1 GCF_000737785.1 Chryseobacterium luteum | reverse complement strand
GGCGGCTTAATCAGCGGAGAATCCGCCATCCTTTGCTTTCCTTAAAATTAAAAGGCTTCTTATAAAAACTTTGCGTTTAAAAAAACTTTCTCCGCTCTCAAAAAAAATTAAGTTCATCCGAATAGAAGAGTTCTTTAACGCAAAGGTTTAATGTAATAATGCATAATTTTAGGAGGCAAAGAAATAATCAATCCTTGATTGATTTGATGAAGCGAGCATTTTACCGGCAGCTTAATCAGCGGAGAATCCACACCCTTTGCTTTCCTTAAAAATTAAAAGGCTTCTTATAAAAACTTTGCGTTTAAAAAAACTTTCTCCGCTCTCAAAAAAAATTAAGTTCATCCGAATAGAAGAGTTCTTTAACGCAAAGGTTTAATGTAATAATGCATAATTTTTTAGGATGCAAAGAAGGAATCAATCCTTGATTGGTTTGATGAAGCGTGCGTTTTATCATTCAGCTTAATCAGCTGTGAAACCGCAACCTTTTGCTTTCCTTAAAATTAAAAGGCTTCTTATAAAAACTTTGCGTTAAAAAAATAAAGTCAGTGCGTTCTCTGTCTTTTAAACCGAAAAAGCCTTTCAGTTTTCCTGAAAGGCTTTTTAATACAGAAAAATATATTACCCGTTGTGCATTTTGATTTATTTTCGTCACTTCGAGTAGACTTTTGAAAAAAAAATAGGATGGAGAAGTTGGTAATTTTGAAGATAAATCTTTTCTCGATACATTTTTTCTCCACTTTGTTACGAAAAAACACTCGAACCGACGAATCTAATACCAAAATTTTGCAAAATGCACAACGGGTAATATATTATTTAAAGATTTGTTGATCATACAGAAGATTGTCGTCTTCATCAAAGCTTATGATCAATACTTTATATTGTTTTGCGCTGTCATTATTAAAAAATTTAATTCTGGGAGGAACATAATCGCTGTCAAATAAATTAGGGTTCCAGTAAAGAGTTTCCCGGGTATCATTTTCAATTTTCTTTGCAGGATCATCATTATCCAGCATTTCGATAGGAAATTCGGAAGGCTGATCATATCCTTTTATGACGGATGAGTTGGTCTTCTGGGTTTCTTTTTCATTGCTTTTGGATTTCATATTGCCCTTCATCGTATAGATGGCTACCGCATCACCTATTAATCCTGCTCCTTTAATGATTTTCACCATAGCAATATTGCTTACGGGAAGGGTGGCAATCATTGAAGCATCAGTAGAGATTTCATCTAAATACAGCTTAGCCTGCTGGCCGCGAATATAAGGTATGCTGATCCCTGAATTGTTTCTTTGAAATGTCAGGCCGGCAGCTCTTCCCTGTAGCCAGTCCAGTATATTGTTTGACCCGGCAATATGTTGGTCTTCATTTACGAAATCAAATACAGTGGAATTGATAGAACTAAACATTCCGGTGGACAATTGTTTGTCCAATTCTTCTTTTGGATCTTGCTTTTTTGCTACTATTTTTACTTCTTCAATTTGTATATCCGCACTCTCCGTTTTTTTAATGTTTTTCTGAGTATTGATGGCTCTGGAAATGCTTGGAGAAAGGGTTTTATTTTCACCGGCTTTTACTAATGTATATTTTGTACCGGGGAAATTGCCTTTAAATGATATGGGAGTGACTAATGGTTCTACGGTAACGAATAAATTATCGGCATTAGATTCTTTATTATCTTCTGAATTCACAAATAATGAAACCTCGATAGGTTCATCATAGTTAAGATTGTTTAAATAAGCATATCCGTTTTGATCCGTTTTAAACTGATTAATGACAGGCTGGCTTTTACCTAATTTCAAGACTAAATTCACATTGGTGTTGATCAGCATGGAGCCGTTTTTAATAGGTTTTACCTTGTAGGACAGGTATTGTTGGGAATTGGTTTTAATGGTGGGTACAGATCCGCTAAGTACGGAATTCCAGTCAAATCTCTGCCAGTTTTCAGAAATAAGGAGCGCGTCCAAAGCTTCAGTATTGGCATTTGGAGAAAAGTATTGCGCCGGGCTGTCTATTTTTGCCGTAAAATCTCCCGTTAACCAAAGCCCGCTCAGGATATTTTCTTCTTCCGGATTGGGGGTGCCGTTATCCTCACTTACCAAAACAGTATAATTTTTGAAATAGGACTCCGGGGAAAGATCAATGCTGTTGAAAGATCTTGGGGTTGGCTTTATGCTCTGGCCTACAATTTCTGCTTTCTCAATCTTTAATTGTCCGGGTTTTATAAAGCAGAGTCTTTTTGCAACAAGGTTGTCCTGCTCGTCAAAAATGGCTAATTGCAGAATAGCATTAGCTCCATTGCTGATTTTTGTAGGAATAAGACTGGTAGCCTCATTGGTTAAAGTGTTGATATTGGCTTTGTAAGCAAGGTGGTTATTGATGGTTCCTATAATTTTATAATTTTTAAGCTGCTCTTTTAGGTTGGCGCCTTTTAAGGTGTATTTAATCCCTTCTTTGGAGCTGTAAACTTCTAAACTGAGACCGCTGTCTGCAACCTGTGGAAGATCTATTGTCTTGCTTTTCCCTGTATTATCCTGAATGATAACCTGGTATTTTTTTCCTGATGCAGGAGTTATTTTAAAAGATGCCACATTTTTATCAAAAGATTTAAATGTAGTGATAGGTACATTGGGTTTTTGTGTATCTATCACTTTTCCGGTCCAGTTTTCCGGCAGGGCAGTATTGCTGGATAATCTTACAGCCAATTTCGAGGGCATCCCGCTGATGAAAGTTCCGCCTTCCGGAAAGGCTTTTGCAGACCAGTCAGAACTTTTGGAAACTACCAATGATTCGGCGGAGGCAGGATTGTACACCGGAATCGTTTTAACGATCTGGAAATCTTCGTTAAAATTGGTCATGTAAGGAGTATAAGCTCTTACAAAATAAATTTGTTCAGGAAGGTTTTCTTTCAGCTGAAAATCCCCGCTTCCTTCACCGTTGGTCAGAAGTATCGTTTTCCAGTCTATTAATTTTTTATCGGAATTGTACAGTTCAACAAATAGGGTAGTAGATAATGCAGAACGGTTATATCCATCAAATACAAAACTTTTAAACCACATTTTGTCACCGGCTGCATATTGTGATTTATCGGTCAGTAAGTATACTTTCTCCTGCTCGTAATTATTCTCAAGAGTGGTAAGTGCTTTATCTAATTTAGTTTGTGCCAGTACAGGTTGTACCATTGAAATAAGCAATACACAGCATATATTTTTCATAGAAATCTTAGCGCATTTTAATTCAGTGCTAATGTAATCATTTATAGGCTTCGAAAATGGATAATATCTCCCGGAAATAATTTCTGAACTAAGAAAAATTGTTAATAAGAAAGTGATAAATATAAACAGGTCCGGGTTAAAAAGTCAAATGATGAATGACCGGATTGTAAAAGTTTGGTATACAGATTTTTTATGGACGTAAAAAACGGCTGCCTCTTTTGAGACAGCCGTTTTTTGTACCAATCAATTGGATATAAAATGATTTAATATCCTGGGTTTTGTGAAAGTTCTTTCGATGCATCAAGCGTTGCCTGAGGAATCGGAAAAATTCTTCTGTAAGGTTGAGAAGCCGGTTTAGCTGTTCCCGGAAGATCAAACTTTCCGAATCTAATCATCGCTTTTCTTCTATACATTTCCCAATACAATTCATATCCGGATTCTTTAAATAGTGTATTAGCATCCAAAGAAGCAATAGCAACTCCGGAAGCATTATTGTATAAAGCCTCACGGGTTCTGCTTGTTCTCAGAATATTAACATCAGCCAGCGCAGCCCCGATATTCCCACTTCTGAAATAGGCTTCCGCTCTCATCATATAGATTGTTCCTAATCTGTATAAGGGCACGTCCATTCCGCTTGTTCCGTTGTTTCCGTAACCCGGATCGAATTCAAACTTAAAGTTTCTTACCCCTCTGTTGATCTGAGCCTGCGTAAATACGGCTTCTGAAGGATTATCGAAGTTTAATTCCGGTGTGAAATCTGCCGGAAGTGTTGTATTTTTCTCCGTAAATAACTTGTATACTTTAATTCTTCCGTCTGCTGTCATATCGAAGTTTCCGTCCGCAAGAATTTTAGGACCATACTGCTGACCAACCTGCAGACCTCTGTTGAAATGGAACCACGGTTTTCCAGTTCCTTCTACCTTACTTGTTGAAGGTACACTTACATCTGTTCCGTCGTTTCTGAACCATGTTCCGTCACTGTACTGATAGTTTCTTTGAAAACGGGGATCGTCATGATTCCCGTTCCATGAAAAATAGAATTCGGGAGTGATGCAGGATGCGTTTGTTCCTCTGTTGTCAGGCGAAGGTTTCTGTATTCTTTCCATTGACATATAGGCCAGGTCGTTATCCGCATTTCTGGTCGAGTTTTTCTTCTGAACCACTGTGAAGATCATTTCCTTACTCGTGTCATTATTGATGTCAAAATTGTGGAAATAATTTGATTCTAAACTGAAAAGCCCTCCGTTGATCAGTAAATTAGAATACTGAATCACTTTATCCATATCTGTTCCTCCGCCATTCACAGCCTGTTCTGTAAAGTTAAACGTACTTGCTGTCTTATTTTTAAGAACCGCTCTGTTCAGATACATGTCTGCCAATAAAGCATAAGCAGCCTGTTTTGTGAATCTCCCGGCATGAGTATTCTGAGTCTTGATATCAGCCAGATTAGGAATAAGAGCTTCTACTTCAGTAATCAGCCCATCAATAGAAGTATCTGCTTTTCTGATTTCAATCGGAGCATTGATATTGCTTGGATCCCTGTAGGGAGCCTGTCCGAATAAATCCAAAGTGGTGTAGGTATAGTAAGCCAGTAACCCTTTCGCTTCCGCTAAGAATAAAGCTTTATTGCTTACACTGCTTTTGTCAATACTTCTGATTGCTGTTAAAGATTTTGTAATTCCGAAATTCAGCTGGTCCCAGGTCGTTTTTACGACATCATTGTTGGCGTCCCAGGTAAATTCGTGCATGGCTCTCCATTTTCCACCATCTCCCCAGTCACTTCCTCTTGTTGCCAGCAGGGCTTCATCCGTAGAATATTCCTGTAATGCGAAAACACTTCCATGGTCTACAAAAGTTCCGTCACCGAGCTGTCCGTAAGCTGCGGCAATTGCACTTTCGGGATCTGCCAGGTTTTCGGAACCCAAAACCTCATCGACTACTTTTTCATCCAGATCTGTACACCCAATTAAAGCCAGTGCAAAAACGGATAAAATGATTTTATTAATAGGAAAAAAATTAGATTTCATGATTTCTTTTAACTTAATTTAAAATTTAACGGTTGCTCCCAGGATGAAAGTCTTCGCAGATGGATACGTTGTATAGTCAATTCCCAAAGACTGGTTTCCTCCCACCTGTTTGTTGGTGTCAACAAGCGGATCGTAACCTGTATAGCTGGTAATTGTCAATACATTCTGTGCACTCACATAAAGATTGATGCTTTTCAAAAATTTCAGTTGATTGATGTCGAAAGTATATCCTAATCTTACGTTGTTCAGACGGATGAAGTCTGATTTTTCAAGATATAAAGAAGATAGCTGCGGCTGGTTTGTGAAATTGGCTCCCGAATCGCTGAAGTTTTTCAAAACATTCCTGTCTGAAGCTAAGTTGTTGATATTTAAATCCAATGCCGTATTATTCAATAAATACCCTCCTGTCTGGCCAATCAGTGAGAATGCAAAATCAAACTTTTTATACTTCATGTAAGAATTGATCCCGAAAGTGAAATTCGGAATCGCTCCTTCAAAAATCTTTCTGTCTTTCGGACCGATTATTCCGTCACCGTCTACATCTTCATACATGTATTTTCCATTGGCATCCACTCCCAAATAATTCAGCATATAGAAAGATCCCGCTTCATAGCCGTTTTTATAGATATTAGCCGTAACTCCGGAAAGTCCCGGGCCTGAAACTTCACCTGAATAAATGGCTGAAACAGGAAGATTTTTGATCACATTATTTACCGTTGCCCCATTAACGTCAAAATTCCATGTGAAATTCTCATTTTTAATAATTTCTGAACCTAAGGAGAATTCAAAACCTTTATTCACAATCTGGGCATCAACGTTTTTCCAAACTGTACTTGTAGGGCTCAATACTCTTGAAGGAATATTCAGGATTGGATCTTTTGTCGTTTTGTTGTAATATTCCAATGATCCGTAGAGTTTGTTTTTCCATAAGCTGAAATCTGCCCCTATATTGGTCTGCTCCACCACTTCCCACTTTAGATCAGGGTTCAGTGTTCTTAATATCTTAACTCCGTTGACCAGGTTTAAATTTTCATATAAATAATATCCTGCATCCTGAGACAATGAATAGCTATCCTGGGTAATCTTGTTCGGAACTTCCTGGTTACCGGTTTGTCCCCAGCTTCCTCTCAGTTTTAATTCGTTAACAATTTGGGAATCTTTCAGGAAATTTTCGTTTGAAATTGTCCAGCCCACTGCTACTGACGGGAAATATCCGTATTTGTTGTTGTTTCCAAAACGTGTAGAACCATCGGCTCTTAATGAAGCGGTTAACAAATATTTCTTATCAAAATTATAATTTACCCTTCCGAAATAAGACTGCAGCTCATTTTCCTGAGCATATCCCGCTCCGGGAACGATAGGCTTACCGGAATAGCCGGGATTAATATCCGGTGAAATTCCGGCTCCTTGTGCGGCAATATTTTCCAGTCCAAAATAGGTTCCCGAAGATTTGAATTTCTGATAAGAGAAACCTCCCAATAAGCTGAAATTATGTTTATTTAAACTAAAATCATAGGTTAAATAATGTTCCAGAAGCACATTATAAGAATCAAGATTTGCCTGAACATACAGTCCTGTCTTACTTCTGTCTGTAAGGTTAGGAAACATGGTTGTATTTCTTTCAGACATTGCTTTGTCGATACCTAAATTGAATTTATAATTTAATCCCGGTAAGATTCTCAATGTGGCTTCTGTGCTCCCCAATACTCTGAATGTATTGGTTTTATCATTATAAACACTCAATAAATACAATGGATTGTAATGGGCATTCATGTTGAAATTCGTATAATTTCCGTTTTCATCATATACAGAACGGGTAGGATTTGCCATCAACGCATGGATAATCACCTGACCATCAGAACCTGCATTGGCTCCGTTCGGAATTCCGGTTTCTTTAATATCACTTGCCGTAAGATTTACTCTAACTTTTAATCTTTTGTTATCGAAGAAAGACTCTTCTGCATTCAAACGGGCAGTTGTCCTTTTGAAACCACTGTTCAGCACGATACCATCCTGATCCATATGGGAAAGTGATGCAAAATAATTTCCTGTATCTGTCGCTTTTGAAAATGAAACCGAATGGTTTGATGAAACTGCATTTCTGTAGATTTCATCCTGCCAATCTGTATTTCCACCGTGGTCATACAACTTATTGATTCCTGCAACCCTGTATTCGTCAGCAGTCAATAAATCTAATTTTTTGATCACGGAAGAGAAACCCAGATAGGTGTCATACGTGAACATCGGCTCTCCTTTTCTCCCTCTTTTTGTGGTTACCAAAACAACACCGTTTGAACCTCTTGCTCCATAAATGGCTGCTGCAGAAGCATCTTTCAGTACAGTGATGGATTCAATATCCGATGTATTCAAAAAGTTTAACGGATTTTTCGCCTGAGCATTTCCCAACCCTACATTCGGGCTTGTTGCACTTACCGCATCGTTACTCAGAGGAACGCCGTCTACAACGAACAAAGGTGTACTTCCGCTTCTGATGGAACCGATTCCCCTGATGGAAACATTCACTCCCGCTCCCGGTTCACCGCTCGACTGAACGATACGGACACCGGCAATTTTCCCCTGCATCAGATTATCCACAGAAATATTCATTCCTTCTTTGAAGTTTTCCGCTTTCAGTTGACTTACAGCTCCCGTTAAATCTGATTTTTTCTGAGATCCATAACCTACTAAAGTAACTTCCTCGATAGAAGTTGCTGCTTTTGCAGATTGTAGTTTAACGGAAACTGAAGAAGAGGTAATCTTCAGTTTTTGTACTTCGTATCCATTATAGGAAACAGATAACGTTTGTCCTATGGAAGCGGAAATAGAGAAATTTCCTGAAGCATCCGAAATCGCCGTAGCCCCTGTTTCTATAACAGAGATTTGAGCGCCTTCAATGGCCGATCCTTCCTGATCCAGCACTACACCGGAAATGGTTTCATTCACCTGCGAAAAAGCAGGGTGATTCGTGGTAAATCCTTCTGCATTGGCGTGATTGGACACCAAAAAGATCAATGCTATCGGAATTAGCTTTTTAAATTTAAAAAAATTAATTTTGTGGTACATATCATTAAGTAAAGTAATTGTAGTAAACGTGCTTTGCTTGGTAAAAGCCGCTGTTGTTCCCGCAACAGTGGTTTTTTTTAACTTGATCTCCGTTTCATTTTCGGCATACAAAGTAAAATGATATACCACGAAATTACTTTAACATAATATTATCTTAAAATCAATAAAACATAAATATCTCAAAAAGAGAAAATAAAAACGTATTCATTATCAATTGTTTACAAAAACGTGTTTTTTCTCATTTACACAATCTTAAAAAACACTTAACATAATATATAAATCGTCAGAAACGAAGAGTCATTAATTTCGCCATTACAAAAATTGTCGAAATGAAAAAGACCGCTTTTATAGTTCTGTATGTATCTTCATTTAACCTGTTCTGGTCACAGTCTCAGAACCTGAATGATTTAAAGATTAATGAAATTCAGGTAATCGGTTCTCATAATAGTTATAAGAAAGCGATCCTTCCGGAGGTTTACAGCTATTTATCCGAGAAAGATTCTATGAATTTTCTACCCAGAATTCAGTATGAACATATTCCAATCCCTGAACAGCTGGATCTTGGCCTCCGCAATCTTGAAATTGACGTGTATGCGGACAGTAAAGGAGGGAAATATGCTCATCCGAAGATTTTAGACCTTGTTAAAACAACGCAGCCCTTCGATCCTGAAGGAAAAATGAAGAAGCCCGGTTACAAAATGATTCATATTACAGATATTGATTATCAGACCTGGTACTATACATTGGAAGATTGCCTGAAAGATCTGAAAAAATGGTCTGATGCTCATCCTGATCACGATCCTGTATTCATCACACTGGAACCTAAAGATGGAGAAGCGAATAGATTCGGGACAGAACCGGAACATTATACGGCTAAACTTTTTGATGATCTGGATAATGAATTGAAAAAATATTTGGGTAAAAATAAAATTATTACCCCGGATGAAATCAGAGGTTCTTGTAAAACGCTGAATGAAGCTGTCCTTAAAAAGAACTGGCCAAAAGTAAAGGATGTGAAAGGGAAATTTCTCTTTGTATTGGATAACAATGGTGCGAACAGGGATCTTTATATGAAAGATCATCCTTCATTAAAAGGAAGAATGATTTTTACCAATTCTTCACCGGGAACGCCGGAGTCTGCTGTATTATTGATGAATGATCCAGGTCCTGAGATTAATGATCTTGTAAAACAGGGTTATATCATCCGCACCAGAGCCGATGCCGACACAACAGAAGCCAGGAATGAAGATTATTCAAGGTTTGATAAGGCGAAAGAAAGTGGTGTGCAGATTATTACCACAGATTATTATCTTCCCAGTAAACTCTTTAAATCAAACTATAAAATCAGCTTCGATAATAACACTTATGAAAGGAAAAATCCTGTAACAGGAAAATAGAACATTTTTTACGATTAGATTAATAAGGAAAAGGCTGTCAGATTTTTGATGGTCTTTTCTGTTCTTCTATTTTTGCTTGCTGCTTTATTCAACACCAATATCATATGTATTTTCATAAGCAAACACAATCCTCTGTGGAAATCTGTGAGATCTGGAGGAAAATAACGACAGAAATTACAATTTTTTTATCAGCTGCCTTTTCAAATCTATTTCGAAATGATCTGCCGGGTCTCCGTTTGAAAGTAAAGAAAGAATTCTGAACACGGATTTTAACTGTTTGACAAAAGGATCCTGGGAGGTATTCGCTTCATACAGTTTTTCCAGTACCTGATATTGATATAATCTTTCTTTTTGGATGTCTTTTTTGGCCAGTTTATCCGCAGATTGAAATTTATAAAGATCAAATAACAGGTCGTCAAACTTCCATTTTTTGAATGATTTTGTGTTAATTCCTTTTGGTGTTATTTCAGAACCTGGATTTTGTGCCTGTAAAAGCAAATCTTCTCCATTTAAGAATTTAGCTTTTTCAACAAATTCTTTGGGCCAGTCATTAGGAATCATTCTTAAGCGGACCAATTCTTTTAAATGAAAGAGCATAAAATCATGATATGATTTTGTTTTTAGTATATCTTTATTCCAAAGTTGATGGCGTTTATTCTGGCTCAGTGTTTTGTATTCCTTTTCATATAAAGGGAAAAGATCATCAAAATGAGGAACATTATTTAAAACTTCTGTTTCTACCTCCATTTTTTCTGAAGAATGAATGGTGAGAATTTTATAACCCGGCAGATAGGCCGCCAATGAGGGAACCTGAATATTAACGAGCATTTTACCATCAATCTTTCTGATTCCTGTATCATTGATATGCATGTGTCCCGCAAAATGAATCTGCAAGCCTGCATCTGAAAAGGTCTTTGCCACTTCTTCATCAGGAACACGTTCTAGTTGCCATTTCTTTTCGCCTAAAAGATTTTTGATTTCCTGTGTTGCTCCGTCATTAAAATCGATCATTGGATAATGGGTAAATGCAATCAATGTTTTACCGTTAAGTTTCGCTTCATCTGCTATTCTTTTTACCCACTTGATCAAATGCTGTTTATTTGCCAGCACGTTATTATATCCAATACTAGCACCATTGTAGTTAGAGGGATCATCAGGATTTCCATTGATGTTTTTAGGAATGTAGGTATTCCCATCTATGGCCATCACCCAGATACCTTTTACAGGTTCGACTACATAACTTAAGTCAGGTACAGAAAAACCTTTTGCAACTTCATACATCCTCCTGGAATACGTTGAGTTTTGAAAAGCTTTCTGGTAAGAATAGTTTTTATAAGAATCCTGATCAAAAGGTGAGCTCCAAAACAGATCTTTTTCTTTTGGATAAAAGCCGAAATCTTTTAATTCATCCAAAATATCCAAATATCCTGATTCTGCAATATCTTTTGTGATGATCTTTTGTGTTGTTTTTCCCTGATTTCCATTGCTGTAAATTCCTAGTGGATTCCCATCCTGTCCTAAGAAATCATCTTTGCCTGCCTCCTGCCTAAACGGACCGACCGGATCGTGGTTCCCTGTGGTTAAGTAAAAATCAATTCCATATTGCTGATGGTATTGATCAAGAATTGTACGCAACCCACGCAGGTTGTAGGCTTGTCCGTCATCCGAAAAATCTCCGGGCATGGCCACAATTTTAATTCCTTTTGCCACAATATCGTCCAGGGCTTTTATAAAGGCAAAATAATTCTCATTAAAAACCCTTGTTGAGTGCAGTTGAGAATCCATTGTTCGCAGAATGGTTGCTTTTCCTGTTTTGGGATTGATAATTCCTTTAAAATCGTTATCCGAAAAGCTTCCGTACAAATCCTGAAGATGCACATCTGAAAGAAATGCTATCTGCACGGTCTTTTCCTGAGCCGATAAAAAAGAAAAGGCAAAAAGTATAAGTGAGAATATTCCTTTGTTCATTTTAAAATAACACGAAAGTAGGGGATTCTCCTGTGAATTGTTTTACGCTAATTTTAATTAATTGTGAAGAAGAATATTTTTCAGCCGGAATTTGAAATATCGTGATTTAATCGGGGTTCATACCCCTTCTATTATAGTATCCGGGATTTGAGTTCTGTCTTTATTAGTTCATAAATATTATTTTGAAAAAATCACCCTCGTGGAAATATGATTAGAATAAATATCACTAAAAATTAAATAAATGAAAAAAGCCTTTCTCTTTTAAAATATAATAAATTTTAAGAAAAAAAGTACAATGTGTAAATGAGAAATCTGAAATACTTATTTTTGCCTCCAAAATACAATTCTTCTTTTACTGTATGTCTAAAATTAAACTAATAACCGTACTCGCACTTCTTTTTTTTGTTTTTTCAACGTTTCCTGCTCAGGATAAAACGATTGATTCTTTGAAAAAAGCATTGCAAAACTCAAAAATACATGATACAACAAAGTTGTTGAATATAGGAAATTTAATAGATCAGACATCCTCAGAAGACAGCAGGTTTCAGATACTGAACGATATGATGGGTAAGATAGCTGTTAAAAATCTAAAAACAGCAAAGCAGGAAGATTTACATACAAAATACACAAAATATCTGGCTGCTTATTATTCCAATTTGGCTGAACATTATAAATTGAAAAGAGATGTAGTTAAGGCGATGTCTTCTATAGATAAAAGTATTTCATTGTTTAGATCCGTCAAGGCGTATGATGAAATGAATTTTGTGGTAATTAACAAAGGGATTTTTTACTCTCAGATCAATGATAAAGAGAAAGCCATACAATGTCTGTTCTCCGCATTAAAATATTTTGAGAAAAGTCCCGATGAAAATCGGCAGGAAATTATTTATATCAATTCTACAATTGCAACATTGTATGCGGATCAGAATATGCATGAAAAAGCGATTTCATATTTCAGAAAAACAATTGATTATTTTAATTCTAAAAAAAAGCTGGTCGGGGAAGATGAATATCGATTAAGCGAAGCATTGATCAATTGCGGAACTTCCTATCTGGCTATAAAAAAGTATGACGAAGCCATCAATTATTTTAATAAGGCACTTGCTTATTTTAAGAAAACCCAAAATAATATCTATACCAGTGTAAGCCTGGGTAAAATTGCGCAGGTGAAGATGGAAGAAGGTAAATTTCAGGAAGCCGGATCTCTGTTAAAAGAAGCTCTTACAATAGATGAAGATGAATTGTCGACCGCAAATACTTACATCAATTTAGGTGATTTATTGTATCGGAAAAAAGAATATGCCCAATCAGAATCCTATTTGTCTGACGGGTTTTCACTGAGTAAAAAAATCAATAATCTGCAGCTTCAGGAAAAAGCCGCAGGTTTGTTATTAAAAGTAAGTAAAGAAAACGGGAACTTTAAAAAAGCTTTAGAAGTATATGAATTTCAGGCGAAATTAAATGATTCCAGTGATATTGAAGCTTCTAAAAATGCACTGGCACAGCAGCAGCTCAGATACGATTTTGAAAAGAAGCAGCTCAATCTGGAGTTACATGCCGAAAGGAAAACAGCCGTTAAAAACAACTGGCTGATTGCGCTTTCCGGAGCATTACTGTCAGCATTGCTTGGAGGATATTTTTATTACCGGAACAATAAACAGAAGCAGGAAATTACGCTTCTTGAAAAAGACAGGATAAAACAAAAGCTTTTGCTCTCTCAGATGAATCCGCATTTTATCTTTAATTCGATAGACAATATTCAAAGCCTTATTATCAATCAAAAAGACACCGTTGCAATATCTTATTTAGACAGTTTTTCCAAATTAACAAGACAAATCCTGGAAAACTCCAGTGAGAATTATATTTCGCTGGAAGAAGAAATTGACATGATTAAAAATTATTTGTCAATACAACAGCTTCTTTACGATGATAAGTTCGATTTCAGCATCAATATTGAAAATATCTCCGATACAGAATCTATTTTTATACCTCCGATGCTGGCGCAGCCCTTTATAGAAAATGCCATTAAACACGGAATTAGAAATAAGATTGAAAAAGGAATGATTAAGATTGTTTTTTCATTACACCAGGAAAAACTATTCTTTGAAGTAATTGATAACGGGGTAGGCTTCAATGATGAAAATAAGCAACCTGATCATAAATCTATGGCGATGAAAATCACCCGAGAAAGATTGCTGAATTATACCCGGAATAAAGACTTTGAAATCATATCTGAAAACAAATTAGATTCAGAAAAGAAGGTGAAAGGGGCGAAAATTATTTTTGAAATACCTTATATTTGCGAAAATTAATCAACCATGTTAAGAGCTGTAGTCATTGATGATAATCAGGAAATCAGGAAAAAAAACTGTACTTTGATTAAAGCCAATTGCCCCAATATAATGATAACCGGACAGGCCGATTCGGTGGAATCCGGGATAAAAATAATCAAACAGTTATCACCCGACATTGTTTTTCTGGATATTGAAATGCCGGATGGTACTGGTTTTGACTTACTTCAGCAGTTAAACCCAATTACATTTAAAGTAATCTTTATCACGGGTTATGAAGATTTTGCAATAAAAGCCTTCCGTTTTTCAGCCATTGATTATCTTCTAAAACCATTAGACTCAAATGAGTTGCGTGAAGCTGTAAAAAAAGCAGAAGAATCACTGAGTAAAGAAATTTTTGATATGAAGCTCAGTAATTTATTCGCCAATCTCGAACGCCCGAAGAATCTTCAAAAACTGGTGCTTAAAACTGCCGATAAGATATATTCTGTTAATATTCAGGATATTGTAAATTGTGAATCAGATAAAAACTACACTACGTTTTATTTCATCAATGAACCTAAGCTGGTAGTTTCTACCAACCTGAAGGAATATGAAACCTTATTATCGCCCTATAACTTTTTCCGAACCCATAAATCGCATTTGATCAACCTTTCTTATTTTGATTATTACATCAAATCAGAGGGCGGAAATACAATCGTTATGAAAAACAAGACTGCCATTCCGCTTTCCGTCCGTAAAAAAGAAGAGTTTATGGTATTGCTGGATTCCCTTTAATCTTTGATGTATACCAATACGGAAGTATTCCAATTCTGGACGTTAATACTCAAAAAAGCTACGCTAATTTATTGGCTGAGCTCGTCATTTTTTTTTCATTTATTATTGTATTGTAATTCATTAAAATATCAGGTGAAAATCCAGGCATTACTTATCGGATTATAGACTGATTTTAGCAATTACAAAACGTTTGTATCCGGAAAATACAAGGGTTACTGCTATTTATGATCAGGCACATTATTTAAATCAAACTATTACATTTAATACTAAACCATTCAAATTTTTACACTATTATGACAAAAAAACTACTTATCGTTGTCTTGACAGGTTTATTCAGCACGACGGCTTTTGCAGCCGATCTGTATGTTAGAAATGCCGGCGCAGGCGGGGCTTACTCTACCGTAAGTGCAGCTATCGCAGCAGCCTCAAACGGAGACCGGATAATTATTCAACCCAAAACAAACGGGACGGCTTACGTAGAAAACCTGACCATCAACAAATCACTGACTTTCGTCTCTGAAACCAATTATAACAGATATTTTATTCAGGGGACCATTACCATCAATCCGGCAGCAGGAAGAGTGGTAACCATCAGCAGTCTGAGTTCAGGAAATTTTACAACCTACAATGTAGTGACAAGTGGAGCGACAACAGGAGGAAGAACAACAATTAATCTTTATAATTGTTATTTGAATAATGTCAATACCAACCAAGCCAATACAACCACCAATATTTCCGGATGTACGGTTTTGGGAACAATTACTCTTTCTCACGGAAGAGCTACGTCTAATAAAGCACAGTATATTAACGTCTATTCTCCTACGACAGACACCAGCCCTGCTACATCTGATATAGAGCTTTATGGAAATAAATCTGATTTTGGGATATCAAACAATCAGTCAAACTATAATTTTAAATTTTATAATAATTTCTGCGCAGGTTTTTTTGTTTATGCGATTAAAACAGGCAGCGCCAACGAAATTATTAACAATACCGTTTACAACCCTAATCCAGGTGATTTGGGACCATTTCACATCAATTTAAATAATGGAAACACCGGAAATATCGCCATCATGAACAATGCGGCTTCTTTTGTGGCAGGTGCAACCGATGTTTGCATTAAAAATAATAATAATGCTACTGTTACAGCTACTTACAACTTATTTACCAATGCTTTTGTAACAGAAGGTGCTATGATTCAAAGCAACAATTCAGGATCAGTGAATATGAACTTCAACAATACAGAATATACCATAAGCGGTATGAATGCAAATGCAGGAAATCCTGCTGTAAGCTATACCGATCTGGATTTAACCAGAAACGATGCCGGTCACTATGGTGGTTCGAACAGCTGGGCAAACTATTGGCCTGCAGACAGTGGAGGAAAGCCACAGGTGAACTATTTATTAACTCCAAGAACGATTAGCAGCGGTACTTTGGATATCAGCGGATCAGGTTTTTCTAAATAATCCTTAATCGTACAACAAAATGAAAAAATATATCTACAGTATCATCGCTTTGCTTATGGTAACATGGTGTTCGGCACAAATGTTCGTAAGCCAGGCTGAATATTTTTGGGATACCGATCCGGGAGCAGGAAACGGAACTCCGGTATCGGCTACAGATGGTAGTTTCAGCAGCACTTTTGAACAATTGACGAAAACAGGAGTGGCCACCCCGGGAAATGGGTTGCATAAATTATGTATCCGTATCAAAGATAACACCGGCGTTTGGGGACCGGTTTTCACGAACATTATTAACGTTCAGCAAACTCTGCCATCTACCATAATGGCTATTGCACTGGCTGAGTATTTTTGGGATACCGATCCGGGGACAGGAAACGGTACTCCCGTATTGGCTGCCGACGGAAATTTTAACGGTACCTACGAGCAGCTTACCAGAACAGGGATTGCTTTACCGTCTGCGGGGCTTCACGTATTTAATATCCGCATCAAAGATAACACGGGTGTTTGGGGCCCTGTTTTTAGAAATGTTATTGATGTGCAGACTACCACACCTTCAGTTTGCTGGAAAAGCATTAGTGCAGGTAATACCCATTCTTTAGGAATTAAAACAGATGGAACGCTTTGGGCCTGGGGTGCTAATGATGAAGGACAATTAGGTGATGGAACAAATACCGCCAGAATTGTACCTACACAAATAGGAACAGCAACAAACTGGAAAAAAATTGTTACAGGTGCTCAGTACACAATTGGATTAAAAGCCAATGGAACACTGTGGGCCTGGGGCTATAATTCGGTCGGCCAGTTAGGAAACGGAACCACTGTTGACAGAAATGTACCTACACAAATAGGAACAGCTGCCGATTGGACGGATATTGCCAGCGGAGTAGAGCATACATTCGCCATAAAAGCCAACGGAACACTTTGGGGTTGGGGAAATAACGGAAACGGACAATTGGGAGACGGTACAACCGTCAATAAAACTGTCCCTACACAGATAGGAACATCAACAAATTGGCAAAGTGTAACGGGTGGCAATAGTTTCTCTCTGGGAATAAGAACCAACGGTACACTTTGGGCGTGGGGCTTAAATAATTACGGACAGCTGGGTGACGGTACAACTGTAAGTAAGGCTATACCTGTACAAATCGGAACAGCTACAGGCTGGACAAACGTTTCTGCAGGATATAACCATTCAGTAGCAAAAAATGCCAATGGATCACTTTACACCTGGGGAGCTAACGGGGAAGGACAGTTAGGCGACGGAACGAATACCAACAGATCTACACCTGCTGCGGTATTTGATCAGGTTCAAAGCATTGATGCAGGGTGGTATCATACGGTAGGAATAACAACGTATGGAAATATTTTTACTTGCGGTGACAATAATTTTGGCCAGTTTGGTAATAATACGACGAATACTTCCAACTGGATTTCTGTAGGAAATGACAACGACTATAAGATGGTTTCTGCCGGAGCGCTTCATACTTTGATCATCAATAATAATGACATTTTGAAAGCAGCCGGAAATAACGATTCAGGGCAGATAGGGGACGGTACTACTGTTCAGAAAAACATATTTACTGCTCTTGCCTGCCCGGTAAGCAATTTATCAACTGATGAAATTTCAACAATAGCGGATCATCTAAAAGTCTATCCAAATCCGGTACATGACAACCTGACTATTTCGTTTGATAAAAATATTAGTTCGGTAACGATTTATAATATGGTTGGGCAGCAGGTATTAACTAAAGCTATCAATGCCAACAAAACAACTATTGATCTTTCCAGCCTGTCTTCCGGAGTTTATCTGGTAAAAGTAAATTCTGGCAGCGAGATAAAAACATTAAAAGTGATTAAAAAGTAAAATAAATAAATCTTCAAATTTCAATCCTGAATTTCATCTAATGGAATTTGGGATTTTTCTTTTGTATCAAAAAGTGAAACGGATTTCCTGTAATTCCCTACGGATATTCATTTACTGAATCAAAGCAGAACTTTTATTCTATTTTTGAAAAATGCTTAAGGCATTTCATTAATTATTAACCATATTTCAAATTAAAACAACAATTTATGAGAGTATTAACTTTAATTTTTATGATTTTAGCCTTTGTAGTCGGCGGGGTATTATCTGTATTTCAATTTAAAATAATAGAGAATAGAATGGGGACTGACGGAGATTCCCAAAAAACAGATCAGGCTTATATTCTTGTGGATAATGCACAAAAACAAATTGATGAATTAAAGAAGCAGGGTATAGACGTTACAAAGATAGATGATCCCCAGGTTCAGGAAAGCTTACAGCTTATTGAAAAAACACCTCCGAGATGGAAGGTAGAATATGCAGGGAAATTAGGAATCCTATTAGCGGTTCTGGCTTTTGTGATGGTGGTGGCAGCATTGATGAAAAAACAAGTGGTAACAAAGCTGAGCATTGCAGTAATTTTTTTAGCACTTGGAGTATGGCTGTGTGCTCCTTACATTGAAGCAGGCAAATACTCCGGCGAAAATCCTAAAACTATAGCTTTAATCGCATTGGTCGCTCTGACTATATCCTCAGTCTGTGCTTTTATGAGTTACAAATTTATACCCGAAAGAAGCTCAGATTGCATTTAATTAAACTCAATCGTCATTACTTATTTTTAGAATCAAATAATAATTTCGGAATTCCAATGCAATGAGCTTGGAATTTTCGAAGAAAAACAAAATTAAACCAGAAAAAGATGGATACTTTATCAATAATAGGCATGATCCTCATGTTTTTAGGCTTTGCTAATGCAGCCTGGGTGGCAGTTCTTTATATATTATCACTAAGTGCTGTGGCAGGAACTAAGATTTCAAAGAAGGTAGGAACAGCAAATGAGAGAACAGACGAACATCTCGAAACAGGAAAAGCACTCTCAAACGGTTTATTAAAAAAATTGATCTGGAGATTGGCCATCGGCTGCCTGGGATGGCTTATGTTTTATATAGCAACAGGACATTTTTAAATTACTATAAAACTATGAAAAGTCTTGAAATCATCTGGGTTAAAAGAAGCACAAAATTCTTATTATATAGTATTGCAGCTTAATTTTTAATAACCAAAAAAAGAATAATCTTAATTCAAAATCTTTAAACTATGAGAAAACAGTCAATTATTTTAATCCCGTTTCTTTCGCTTGTGCTCCTTTTCACATCTTGTGGAAAAGATGATGCAAATGTAGAAATTGGTAAAGAATTCAAAATAGAACAGAACCCTGTCACCATTGTAAAACTGGAGGAAGGAAAAGTTCTGCGTGCTGCTAAAGATGAAATGATACAGATAGCACCCAAAGGAAAAAAATACATCTATCTGGAAGTGAAAAACCCAAAGAATGAAATGATTTTTCTAAAAGCCTTCAGCAAAGAGCAGGAGCTAAAATCAGAAGATCTTCCCTATTATGGCCATGATGTAGATTCAGGATTCAACGATGCTTATTATCTTGTAGATGAAAATACGAGCATCGACAAAATTGTGATTACTACCCCTTCTGAAACACAGTATACCGTTCTGAAGCCGGCTTTAACAAAAAGTAAATTTTCTATTCCTGAAGAGGTACAGCATATAATTGATGCCTATTCTGAAGAAAAAGAAATCGGATTATTACAAGGTTTTGCCCCCTACGTTCAAAACGGGAAAAATGTTTTGGATATTGCAAAACAGGAAGGTGAATATCCTATTAACCGTATGAGTATGAAAGCAGAACTTTCTTACTTTACAGAAGATGGTAAAAAATACGTTTTCACTATTACAGATATTTTGAAGCTGAAATCTAAAGTAACCACATATTGGGAGGGTGGAAAAATAACAGGCATTGAAGTGGCAGACAACTAATTTATAAAATTTGTAAAAGGGAGCAAAACTGTTAAAAAAGTATTTCAGATTCCTTTTAGAAAGCTTAGAAATATATAATTCTCCACATCATGTGGCTTCGCTATCAATGTTTACAATAATCAGTATGTTCGTTATTCGTTCATACTGATTTTATTTTCAGTCTAAGTGTCATTTTTTAAGATGTCAGAATGTTTTTTCTGGTAAGCTTTTTCCGTAAGAATATTACACTTGTCTAAAATTCAATTTGCATACCTGTTTTATCTTTTGGGAATACTATACCAGTTGAGTTAGCTCTTCTATTAATAACCTCACCTGACAGGGTCTTAACTTTTTATCTACTTCTAATCGGTTATAAAAACCAGTCTTTACAATGACCATCTTTTTCTCAGGAATCATAATAATGAACTGACCAAGGAAGCCATAGAAGAACCGGTGCTTTATATCGTAGTCATCGTCTGCCCAGATCGTATAACAGAAGGCGTCATTTTCTTTTGTAGGTGTAAGCATTCTTTTGCAATAGGCTTCACTGATGATCTGTTGGCCGTTCCAATTGCCATCCTGCATGATTAGCTGGCCGATCTTTGCAAAATCCCTCGCTGTTGCGTGAATGCAGCAGAATGCTTTTTCAAGCCCTTTCTCATCGGTACTCCAGTTTGCCGGGGATTCCATTCCCAAAGGCTTCCATATTTTTTCTGAAAGATAGGTCGCCAAATCTTTTCCTGTTGCTTTTTTCAAAACCATTCCTAACAACTGGGCAGAAACACTTTGGTATTCATATCTTTCTCCGGGCATTTCTTTTATATCTACTTCGAGAGCCTGCTCGGCAAGATCTTCCACAAAGTATTGCTTGGAGTTGGATGCAAAAGGATGGCGGTATTCTTCTTTCCAGTCCAAACCAGCCTGCATAGTCATCAGATGGCGAATGGTGAGGAACTTTCCATACCTGCTGTTTTTATACTTTGGGAGTAGGGTATGAACCAATTGGTCTTCGGAATGCAGGTAACCATCATCAATGGCGCAGCCTACTAACATAGAAAGTATGCCTTTTGCGATCGAAAAAGAATTGAGAAGGGATCTGGAATTGTGATCTTTCCAATATTGTTCATACACTAGTTTGCTATCCCGGATAACGATAAGGGAGGATGCCCTCGTTTTCTTCAGGTCTTCAAGAAGGCTTTCTGAGAGTTTATTTGAATTGTAACTGTTGTCTTTTTCAAAAGGTCTTGGGTACTGATTTGGAACGGGATGGAACGGGAATTTTTCTCCGTCATCGGTAGAAGGAGTCAGCGATCCCTTTTTTAAATTAATACCAATCGCTTTAAAAATATAGCCATATCCTGAAAGATAAATCAATGAAATAATGGCTGAAGTCCCTGTGATAAAAAATGCCCACTTTTTATTCATATTGTTTAAGATAGTTCTGATATCCCATCTGAGTTGTATCAGATAGTAAATGGTACAGATTAGATTGAGAAAATTATATTTTGATGACAAAAGCTTTTAATTCTGCCATTTTTGCATCTTCAAACCGCCAGATGTCGCAGTAGTTGTATTCTATCCATTCATCATTCTTATTCATCAGTGCTATCCTGCCAACTGCCGTCACATAGTTTCCTTCTTCAATGAGGGTCTCTACATCGAATTTTGGAGGTTGCCTGTAGGTGTCATTTATATAACGGCGTACCTGATCCTTGCCGGATATGACCTGTTCTCCGACAAAAGTCCATATAATATCATCAGTTAGATAGCTTAAAAATGTTTCGTGGTCTCCCTTGGTAATAGCCTTATTGGCATTTTCCAATATTATTTTATTATTCATAACTTTAGTAAATGGTGTGTTGGTGTTGTCATTCAAAGCTTATGCCGTATGCTTAAACGGATTCGATAAATGCCTACTTGATTGTCAATTCAAGCTTCTGGATTCATTTGGAGTTGTTCCTGTCCTTTATTTGTCGGTGAAAAAAGCTACAGAAGGCAAGTGAGGGATGTCAGATAAAAAAATAGCCTTTCAATAAATATTCAAACCGTTTCGGTATCCCTTTGTTTGCATTGTTGCGGGTAATAAACTGGCGGTCTTAAAAACAGATGCAGTAGTTAAGCAGTAATCTAAGTTTTATAATTTACAATAAAAGTGTTTTATTTTTCGTATATTTATAAAAATGTGGATTAATACTTTATGAAATAAGTTGTAAACATTTATAATTTTTAAATAATATAAAATGAAAAATGTTTATCTGAGCGAAAGTAATGGACATAGCATGGGTGTACGATCTCCGGAATCGATTAGTATTGCCTATCTGATCCTGGTACATCGTTTACCGGATCAGTTTAAAAGGCTTTTCAATGCGATCTATGAATCTGCCAACTTTTATCTCATCCATATTGACAAAAAAGCAAGCCGGGAAATTGGTGAAGAGGTGAGAGGCTTCCTGAAATTATATCCTAATGTGCATATTCTTGACAGCGAAAACGTGGTATGGGGAGGCTATAGTATGGTGCAGGCTGAATTGGATGGAATGAAATACCTGCTGGAGATGGATGCAAAATGGGATTATTTTATCAATCTGAGCGGACAGGATTTTCCATTAAAATCACAGAATGTGATCAAGTCATTTTTGTCTGAAAATTATGGCAGAAACTATATTAAGATCGCCAATCAGGAAGAAAGCAGGCCTGAGACTATGAATAGGATTGAAAACTATTTTGAAGAAATTGGAAACAAGATCTCAGACAGGACCCATAAAAGAGCGTTTATGAAAGACGTGATTCCTTATATCGGCGGGCAATGGTTGATCCTGACCAGGAATTGTTGTGAATTCATGATCAACAGTGCTGAAGTGAAAAAATTTGAGGACTACTATTTAAATACCCTGATTGCTGATGAATCCTTTTTTCAGACCGTTTTAATGAATACATCTTTTAATGGCACGCTTGTTAATGATGACAAAAGAGCCATCATCTGGATTCCTGACGGTGATATCAAACTGCGTCCCAAAACCTTTACAATATCAGATCTGGCATTTCTTCAGAAAGGGGATCATCTTTTTGCCCGCAAGTTTGATGATAATGTGGATGGTGAAATAATCGGACATATTAAAAAGCAGTATGATGAGTCTTTCAAAACGGCAGTAAAAATAACAGACATCAAGGATATTTCCAAAAGTTTTAATCATTTGAATTAGGACATCTTTCTCCGAAAAACGCTTATACAAGACCATAGTGTACAGCATCAAATAGTACAATGAAATTTGATGCTGTACACTATGATTTTTTATATTCCCTGATTACCTTTACTATTTATAGGCTGTTATGGCAGGTTCAGTGAAAATATTTTTCAGACGGTTGCTCCATCTTTCTAAAATCTCTTTCCTTTCTTCCTCTGTAATGCGTTCAATAGAAAAATTTATTTCAGCCGGCAGCACAGAGAAACCGACAAATTCAAGAATGCCTGTTTGAATAGGATGTAAAATTTGATTAATGCTGCCATATTTTTCTGTGACGTAATTCTTCTCCGGACCACCTGTTGTTATGGATAAGAGGGCCTTCTTACCTTTGAGCAGGCCGGTTTCATACATTTGGCCGTTATCATAAAACTTTCCCATCGCAAAAACCTTATCTACCCAGCCTTTCAATAGGGCAGGAACAGAAAACCACCAAAGTGGAAATTGCCAGATCATCAGATCACACCAAAGTACTTTATCCTGTTCTGCAAGTATGTCATTTGTAAAGCCATTGTTTTCAGAAGCAAAATGTTCTTCCGCTTGTTGGCTGAAATAAGCTGTGTTTTTTACAGTCGTGAAATTTTCTCTGTCAGAAACAGGATTGAAATTCATTCGGTATAGGTCCGATGTTTTTACTTCGTGGCCATTTTCTTCAAGTGTTTCTATTGCTTGCTGATACATGGCAGCATTAAAACTTTTCGGTTCAGGATGTGCGATTACAATTAAAATTTTCATTGTCTTTATTTGTTTTGAATGTGTTTAATATGAACTATCATAATTATAGTTGCAAAACTAATTTTAGTAATTTATATTTGCAATAACTATCCAAATGGATAGGCCTAAAACAAGGAGTGGAATGAAAACAGAATGTCTTGGTGATTATGTGAAACTGAAAGGGAAGTCTTACCCTTGTACGGTAAGCCTTACAATGGATTTGGTTGGCGGAAAATGGAAAGCGGTTATTCTTTACCATTTAAAAGATGAGCCGAAAAGATATAGCGAACTGTGTAAGGAAATCCCGTCCGTCACGGAAATGACCTTAAGTTTGCAGTTGAAGCAATTAGAAAAGGACGGACTGGTATCAAGGAAAGTTTACGGCAAAAAGCCGCCTGTAAAAGTAGTGTACAGCTTAACCGATTTTGGGAAGAGTTTTGTTCCTGTTTTGGAATCAATTACAGCCTGGGGCAATCAAACGGTGATCGAAAGAGGTGAATTTATGACCATATAGCAAAAGCTAAATAGGTTTCCATTCACCTTTGTTTACCTGGGAAAAATATTACTTTATTATCATTTTTGAAGATTATGATATAGAGTTTCGTTCCAAAAGTCTGTCCAATCAATATCCTGACGGTCGATTTCTCCCCATTCTATGCAGGTGTCATCAAAATCATTATAAAATCCTGACCCCTGGATGTCTTCTGCGCTAAGGTTTCCAGCCAGGTGTTTCGCGTATAATTCTTCAACTTCTTGTTTGATTTCCTTTAATTCTCGAAAAGTGTCGGGAACGAAATTGGTGCCGCTTAATTGTACTATTTCAAAATTTTCCAGGATAACATATTTAGCCTTTCGTTGATTCAATACTTCTTTCGTCTCTTCAACAAAATCCATAAATGAATCAATCCGGTATGACTCGTCATATATTGATACCAATTCTAAAAATTTGAGAACTAATTCTTTTCCTTCTTCAAAGCTGCCGCAAATTGCAGTCTTATCAGCTTCTTCAATAACATTTGATAAGATCATCTGGCTTTCGCCGGCCACCATCAACAAATATAAAGGGTGAACCTCATTTTCATATTCAGAAAGTCCGGAAGCATCAACTGGATTTTGCTGATGATCATCTGTGGTATAAATAAAGCTTCTGTTGGCCATAATTTTGAGTTATTAATCTTTTACAGATAAAAGTTAGAGTTGATATCTTTTAAACTTAAGATCGAACATAGTTTCCGTAAAATTGTTTTGAAGAAAATCATCCGTCTGCTGCCAGATCAGATCTATCAGGTCCTCGTCCTCTTTTATAATGCCGGTTCCTTCATCTTCTGAGATCTCTCCCTGTGAACTGATGTATTTCCTTTCAAGCTTTCCACGGATAAATTTTTCAAAGTAATAAGTATCTGAAATGTCAGAAATAATGAACTGTATAATTTCTCCGTCAAAGTTGGAAATATCATACAAAGTGCCGAATTCTGTAAATATCAGCGTTCCCGTCTGGGTTTGTAAGATATCAATCGTATGATCTTCCCGGAAACTGCTTATATCTTCAAAAACTGTTTCCTCAGAAAAAATAATCCTGCTGCCTATAAGATCTTCGATGATCTTTTGATCAGTTTTACCTTTGATGAGTAATCCTGCGATATTATATCCCATATTTTTAATTTTTTGATTTCGGAAATATTCCTATATATTTTGTTTTTCTTGCCTATAAGCACTGTTAAATGATTTTGAAGTGCCGTCTCCAAATTTCTTTTTTCAATAAATCTATATTGGTGTGATTATCAAATACCAGATAATTCCCCATACGATTTGATTGGCTAATTCAGGAAATTCCGATTTGACAAGATCTATTATGTTTTTCAAATTTGGAGTTGCCTCCATTTTACTTTATCCAAGTTTCACGCCAATGTTTATCCATATTTTCATATCGGACGGAGTGAGAAAATTTTGCTCTGCAATAATGATAGAAAATTTCATCCGGCTTATACTTTATCAGGTAATTTTTAAACATAACTCATATAAATGGTATTAGTTGAATTTATTTTGGGATAGACCATCTTAGGAAAGCCCCGGATAACATTTAATACAGCATACTGCCAAGGTAGAAATAGAAATGAACATTGGTTACTAATAACCATTTTTTGATTGGCTTATAAAGTATATATTTGATCGTTAAAGTAATAGACTTCTTAAAATCGCAGCGATTCAGGAGTCTGATTCTGAGTGCTAAAATGATGGTACAAAGGCAAACCTACAATCGGCAAGAACAGTATATGAAACATTTTCTGTCAATCTTTTTATTTCTTCCCTTAATCCTATTGGGACAGAGCGACATTCACAAAATAATAAACAATGAATATGATAATGGGCATTTTAACGGAACAGTTCTGTACAAGGACGGAAAACAATTTGTAAAAATAAATAAGGGGTTTTCCAATATGCAATTTGATGTGGAAATAAATAATAAGTCCCGTTTTCCAATCGCTTCCATAACAAAACTCTTTACCTCAATCGCAATTTTGCAACTTCAGGAAAAAGGATTAATTGGCTTTAATGACAAAATTGGGAAGTTTATTCCAGATCTTCCTGAAAATTGTAAGGATATAACAATCCGTGATTTATTAACGCATTACTCCAGGTTAGAAAATGAGCCTATTAAAGCCGTTATAAATAAATATTCGATTGACGATTACATCAACAATTTTGTACATAAATCTTCAAATGATACTTTGAAATTTAATTACAACAATGTAGACTTTATACTTTTATCCAAAGCAATTGAAAACATTACTAAAAAAGAATTTTCGAAATCTGTGATGGATTTGATTATCACTCCGCTAAAAATGGAAAATACAGGATTTGTCAATGAAAATGAAGTTATTAAGAATTTAGCATACGGATATCATAATTATTCATTCGGAGAAGGCGTAAAAGGCGCACCTCTGTTTAATGACATGAGGTACATTTCGAATTATTATGGAGCAGGTGCAATTTATTCAAATACCGATGACCTGTATAAACTTTTGCTTGCTTTAAAAGATAACAAACTAATATCTGAAAAATCAAAACTTCAATTTCTTCTAAAGCCACAAACTAATGATTATATAGATTGGCTTTCAGGAATGCCGACATTTGGTTTTTATTTCGATGAAAAACAAAATGTTTACAGAAGAAGTGGCAATATTGATGGTTTTAATTCCGAAATAATTGCAGATAAAAACTTTGATAAAATTTTGATCATTATTTGTAATACAGACACCGCAGATTTGATGAACTTAGCCAACAAAATATATTTCAAAGTAAAAGACTGATGCTGATTAATATTTGCAAAAATTGAGGTTTAATATATACATTTGAAGGTTGAACTTCATTTATTGGATTATGCTTTTTGTAGGAAGCACCATCATTTGTAGTAATAAATCTTTATTGGTGAAAAATGTTATACGTGTTATTTAGTACGTTGATTCCATACGAAGACTATACCCTGATAGCAATCATTATTTTCAAGATCAGGCTGTTGATGGGAGCAGCTCGAAAGCTGACAGGATCGATGAAGTTCATCAATTTGCCGTGGATTGGATAAATTCTGTTATACCCAAAAAAGAAATAAAATGATAAGAGATTCATTGCAAAATATGCTGATAAATTGGGTAGAGATTCGTGAAAGGATATTTGTAATATGATTGGCAGCAACTGTCCAGTCTTCATTACTGCCACAATGTTATAAAAATAAAGTAAATTAGCCTGACTGCAATTACTGAAATTGTAGTGATTGGTAATCTAAAAAGGATAACCAATGTCAGTCACATCAGGAAAAGTCTAATGAGAAAAAAAAATTACATTATCATAGGGATTTTATTGTTCATCATTTCATTAGCGGGAGGATACATCCTTCTGCTTGATGCATTGAGCAGTATGGGAAACCCAAATGGAAGCAGGGCACCGGATTACCCTTATTTTATTACAACCGAACCTGTGACAGTCAAAAAAATAGTACTGCCTAAAGGAACAAAACTGACTTATGAAGAACAGTTTTTCAGGGAAGGGCAGCAAGACAGAATAATGAATGAAAAAAAGCTTACCGGTATAGAGCTGCCAAAAGGAAAAACGATCGATTGGGGTGGTGTGCCTGTGTATATGATCACAAAATTTTTCAATCCTGAAATGAGCGGATTTTCGGTCAATGCAGATTTTAATCAGCTACCTGATGGCAAAAAAACTAAATTTTCAGAAATGTGGGAAAGTTGTGGGGAATTAGGGGTTTTGGTCAAAAATACTGATGACTGGACTTTTGATACAAAAAACATTGTCGATGTTTCAGATTGCGGTGTGACCTATCAGCGTTTTTTTAAGGAAGATACACAACAGCAAAGTTTTCTTGACAAACTCTTAAGTGAAATTAAAAAAAATGACCAAAACCAAACGAAATGAAAAACATTTATCTATACTCTATGTTCATTTTAATTTCATTCCCAACGGACTTATTTGCCCAAAGTAGTAAAGATAAAGACAATTATACCTATCAGGTCAGAGAAGAAAAGGGAGATTTGAATAATGATCGTAAAATGGATAAGATAACGGTAAAAATGGATACGGTAGACAAAACAAGACCTTTAAGGCTACAAATTTTCCTGTCTCAGCCCAATGGAAAATTAAATTTGGATGTATCTTCAACTAAAATCATCGAACCTCAGTATCCTGCTGAAAAACAAGGGGAATTTAACGGATATCAGATTCCCGATTTCTTTATTGAAAAAGGGATTTTACAAATGTGGAGCGAAATTAAAAGTGGAAATATCACGTACGATTTCAAATATAACGATGGCAATTTTGAACTGATTAATGTGAAAAAGTTAACCAATAATGCTACAAAAGGATATACTGACGAAAATACGATTTTTACAGAAACTGAATTTAACTTGGTGACAGGGATCAGAACAGAAACGGATGAAATATCCGGTTCAGACAAAGCATTGAAAGTTAGAAAAAAAAGAGTTTTAATAAGGCCTTTGCCCAAAATACAGGATTTTAAATTTTCAGATAAAGAATTATATTAAAGACCGAGTCGTCATGTCAAAACAAATATATATAATGAAAAGTATCATCATTTTAATCATTTTTCCGTTACTGATATCCTGTCAGACCAATAGTTTTGATCTTGACAAATTATCCTTTCCGGTAGATATATCGGTTATTGAGAAAAAATATGAACTCGATAAAAACAGTGATCTTTCAGGTGTTATTGTTTACAACAGTACTGATTCTGCTTTGCTGCAATTCTCCGGACTTTCCTTTTCGGGCACCCTGAACAAGCAGGATACCTCTATATTATCCACCAATTATGTGTCTTTTTACGCGAACAGGACAACCAATCAGGTGAATGCTTACAGGCTTGAAATAAGAACAACTAAAAAAGCGGAGGAATTTGAGAAACTGTTGGAAAAGAAGTTCGGAAAAACCGATTTTTACTACCGTGATCAGGAATTTTCGTACAGGGTATGGAATGCCGGGAATAAGCTTTACCTGTTGGAGACCAACAATACAGGAATATACAATAATGAAAAATTCAAATCCTGTAATTTGTATGTTGTAGCTCACGGAGATCAACTGCTGAACGACTATTTTATTTCAGGAGGCTTTCAATATTACGGAGATTATCTTCAGGAGAAAAATAAGCCTGAGCATAAAGGAAAAAAATACACGTATAGAGATTTTGTGGATGAAAGGGAAAAAGACGATGGCGCAGATTCATTTTATCTGAAAAATTATGTAAAATAAAACTAAAAAACGCAGAGAGGCTTTGCACCACTATCAAGTTACTTCGCTAAAGAAATATCACAAACTTTAGATCTTCTGATTAAATTGTGTTAAAAGATGAAGGAACTGATCTTGAAAAAATTACTATGCGTAAGCTTTGGAATTTAGCCATATTCATGACGTGTATTATATTGATTTGGGCAGGACTGTTCATTTTATTGTATTTTACTTTCAGTGATGAAAATAGCTATTTAAATTCTTTAAAGCGTATATAACTACTGTTAATGAATTGAGCGAAAAGGAATCATCAATATTTGTTGAACAGGGAACCTCTCGCCCTTTTGCCGAACAATGGTTACCTTCTTTTATCATTTACCAGGATAAAGTGAAGTTTTTTAATTCCTTAAACAACCTGAGTATGCATTTGCTGATATAAAAGTATGCATTTTAAAAGATTCAATTTTACAAAAAGCAGACAGGATTGCAGTATAACCATTCAAATGGTTAATGGGATTAAACATCATTTACCATGTCCATGGAAATCTGACCCAAAAGACCTATTTAAAAAATGAGGCGGTGACTTGTAATCCAAAAATTATAATTGATGATAGATATTCTTAAGAGTTTATGGGATTTTTTTCTCGCCTCTTTCCTTGTCAAATGTACAGGAAATAATCTACCTCTATTTTCAGAGAAGTAAAGTTTTACATTATTCATTCCACGTCTCACAACTCGGTCGTCTTTTGTTGATCTTGTTAAATGAGGAAATCAATTTTTAACATCCGCAGACATTAAAGCTTGCCTATTATGTATAATAATAGCGGAATGTATACCTTTTTATTGATGATATAATCATATTTTTGCAGTAAAACAATTAGATAAATCCATAAATCTTATGTGCTTAAAATATTTCCAGCTAACAATTATTTGCTCATTATTTACTGTCCTTACCTTTGCGCAGGGCACTGAGCAAACAAAAGTCAAATATTATTATTTTAAAACCTGGGGCTTTTTAAAATATTATCATCCGGCGTTGGCATCTGGCAGCATTGATGCTGATAGTATTTTCTTAAATAATTTTGCAGTTGTAGATAAAGCACAGAACGCAAAACAACTGGACACCATACTCTCCAAAATAATCGACAACTTAAACATTGGGCAAAACTTCAAACTTGCCCCTGCAAAATACACGGAGTCCGAGATGACCCAAAATGTAAACCATAATTGGTTTACTAAAGACACCTTTTTACAAGCTGGTACGCGCGCCAAACTACAGTATATTTATAATCATCGTTTTGTGGATAATAACCATTACTATTATACTCCTAGGCATTTCTCTACGGAGATTCCTCACGAAAAGCCTTACGCATTACCGGATTCCGCCTCTGTACCCTATTCCCATCGCATGCTTGCTTTGGCTAAAATTTCTGCTGGGGTTGATTATTTATTCCCGCACAAATACTTGATGGATGCTAATTGGGATAAGATTTCTATGGGCGCCATACCTCTGTTTGTTAAGGCTGATACGCGCCTGGCCTATGAAACACAATTACTCAAACTTGTAGCCACCTTAAATGATACGCATGCCCTTCGCTTTTATAAGGAGATGAAAAATTGGAAGACCATTCTGAATGTAAAGTTTTACCCACCTTTTGATTATCAATTAGTAGACAATGGTACCAAAGTAGTGGTTACCAGGGTTATCATCCCGGAATTGTGCAAACAAGCAGATATTGAAGTAGGCGATTTAATCACCCATATTAACGATAAACCAGTAAGCAAACGGGTGGACTTTATTGGCGAATACCTCTCTGCTTCAAATCCTAATGCACTGCATTCGCGTTTAAGCCGATACTATGATAATCTGCTCTTTCCAACGGAGAGCTTGCATACCAGACTGTCGTTGACCCGTACCGGGAATACCAGACAAGTTGATGTTGAATGGGTGAGCAAACAGGACGACTTCAAAAAATTGTCGGATTATCTTAATGAAAAACTAGACAGAAGTAAATTGGAAGCTAAACTTGAATATGCGGCACCGGGCGTAGTAATCTTCAGGGCTAATCAAACAAGAAGCTTTCTTGACAACCTGGCCGAAGACAAACTGAAAACTGCAATGGATTCTATTTTTACTTTAGCCGGGAAGCAAAAAGGCATCATTTTAGATATGCGCAGTTACCCTGATTGGGGTGGGTTCTATTACCTAATGTACAATACTTTTGGAAAAGACAATAACTTCTATTCAAAATATTATATGTTGGATAAGCAGCACATTGGCATGTATAAACAAATAACAGACATTGTAGAGTATTATCCGCCAACAGCAAAGCCAGGCAAGCGTGCTATTAATGCAAAAATTGCAATCCTGGTAGATGGCGAAACTCTAAGCGCTGCCGAGTATTATACCATGTTCTTACAGCACATGTTCCCTGATGCCATTACCATCGGTAGTCAAAGCGCTGGTGCAGATGGCGATGATAAAGAGATTATTTTACCTGGCGGCTACAAATTTCCGTTTTCCGGCAATGCTATTTTTTACCCCAATGGTACCCAGGCTCAGCGCAAGGGTGTTAAGATTAATAAGATAGTTTATCCCATCATAGAAGATGTGGCCAAAGGTGAAGACACACAATTGAAAGAGGCACTTAAATGGATCAATCAATAATTGGGTCATACTCATAATAAGTTTTATTTTGATAATGATAATTTTCTCGAACTGCTGGAATCAGCCTACGAGAAGTAAAATTTATGCGTTATGAACGAAATCTACAAACACGTATAATTTAAATAGACTTACTAAATGATTATTATTTTATCAGAGGTATAAACTCCTTTATTGAGCTTAGACATTTTATGCTATGTATATTACATGTATCTATAATCTTCCTTAAGATAGAAGTGTTTAAAAATATATTTTGCGTCAATTGCCTGATCCAACCTTAAAGATGCTACCAATGTATAAAGCATATCTCAGAAACCAATAATTAGCAAATTAAAATACAAAGGCCAGAATATTTTAAACCACGGACAAATTGATCTTTAAAATTTAAAGTCTTTTAATTTATCAAAATCACTTGATCGTCTCATTGAGTATAGGATTTGACGTTGCAGATGTATTCTCTTGATGCTAACCTTACTAATTAAAGGATTGCCGAAACTCCAAAGGAGAAACATTGGTTTTTGTTTTAAACAGTTTGCTGAAAGATTGCGGATGTTCAAAACCCAGTTCGTACGCAATTTCGCTTATGGTCAATCCGGTGGTTGTCAATTTCTCTTTTGCTTTTTCAATGAGCTTTTCGTGGATATATTGCTGTGCATTTTTACCGATAAGGGAGCGCAGCATATCGCTTAAGTAACCTGGCGAAATATGGAGCTGCTTGGAAAGATATTGCACTGTAGGAACACCTTGATGCAGGGATTCCTGACTGTTGAGATAATCATCCAGAAGGGTTTCTGTCTTTTGCAGAATATCATTATTGACTGCTTTACGGGTAATAAACTGACGTTTGTAAAACCGGTTGACATAGCTGAGCATGAGTTCTATCTGTGCAATCACTACTTCCTGGCTGAACTCATCTACACGGCTGTTCAGCTCCTTTTCCATAATTTGATAAACGGAAAGGATGATTTCCTTTTCTGTGTCGGATAGATGCAACGCTTCATTGGACGAGTAGGAAAAATATCCATATTGTTTTATCTTTTTCGCTAAAGGATGACCCAATAAAAAATCGGGATGGATGAGCAGTATATAACAATAGGTTTTGCTGTTATAATCAGTACTTCCCACCAATTGATTAGGGGCTAAAAACAGCATACTGCCTTCATTGAAATCGTAGTAATCCTGTCCGTATTTCAGCCTTCCGCTGTTTTTGGTGATGAAAGTTATTTTATAAAAACTCACTACATTGTAGATCGGCGCCATCTCGGTATTGAACGGATTGATTTCGTTAAAATGAATCAGGCTGATCAGCGGATGTTGCGGTGCGGGCAAGCCAAAAGCCTGGTGACTTTCCGATATGGATACAAAACGGATCAATTTATCGTCTTTATTTTTCATCTTATAAATGTATTAAAAAAACCTATGACAAACTGCGGTCATAGGTTTGTCAAGCTGATTAAATCTTACCAGGGAAGAATGTTATCCGTTCCGCTAAAATTGGCAGGCCCTGTAAAACTTCCGGTTGGGAGATCTTCGGAAAGAGCCACTCTTATCGGTTCCTTTGATCCTTCTTCCACGGTATCTGTTCCCTGAAAATTATTAAGTGCCGTCGCTGTAAAACCGGGACTTACAAGATGGACTTTAATGTTGGTGTTTTCCAGGTCTATCGCAAGAGAAAGAAATATCCCGTTGAGTGCTGTTTTAGAAGCCCCGTAAGCTGCATCGAACGCTGAACGGTAAGGGTTATCAGGATTTGAATTGATTCCAAGGGAACCTAATGCACTCGAAACGGTTACGATACGCGCAGCAGGGGCTTTGTGCAATAATGGCAAAAAGGCCTGTGTGACTGCTAAAGTACCGAATACATTCGTCTCCCAAACAGTTTTTAACTCATCAATAGGGACAATGCTTGCACGTTGCGCTCCCAATACTTCCTCCATTGTTCGTCCGGAAGTGCCGGCGTGTGAAATGGCGGCATTATTGACCAGCAAAGTCAGATATCCCGATTCACTTTCTATTGCTTTAACTGCTGAATTAATTGATTCTGAATCTGTAATATCCAGCTGAATAGCTTTTGCATTACTACCAATTTCCGCAGCGGCAGTTTCCCCTTTTTGAAGGTCACGGGAACCTACATAGACTGTATAACCGTTATCGGCAAGGGCTTTAGCGATTTGAAAGCCTACTCCTGTATTAGCACCGGATACCAATGCTGCTTTATTTTCATTTGTCTGCATAATTTGAATTGATTTAATTTTAATACAGCAAAGGTGGACATTAAAGCTGTGAGGCTTGTAGCCAAATCGAGATTAGTTGAAGCCGTATTGAGGATAGTCTTTCTTTTAGCCAAAAAATGATTTGTCTGGATAGGTAAGCAATGTAGTTATACAAAGAAAATTTTGTATATAATCAAATAGGTCCTATACTTAATAGAAATCAGATTAAACCTAAAATGGTTACTATTAACCATTTTAGGATTGATTTTTACCCTATACCTTTGGCGCATCAAAATAATAATTCAATTTATTTTAAAACCATAGCGATTCGTAAGCAGCTGCTTCTGATTTTGAATGATGAAAATTAAAATTAACCTCATACAAAATCAACGGTATTAAAAATGTCTCCCTCTATGCTGTAATGTTTCACTTCATACAGTTGTCTAATAAGTAAATAATATACATGAATAAAAAGATCGTTATTCTTTTTGCACTTGCCTCATCAGGATTTCTCTCTGCACAAAGTATTGAAGGTACCATCACCAACACATCTCAAAAACCCTCTGCTGATACTGAGATTCTTGTAACCAAAGCAAACTCAAAATTCTCAGCAATTACCGACGAGCAAGGAAAGTTTAAAATTCCCCTGAAAGAAGATGGAAATTATATCCTTCAAATCATCAAGGATGGTATTACTACCAATACAGAGAATATTACGGTAAAAGGAAATCTTCTTAAAAATATAGAAATCAAAGAAGAAAAAGCACCTGCAGAGCAAAAAATCGAGGGTGTAACCATGACTGTAAAGAAAAAGCTTTTTGAAAGAAAAGTAGACCGCCTGGTTTTCAATGTAGAGAATTCTGTTGCTTCACAAGGGATTGATGCTGTGGAAGCTTTAGCAAAAACACCGATGGTTCGCGCAACTGATGATGCAATTTCTATTGCAGGAAGAAGTAATGTTGCCATTATGGTGAACGACAGGCTGCTTAATTTATCTGGTCAGGAAATGATTAATTATCTCAAAACTTTGCGTTCAGATGATATTGCAAAAATTGAGGTGATCACCACGCCGCCTGCAAAATATGAAGCGGAAGGGAAAAGCGGATTGATCAACATTGTATTAAAAAAGAATACAAGCCTCGGATGGAACGGATCTTTGCAGACTTCCGGGAGATATTACTGGAACCTACCTGTGGTTTCTACAAGAAGCGGAGCAAGCTTCAATTATCAGGGTGAGAAATTATCTGTTACTACCAACCTGTCTTTAGGTGACAATTATTGGGATGAAAGAGCCTACAATTATCTTACAGGAAAAGGAAATACAGATTATTGGAATACCGAGAGCAAAGGCTCAAATAATTACCGTTATAAAGGCGGAAATGTAAAAGGAGAGTACAAAATCAATGAGAAAAACCTGGTTGGGATCAATTATAATTATTCTTACAGTAATCCAATAGAAAAAGCTCAGAGTTATACCCGAAGACAATCTGATAATATTCCACAGGAATTTTATTCTGATTCAGAAAACAGGAATATTAGAAAGGTGCACAATGCCACAGCGTTTTATGATGTAAAACTGGATACCTTAGGAAGTAAACTAAGCCTTTCTGCCAATGTAATGCTGAATGATGCCAATGCAAAAAACCTTTACAATACGGTTACCGGTGTTACAACTTCGTCTTTCGTCAATCCGATCAGTCAGTATAAAATCTACTCCGGGCAGGCGGATCTGGAAAAGAATTTCGCAAAAATAAAAACTGAAGCTGGGCTGAAATATACCAGTATAAAAAATAATTCTTACTTCAACTTTTTTGATATTGAAAACGGTCAGAACGTTAGAAATACAGCAAGAAGCAACGACTTTTTTTATAACGAGCAAAACTATGCTGCTTATGTTTCAACCAATTTTAAAATCAATGAAAAATGGAATGCAAAAGCGGGATTAAGATATGAATACACAAATTTGGAAGGTGTATCTGTCAACGATAATGTTACAAATAATATCAAATACGGAAAATTTTTCCCGACGGCATATCTGAGTTATAAAGCTAATGATAACAATACTTTTTCAGTCAATTACTCAAGAAGAATCAGCAGGCCGTATTTTGGAAATTTAAATCCTTTTAAATACATTATTTCAGAGTTTGAATACAAAACAGGAAATCCTTATTTATTACCGTCGTTCTCGGATAATCTTGAGTTTGGCTATGTGTTAAAAAGCAACTTCAACATCACGGCTTACTACAATTACAACAAAAATAATTCAGACAGAATTCAGGTGGTTGAAGGCTCGCAGAAATACAGCATCGTGAAGAATTTTTATAATGAAGATCAGGCGGGAATCAACATTTCATACAATTACAATAAACTGAAATGGCTGGAATCTAATATTTTCGTCAATGGCTTTTATGCGAAATCAAAATCTTATGACGCATCTGCGGTTGCAGCACCCGCAGGATATGGAGCTAATTTTAATCTCGACAATAATTTCTTCTTAAACAAAGAAAAAACCGTCACTTTAATGCTCGGATTGTGGAGCAACATTCCTAACAGAAGCGGAAATACTTATTTCAACGGTAATTTCTCCGCCTATTCCGGTGTGAAACTGAATCTGATGCAGAAAAATCTGATGATCAATCTTTATGTAAATGATTTACTCAATACCAACCGCTCAAAAGGGACAGAATATTATCCGAATTATAATGTAGAATATTATTCCAAAGGCATTACCCGGAATGTTTATCTTTCCGTCACTTACAAATTCGGAAACAATAATGTGAAAGGTGCCACCAAGCAGGTAAAATTTGAGGAATCCAGCAGAGCAGGAGGAGGTAGCTAATGTGAATTCAGATACCATAGCTGATGGAATTTTATCGTTATTTCTAAATTCAGCTATCATTAAAAAACTGAGGCTTAGTAGATCAATTGAAATTATTCCCAGGTTCATTTTTTTCTTCGGGTGTACTTTTTTGTTGAAAACAAAAATCTAAGAAATATAAATAAGGTAATCTTAGAATATTAAAAAATAAATTACACCAAAATGAAAATAATAGCACAATGGATAGAGTTTTTTCAATTTATGAAAAAACCTCTTTTTTTACAAGAAGAAAATAATATAATTTCTAAATTCAAAATAACATTCAGTTTATTGATCCTTCAGATCATATTTGTAGGGCTGGTCACTTTAGTTATAAGTCTGATTCTGATACATTATTTTGGACTGAAAGCTGATCTTCCAAATGAAAATTTGCAGTTATTATACAATCCTGTGATTTTATTTGCTATGGTTGCTGTCTTAGAAGAATTTTCTTTCAGGGGTTTCTTAAAAAAGTTTAACCCATTATTCTTTTCAATTTCAGTAGCAGGGATATCAGGTATTTATTTTAAAAAATTATATTATCATAATATGGTTTTTGAACCGCAGGGATTAATGGAAATGGGAATATTAGTGATTTGTATTTTTACAATATCATTATTTTTTGCTAAAAAAAATACTGTGAAGATGAGTGTTTTCTGGGACAATCATCAGCATATGATCATTATTGCAAGTGCTGTTTTGTTTGCCTTTATCCATTTCTTTAATCACAACAATCTTGACTTAGTTAACTTACCATTAATTATTTCTCAATTGTTGAGTGCATTAATTTTTAGTTTTGTTAGAATGCGTTCAGGTCTCATCTTTGCAATTCTTCTGCATTTTATATGGGACTTGGTACTAGGTTTTTAATATATAAAGTGCCGGCAATTAGTGTATTAATTTTAGGTTGTAACTTAACGCATAATTGCTGGTTTCATTATAAATCATGTATAAGTTATTGACAGCAAATAAACGGGTGTCTGCTTTGTCTAAATGGCTTCTGAAAGATTGATTGTCAGGTATTATTTATAATAAATCAGGAATTAAGGTTGGCCAGTCAATTACCGGAATGGATAACTATTTTTCCGCTCTGCTCTTGAGTGCCGACAACCATTTATCAAGCGATGCATCGAGACCTGTTTGGAATGTATGCGTCATTACGCTAACCAGCCAGCCTTCCATACTTTCTCTGACATCAACCCTTGTGTTTCCATTTGGAAGCTGTGTAAAAGTCCAGATATGAATTGCAAAGCACCCGAATGCAGGTCCGGACCAGGCGATTTTTGAATAAGGTTCAGCTATTTTGATAGTGGAATGAATGGATAGGCCGTTAGACTTCCAGGTAAATGAGTTGCCGGACTTAAAAGCTCCTTTTAAAACGGGGTTTTTATTATCACTTTCCCAGGTTTCCCATTGATTAACATCGCTCATTATGGTCCAGGTTTTTTTAGCGCTTGCATGAACAATCACCGATTTTACCGATTGCACCGGGGCTTCAGTGTTATAAACTATAGCCTCATTGGGGTAAGAACTGAAAATCTCTAAGCCGGCTATCAGGGTAGTGACAGCAACCAGGACTGCAATGGTGATATATAAAATTTTTCGTACCATTTTTTAATGATTATTTGTGGATAACTTAACCTTAATGCTCTGATGAAACTGGCTGAATTACCGCTGTTTTGAAAATCTTGTTGTTATCAGCAGGGAAATACCGGCTTCTCCGTGAATGTAGAACTGCAGGAATAAAATAAAACGTGTACCGATATCAACATATAGGCAAGCATTATGTTTGTATTATCTTTAAAACTTATAGCTGTCCGATTCCCCCATCAAGTACAAGTTCTCCGGCTAACATAAAAGATGAATCGTCACTTGCCAGGTATAAAAAGCCTTTTGCCATTTCATCAATAGTACCCAGGCGTTTTAAAGGCACTCCGCTCGCAAGATATTGTTTGATTCCGTTTACATTGTCCTCAGGCATTCCTAACCGGTCAAAAATAGGGGTTTCAACAGGCCCCGGAGAAAGAACATTAACCCGTATATTCCTTTCTAACAGGTCAGCAGCAAAACCGCGGGCTAAAGAGCGTATAGCTGCTTTTGTTGCGCCATAAACAGAAGCTGTTGCCGTTCCGCTTTCACTTGAAACCGAAGAGGTCATTACAACAGATGCACCATCATTTAAAAATGGCAGAGCCTTTTGAACGGAGAAGAAAGCCCCCTTAAAATTAATATCAACGAGTTCATCAAATAGTTCTTCTGTAAAATCAGCTAACGGAAGACCTTTATAAACTCCGGCGTTGATAATTAATACATCAAATTTACCATGCCTGGCTGCAATTTCAGCATAAGCATCATCAATACTTTTTAAGTTTAATACATTTGCTTTAACGCCCATTGCATGATGTCCTATTTCTGAAACGGCTTCTTCTAAGGTTACTTCATTGCGGCCGGTTATTGCCACTTTGGCACCTTCCGCAGTAAATAATTTTGCAGTGGCTAAACCCATACCGCTATTACCACCCGTAATAACAGCTACTTTGTTTTTTAATCTTTCCATTCTAATTTTTAGATCAATTGTTATTTGTCAGAATTGACAATACAAAAGTGGGTTGATTCCTGGAATTTAAAAATCAACTAGAAGAAGAAAAGAAGTGAAACTAGATTAACTTTTGCGTTTTTTGATTCCGTATTTTTGACAGGAACTGGGTCGTAATGCCCAAATAGGAAGCTAAAGCGTACTGTGGAACACGTTGTATCAATTCCGGAAAGCTTTCAATAAAAATATCATAGCGCTCTTTTGCTGACTTGGTGAGATTGGTAATGAGTCTTCTCTGCGTAAACGCTGTTGCAAGTTCGGCCTTATATCTAAAGAATGTTTCGAATTTATGATTGAGTGCCTTTAATGTTTGTTCATCCTCAAAACTGATTTGCATAAGAATGCAATCCTCCAGGGCAACAACAAACATACTTGCAGGTTGTTGATGTATGTAGCTGTCGTAATCCGAAATCCACCAATCTTCTACAGCAAACTGAATCGTGTGGTCTTTGCCTTCGTCACCGATAACATAAGCTCTCAGAGCACCTTTAATTACGAAATATCTGCACTTTGGGACAAAGCCAGGCTGAACAATAAACTGTCTTTTTTTTATTCTGATTTCTTTGAATCTGCCTGTAAATTCAATTTTTTCATTATCGGTCAAACGAACAAATTTCTCTACATAAGAAGCTATTTTTTCCTGGTTTGTCATCTAAGGCAAAAATTAAAAATACGATCCAAATATACTTAATTTATTGTAGTTAACCGGAGATTCCTAATCGAAGAATTTGCATGGTTGGTAATAGTAGACGGCATTCCCAAGGAAAGTTCTACAAAGCAAAAATGGGATAGAAGAAGTAGAACAACCTGATTTGCTTGGTTTACTGACTCAGATCGGAGCTGTACACGCAATGTGGTTACAGAAAAATATGAGCAGATTTTTATCACAGAAGCTGAGGTCACGCGCTTCAGTTTTTACTATTATTAAAAGTTGAATAATAATTTTTCGATCAAAGAGTTTCCTAAATTTCTTTAATTTTTAAAACTATTGGCTTTTTAATCAGATCTGAAAATCAAGAAATATTACCAGCTTATCAGACCGTTTTCCAGTGCTTGGTTATAAATTTCTTCATCAAAAGAATAAAGATCCGGTGCTTTGTGAGCGCCGCCTTTTCTTTGTTCATCAAGTTTTTTCAGGATTCCCAGATTCTTTATTTTTCGATAAAAATTGCCTCTGTTAAGCTCTTTTCCCAGGATTGCTTCGTATAATTTCTGAAGTTCCGGAAGCGTGAATTTTTCGGGTAAAAGATTGAAACCAATTGGCTTGATGGAGATTTTTTCTCTTAAAGTCTGTAATGCCTTTTCTGCAATTTCCTTGTGATCCATTGCCATTTCTATTTCTGAAAGCTGGCTCACATTGATCCATTCACAGCTATCACTATACTCATCTACAGTTAGATTAATCTTCGAAGGATTGTATAAAGCATAATAACCAACTGTAACAAATCTCTGCTTATGGAATAATGTCTCGTCAAAGTCTTCAAAATAAGCTTCACTTCTGTTTTTTTTGCCAAACACACCAAATTCCTCCAGATAAACAGCATTGACTCCGGCTCTTTCTTTCAAAATTCTCACAACAGCATCATCCAGATCTTCATCCTTTCTTACATAACCTCCCGGCAAAAACCATTGGTGTCTGTAATTCATCCGTAGCAGAAGAACTTTCAACTCATTCTGGTCAAAACCAAAAATCACAGGATCTGCGGATAGATGGGGTATGTAGATCTCTTTTGCTTCATTCGATCTTTGTAAAATTAATTCTTTAGAGTCCATTATTCAATTTCTGGGGATCAATGTTACAAAAATATTAATAAAAAAAATGACGAAAAGCAAATTTTAAGAAATCGGGTGGCTTTTTGGAGAACATTTAACAGTTTATTTTTCATTGTTTCTTATGGAATCAATGATATTGTTTGTTTATTGTTGAAATTATTTTATTGATATTCAAGTATTTGTATAGATTATTAAATTTTGTTAATATTTATTTGTTCAATTAAAATAAAGAATGTACTATTGTAATGCTTCGTATTGAAGCAATAGACTGGAGCTTTAATTAGCGTAGGGATAAATTATTAATCTTCAGTTTCTGTAAGCAAAATTTAACACGTTTTTTCATCTGTTTTTGCCGTCTGATTTTTTAGAGGGAGGTATCAACTTGTGTCAAAATTTCTGAAACCTTTAAAGAAAAATTAAAAATATATAACTTGAAATGAGAAAATCCACACTTAAAATTTCAGCTTTAGGATTGATGCTTTCCTTTGCATTGGTTTACGGGCAGGAAAAAACAGACACGCTTGCAGTAAAGAATGCTGTGAATGCAGCTACAAAAACAGAAGAAGGCGTAAAAACCGTGACCACTTCTTCCAAAGAAGACAACAACAGAAACGTAATGTTGAACGCAGCTAATAACACAAGCCCAAGAGACGTGAATATCGGCTTGCCATCAACAGTCGGCGGAATTACCATTCTGGAAAACGACTTACCCGCAGTTTATTTCTTCTGGCCGGAACTTCCTAATAAAACCTGGCGACAAAGTGTAGGTCTGGAAAAAACAGGACTTTTAAAAATGGACCAGCTTGCAAATACAATGGGAGACCTTGGTTTTGCGGTTAATTCTTATTCTCAAACGGGAACCAAAGATCTGAAATTAAAAGGAAAATTCACAACCAGTACTTTTGGATGGCTGCAAGGCGATGTTAATGTTTCCGGACCAATTTCAAAAAATGGCTGGACTTACACGCTTGGTGCTTTTGCAAACTATGATCCAAGTACTTTTAAGCTTGGTTTTGCCAGAAATGTAGATGAGACCAAGATTTTCCGAGCTGGAGTTACCAAATATTTTGATGATAACAAAGGTAAGATCTCCATTTTATATAAATATTCAGATTCTTATAACGTAGGAAACTACGCTGTTTTCCAGTATGGCGAAAACGGAAAAGTGACGGAACTTGATAACTTCAAGATCGGTAGAGATTCTTATGTCGTGAATGACGGACAGATTAAAATGAAAGATATTCTGACAGGACAGAGCTATTGGGCTTCTATGGCAGGAAATGATAACAGATCCAGTGCGCATAATATCGATATTTTCGGGAATTATCTTCTGAATAACGGCTGGAATTTCAAATTCTCAACAAGAGCGCATTTCTCCAAAGTAAAAATGTCGACAATTATTCCTTTGAGTATCTTCAATGCTGATTCATCTGCAGGGTATACTTTGGCTTCAAACGGTCAGGCTTATTCAGGAGCAGTGGGAACACAGTTGGCAATGCATACTCCGGAAACACCGATTACCAGTATTGCAGGACGTTTTACACTAAACAAACAACTGGGTAATCACAACGTTACTTTTGGTGTTTTGGAGCAATATTATAATGTCGATAAATTCACTTCAAACCGTTCTTTCTTCTTCCAGACTGTGGGTGCGCAACCTCAGAGATTGATTGGTCCAAATACAGATTCTGACGGATTCTACAACTATAATGCAGGCGGAGAATTCCACAGCGGAACAGAGAATAAAGTTTCAGTGTACGGAACAGACGAATGGAAAGTAACAGATAACTTTAATCTGAGCTATGGTTTGCATTTAAGAAATCACAGCATTGATGGCGAATTTTCTTTAACACCCAGAACAGTTGGATTTAATTTTACAGATCCAAACCAGTTTACTCAGATCAATAAAAGCTTTTTCCAAGTCGCAGGAAGTTTGAACGCTACTTATAATATCAGCAAAAACTTTGGAGTAATTGCTAACTTCTTATATACGGAGGAAAACAGAAGACTGGAAAGTTATTCTCAGGCATTCGAACCCAATACCAACAAGATCAAAAGCCCGTTGGGCGCATTGGGAATATTCTGGAATACAGATTATATCCAGTTGATCTCTCAGGCAACATATCTTAAAAAGAACAACAACCTGAACAGATACAACCTGGTAAATCCTTTGAACACTTCACAGGCACAGAATACCACTGTTTATTATGATATTCAGACTTTGGGATGGACAACAGATTTTGTCTTAAAACCATTTAAAGGCTTTAATCTTCATTATTTGGTGACTTTCCAGAATCCGGTTTACAAGAAATTTAATTTCAGTGCTTTCGGAAAAGACTACAACTATAGTGATAATAATGTATTGGGTGTTGCTAAAGTTTTAATGGAAATTGACCCAAGTTATTCTGTTGATAAATGGAGATTCTGGGCAAGTTTCAGATATTTCTCAAAACAATATGCGAATCTTACCAATGCTCTGTACTTCGCACCAAGATGGGAAACTTTCGGTGGTGTAAGTTATACTGTGAACAAAAACATCAACCTTGGTGCAACAGTTATCAACTTCCTGAACCAAAGAGGAGCAAGCGGAACCATCAACGGTGCCGAATTGATTACCGATGCAAGTCCGTACTACGGAAAACTGTTGACAGGAACTTACATTATGCCATTGACAGGACAACTATCCGTAAGCTTTAATTTCTAAAATTTAAAAATGAAAAAATCAGTATTCAATATCGCCGCTTTATTTCTTGGGGTAACTGTATTTTCACAAAATATCCAGACCGTGACCAATTCCAAAGGTCCGGTTTTGGGGTATTCTGCAGATTCCGGCGTGAAAATCCTGACCGTTGGCGGAAATAAATTTAAAGATTTAAATAAAAACGGAAAGCTCGATAAATATGAAGATTGGAGACTTTCTGTTGAGGAAAGAGCAAAAGATTTAGCTTCAAAAATGTCGGTAGAGCAGATTGCAGGACTGATGTTGTACAGCGGACATCAATCGGTTCCTGCTCCGGCAGACGGTTTCAGAGCAGGAAAATACAACGGAATGTTCTACAAAGAAAGCGGTGCAAAAGCTTTTGATTTAACAGACCAGCAGAAAAAATTCCTTAAAGAAGATAATCTTCGCCACGTTTTGGTAACAACGGTAAAATCTCCGGAAATTGCCGCAAAATGGAGCAACAACATCCAGGCTTACATTGAAGGTTTGGGATTAGGAATTCCTGCCAACAACAGTACAGATCCGAGACATTCTGCAACCGTAACAGCAGAATTTAATGAAGGAGCAGGTGGACAGATTTCTCTTTGGCCGGACGGTTTGGCAATGGGCGCAACTTTCGATCCTGAATTGGTTAAAAAATTCGGAAACATCGCCGCTCAAGAATACAGAGCATTAGGAATTTCAACGGCTTTATCTCCGCAAATTGACTTAGGAACAGAGCCTCGTTGGTACAGAATTGCTTACGTTTTCAGTGAAAGCCCGGAATTGACGGCAGATATGGCGAGAGGTTACATTGACGGTTTCCAGACAACCATCGGAAATAAAAACGGATGGGGAACCAAAAGCGTAAATGCAATGGTAAAACACTGGCCGGGAGGCGGACCGGAAGAGGGTGGACGTGATGGTCACTGGGCGATGGGAAAATACGCAGTGTATCCGGGAAATAATTTCCAGAATCACGTAAAACCTTTTACTGAAGGCGCTTTCAAATTAAATGGAGGAACTAAAGAAGCCGCAGCCGTAATGCCTTATTATACCATTAGTTTCAATCAGGATACCAAAAATGGAGAAAATGTAGGAAACGGTTTCAGTAAATACTTAATTACAGATTTACTGCGTGGAAAATACGGTTATGACGGCGTTGTTTGCACCGATTGGCTGATTACATCCGATGAACCGAAAACTCCGGGAGGATTTGCGGGAAAACCCTGGGGCGTAGAAAAAATGTCCATTGCAGAGCGTCATTATAAAGTTTTGGAAGCAGGCGTTGACCAATTTGGAGGAAATAATGACAAAGGCCCTGTTCTGGAAGCTTATCAAATGGGTGTAAAAGAACACGGGGAAAAAGCGTATCGTGCAAAATTTGAACAGTCAGCCGTTCGTCTGTTGAGAAATTTCTTCAGAACAGGATTGTTTGAAAATCCTTACGTCAATACAGATGAAACCAAGAAAATCGTTGGTAACCCTGAATTTATGAAAGCAGGTTACGATGCTCAGGTTAAGTCTATAGTACTATTGAAAAACAAGGCCAATATTCTTCCCATTAAAGAAAGAAAAACGGTTTACATTCCGAAGAGATATTCTCCGGCGACGTTCAACTGGTGGGGAATTTACACCGAACCCTCTTTGAAATCTCCGGTAGATTTGGAAATAGTAAAAAAACATTACAACATTACCGAAGACCCAACGAAGGCTGATTTTGCAATTGTTTTCGTACAAAGTCCGCACAGTGAAGAAGGTGGTTACAGCGACATCGACGCCAAAGAAGGTGGAAACGGTTATGTTCCGATTTCTTTACAGTACAAAACGTACACAGCAACCGAAGCGAGAGAAAAAAGCATCGCAGCGGGAGATCCTGTTGTTGCGCCAACTGTTCACGACAGAACATTTAAAAACAAAACAACAACCGTTACCAATTCTACAGATCTTTTAACGATTCAGAATACATACAGGGTAATGAACGGAAAACCTGTTATCGTTTCTGTAACGACTTCCAAGCCGATGGTTTTTAACGAATTTGAAAATCACGCAGATGCAATCTTAATGAATTTCAATGTATCAAATCAGGCAGTTGTAGATATTATTGCAGGGAAATATGAACCTTCAGGATTGCTTCCGCTTCAGATGCCGGCAGATATGAAAACGGTGGAAACCCAGAAAGAAGATGTTCCGTATGATATGGTTCCGCACAAGGATTCAGAAGGTCATTCTTATGATTTCGGATACGGAATGAACTGGTCCGGAGTGATAAAAGATGCCAGAACTCAAAAATATCATAAGTAATAGTTCATCATAAAATTGATTAATTGATGTCTTGAGACTGGGCATCTTGTTCGGTCTCATTTCTTTTTAAATCATTAATAAAAACATTATATTTATGAAAATCAGATACACTTTTTACTCATTAATGCTTGGTTCATTGATGTTTGGCCAGGAAAGCCTTGATTTCAGCGGAAAGAAAAATTTGGTTTCTCCAGAAGTCAATGGTAAGAATGTGAAATTCCAACTTTTAGCACCCGATGCAAAAACCGTAAAGCTTCAGGGAAACTGGTTTCCGTCAAAAGGAATGGAGCCGGGTTCTGTTGACTTACAGAAAGATGCAAACGGCGTCTGGAGTTTTACACAAACAGATTTCACGCCTGACCTTTACACATATTCATTCGTTGTTGATGGTGTGAAAGCCAACGACCCGAACAATGCTTATCAGGTTCGCGATGTTTCGTCGGTGATGAGTATGCTTTTGGTCGATGGAAAACAATCTGAAAATTATAAAGTTCAGAATGTGCCTCACGGAACAGTTTCCAAAAGATGGTACGCTTCCAAAGGGTTGAAAGAAGACCGTAGATTAACTGTTTACACACCGCCAGGTTACGAAAATTCAAAAGAAAAATTCCCGGTTTTATACCTTTTACACGGAATGGGTGGGGACGAAGATGCGTGGATGACTTTGGGACGCGCATCGCAGATTTTGGACAATTTGATTGCTCAGGGAAAAGCAAAACCAATGATTGTTGTAATGCCAAACGGTCACACCAGCAATTCCGCTGCACCGGGCGAATCTTCGAAAGGTCTTTATAAAATCGATATGAGAACGCCCGATATTTTCTCCGGAGATATGGAAAGTTATTTCAAGGAAATTATGGACTTCACAGAATCGAATTACCGTACAAAAAACGATGCGAAAAACAGAGCAGTTGCCGGACTTTCGATGGGAGGTTTTCATTCGCTGTATATTTCTGCCAATCAGCCGAAAACCTTTGATTATGTTGGATTATTTTCTCCTGCCATTCTTCCGCCAGACGAAAAGAAAAGTGCGGTTTATCAAAATCTTGATTCAAAACTGAAAACACAGCAGACCAATTCCTACAAACTTTATTGGATAGGAATAGGAAAAACGGATTTCCTGTACAAAAATGTTGAAGAATACCGTCAGAAACTCAATAAAATGAACTTCAAATATCAATATGTAGAATCTGAAGGCGGCCACACCTGGAGCAACTGGAGAACGTATCTAAATGAATTTGTACCACAGTTATTCAAGTAAAATATTAATTATTAGGGCAGCTTTATCCGCCTTCCGTTCCCGCTTTTTTGTCATTGCGAAGAAGTTACTCCATAAGTTGAACTTTTCAGCAATCGCAATCACAAAAAGAGCTCCACTCAAGTCGGGCTGCGTGAAATTCTCTGTTTTAAAAGTGGGCTTAAAAATAGTATTTCTTAGCTGAGTGAAACGCCTTTGCGAACTTAAAAACGTCGAATTGCATAAAAAAACCTTGCGTTCTTTGCGTTAAAAAATTAAAATAATATCAAAATCAAAACAATATCAAAATGAAAAAATTAATCATAGCAAGTGCATTCCTTTTAGGATTAAGCACGATCAACGCTCAAAAATCAGTTCCGTTATACAAAGGAAAAGCGCCGGGAACAGAAAACTGGACGCAGAAAGAAGCGCATCAATTCAATGAACTGTTCAAAACAGAAGTTGTTTTCAATGTAACGCAACCTTCCATTTTAGTCTTTGAAGCCGATAAAGCAAAAGCCAATGGAACTGTTGTTATTGTTGCTCCGGGTGGTGGTTTCCAGAGTTTATCAATCAATAGAGAAGGAGTTGATGTCGCTAAAAAATTAGCTGCAAACGGAATTACAGCAGTTGTTTTAAAATACAGATTACTGGAAACAAAATCCAATGACCCTGCGAAAGAAATGATGGAAAGCATCAAAGACAGAAAATCGTTTGATGAGAGAACAGCGCCTATCAAAGTAATGGCAGGAGAAGACATCAAGACATCAATTTCATACATCAGAACCCACGCAAAAGAAATGAATATCAATCCTGAAAAGTTGGGTGTAATAGGATTTTCAGCTGGTGCAAGTGTGATTCTGGAAAGCGTTCTTCACAGCAAAGATGCTTCCACAATACCAAATTTTGCAGCCTCAATCTATGGCGGACCAAGTCAGGAGATTTTAGACACTCAGATTCCTTCAACACCATTACCATTATTCATTTGCGCAGCGAGTGACGACCAGTTAAAGCTGGCTCCTAAATCTGTGCTGCTTTACAGCAAATGGTTAGGAGCGGGACAACCTGCAGAACTTCATATCTATGAAAAAGGCGGTCACGGTTTTGGAATGGGCGTTCAGAATTTACCCGTTGACAAATGGTCAGATGTTTATCTTGACTGGCTGAAGTTTCATAAGTTCTTATAAACCTTAATACAAACTACAAATTTTCACCACAAAAGTCACTAAAGCTCACAAAACGAAAATCTTGGATTTTAAACTGTTGTGTTCTTTTATTTTCAAAGTTTTTAAGCTTAAAATTAATTGTTGAGCGATAAAAATTGTAAAAAATTGACGAACTCAATGTTTATAGGATAAATCAACAGGCCGCTCCGATGGAGCTTTGTTTTGGCACTACATTTTTTCTATTAACAGTAAGTCCCGATTGGACTAAATACAGCTCCATTAGGAGCTAACTGATAATAGGAAGTAATTGTTTTTTGTAATTAAAGCTCCAGAGGAGCGACCTGTTAATTATATTTTAGTTTTTATCAGATAACAATGCTTAAAATTAATGTTAAAAGCATTTGTGCCTTTTGTGGTTTTAAAAATTCATTCAAATTAAATAATAAAATATTACATATGAAGAAGAATGTATCTACATTGATCAGACTTTCTCAGAAAGCAAAATATTCAGGATTATTTCTGGCATTACTGGCAGCATCGCCTTTTGCGAATGCTCAAACTAAAGATCAAAATGTTACGGTTGACGGAAAAACGTTTAAAGATTTAAACAAAAACGGGAAATTAGACATTTGGGAAGATACCAGACTTTCAGTTGATAAAAGAATTGATGCCATCATCAAACAAATGACCAATGCAGAAAAAGTAAATCTTCTGATTGGAACCGGAATGCCCGGAATAGAAGTTCTGACAGGACCTATCGGAGATTCAAAACAAGGTTTGGTTCCCGGAGCTGCCGGCGGAACCGATTCTTTTGAAAGATTCGGAATTCCTGCTACGATTGTTGCGGACGGACCTGCAGGGTTGAGAATTGCACCAACCAGAGAAAATGATTCAAAAACGTATTATGCAACGGCATTTCCGGTGGGAACCGCTTTAGCTTCAACCTGGAACAAGACGTTATTGGAGCAGGTGGGAAAAGCAATGGGAAATGAAGTAAAAGAATATGGCGTTGACGTTTTATTAGCTCCGGCTTTGAATATTCACCGAAACCCATTGAACGGAAGAAATTTCGAATATTATTCTGAAGATCCTTTAATTTCAGGAAAAACTGCCGCTGCCATCGTGAACGGAATTCAGTCTCAAGGTGTTGGAACTTCAATCAAACATTTCGCTGCAAATAATGAAGAAAGCAACCGTTTGACCATCAATGCACACGTTTCCGAACGGGCAATGAGAGAATTGTATTTGAGAAATTTTGAAATAGCGGTTAAAGAATCTCAGCCCTGGACGGTAATGTCCTCTTACAATAAGCTAAACGGTGTTTATACTTCAGATTCTGAAGATTTGCTGACTCAGGTTTTGAGAAACGAATGGGGTTTCAAAGGAATCGTGATGACCGACTGGTTCGGAGGTTTTCCTGGATTTGAATCCATTAGAGATGGCGGAATTTCTGATGTCGTAAAACAAATGAATGCCGGAAACGACCTTTTGATGCCCGGAATTCCTGCTCAGAAAAAAGTATTGCTGGCTGCTTTGGATTCAGGGAAATTATCTCAGGAAGTGGCGAATCTTAATGTGAAAAGAATTTTGGAATATGTTTTCAAAACACCAACTTTTGCGCAATATAAATACAGTAATAAACCGAACCTGACTCAAAATGCAGAAGTAACGAGAAACGCTGCAACAGAAGGAATGGTTTTGCTTAAAAATGATAAAAACGCTTTACCTTTTGCAGATAAGCAGAAAGAAGTTTCATTATTCGGAGTGACATCTTACGCCTGGATTACTGGCGGAACAGGAAGCGGAAGTGTGAACAACAAACACACGGTTTCATTATTAGAAGGATTAAATGCGGCAGGTTACAAATTAGACAAAGAACTTGTAGATCTCTACAAGCCTCACGCTGAGAAAGAAGTTGTAGCAGAAAAAGAAAGAAGAAAAGCAAGAGGAATTCTGGCATTGCCGGAAAGACTTCCGGAATTGAAAATGGACGATGCATTCATCGCCAAAAAAGCAGAAACTTCAGAG
>NZ_JPRO01000018.1 GCF_000737785.1 Chryseobacterium luteum | reverse complement strand
CGCCTGAAAACATCCATACAATTTAAAACTTTGCGCCTTTGCGATTTTCCAACAAAAAAATTAAACAGCTTTTTCAATGAGTAGAAGGTGATACCATTAATCGAACTGGCTGTAAATTTGCAAAATACACTATGTGAAATAGTCAGGAAGGCAAAAGGCAAATCCGCTGTTTTACGAATTTGCCTTTTTCTTTATTTTACTGAACCTGGTTATAATTGATATAATAGTTCTTATTAAATTCCACTGGTGTGCTCTTTTTAAGTTTGACCGTCTGCCAGTTTTCGGTAGGATTGATGGTCTGGTCACCGTTAATGATTACAGGAAGTTTTAAATCCTTAACCACATCTGTGTACCGGAATTTTAAAGAGTTTCCGTTTTGTGAATACTCAAGGTTAGGGATTTTTACTGTTCTTAAATATTGATTGAAGATACCTGAAAGATCAATTCCTGATTTAGAAGACATATAATCTTCGATCTGTTTTGTGGTAACAGTCTGGTGATAAAAATCTTTGTTCAGCCCTCTTAAAATCTGCCTGAATTTCTCATCATTATTAATGATCTGTCTTATCGTGTGGAGCATATTGGCCCCTTTCGGGTACATATCACCGCTGCCTTCATTTCTGACCCCGTATTTTCCGATAATCGGAACATCATTTTGGATCCTGTTACGGACACCTATGGCATAGATGTCCGCCGATTTTTTATCCATATATTTTTCTACGAAAAGAACTTCGGAATACATGGTGAAACTCTCATGGATCCACATATCCGCCTGGTCTTTTGCCGTAATATTGTTGGCAAACCACTCGTGGCCGCTTTCATGGATAATAATATAGTCCCATTTAAGCCCCACACCGGTTTCAGAAAGATCCATGCCACGATAGCCGTTCTGGTAATTGTTTCCGTAAGCTACATTGCTTTGGTGTTCCATGCCCAGATAAGGAGCATCCACCAGCTTGTAGGAATCTTCATAGAAAGGGTATGGCCCGAACCAGTATTCAAATGCAGAAAGCATCGGCTTTACCTGCTGAAACTGTTTCTTTGCCTTTTCAAGGTTGTAGTCCAGTACCCAGTAATCCAGGTCAAGCTTTCCTTTCTCTCCATCAAAAGTATCTTTAAAATTGACATATTTCCCGATATTCGGAATGATAGAATAAGCATTGATCGGGTTTTTCACTTCCCAGGTATAAGCTGTTTTGCTGCCTTCCGTTTTTTTGCTGGTCAGTCTTCCGTTTCCAACGCCTACAAGATCGTTAGGGGTAATGATCTTCATAACGATACCGTTTTCCGGCTCATCACTCCAGATATCCTTTGTCGGAAGCCATATGGAGGCTCCGATTCCCTCATCGGCAACGCTCATCCAGGGATTTCCTTTTTCATCTTTAGTGAAAACCCAGCCTCCGTCCCAGGGTGCATTTTTTGCAATCAGAGGTTTTCCGGAATAGGTTACATCAATGGTATATTTTTCTCCTTTTCTGAACTTCTTTTTTGCGGTTACGAAAATAAAATCGCCATCCTGCTTATAGCCGGCAACAGGAAAGTTACCTTCAACTTTGTCTGCTTTCATCGGTTTCTGCAAATCGATCTGGAAAACAGGATCAGTAATATCCCGGGTAATCTCAAAGCTGATCTTATTATATCCTTTAATGCTTTTCTGGTCGAAATCCGGCTCTACGGAAAGATCATATTTTCTGACATCCCAAAAATCCCTGAACCGGGTATCAGAACCCTTCAGGGTATCCTGTTTTGTGTAAATTTTATCTTTTTCAAAGAACTGCCCGAAAACCAGCCCCGAAGCAAATAAAAGTGTATATGTCAGCTTTTTCATTTAAAATCAAATTAAATTCTATCAAAAATAGAAAAATTAATACCAAAAAATTCGATTTAAATACAAATAATTTTATCCTGCTTACTGGAAGTATATGATCCAAAACAAAACACTTATGTATATCCAGAATAAGGAAAAAATAATATGGGTAACCGTTTCAAAAGCTTTTCCTTTCCATAATTCCGACGAATATCCGAAAAACTGAATGAACAGCCGGGTGGTCCAGAAGACAGCTAATCCAAGGGCTATTTTTTTACCAAGACCAGGTTCTGTTAACTCATGGGGAGACGTTACACAGAGCAAGCCCATAAGAAATACCGTTAAGGCAATAAAGAGGGTATGAACCCTCATCATTTCCCGGTTTATCAGGCTCAATGACCGAAGCTCTTTTTCCCAGTTAAAATATTTAGGAAAAATAATATGTATAAATGCTAAAGCAATCAGAAGCATTCCGGTTATTTGTAATTGAAGTTCCATATGGATTCAATGATTAAGGAGTATAAATGAAAATTGACATGAAAGGTGTAAATTTCACCTCTTTGCAAGATGTAAAACCTGCATTTTTAAAAGCATTTTTCCATACATCTTTTGAAAAGAAGTGGGTAAAACCCACAGAAAAAGCTAAAAAATTGGGGAAATCTCTAAGGTGCTCCACCATGATTATTTTTCCATCGGGTTTGCATAAACGGCGGCATTCCTTCAGGAACAGGATTTTTTCTTCATGCACCCTTATTTCGTGTACAGCAGAAAGCAGGAAAATAATATCAGCAGATTGATCATTTAATGGGATTGAGTTTGACTGTATCTGTTGGGTGTCAGGATATACAATACTCACTTTCCTGGCTCTTACTATAGCGGGTTCCGTATGTCGTTTCGCGTCATAAAAATCAAAAACTTTTAAATCGGCCTGTGGAAATTTGTCTTTAATAATGTAGCTCGTTTCATCAAATCCGGCATTGATATTTAAAATCTGCTGTATTTTTGATTCATCAATGGAACATTTGTTCAGCCATTGAAAATTATAATATCCCGAAAAATCATAAACATAAGCTGAAACAATTAATGGCATTATAAGTCCATAAAGAAATGCAGCCATGATGAGCCAGTACAGAAGATCTGGCCATTCAAATAGTTGATGACTGATCGTAATTAAAGCTAAGATCCCTATTCCTACGATGTAAAAATGCCGGTTAAAGCTTAAGATATTCAGGACACCCTGAAATTTTCTTCTTGTTGTTTCCATGGTTCAATTTTTCCTTTTTTCCAGTAGTATGGAATATTTTTGATGATAAATGCATTGGCTAAAACAGGATTTTCAAGTTTCAGCGTATCTAAAAATCCGAAATTATAGTCGAGAATCTCTACCGGTGCAGGAATCCAGTTCTGTCTTACTCCTTCAATGATAAGAACTTCCCGGGTTTCTTTATTGTAAGTAAAAGTAAAAGGCAAAGGTCCCGCAAATCTTCTTGCTTCTTTCCAGTCTGCAAAGGGAGAATCTGCAGGTAAAGGAATATTTTGCTCTCTATTGCTGATAATGACTTTAAATTTGGACTTAACAGACTGTATTTCTTTTACGTTTTCTTTTTCAGTCTGATGAATGTCTGTGGTAGAATAATTATAATGAGTGAATAAATTACCCATAAATTCCATTTTCTTTTTATCTGTTTCAGATTTAAGAATATACAGCCCACGCAATTTTTTTCCGTTATTGTTTCTGTACCTTACAAATACCCGGTAGCCGATCAGAAAAAAATCGTTTCCCATAAACTTTGGAAACCCTTTTGGACGTAAGTCTTTTGTCTGAACCATTGCCGCTGCTACAAAAGCCCACCGGTCCCGGAAGGTATCAAGCTCCAGACAGTCCGGGATAAGATGTTGTAATTGTTCTTTGGGAACGGCAAATGTCAAAACAATTGAACTTTCAAAAAAAGCTTCGACGGCAAACGGATGGTTTTTTAAAAAGTTAAGCATGATGATTTAATTTTTTTGGATTCACATGAAACTCATTAAAATAAATAAGTAAAATAAAGAGAAAGGCAAATAATGAATTGAATCTGCCCCAAAGCAATAAATCCGGAGTCAGTATAAATTCAAGCATATTCATGGCCGCAATGATTGTGATTTGTACAATTGCATTGAGTCTGGAATTATTTCCCGTTAAGATCCATAGAGCCATTATCATTTCTGAACATCCAATCAGAATGGTAAGCAGTCTTGAATAATGATCATTTAAAATTCTTGCAACAATTTCTTCATGGCGCGGAACAAAGTTCAATACTTTACAGACAAGGCCGTTGATAATCCAGACCAGGGCAATACAGTAATTTAATATGTTGTGGATATTTTTCATTGAATCAGGAATTGGGTTGATTAATTTCTATTCAAAGATAAAAATATTTTTGAACTTTCAGTAATTATTGAAAATAAAATCTCAAAAAAAACAACTCTTTTGGTATAAAGAGCTGTTTAATAATATTTTATATTTTTAATTTAACCTGTACTATCGAATAGTTGGCAAATTTCCTGAGTTTTTCTGTACTTTTTTATAAGTAAAAGAGCACATGATGATACTGAACTCATAAAGGATAAGCAGTGGAAAAGCCGCCATTATCATACTTAAAACATCTGCAGGTGTAATGATTGCTGCAACGACCATGATCAGAACAATAGCATGACGGCGATATGTTTTCATAAACATAGGTGTAAGGATTCCGATGCTCGTAAGGAAATAGATAAGGATAGGAAACAGGAAAATAACGCCCATCCCTAAAATTACCTGCAAAAACAGCGTAGTATAATCACTTAAGTCATACAGCGGAATGATAATATCGGAGATCTTAAAAATAACCCCGAAATTCACAGCGAACGGAAGAATTAAGAAGTAACCGCATAAAACGCCTGTCATAAACAGGATCCACACTGCATTGATAATAAAAATAGAGTTCTTTCTTTCTTTAGGATGAAGAGCCGGACCTATAAATCTCCATAGCTCCCACACGATATACGGAAAAGCACCTACCATACCTCCGAAAACAGAAACAGCCATCATCACGTTGAACTGCTGGTAAAGCCGTTGTACACGAACCGGAAAGTCTTTCGGAAGGTGAATACTGTCTTCCCCTAAAAGCATTCTTGAAAAATGGTTGACTATCCTGAAAGTTGGAAAATCATTTCTGGTCGGCCCAAAAAAGATATGGTCCATGATCCAGTTGATATTGAATCCTACAGCCACAGCAACAATTACAATAGCGATAATTGAGCGGACAAGGTGGCCTCTTAATTCTCCAATATGTCCCCAAAAGGACATTTCTTTTTTTTCGTCCATATACTAAAGTCTCTCTAAAATAGCCAGCCTGTAAAAGGCAAGCCGTTTAAGTGTGCAAAATTATGAAATAATAACCAGTATTCAGAATTATTGATAGTGATTTTATTTAAGCTTATAAAAGGAAGTAGTCCCATGTTTGGTTTTCAGAAAAAGCAGACGGTATTTTTGCGGATACCGCCTGATGATGTATCGTAATCGCGATCAGTGAAAAATGGTTTTAAATAGAATTAATTGATCCCTTCATCAAGCAATGTATGAAGATCTATAATTCCGGAATAGGTTCCGTTTTCTGTCACAATGAGCTGGCCGATATTATTTTCCTTCAGGATTTTCATAGCCTCTTTTGCCAGGGTATCCCTTTCAATGGTTTTAGGGTTGGCAGACATGATGTCTTTTGCCTGGATTTTAGTGATATCATCACCTTTCATCAGCATTCTTCTCAGATCCCCGTCAGTGATCACGCCAATAATCTTTTCGTCGCGGGTTACCACTGTTATTCCATGGCTTGATGCACTTATTGAAATAATAACGTCTCTTACCGGGGCATTTTCCTCAATCTGAGGTTTCTGAGGGGATAAAAACTGGTCTACTTTTGAAACAAGGTTCTTTCCTAAACTTCCTCCCGGATGGAATTTGGCAAAATCATTCTCTCTGAAATCATTCAACTCCATCAGGGCAACAGCCAGAGCGTCTCCAAGGGCCATCTGGAGGGTTGTGGAACTTGTCGGGGCCAGTTTGTTCGGGCAGGCTTCCACATCTACGTGGGTGTCCAGTACAATTTCGGAAAATTCAGCAAGTTTACTGTTTTTATTTCCCGTCATCCCGATCAGCGCAGAAGAATAATCCTTTAAATAAGGAACAAGATTGGCTATTTCAGGTGAATTTCCGGAATTTGAGATGCATAAAACCACATCCTGCTTCTGGATCACACCCAGATCTCCGTGGATGGCTTCAGAAGCATGAAGGAATTGTGACGGGGTACCTGTAGAATTTAGAGTGGCAACAATTTTATTGCCTACGTGGGCAGATTTCCCGATTCCCACAACGATTAATTTCCCCTTTGCCGAATGAATAATCTCCACTGCTCGGGCAAAATCTTCATCAATTCTGTTCTTTAATTTTTCAAGTTCTGAAATTTCTATCTCTAAAGTACTCTTGGCAATTGAAATAATATCGGTTCTTTCCATTTTTTAATTTTAAAGCATACAAAAAATCCATTAAAAAACGTTATATTTAAAAAAGAATATTTAATATAAGTTTTATTTTTTATAAATTCGTTCGCTTTTATTTTAAGCAGAATTTTTATAACTTTGGGTTGGATGCAAATTTAGCAATAGAAAATTAGATGAACGCAAAAAAAGCCAATTTATCAGGCGAGTTGAAAAAGTATTTCGGGTTTTCTACATTTAAAGGCCAGCAGGAACAAATTATAGAAAACCTACTTAGTGGGAAGGATATATTTGTCTTAATGCCGACAGGAGGTGGTAAATCATTATGCTACCAGCTTCCGGCACTTATTTCAGAAGGTACGGCAATAGTAGTTTCGCCCTTAATAGCGTTAATGAAAAATCAGGTAGATGCGGTAAACGGTCTTTCATCTGATGAAGGCGTAGCGCACGTTTTAAATTCATCATTAAATAAGACACAGACCAAGCAGGTTTTCGACGATATCAAGGGTGGTAAGACCAAGCTTTTGTATGTCGCTCCGGAATCGTTGATCAAAGAGGATTATCTGGATTTCCTTAGAGAAGTTAAGATTTCTTTCGTGGCCATTGATGAAGCACACTGTATTTCAGAATGGGGACACGATTTCAGACCGGAATATAGAAACCTGAAATCAATTATCGACAGGATTGCTGAAGTTCCGGTCATTGCTCTCACCGCTACTGCAACACCAAAAGTTCAGGATGACATTCAGAAAACTTTAGGCATGAGTGATGCGTTGGTTTTTAAAGAAAGCTTCAACCGTCCGAACCTATATTACGAAGTACGTCCGAAAGTGAATGTAGATAAGGAGATCGTAAGATTTATCAATCAGCATAAAGGAAAATCGGGGATTATTTACTGTTTAAGCAGGAGAAAAGTGGAAGAGTTTGCCCAGCTGCTGCAGGTGAACGGGATCAATGCGCTTCCGTACCACGCCGGCCTTGACCAGAAAGTAAGGGTAGCCAATCAGGATAAATTTCTGATGGAGGAAGTAGATGTTATTGTGGCCACCATTGCATTCGGAATGGGAATTGACAAGCCGGATGTGCGTTTTGTGATCCATTATGATTTTCCTAAATCCCTGGAAAGCTATTATCAGGAAACCGGAAGAGCGGGAAGAGACGGCGGTGAAGGCCACTGTATCGCGTTTTATGATCCTAAGGATATTGAGAAACTGGAAAAATTCCTTGCACAGAAAGCCGTTTCCGAAAGAGAAATCGGATTACAGCTTCTGAATGAAGTGGTAGGCTACGCCGAAACTTCAATGAGCAGGAGACAGTATATTCTTTATTATTTCGGAGAAAATTTTGATCCGGTGAAGGGTGATGGAGCCAATATGTGTGACAATTCCTCTAACCCTCCGAAATTAAAAGAGGCAACAGCAGATCTGAAAAAAGTTTTAACCCTGATTAAAGATACTGGTGAAAAATTCAAATCTAAAGATTTGATCTCAGTGATTGTCGGAAAAGAAAATGCCGTTACAAAATCATATAAACTGGAACAGACCTCTCATTTCGGTTTCGGAAAAGAGGGAAATGACAACTACTGGAAAACCATTTTAAGACAGGCTACGGTTCAGGGATTTCTGCAGAAAGATATTGAAACCTACGGCGTTTTGAAAATGTCTGATAAAGCAAGAAACTTCCTGGATAAACAGTCTGAAGAACCGTTCCTGATTGCCGAAGACAGGGAGTTTGACCTTTCCCAGACGAAAGCAGAAAGTGAGCAGGTACAAATGCAGGCCAGTACAGGTCTGGATCAGAATCTCTTTGGTCAGTTAAAAGATCTGAGAAAAAAAGTAGCTAAAAAATATGGAATTCCGCCTTATACGGTTTTCATGGATCCAAGCTTAGAGGATATGACGGTTCAATATCCTGTTTCATTGGATGAGATCGCGAAAATATATGGGGTAGGAGAAGGAAAAGCCAAAAAATACGGTAAAGAATTCGCAGATTTTATTAAAACGTACGTTGAGGAAAACAATATAGAACGTACTCAGGATATGGTACTGAAACAGGTGGCCAACAAATCCAGCCACAAAGTTTTCATTATCCAGAGTACCGACAAAAAGATCGACCTGGAAGATATTGCAAGAGCTAAGAATCTTTCGATGAATGAGCTTTTAAAAGAAATGGAAAGCATCGTTTATCAGGGAACCAAGCTGAATATTGACTATTATATAGAAGATAATTTCGATGAAGATATCGTAGACGGCTTCATGGAATTCATGACCGAGTCTGAAAGTGACAGCATGAAAGTGCTTCTCGATGAATTTGGGGATGAACTTTCTGATGAGGAAGTAAGAATGCTGAGGATAAAATTCATCAGTGATGTAGCCAACTAAGAATGGATTTACACAATAACGAAATGATTTTAAAAGAAATTCTTCCAAAGAAGAGTTTCTTTTTTAATATGACCGAAAAAATAAGAATCTTGTTTTCATTTTTTTATTTGGGAATATCTACGGTTCTTCTTATCAATATGACGTCCTTCTTTTTCTTTTTTGCAATTGTATTTTTTGGAGCAGGACTCTATTTTGCTTTTTTTAGATGGGTTTTACGGTATTTTGATTTGAGAGATAATTATTATCTCATTACTAATGAAAGAATTATTGTTGCTGAAAAGTTGACTAAAGAGATTGTCAAGGAAAAAAAGCTTACAGAAATAGATCAGGTCAATATTGAAATGAATAATAAATTTTTTGGGAATATTATTTTTGGCGAACCAGAAACTATTTTTGGAAAAAATGAAGAACTTTTTTCTTTTAAGAGGAGTGGGATGAATTTTGCTGAAGATGAGTATGCCTTTATAAGTGTTGAAAATATCAGCGAAATTATTCCCATCTTTGAAAATTTAAAATTAAAGGTTAACAAAACTTTTTACTAATTTTACACTGATGAAAAAGATTTCTGTCATATTTATTCTGCCGGATCTGGAAACCGGTGGTGCAGAAAGGATTGTTACCACCATTGCCAATCATCTTTCCAGAGACCGGTTTGAACCCAAAATCCTATTGCTTCGCAAACAGGGCGGATATCTTAATTTCCTTAAAAAAGATGTCGAAATCATAGACATCAATACAGAAAGGATCAGGCATTCCCTCAAACCAATTTTGGGTGAAATCTACCGCAGAAAGCCTGATATTGTATTTTCAGGTTTCGGAGAGGTAAATGCTTATCTGGCACTGTTTATCAAACTGTTTCCAAAAACTAAATTTATTGCCAGGGAAACCAATGTGGTCACACAGCATGTAACCCGGAAAGAGATTAAATTTTTCTATAATTTTTACAATAACTATCAGAGGATCATTGCACAGAGCGATGATATGATGCATGATCTTGTAGATAATTTCAATATTAAGAAAAAGAAAATCGTTAAAATAAACAATCCTGTCGATTTTGATTTTATCAATGAAAAGCTGGAAGCCTCTGTAAGACCGGAATGTTTTAAGTACAATTACAAAAATGTAGTGGCAATAGGAAATCTTTCTTCCAGAAAAGGGTTTGACAATCTTCTGAAAGTTTTTTCCAGGCTTAAAAACGAGAATATTCTGCTTCATATCCTGGGCGACGGTAAAGATAAAGACGTATTGCTCCAGATGAAAGATTTTCTTGGGTTAAAAAATGTCATTTTTCATGGCAGGCATGATAATCCTTACCAGTTTTTAAAATATGCAGACCTCTTCATTCTCTCTTCACGGTACGAAGGTTTCCCGAATGTTCTTTTGGAAGCAGGGGCCTGTGGAACTTATTCTTTGGCCAATAACTGTCCCGGAGGTATTAATGAGATCATTCAGCATCAGGTGAACGGGGAAGTTTCCAATATAGAAAATTATGAAGATTTTTCCCAAACAGTAATGAAAGTCCTGCAAGGGAATTATAACCGTGATGCGATAAAAAATTCAATCAGATCAAGGTTTTCAAAGGATATCATTCTCGATAAATATGAAAAGGTTCTGATTGATCTGATGAAAAAATAATTGCCGGATTTGCGTTATGGATTCATATTTTTTACATTTGATCCTCATTAATTTTATTTAAAATCAATATTCATCAATGAATAAAATCCCCAAAATCGGATGTGCTTGTGAAAAACCGACTTCGGACTATACTGAATACAGAAGTTCTGAATTAGGCATAGACCATACTAACGGAAGATATGCAGAAGTAACGATTCAGCAGTGCAAACTTTGTCAAAGAATATGGATTCATTATTTTGTTGAATCTGAACATTATTCCAAATCGGGAAGATGGTACAAAGGAATCGTTTCAAAAAAAGACCGCTCACAAATAACCCCTGAAAATGCCGTAGAATTTCTGGAAAGCCTTGAATGGTATGTTTACGGAGGTTCGTTTTTTGAAAGTACCGGGGCAATAGGTAGCGGAAAAGTCAGAGCAGACTTATAACCGTTTTGGGAGAATTGAGAATTTTCCCTTTCAAAATTGATAAAACTCACTTTGGTGCTTGGTAATTTATATGTAAATTTGTAAGAATTAAAGAGATAATAACAAACAAATTCATATAATAACATGAGTCAATTCGATGTTACCGTAATCGGTTCTGGTCCTGGAGGTTATGTAGCAGCTATCCGTGCAGCACAGTTAGGTTTCAAAACAGCAATTATTGAAAAATATTCAACTTTAGGCGGAACTTGTCTTAACGTTGGATGTATTCCGTCAAAAGCGCTTTTAGACAGCTCTGAACATTTCGAAAACGCGAAGCACAACTTTGCCGGCCACGGAATCATCATTAATGAGCCACAGGCTGATATCGCAAGAATGATCGAGCGTAAGAATGAAGTGGTAAAACAGAATACAGATGGGATCAACTACCTGATGAACAAAAACAAAATCACTGTTTTTGAAGGATTGGGAAGCTTCGAATCTGCTACTCAGATTAAAGTAACGAAAAACGACGGTTCTTCTGAAACCATCGAATCCAAATATACCATTATCGCAACCGGTTCCAAGCCGTCTTCTTTACCTTTTATCTCAATCGATAAAGAAAGAGTGATCACTTCTACAGAAGCTTTAAACCTTAAAGAAATTCCTAAGCACCTTGTCGTAATCGGCGGAGGTGTAATCGGTCTTGAATTAGGTTCTGTATACTTAAGATTGGGAGCTCAGGTAACTGTTGTTGAATTCATGGATAAGATCATCCCTGGAATGGACGGTGCTTTAAGCAAGGAACTGACTAAAGTTCTTAAGAAGCAGGGAATGAAATTTATGCTTTCTACGGCTGTTTCTGCTGTTGAAAGAAACGGAGATACTGTAAAAGTCACTGCCAAAGATAAAAAAGGAGAAGAAGTTACAGTAGAAGGAGATTACTGTTTGGTTTCTGTAGGAAGAAGACCTTACACAGACGGTCTTGCTCTTGAAAAAGCAGGGGTGGAACTTGATGAGAGAGGAAGAGTAAAAACAAACGACCACTTACAGACTAATGTAGCCAACATCTACGCGATCGGTGATGTGATCAAAGGAGCGATGCTTGCTCACAAAGCTGAAGAAGAAGGTGTTTTGGTTGCTGAAATACTGGCAGGCCAGAAACCTCACATCAACTACAATCTGATTCCTGGTGTTGTGTACACCTGGCCTGAAGTTGCCGGAGTTGGTAAAACCGAAGAGCAGTTAAAAGAAGAAGGAGTCGCTTATAAAGTAGGTTCTTTCCCAATGAGAGCATTGGGTAGAAGCCGTGCAAGTGGTGATGTTGATGGTCTTGTGAAGATCATTGCAGATGAAAAAACCGACGAAGTTTTAGGAATGCACATCATCGGGGCCAGAGCTGCCGACCTTATCGCAGAAGGGGTGATTGCTATGGAATTCCGTGCAAGTGCCGAAGATATCGCAAGAAGTTCCCATGCCCACCCAACCTATGCTGAAGCTATTAAAGAAGCAGCACTGGATGCAACAGGGAAGAGACCTATCCATATGTAATTTTTGATTGAAAGATTTAAAAATTCAAATATTTAAAGATTAAAGAGAAGCGTTTTTGCTTCTCTTTTTTTTGTGAAAACAGAAAAAACTGGCTGCCAATTTATAAATTTTTAATAATAGACCTCGATATTAACAGAGATGCTGGTGCTACATCCATCTCAAATGATCATAAAATTTCGAGTTCTTTGCCGGGGCAATATTGAACTGGACTCCAAAAGTAATTCCTTTAAAAAATCTTTCCCTGTGTATGGGAATAGCGTACCCGGTATTGATATAGAAAATATTGATGAAAGAAAATCCTATTCTCGGCTCTATGGAATATGGATTGACGGATACCCCTATAAGCCGCCCTTCAATATTGGTATAATAAATATTAGCCTCGGGAAGAAATTTATCTTTTTGGTTGATAGAGGTGTAAAGCATTGATGCTCCTGCAATCAGAGACTGTTCGCCGGCTGTATTCGTTTTGAATTCTAAACCGGCCTGTAAAACATTTCGTCCTGTATAACGGTAAGCGACGTTAAAGGCTGTTTTGTCCAATATCTGGGCGTGAGCTGTGATGCTGAACAGACAGCAGATCAGTAAAGAATATAATCTCATATCAGGTATTTTGGTTACATCAAATGTACAGGTTTTATCATTAGTTTGAAAGAAGATGAATTCTGTGATTTGCACTAAAATGGCATATGTAGTTTTAAAATCTTCAATTTTATGTACCTTTGTGGCTAATTTTATATTCAATGCAACTCGGAAAAACCCAGACTTTAAAAATTTCAGAAAAAAACCATTCAGGATGGATCCTGGTGGATGAATCAGGCGAAAAAGCTTTTCTGCCAAAGGTTTTCACCAGCGATGATAAGGATATTGATGATGATGTTGAAGTTTTTGTCTATCAGGATGACGGAAAATTAAAAGCGACCACTGAAATCCCATTGGCCGAAGTGGGAGAATATGCCGTAATGAGCTGTGTACAGAGCCTTCCGAGCGGTGCATTCATGGACTGGGGAATCATTAAAGATCTTTTTATCCCTTACAAGCAGCAGAAATCCAAAATTATTGAAGGCAAAAGATATCTGGTTCATCTTTATGTAGATGAAATTCTTGATCTGATCACCGGAACTACAAAATTCAAAAGAAACCCTCAATATCAGGATCTTCCTTTTGAAAAAGGTGAAAAAGTAGATCTGATCATGATGAATGAAAGCGAGCTGGGCTGGAATGTGGTAATCAATAAAAAATACATCGGGCTCGTTTATACCTCTGATGTATTCAAAAAACTGTATCCTTTATCGGAAGAAAGCGGTTACATCAAGGCTATCCGTGAAGATGGGAAGATCGATATATCTTTACAGCCTGAAGGTTTTGAGAACGTAGATGAATTCAGGCAGAAAATTCTGGACAAACTGGAAGAGAACTACGGACTTCTTTTTCTGTCGGACAAGTCTACACCCGAGGAGATCAAGGATGAGCTTCAGATGAGCAAAAAGAACTTTAAAAAGGCGCTCGGCGGACTTTATAAAGATAAAATCGTCGATATTTTAGATGACAAAATAAAATTGGTTTAAAAATAAAAAACGGGCAGAATTTTCTGCCCGTTTTTTATACAATTTCGTGTTTTTCTGAATGTCCTTTGTTTTGTACAGAAATTTTTCCTCCCATGGTACATTTACAGGTACTATCCTCTGTAAGAATTTTATAATTATTGATGGTATCTTTTTCTGTGGTTTTCTCCCATTTTATAATTGCAGGGCTGCATTTACTTTTAGTAACAGCACAAACCCCGAAACTTGGGATATTGATTTCGGGTTGTTTGTCTTGTTCTGTGGCAATCAATTTATTTTCAGCTTTGCTAAACGTTTGGCTGGTTACTTTTAATTGGCTTGGTTTTGCGCCTTTGTCGCAAAGTAAAATGGCTTTTTCTGTGAGTTTATGAGGCATAATTTTAAATTTAGATTATCCCCAAAAACCTTTTTTCTTAGGCTTTACATCATTTTCATCTGCAAGAAAACTGCTTTTTTTTGCATCGGTTTTAGGAGTTTCTGTAGATTTTATTAAATCTGCCCGACTTGTTTTGCGCAGATGCTCATTGTATTGTTCCTGTTCGAAGATTTTCCATTCAGCATGAGTGTAATTTTTACCTTCATAAGTTCTATAGCTTTTATTTTCACTCATCTTTGTTTTGCGAATTTCACGTATGCTGTTATTTGATGGAGGAATAGATATGTCATACCTATCATAATATACAGTATTAAATGTTTCATTTCCGTCAGAATCATCAATAATTACACACATTCTTAAACTTGATTCATTTATATTTAAATCAATGTTTTCTAATAACGGTTTATAAAAATATAAATACCAAATATTGCTTTTGTCTGTTTTTTCTCTCCATATAAAAGTTTTATCAGTATATAAATTTTCATCTTGAGATTTATCTTGAAAACCAATTTCAGATTTAAATTTATTTTCTTTTGCTAAGAGAATTGCTTTGTTGAGAATTGCTTCAAAAGTATGTTTAAATCCATTTTCGTGATCAATTGTTTTCACAACTTTACCATTATTATCAAAAAAATATTCAACACCATACTTTTTATTAAGATATTTATCATAACAATATTTGTTTGCTATCACATTATTTGGATGGAAGTTTTTTGTTACGTTAAACCATCCATTAATAGTGTTTATCCATACAATTGATCCTTCTGGGGAATATCCATAGATTTCAATATGTCCATTATTATTTGTTATCGTCTTTGATATTGATTTTGAGAGGTCAACATCTCCTAATTTTCGAATATCAAAATATTCAATTTTATCATTTACAGCTATCATGACTAATAAATTGTTTTTGTTAGAGATATTATTTCCTCGCCCTTTGAGTCAATTTTCCAATTTTTATTTTTTAATATATGATACTTTGTTTTTTTTCTATTCTTCATTTTCCAATCTGTAAGAATAGTTGTAATGATAATATGGTTCTTATCAACTTTTTCTTGTATAATGAGAAGTAGGGGGACAGATGTTATTATCTTTTTTGCTTTTTCATTTTCAATATCTGTTCTAATATTTCCTTTTAATACAAAAACTGGCGCATAGGGTTCAGACCATAAAACATTTTTATTCTTAGTCAGGATAGAAATATATTTTTTTTCAATTCTCTTTTTGTCAAAAAAATAATTTCCAAATAGTTCATTATTATTATTGATTTCTTCAACATCCTGTCCATCGACATATACGAAACCATATTTATTATAAGACTGAATTAATACCGAATCTTTAATATTTATATCCTCTTTAATTTTATCTAGTATTGGTAAGAAATCACTCTTACTTACCTGTGCTTTACAAGAAATCATCTGTATAGAAATAAGTATTATGACTAAAAAATAAATAATTTTTTTCATGTTGTTGTTTTATAAAAATTAACTTCCTCCTGTTGCAGGAGCAGGGGTTGAGGTTGGAACTGGAGTACCCGATGGAGTTGGAGTGCTGGCTGGTGTTGCTGGGGGTGTTACAACGATATCTTGTACTAAAGAATGGGATCGTAAAATTTCCCATTGCCATTTCCATAATGAGTAAGGGGTTATGTTAGCCAAATGTCCATAATCCATAATGTTTTCAGTCGCTTTAAATTTATATAAAAATCTTGCTGAAGAGCTTGAAGCTGTTCCAAATGTATGTCCTAAACCTAAAGAATGACAACATTCATGTGCAACGTCACGAACTGTACCTCCAACATACATAATACACCTTCCTCCGCCAAGAGGACTGCCAATTCCTCCAACGGATAGTCTGTCAGCAGTTATAAATGCTTTTTCATTAACAAAATATACCCTTAAATAATTTTCATATTTAAAACTACCATCAGTGTTCTTGCCGATTGGTCTATTTCTAAATTCATCATCTAAATATTCCGATAAAGTAAGTCCATTTACATTACCACTAACATTTATTTCGTTAACATTCATCAAAGTGTTACTTTGTATCAAAGTATTTGGATTACTTGTCCCTCTCAAATGTCTTATGTCTAAATCAACTTCTTGAAAATTTGGAGTGATGTTAGCTTGTTTTAATGCGTTTGTTAATTCAACCCTTCCATTTGAACTTCCTGTTTTTACTCCATTTCCAAAATCTCCCCAAACCTTGACCAAGACCACATCAATTTTTTTTGAAGAATTAGAATAAACATGTAAAAAACCTGCTTCTTGCTGATCTGATATTATCCTAATAGTTTTAGAAGTTCCAGCAGGAATATCTTTTATACACTTTATAGTTATACCATCTACTATAGAAAATCTTTTTTCAGCTCTAACTGCCAATCGAGTATAATGCATATTATCTTTAGGAGAACTTTCTGCCGTAGGGTTAGCAGAACCCGCTCCAGCAGATGTTTGAATTGTAAAATATTCGTGTTCATAAGCAACAAAAACATTTTGTGGTAATTTTTTTTTATCTTGAATAAAAACATCTAAGGAAACTCTGACATCAACATTCTTCTTCAGCAAAAGCCAAGATGGAAGTGCTTCTACAGGTTTACCTTTTACTTTATACCAAGGAATCAAACTAGCAATACCATATTCATTCTTGAGGCTGTTTATCATTGTTGAGTTCATTGAAAATTTTGCATCAGGGTTACTAGAAGGATATTTGTCATATTGTCCAACTAATGTGTCATAAAATTTATCTCCAGCCCATTTAGATCCATAAACTTTTTTTGTATCTGCAACTCTATACCAATCAAAACCATAGTTTTTACCATTCCAATTATTCATTGGTCTAAATGAAGCAAATAATGTTGAAGTTATGGTAACTTGTGTCATGGATAATTCTGATGCGGTATTACTTAACTTGGTTCCAGATTCTCCCCTTACTTCAATATTACCTTTTGAATTAATAATGGCAGATTGATTAGAATGAACTAAAAGATTTTCAAAACCTGCCAACTGTGTATCTTTTGACTCTACTTTAAAATCTTTTTCTGAATTTATTAATGCAGAAGTAGATAGTAACTTATAATATTCACTTATTTGGTGTAAAACAGGTGTAGTAAATATAGTTTGTTTGAAAATATTAAACAGTGCAATATCTACTACATTAAAGGTCATATTTTGTCCGACCTGAACATTAAAATTTTGTCCTACATTGATCGTCAGATTTTTTGGAACATTTAGTACCGTATTACCTTTGCCATCTTGCTGTATGAAGTTTCCATCCGGTGTTGATTGCTTCCAGCTTCCTTCCGCATCGTTAAATATCTGCTCAATTCCGCTTCTCGTTTTTACCGCCTTTATATCATTTCCGGCAGTATAATAACCGCTTGCTTCATTTCCATTATAAGTAGCTCCTAATACAAAAGGTTTTTCGGCATTGTTGCTTTCAAAACCAACCAAGACCTCATCGCCAACTTCGGGAATTTTGTAATTTCCGCGTCCCGCTCCGGCGTAATCTGTGAGTGTTTTTATCCACGGTGTTTTTTGATTTTTTGCCATTTGCCATGGAAACTGTACTCTTATTCTTCCTGCTCCTAAAGGATCGTTATTATCTATAACCCTACCTGTTTGTATCTCACCGAAAGGTACTGCATCATTATCTTGATAAGGAGGATTGAACAAATCTGGGATACCGATAAACTCATTATAGTAAGTATCACCATTGTAATAATGCTTTATTTCGATGATTCGGTACGTTTCCATTGCTTTAGAATTGATGTCCGAAATTTTTGCACGACCGCCTATTTTCAGTTCAGGATCTTTGCTTTTTCCTTTTACCAAAATGAGGTTTTCTCTGTTTTCGCGTTCCTTTCTTACCGCTTCCTGCAGTTCGCTTCCATTTCTTCCGCTTATTCCTGTATGATTAAAGTGCATTTGCGGTTTCTTCCTGAAAATCTTTTTTGAAGAATTGATAAGGATTGCCTGAAAAGGGTTTTCTTTATACTGCGATTGACTTTGCGAAGAGTCTTTGGTCATTTGTTCACCCGAAACAGCATCATAAGAAATGTAACCAAAATCCTGTGGTTTTATATTCAACTCAAATTCTACATCAATCAAATCAACGCCTTCATTCAATTTTACAATGGGCTGCACCTTATTTCCGAAAACTAAATCTTCACCATTGTAGTAAAAATATTCTCCGTACAGCACGGATAATCTTTTGATAAACTGATAATCTGTTTCTTTGTATTGTACGGTATATGGAATGTTGTATTTTGTATTGAGAGTTTCTGATTTTACTTTGGCTTCCTGCGGATAGGGTGAGCAGATTTCAGAAATAATCTGGGCTAAAGTTTTATCTTCAAAACTTTGGCAGTCTTTACCACTTTCCAAAAAAATGCTTGGGGCAAAGCCTGTGATAATCAAATTTCCATATCCGCCTCCTTCATTTTTCTTGTTAGTGACTTTACCTATAATTCCTCTAAAAGACTGTTTTGAGCTTCCGTATCTCCAAAAATCAATAGTAATATTTTTACCGCTAAGATTTTTTGAGTTTTCCATTACATAGCCTTCGAAGCTGTCAAAATTATCATCGGGCGTGGTAATCTCAAAAGTATCGTGGTGGTTGGTGTTTTGAATGATTTCTACGGCAAAGCTGCCTTTAAAATCTTTGCCGTCTATGGAAATAAAGCAATACACCATCGGGCTTTTGCTCTCTTTCGCGAAATCAAGATACGTTTTATCGGAAAAGTGTTTTTTTAAATCGTCGGGATGGTTTAAACGTCCGTTTGTCCCGAAAGAAGGAAATTCTTTGTTTTTCATCTTAATGCTTGTGTTTGTGTTTGTGTTTTCAAATATAATTATTTATTTCATTCATTGTTGTTTTATCACACCAACTTCTGAAATAAAAAGAGGGTGTGAATTACTGTCATCCTTATCTTACTGGTATAACCCAATTTGCAGTCATATTTTCTTTTTGATTTAATATTACCAGTATTTAAGACAAGAAAATGAACTGCTTAAAAGTAATGTTGAAAAGCGGTGCGCACATACGTAAATACTTTGCGAATACAAGTTAACAGTATAATAAAAAGCCTTTGCACACATAAAAAAATTGCGTCTCAAAAAGGATAAAAGTAATTTCCGCTTAGATGAATGCATTCTGCACATATAAGATTGCTTTATTCACAATTAACTATCCTTAGTTGATAATATATGATGCAAATCATAATAATTTCTATTAATTATTTTGTTTAACAATTTTGTCAAAACAGATGATTGGTTTATATTTGCACAAAATTGTTTAACAAAAATGTCAAAACAAGAAAAAAAAGATCAAACACAGGAATTAATAAAGGAAACCGCAAAGAATTTATTCTTTGTGAAAGGGAAATTTAACGCTACTACGCAGGAAATTGCAGACGAAGCGGGAGTCAACAGAACACTTATCAATTATTATTTCCGTTCAAGAGACAATTTGATTCAGATCATTTTTGATGAAGCACACAGGGTGGAAAAAGAAAAATCTGAAATCATCATGAATTCTGATCTTCCTTTTAAAGTTAAAATAGCTGAGTTCATCGAAGGGAGCCTGTCTACAAGCCTTCAGTATCCTTATCTTGAAACTTATATTGTTTCACAGATCAATAAAGGAATCTGTCACACAAGAGATGTGGAGGAAGATAATTTGAAAAAACTTTACAAAGACATTGAAAAAGAAATGGAATTGGGAAATATCGAAAAAATGGCACCGATTCAGTTTCTTTTAAATATGATTTCACTTTTAGTATTTCCGAGTGCTGTCCGTCCTTTACTTTTAGAAAATCTCATGATTACTGATACTGAATTTGACCAAATTATTTCCGAAAGAAAGGACATCATTTTAAATATGTTATTTAAAAATTAAAAAATGTTAAAGTATTTTAAGAAATGATTCGTCATTTATAGATATAAAGAGAATAATATACATTAAAAAAATAAACGAAGTATAAAATTATGAAAAGAAAACGTATAACTGCTAGGAAGCTAAAAATTGGGATAGCTGCAGCATTTATGATTTTCGGCTTTTCATCGGTATCTGCCCAGCAGCAGGTTTCTTTACAGGAAGCCATCAAGCAGGCACTGCAAAACAAAGCAGAAGCTAAAAAAGCAGCCTTGCAGATCAAAAAAGCCGAATATAAAATTGATGAAGCCAGAGCAGGTGCATTACCACAGATAAGTGCCACGGCAGGATTAACTTATAATCCTGTTATTCAAGAGTCTTTGCTTGAATTTGGTGGAGAAAGAATCAGAGCTCAGCTGGGACAACCCTGGAGTTCTACCGCTTCCGTACAGCTTCAGCAGGCTTTATTTGACCAGAGAGTTTTTACAGGTCTTAAAGCCGCAAAATCTACAAGAGAATTTTACGTTTTGAACGCTCAGCTGACGAACGAACAGATCATTGAAAATGTAGCAACAGCTTACTATCAGGTATTTGTACAGGTAGAAAATTTAAAGACAGTAGAAGCGAGCTATGCCAATACCGAAAGAGTAAGAAACGTTATTAAAAGTTTGGTAGATAATGGCCTGGCAAAAGCCATTGACCTGGATCGTACGAATGTTCAATTAACGAATATCGGTTCAAGCAAACAGCAGCTAATCAATTCCGTTGAACTTTCAAAAAACGCTCTGAAGTTTTATATGGGAGTTCCGATCGGCACTGAAATCGAGCTTGAAGAAAAAACAATCGAGCCCAAACCGGAATTGATCGCAAGTACTTTAAATCTTGATAACCGTACGGAAATCAAAGTTTTGAATAAGAACAGAGAACTTCTTGTGTTTAACAAGAAAGCTACGGAAGCCTATCTTTATCCTACTGTGAGCCTTACAGCAAACTATGGTTGGTCTGGTATGGGTAAAAAATTCCCTTTAACCAACGGTCTTAATAACGGAGTTCTTTGGAGCGACTATTCTGCGATAGGTTTGAACATTAATGTCCCTATTTTTACGGGTGGTGCTACAAAAGCTAAAATTCAGCAGGCAGAAATTGATATTCAGGATCTTGACCAGGATATTCAGAATACACAGCTGACTTTGGATCTTGATCATAAAAATGCCATTGCCAATATGGAAAATGCCATTATCAATATTCAGAGCATGAAAGATAACGTTGATCTTGCGGAAAGAGTTCAGAAAAATACACAGTCAAATTATCAGTACGGTTTAGCAACACTTACGGAAGTGCTGGATTCTGAAAATGCTTTGACGCAGGCAAAACAGAACTATTCAAACGCGCTGCTGGATTACAAACAGGCTGAGATTAAATTAATAAAAGCTAAAGGGGAACTGAACACACTACAAAACTTATAATAAACTAAAATGAAAAAAACTTTAATATATATCATCGTAGCAGCGGTCTTAGTCGGTTTAGCGGCTTACAAGATTGCGGATAACAAGGAGAAACAGACGAAAGAAGTTAAAGAAGTGGCCAAACAGGTTGATAAGATCAACGTGAATGTTGTAACGGTTGCAAGAGAAAACATCAATACCGATTATTCAGCTAACGGAACTTTTATTCCAAAACAGGAAATGAACCAGTCTTCCGAAATCGCAGGACGTATCGTGAATGTTTTGGTAAAAGAAGGGTCAAAAGTGGGTGCGGGCCAGGTTTTGGCAACCATTAAAAGAGATGCAATCGAGGTTGATATTTCTCAGGCTCAAAACAACTTGCAGAATGCCATTATTGATAACCAGCGTTACGAAAATGCCTATAAAACAGGAGGTGTTACAAAACAGCAGCTGGATAATTCAAGATTACAGCTGAAAAATGCACAGGTTGCAGTAAGAGCCCAAGGCGTAAGAGTAAATGATACAAGCATTCGTGCAGGGATCAGCGGAACGATCAATAAAAAAATGGTTGAGCCGGGAACTGTAGTTTCAATCGGAACTTCGATGTTTGAAATCGTTAATATCAACAGTCTTAAACTTTCTGTATTGGTAGACGAAAGCCAGGTGGGAAGAATTGCACTGGGCCAGGAAGTACCAATTAATGTTAATGTTTTACCGGAAGATTCTTTCAGCGGCAGAATTACATTTATTGCGCCTAAAAGTGATGCCTCTTTAAATTTCCCTGTTGAAATTGAAGTTCAGAACAGAGGAAACCTAAAAGCAGGGATGTACGCAACGGCTTTATTTAAAACCAATCATGGTGCTGAAACTCAGAATATGCTGACTGTTCCTGCACAAGCTTTTGTGAACGGAGTAAGTTCAGGGCAATTATTTATCGTAAGCAACGGAACGGCTAAACTGATCAAAGTACAGACCGGAAAAGTATACGGAGACAAAGTTCAGATCTTAAGCGGACTGAATGGTGGTGAACAGGTAATTACCAGCGGACAGATCAACCTTGATAACGGTTCGAAAATCAATATCGTAAAGTAAGCAGAAGATGAAGTTAGCAGAAATATCCATTAAACGACCGTCCCTTGTTATCGTATTGTTTACGATACTTACGCTGGGTGGTTTATTAAGTTACTCCATGATGGGGTACGAGTTGATTCCGAAGTTTGAAACCAATATGGTAACCATTTCTACGGTATATCCGGGAGCTTCGCCTGCTGAGGTGGAAACTTCGGTAACCCGGAAAATTGAAGATGCCGTGGGTTCCCTGGAAAACGTAAAAAAAGTAGAATCTTCATCTTACGAAAGTTTATCGGTGATTATGGTTCAGCTGAATACCGGTGCCGATGTAAACTATGCTTTGAATGATGCACAGAGAAAGGTAAATGCTATTCTGGCAGACCTTCCGGACGATGCAGATCCGCCATCACTGCAAAAATTCTCACTGGATGATCTTCCGATCATGACGTTGAGTATTTCCAGTGATAAATTGAATAATAAAGATCTTTACGACCTTTTAGATAAAAAAATAGAGCCTATTTTTTCCCGTGTAAACGGTGTAGCCCAGGTTGACCTTGTAGGTGGGCAGGAGAGAGAGATTCAGGTAAGCCTGGATGAAAAGAAAATGCAGGGATATGGTATTGCCATCGCAGATGTACAGCAGTCCATTCTTTCCTCCAACCTGGATTTCCCGACGGGAGCTCTGAAGACCAGAACTTCAAGATCCACGATCAGGCTTTCCGGAAAGTATAAAAGTGTAGATGAGATGAATAACCTTGTGGTTTCCAATAAAGATGGAGCCCAGGTTCGTCTGTCTGATATTGCAACCGTTTTCGATACCCAGAAAGATGTGGAGAAAGTGGCAAGGTACAATCAGAATTCAACGATTTTACTGCAGGTTAAAAAACAATCTGATGCCAATGCGGTTTCCGTTTCAGAAGCCATTCAGAAAACCATTGCTAATGTTCAGAGCAACTATAAAACTCAGGGGATTAAAATCAATATTGTAGATGATACAACAGACTTTACGCTTGAAGCTGCGGACCATGTAATTTTCGATTTATTCTTAGCGATTATCCTGGTAGCAGTAGTAATGTTACTGTTCCTTCATAACATCAGAAACGCATTTATCGTAATGGTTTCTATTCCGATGTCATTGATTGCAACGGTAATCGGAATGTATCTGATGGGGTATACCTTAAACCTGATGAGTTTACTTGGACTTTCATTGGTTGTGGGTATTCTTGTGGATGATGCGATTGTGGTTTTGGAGAACGTTTACCGTCACATGGAGATGGGGAAAAGCAGAATCCGTGCAGCCTACGATGGTGCTTCGGAAATTGGGTTTACGGTAACGGCCATTACCCTGGTAATCGTGGTGGTATTCTTACCGATCGCGATGAGTTCAGGGTTGGTTGCTGATATCCTGGCGCAGTTCTGTGTCACGGTGGTTATTGCGACATTATTTTCATTATTGGCTTCATTTACCATCATTCCCTGGTTATCTTCAAGATATGGTAAACTGGTGCATCTGACGGGTAAAAATCCTTTTGAGAAATTTATCCTTTGGTTTGAAAAGCAATTGGAGAAATTCACGCACTGGATCACAGGAATCCTGGAATGGGCTTTAAAAACAACACTAAGAAGAGTCATGACAGTGGTTATAACGTTCATTATCCTGATTTCTTCATTCATGTTGGTGGCTTTCGGGTTTATCGGTGGTGAATTCTTCCCTAAAATGGATAGAGGACAGTTCCTTGTTCAGATGGAATTACCAAAAGATGCTTCCGTAGAAAAAACCAATCAGGTTACTTTAGCGGTTGAAAAGTATCTTAGAAATGATAAAGATGTAGTTGATATGATTACAACAGTTGGCCAGCAGTCATCAGGTTTTGGTGGAGCACAGGCTACATTGTATCAGTCAGAAATCCAAGTTATTTTGGTTGATAAATCTGAACGTAATGAAAGTACAGATATCAAGTCTGCAAAAATCAAGAGAGCTTTAGAAGAAAAATTCACAGGAGTTGAATTTAAAACAGCACCGATCGGGTTAATGGGAGCAGATAATGCACCAATTGAAATGGTGGTAACGGCTCAGGATAACGAAACAGCCAATAAAGAAGCAAATAGGATTCTTGAATTGCTTAAAAAAGTACCAGGTTCTGTAGATGCAGAATTATCAACCGACTCTGGAAGCCCTGAAGTACAGGTAAATATCGACAGAGATAAAATGGCTTCTTTAGGCTTAAATCTTTCAAGTGTAGGACAAACAATGCAGACGGCATTCAGTGGAAATACAGACGGAAAATTCAGAGCCGGAGAGTACGAGTATGATATCAACATCCGTTTTGGTGATGCCAACAGACAGTCGATTGATGATGTGAGAAACTTAATGTTTACAAATCCGGCAGGTGAACAAATCAGACTGAGTCAGTTTGCTGATGTAAAAATGGGTTCAGGACCAAGTTTATTGGAACGTAGAGATAAAGCGCCTTCTGTAAAGGTAAAATCTAAAGTAGTAGGTCGTCCTGTAGGAGATGTTGCCAACGAATGGGCCGCTCAGTTTATGGACAACGAAAAGACCAAACCTGCAGGTGTAAGCTATATATGGAGTGGTGATATGGAAAACCAGACTGAAGGTTTCGGTACGTTAGGAATCGCTTTATTAGCGGCTATCGTATTGGTTTACCTGGTAATGGTTTCATTGTATGACTCATTTGTATATCCGTTCGTGGTATTATTCTCCATTCCTCTGGCATTGATCGGGGTAATGGTTATTCTCGCCATCACCGGAAACTCATTAAACATCTTTACGATGCTGGGGATGATCATGCTGATTGGTTTGGTAGCGAAGAACGCGATTATGATTGTCGACTTTGCGAATATGAGAAAAGCAGCAGGTGCCAATACACATGATGCTTTGATTCAGGCCAACCACGCACGTCTTCGTCCGATCCTGATGACAACAATTGCGATGATCTTCGGTATGATCCCGATTGCGATTGCAAAAGGAGCAGGAGCAGAGATGAACAACGGATTGGCTTGGGTAATTATTGGTGGTTTGACATCATCATTATTCCTGACGCTGATCATTGTACCGGTAGTTTATTCATTATTTGATTCAATTCTAAGAAGAATGGGCAAAGGTGAAAAAGTAGACTACGAAGCTGAAATGAAGGCTGAATATGAACACAAAGAACTAAGTGAAGACGGTTACACACCGAAACACATAGATTAATATAACAACCTTAATTAACCGAAAAAGCGTATCAGAAATGATGCGCTTTTTTTGTGTTTAAAATTGGCGATTAAAAATTGATGGCTGAGGTTCTCGAAGTCATCAATTTTAAGAATAAACTTATGAAAAAGTTGCATGTTGTTGGTTAATCGCAAAGGCGCAAGTTTATAATTAAAACATTGTATTTAAGGCGCAAGGATTTTATCTACGATAAAATTTAAACTGCAAAACTTGCTGAAAATCTTTGATTTTCTTGCGCCTGAAAACATCCATACAGTTTAAAACTTTGCGCTTTTGCGATTAACCAACAGAAAGTAATGTTTTAAAACTCAATAAAAAAGGCTTCCAGAATGAACTGAAAGCCTTTGCTTATTTTTTTATGCTGAAATTAATCTGCCATTACCTCACCAGACTTTCTGTAGACGAAGTTTCCATAAATATGTCTTCTTGCAAAACGGCTTGGCGAATCAGAATTGACCATTTTTATATATGTATTTCTCGGAACACCGATATATTCATACATTTTTCCGTTCAAATGCTGAACTTTTAAGACTGCTTTTTCAAGATAAAAATCCTGAATATTAGATTTTGTGATCGTTTCAGTATATTCTTCTTTATATTTTTCCTGCGTTTCCTCGTTGATGCTCACTAAAAAGTGATAGGCTTCAATCACCGACTTGCTTTTTTCTTCTGCTTCCAGCTTTCCGGCCTCATCATTAGCAAATTTATCAGGATGCGAATCTTTCATCGTATTTCTGTAAATTGTCTTTAGCTCTTTTAAAGTAACGCTTTTATCAACCCCAAGAAGTTTTCTGTGTTCACCAACTCTTTTCATATGTATGATCCTTATTTCGGGGTGCAAAATTAAGCTTTTAATTTGTAAAAATCATAACTTATTCATTATTAATTTATTTGATGCCTGGAAAATGCTTCTTTATCAAATAATTTTTCTTTTTAAATAGATAGATAGTCGATAGCTAAAAATAACGGCTTATAGCAGTTTTTGATGTATTTTTATTTAAGATGTCAAAATCCCAGTGGATATGAAAATTCGTAAACAATTTTGTTTTTATCAACTTAAAATAAGTTGATCAGTACAGAATGTATTTTATCTTATTAATCAGGATTACCTAAGTTTTTAAGTTCATTAATATCTTCTATATCTTTTTTTCTTCCACTTGATTTTTTATCTTCGATGAGGTCATCAAAGCTTATAAAGTAAATATTTACACCATCCAATTGTATAGCCTCTTTTTTCAAACTTGCTACTGGATAGGTTATTTTGGAACGGGTTTTAGGCAGAAAATCTAATGTGAAATCAGGCAATTCTAACTTAAAAAAAGATTTTTTTGGATCCGGAATTTTCTCTTCCCTGTATTTTGTAACATCTCTTCCAAGACTTTCAATGACATTAATTAACCTGAAATAATTTTCATAGGTTGGATTGTACCAAATATCAATATCCGGTTTTTCCGAAATTGTGCCATCCATATTTGTAGAGGGTCTGTAATAACCATGATAAGCAACGGCTGTTCCACCTATTACCATATACTGCACGGAATGTTTTTCTAAAAGCCCACAGACAGACAGCAGACTTATTTTGAAATTATCATCCATATAGGTCAATTACTTTTATTAGGAGATTTTTGAATAGATTTAATGAATTTTTCGAATTTCTTATGTTTTTTATCCACAGTTTCTTTATCCAATGTACCATGTTCATTGGATTTCAATTCTTTAAAAGAGGAATATTTTATAACGGTTTTCATTTTGGATAAAATAACTATTTTAGTTGTTGTTACTAAATTACAAAATATATTATAGATTGTAAAAGTTTTATTTTTACTTCATTTCAATCTCCACAACTTTCTTCCCATAGTCTCCCAGATATTCCGTTATGAGTTTTTCATATACTTTATATCCGTCGTCCACATTCGTGAAAATCACGATACCATCCTTCGTTTTAGGAATGATGAAGAAAATGGTTTGTACTCCCTGGTCTGCCCCGCCATGAGACAGAGCGGTATTTCCATCACCCAAATCGTAGATTTCAAATCCCAGGCCAAATGATTTGCCTTTTTTAGTAACCACCTGGCCCGTTTTCATTTCGTTAAAAACCTTTTCGGAAAGTCCGTCACTATTCATTACACTAATCAAAAAACGACTGTAATCTGATACGGTGGTCATGAGATCATCTGCAGCATTGGGTGTTGTTGATTTTACCGTCTCATACTTGTTTCCATCTTTGTCATACCCTTCTGAAAATCTTGTTGCATCTTTCTTTTCATTCCAGATGTAGGATGTATCCTTCATTTTTAAAGGAAAAAAAATAAGTTCTCCGGCAAGTTGATTGATTGTTTTCCCGAATTTATTTTCCAGAGCTTTCCTAAGATATTCAAGACCTTCTCCCGAATACTGGTACTTTGTTCCCGGATCAAACTGAAAATTTAGTCTTTTATCAGCATTCATCCATCTCCAGTTGGGAAAACCTGTCTGGTGGCTTAAGATGATTCGTGTTGTCACCTTCTTGTATCTTGTATCTTCGCGAATGTCGGGATCTATCCAGAATTTGTCAAGGGGTTCATCCAGATTCCATTTCCCAATACTTACCAGTTTTAAAGCAACGATTGCTGTAACGGGCTTGGTAAGTGAAGCTACATTAAATATCGTATTATTGGGGGCTGTAGTTCCGTGCTGTAATTTTCCATAGACTTTTGCTCTTTCAAGTTTTCCGTTTTTAATAATACCCAGTCCTACATTCGGGATTTTATGGTCCTTCATCCATTGTTCAAAGGCTTTATCATGGTCTGTTATAGAAACTTGATTTGATTGCTGTTTAGTGATCTCAGACTTTTTTTCATTCTGGGCAGATAAATTGGAAGTGATAATAAACAGGCTTATGATGAGGATAGATTTTCTCATTACAATGGTTTGGGGATTAGTACATGGCCTAAATTACGGTAATTTTCCTGCTCGTGTGAAATTTTATTTGCATTTAAAACAATTATTAGAAACACAGTTTCTCTCCTCATTTTTATAAATGAATTTGTTTAAAGTTCTTTGTTGGAAAATCGCAAAGGCGTAAAGTTTTTAAACTGTATGGACGTTTTCAGGCGTAGGAAAATCAAAGATTTTCGGCAAGTTCTACAGTTGAAATTTTATCGTAGATAAAATCCTTGCGCCTTAAATACAATGTTTTAATTATAAACTTGCGTCTTTGTGACAGGCCAACTATATAAGATATAAGCTTAAACAGATTTAATATCTATAAGACTATTGTTCTTTTATTTAAAAATAATAGTTTTGATAAAAATTATTATTTATGGACTGGGCTCTTCTTTTTTTAGTTTTTACTTTAATGATCTTAGCTGGAATAGCATATCTTATAATGCGGTTTTTTAACCGATGGACAGCAAAATCCCAACACAAAACGGCATTAAATGGGGTAATATTCATTGCGTCATATGCATTGTTGCTGTTTATTTCATTTGTTATTTTCATTATGAATGTCAGCTTTGAGAGATGATATCAGCTGATCTTCTGATCATGAAAAATGCTGCCGAAAGATTAATGATCAGCGAAATCCAGACGTTCAATCCGTAAAACAGTTCATAATCGTGTAGGTTTTCCATATAGAACAGGTTCTTTATGATCCTGAAAGTGATGGCTGTGGTAGTCACTGCATAGCTTAAAATCATATATTTTCTGTGTTCGGGAATATTTCCTTTTTTAATAAAAACAATGCCCGAAACAGTAAAATAAGCCCAAAGAATATCCTGTACCAGAAATCCGGTAATACCCATCATTCCTCCGTTTGAAAATAATCCCAATACAAAACATGCCGGAACATTGATGATCAGGATATTGTACACATACATTCTGCCTATCCAACGATGCAGTTTCCGGTTTTCTCTCAAAAACCGGCTTGAAAACTGGGTAAGTCCGGCCAACAGGCAAAGCGTGATCGAAAAAATATGAATGTAGAAAAACGCCATCCAATAGGGATTGCTGACCACTTTCTGTTTAAACAAAAGGAATCCTATATCTTTATCAAAACCCGTATATTGGGAAATGGTTTTCAGCATCAGAATACTGAAAATCAAAATTGCCGGAATGGCAGCTATCCTGACGATCTTGATTATCATCCTATTGGTATATTTTAATGAATGATCATTATAAACCCTAAATGAGTAAAGCTATTGCGGGTAATAGTTTTTTCATCTTAGTTTATAAAATATTTTTGATGCGCAGGTATTGTAGCAGCATAATGGTTTTTGCGTCCATAATTTCTCCGGAGTCTACCATTGCAAGCGCATCAATAAAAGGCAGCTCCAGAACTTCAATGTTCTCTCCTTCCTCTTCCAGCCCGCCGCCGTCTGCTGTCTTCATTTCAGGAGAATATTCAGCTGTGAAAAAATGAAGGATCTCCGTTACGGAACCGGGTGACATATAAGCTTCGAAGACTTTCTCCACCTTTGATATTTTGTATCCGGTTTCCTCTTCCGTTTCTCTTTTGATGCACTCTTCAGGATTGTCATCATCCAGTAAGCCCGCACACGCTTCTATGAGCATTCCTGTTGAATTTCCATTGATGAAGGTAGGTAGCCTGAACTGCCTGGTTAAGATGACCGTGCCCGAAACCTTATTGTAGAGCAGGATAACCGCCCCGTTTCCTCTGTCGTAAGCTTCTCTGCTCTGGGTTTCTGTGGTTCCGTCTTTTTTGGTGATTGTATAGGTAACCTTGTTTAAGGTATACCAGTTATCGGATAAAATTTCTGTTTTAATAATGTTGATGTCGGGAGTATGCATATAATAGTTGAATCTTTTGAATGATAATTTATTTTGCCTGATGATGAATTAATAAATTTTCCAGGGCTTTTTTTAAATCAGGAAATCTAAACTGAAAGCCCGTGTCCTGGATTTTTTGTGATGAAGCTCTTGAACCTTCCAGTAAGGCATCTGCCAGTTCTCCAAATATCAGTTTCAGCACAAACGAAGGAACATTGGGTATAAATAGCGGTTTTTTAAGAACTTCAGCGATCTTTTTCGTTAAATTTTCATTGCTCGTATGCTGAGGGGAAACAGCATTGTAAGCGCCATCCATATTCTGGTTTTTCAGAGCGGCTTCATAGATCGAGCAGATATCATCAATATGGATCCATGGCATATATTGCTTTCCGCTTCCCAAAGCAGACCCGATGCCGTATTTTATTGTAGGAACCATCTTCTTCAGCGCACCGTCTTCCTTGGAAAGAACAACGGCAGTTCTTATTTTAACAACTCTTTCAGCCAGATTCTGTTCTTTGAAATCATCTGCCGATCTCTCCCATAAAACCACAACCTCACTTAGAAAATCATTTCCGGGAAGATCTTTTTCAGTATATATTTTTTCAGTCGTTATGGTCCCGTAATAATTGATTCCTGATGCGGAAATGAAGGATTTAAGCTTTATTTTTTTCTTTTTTAAGGTTTTTAAAAGAAGTCCGGCAGAATCTACACGACTGGATATGAGTTCCTTTTTTCTTTCCTTCGTCCAGCGTTTTTCTGAAATATTGGCTCCGGCCAGGTGAATAATGTGGGAAACATTATCTAATGCAGACTCATCTATCGTTCCTTTACTGATGTCCCATTCAAAATCATTGTCATGCTTTTTTTTCCGGGTCAGGAATCTTACGGTGTATTCATTTTCTATTTTTTTTGCGAGCTTCCGTGCGATCATGCCGCCTGCGCCGGTTATAATGACGATTTCTTTCATAGTATAATATTTAAGGATGGTATAAGAGGTTATATCTGGCTTTTTACAATCAGGACAAAATCATCTTCCAGAAGTTTATAGCCGTAGTCATAAATAAACCTGTATTCGGAGCCGTTCCTATAAACTTTCAGATTAGTGAAGTAATCGAAATCAAAACCCAAGCCATCCATCCGGGATTTTGCAATTTTTGCTTTGCCGTCCGTATTCAGCTCAAGAAGGATGCGGTAATTTTTACGGAGCTTATTATTAACGTTCCGCATCAGATTGGTAGAATCTTTATTCTGCTTATTATTATAGGCATTCCGGCAGGCATCATTGCAGAATTTTTTATCAGCCCTCCCGATAATTTTTTCGCCACATTCAAGACAGTTCATACTTTTTATTTTTTCATTTTGTGTATATGTTCGTGTTTTTTCCTTAATAACCGTTTAAATCTCACATGGGAAGGATAGCTTCTGTTCGCAGTTATATTGTTGAATAAAAGAGCAGCCAGTAAAAGAATGATGCAGCCCGATAAAACAGGGGAAAGAACATACCAGTATCCCAGTTCCGGAATTTTCCCCGTAGAGCTCACTGCAATAAGTGCTGTAGCCCCGCCGGGCGGATGGAGGGTTTTCGTATACTGCATCAGCACGATAGAAAAAGCTACAGCCAGCGGTGCGGAAAGCCAGATGATATCAGGAACGATCTTATAAACGGTAACCCCTACCAGTGCCGAAATAACATGTCCGCCCACCAGGTTTCTGGGCTGGGCAAGAGGGCTCTGAATGGCTCCGTAGATCAGAACACTTGATGCACCGAACGAACCGATGAGGAATATGTTTTCAGTTGCAGCTAAAGTATGGGACTGGATGAATGCAATGATTCCAATTCCGACAAATGCGCCCAGGAAGGACCAGAAATGCTCTTTATAGTCAACAAGCGTTTCTTTATAGATTACATATTTTGAAACTCTGAACGTTCTTCTAATGGTCTTCCTCATTAATCTTCTTTATTTTTTATTATTTCAATCAAATTTTTCACAACTGGTTCCGTGTATGTCCCGTTTTCATCATAATCAGGATCCAGAACAGTGATTTCTATTCCAAAGCACAGGGGAGAGCGGACCAAAGGTTTTAGCATTTCCTTTAGATTGTCATAGTCGATTCCGTCTTCCGTTCTGCTGTCTACGGCAGGCATAAGCTGATCGTTCAGCACATCCACATCCAGATGAATGAAAAATCCGTCCAATGCTTTGCTGTTGACCATTTTTAGAAAATCATCAGCCGTTTTTCCGAAACCGTTTTTTCTAAGCCGGTACAGATCAAAATAATGGATATCGGAATTGATGATTTGCTGTACATATTCATCATCATCCGTTTCCGCATTTCCTGCGCAGTAGATGTTCTCTTCCCGAAAATAAGGTTTAAGCCCCTGAATATCGGTTAATTTTTCATGTCCCATCCCGGTAATAATAGCGAGATCCATTCCTGCAGCAGCAGTTGTTTCGGAAAGATGAGCCGGAATAAAATCAGTATGCCCGTCAAGATAAAATAATCCGAAATTCCCAAGCTTTCTTAAGGCCAGAGCAGTTCCTATCAGAATACTGCAGTCGCCTCCAAGCATAAGGCTGAAGGTGTTTTCCTGATGGTTTTTTGAGATGAAATCTGCTTGTTTCCGGGCATAATCAATAATGGCCTCCGCATTTAAAACACCTGATTCCTGATCAGGTTTCATCGAATAATCCGGAGCTTCCAGTCTGAAAATATTTTTAGGATTGATTTCCTTATGAAAATCAAATTTTCTGAGCCAGTCCGGGAGTTTTCTGACGCCGGGTTCAGTTTCATGCTCCTTTTTCTTCAGCCCCAGATTGAGAGGAAACTCAAAAATATTGATATCCCTTTTCATACATGATGTTTCCTCAAAGATACGGAATTATCCGTTTGAAAACGGATAGTCCCGATCAGAAATAGGGTAAATGTTTTCAATTTTTCCCTGCTATATCCAAAAAACATTCTAACATAGAACGCTTTTTTTTAATTTGTTTTATATCTTATCACTAAATGTGAAACATTACCCTCCATCATCATACATCTATAATATACATCCAAACCATATGTTTTACGAAATAAAAATCCTTTGTAACCTAACGTTCCCGTTATTTTTTTGCTAAAAGTTAGTTTTATTTACTGGCATTGTATAATTTTTTTAATTTTGTTTGTTGGAAAAGCCGGCACGAGCAGCACGCTCGCGCCAGCGTGGGGAATTGCTACCCAAGTTCCGTTTTCCTGTATTTCGGAGCATTCAACTTTTTATTACATTTATCTTGCAGAACGCACTCAGTCCTTTTCCGCAACGATATTTTAGCTGCAAGGCGTTAGTGGCCATTTTGACAAAGCCTGGAAAACACCTATTGCGGGTTATATAGGATTTCATAAATTGCACATCTGATAATCACTCATTATCTTTAATCTAATTGTTAAAAGTCAAAGGATTTAGCGGACTTTTTAAAATCTCAAAAAATAGATTTATCTCAAAAGAATGAATTTGGAAGTACGCCACTTCATATTGCATGTAACAGTATCGATGCCATTAATGTTGAAATTGTTAAACTACTTTTAAATTATCCATCAGATATTAATGCAAGGGGAATAGATGAATGTACTCCGTTATATTATGCAGTTGGGAAGAATGATATTAATGTAGTTGAAATTTTGATTGATAAGGGAGCTGATGTAACCATTGCCGACAAAGATGGTAATACACCATTAATGGCTGCTGCTGATATGTTCGATGATGACGATACCATAATAAAATTATTATTAAAAAATGGAGATGATCCATATCAGAAAAATAATTTTGGAGTCTCTGTTTACAAAACATTAGAAATGCCGAGAAACGAATCAATAAAACATTTATTCCCATCGGAAAAATAACCTTTTAAATATTAAAGAGGAAGAGCTAAAAAGTTTTCTAACATAAAATTTTAACTAAATTGGTGAAGAATTTACGATTAAAGAATTTGATATAACAAATAAAATATGGAAAAAATTGACTTGCATAAAATAGATGCACCTGAAGTCATTAATTGGAACTTTGTAAGAAGACAAAAACGTTATCCAGATAATTTAAAAGATGCAAAAGAAATCTTTAGTTTTTTGTTTTTTGTTTACAGAGATTTTTCAGAATTTTTACAAATGTCTGTTTTGGAGAAACCTGAATTATCCCAACAAAAATACTGGTTTACCTATGGACTCAACTGCATTAGTGAGTTTTGTCGTTTAGTTCATTTTCCAAATGAAGTAAAAGAAGCGCAAATAGATGAGAATGGTTCTTTCTCTATTAAAGTAGAAGAAACCAACCAGCATATCAATATTTTGAAAGCACTTTTTATGGCAACCATTGCAAGAGACGAAGAAAAGCAAAAGGTTATAGCTAGCAGCCCACTTTACTTATGGGAAATGAAAGAAGAAAATCTTGACAAAGGTAATTTCGTAACATGTTTTTTATTGTTAATTAAAGAATATTATACAAGCAAAACATTTAATGAAGGACTTTTTGAAAAAGCTCAACTATATATAGTATCAAATAAATCTGAAATTGGACCTGACGTTAATAAGAAGTTTTGGATCTATTACATGAATGAATTTTTAAAAGCTTTCAAATCATTAGCTGATGACAATGAAGCGGAGTTCAACCAGAATTTGATTAAAGCCATCAAGGCACACAAAGAAGTCTGGAGCCAAAAGAAAGCTTTAAATCGTGGAGGTACACCTTTGTGCAGAGAAAATGAAGGTTTCCTTTCCTGGGGATGTACGGCTTTAGCTGCCATGGCTTATGACAAAGGCTGGAAGCTTGAGGTTGAGTCAGATTATATACCGGGCTTTATGGTTGATGGCAGTATAAATATGTAATCCGAGAAGATTCCCAATCCCCGATAGCTCGGATATGCAATCCGTACTTATAAATGTCCATCTTTACCAATGCTATTCCGCTGCAACTAAAATTATTATAGTTCATTACTAGACCGCTCATCCCGCCTGCACGGATTGCAAGTCCGCGCTATCGGGATGTCTGATGCTTATACGTTTATAGATGGTAAGACAGAAGGAAGACCATTACATGTAGAAACAGCACATGCCGACACATGGTTAAATGATTTATTTAAAAAATAGAACAGGGAATGAAAAAAATAGTAGAATTTTTAAAGCTTTTATTTGAAAAAGAGCAGGAAGCAATTTTTTTAGAATATCAAAAAGATAAAATTGAAGAATATAATATTTTTATAGAAGAACAGATAAATATACATTTTGAAAATCCCTATGAAAAAAGTCTTGGAAGAACTATACCTTTCAATTTAATTGGGAAAATACATAATCCTGCTTCTGACAGATTTTATAAATCAAAAGAGAATGCTTCATATCCAACCCAACGTAATCTTTATAAGATAAGTCATTATCAAAATGGAACTTATGGAGATTTATGGGCTTGTTATATATCTGTTGATAATCCAGGAACAGGACAAACAAAAATATTACATTCGTGTTTTATAGTTGCATTAATAGATGAAGACTTAAAGATTGTTGCTCAATTTAATCCAGATAGAGATACAGGAAAATGGGCTTTTGTAGGAGGAGATAGAGAATTAAAAATGTATAAACTAGGCAAATTGCTTTCTATCGAACGATATTTAGTACCAGTAAATGATGATTGGGGTATAGAGCAGTATAATAAAGATATTTGATAGAAGACTCCAGGAAGTGATTTACAATGTATTCCTTATAACAATAGCAAAGAAGAAATTGATTTCGCAACATTTGAAATAAAAGAAGCAGACTTATTGTTTGGAACAAAATAAAAAATATGAAAGAAATTAAAGAATTCGTTGAAAAGGACATTGAAGCAGAATTTAATTGTAATAAGGCTAAAACAGATGTAACTATTACAGATAATGAATACGAAAATTTAAAGCATAAGGTACATAGTTATTTTCATTCTGTAATCCCTGACTCTTATGGTCGAGGTATGAGTCAAGAAGAATTGTTGAATGACGAGGAGATTTATCAAGACTTATATAGAAAAAATGTAATTAATGCAACTCCCCGCACCTTATTTCAAATCAAGCAATACCAAAATCCTAAAGTAGGAGAAGGATTAGCGAGATGGTTACTTAATGATGAGCTTTTTGCTTGCTATACAAGTTACACAGAAGACACTGGAAGAGAATTAGGCTATAACAAACTGTTTTATGTAGCTCAAACAAACGAAGGGCTGAAGATAATATATGATCTAACCTTTGGTGTTAAAGAGCCAGAATGGCGCCACTCACACGATTTAAAAATAAATCAGGTAAAGGATCCCGGCAAACTGATAGATGTTCAAAAATATCAGGCTCCGGAGGAAGCTAATAGTTTGGCAGATTATAATGCAGAGTAAAAAAAAATAATTAAAAGGAGCGGATTTATTATACAGAATAAAATAATTATAGTATGGAAGAAATTAAAAATTTTATTGAATCTTTTATTAAAGAAGAATATGCCTGCAATAAAGCAAATTATGATTTTTCTATTTCTGATGGTGAATACGAGGAAATGAGATTAAAAGTAGAAAGTTATTTTCATAATGTGAATAGTGATGAATATTGGAGAGGATTAGAGGAAGAGGATGTACAGGATTTGGATATTAAAATGAAAGATTTATATTCTAAAAATGTAGAAAGAGCAATCCCCCGCACCTTATTTCAAATCAAGCAATCCCAAAATCCTAAAGTAGGAGAAGGATTAGCGAGATGGTTAGTTAATGATGAGCTTTTTGCTTGCTATACAAGTTACACAGAAGACACTGGAAGAGAATTAGGCTATAACAAACTGTTTTATGTAGCTCAAACAAACGAAGGGCTGAAAATAATTTATGATTTAACTTTTGGTGTTAAAGAGCCAGAATGGCGCCACTCGCACGATTTAAAAATAAATCAGGTAAAAGATGCCGGAAAACTTATAGCTGTTGAAAAATACCAAGCTCCGGAGGAAGCTAATAGTTTAGCTGATTATAATGCGGAATAAAACAATTGATAATTAAAGCGAAACTTCTACCAATATATTAAATAGAGCAGAAGTAATAATTTAATAACATTTTAAAATAACCATGGAATTTAAAATCACCGAGCAGTTTAAAAATCTAGAAACAAGTACTAAATCAGATTATTTAGAAGATGTAACAATTAAATCTAATATTTTAGAAACTGATGAAGAAGAAGCTAGTTTTGTGATTAATAAATTTACTAAAATAGGCTATGAAAAAGTATCTGAAAGGTATGTAGATGTTTTAAATATAGATAAATATCATTTTCATGCCTGGCTTGAAGTAGGTGATTTCGCCTCTCAAATAGAATTTAATATAGAAAATCTTTATCCAGGATTATCTCTTTTAGATTATGATGCTAAGCTATGGTTTAAAGGTCAAAAACCTGAAGAAATAGCTCTTTGGAAGACATTTCGAATTTTAGATACTCGCCCGGAGATTGGTGATGATAAATTGGCTGTTTTCAGTATTCAAGATGGGATAGCTCCGCCTAATGAGCCTGTTATTTATTATATTAATAGAGCGCTAGCTTATAAAACTAATCTGACATTTAATGGATATTTTGAAGCTGTTTTAGATATGCTGGGCATAGCCGATTGGCAGTATCTTTTTACTGAAGTGTCATTAAAAGATTTAAAAGCAGACGGTGCATATCAAAATTTAAAACAATCATTGGAAGCGCTGCAAAAAAGCTTTTCCGGATAAAGACTACAGCCGCTATTTTAAACTTTTGGAAGAAAGATAAAAACAAACAATAAGCGGAATTGCTACCCGACGGCGCGGATATGAAATCGGTGCCTATAAAGTAAATCGATTTTGACTGTGGTCACGGATTGCAAATCCGCGCTATCGGGGGTTTGCAATAGTGGGGAAAACTGCAAAGTTCAATTGTTGTTCTTCAATTTAACTTTTGTACAAAATTGAAGGTTTGTGCTTCGGAATGCCCGCCATCGCCAAGCCGAGCGGTCATCATGCGTCAGCCAAACAATTTCAACTCATAAATCAATAATTCGATGTAAAACTAAAAATATGATTATATCTGTAACAAAAGAAAATTAAAATTAAAATTAAAATTAAAAGAAAATTTAATACTATTAGCAAAGGCTTTTAATTAAAAACAAAACAACAAATGAAAAAAACAGCTGCATTACTTTTACTCCTTTCCGTATTGCTTTCCTGCAACGGACAAGATGCTAAAATTACCAAAGTTGCCTACGTTCAGAAATTAGAATATGGACTTAAAGGAGCCGTAAAAGAAGTAACCAGTTACATATACAGAGTAGAAAACGAGAAAATACCTGTAAATAATGGTAACTACATAGGTAAAATTACCATGACGCTCGATAGTTTAGGCAACGTCATGACAATACATAAATTGTGGGATTTTGACAGAAATCCTAGTACCAAAATTGATAATGCGGAGTTTACGAGCCATTTTTTTGGCAAAGGAAAAGACATATCCTTTAAAGAAACATCGCGTTATTCAGACGGAGATCTTAAGGAAATTGAACACAAGTACGTTTGGTCCGATGATTATAACTATACAATTATCACACAAGATGACAACGCCCATTCAACACTTATTACATTAGATAAAGAGTACCAATTAAGTAAAAGTATTTTTAAAGGAGATAATATGCAATCAGTAGAAGAATGGGAAACGATCTCCAAAAACAACAAAATACAGGAAATTAAAACCAAAATCACTCAAAACTTGGAGGGCAAAACAACCGTGACTTATCAAATACAAGCAGTACAGGAATATGACAAATATGGAAATCCAACGGTCCTGTATGGATACCAGAACCTTAGCAAAGAAAAAGTAGAAAACGTTATATACAAAGAATATAAATATTATGAATAATGAAAATTATTCCCTCATACAGAGCGAATCTATTTTTTAAACAAGGAAAGTAATCCTTTATGCAGAGAAAATGAAGGTTTCCTTTCCTGGGGCTGTACAGTTTTAGCTGCCATGGCTCATGACAAAGGCTGGAAGCTTGAAGTTGAGTCAGATTATATACCGGGCTTTTCCTAATTTATTTCCAGATGTAGATTTAACCTATTTCAAAGAAAGATGTGATGCATTGGAAAAAGCGTTAAGTTCATAAGCATCATCGTTTATTCTACCCAGAAGTTTTTCCCAGCCAACCCAACCACAAAGATCCGGGATAATTTTGAAGTAAGATAAATAAACTGCAAGAATAAAAAACACTCGTGCAACTTGTCCGCTGTGGCGGATGAAACGTTGCTCAAGCATTAAAATCATTAAACAATGAAAGAAATAAAATGGATATTTTCGAAACATAGATCCAATTGATGAAAGAATCGAAAAATATTATTTGGATAAAGGTTATTTCTCAAAAAATTGATAAGTTTGAAACCTATATGACCAAGTGCATATTTTAAAGGCAAAATTAAGATTACCTAATTTAGAACTTAGACCATGATAACAGACAAGTACTTACAATGTTTAAAGGAGTTGCAAAATAATCCAAATATTGAAATTGGAAAGTATTCTAGTGATACTAATTATTATGATTGTGAACCGCCATCTGAAAGGTTTTTGGAAAGAAGAAAGAAAGAACTAGAAGAAGAGAATATTATAATTTCAGATAAAGACATGGAATATTTTAATCTGTCTAGCATTATTGTTAATTGGGACGATATATTAAAAGAACCTACTGATATTAAAGTTTTAAGAGGAGGTTTTGTAATAAACGACATTACAGATCCATTAATTTATCCAACAGATTATTTTAAAAATACGATAAATATAAAAAATGATGGAGACTATTCTCAACAATTAGGCTGGTTTGAACGCTTACCTATGGGAGTTGATGATAGTATGAGAGGATGTTTTATAAAAGAGGAAGGTAATTTCCCACCACCAATAGTTTTTTGTAATGCAGGAGGAGGATGGTATGTAAAAATAGACTTTGATTATTATAAATACATGGAGCTTTTATTTGAAAATTATGGTTTCAAAGGATGGCAATATTTTTATATTGATATTGTAAAAGAAATTCCTCGATTAGATCAGGTTTTAGATGATATGCGGGTAGCAGTTAAAACATTACCATTGTTATTTCCTGACAAAGATTGGTCATACCATCAAAAAAGATATCAAGATGTTTTAGAAAAGTTAGAAAGAACAGAATAATTTTACTAGACTAAACAATAATTATTAGCGAAATTTCAAGTGAAGTTTCGCTTTTTTATGTTCAATATTTTAAATATTGAAACTCAGGTGCCGCACCAAACCTTTCGTACGGCATTTTATTTTCTAGCATTTTCTCAAATTTTTTATCTTTTGCATAAGCTAAACTTCAATGTTGAACATTATTAGTGCTATGTATTATCCGAGATCATCGGGCAGTCCTCGTCCATTTATATAATCACTAAGTTCTTCATCTGGAAAATTTGTTGTCCAGTAAAATTTCAAAGATCCATTATCTTGTTTTTGCCAACAGATTGTACAATCAAATGCTTGGGAAGTAGGAAACACTATTTCACAATCCAAAAAAAAATATCCATCCTTCTCATAAATCTCCTGATCTGCTGCCCCAATAAGCATTGTGAAAGCTTTATGATCAAAAAATCCGTCAATTCCTGCTTTTATATTGAATTGATTAATTAACTCATCACACATTAAAGGAATATTATCTTCTAAATTGTAAATTTTAAAAAAGATAAAACCATTGTACATTTTCATACTTAAAATTTTTATAATTACAAATTTGCAAAAAAAAATCACTTATATAGAAAGAAATCCTTTTGCAACAGATAGATCTTAATGTTTTTCAGGTGTATTAATTTTATTTTATTGAATGTTTTTATTATATGATATTTTTTAATTTAAAGTTGGAATTAATGTTTTTTTTTATCAAAAAAGAGACTTCTATACTGAAATTTTTTAATTTCAATATCCATTTACAAACGAATACAAACGTATTTAAATAGTTTATAACCGACTAAGGTGCTGTAGTGTAACAATCTTTGCAACAGAGATTTGAGAAAGACAGTGATCGTCTCTTATCTGAATTATTAATCTTAAAAATTTTAAAGCTATGTCACTAAGAAACAAAGTAACATTAATTGGTTACACAGGAAAAGAAGTTGAAACAGTAAACTTCGAAAGCGGAAGCATAAAAGCAAGCGTGTCTCTAGCCACCAGCGATCATTACACCAATGCAAAAGGTGAAAAAGTGGAAGAAACACAATGGCACAATTTGATTGCCTTTGGAAAAACGGCTGAAATCCTTCAGAAATATGTGCCCAAAGGAAAAGAAATTGCAATTGAAGGAAAGCTTACCTATAGATCGTATGATGATAAAGATGGCATTAAACGCTATATAACAGAGATCAGAATAGATGAGATCCTGCTTTTGGGAGGTAAATAATTCTAAAAACAAAGATGATGAAAGTAAAGGTTTTTAAAATCAGTCTTCACAAAGAATTTCTCCATAGAGATCAAAAATTGCTGGATGATTTTCTTGAAATGAACGAAATTATAAAAGTGGAAACCGCTTTTGTAAATGATGAATGTTACTGGTCCGTAATCCTGTATTTTGAAGAGCTGAGAGTAGCTAAAAATACAGTGAAAGAGCCAAAGACAGTGAAATACTCTGCAGATAATGATGTTTTAAGCTCCGATGAAGAAAAAATTCTGGATGCCCTGAAATGCTGGAGATCTGAGAAGGCCAGAGAACAGAATCTCCCCAGCTATTTTATCGCGAGCAATAAAGAACTGATGTCTGTGGCCAAGTACAAGCCTGTGAAAAAGGAAGAGCTTCTTGAGATCAAAGGTTTCGGAAAACACAAGATTGAAAACTATGGGGAAGAGATTTTAGAAATCCTTGAAAGCGTCTGATTTTCGGATTTAGTGATGATAATGCATCAAAGCTGGGGAAGATTTCTTCCTCAGTTTTTATCTTTCGGAAAAGTCCTTTCAATTCCTTATTTTTGCATTCATCAAAATGACATACAGCAAATGAAGCCAAGTTTAGCAAAGGGAACGAGAGATTTTACAGCACAGGAAGTTTCGAGAAGAAAATATATCATCAATATTTTACAGAATAATTTTGAATTGTTTGGCTTTCAGCCATTAGAAACTCCAAGTTTTGAAAATCTTTCCACATTAACAGGAAAGTACGGAGAAGAAGGTGACCGACTGATCTTTAAGATTTTAAATTCAGGAGAATATGCTTCAAAAGTAAATCAGGAAGACTGGGATAATAAAAACCATCAGAAACTGATTTCACAAATTTCAGATAAAGCCCTCCGCTACGACCTTACCGTACCTTTTGCAAGGTTCGTGGCTATGAATCATGGAAAGCTGACATTTCCTTACAAACGTTACCAGATCCAGCCCGTATGGAGAGCAGACCGACCGCAAAAAGGCAGATTCAGAGAGTTCTACCAGTGTGACGCCGATGTAGTAGGAAGCGAAAGCTTATTGCAGGAAGTGGATTTGGTTCAGCTGTACCTGAAATCATTCTCCGATCTGAAAATTCCTGTTACCATCCACATGAACAACAGGAAAATTCTTTCCGGCCTGGCTGAATATGCGGGTATCACGGATAAACTGATCGAATTTACTGTAGCTTTGGATAAGCTTGACAAAATAGGAAAAGAAGGAGTTGTTAAAGAATTACTGGAAAGAGAAATTTCCCAGGAATCTATCGATAAGCTGGAATTCTTATTCAATCAGTCAGATGATGCACTGGAAAACCTTCTTCAGCTTAAGGAGAAGTTTGCAGACAGTGAAATCGGTCTGAAAGGAGTGGAAGAATTAGAATTTGTTCTTACTCAATCTCTGAATCTTGGGGTAGATATGCAGAATCTTGTGTTCAATATTACCTTAGCCAGAGGTTTAGATTATTACACCGGAGCTATTTTCGAGGTGAAAGCGGATGAGGTGGCCATGGGATCAATCGGCGGCGGCGGAAGATATGACAACCTTACTGAAGTTTTTGGAGTGAAGAACATTCCTGGAATTGGGATTTCTTTTGGTCTGGACAGGGTGTATCTGGTGATGGAAGAACTGAATCTTTTCCCTGAAGAAGCTTCAACTCAGGTAGAATATCTGTTTGCTAATTTCGGGGGAGAAGGAACGCTAGAAGCTTTGAAACTGATCATGCAGCTGAGAGAAAAAGGAATCTCTGCCGAGTTTTACCCTGAAAATTCAAAACTGAACAAGCAGTTTACGTATGCTGAAAAGAAAGGCATTAAAAACCTTGTTTTCTTAGGAGAGGAGGAGATCAAAAACGGAACAGTTACTTTTAAAGACCTTACTGCCGGAGAGCAGAAAACAGTTTCTTTGGAAGAATTTTTAGGATAATATCCGGACAATATAAAATTCAAAAGCATTATCATCAATTGATAATGCTTTTTTTGTATTTAATACCGAGTTTTCTTTTTGTAAGAAATGTCATAATAAAAATTGTATTTCAAAATAATTAGGTATAAATAATGGTCTTATGTCTTTCCGTATTTTAGAAAAAAATTAAATTTGTAATATCTACCATTTATAAAAACAACTAATGAGTGAAAAATCAAGACTTGACCAAATAAAAGATGAGCTGGAAATATTGGATATCAATCCTACCATTTTTGCCAGAAAAGAAATTCATGCATTACCGGATGTGCTTTCGGAGAATGAAAAAATAGTGTACCTTATCGAGGGAAGAAATAAGCTCACCAACCACCATATCATCTTAGTGGCAACCGAAAGAAGATTGATTTTTGTGGATAAAGAATTCATGTATGGGCTGAAAGTAGAAGATTTTTCTTACGATAAAGTAAGTTCAATACAATATGAAAAATCGTTAATGCTGGCTTCCATAGATATTCATATCTCAGATAATATTCTCGAGATTGATAACGTTGGAAAATATTATGCAGAATTATTTTGTGAAAAAGTAAGAGATTTTATGGCCCGCCCAAAAGAGTATTTTCAAAGTAAATCTGAACCCACCGTTTTAGATCAGCTGGAACAGTTGGGAAGACTCAGAGACAGCGGAGTTTTATCAGAAGAAGAATTTGAATCACAAAAGAAAAAACTGATGGAAAGATTGTAATACTATCTTGCATTTTAAATACAAATTTGTAATTTGGATTAATACAAACACTGCTTAGCATTAATCTTGAACTTATAAACATAAAACCAGATGAATACTGAATGTTCTTTATGCGGAACCCCGCTAACATCCATGGACACCCTTTTGGGAGAAAATAAACTTTCCGACGGAGGGATTCTCTGTAATAAATGCCTGAATAAAGCCACAAATATCAATAAAGATCTTGTATCGGATCTTGGAAATTATAGCACTGTCCAGATAAGAAGTATGGTGCAGAACGGAGATACGGAGCAGGAGATGGCTATCGAAACACTGGAATTTGAAACCATACAGATTGCCCAGCCCAGAATTGTAGAAACTCCATCCCAAAGCATTCAGTTTACTTATACAGCAGACGAACCTTCCAGGCTGGATGAAATTAAAGACCAAATCGTAGCAACCGATGCAAAACTCAGCCTTTTTGTAGACGCTGAAGTGAATGAACTGGGCAATATTCTTGATAAAGATGAAAAGCTTATTGCGATTGCAGAAGGAAAATATCTTTATAACGATCTGGCAGGCATTGTTGTGGCAACAGGAAAAAGAATAATTTTCGTTGATAAGAAGCTTCTTGGAGGTGTTTTTGAAAATGAATTTCCATTTCACAAGATTACTTCGGTACAGCATGATACAGGTCTGATGTCTTCTACGCTTAAAGTACATACACCCGGCTTTACAGCAGAATTTAAGCTGTACATAAAGAGTGCGGCAAAAAACTTTTCTGATGCCGTACAAGCCTATATCGGCCGCTCCGAAGATCAGATCAGATTACAGCAAATGCATACAAAACAACAGCAGGCAGTACAGCCGCTCCAGCAACAACAAAATTCTGAACCAAAAGAAACTCCTGCGGTGATTTTTGAACAGCTTGAAAAACTGGGGAAACTTCGTGAAATTGGTGTTCTGACAGAAGAAGAATTTGCAGAACAGAAGAAAAAGCTTCTGGCTAAACTTTAAAAAATACAACAAAGATGAGCAATACCTGCGCATTATGCAGTGCCGAACTGACTTCTATAGATACTCTTTTGGGAGAGAACAAGCTTTCAGATGGAGGTAGTCTGTGCAATAAATGTCTGGATAAAGTGAGTAGCATCCATCAGGAACTCCTTTATAACCTCAATACATTTAGCATCAATGATATTAAGAGTCTTATACAGAATGGAAAAGTAGAACCCCGGGCAGATATCATAACCCAGCCATCCGAAGAAAGAGATGTATTTATTGCTGAAAATGCCGGACCGGATTCAATGTCTCGTGAGCTTTATAAAAGAAGGCTGAAAGAAATAAGATACGAGCTGGAACAGGTAACTGCCAACCTCTCCATGTTTACCAAAGGAGAGATTAAGGAGCTGCCCCGTATACTTAACGAAAATGAAAGAATTATTGCGGCAACAGATGCCCAGCTTTCGAAAACCCTGGATGCGGGAATACTGCTTGTAACGCCCGATAGAATGATTTCGGTGTCAAAAGGTATGTTCTCAGATGTGATCGTAAAGAAATATCCGAACGAGACCATCAACGAGGTAAGTATAGTAAATAATCCGCTATCTCCGGTTATTAAGCTGCATACGGCAGATAAAATTGAAGAATTTGAATGCTTTTGCGACAAGGCAGATGCAGAAAGGTTTTACAGCTTTATTGACAAGATTTATAACAAGGAAAAACCTCGGAAGCAGGCAGCCCGATCCAAAGAAATTTCTTCAGAGGTTATTTTTGAACAGTTGGAAAAATTGGGAAAGCTGAGGGAAAACGGGATTTTGACTGATGAAGAATTTGCTGACCAGAAAAAGAAACTTTTGGATCAGCTTTTATAAATAAAAACAAAACGATCATGGAAACCAAAGTGTCTCACGGTATTGTAGAAAAATGGCTTAAAGCATGGTCGTTATCCAGAAAACTTCTGCTTCCGGTAAAATATAAATCCGGTTTTAAAGTAGAGGTAGGAGAGAAAAAACAAAAAATGAGATATGTTTTTTCTGAACTCAATGATGATTTTACAGAACTCTCAAAACAAATTGATGAGCCCTGGGTTTATCTCAAAACCTGCGCTTCTTCAGATGAAGTGAAAAATAAGGTGTCTGAAAAATGGATCATACAGCCCCCGGGATATATGATGTGCTGTGCCGGACCAATGAAAAACTCTGATGCAAATCTGTGTGAAGGCTATCGGATCGGGTATGAAAAATATAATTCTACAACAGTAATCAAAATTATTGCTGAAAATGGTGAACAGGCCTCTATTGGCCGTATTGTATTCGTAGATGATCTGGCTGTTTATGACAGAATTATAACAGAGGAAAATCACCAAAGAAAAGGGCTCGCTACTTTTTTGATGCGTGAACTTGAAAAAACGGCATTGTCAAATGGAATCTCTAATCATTTTCTGGTGGCGACAGAGCAGGGAAGAGGACTTTACGAATCAATAGGATGGAAGGTTTACAGTCCCTACACATCTATCGTTATCCCTGGTATTTGATTTTTTCAGATAACAGTTGCAAAGACCTGCCAAAGCTAAAAACGGTCCGTATAAATCCCTGTAAAGATTTAAAAGCATTCGTTATATTAGTCTAAACAATAATCAATGGAAAATTATTTAGAAATCAATAGAAATTCCTGGAATGCCAAAGTAGATCCGCACCTTAAATCGGATTTCTATTTTGTGGATGAGTTCTTAAAAGGAAGAAGCTCACTCAATTCAATAGAGTTGGAACTTCTGGGCGATGTTAAAGATAAAAATATCCTGCATCTGCAGTGTCATTTTGGTCAGGATTCTATTTCCCTGTCAAGAATGGGAGCTCATGTTACGGGAATAGATCTGTCGGATAAAGCCATTGAATCTGCAAAAGAACTTGCTCAGCAATGCGGTACAGATACAAAATTCATCTGTTCGGATGTATACAGCCTTCCGGAGATTCTCGATCAAAAATTTGATATTGTTTATACAAGCTACGGCGTGGTAGGCTGGCTTCCTGATCTGGATAAGTGGGCTGGGGTAATCAGCCACTTTCTGAAGCCGGACGGGAGATTTATTATGGCAGAATTTCATCCGGCAGTCTGGATGTTCGATGATGATTTTACAAAAGTTACCTACAATTATTTTAATGAAAAACCTATCGTAGAAACTTATGAGGGAACATATGCGGACAAGTCTGCAGATATTGTTAAGGAATATGTAATGTGGAATCATTCTTTAGCTGAAGTTCTGCAGAATCTGATAAGTCATCATATAGGACTGGAGATCTTCCGGGAATTCGACTGGTCACCGTATCCGTGCTTCAATCAGGTGGAAGAATTTGAAAAAGGAAAATGGAGAATTGTACCATTCGGGAATAAATTGCCATTGGTATATGCTCTGAAAGGGAGAAAGAAATAAATCTTATTATTTAACCTGAATTCGGGATTTTAAAGCTTCTCTGGAATTCAGAATATTTAAAATCAAGATATAATAAAAAGTCATCATAATCCTGAGATTACGATGACTTTTCATATATGAATGTTAAAAAACTAATCTGCTTTTAGCTTAAAGAATCTTCAGCTTTTGTTTTAGCTTCGTCTACTTTGCTCTGAACCTGTGAGGCAACATCATTGGCTTTATTCTTTACATCATTTCCCCACTTGTTTAAATTGTCCTTTGCTGCATTGATTTTATCCTTTACAGCCTGCTTTTCTTCAGGAGTGGAATTCTTATATTTCCAATATGCTAAAGCTCCTACACCCAGTAAGGCTAATAGCCCTTTTGTCTTATTTCCCATGATTTTATTTTTTAATGATTTTATATTAAAACTTGTTACTGGTAAACATGTAAAATGCGTGCCAAAAAATTAAATGGGATAATAAAAAAATGTTAAAATTATTGAAATACCTGAAAATTTTCTCCATCGAAACTGGCAAAGACCATAGCAGGATAAGAATCCTGATGATACATATTTCCGTCTTTATCAATGGCAATAGCTCCTGCAAAGCCATCTATGGTTTTAAGTTCCTCAAACGTCTTATTAAAAGCCTGTTCCAGACTCATCCCGTCAGTGGTTCTCGTTACAATCTTTGCAGCAGTAGCATTGCTTACAATATCTTCTCCTACGCCCGTACAGCTTACCGCGCAAACGGAATTGGCATAATTTCCGGCCACTGTTGCAGAATCTGAAATTCTTCCCGGGATCTCAAAGCCTTTTCCGCCGGTGGAAGTGGCTACAGCCAGCTTTCCATCCTGATCAAGAGCGACACAGCCTACCGTTCCTTTTCCGCCATTGCCAAGCTTCGCTTCATATTCACTCCTTCTCTGAGGAATCTCAGTGGAGAAATTCCCGAAACCATGTTCAGAGGCATACATTTTGGCGCCTTTTCCACCCAGAACCCTGTCATCCTCTTTGATCAGCTCTTTTGCCACAAAAATGGGATTCTTTACATCCTGAAGATTAATTACACCACTTAATTTCTGTGTCTGTCCGTCCATAATTGCTGCGCTCATGCGGATCACGCCGTCGCTTTGTATCTGGGAACCGATACCGGCATTGTACAACGGATCATCTTCCAGAAGAGAAACGGCATAAGCTGCCGTATCAAAAGCAGAATGCGTCTGAAGATATTCAAAAGCCTTTTGGGCTATCAGCTGTAAAGAATTTTGTTTAGCCGTCTTCACTTCATGACTTTGATCGCTTTCAGAGAAAAAACCGCCGTGGATTATTATTTTCATAAGATTATAGGTGTCAATTGTGGAAAATCAATTGTCAGTTTTAAAGTTAAGCATAAAATTATAGTTGGTGAAACTCTTATTCACCATTGGCTACTTTTTATTTATCCTGTGGTATAGGGTTGAACTGTGAATTCTCAATCGTAAGTTTCTTTGTGGTAAGGTCGTAGTGATCGTTCATAGACATGACATGTACCGTAAGATTATCAATTGAAATAGGTTCACCCAGATTGATATTCGTAAGATTGGTATCCTTTATAAATCTCCCGTCCACAAGAATCACCAGACCCGAACCTACTGCGGTCATGATATCATTATGGATAAAAAGCCCCGTATCTTCACCAAGCCCTATCCCCAAGGTTCTAGGGTTGTTCACAACAGCCTGGAAAAGACGTCCGATTCTGCCACGCTGTACAAAATGGGTATCAATAATTACATTATCTATAAGGCCCAGCCCCTGTGTCGTTTTAATCTCTCCTTTTAAAAGAGATTCAGAGCTGCTTCCCTGGTAGATCATATTTTCAGAAGCCGCAGCCGCACCGGCAGAAGTCCCTGAATAGATGAAATCCTGTTCCTGATATTTCAGTAAAATAGTATCGTGAAATCTTGTTCCGCCAAGAATAGAAGTCAGCCTAAGCTGATCTCCGCCTGTGAACATCACTACATCTGCTGCATTGGCCCTGGCAGCCATAGCATCAGAATTCGCCTCTTCACGGTTGTGGATGTCCAGGATATTTACATTTTTAGCGCCAAGAAATTCAAAAGCTTTTTTGTATTCTGTGCCTACAATTTGTGGGATCTGGGAGGCTGTGGTTACAATTTCGATGACAGAATTTTCCTTAAGTTTCGATTCATTAATGATCTTTCTTAAGATGCCTCTTTCAAAGAAGTTAAGGTTTTTTTCAATATTCTGGTCGAAATCAGTTTCTGCAAAACTTCCCTTGTTTACAGCTCCTCCGATAATAATTAATTTTCCAACGGGTCTCATCATAGTGTGCAAATTTAAAAAATATTTAACATTTGGCGAAATTCATGCCACATTTTAATGATTTTTAATGTTTTAGAATTGTTAATTTATTTTAATTCTTTTTTAAGAAATCTTTAATTGTGGTATAGTTTGGTTTAGGGTTTTACATTATCTTTGATTTTTGAAGGAGTTATTGTTAACTGATAAAAATGCAAATAGATTATGAAAATTGAGAAGATACAGGCACTGAGAGGCCCAAATATCTGGAGTATCAGAAGAAAGAAGCTGATACAGATGAGATTGGATCTTGAAGAAATGGAAAATTATCCTACGAACAAAATCGACGGTTTCAGAGAAAGAATTGAAAAGTTAATCCCGTCTCTGTTAACACACAGATGTTCAGAAGGAGAAGAGGGCGGATTTTTCCACAGGATAGAAACCGGAACGTGGATGGGGCACGTCATAGAGCATATAGCGTTGGAAATACAGACGCTGGCAGGTATGGATGTAGGTTTCGGAAGAACCCGTGAAACAAAATCACCGGGGGTATACAATGTTGTTTTTAACTATATTGAAGAAAATGCAGGTATTTATGCTGCTGAAGAAGCGGTAAATATAGCACAGGCCTTAATCGACAATAAAGAATATGATATTAATGCCTGTATACAGAAACTGAAGGAAATCAGGGAGCGTGTCCGTCTTGGGCCTTCTACGGGAAGTATCGTGGAAGAAGCTGTTTCCAGAAAGATCCCATGGATCAGGTTGGGTACAAATTCTTTGGTGCAGCTTGGCTATGGTGTGAACCAGCAGCGTTTTCAGGCTACCATTACAGGGAAAACAAGCTCAATTGCAGTAGATATTGCATGCAATAAAGAACTTACCAAAAAGATGCTTCACGATGCGGCCATCCCGGTTCCTGTTGGAGATCTGGTAATAGATGAAGAAAGCCTGAGTGCAGTCATCAAAAAAATAGGCTATCCTATCGTACTGAAACCTTTGGACGGAAACCACGGTAAAGGTTCTTCCATTAATGTAAACGATTGGGAAGCTGCAAAAACAGGACTGGAACATGCTCAGAAATATTCTAAAAAAGTAATAGTAGAAAAATATATTACCGGTTATGATTTCAGGGTTTTGGTCATTAATAATAAAATGGTTGCGGCAGCCAGAAGAGTGCCAGCCCATGTTATTGGTGATGGCGAACTGAGTCTTCAGGAACTGATAGACAAAGAAAACAGGGATCCCAGAAGAGGCTACGGTCATGAAAATGTCCTTACTGAAATAGAAGTCGACAAAGATACATCGGAGCTTCTTGAAAAGCTTCAGTATACCCTTGAAACGGTTCCTCAGAAAGGGGAAATCGTTTATTTGAAATCTACGGCCAATCTTTCTACAGGCGGTACATCCATCGACGTTACCGATATGGTACATCCGGAGAATATCACCATGGCTGAAAGAGTGTCCAAAATTATTGGTCTGGATGTCTGCGGTATTGATATTATGGCCGAGAACCTTACACAGCCCTTAAAAGAAAGCGGAGCCGCGATTATAGAAGTAAATGCAGCACCGGGATTCAGAATGCACCTGGCACCAAGCGAGGGGCTTCCGAGAAATGTGGCAGCTCCGGTGGTAGATATGCTGTATCCTCAGGGAAAACCATTCACCATTCCAATTATTGCAGTAACGGGAACAAACGGAAAAACAACGACAACAAGACTGATCTCCCATATTGTAAAAAGCAACGGTTACAGGGTAGGTTTCACCACTTCTGACGGTATTTATATACAGAATACGATGCTTTCAAAAGGCGATACCACAGGACCGCTTTCTGCTGAGTTTGTTTTAAAGGATCCTACTGTGGAATTTGCCGTTCTGGAAACAGCCAGAGGAGGAATCCTGCGTTCAGGTTTAGGCTATTCGCAGTGCGATATCGGGGTTCTGACCAATATCGAGGAAGATCATTTGGGACTGAA
>NZ_JPRO01000017.1 GCF_000737785.1 Chryseobacterium luteum | reverse complement strand
ACTTTGCGCCTTTGCGATTTTCCAACAAAGAAGTTTAAACAAATTCCTTTTTAAAATTATTAGTTAAAAAAATATAATCGAAAGTACTACTAACATACAGGAAATGAAAAATGCTGTCTCAATAGTGAAACAGCATTTCTTTTCAATGGTAAAACCTTTCTAAATTTTAATCAGGGTTTTAATTTCGTAGAAACTGGCGAACATCCGCAGAATCAAATGTGAAAGCAGTTTGGTTTTCAGATTTATCTAATTTTTTACTGATGGTTAATGCCCATAAAACCAACTCTTTGCAGAAGTCTTTGTCTTCACTGCTTAATTCGGGAACATTTTCTTCAACTAAAGTTACCAAAGGTTCTATGCGGTTGAGCTTGCTGTAGAATTCTTCGTCTGTGTCGTTGTACCGGAGTTCAAGATGATTTTTGTTAAACCATTTGATCAGGTCGGTGTATGGTGTTTTGATACCTTCTTTTTCCAGTTTGGATATACGGGGGAAAAGATTCTCAAACTGAGCCATAACGGCTTGATCAATTAATATTTTCGCTACATAATCTGCGCCTTCCTGCTCACCTTCATACACAAGCTCAATTTTTCCTGTAATTGACGGAATAATCGACATAAAATCAAGCAGACGGATCCTGGTTTTTTGAGTATCCGATTCAATCAAACGTAATTTTGCCGCTGCCACCAGGTTTTCCATGGCACTGATTGTGAGACGCGCACTTACACCGCTTTTTGCATCTACATATTCGCTGTTACGGGCTGCAAAAGCCACTTCCTCCAAAAGGTCTTTTGCCAGATCAGGAATCTGTATCTGCGATTGATCTTCAGCTGAAATTCTGGCTTCCTGCTCGGTAATCTGCCGGGCCAGGGCAATAGTTTTCGGGTAATGGGTAAAAATCTGGGATCCGATTCTGTCTTTCAAAGGCGTCACAATACTGCCCCGGTTGGTATAATCTTCAGGGTTTGCCGTAAAAACAAACTGGATATCCAGTGGCATTCGCAGCTGAAATCCACGGATCTGAATATCACCTTCCTGTAAAATATTAAACAAAGAAACCTGGATCCTTGCCTGAAGATCCGGAAGTTCGTTCAGCACAAATATAGAACGGTTGGCACGCGGAATCATCCCATAATGTAAAACCCGTTCATCGGAGTAGGGCAGCTTTAATGTTGCGGCTTTAATAGGATCGATATCACCAATTAAATCGGCAACATTCACATCCGGTGTTGCCAGTTTCTCGAAGAAACGCTGGGATCGGTGGACCCATGAAATGGGAGTTTCCTCACCATGTTCCGCAATGAGATTCCTGGCGTACTGTGATATCGGCTGAAAAGGACTGTCATTGATCTCAGATCCCTTTACCACAGGTATGTACTCATCCAGAAGATCCACCATGCTCCTTGCAATTCTGGTTTTGGCCTGCCCGCGTAAACCAAGCAGATTAATGTGGTGGCCCGCAAGAATAGCCTTCTTCAGCTGCGGAACTACAGTGTCTTCGTAACCCCAAAGCCCTTCAAATACGGGTTGCTTAGCTCTGATCCGCGCAATGAGGTTGGCCTGAATCTCCTGACTGATTGTTTTATCGGTATATCCGGAATTTTTTAATTCTTTGAATGTAATATCGTTTTTCATTGTCTGTTATATTCTCTTTTTTCTGTTTTTTTCGTAGTCTTCAAAAATCATCTGTCCTAAACCTGACAGGCCTGTTAAAAAGGCTTTTCCTTTATTTTGAGCGGTAAACGCTTCCACAAACTGGCGCAGATAAGGATCCTGAGCTATCATAAAAGTGGTGATGGGGATTTTCAGTTTTCTTGCCTGTGCCGCCCTGTTGAGGCATTGGGATACAATCATGTCATCCAAACCGTAGCTGTTCATATAAAACTCCCCGTTGGGTAATCGGATACAGCTTGGTTTTCCATCGGTGATCATAAAAATCTGCTTATTGGTATTTCTTTTTCTGCGAAGAATATCCATTGCCAGCTCCAGGCCGGCCACAGTATTGGTATGATAAGGCCCAACTTTAAGGTAGGGCAGGTCTTTGATCTTAATCGGCCAGGCTTCATTTCCAAAAACGATAATATCAATGGAATCCTTGGGATATTTCCTGTTAATTAATTCCACCAGGGCCATAGCCACTTTTTTAGCGGGCGTGATACGGTCTTCACCATATAAAATCATGGAGTGGCTGATGTCAATCATCAGTACAGTGCTCATTTGTGCTTTATGTCTGGTTTCCTCTACGATCAGATCGTCTTCTGTCAGGCGAAGGTCTGAAATTCCATTATTGACTTGGGCGTTTTTTAAGCTTTCTGTAATATTCACCGCGGACAGGTCGTCCCCGTACTGAAAAGAACGGTTTTCACCATCCCGTTCATCACCAATTCCTGTTTTGGCAGTGCGGTGATTCCCTATGCCGCTTTTTTTCAGTTTTCCAAAAATCTGGTCAAGGGCATATTCGCGTAAGGCAGATTCCAGTTTGGCAGTTAATATATTTTTGCCTTTTCCTGTCCCTGAATTACCTTCTTTATCGTCTTCTTCCTTAATGTATCCTCGTTTTTTTAAATCTTCTTCAAAATCCTGAAGGGAATATTCTTCGTTAAAAATATCATACTCCTTATCAAGCATATCCAGCCACTCAAAGGCTTCTTCAATATCGCCGGAAGTATGGGTAAGCAGGTCCTTGAATACATCGAAAACCCGGTCAAAATGCGATATTTCTTCCGGTATATGTTTGCTGAAAATAAAGCCTCTCTGAGAATTAAAATCTTTATAGGTCATATTGATGTTTCATTGTGCAGTTATCTGCATTTAAACAATTAAGATGATGCAGGATTTGAGATCCTGTAAAAGGATACAAGTTAAGAAAATATGACAGTAAGTTAGTAGGAGGAAAATAGAAAATAGTAATCATAATCATATGAAATGAGAATAGGAAGAAATCAATTTTTAAATCCGGAAACTAAAGAACCCACCGGGTAGGGCAGGTTCTGTATCAGCTGTTGAATGGATATTGTTATTGCATCACTGACATAAATTTTTCGATTGACTCTTTAGTAACTGGTGTAAAGAAGTTAACCAGGTTGCCGTCAGGATCTCTGAACAATAATGAGGTGTTGCCCCACGGCATGGTAGTAGGTTCCTGTACAACAGAGGAAGACAGGAAATCACGCAGCCGCTCAAATTCCTTTACCACATCTTTTACTAAAAATTCTATAATGGCAGTGCGGTTTTCTGCAGGCTCTGCAATACCTTCACCACCAAAAAGCAAAAGCGTCTTAGTGCTTCCAATTGCAATGGTTGCTGTTGGTGTCTGCAGCTCAGCAAAATCCGGAGTATACTGAGTTGCCTGAATTCCTGTTATTTTCTCATAAAATTTCACCATGTTTACCATGTTCGCGGTAATGATACGTACGGATACTAAATTCATATTCCAAAGTTTTTAAATGACTCTGCAAAAATAATGAGGTCCTATGACAAGTGTATGTCAGGAGCGTACAGATAGGCCTGAACACACAAACATAGATCAATTTTCTGCTTTTTCTTTTTTAACGGCCTGATGCATGACCAGAATAATTCCTAACAGTATAATGGCAATGGCAAGATAACGCCAGGCAAGGTCTCCCTGCTCCGTAACAGTTCCGCTCATAGAAATGATAAAGCTTGTAACAGAAGTGATTACATAGACCAGTCCGCCCATAAGTCCACCTGCTGTTCCCGCATTTTTAGGGAAATAGAGCATACTGGTGGTGAAAAATGAAGTAAACAAAATCCCCGAACAGATATGAATAAAAAATGCAAAAGGAATCATAATGAACAGGCTTTCCGCATAGATACTGGTTATAATCAGCCCCGTAATAAGGATCAGCTGCAAAATAACAGGCTGTAAAATCCGTTCTTTAAAATCAAGTTTGAGTCTGCGCTTCCCTATAAAACCGCCGATCATCCATGAAAAACCAAGGATCAAAGTACAGTATCCTATAACTACAGGAGTAAAACGGAATGTATTTTCAATGATAAAAGGGCCTGTGATATTAAAAAGCATTACAATGGAATAACTAAGTCCTAAAATGAAAATTCCCAGCATAAAGATCCTGTTTTTCAGCATCATCTTATACAGGCTGATGTTTTCGGAAAGATTAAGTTTTTTTCTTTCCGGCAGGCTTTCACCACTGAAAAACCATTCAAATAAAAACAGGATTCCCGCATATAAAGCAAGAAAATGAAAGTTGGCGTGCCAGTTAAACAGTTTTTCAAGATATCCGCCCAAAAAAGGAGCCAGGATGGGCCCGCACGACCAGACGATCGTGAAATAGCTCAGATAATGCTTTACTTTTTCAGAATCATAGAGATCTACAAAAATAGCGCGGGTAGCGACAACCAGTACAGAAACAGCGGCTCCCTGAAGGATACGGAGCAGGCAGATGAGCAGAATACTGTCAGTCATCGTAATCAGGATGCTGCTGATGATCAGCAGAAACAGGGCAATCAGCTTTGGCCGGTAACGCCCGATACTGTCAAGAATTCCCCCGACAAAAAGCTGTGAGATCCCGTAGCTCAGTAAGTAAGACGTTAAAGTGATCTGGATATCTTTTTCAGAAACCTGCATCTCCTTGGCCATCGATGGGAATGACGGTAAATAAATATCGGTGACGAACCCGGAAAGCGGGATCGACACAAAAGCCATAATGGTTATTAATCTGATTCTTTTTTCAGATGCTTCTTTCAACAACATATTCATTCGTTATTTTACTATGCAAAAATAGGCAGGAAATACATCATTCCAATTTTAAAAGACAAAGTAAAAATTACAAAAATCAAAGATTAAAAGGTGTTCTTAAATTTCAGGGGAGAAACCTCAGCATACTTTTTAAAGAAATTATTAAAATGCGAAGGCTGATCAAATCCCAGTGTATATCCTATTTCGGCAATATCCCAGTTGGTGTATTTCAACAGGTTTTTAGATTCTTCAAACACTCTTTCCTTAATAATTTGAGTAGTGGTAAGATGTGTTACTGATTTTACCGATGAATTCAAATGATTCACGTGGACATTAAGGTGATCTGCAAAATCGGAAGCCGTTTTCAGAGCCAGTGGATAAGCCGGGGAATCCAGCGGGAACTGCTTATTGAGCAGTTCATCAAATAAACGGTACAAACGGATGTTGGCCGGAAGTTCGCTGGGATTGATATCATCCACACGGTTCTCCAAAGCCAGATGCATCACTGAGGCCAGATGACTTTTAATGCTGCTGCACCGGAAAGGGTATGCCGAATTGTTCAGCTTATACATCTGTTCAAAATAAAGGGTGGCCAGTTGTGTCTGTTCCTCCGTTAAAAACACGATAGGCTTGCTCCATTCCTTGAATAATGACGTCTTTTTAAAAGGATTGAATTCAGTATTTCCATTAAAAAACTCCTGGTTGAACAGGCAGAAATAGCCCTCCTGAAGATCCCCGTCACACTCCCATGAATACGGGATATTAGGCGAAGGGAAGAAGAGGGCAGGACGGTCGATATACAGTTCGTGATGTCCGTACTGAAAGGTGCCTTTTCCAATAATAAAGCTTATCTTGTAATAATCACGACGGTTGTAAGGGCTTTTAAAGCTGCAGTACTTCCGCATGGAAACATTGAAATGGGATTTTCCTGTTTCAAAATCATCGGAATCAAACATTTTGATCTGATTGTTCCGGACGCGTCGGTAATAATCTTCAATAGTTTCCAGCTGATCACTCATGATATAGAAGTTATAAAAATCAAAGATACGTAAATCAATATTAATTAAAATATTATCTTTAAATGATATAAGCTCAGGAAATTATTTGATCTCCAGTTTTAATATATGTGAAGGAAGCTGAAATGGTCCGGCTGTGGAATCAGTAATGATTGTAAAACCTGAATCTTTTAAAAACTCTAAAAGTGGATCATGAGCCATCATATTGATCCAGATAATATCTGTGAAACTGGCCGCAGATCTGCATTTTTTCCAAAGTGACTCCCTGATTTCCGGTGAATCAAATTCAGGAAGTATCACAAAACTGATTTCTGTTGCTCTTTTCCCCTCAGTCAGGGAAGGGTGGCTGGTGCCGCTTTTCAGAATGCTGTAACCGACGGGCTTATCATCGGCATAGGTGATAATAAGCTGGTTGGAAAGGTCATTCAGATCATTGATCATTTTTCTGGGATCAATGTTGTTGGCTATATATTTTTTGATATCCTCTTCAGGAACGAGTTCCCTGTGCAGAGTGTAAACCGAAGAATCGATAATGGTTATAAGATCAGAAATTCCTTCTTCAGAACCCACTGTAAATTTTGAAATTATATTCATGAATCTTTTTTATTCAAAATTAGAAGATTATTGCATTCAAAAGGGATACAGTTTCCATTAATTAATCGGAACAGTTGTTATTTTTAATTTTTTTTCACCAGGAGAAATGGGCAACCTGTATTCCGGATAAGACTTTGCAATTTTTGAAGAGTAAATTATACAAGGTCAGTGGATGAAAAAAATATCCGTATAATTGTTCAAAATTCCAATTGGGTTTAATAAAAGGTCTGAATTTTTAATGTAAACGTAAAGAAAATCAGATTTGTGAGTAAGAAGCAGAAAAAAAATGCATTTTAATCCAAACTTTTTTTGCCTGAGCTAGGCTGGAATTACCATAAAAGCTATATTTGCACCCTAAATTTTAAAAATAATGAAAGAACTAATTGAAAAAATCAACGCTGAATTCGAAGCGTTCGCAACTGAGGCTAATCAACAAGCAGACAAAGGAAACAAAGCTGCAGGTACAAGAGCTCGTAAATCAGCTTTAGAACTTAGCAAACTGTTCAAAGAATTCAGAAAAGTTTCTGTAGACGAAGCTAAAAAATAATTTGTTCCCAGGCCGGCTCACTAAGCCGGCTTTTTTTATGCCCTGTTCTCAAAGTTGAAATGTCCGGTTTTAACGGCATACACAAGTTCAATACTATTGAATTTATTAACGGAAACAGGTTGATCAATAAAAAATAACAGGCTTTTGATCAAACTTTAGGACAGCCGTTTTGAGGTGGTCTTTTTGATTATACAAGTTCTTACATCTGCAAATCCACCCCTTTATCTCTGCATTCTTTTCTTCATTCCCGTAAATTCTGTTATCTTTAAGCATTCAATATATGTTATGAAGATAAATAGATTTTTTGCTGTGCCTGCAATTGTGCTGGCCGCCCAGTTCTCATGGGCTCAGGTGAAAGTAGATCCGAAAGAAAAACTGGATCCTGTTGTAAAAAGCTTTGTAGATGAAATTAACAGCAATTCGCAGCTGGAAAATATGGCTTATGAGCTTCTGGACGGTATCGGGCCGCGTCTGGTAGGAACTCCCGAAATGCAGGCTGCCAATGAATGGTCTGCAGCCAAGCTCCGTTCGTGGGGAATAGAGTCCAGCCTTCAGCAGTTCGGGACATGGAAAGGATGGCAGCGTGGCATTACGCATGTAGATATGGTTTATCCACGGGTAAAATCATTGGCTGCAACACAACTTGCATGGAGCCCGGCAACGAAAAAAGCAGTAGAGGCTGAGGTGGTAGTGCTTCCAAAAGTTTCTTCTAAAGCTGAATTTGATGCGTGGCTTCCTTCCGCGAAAGGAAAGATAATGCTTATGGCACAGTACCAGAAGATCGGGCGTTCCGACGAGCAGATCAAAGAATTTGCCACTCCGGAACTGTATGAAAAACTGAAAGCAGAAAAAGAACAGGCAGGAAAAGACTTCCGTGATTATGTGAAGAACATTGGCTATGATAATAATACGCTTCCTGAAGCTTTAGAAAAAGCAGGAGCAGCCGGAATTGCTATTTCCAACTGGACCGGAATCATGGGAGCAAACAGGATTTTCGGTGCGAAAACATCAAAAATCCCAATGATCGACATTGATTTGGAAGATTACGGAATGCTTTACAGAATGGCAGAAAAAGGGGCCAAGCCCCGAATTAAGGTAGAAGCGCAGTCCAGGACTCTTCCTGATGCGAAAAATTTTAACACCATCGGGATCATCAAAGGAAAAGAGAAGCCTGAAGAATACGTAATACTTTCCGCCCATCTTGATTCCTGGGATGGCGCTCAGGGAGCAACAGACAACGGAACAGGTACGCTTACCATGCTGGAGGCCATGAGAATATTGAAGAAATATTACCCTAACAATAAAAGAACCATTGTAATAGGACTTTGGGGCAGCGAGGAACAGGGATTGAACGGCTCAAGAGGCTTCGTTGCCGATAATCCGCAGATTATGAAAGGGACACAGGCTGTATTCAATCAGGACAACGGAACAGGACGTGTGATCAATATCGGCGGGCAGGGATTCGTGGATTCTTACAGCTATATCGGGAAATGGTTAACGGGAGTTCCAAAAACCGTGAGAGACCATATTAAAACAGATTTCCCGGGAATACCGGGTGGCGGCGGTTCTGACCATGCATCATTCGTAGCCGCCGGAGTACCAGGATTTTCTTTAAGCTCCCTTAACTGGGGGTATTTCGGGTATACATGGCACACGACAAAAGATACGTATGACAAGATCGTTTTTGATGAGGTAAAAAATAATGTGGTTTTAACGGCTACACTGGCTTATATGGCTTCAGAAGATCCTGAATTTACCAGCAGAGAAAAGAGGGTAATGCCTCAGGACGATAAAGGTGAAACGGTAAAATGGCCGGAAGCCAAGGAGCCGAAGAGGGATTCTAAGGAGTATAAATAGAGATTTTGGAGTAAAGAACCAGGAATAAAGATTTCAGACTTGAAATTTAAAATGGTTTTTAATATATCATAAAGAAGGCTGTACGGGTTAGTGTACAGCTTTTGTTTTTTGCGTTTTAAATAAAAACAAGCCGATTAAACCCTTAACCCAAGCTGAAATTATTTAAGATTTCGAAATAGTAGATTAAACACAGGATTCCAGATCTGAAAACTTTGAAACCGAAGGTTCGTAGTCATCTGTACTCAATTTTCCGAAACCATATTCACAGAAGATAAACGGTAAGCCATTAGCTGACGCAGAATCATAATCGGTCTGCGTATCACCAATATAAACTGAGTTTTCAGTGCTTAATTGATTCCTTTCCATAAGCAGTTTTATATTCTCCGATTTCGTTTTTTTAGTCCTGCCGTGAGATTCAATGTCTGTAAACAGATCTTCAAATTGATAGTATTCTAAAAATGCTTCAATATATCCGTCCTGGCAGTTGCTGACAATAAAAAGCTTATGATTTTTGGACAGATTCTTCAGCGTTTCTGCAACTCCTTCGTAAAGAATACCGCCTTCAGAATGGAGTACTTTATTCTCCTTCTGCACAATTTCCGAAAGAATATCCTGTACCTGTTGATCAGAAATTCCGGGAATAATGTCTTTTAAAATATCTTTAAATAACAGTCCCATATATGGGTCCATGTCTTCGGGTTTTAATTCCCTTTTGATCAGTTGATGTTGGATTAAAACCTCGTTCCAGATCTTAATGATTGTGGCTCTGGGATCCCAAAGCGTTCCGTCTAAATCGAAAATTAAATTTTTAGTGCTCAAAATGTATTGTTATTTGGTTGATTTATAATGATGAAAAACTGTATTATGATTAATTATAAAATCATGCTCAGCTGAACTCTTTTTCTTGCTTCGTCCACTTCCGTTACTTTTACACGGACGTGTTGGTGAAGTTTTACCACCTCATTCACATCAGAAACAAATCCGTCTTTCAGCTGGGAAATATGCACAAGCCCGCTTTCCTTGATTCCCATGTCTACAAAACATCCGAAAGCTGTAATATTATTAACGATTCCGGGAAGGATCATTCCGGGTTTTAAATCTCTGATGCTTTTTACATTAGGATCAAATTCAAATACCTTAGCCGCTTTTCTTGGATCCAAACCGGGTTTTTCAAGCTCTTTTAAAATATCTTTGATCCCCAGAATTCCTATTTCTTCCGTCATATAATTTTCAGGTTTTACCAAAGCTGTTTTTTCTTTGCTGCCAATCAGTTCATGGGTCTTAATGCCCAGATCTTTGGCCATTTTTTCTACAATTCCGTAAGCTTCAGGATGTACGGCAGAATTATCCAGTGGATTTTTAGCATTGGCAATTCTTACAAAGGCTGCGGCCTGCTGGTAGGCTTTTTTACCCAGTCTCGGAACCTTTTTAAGCTGTTTTCTGTCTTCAAAAGCACCATTTTCCATGCGGTAACTGACGATATTCTCCGCCATCTTTTCTCCAATCCCAGAAACGTAGCTCAAAAGTGATTTGCTTGCTGTATTTAAATTGATTCCCACAGAGTTGACGCACTTCATCACCGTAGAATCAAGTTCGTTTTTCAGCTGGGTCTGGTCTACATCATGCTGGTATTGTCCTACACCGATGGATTTGGCATCAATTTTCACCAGTTCCGCCAGCGGGTCAGCCAGTCTCCTTCCGATAGAAACAGCTCCACGAACCGTTACATCATAAGAAGGAAACTCATCTCGTGCAATTTTACTTGCAGAATAGACGGATGCTCCTGCTTCCGAAACTACAAAAACCTGCAATGGCTTATCAAAAGCGATTTTTTTAATGAAAAACTCAGTTTCACGGCTTGCTGTTCCGTTTCCGATGGAGATTGCTTCAATATGGTAGGCATTTACCATGGAACGGATCTTTTTCATAGCCATTCCGCTTTCATTCTGTGGAGCGTGAGGGTAGAGGGTTTCATTATGGAGAAGATCTCCTTTCTCGTCAATGCAGACCACTTTACAGCCGCTTTTGTATCCGGGATCAATGGCTAAAATTCTCTTTTCGCCTAAAGGTGGGGCAAGAAGCAGCTGGCTCAGGTTTTCAGAGAATATTTCAATGGCTTTTTTGTCTGCCTTTTCTTTAGCTTCCTGCAAAGCTTCATTGGAAATAGCAGGCTCTAAAAGTCTTTTGTAGCTGTCCTTTATGGCCATAGCGATCTGCTCTGAGCTTTCATTATTGGATTTGATGATGGTTTTTTCGATAAAATCAATGGCTTCTTCCTTATCAATTCCGATATTCATTTTTACAAAGCCTTCCGATTCGGCTCTGAGCATGGCCAGAAGCCTGTGAGAAGGTATTCTGCTAAGACTTTCTTCCCATTCAAAATACTGTGAGAATTTCTGGGCACCTTCTTCGTCTTTCTTGCTTTTAACAGCCTTAGAAGTGATCACGGCTTTACGCTGGAAAAGGCGGCGTAGATTTTTACGCACATACATGTTTTCATTAATCCATTCCGCCATGATATCTCTTGCACCCTGAAGCGCATCTTCTTCAGATGAAACCTCACTGTTCAAATATTTAGAGACTGAAAACATCAGATCATTGCTTTTCTGGCTCATAATGATCCTGGCTAAAGGTTCCAGACCTTTCTCTTTGGCGGTATCTGCTTTTGTTTTTCTGCGTTTTTTAAAGGGCAGGTATAAATCTTCAAGCTCAGGAATATCAAAGCTTTCTTCAATTCTCTGTTTCAATTCAGGAGTCAGGGCATTTTGCTCTTCAATGGATTTAAGGATGCTTTCTTTTCGCTTTACAATTTCTTCAAACTGTTTGCTGATCTTTGAAATCTGTTCAACCTGAACTTCATCCAGATTTCCGGTTTTATCCTTTCTGTAACGGGAAATGAACGGAATCGTGCAGTCTTCTGCCAATAATTGTAGGGTATTGTTGATGCTCTTTTCAGATATATCGAGTGTCTGTTTTATATAGCTTGTAACGTTCATTTTAAATTTTAAACAGCTAAAATAGGCAATTTTACTATGGAGTGAAATACTTTAGACTCTACTTTTCCACGGTATTTCATATGGGGTAACAGACACGGAAATATTAAAATTTCCATTTCTTGATGTATGTTAAGGTGATAAGTGATAAGGTTTTTCTATTTTTGGATCTTGAAATTTAAGATTTTAATTGAATTTTTAAAACAATAATAATATGAAAAAACTTAGTGTAATTGCGTTAGTAGGAGTAGGATTGCTTGCAGCATCTTGTACAAAAGAAAAATCAGCAGATACTGTAGCGACTGCAACAGAGCAGAAAGTAGCAGAGAGCAAAGGTGAAGTTTTGGCAGTTGATGTTGCTACCTCTGTAGTAAACTGGAAAGCTTTCCACAAAGGAGGTATGGCTCCTCGTTGGGGAACTCTTAACGTAAAATCGGGAGATCTAAGCATTGAAGGAGGCCAGTTAGCAGCCGGAAACTTTGTGATCGATATGAATTCTATCAAAGTAGATCCCGCTTCAGTAACAGAAAAAGATAAAAAACCGGGAGATCTTGAAGCTCACTTGAAAAATACTGATTTCTTTGATACGGCAAAGAACCCTACTTCAGATTTCAAAATTACAAGTGTTGCGGATCTGAAAGACGCACCTAAAGATGCCGTTGCAGGAGCAAACAAAACAGTAAGCGGAAACCTTACTTTATCTGGAAAAACAATGAATGTAACTTTCCCTGCTAAAGTGGATGTTACGGATAGTTCAGCTTCAGTTCAGGCTAAATTTACGGTGAACAGAGCAGATTGGGGAATCAAATTCGGTACTTCAGAAGCAGATCCGGCAGAATGGATGATCAGCAAAGACATCGAAATTGCTGTTGATGTAAAAGCTAAAAAATAATTTGTTAGACCATAAAAATGGGATAAGCTGCTTTTTTATTAAGGCAGCTTTTTTTATTTTGAAATTTAAAATATTGAATATAGTAACTTCAAAGAGAAGTTATTGAGACGTTTTTATATAAAATGTTTTATGCTAATTTAAAAACTGCGAACTCTTTATCTTTACACAATATTCACTTCCCAAATATAAAGGATTACCATGTTTCTCAGACCAAAAACCATCCAGTATATCCTTGCTTAAACAACGGTATACCGAAACACCTTTATAGATTTCTTGATCTTCACCTTCATAATTAAAGTTGAGAACTAAAATCTGATCTTTATAAAATCCTGTACCGTTTTGTATATGATCACCGATAATCCATTGTGCGATAATACGGTTGTTTTCATCGATTGATAACGTTAATATACCATGGTAAGAAGGTTGGTCAGATTCTTCCTGATTGGAGCCTTCAATAGAATAATTTCCTGCCAAATCCATTACAGTCATTGATTTTGCTTTTATTGCACAAATTTAAGGAACTTTGTTTTTATTATTCTTTTTATGTTAGATTTGTTGGAATGTTTTATTTATTATTAATAACTAACCTTATCACTTTCCTAGTCTTTGCTTTAGACAAATGGAAAGCTGTCAAACATCAAAGGAGAATCTCAGAAAATACACTTTTATTGCTTACATTTTTTGGTGGAACAATCGGAGCGGTGCTCGGAATGTTGATTTTTAGGCATAAAATTTCGAAGAAATCTTTTTTGTTGAAGTTTGGATTAGTGGTTCTGTTTCAAGTAATATTAATTATCTTTTTTATTAAAAAGGATTTAATAATAGAGAGGCTGTCCTAAAAGGTCAGCCTCTTTAAAATTTAGTTTATTTTATGTGCATTTCTATATGAGAAATGCTTTCATATAAAGAATTTTAATATACTATCAAGACTTCAGACTACCTCTTTTAGTTCTCAATATTTGCAAAATTTTTCCATATTGGTTCGTAGAAAGTTATATTTGCGGTATTTAATGATTGTGGTTCTGAATATTTTAATGTTAGATGATTTCCATTGATCTCAATTATTCTATTAAAATCACTTCCTGCAATACTTATCCAATCACCATTCAAAAATTGAGAAGAATCATTAACAATTAATAAATTTGAATTTGCCTGTATTGAACCGGTAATGCCTGTAATGCTTCCTGTTGTTCCTGATTTTACACAGACTTTCCCCATATATCCTCCTGCGGAATTATTTTGATAAATAATTCTATCACCTTGCTCCCATGTATCAATAGTTGTAGGTACAGAATCCGTATATAAATCAATTTTACCATTTAAAAAATTAACTTTTTTCTTTAATTGAGATTGCATGCCATTGGTGTCAAAAGGCATGAGAATTAAATCTCCATTAGCTTTAAGACGCCTGTCAATAAGGTTAGTTATTCTTCTACTTCCGTTAGAAGTTCCACCAGCATTTAGAGATAATATTTCAATTAGGAGTTTTGTAAAGGTTAGATAACCTGTACCTTCAATAAGTGGTGGAGTTGAATATGGGTAATCATTATTTCTATAACCAATAGAATCAGTAGGGTCACTTAATTTCACATTATTTAATGATAAAACAGATGTTTCTGTAGATAAACTGGCAAAAGAACGAAGTCTTCTTACGGATCTTTTAAGATAGCCATCAATGGGATTCATAGTTATGGTAAGATTATTTAAACTAAGATCAGATGATGAATCCATTTTTATTACGGTACCATTTCTAAAAACATTAGTGGTATTAACGGTGATAAATCCACCAGTTATAGAATTCCCTCTTGAATTAAGTGCATAAATTAATGGTAATTCATCAATATTACTAGAATCTCCAGGATAAGTTTCTGCATACAATCCAACAATATTCATATTGACAGTAGAATTCTTATTGTTTGTAAACTTTAACAACGTTCCAACACAACTTGAAAAAGTTAATTTACTAAATAATGTGTTATTACTCGCATCTGCATATAAAGAATCTCCTCCTGAAGTGTCAATTACTCCGTATTCAGGGTTTCCTAAAATATCAGCTGTTTGTAATCCACCACAAGATGTTAATTTAATATTTGAAAAATTACATTCCCAAAAACCTCCTTTAATTGCACTTTTTCCAAAGCCTTCAATATGCGTGTCCTGAAATGACATATATTCGACATAATCAAGCATTAAACCAAAATTTCTAATATTAGTATTGTTGGTTTTTATATGAAAGTTTTTTAAACCTCCTCCTGTTAATAAATAATCATAAGCATCACCATTTGGTATAACCATATTTCTAGTAAAAGTAATTAAAGGATCGTTGATATTACTCTCAGAAATACAATGAAACATACTGGCGCCATAGCCTTCTCCGCAAATTGTTGTAAAATGATCATTGATAATATAACTACCAGATGTTTTATATATGGAAAACGGCACATAAAGTGTTGATCCACCGTAATGAGATCCTCTAAGGTTGGTCTTCTTCCTGCTAGCAATAAATTTTCCGATAGCATCTTTATCATCTGTAGTTAAAGGGCTTAATTTATCTTTATCAGCTTGATCATATTTCCCATCTCCTTTAGCACCAAACAATTTCAAGCTTATAGGCTCTCTGCTATTAATAATTGTACGATTTACATAATAAATACCATTTCTGTTTCTATATATAATTTCATCTAAAATGGGAACGAATAAAACACGTTCATAAATGTGAGTTTGGTAAGTAAATTCATCAATCAGTTGGATAGAATCTTCATCAGGAATTATACTTGATGGTGAAAAAAAGTCGCTTGTTAAAATCATTTTTTTTAATTTTAAGAGTTAGATAATTAGTTATATATAACCTTGCAAGATTATTAAAACAAAAATACACGCTGACAACGCCAGAACTTGACGTATTAAAAATTATTTGAAGAAAAGCTGCGAGGCCTGTTACAATGATTATTTATTCGAATAATCATTTTGAGATAACGTCCTTATTTTGTTTATGTTTTAGGGCTTAAACAATAACTTGTTCATTATTAAATTGTTAAATAATACATAATCTTACTAATTATTTAATTAAAAAACACTATTTTTGCACCCGTAAAAATCATTCATGCAAAACATTAGAAATATTGCGATTATCGCACACGTTGACCACGGAAAGACGACTTTGGTTGACAAGATTATTCATGCTACAAACATTTTCAGAGAAAATCAGGAAAGTGGAGAATTAATAATGGATAATAACGATCTTGAAAGAGAACGAGGTATTACCATTCTATCTAAAAATATTTCTGTTACTTATAAAGACGTTAAAATTAACGTAATCGATACTCCTGGTCACGCCGATTTTGGTGGGGAAGTAGAGAGAGTTTTAAAAATGGCGGACGGGGTAATTTTGTTGGTAGATGCCTTTGAAGGACCTATGCCTCAGACAAGATTCGTACTTCAGAAAGCTTTGGAATTAGGACTTAGACCATTGGTGGTAATCAACAAAGTAGATAAACCAAACTGCCGTCCTGAAGAAGTTCATGACAAGGTATTTGATTTATTCTTCGCCCTTGATGCGACTGAGGAGCAGTTGGATTTTCCAACGTTCTACGGTTCTTCTAAACAAGGTTGGTTCAACACTTCATTAGAACAGACAGAAAACATTTTCCCATTATTAGATGGTATTTTACAGTATGTTCCTGAACCGAAAGTTGAAGAAGGAAACTTACAGATGCAGATTGTTTCTCTTGATTTCTCTTCTTTCTTAGGAAGAATTGCAATCGGGAAAGTGATCAGAGGTGAGATCAAAGAATCTATGTGGATTGGTTTGGCGCAGGCTGACGGTAAAGTTTTAAAAGGAAAAGTAAAAGAATTATACGTTTTTGAAGGTTTAGGAAAGAAGAAAGTAACCGAAGTAAAAGCAGGAGATATCTGTGCTGTTGTAGGTTTTGATGCTTTCCAGATCGGTGATTCATTTGTAGATCTTGAAAATCCTGAACCATTGCCAAGAACTTCTATTGATGAGCCTACGTTGAACATGACGTTCTCTATCAACAATTCACCTTTCTTTGGTAAAGATGGTAAATATGTGACTTCCAATCACCTGAAAGAAAGATTATATAAGGAATTAGAGAAAAATTTAGCATTAAGAGTTGAACAAACTGGTGATGCAAACACTTTCCTGGTATTCGGTAGAGGTATTCTTCACTTATCAGTTTTGATTGAAACGATGAGAAGAGAAGGTTATGAAATGACAATTGGTCAGCCACAGGTTATCCTGAGAGAAATCGACGGAGAAAAATGTGAGCCTTACGAATCTTTGGTTGTTGATGTTCCTGAAGAATTTGCTTCCAGAGTTATCGATTTGGCAACTCAGAGAAAAGGAGATCTTCACATTATGGAAACTAAAGGTGAGATGCAGCACATGGAATTCGAAATTCCTTCAAGAGGTTTGATCGGATTGCGTTCTCAGATGTTGACGGCAACTGCAGGTGAAGCTATTATGGCACACCGTTTCACAGAATACAAACCTTTCAAAGGAGCAATTCCTGGAAGAAGTAATGGTGTTTTGGTAAGTAAAAGTCAAGGTCCGGCAACTGAATATTCTATCGCTAAATTACAAGATAGAGGTAAGTTCTATGTGGATCCGGGCGAGGAGATTTATGCTGGAATGATCATTGGTGAGCAAAATAAACCAGGAGATCTGGTCATCAATATTGTTGAAGCGAAACAATTGAATAATATCCGTGCTGCAGGTAAAGATAAAGATGGAGGTGTTGCACCGAAAATCTTATTCTCTCTTGAAGAATGTATGGAATATATCCAGGGTGATGAAGCAATTGAAGTAACTCCAAACTTCATCAGAATGAGAAAGAAAATCCTTTCAGAAGAAGAAAGAAAAAGAATGGAAAGAGGAGCGAAAGCATAATCTAAAGCTCTTAAATATACCTAAAGCCCCGAATTTTTCGGGGCTTTTTTCTTTTTGTTTAATGAAGACATCAATAGGAGCGGACTTTAGTCCGCTTATAATATTCAAATCAATCATTTGGCTTTAGCCAAAACTTAAAATATGACAAGATATCATTGCGTACTCTTCTGATTTATAATTATTTACGAACTTAAGGCAACCAGTTAATAGACAAAAAACCTGTATGTATTTTGCATTAAAATGTTTTTTTAAGCAGCTGCTCATGAATAATTCATTTTATTATTGTAATTTTTAAAATCAAAAAAATAATTTAATGTAGTTTTGCAGACTATGAAAGTGAATAAGCTAAAATTAATATTCTTGTTGGGTATTTTTGCATCATGCAGCAGTTCGAAACCTGTCGTGGACAATGCAAAACCAGCAAAAAATCAAAATATATCAAAATCTAAACCTGTAAAAACAGTTGAAAAAGGCCCTGTTGTCATTAATAAACCGGATATACCAACACCAACCGACGAAATTTTTAAAGTAAATCTTCCCGAAGTCAAAAGAGAATTCCGCGGAGCGTGGATCGCCAGTGTCGCCAACATCAACTGGCCCTCAAGAAATAATTTAACCGTAGACCAGCAGAAAGCAGAAGCCATAAGCATGCTCGATATGCTGAAGGATAACAACTTCAATGCAGCGATATTGCAGATCAGACCTTCTGCAGATGCGCTGTATACAAGTAATATAGAACCCTGGTCATACTTTTTGACCGGACAGACCGGAACGGCTCCTTACCCGAATTATGACCCCCTTCAGTTCTGGATTGAAGAGGCCCATAAAAGAGGTCTGGAACTTCATGTATGGCTGAACCCTTACCGTGCCCACCATTCAAACGGAGGAGCTGTAAACAGCCAGTCTATGGCGAACAAACTTTCTGATATTGTTGTAAAATTAAAGAACGGAATGTATTGGTTTGATCCTGCCAATCCCAAAACACAGGGACACGTTTCCAATGTGGTAAAAGATATTGTAAAAAGGTATGATATTGATGCCGTACATTTTGATGATTATTTTTATCCTTACGCCACCTACAACAGAGGTGCGGATTTTCCTGACAATGCAAGCTGGAATGAATACCAGAGAAGTGGAGGAGCATTATCCAGGGCAGACTGGCGGAGAGACAATGTCAATAAATTTGTAGAAAGAATTTATAAAGAGATTCATGCTGAAAAAGAATATGTAAGATTCGGAATCAGCCCGTTCGGAATCTGGAAACCCGGATATCCTGAAGGAATCGTAGGTTCTTCTCAATATGACGAACTATATGCCGATGCAAAGTTATGGCTGAACAAAGGCTGGGTAGATTATTTTTCCCCACAGCTCTATTGGCCGGTTGATGCCAAAGGCCAGGGATTTGAAGCATTACTGAACTGGTGGAAATCTGAAAATACAATGAACCGCCATCTTTGGCCGGGGCTCAATACCGTTGAAATCAGGGTATCAGACCGTCCTGCGGAAATTAAAAATCAGATTGAAATATCCAGACAGATCTTAAAGAATGACGCGGGAGAAATTCATTGGAGTATTGCAGGATTAACGAAAAATGCAAATATGCTTCCCACCTTGAAAAACGGGCCTTACAGCGAAAAAGCATTAGTTCCGAAAACACCCTGGATAAAAGCAGTTCCATTGCAGGGCCCCACTTTATTTACAGTCGATAACGGAAGTTTTGTACGGTCTAGCTGGAGTGCTAAAAATATAGGAAATGTCTTCCAGTGGATACTCTTCACCCAGTACAACGGAGTTTGGGAAACAGAAATCCTTACCCTGGATAAACTTTCAAAAGATATCCTAAAATCTAAAGATGGCAGAAAACTGAATGCTGTTGCAATAAAAGCGGTAGACAGATTAGGAAATGAAAGCGATTATATGGCAAAGAAGATAAAATAGCTACCCGAAGCGACAGCAAAAGTTCAGCAGTACAATTTAACCGGGATAAAATCCTTGCAGAAAACAATAAACCAGTTCAGAAAAGGACTGGTTTATTATTTTAGAATAACTATAAATTATTCATTTAAATTAATGTAATTCAGATGTTTGTAAATAGGTTTTGAAGTGAATGACTCCAGAATAAAACCGTATCGGAATCATTTTTGCATTATTATTTTCATAATCACCAAAATAGAGCATTATGAATACCAACAGACTTTCCCCGACTATTGAAAAAGCATTAAGTGATCAGATGAACAAAGAAATTCACGCATCACACGTTTTTCTGTCGTACGGGATCTGGGCAGATGATAAAGGATACCAGGGAATTGCCAATTTCCTTTACAGACATGCACAGGAAGAAAGAAATCATTCCATCAAATTTATGGAATATGTACTGAACAGAGGCGGTAAACCTAAAGTAGAGGCTATTCCGGCCCCACCGGCCGATCCTGAATCATTAACAGCCTGTTTCGACGGTGTCTTCAAGCATGAAGTTGACAATACTACGGCAATTTACAGAATCGTAGATCTGGCGTTGGAAGAAAAAGACTGGGCTACATGGAATTTCATGCAGTGGTTTGTACAGGAACAGATAGAAGAAGAAACACTGGCCTCAAGCCTGATCGATAAATTGAAGATTGCAGGCGGTGACCGTGCTACCGATGAATCTTTAGTTACTTTAGATAAAACATTACAGAATACACCAAACGATGTCCCGCTGGCCCAGGATGCTACAGGAGACAATCCATAAACAATCTTCAACAAAAATCACTCAAAATCTGCCAAAACTCCGGCAGATTTTTTTATTATGAAACTCCCCTTAAAATCACTATCTTTGCAGGCTGAAAGTTCAATGGTCCGGATTAAGATTAAATCCAAACTTCAAACCTTGAACCCAAATAGCATCATTGAATATTAAACTTTGAATTTTACAATATGAAATGTGGAATTGTAGGCCTTCCGAACGTAGGTAAATCAACTCTCTTTAACTGCTTAAGCAATGCTAAAGCTCAATCGGCAAACTATCCTTTCTGTACAATAGAACCGAACCTCGGTACGGTATCTGTTCCGGATCAGAGACTGTTTGAACTGGAAAAAATAGTTAATCCGGAAAGAGTATTGCCGGCTGTAGTTGAAATTGTTGACATTGCCGGTCTTGTAAAAGGGGCAAGCAAAGGTGAAGGATTAGGAAACCAGTTCCTGGCCAATATCCGCGAGTGTGAAGCAATTATCCATGTTTTAAGATGCTTTGAAAATGGAAATATCATCCACGTTGAAGGTTCTGTAGACCCAATGAGAGATAAAGAAATTATCGACATCGAGTTACAGCTTAAAGACCTTGAAACAGTAGGAAAAGCTGTTGAAAAAGCTAAAAAATTCATCAAGTCCGGAAAGAAAGACGATATCCTTGTTTATGAAACCCTTCAAAACCTGGAGAAGTTCATAGAGGACGGGAAAAATGCAAGAGAATTTCCGGTAAATGATTCAACACAGCCTATCATTGAAGATATCCAGCTTTTAACCAAAAAGCCCGTACTATATGTGTGTAACGTAGACGAAAATTCTATCAAAAACGGAAACGAATGGATAGAAAAGATCGAAACAATGGCTAAAAATGAAGGGGCAGAGGTTGTGGTACTTGCAGCACAGATCGAGGCAGACATCAATGAACTGGAAACTTTTGAAGAAAGAGAGATCTTCCTTGAAGAATTAGGACTAGATGAACCTGGTGTAAACCGTCTGATCAGAAAAGCTTACGACTTATTAAAACTTCAGACCTATTTTACAGCTGGTGTGAAAGAAGTAAGAGCCTGGACGATAGGACAGGGATGGACAGCTCCACAGGCTGCCGGCGTAATCCACACAGATTTTGAAAAAGGATTCATCCGTGCGGAAGTAATCAAGTATAATGATTATATTACGTATGGCTCTGAAGTGAAAATTAAAGAAGCCGGAAAACTTTCTGTAGAAGGCAAAGAATACATCGTTCAGGATGGTGATATTATGCACTTCAGATTCAATGTATAAGAATATTAAGTTATAGTAATTAGAAAAAACGCTTTCATGAATTTGGGAGCGTTTTTTTGTGTGTAATGATCATCCTGTCGCAGGATCCATGCAGTGAAATAATCCATCGGTAATACTTCTTAATTCTTTTTTGTCAGTTTTCCCCATTTTATATAGGTGAAAAAAAAATACCACACTGAAGATGGTGGTATTTTATATAAAGTTTCCTGGTTATGGAATTAATCCGGGACGACAGTCAAGTTCTGCACAGCCATTCGAAAATACTCTGCAAGCGTTTGTCTTTCGGTCGCGACATTGCATTAAACCTCCTGTAATTACTCTCAATTCTTTTTTGTTCAGTTTTTTTCCTTTTTGCAGATTTAGATTTTTCATAATGATAGATTAATAAATTTGTTGGTAACGAATGTATTAAAAATAATTTAATGTATCTCAAATTTTTATGAATAATATTCACTTTTTACCTGAATATTTATCTGTATGCATAATTTGTCAAGCTTCTACAATATTATTTTAATGAAAAAACTACTTGTTTAAGAGTAGTTTTATAAAAAAATATCAATTTAAGGAATGTATCTGCATTGAAATTCTGCGCACTGGCGGCCGTGATCTGTGCATTGATTGGTATCCCGATCCCAACACATTTGCAGCCCGCCAGTAATACTTCTTAACTCTCTTTTGTTTAGTTTTTTTCCTCTTTGAAGATTTTGATTTTTCATAATAATGGATTTTATAAATTAGCTTAAATCTAAGTTATAAAAATTATTCATTATATCACTATATTATGAATAATTTTTTATAGGCATGAAAGAACATTACAATTTAATATTTGCGTAACTTTATATGTTTGAATTTTACAAATTTGGATTATGGAGAAAATTGCTCATGCTTCCCTTGAAGATTTTTACAAAGAAATGACAGCTATACTGGGAAAAGACCTGGAAACTATTTTTCCTAAAGGTTTGCATAAGGATATAGGTCATTTCAATGTATTCGATATTGCACAAACTATTGAAAAAGCAAGAATTACTTCTGAGATGCCTTATAACAGAAGAAAATATTACAAAATAAGCTTAATCAGGGGAAAGAACAGGGCAGAATATGCAGACAAAATCATTGCCATTAAAAAAAATGCCCTGTTATTTGCCACTCCGAAAGTTCCCTATCACTGGGTACCTGAAGATCCCGATCAGTCGGGAAGTTTCTGCGTATTTACAGAAGATTTTTTCATCAAGGCCCAGTCTCAGTTTTCTTTGGAAGATTTACCTATATTTCAGCCCGGAAATATTCCTCTGTTTGAAATTGAGGATAATCTGGCAGACGAAATAGAAAATCTGTTTACGAAGATAAAAAAAGAAATCGCTTCCGATTATGTATTCAAATATGATCTGATTAGAAACTATGTTCTGGAACTGATCCATTATGGCCAGAAGCTACAGCCTGCTGAAAAACTTTCAGCTGCAAATGATGCTTCGCTAAGGGTGGTTTCATTATTTATAGAGCTCCTGGAAAGACAGTTCCCGATTGAATCCTCTGACCAGAGGTTACAGCTGAAAACCGCAAAAGATTACGCTGACAGGCTAGCCGTTCATGTCAATTATCTGAATAAAAAATTAAAGGAAAGCACAGGAAAAACCACCACCGAATTTATTGCCGACCGTGTGATTCAGGAAGCTAAAATCCTCCTGAGACAGACCAAATGGAATGTTTCTGAGATTTCCTATGCACTGGGTTTTGAGGAAATCGCTCACTTTTCCAACTTTTTCAAAAGAAAAACTTCATCCACTCCAATGGAATTCCGTTCATGATTTGAATTTTGCAAATTTCAGATTGATTCGGGCAACGATTTCTGTTGTAGAATTTTCCAACTTTGTATCATCATATTAAACAGATAATAAAATGGATACAAAAACAAAAATTGCACTCGTAACCGGCGGAAGCCGCGGACTTGGAAAAAATGCAGCCCTTAAGATCGCCCAAAAAGGATTAGACGTCATCATCACTTATAAAAACAGCAGTGAGGAAGCCGACGCTGTGGTCAATGAAATAAAAGCAATGGGCCAAAATGCCGCTGCTTACCAATTGGATACCAGGGATGTAAAAAGCTTTGAGGCATTCGTGAAAAATATCACAGATCATCTGAAAACTGAAACAGGAAGCCCAAACATCGATTTTCTTATTAACAATGCGGGAACAGCTTTATATTCTCCCATCACAGAAACTACAGAAGAGCAGTTTGACGATATTGTAAACGTTCACTTCAAAGGAGTTTTCTTCCTGACACAGGAAATGCTTCCTTTCATCAATGACGGTGGCGGAATTATTAATATTTCCTCAGGACTGGCAAGATTTGCCCTGCCGGGATCATCAGTTTACGGTTCGATAAAAGCCGGTGTGGAAATGCTGACAAAATATATGGCAAAAGAGCTCGGACCCCGCAGAATAAAAGCGAACGCTATAGCGCCGGGAGCTATTGAGACCGATTTTGGAGGCGGAAGAACAAGAGATGATCAAAATGTAAATGCAATGATTTCCGGTATTACTGCATTGGGAAGAGCCGGGCTTCCGGATGATATCGGGGGGGTAGTGGCATTCCTGTGTACTGAAGATGCCGGATGGATCAACGGACAGAGAATAGAAGCTTCAGGAGGAATGTTTTTATAAAATAACCTGAATTCGGATTAAAATAAATATACTGATAAACAGATATTTATAAGTCATTCATTCGATTTTTAAATTAAACAAAACCGGTTCTAAAAATGGACCGGTTTTGTTTTTTTAATAACGGAAGGCAACTTTCCGGGCGCACTGGCCAGATTACTTTCTCGGTTATATAAAGAATTAGAGCCTTGAAAGATTTTCTATGGCTCTTTCCAGCGTCTCCTGTTTTTTGGCGAAACACAGCCTGATGACATGATCATTTATTTTGTTCTTATAAAATGATGAAAAAGGAACACTTGCCACTTTTTGATTGACTGTCAGCTCCGAAGCGAAATCAAAATCATTTTTATCAGATATTTTATCAAAAGTTAGAGCCTGGAAATACGTTCCTTCACAGTCGAGAAGTCCGAAGGACGTACCCGCAAGACCTTTTCTCAGAAAATCTCTCTTTTCCTGAAAAAAGCTGCTCAGCTGACTGTAATGCTCCTCATTTTTCATGTATTCCGCCAGAGCAAGCTGGATAGGCGTATTCACGCAGAAAACATTGAACTGGTGTACTTTTCTGAATTCGGCGGTGAGATTTTTCGGAGCGGCACAATAACCGGTTTTCCAGCCTGTGACATGAAAAAGCTTCCCAAACGAAGCAACAAGAAGGCTTCTCTCTTTAAGTTCCGGATATTGGCAGATACTGAGATGCTGTTTTCCGTCAAAAACAATATTTTCATACACCTCGTCGCTCAGGATAAGGATCGAAGTGTCCTTTACAAGCTTAATCAGTTCCTGCAGATCATTTTCCTTTAAAATCTTCCCGGAAGGGTTATTCGGATTGTTAAGGATGATCATTTTGGTTGTATCGCTCACCAAACCTCTTACTGTATTCCAGTCGATTTCATAATCCGGAGCTTTCATCTCAAAACGTTTTACAATTCCTCCAAAAAGCTCTACAGTGGGCTCGTAGCAGTCGTAGGCAGGTTCAAAAATGATTACTTCATCATCCTTTTTTATAAAAGTGGCAATAGCGGTAAAAATGGCCTGGGTTCCTCCTGCAGTGACGGTGATTTCGGAATCGGGATGATAGATGGCCCCGTGGCTATTCTCAATTTTCCTGGCGATCTCTTCCTTCAGCGGCATCATTCCTCCCATCGGGGCATATTGGTTGAATCCTTTCTGAATAAAGTGACTGACATGATCCAGCAATTCAGAATCAGGCATGAAATCGGGAAATCCCTGGGAAAGGTTGATCGCTTCATTTTCATTGGCGAGCTGCGTCATTTGGCTGAAAATGGTTGTTCCTACATTTGAAAGCTTGGATAATGGAAGTTGTATCATAAAGAGCTAAGTTTGTTGATCCGAATTTAATTTATTTTTTGCAATCATGGAAACAAGGGATATAAAAGTTACGAAATTAGTTGTTGCTGAACATAGCTTTTTATTCCAAATTTTCAATCTTACTTAAGAAATCATTCTTTTTACGCACAGAAACATCCAGTACAGAATGGTCTGCCATTACTACCTGTCCGCCTTTCCCTTTAATATATTCTTTAAGGTGAAATAGGTTGATGAGATGCTTATGATGAATCCTGAAGAAATTGTATTTCGTAAGATGTTCCTCAAAATCGTGGAGTGTTTTGGAAACAATGATCCTGGTTTTATCCGTAAGATAAAAGGTGGTATAGCTGGAATCCGCTTCACAGCGGATAATATCGCTGATATTGGTCAATTTGAAGCCCTGAAGCGTGGGAAGGCTTATTTTATTTTCACTGGAATAAATGGCTGGAGAGTTTTTGCTTTTTTTAATCATTTCAAGAACTTTGTTGACGGCCATTACAAAATCTATTTTCCTGATAGGCTTAAGCAAATAATCTGCTGCACCGTTTTTGATGGCCTGGATAGCAAAATTTTCAAATGCCGTAATGAAAATGATCCGGGAATCTATTTCTCTGAATTTTGAAAGAAGGTCAAAGGCAGTACCGTCTTTCAGCTGTACATCCAGGAAAAGGATATCCGGTATATTTTTAGTGAGATAAATATAAGCTTCTTCCACGCCTGATGCCTGAAATGATATTTGGATCTCCGGGAATTCATTCTTCAGCAGAAGAGCAATATAGTCTCTTCCGTCCTGTTCATCATCAACGATGCATGCCTGTATTTTGGTTTTCATAAGGTTTTATATAAAGTTTGATCTGGGTTCCCGGTCTTTGCTCTTTTTCAGAGAGATCATAAATCTCCAGGATAATATGGGTATCAAAAAGCTGCCTGAATGTTTCAATTCTTTTCCGGGATAATCTGAGCCCGAAAGAATCAGGTCTTGTCTGCCTTTCGCTGCCTATTCCTATACCATTGTCTTCTATAATGACACAGATTGATGTTCCGGTATGTTCAAATGATATCTGTATATTTCCTTTCCTGTCTTTTAAGCCTGCGATGCCGTGCTTTATGGCATTTTCCACGAAAGGCTGGATCAGCAGGGAAGGGACCGCCCAGTTTTCATTGATGCTGCCTGATAAGATGATTTTATAGTCAAACAGGTTTTTTAATCTCAGCTTTTCCATATTCAGGTATAATGCAAGGTAATCCACCTCGTCTTTAATAGTCATGAATGTTTTCTCGGAATAATTCAGCGTTTTCCTGATCATCCGGGCAAACGTTTGCAGGTAATTTTCTGTTTCCCGGTAGTCTTTTTTATACAGAAGAAACTGTATAGAATTGAGGCAGTTATAAATGAAATGAGGATTGATCTGTGCCTTGATGGCCTGCAGTTCCAGCTCGGCGATCTTTTTCTCATAATATAATGTTTCCAGCTTTTTATTTCTTTTTTTCTGAAAATACAGGGTGATAATAATGAACAGGGCAGCAGCACCAAGACTGGTGATCATCAGTCTGAACCACCATGTCTGCCAGAATTTAGGAAGGATCTCAAAATTCAGGTCAGTAGAAGCATAAGATCTTTTTCCGTTATACCCGATTCCAAAAACTTTAAATGTATACCGGCCCGGCGGAAGGGAGGCGAAAATAATGTTCTGGGAATTGCCCGTTTGCCAGCCATTGCTAAGCCCTTCGATTTTGTACAGGTAAGCTATCTTTCCCTGAGAGGTGAAATCCGGAAAACTTACATTGAAGGTAACATCATTGTCTGGCGTCTGGCTCGTTAACAGCTGGTGAATATCAAAAAATTCCCTGCCACCGATGACAACTGAATTGATGATCACCTTTTTGCTGATGAATTTTTTCTGGCTCATCAGGCTTTTAATCGACAGGATACCCAGCCCTTTGGACGTTCCCACATAAATGGTGTCCCCGGAAATAACACATCCCGATACCGCATTCGATGGAAGACCGTCTGTTTGGGTAAAATTATTGATCTTTACATGTGATCCCTTAAGCTCAATCCTGCTGAGTCCGTAATTTGTACTTGCCCAGAATATATTTTTGTTTTCTATTTCAATTTTTTTGATTTGGTTTGTAACCAGTCCGGCTTTTTCCGAAATTTTCATGAGGATCTTAGAATGATCAAAAAGAATGATCCCGTTAATGTTGGTAGCCCCGATATACAGATTATCACCGAATTTTTTAAGATCTGTAAAATAATATCCTTTCAGAAACAATTTTTTCTTTTTAGAAACAGTACTCACTTTATAAAGATCTTTAAAATTTCCGGCAAACAGGCTGTCTCTGGCATAAGGAAGAGCTGTATACATCCTTTCTTTGCTGAGTATTTCAGTATAGCTGCCTGTTTTGTAATGATAAGCGATAAGCCCGTCTGATGTACATAATATGATAGATCCTGGTATATAGGGCACAATATTTTTTAAAAGAAAATCCTTTAAAAAATATTTTTTCTTGGTCATGACATCATATTGAAAAAGACTTCTTGTCAACCCGAATATCACTGTATTTTTATCAGAAAAGATAGATTTGTGTTCTATTTTAATATTTTTTTCAAAAACAAGATCCGTTATCTGTCCATTGTGATATATGCCACTTTTAGCTTCGTTATAGCCCAGGAAAATACCATGACTATTTTTGGCAATAGCCTTTATGTTTGATAAATTATTTTTGACAGGAAATTGAATGTAATTTTTAAAAAACCGGTCAGCAATGAAAAAAAGCCCGTTATTCCGGGTAGAGAACCACGTATTGTTATCTTTATCCACTAAAATATCATTGATGATATAGTTTTCCATCATTTTGACGGGATCAGAAAACCTGCTGTCATCCAATAAGGACTGTTTGAAATACATTGTACCGCCTTCTTCAGGGCATAACCAGAGCCGGTAATTATTGTCTACGACGAGCCTGTGTATGTTTTCCTGTGCCGTATAGCTTTTTATTTTTTTGAAATGAAACTTGTTATAGAGCTTGTAAACATCAATCTTTCTTTTGTTTCTGAAAACAAAAATATTGCCTTTCCTTATTATGGGGGTATTATTATCGATGGAAAGGTTACAGGCTGTTTTCCTTTTGGTTGCAATATCGTAAGCCAGAATATTTCCCCTTTTTTTCTGAAGAGACAGATACAATATTTTATCATGCATACTGAGGCCAAACGCATAATAGGCATCCAAAGAATCGGTTTTAACGGCCAGAGGAATTCTGCCTACTTTTTCATTCCGGTAGAAATAAATATTCTTAGGATTATAGCTGGAAAACAGATAAAGAGAATTCTTATCAATATAATAATCGGGATTATGGGTAAACTGTATCTTTTTCAGTTCACTGTTTGAATCCGAATTAATGATTCTGCCATTTTTCAGGTAAGCAAAATCATTCAGAAAAGGTGTTATGAAAATTTCTCCGTTGGATAAAGGAATGCAAGACAGGGCTTCTATATTTTTCAAGCCTTGTTTATTGTTGAAATGCTTAAATTCCCTTCCGTCAAAACGGAACAGTCCGTTATCACTTCCAATCCACAGAAATCCGGTATTATCCTGGCTGAGTGAATAGGTGTAGGAACTGTTCAGACCGTCTTCTTCAGTATAATTGACCATCCCCGGGATCTGTGCAGAAGATAACACAGGGCATAATAAAGTCAGGGAAAATGAGAGAAGAATAAATAAATTTTTCACATGATATTGAATAATACTGTAAATATATAATTTGCTTAATAATAATGCAATATTTAAGGTTGAATGTTGAAAAAAAACGAATCGAAAAAATTCGGATAATTTTGTACAATTTCGTACTTTTGTATGTTTGCTGAAATCATATATGTCACAAGAAATAAATCCAATCTACTCAGAAGATAATATCAGAACCCTCGACTGGCAGGAACACATCCGTTTGCGCCCCGGAATGTACATCGGGAAGCTCGGAGACGGCTCCTCTGCGGATGACGGTATCTATATTCTGCTCAAAGAAATTCTGGACAACTCTATTGATGAGTTCAGGATGAAATCCGGGAAAAGAATTGAAATAAAGGTGGACGACGGAAAAGTTACCATCCGTGACTTTGGCCGTGGAATTCCGCTGGGTAAAGTAGTGGATGCCGTTTCCAAAATGAATACCGGAGGTAAGTACGACAGCAAAGCCTTCAAAAAATCTGTCGGATTGAACGGGGTAGGTACCAAAGCTGTTAATGCCCTTTCAGAATATTTCCGTGTGAGATCCTTCAGGGAAGGAAAATTGAAGATGGCTGAGTTTTCAAGAGGAATGATCACTGAGAATTATGAAGAAAAAGATACTTCAGACCGAAACGGTACTGAGATCTCTTTTATTCCTGACGGTGAAATTTTCCTTCATTTCAAATACAGAAAAGAATATATAGAAAAAATGCTGCGCAATTATGCGTATCTGAATCCCGGGTTGAAAATAATTTTCAACGGCGAGACCTATTATTCTGAAAACGGCCTTAAAGACCTGCTGGAAGAAGAAATGGAAAACGAAATCCTGTATTCTATCATTCACCTGAAAGATACGGATATAGAACTGGCGATCACCCATTCAGACAAATCACAGACGGAAACCTATTTTTCTTTCGTCAACGGGCAGAATACAACGCAGGGAGGAACACACCTGAATGCTTTCCGGGAAGCGTATGTAAAGACGATCCGCGAATTTTTCAATAAAAACTTTGATGCTTCAGACATCAGGAAATCTATTATTGCAGCGATCTCCATCAATGTGGAAGAACCTGTATTCGAATCCCAGACCAAAACAAAACTGGGATCTAACGATATGGGCCCTAACGGACCTACCGTAAGAACCTTTATCATTGATTTTCTGAAAAGCAAGCTCGACAATTTCCTGCACAAAAATCCCGAAATTGCTGAAGCCATCCAGAGAAAGATTCTCATCTCCGAAAGAGAAAGAAAAGAACTTTCAGGAATCCAGAAGCTGGCAAGGGAAAGGGCTAAAAAAGTATCTCTTCATAATAAAAAGCTCCGTGACTGCAGACAGCATTACAACGACCAGAAAAATGAAAGAAAAGGAGAAACCCAGATCTTCATTACCGAGGGAGATTCTGCATCCGGATCTATCACCAAATCCAGGGATGTAGAAACCCAGGCTGTATTCTCACTGAAAGGGAAGCCGTTGAACTGTTACGGACTGACTAAAAAAGTGGTATACGAGAATGAAGAATTCAACCTTCTTCAGGCCGCTCTGAATATTGAAGAAAGCTTGGAAGATCTGAGGTACAATCAGGTAATTATATCTACCGATGCCGATGTGGACGGTATGCACATCCGCCTGCTGATGATCACATTCTTCCTTCAGTTTTTCCCGGATCTGATCAAGAACGGGCATCTTTACATTCTTCAGACGCCATTGTTCAGGGTAAGGAATAAAAAAGAAACAAGATACTGCTACACCGAACCGGAGAGAATAAAAGCTCTGAATGAGCTTGGGAAAAACCCGGAAATCACCCGCTTTAAAGGACTTGGAGAGATTTCCCCGGATGAATTCAAACATTTCATCGGAAAAGATATCCGCCTGGAGCCTGTAGTGATAGGCAAGGACCAGACGATAGACCAGCTGCTGGAATTTTATATGGGTAAAAATACACCGGACAGGCAGTTGTTTATCCTTGAAAACCTAGTCGTGGAAGATCCTGATATCGACAAGAAAGAAATATTGGATGAAGTAGCAGGTTAAAAAACTAAACTAATACACATAGATACCTCAAATGAGACTTAGCAATCGCAACAAGGCTTCAGTTTACAATTTTGTACATACATTGCTGATGATGCTGGCTATATTTGGAATTGCAGCATTTTTGCTGAATGAATATAGATTTAAGGCTGTAGGAAAAGAGAGCTATATCCTTCTTATTGTTCCCCTTATACTGTTGGCCGTTTTTCATCTTAACGGCAGGCAGATATTTGAGTATGACAGCGATGGAGAAGCACTGAACTTTAAGAACAGGAATATTATCCCTTTTGTGGACAGACCTCTGCATGATGAATTTCCAAAGTATAAGCTGATCGGGTACGAGATCGTCCGTATTTTCTTTGTCAAAAGATTATACATTACCATCTCAAGCAAAAACAGCGGTTCTACCATCCTCAAATATGAGATATCTTATTTGAGCCAAAAAGAAGTAAACGATTTAAAACTCTCTCTGAATAAAGTAGTAAAGACTAATAAAGAGAAAAACGATTAAAAATAAATGACGACAGAAGAAAACCCGCATGAAGGTGAGAGCTTGAAAAAAGTCTCAGGACTTTATAAAGACTGGTTTCTGGACTATGCTTCCTATGTAATTCTGGATAGAGCGATTCCTTCCGTCTATGATGGGCTCAAGCCTGTTCAGAGAAGGATCATGCACTCTATGCGGGAGCTGGAAGACGGCCGTTACAATAAAGTAGCCAATATCGTAGGAAATACCATGAAGTATCACCCCCACGGAGATGCTTCCATTACCGATGCCATGGTGCAGATCGGCCAGAAAGAGCTCCTCATAGATACTCAGGGAAACTGGGGAAATATCTATACCGGAGATTCTGCCGCAGCGGCAAGATATATCGAGGCCAGGCTGACACCTTTTGCTCTGGAAGTGGTATTTAATCCTAAAACAACGGAATGGGCAAAATCCTATGACGGAAGAAATAACGAGCCTATTGATCTTCCCGTGAAATTCCCGCTGCTCCTTGCACAGGGAGTAGAAGGGATCGGTGTGGGACTTTCTACAAAAATTCTTCCCCATAATTTCAACGAGCTCATCAATGCATCCGTTGCCCACTTAAAAGGAAAGAAATTTGAGCTGTTTCCTGATTTCATGACGGCAGGCTACCTTGATGTTTCCGAATACAATGACGGTCACAGAGGCGGAAAGGTAAGAACAAGAGCCAGGATTACCCAGACGGATAAACATATGCTGGTGATCTCCGAACTTCCCTTCTCAAAAAACACAAGCGACCTGATTGATTCTATTCTGAAGGCCAATGAAAAAGGGAAAATCAAAATCAAAAAGATCGAGGACAATACCTCGGATACCGTAGAGATTCTCGTTCATCTTCATAATGATGTGTCGCCGGACAAAACCATTGACGCTCTGTATGCATTTACGGACTGCCAAGTGACGATTTCCCCGAATGCCTGTGTGATTGTAGGAGATAAGCCTATGTTCATGAATGTGTCCGATATTCTGAAAATGAATACCGAGCATACCGTTTCGCTGCTTAAGAAGGAACTTGAAATTGAACTTCACGAGCTTCAGGAAAGCTGGCACTTCTCTTCACTGGAAAGAATTTTTATCGAAAACAGGATTTATCACGATATTGAAGAGGTGAAAACCTGGGAAGATGTGATTAAAACCATTGATAAAGGATTAAAACCTCATACCAAACACCTTTTAAGAGCCGTAACGGAGGAAGATATTTTAAGACTGACTGAAATCAGGATCAAGAGAATTTCAAGATTCGATTTAGATAAATTTAAAGAAAATATAGCTGCCCTCGAAGGCAAAATAGAGCAGGTAAAACACAACCTTGCCAACCTGATCGCTTATGCGATTGATTATTATTTGAATATCCAGAAGAAATACGGAAAAGACAGACAGAGAAAGACGGAGCTCAGGATTTTTGATACTATTGATGCGACAAAAGTAGCGGTAGCCAATGAAAAATTCTATGCCAATTTTGAAGAAGGATTTATCGGGACATCCCTGAAAAAGGATCAGTATCTGTTCGACTGCTCGGATATAGACGATATTATTATCTTCAGAAAAGACGGAACCATGAAGGTTGTTAAGGTGGATGCCAAAACATTCGTCGGAAAAGATATCCTGCACGTTGCCATATGGAAGAAGAACGATAAAAGAACGGTTTACAATATGATCTACCGCGAAGGCAGGGATGGACCATATTATATGAAACGTTTTTCTATAACTGCGGTGACCCGAAATACAGATTATCCGCTGGCCTCTGATAAAAAAGGTTCAGAAACATTATATTTCTCGGCCAACCCCAACGGAGAAGCAGAAACGGTAACCGTCCTTTTAAAACCGAATCCGAGGATCAGGAAAAATAAAATGGAAATAGATTTCTCTGAACTTGCCATTAAAGGAAGGGATTCCAAAGGAAACCTGGTGACCAAATATTCTGTGAAAAAAGTAGATTTGAAGGAAGAAGGTGTCTCTACACTGGCTCCCAGAAAAATCTGGTTTGATGATACCGTAAGAAGACTGAATGCAGATGGCAGGGGCACTCTTTTAGGCAGCTTTAAAGGAGACGACAGAATTCTGACCATCAATACCAATGGCGAGGTAAAGCTGGTTTCTTTTGATCTGGGCAACCGTTTCGATGACGAATATCTGGTCCTGGAAAAATGGAAGCCGCAACAGCCAATAACCTGCATTTATTATGATGGAGAAAAAGAAATGTATTTTATCAAGCGGTTCCTTCTGGAAAATACAGTGAATGTACAGACTTTCATGCCTTCGGAACACCCGAAATCATTTATTGAAAATGTAATCGTGGCAGACGGTGCTTCAGCTGAGATCATTTTTGCTAAAGATAAGGGCAAAGACCGCGACCCGGAAACCATACATATTGACGAGTTCATTACAGTAAAAGGAATAAAAGCAATTGGTAACCAGTTCACGAAATTTAAAGTAAAAACAATCCATATTACCATTCCTGAGCCGGTAGAAGAGGAGCCGGAAGTATATGAAGAACCGGAAACCGGAGACGGTATTGTAGACGACGACCGGACTGTAATCGGTGACCTGTTTGAAAGCGGTGAACCAGAAAATTAAGAATTAAAATTATGAATATTATCATCTTATTTATTATAATCACCGCTATTATCAGTTTTGTTGCATTTAACAATCCAGGTATTACTGAAAAGTATAAATTCAGCGTAGGATCTATTCTGGGCAGAAAAGAGTACATCCGTCTGCTTTCATCAGGGTTTCTGCATGCTGATATCATGCACCTGGTATTTAATATGATGACGCTGTATTTCTTTGGACCTATTGTCATTCAGGCTTTCGGAAATATTGGATTCACAATTGTGTATCTGGGTTCTATATTGCTGGGGAATTTCCTTTCGCTTTACATTTACCAGAAACAACCGTGGTATTCTGCTGTAGGAGCAAGTGGAGGCGTTTCAGGAATATTATTTGCATCCATAGCAATGATCCCCGATATAGGAATTTATATCTTCTTTATTCCGATTCCGGTTAAGGGATATATTTTCGGACTGCTGTATTTCGGATATTCTGTATATATGATGATGAATCCAAGACAGCACGACAATATAGGACATGCAGCACACCTTGGAGGTGCATTTTTCGGATTGGTTTATGCCGTGGCTGTAGCTCCGGATACCGCCATGCATAATGCTCTGTACCTGGGAATCATGTCACTCCCGCTGATCTATCTTGGGTATGAAATTTTCGTCAGGAAGAAAATAGGATAAGATAAGCTTCAATCAAAGCATAAACCAATGAACATTCAGATTAAACCGTTTCATGGCTGTACAAATCTAAAGGTTCATTGGTTTTTTTGTTTGTGGTTTGAAAAACAGATATAGATTCCTGAAAAGGATATCAGCTTCCAAGCCGGTTCAGAGCATCTTCCAAAGTTTCAACAAAGTTGATGTGCTTCGTTTTGTTGCTTTCGAAAATAAAATCTTTCATACTTTTACTTTCGTACTTATCAAACTCTCCCACGATGGCAAGGCTTATACGGTAATTGGAGAATTTTTGCAGGATATCTCCGGCTATTTTGGTTTTCAGATCAAAGAACTCAGGAGTGACATTCTTTTCATACATAATTACCTTATCGAAGCCCTGATAATAAATATCCCCGAGAAGATCCAGACCGTCCTGAACAGACTGGATAATGATTTCATCAGAGATGATTTCAGCGATTTTTATATTGTTTCCGGTATGGGTAATAATTTTCATGGATTATTTTTATTTTTTTCCCACAATAAAGCGGTCATTTTCAGATAAATCCCTGACCAGCCGGACCCCGGAAAAATATTCAGTATACAGTTCAAGCGTTTCAGGACCAAGCTTTTGATTGATTTCTAAAAACAGAAGACCATTATCTTTCAAATATTTTCTGGAATCTGCCGCAATTTTCCGGTAGAAGACCAGAGCATCCTGTACAGGAGAGAAAAGAGCCATTTTAGGCTCAAATTTCTTAACAGAATCTGCAATCTCCGTTTCCTCTTCAATTCCTATATAAGGAGGATTGGAAATGATAATGTCATAGCTTTCGGGCAATTCAAAGTTCAGATAATCTGCATGGATAAAATTGATTTCCAACTGATGATGTTGAGCATTTCTTTTTGCAGTCTCCAAAGCTTTTTCAGAAAAGTCAATGGATGAAATTTCCGCCCCCGGAAAATGCTTTTTTAATACCAGTGGAATCACGCCGCTTCCGGTTCCGATGTCAAGAATTTTTAAACTTTTAATATTGAACTCTGAACGTTGAATTGTTTGAATGGCTATTTCAAGCAGTTCTTCCGTTTCAGGACGTGGGATAAGAACATTTTCATCCACAAAAAAGAGCATACCGTAAAATTCAGTTTCCCCAAGGATCTGCTGATATGGTCTGCCTGTTTTCAAGCCTGAAACAGCCTGGGTGAGCTGTTCTTCATCATCAGAAAGAAGCTCCCGGTGGGATAGTTTTCTCTGATCAAATGAATTGAAACCTACGATTTTCTGTATAAAAACTGAGCATAAAAAAGTACATTCCGACTCATTATAAAGCCTGGAAAGTTCTGTTTTAAAATATTTTTTGAATTCTGATACTGTCATTTATCTTGTAAAAACCAGTTTGGTGTCTGTAGATTTTTCTTCATCGATGAGGTAGCCTTCATAGTTGAATGCCTTTACATCGTTAAGGGTTTTGGCATTGGTTTCCGCACAGAACCTCACCATAAGACCTCTTGCATGCTTGGTATACACTACGATGGTTTTCAGTTTCCCGTCCTTCAGTTCATAAAAATCAAAATCAATCACCTTATGATTTAGTTTTTTCCGGTCAATCACTTTTCCGTACTCGCTGCTGGCCAGATGAAGAAGAAATTCACCTTTTTTCATCTCGGAATTCAGCTGTTCCGTGATTTTCTCTCTCCAGAATTCATATAAATTTTTGTATTGGTCGAATTCAAAATGACGTCCCATTTCCAGCCTGTAAAGCATAATTTTATCAGAGGGTTTCAGCAGGCCATACAGCCCGGAGAGCATTCTGTAATTTTTCTGCAGATAATCAATCGCATTTTTGTCAAGCGTTTTGGCATCCAGTCCTCTGTAAACTTCGCCCGTAAAAGCGAACATAGCGGGCGCAGATTCCTTTGCCGTTGGCCTGGCTTTCCATTTCTGGTTTCTTTCCCAGTTCTCGTCGGCCAGCTTAGGAGATATTTCCATTAATTCGGAAAGGTATTTGGGAGATTTATGTTTTAAATACGACTGTATCAATGAAGCTTCTTCGATGAATTTCGGAGTGGTTGCTCTCAAAAGACCGGTTGAATTCTCAACGTTCATCAGTTTCGCTGGAGAAGTTATAATTTTCATAATGTTAGAATGCAGATAAATGTTTAATGTCAGTAAAATTCATGATCATCATGGATACAAAATCATAGATGCAATGACTGATGATCAGGATTTTAATGTTCAAATATTTCTTATAAAATAAAGCAAAAACGGTTCCGATAAAGAAAGGAACCACCACCTGTCCGATTGTTCCGTACGTGCTGTGCAGAATTCCAAATAACGCAGCAGAAATAAAAACACCGGAGTATGAACTGTTGTATATTTTTTCAATTCGCGGCTGAATATATCCCCGCATCAGAAGCTCTTCCACAACTCCTGCAGTAAGGCAGAAAGAGATAATCAGCCAATAATTATTCCTGAAAAGTAACGCCAGCTGAAGCAGTTTTCTGCTGATGTTTTCCTGAGCGAAAATCTGAATCAAAAGGTTTAAAAAAGCACCGCCGAACGCACAGATCAGATATAAAAAGATAACTGCCCTGATATAAAATAATGCAGGGTATTTTTTTTCCTTCCACAGCAGAAAAGCATCCTTTTCCATGAGGAAATTGTAAAGAAAGACCAAAGCAAGAACCGTCCAAAGCGCAATTCTGGTATAGAATAGATTAGCTGATTTAAATTCTTTTACTCCTGTAATAAAGTAAACAAGCGGAAAGGCATAAAGCATCACCGCAATAAGAAGTACAAAAGTAAAAAGAATTCCCAGTGCGTATTTACCGTACAAACTCATACCTAAAGATCAGCTTTCAGCTAAATAATTCCTTTCCCCTGGCGGATAATTTCCGGTTCCCCGGAAGTAAGATCCACAATAGTAGATGCCACATTATCTCCGTACCCCGAATCGATGACAATATCCACCAGGTGATCATACTTTTCCGCGATCAGTTCAGGATCCGTAGAGTATTCGATGATTTCGTCATCATCCCTGATAGAGGTTGAAGCGATCGGGTGCCCCAGTTTTTCCACAATAAGCTGCGGAATCGGATGTTCAGGAACACGGATACCGATGGTTTTATGATTTTTGTATGCCAGCGGAAGGCTTTTATTGGCATCCAGAATAAAGGTAAACGGTCCGGGAAGGTGACTTTTCAGAAACCTGAAAACCGAAGTGTCAATAGGTCTTGTAAAATCTGAAAGATGGCTCAGATCATTACAGATAATTGAGAACTGGGACTTTTCCAGCTTGACTTTTTTGATCTGGGCCAGCTTTTCCATCGCTTTTATGTCAAAAATATTACATCCCAGAGCATAGATCGTATCGGAAGGATAGATAATCAGTCCGCCGTTTTTTAAGGTTTTAATCACCTCATTCATAAGATTTTCCTGAGGATTGTCAGGGTAAATTTTCAGTATTTTTGCCATAAAACAAAGATACAAATAATAAAATAGTTTTCATAAAAGTCCTTTATTTAAAAGAAAAATTAGGAATTTCAAAAAATAGCCGTATCTTTGCACTCACAATATCGCGGGATGGAGCAGTAGGTAGCTCGTCGGGCTCATAACCCGAAGGTCATCGGTTCGAGTCCGGTTCCCGCTACTAAGTTTAAGTGCTTTCGGTAAGCACTCTAAAGATACACCGCGGGATGGAGCAGTAGGTAGCTCGTCGGGCTCATAACCCGAAGGTCATCGGTTCGAGTCCGGTTCCCGCTACTAAAACGAAAGGAGCAATAATTTATTGCTCCTTTTCTTTGTTATATACATTGAAGGAATGAATGACTAAGGCTCAATCTCAAAACTTGGGATCAAGTGCAAAAGTTGGGGACTAGGCAAAAAGCTGAGCTAATCTGAATAGGCAAAAAGCTTTATCTCTCACCCTCCGAAGTTGTAATCTGAAATTTTTTATTTTCGCATTGAACGACCCGGCTGAAGCATTTTTGCTTCTTCGCTGGGCTCATAGACCGGATCAAGCTGTGGTGTCAAGAAACGGGAGCCTGCGGAATGATGCCCGAAACGGAGAGAACCAATGATATCGGCAACAGTCTTTATCATCGCTCCATAATTATTACCACTGGTGTAAATAGGCAGAACTCAGAAGGTGTACGCATTGAGTCATATCAATGTTCCTGTTTTCACTTTATTGTCTCAAAGTAGTATTATTTCTACAGCGTATATTATTTAATTCTACAGTCTTTTTTCAGCAGTACTGGTACAAAATCTTACTTTTGCACTGCTCTCAGCACCAGGCGACTGGGTATAGAGCTTATTATGTTTAATGATCCCTGCCTCATTTTCTACTTTTTCGAATGTTTTTATGACCAGTCATAGCAGCCTTCCCGGCGGGGATCATTTTTCATAGTAAATTTTTACAATATAAAATAGACCTGGCAATCCTAAATTTAAAACTCAATTCCTGATACGGGCTTCGGTCGTTAACCTCACAGGTATTCAAACTCCCGGATCTGGAGTTTGCTTTGTAATTTCATCCATTTATATGAACGTAATTTTACCTTCAAAATAAAAATCCCGCTCTGAAAGAGCGGGATTTACCATGTTTTCAATTAATATTTATTGAGCTAACTGACCGAAAGAAGTCAGCTTGTTGTCTTCAGACATCGTCTGTCCTAAAAACTCTTTTTTCTGGTCTCCTTTCATTCTTCCTGCCGCATCATTTGCATTGAAATAAGCTTCACTTAGCTTTGTAGTGATTTCCGCAGGTTTGAAATCGAATTTTGTATCACCGTCCACACCAAGATATCCGTTCTTTCTGGTAAGGTTTGAGATATAATTGTTGTAATTAATGAAAGTATTTCTTAGGTATTGCGTATGATAGTCCATACATTTTTTAGCTTTTTTGGAAGAATTGTTAAGAATACAGTTCTTCATATTATTCCTGTACAGGAACCATTCGGATTCCAGAATGCCGTACTCTTTTCCTAAAGCAGTCTTTCCGTTGGTAACGATATTGTTGTCGCCTTCCTTATCGGCAATCGCCTGAAGATGCTTGATAACCATGGGAACGGTGTTTTCGATCTTCGTTTTGGTTTCCTTTAAGATACTGAGATCTGCAGCCGGAGAATTCTTCTTTTGAGCCGTAGTCACATTAAAAATAAGCAGTAATAGTACAATCAATAAGTTATATCTTTTCATGAGAAATTTTTAAAGCACTAAAATAAATATATTTTCTCACTTTAAACAAATTCATTTTAATTTTATTTAATAAATTTTAACAAGTTTTAAGAATTTGTAGCTGAATAAGGATTTTCTCTGCATACTAAACAGGCAATAATCGTGGTATATTAAAAATTTAATATATTTTAATGAAATTTATTAGGCTGATTTTCAGTATTTTATATATATTATCCTTTTATCACTAAAAAAATAGTTGTTTCATCCGATTTTATTTCTACATTTGTATAACTAATTTATTAGTGATATGAAATTTTACACAACATTAATGATAAAAATGAACAGGATATGATCATTCAGAATTTAACAAAAGCAGAAGAACAGGTGATGCAGTATTTATGGAAGGTGGAGAAAGGATTCCTGAAAGATATTCTGGACCTCTTTCCCAAACCGAAACCTCATACCAATACAGTTTCTACAATTTTAAAAGTATTGAAAGATAAAGAATTTGTAGACTACCACGTATATGGCAGACAGCATGAATATTTCCCGTTGATTACCAAAGAACAGTATTCCGGGAAAACAATGAAAAGTCTTGTGAAAAATTATTTCAAAGGTTCTTATAAAAGTGCCGTTTCCTTCCTTGTAGAAAAGAACGAGATGACCGTAGAAGACCTTGAAATGCTCCTGAACGAACTCAAAAAGAAAAACTAACTGATCATGGAAACTCTGCTTTTATACTTGGGAAAAGTAATGGTGTGCTCCGGTGTAATGTTTTTGTATTATCAGTTGTCTTTAAAAGACAAGACATTTCATCACTACAACAGATTTTATCTCCTGTTTGCAATAGTGGTATCCCTGCTGTTGCCCATGATCAGGTTAGATGATTTTACAATAGAGGTGAATAAGGATATGTATATGCTTCTTGACAGGATACAGAATTTTAATACAGAAAAAAATATAGACAATGGCCACATTTATTTTAGAATTATTTTTTCAGCTCTGGGACTGGTTTCTTTCTATTTTTTAGGAAAATTGATTTTCGGGGTCCTCAAGATCCAGAAGTTTAAAAAACAGTTTCACAAAGAAAGTTTTGACGGGATCAATTTTTACCGTACAGACCTGAACGAAGCCCCATTTTCATACTTTAGAAATCTTTTCTGGAAAAACACCATCAATTTGAATTCCGATGTAGGAGAGCAGATTTTAAAGCATGAAATGGTTCATATTGAACAGAAACACTCTTTCGATAAGATTTTTATTGAGATCATTACCTCTGTTTTCTGGTTCAATCCGTTTTTTCATATCATTAAAAAAGAGATCAGTCTGATCCACGAATACCTGGCTGATAAAAAAGCCGTAAAACAATCGGATACCAAAGCATTTGCGCAGATGCTTTTAGCAAGCCACTTTTCCGGAACACAGTTGCCTGCTGCCAGTCCGTTTCTAAGTTCAAATCTAAAAAAACGACTCAAAATGTTACAAAAACCAAAAACCAAATTCGGATATGCGCGGAGAATTTTTGCACTGCCGGTTTTATTTTCAGTAGCCTTTGCCTATATGGTAAATGCCAAGAACAAAGAAATTAAAGAAACAAATATAGCGATTAAAGAAGCTGTTTCCCAGATCAAAAGAGACACCATAACACCCCGGGAAGCTGAAAAAAAAGAAATTATAACTCCGAAATTCATCAAAGAATCTTCAGGCAGGAAAGAAATAGCAGAACTCGGAAAGAAAATTGAAGAAAAAAGCAAAGCTTTAAAAACCCTGAAGCCGGAAAGTAAGGAATTTCAGCAGAAATTGGACGAAATCGGTGAACTTTCAGGAGAAATAGGGAAAATTACGAATTCTGATGATTTTAAAATGGCCCTTACTATTTCTGACACAGAGTCCAAAAGAATAAATGATTTTTTCAAATCCGATGAGTGGAAAAACAGAACCAAGTCCCTGGAAGATCTTGGTGTCGAAATGCCTAACCTTCCCAATATGGATATTGATTTTCCGGACACCCCGCCAGCTCCTCCCTCAGTTTCGAATGCTCCCGGAGTAAGAGTAATAAGATTTAATGATACTCAGAATTGGGACGCAAAAACAGCAAAGAAATTTTTTAAAGAAGGAAAAGCAGCCAGAAAAAGAGCCGAAAAAGCAAGAATTGAAGCCATAAAATTAGGCGAAAAGGCACGAATACTGGGTGAGGAAGCCAGAATACAGGGCCAGGCTGCAAGAATAGCCGGAGAGAAAGCAAGAATTGATGCTATGAAGGCAGGAGAAATGGGAAGAATTGCCGGAGATCAGGCCAGAATAATAGGTGAAAAAGTAAGGGTGGAAGTATCCAGAAGTATTTCTAAAGGAGCCAAAGGAAACTTTTATTTTTACAAAAGCACAGATAAACCCCGCTCCACAAACAAGACTATGGAACTGGAAGCAGATTACATTAAAAAAGATAGTAACGGAATTGCCATAAACGGAGTGAAAAAATTGAAGGTGAACGGCTGGAGCGATAATACAAAAGTCTTTATAAACGGAAAAGAAGTAAGTAAAGGAGAATTTGAAGCCATGAAACCCGAAAATATTGAAAACATTACCATTAATAAACAAGATGGAATCAATGGCAAACAGTCGGAAATAAGAGTTCAGACAAAGAAATAAGTACCATTAAGCTTTGTCAGTATTATATTGGCAGAGCTTTTTTATTATTAAAATTATGAAAAACAAAGTTTTATTCTTTTTGCTTCTCGGTATATTGGCCGGAGCCCAGACCAACAGGTTCTTTTATGAATATAAGTTCATTCCCGATTCCGGCAATAAGGAAGATGTGAAAAAGGAAATGATGCTTCTGGACATTAATAAAAACGGATCTGCTTATTACAGCCACGACAAATTTGTAGCAGATTCCACATCAAATGCGGATCTGATGAAACAGATAAGCTCCGGCAGCGGCAGTCTCAACATCAACAAAAGGGAAAAACCAGGCCAGGTTTCTTATAAGGTAACCAAAAGCTATCCAGATTTTAGCACCTATCTTTTTACAAATATCAGTACAGACCGTTATAAAATAAAGGAAGATAAAAAACCCGAATGGAAAATTCTTCCGGATAAACAGAAAATAGGCGAGTACAATACCCAGAAAGCAGTGACAAGCTATGGAGGAAGGGAATGGACGGCATGGTTTTCATCAGACATTCCTTTCCAGGACGGTCCTTATAAATTCTATGGCCTTCCGGGACTCGTCGTAAAAATAGAGGATGCAACAGGTTCACACATCATGACGCTCGTAGGAAATAAGAAGATCAACAGTCCTGCAGAAGATAAGGAATCTGCACTTCCGGAAAATATCAGAATACCCGGACTGGGCGGAAAAGAGTTTGAGATCACAAAAGATCAGTACAAAAAAGCATGGAAAGCCTACATTAATGATCCTACCAAGAATATGAGAGAAATGATGATGAAAAACGGAGGTGAATCAAATACAAAGGTAGCATTTAAAATGAAAACGGCAGATGGGAAAGAACTGTCAGATCCCAATCAGGTATTCAGAGAAATGGAAAAAAGAGTTAAAGAATCACTTCAGAAAAATAATAACCCGATCGAACCGGATCTATTGAAGTAATCTACATAATTTTTAATATAGAACAGAATGGTTATTAATGACTATTCTGTTTTTTTTGTTATTATTATATCTTTAAACTTAACTTTGAATCTAAATAATATGACAGAAAAGGAAAAATGTGAAGCCGGAATCTTATACAATGCCAATTATGACCAACAGCTGATCAGTGAGCGTATGGCATGCAAAGACCTGTGCCTGGAATATAATCAGCTGAAAAATTCCGATACCCGAAACAGAAATGAGTTGATCAAAAGAATCCTGGGAAGTACAAAAGAAAATATCTGTATAGAACCGTCCTTCTGGTGTGATTATGGCTACAACATTGAAGTTGGAGAAAACTTTTACGCCAATCATAACCTCACTATTTTAGACTGTGCAAAAGTGAAGTTCGGGGACAATGCTTTCATAGGTCCCAACTGTAGCTTTTACACCGCAGGACATCCGCTGGATGCAAAACAGCGCAATGAAGGCCTTGAATATGCCCGCCCCATTACCATAGGAGATAACGTATGGCTGGGAGGAAATGTAGTGGTTCTCCCCGGGGTTACCATTGGGAACAATGCCGTGATAGGAGCGGGAAGTGTTGTCACCAAAGATATTCCTGATAATGCCGTTGCCGTAGGGAATCCATGTAAGGTGATTAAAAATATTGAAGAAAACTAAAAATATCATTTGAAACTAAAATCATGAAGAGAACTGTTTTTTTATTCCTTTTTTTATCAGGATTGTTTTTTTACGCGCAAAACCAACGTATTGCTTACGAGTATAAATATAAAATAGATTCTACAGACAAGGACAAAACAGAAACCGAACTGATGCTTCTGGATATTACTCCTAAAGGATCAAAGTTCTACAGTAAAGATTATTTTGAATCAGATTCTTTGATGACGACAACCATTGAAAAACAGGCTAAAAGCGGAAATATAGACCTTAATTTTTCAGGATTCAAATTCAAAGGAAAAATAAGATACAGTGTTGAAAAGGCTTATCCTGCTTATTCCGTGAATTTCTTTACAACTCTTGGCTCCGACGAATACATGGTACAGGATGACAGAGTACAAAGCTGGAAAATACTCCCTGAGAAAGAAAAAACAGGAAACTTCACCACCCAGAAAGCAACCTGTACCTTCGCTGGCAGAAAATGGACCGCATGGTTTATAACAGATCTTCCGGTTCAGGACGGACCGTATAAATTTCATGGCTTACCGGGATTGATTGCAAAAATTGAAGATGAAGGCCGTACCCACACTTTCGAATTAAAAGGAATTAAAAAACTTCCCGATACCTACGACTGGGAAAGTAAAAAGAATAAAAAACGCTACAATCCTCTGATTACCCTGAATGAAACCAAATATAAGAAAGCCTTTAATGACTTCCGCAGCGATCCTATGAAAAGTGAAAGACAGATGATGGCAGAAGGTATTGTTATTGATGATTCCGGAAAACCTGTAGACCCGGAGAAATCGAGACGGGACGAGGAAAAAAAGATGAAGGATAAGATCAAAAGAGAAAACAATCCTCTGGAGCTTGATCTTTTAAAGTAAAAGCAAAATCCCGAAACGAAAGTTTCGGGATTTTTATATCTGAAATAACCCAGGTTATTAAGCCAGTTTCTGAGAATCAGCAATAAACTGAGCCAGTCCGCTGTCCGTTAAAGGGTGCTTCAATAAGCTCAAGATTGGAGGAAGTGGAGAAGTGATCACATCTGCCCCGATTTTAGCACAGTCGATGATGTGCATAGAATGACGGATAGATGCTGCCAGAATCTCAGTCTCATACATATAGTTATCAAAAATTAATCTGATTTCCTGGATAAGGTTTAACCCGTCAGTTGAGATATCATCCAGTCTTCCAAGGAAAGGAGAAACATAGGTAGCCCCTGCTTTGGCAGCTAAAAGTGCCTGCCCTGCAGAGAAAATAAGAGTACAGTTCGTTCTGATTCCTTTGTCGGAAAAATATTTTAATGCTTTGATACCATCTTTAATCATTGGGATCTTTACCACGATATTCGGGTGGATGGCTGCCAATTCATCACCTTCCTTGATCATTTCTTCATACGTAGTGGAAAGTACTTCAGCAGAAATATCTCCGTCTACAAGTTCGCAGATCGCTTTGTAATGATTGTTGATCGCTTCGTTACCCTGGATTCCTTCTTTCGCCATTAATGAAGGATTGGTGGTTACACCATCTAAAATTCCAAGATCTCTTGCTTCTTTGATCTGCTCTAAATTGGCTGTGTCAATAAAAAATTTCATTTTGTTCGATAGATTTATTCCTGCAAAGATAAACATTCCTTTCCGAGTGGAAAATTTTTAATTTTGGTTAGAAGTTAGAAGTTAGAAGTTAGAAGTTAGAAGTTAGAAGTTAGAAGTTAGAAGCGCTGAAATTCCCATCCTTTGGAGGGGTGGTGGAAATTCAAAGAATTTTTGATGGGGTGGTTTAAAATAACAATCAAACATTATTAAAAATAATTAAACTATATCTTTCCCAAATAAACCCAATCATCTGTGCAAATCTGTGAAATCCGTGGGAAATAAAAATCCGCATAACAATTCTAAAAAATTATTATTTTCGCTTATCGCTTTCAGCAAAATTAACAATGAAAAATCATTTTACAGCTAAATTAGAAATCATCGGTATCAATCCTTTTGTTTTTATTCCTGAGAAAATTTTAAATGAAATTTTTGAATCTTCGGGAAAAAATAAAAGTCCGATTCCGGTGAAAGGAACCGTAAACGGAAAAGAATTTAAGCAGAATCTGATGAAATATTTAGGAGAATGGAGACTGTATGTCAATCTTTTGATGCTGAAAAATTCTCCCAAAAGAATAGGAGAGACCATTGAGATTTCAATTGAATATGATGATTCGGACAGGAGCATTTCCATTCATCCCAAACTGGACCAGGCAATTAAAGCCAGTCCCGTTGCAGTGAAGAACTTTGAAAACCTGATTCCGTCCGGAAAGCATGAGCTGATCCGGTACGTCAATAACCTGAAAACTGATGCGGGCATAGAGAGAAATATTGACAGGATCATCCGGTATCTGGAGGGCGAAACAGATTTCTTTGGTAAAAGAATTGATTAAAATAAACCGTTTAACCACATGACAATAAAGAGAAAAAATAAAATCCGGAAAATTTTCCGGATTTTGTTTTTATGAATTTAAAGCCTTGCTGAGTTTTACAGCATCCTGATTGGTAGGATCGTATTCTAAAGATTTGGCAATATGCTCTTTCGCTTTATTACGGTCGCTTTGTTGTTCCGCAAAGGCAATATAAAAATAGGCATACGCCAGGTTTTTCTTATTTTGCTCTACTTCTTCCGGTTTTACAGTGGCAATATACTTTTCATAAGCAATTTTTGCATTGGCATCATCCTTAGCAGATTGATAGGCATAAGCCTGGCTGTAATAAGCCGGAGCCCAATCCGGTAACAAAGAAGATATTTTTTTCCAGGTGTCTACTGCATTCGTCCAGTCCGAAGCCTCCTGATAGGCCGTTGCTAATTTTGCCAATGCATCAGTATCTTTTGGATTGGCATCAATTTGCTTTTTAAGGGCATCAACCGTGGCGTTACCTGACTGAGTTGTGGCAGCTGTGTTGGCCGTACTATTCGCAGTATCCGTTTTAGTAGCCTGCGCATTGGCAAAACCTGCACTTCCTACAAGTATTAGCCCTAAAAATAGATTTTTAATATTAATTTTAACCGTTTTCATAATCTTACATTTTTTAAAATTCTATATTCTAAAATTCAATAATAATTCCACAAATTCACAAATTTTGGAAGTTTTAAGTTTTTTTAGAAAATATTAACGAATAAAAATGATTTTTTAGATTAATTTTTGATTCGTTGGGGTTTGGTTTATCTTTGTCATTCAAATTTTATTTTAAATAATTAATATAATTCTTTGTATGAATATCATATTAGCCTCAACGTCCACCATTTTCGGTGGAGAATATCTGGAATACCTAAAGGAAGAATTAATAGAATTATACACAGGAATTGATGAGATCATTTTCGTTCCTTTTGCCAGGCCGGGCGGGATTTCCCATACTGATTACACTGTAAAAGCCCGTTCTTTCTTTGAAACAATTAACATCAGAGTAAAAGGCCTCCATGAATTTGAAGATAAAACTGAAGCTTTAAATAATGCCAAAGGATACTTTACAGGTGGCGGCAATACATTTTTATTGGTTAAAACCTTACATGAAGAGAATCTGATGGAAGTTTTAAAAAACAATGTGATATCCGGAAAAGCCTATCTAGGATGCAGTGCCGGAAGCAATATCGGAGGGCGGAATATGAAAACCACGAACGATATGCCTATTGTATATCCACCAAGCTTCGACTGTATGGGACTTGTTCCGTTCAATATCAATCCGCATTATCTGGACCCGAATCCTGATTTGAAGCATAACGGTGAAACCAGAGAAACCAGAATTAAAGAATTTCTGACTCAGAATGATATTAAAGTAATAGGTCTTCGTGAAGGCAACTGGATCAGAAGAACCGGAGACAGGATCACGGTGGAAGGCACTGAACTGACAAGGATCTTTGAAAAAGACAAAGAACCTTATGAAATAGAAGCGGGAAGCACACTTTAATAACAAACTCTGATTTTTATTATATTTGATCAGGAATGTCATGCTCTGCCGAATCGAAGTGTGGCTGTAAATTTTAGATTTTTAAAAAACCTTGCAATGAAACAAACACTTGCAGTTCTTATACTGTCGGTTCAGGTAATATCTGCCCAGAATATTGCGCAGAAGCTGGATAAAGCCACCAAAGATCTTATGGATTCTTCGGGAGCAGTTTCGTCCGGCTTATCATTTTATGTGACCGATGAAAACGGTACACTTATTTATGAATATCAAGGTAACAAAGGCCTGTCAACAGCTTCCACACAGAAAATTTTCACAGCGGCTGCCGCTCTTGAAACATTAGGGAAAAATTACACCTACAAAACAACCGCAGGCTATTCGGGAAACCTGTCTTCGGGTGTTCTGAACGGAGATCTTATCATCAGCTCAAACGGAGATCCTACTTTGGGGAGCTGGAGATATGATGCCAGCAAACCTGAAAATTTCAAAAAGAAATTCATGGAAGCCCTTAAAAACTCAGGAATTACAAAGGTTTCCGGCAATCTGGTGATTGATGATTCTTATTTTGACCACCAGACGGTTCCGGGAGGATGGCCCTGGGATGACCTCGGCAACTATTACGGAGCAGGAGTCTGGGTTTTTTAGGAGTCTGGGGGATCAACTGGAGAGAAAATCAGTTTGATATTAATATTAACGGTACGGAGTTTAAAGGCTTTTCCTATCCGCTCGAAAATGTAAAATGGCTGAATGACCTGAAGGCAGGTGGCAGTTCGGACCAGAGCCTTATTTTTACGGCACCGCATTCCGGGGTAGCTTTAATTAACGGTACACTGCCGGCCGGAAAAACAGTGACGGTTTCCGGAGCAGTACCCAATCCGCCACTTCAGTTAGGAGCCGAAGCACAGCAATGGCTTAAAGAATCTGGAATTGAAATCTCAGGAAAAACAGTCACCACCTCCCAGCTTGAACTGGAAGGAAATCAGGTGCCCGGAACTCCGAAGAATGTTATTTTCACGTATCAGTCTCCGGCTTTAGATAAAATAGTATACTGGTTCCTGCGGAAAAGCGTCAACCTTTACGGTGAAACTTTAATTAAAACTTTAGGAAAAGAAAAGAAAGGGAATTCCAGCTTTAAGAGCGGAGTTGCTTATTTGAAAGAATTCTGGAAGTCAAAGGGAATTAACCCGAATATGATTAATTTTGCAGACGGAAGTGGACTTTCTCCCCAAAATTATGTGGCAGCCAAAGCTGAAGTTCAGGCGTTACTTTATGCCAAAAAACAGCCCTGGTTTGATGCCTATTACGATGGTTTTCCGGTTCAGGACAACGGAATGAAGATAAAAAGCGGAACGATGAGGGATACCAAATCCTTTGCAGGGTATCATACTGCGAAAGACGGTAAAAAATATGTATTTTCAATCATTATTAATAATTATCAGGGAAGCGGAAGTACAGAACTGCAGAAAATTCTGAATGTCTTAAAATAAAAAGCTTTGAGGAAATCCATACTTGCCAGACTGAATAACTGGATCATATTTTTGCTGATGACTCTGGTGGTAGTTACTATTGTGGTTGCCTCAACCATTCTGATCAATTTTCTCAGGAAAGAGGAAATCAAGCGGGTGGATATCCTGGTAAGCGCTTTAAAATTCCAGCAGGAAGTGACACCCAGCCTGGAAGTTCAGGAACTGATTCTCAAAATTTACAGCTCTAATACTACAATTCCAATGATCGTACTAGACAGGGATGACAGGCCTATGGTTCATAAAAATATTCCGCAGGAAATAGAAAATGACCCGGTACAGATCACCCTCCTGGCTAAAAAAATGGGCAAAAGCTATCCGCCAATTGAAATAAAAGTACCTGATGGAAATAACCAGTTTGTTTATTATGACAACTCCCAGATACTTAATAATTTAAGGTATTCCCCTTTTATATTGGGCTTTTTTATTCTGAGTTATTTCCTGTTTTCATTCTGGTTCCTGCGAACCATTAAAAAAACTGACGAAGGCTACCTCTGGGCCGGGCTTGCCAAAGAAACTGCCCACCAGATCGGAACTCCCTTATCATCCATGATAGGGTGGATGGAGATCATGAAACTGGACAACCCGGAGTCTGAAGGTGTATACGAGATAGAAAAAGATATTGAACGGCTGAGGACTATTTCCGAGCGTTTTTCTAAAATAGGCTCCGTTCCGGAACTGAATGACATGAATTTCAATGAGACCATTGTAGAGAACTATAATTATCTTAAAACACGGATCTCAAAGAAAATAAATTTCAGTCTGCATCTTCCGGCATATACCATTCTCGTTCCCCACAACAAGATCCTGATGAGCTGGGTAATCGAAAACCTGGTGAAAAATGCAGTGGATGCCATGAAAGGAGAAGGAACACTGGACATGTACGTTTTTGAAAGAAACAAAAATATCCTGATCGAAGTAAAAGATTCCGGAAGCGGAATGACAAAACAGCAGGCAAGAAATGCTTTTAAACCGGGTTATTCCACTAAGAAAAGAGGCTGGGGATTGGGACTTTCGCTGGCCAGAAGGGTAATTCATGAATACCATAACGGAGATATTAAAATTTCCCAGACTGAGGTAGGGAAGGGAACTACATTCAGAATAACGATCAGAAAATCGTAAAGTACCAACCTTCATTACAGGAATAAGCCATTTGTAAAACCATCTTTTATTAGGTTTAATTTTTTAATATAAACAAAGGCGTTTCACTTATCAACAAAATAAGCACTAAATAAGAGCATAAAAAAAACGGGAAATTTTCCCGTTTTTCACTATTAATTTTTCACTATTCATTATTTTTTTCCTGTCAGCCACTGGGTTTGCAGTTTCAATTCTGCCGGGGTAGGATTCGCTTTGTACTGAAGCGTTTCTATGGTCATTTTATCTAAGACAGCTTTTCCTTTAAGGTCTATCTTATCCGTTTTATCGCCGTTTTTTCTCAGAACGGTAACGGTAACATTCTGTCCTTCCTTGATGGATTTGGCATAACTGATAAAATCCTGCATATTCTGTATATTGATGGTTTTTCCATCCAGAGAGACAATTTCGTCGGTGATCTTAAACCCTATACTTTTTGAAAAAGGAGATAAGGCAGAGCTTTCATCGAATATAAAGGTGTTGTTTTTATCATTATAGCCCGTCTGGTTAGGATCTTTAATGAACCAGAAAAGGGGCGGTGTATCCTGCTTTTTGGCTTCTACGCCTACCATATTCAAATATTCTGCATACGGTGTAGGCTGGTTTCCTGCAATATATTTATTATAGAAATCCTTTACCTGTGGATAGCCGGTTACTGTTACCAGTTCATCAATCAGCTTGTCATCCTTAAACGGTTTGTTTTCTCCGAACCTTTGGGAAAGCTTTCTGATCATATCACGGTAGCCCATTTCTCCGTTAGAAAGCTTTCTCAGCTCAATATCCAGGCACATAGCGAGCAATGTTCCCTTTTCATAAACATTCCTGTACTGATCTTTGTATTCGTCTTTCAGGATATTCTTACTCATAACCGTAAACGGCATCGTATCATCGTAATTCTTTGAATTCGTGATCTTCTCATTGATTCTCTGAAGGAATTCATCCTTGTTGATCAGGCCTTCCTGGATCTGAAAAAGGTTGGCGAAATATTCTGTTCCTCCTTCATACATCCATAAGTGCTGCGACATTTTAGGGTCTGCATAATCGAAATTGTGGATCTCTTCAGAATGCGTTTTCAAGGGATTCACAGTGTGGAAAAACTCATGGGAAACGACATCTGTAATAGTTTTGTCGATCGCTTCTTTCGGCATCATTTCCGGAAGCACAACACTTGTTGACTCATGATGTTCCAGTGCTCCAAAACCTTTAATCTGCGGGCCGTCACCTCCTGAAAGGTAAAGCATGATCGCATATTTTTTATTGGTATTCATGTCGCCCAGGAATTTCTTCTGGGCCAGTACCATTTTTTCAAGATTGTCTTTAAAGTCTGCAGCCTTATATTTCCCGGTAGGAGAATAAACACCCAGTACCAGGTCCATTCCTCCAGCGTTGAAGGTGATATAATCAGGCTTCGTGTACATCAGCGGAGAATCGGTCACTTTAGCATAATTGGCCAGTGTAAATGTATCTGTAGCATCAGATTTATCCTGATCCACCAATGCTGTTGTGCCATAGAAGCCTGCCGGTTTCTGAACGATCAGCTGGTAGGGAACATCCTGCATACTATCAATATATCCAATAAATCCGTGGGTATTGATCATATAAACTTTTCCCTCCTCGATATCAGTTCCTGACGGAGAAAACACAGCCTTATGCTTTGAATTGTCCAGTTCATCATCAAAACTGTCATTAACCAGGTAAGTTATCTTGCTTAATGCCTGGGCATTTTTTAATGAATAGGTATTGTCGTTAACTTTGGTATAGGTCAGTTCTCTTCCTTTGTTATCATAAAATTTGATCCCTTCCACAAATCTCCCGTAATCATCTACAGAATACGTACCTGGAACGGTTTTCGGGAAATGAAACCTGATGTCTCCGGATTTCATTTTCGGAAACTCCATAGTAACGGCTACCTTGTCGTCTTTTACATTCACAAGATCAATCGTTGTTTTTATAGATTGGGCATTGGCCAGAAAGGCGGCGAAAAGTCCCAGACTGATTGCTGTTTTTCTCATTAAGTTTGATTTATAGTTAAATAGTAGTTTTTTTGATCATTTTGTTACGCAATACTGTATTAAAATTTTCTTAAAATTTTAGAGCCTGTTTAAATTGTATTCAATAAAATTGATGATGCAGAAATAATTACTAAAGAAACATATTCTTCCCATAGATTAAGGAGATTTTGCAGATTTATTTTAGTTATAAACCTGCTTAAACTTTTATCTTATACAGTTGGCTAATCGCAAAAGCTCAAATGATAT
>NZ_JPRO01000016.1 GCF_000737785.1 Chryseobacterium luteum | reverse complement strand
GAGTATTTAAGTCTTTAAAATTCCCCCATCTGAAGTTTTTTACAACATTATATAAAGAATGGGTATCTACTCTTCCCATATCTCCATCTGCGTTCTGAACGGTATGGATAGGGACCAGCCTGTAGCTGAATCCGTCGAACTGAAGGTATTCATCAAGATAAAAGATGTTTTCGCTGTCGTAGATTCCTCCTGATGAGAAGTTGATAGGACGTTTCCAGTCGAAATTCGCAAGCATATCCAGCATGATCAGGTTATTTTTATAAAGGGTGTTTCCTTTGTAGGTGATCATGATCTGGTTCACTACATTAGGAAGGTCTGCCTGCGTGATGATCCCTGCTTTTAAAGCATTTTCCTTGTTTACCGGAAGAATGAATTTGTTTACCGGAAGGATATTGTACTTTTCAAACTTCTCTTCTCCGAAATACATTTTCAAAAGCTCATCTTTTTCAGGAGACTTGAATTTAATGAAATTAACAGCTTCTTTTAATGTCAGTGAATCCTGTGTAAGATATTTTCTGAATGCCCCGAACTGGGTATCAGGAACACCCTGTTCTTTCAACATAGAGAAAACGCCTTCCCAGTCTTCTTTTTTCATCATATAGATCTGGTCGTTGACTCCATCCCTGTAGTCCTCGTGAGTAAGCTCGCTCGGAATTCCCGCTGCATTATATGTTTTTCTTTTTACCTGATCTAAATTCCATGGAGTTGAGGCAAGGGTAAAATTAACCACCTTCACATCATCTCTGAATCTTTCAGTCTCCTGGATGGCCCATACAGGATACGTATCATTATCTCCGTAAACGAATAAAATATCGTTCTTCGGAAGTGATTTTAATACGGAATAGGCATAATCGTAAGCTGTATACCTGTTGCTTCTGTCATGGACATTATAGTTCTGGAAGCCCATCATAAAAGGTACTCCCAACAAAATCACCCCTAAAGCAATATTAGCTCCATTGGATTTTATTTTAGACTGCACGAACCATAAAATAGCTCCAGCTCCCATTCCTATCCAGATTGCAAATGCATAGAAGGAACCTACCATCGCATAGTCTCTTTCTCTCGGCTCGAAAGGTTTCACCCCCGTATAGAAGATAATTCCGACACTTGTTAAAACAAATAATGAAAGCAGCGCATAGAACCTTCCAAAGTCCCTGTTCAACTGGAAAAAGAAACCGATCAGTCCTAAAATCAATGGTAAAAAGAAGAATTTTACCGTACTTTCATTCTTGAATTTCGCCGGCATTTTATCCTGGTTTCCAAGTAAAGCATTGTCTATAAAAGGAATCCCGGAGATCCAGTTTCCTTTTGTGTTTTCCATATTTCCTTCAAGGTCGTTCTGTCTTCCCACGAAGTTCCACATCAGATATCTTACGAAGTAATATCCATTCTGAAACGTAATGAAATAATCCATATTCTGGGCAAGAGAAGGCTTCTGAACATTGATCAGGTTGTAAGGTTTAACTTTCAGGTAGTCTGCTGCCGTAATGGTTTTGTCTTCATACTTCCCTCTCAGTTCATCAAAGATCTGTTTGGCTTGAGGATTGTCTGCCACATCTTTGTTAGCATAATTAAAGGTAAAATCAGGAGCACCGTACATGGAAATGTAGTTGGCCATAACGTCTTTGTCTTCATTAAACATTCTAGGCATTAAGCTGATCTGAGACTGGCTGAATGTATAATTGAACCTGTCCCCTGTTTTTCTGTATGTTCCGGTTTTTTCATCCTTTTCGTAAATCTCACCGGTTTTTTTGGTCTTGAAGCTTCCGTCTTCATTCTTTTCAATTCCGTTCGCATCAAGGAAGGCGGTATAGTTTTGGCCGTAAATGGTTGGCCAGTCACCGTATTGCTCCCTGTTATAATAATCCAGCATACCAATAGCTGTGTCAGGATCGTTCAGGTTCATCGGAGGATTCGCATTTGCTCTGATGGGAATCACCATCCAGCATGAAAAACCGATGATCATATAAACTACCGATAATGCAGCAGTCTGGTATATATTTTTCTTAGCTCTTCTGGCATATTTAATAATAAGGAAAGATGCTACAGTCATTAAAATAAATGCGACTATGGTTCCGGAGTGGAAAGGAAGTCCAAGTCCGTTCACAAAGAATATTTCCAGTCTTCCGAACATCGTCATGATCAATGGGAAAATAATTTTGAAAACAATAATCAGGATTCCCAGCGTAATTGCGTTGGCCCAGATAAAATTTTTCCAGGTAAATTTGTAGTTTCTTGCATAATATACCAGACATACGGCCGGTACTGCAAGCATCCCCATCATGTGTACTCCAACAGAAAGTCCTAATACGAAGAAAATAAGGATGATCCACCTTTCGCTGTCTTTCGCCAGGTATTCGTTTTCCCATTTGGTGATCAGCCAGACAAGAAGCGCAATAAACATGGAAGCCATAGAGTATACTTCCCCTTCTACCGCAGAAAACCAGAATGTATCTGAGAATGTAAAGCATAGCGCTCCTACAGCTCCTGCAAAGAGAATGGAGATTTCCTGGTGCTTTGTAATTTCATCAAAGTCTTTATTCAAAAGTCTTCTGACAAAATGGGTAATCGTCCAGAACAGAAATAAAATCGTTAACGCACTGAACAATGCAGACATTGCATTGATTACGATAGAATAGTTTTCACCTTTTCCTAAAGCAAAAATGGCTGCCACGGCACCCACAATCTGAAACAAGGCGGCTCCGGGAGCGTGCGTTACTTCAAGTTTTACAGCAGAGGAAATGTACTCACCGCAATCCCAGAAACTGAAATTAGGTTCTATAGTCGATAAGTACGTGAAAAATGCAATGACGAAAATCACCCATCCCAAAACGGTGTTCCATTGCCTAAAAGTCCAATTTTTCATAGTATTAAATCAATTACGCGAAAATAAGGCTTTTATACCATTCTGTGGTGTTTTTAACAAAATTTAAAAAATTTGGCGTAGTATTTGCGATTGTACTTCAGCTAAGATTGCAAATCAGAAAATAAATTTTGCTGAATCGCTGGCTTGAAATCAAACAAAAGTTTAGTAATTATTTATTTTTTTGTATTTTTGCGGTCAGATTTTTATTGAAAATAACAAATAATGAGTAATGTTTACGATAATATTCTTGGCCTAATAGGAAATACTCCTATGGTGAAGCTTAATACTGTTACAAAAGATATTCCTGCAACCGTTTATGCCAAGTTAGAATCATATAATCCTGGACATTCCACAAAAGATAGAATAGCACTTCATATTATAGAAAATGCTGAACAAAAAGGTTTATTAAAGGAAGATTCTGTAGTTGTAGAAACTACTTCAGGAAATACCGGATTTTCTATAGCAATGGTTTGTATTATTAAGGGATATAAATGTATTCTGGCGGTAAGCGACAAAACGAAGTCCGAAAAAATTGCCTATTTGAAGGCGTTAGGGGCTACGGTATACATTTGTCCTGCCAACGTGGCTGCAGATGACCCGAGATCTTATTATGAAGTAGCTAAAAGAATAGCTTCAGAAACACCCAATTCAGTTTACATCAATCAATATTTTAATGAATTGAATATTGATGCGCATTACCAGACTACCGGTCCTGAAATTTGGGAGCAGACACAAGGTAAGGTTACCCACCTTTTTGCCTGCACTGGAACGGGTGGAACATTGTCCGGTTCGGGTAAATTCTTAAAAGAGAAAAACCCGGATATCAAGATTATCGGTGTGGATGCTGACGGCTCTATCCTGAAGAGCTATCATGAAACAGGTGAGATCCATAAAGAAGATGTTCATCCTTATCAGATTGAAGGAATGGGAAAAAATTTAATCCCTTCTGCCCTGCTTTTTGACAAGGTAGATGAGTTTGTAAGAGTAAATGATGAAATGTCTGCCTACAGAACCCGTGAAATAGCCCTTAAAGAAGCTATCATGGGAGGATATACCACAGGAGCCGTAACTCAGGCGCTGATCCAGTATGCACAGTCCCATGAACTAACCAAGGATGACATTGTTGTCCTGATCTATCCTGACCACGGATCACGGTATATTACTAAGGTATACAGCGACAAATGGATGGCCGAACAGGGTTTTGTAAATAACTGCGTACATAACTACGATGAAGTTTTCAAAACTGAATTTATCAAGTAGAAATAAATAAATCACGATACAAATAAAGTCTTTTGTGTTTTGCAGAAAAGACTTTTTCACTTAAAAATTACTATACAAAATGTTAGATATTTTTGACCGCATCAAACAAAATCCAGGTCCATTGGGACAATTCGCTGATTATGCTGAAGGGTATTTTGTTTTCCCAAAACTGGAAGGTCCAATTGGCCCAAGAATGAAATTTCAAGGTAAAGATGTAATTTTCTGGAGTGCAAACGATTATTTAGGGCTTTGCAACCATCCGGAAGTTCTGGAAGCCGATGCAAAAGCCGCTGCGGAATTCGGAATGTTTTATCCGATGGGTGCAAGAGCCATGTCCGGTGAAACCCAGCAGCATCAGCAGCTGGAAAAAGAATTGGCAGAATTTACTCAGAAAGGAGCTGCTTATTTACTGAATTTCGGTTATCAGGGAATGGTTTCAGCTATTGATGCATTGGTTACGAGACATGACGTAATTGTATATGATGCCGATTCTCATGCGTGTATTGTAGACGGAGTTCGTCTTCACATGGGAAAAAGTTTTACTTTCAAACATAATGACATTGCAAGTTTAGAAAAAAACTTAGCCAGAGCAACCAAAGTAGCAGAAGAAAACGGAGGTGGAATTTTAGTGATTACCGAAGGTGTTTTCGGAATGAGAGGAATGCAGGGGAAACTGAAAGAAATCTGTGACTTAAAATCAAAATTCAATTTCAGACTTTTGGTAGATGATGCACATGGTTTCGGAACTTTGGGTAAAACCGGTGCCGGAGCAGGTGAAGAGCAGGGCTGTCAGGATCAGATTGATGTATATTTCTCTACTTTCGCGAAATCTATGGCAGGTTTCGGAGCATTTCTTTCAGGAGATGAAACTATCATCCGGTTCTTAAAATACAATCTTCGTTCTCAGATCTTTGCGAAATCTTTAACAATGCCAATGGTAATCGGAGGTTTAAAAAGACTGGAGCTTCTAAGAACCCGTCCCGAAATTAAAGCTAAATTATGGGAAAATGTAAGCAAGCTTCAAAATGGTCTGAAGGAAAGAGGTTTCAACCTTGGAAATACCAATACTTGCGTTACACCTGTTTTCATAGAGGGAACTACGATTGAAGCTACCCTTTTAGCGAAAGATTTAAGAGAAAATTACGGTGTATTCACATCAGTTGTGGTATACCCGGTGATTCCTAAAGGTATGATCCTGTTAAGATTAATCCCGACGGCTTCACACACTGATTCGGAAATTAATGAAACTTTGGCAGCTTTTGAAGGCATCAAAGAAAAATTAGTTTCAGGTGTATATGCAGAAATGGAAAAACAAATGAATATCGAGTACAAGCAAATGTAATTTCGATTTTCAATTAAATATAATAGAACCGTTAGAATTTTCTAGCGGTTTTTTTGTTCAGCGTTTTGCCACGAATGCACGAATTTTTTTTAGCGCTTACAAAAATAATATTTGAGTATTCGTGGCAAAAGATTAAACAAACTTTTTAAACTGCATCTGATTAAAAACTTATTATCGGGTACAATTCAGTAGTTAATTTTCTAATCTTCATTTTGTGGCTCAGTTGTGTTTCAAACACAGAATTAAAACCATTTTGATTCTTTTCAATAATAGCATTTTTCGATTTTCATTTAAATATAATAAGAACCGTTAGGATTTTCTAGCGGTTTTTTTGTTCAATCTTTTGCCACGAATGCACTAATTTTTTTAATGCTTACAAAAATAATATTTGTGTATTCGTGGCAAAAGATTAAACAAACTTTTTAAACTGCACTTTTCAAGTATACACCAATTAAAAAATCTTAAATTTTAATTTCTTAAATCATTCGAAAACTTTCTTTCTTTTCCATTTAAACCCATAAATTTGCAAAAAATTACTTTTGAAAGATCTTCTTCTCATTACTCCACCTTTTACCCAGCTCAATACTCCCTATCCGGCAACAGCTTATATAAAAGGCTTTCTGAATACCAAAAAAATTTCCAGCTACCAGATTGACCTGGGGCTTGATGTTATTTTGGAGTTATTCTCGAAAACCGGAATTGAGAAAATTTTCAATACAAAAGTAAATCTCCAGGAAATATCTGAAAATTCACAACGAATCTATGCACTAAGAGAGGAGTATTTAAAAACAATAGATCAGGTGATTCCCTTTTTACAGGGGAAAAATCCCACCCTGGCGAGGCAGATCTGCAGCATGAACTTTCTCCCTGAAGCCTCCCGTTTCAACCAGCTGGATGATATGGATTTTGCATTCGGAAATATGGGACTCCAGGATAAAGCTAAACATCTGGCCACCCTATATTTAGAGGATATTTCAGATTATATCATAGAAAATGTTGATTCGGATTTCGGATTCAGCAGATATGCGGAACGTCTTGGAAAAAGCGCGAATTCTTTTGATGAACTGTATTCAAAACTATCAGATAATCAAACCTTTATTGACAGTTTTACCCTGAAAATTCTTCAGGAAAATTTAGAATTGGTCCAGCCAAAACTGGTCTGCTTTTCAATTCCTTTTCCCGGAAATTTATATGCCGGTTTCAGATGTGCTCAGTTCATTAAAAAAAATTATCCTCACATCAAAACTGCAATGGGTGGAGGGTTTCCCAATACGGAATTACGGGAAGTAAAGGACAAAAGGGTTTTTGAATTCTTTGATTTTATCACTCTTGATGACGGTGAACTTCCTCTTGAGCTTCTTTACGAAAGTTTGAATACTTCAGTAGAAACTGCAGATTATAAGAGAACATTCTTAATCGAAAACCAAGAAGTTACTTATAAAAATAATTCTAAAAGACACGATTATAAACAGGCAGATATCGGCACACCGGATTATACGGATTTAAAACTGGATCAATATATTTCGGTGATTGAAATTGCCAATCCGATGCACAGTTTATGGAGTGACGGAAGATGGAACAAACTGACAATGGCTCACGGCTGTTATTGGGGGAAATGTACATTCTGTGACATTTCTTTAGACTATATTAAAATTTATGAACCTGTTTCTGCCAAAATCCTGGTCGACAGAATGGAAGAGCTCATCAGAACAACCGGTGAGACAGGATTTCATTTTGTGGATGAAGCTGCGCCCCCGGCCTTGATGCGGGAAGTCGCACTGGAAATTCTCCGCAGAAACCTGGTCGTTACCTGGTGGACCAATATCCGGTTTGAAAAAAGTTTCACCCGCGATTTATGCTACCTCCTAAAACTTTCCGGATGTGTTGCGGTTTCCGGAGGACTTGAAGTGGCCAGCGACCGGTTGTTACAATTGATAGACAAAGGGGTTTCCGTAGACCAGGTTGCCAGAGTAACAAGAAACTTCACCGAAGCAGGAATTATGGTTCACGCTTATCTGATGTATGGCTACCCAACCCAGACTATCCAGGAAACCGTGGACTCTTTGGAAATGGTAAGACAGATGTTTGAAATGGGAATTCTGCAAAGTGCTTTCTGGCACCAGTTTGCTATGACGGCACATTCGCCTGTCGGAATTAATCCTGAAGAATTCGGAGTGATTCCTGTGAAGGAAGAAATTCTGTTTGCCAACAACGATATTGATTTTAAAGACAAAACCGGAATCGATCACAGTCAATTCAGCTTTGGTTTAAAAAAATCTCTTTTCAATTATATGCACGGAATCAATTTTGAATTTCCGCTTCAGAAATGGTTTGATTTTAAAATTCCGCGAACTACCATTCATCCTGATTATATTCATGACTGTCTTCTGGATGATGCACAATTCGGCTTTAAAGGTAATTCCAAGGTTGTTTTTTTAACCAAAAACGTAATCGCTGAGAATCGCTTAAAAAATAAAAAAAAATACTCTGGCCCGTATACACTCCTTACATTCCACTTAAAAACCAATATTGTAAAGATAGATCTGGAGCAGGATAAAGCAGAATGGCTGATGAATGTACTGAAAGAAAATTCTATAGAAAACCCGAAAAAAGTTACAGCCCAGCAGCTTAAGAATCAATTTGAAGAAAATTTTGAAGATTTTGAATTATTCTGGTTTTCAAAACCTATTCAGCAGCTTAAGGAAAACGGAGTGATACTCAGTCTGTAATTTTTAAAATGTATTAATAAAAAATCCAGAAAATTAAATCTTCAGGATTTATAACTTTATCTAAACTCAATAATTTTTATTTTCCGGCACTGTCTTTCACCACATCACCCACAATTATTTTTTCCTGAACTTTAATAAAATTAGGATCCAAAATTGCCATTCGTTCCGCAATAGCTTTATAGGTCGGAAATTTTAATAATGAAGCCCTGCCGGACATTTCTCTGTAGATGGTAAAAACTTTTCCGTTGGCTGTTTTAATCTGCTTGGTGGTCGTAATATATTTCCCAATGTATTTACTTTTAGCATCATATATTTCGATATCTACAAAAGTTTTGTCTGTAATGGTATCTTCAGAACCGAAACTTACGGGAAGGTTGGTAAAGTATCCAACAGGAACGCCGTTACTTATGATCTCTCCTACCTTATTGACCTCAATATTCATTTTATCAATTTTACTCCGGGTGGTATAGGCATCTTTAGTTTTGGTATCCAGCTTCCTTTTCGGGACGTTTTTGAAAATTTCGTCCAGGTTCTTTATATTAATTCCTTTGTTATCTATGATCTTCAACCCTTTTATGGAAGTATATACCGCAGATTTCTCTTCTCCGGAAAATGCTGACGGGGAAATATAGTCCATCTCTATTGTTTTCTCACGGTTGTACACCCTGTTCAACTTTATATAACTGTCTCTTACAGAGTCTACTATACTTTTATCTACAAACTCTATAGTATATATCGGAGTATCATTCAGATCCATGAATGTATAGACACTGGATTTGTTGGAGATCTTGGCAACATGAACACCTTCGAGACTTATGATACCTCTTTTGGTTTTGAAGCCCTGGGCATTACAAAGGATTCCCAGAAGGGTAAAGAATATGATTATGCTTTTCTTCATACAATCAGACTTTTACACAACATAAAAAAAGTGTAACCAAAGTTACACTTTCTTGAAAATATATTTAGCTTTTCATTTAATTATTCACAAAGGATGATTCCTTTATCATGATTAAATTCTACAACACCGCTTTTGATAGGATAAGAAAAAACAGAGTCTTTCTCATTTTCTTTGGTAAAGTTTTTAGCATACGGTTCCCCAACTGAAGTTGTGAAAAGCTTTACTTTACCGCCGATCAAAGAAGAAACAATTGCTGCGTGGTTTTTCATAATGTGGAATTCACCACCTTTTCCCGGCAACAATACAGAGTCTACTTCTCCTTCAAAAATTACGTATTCTGGTGTTAAAATTTTTATATTCATATTTCTTAGATTAAAGAGAAAAGAGAAAAGAAAAAAGAAAGAGACAGTGTCTTTACTCTTTTTTCTTTATTCTATTTATCTAGTTATGCGTTTTCAGCTAACATTTTTTGTCCAGCCTCAATAGCTTCTTCGATAGTTCCTTTCAGGTTGAAAGCAGCTTCCGGTAAATGGTCTAATTCACCATCCATGATCATGTTGAATCCTTTGATAGTATCCTTGATATCTACCAATGATCCCGGAATACCTGTAAACTGTTCTGCTACGTGGAAAGGCTGAGATAAGAATCTCTGAACTTTTCTGGCACGGTAAACTACCAATTTATCTTCTTCAGAAAGTTCTTCCATACCAAGAATTGCGATGATATCCTGAAGCGCTTTGTATCTCTGAAGAATTTCTTTTACTCTCTGGGCACAGTCATAATGTTCAGCACCGATAATTTCCGGAGCAAGGATTCTTGACGTAGAAGCCAATGGATCTACTGCTGGATAAATACCTAATGAAGCAATTTTTCTGTCCAGTACCGTAGTGGCATCCAGGTGGGCAAACGTTGTTGCAGGAGCCGGGTCAGTTAAGTCATCCGCAGGTACGTAAACCGCCTGTACTGAAGTAATTGAACCGTTTTTAGTGGAAGTAATTCTTTCCTGCATCGCTCCCATCTCAGAAGCAAGAGTCGGTTGGTAACCTACCGCTGAAGGCATACGGCCAAGAAGTGCAGACACCTCAGAACCAGCCTGTGTAAAACGGAAGATGTTATCTACGAAGAAAAGTACGTCTCTACCTTGTCCGCTTTCACCACCGTCTCTGTAGTACTCAGCTAATGTAAGACCGGAAAGGGCTACTCTAGCTCTTGCACCCGGCGGCTCGTTCATCTGTCCGAAAACGAATGCAGCTTTAGATTCTTTCATAGCTTCCATGTCTACTTTAGAAAGATCCCAACCTCCGTTTTCCATAGAGTGCATGAAATCATCACCATATTTGATAATTCCTGATTCAAGCATCTCTCTCAAAAGGTCATTTCCTTCTCTCGTTCTTTCACCTACTCCGGCAAAAACTGAAAGACCTCCGTGTCCTTTTGCAATATTGTTAATCAACTCCTGGATCAATACTGTTTTACCTACACCTGCACCACCGAACAATCCGATCTTACCTCCTTTTGCGTAAGGCTCGATAAGGTCGATTACTTTGATACCTGTAAATAAAACTTCTGCAGAAGTTGAAAGTTGATCAAATTTTGGAGCTGGTCTGTGAATTGGCAGACCACCTTCTTTAGAAATATTTTGAAGTCCGTCGATAGCATCCCCAACAACGTTGAATAGTCTTCCGTTTACAGCTTCACCAATTGGCATTGTAATAGGATTTCCGTATCCGATTACTTCCTGCCCTCTCTGAAGACCGTCTGTAGCATCCATTGCGATACATCTTACTGTATCTTCACCAATATGCTGCTCTACTTCCAAGACTACTTTTTCACCGTTTCCTTTTGTAATTTCTAACGCGTCATAAATACTTGGAATTGCTTCCACATCTGTGAAGACAACGTCGATTACCGGACCAATAATTTGAGAAATTTTACCTTTAATTTGGTTTGCCATTGCTAAATTTTTTCTTGGTGCAAATATAATGATTCTTCATAAACCTACAATTGGTAAAAAAAAGATTTTTATCATACTTTTTTAAAAAATGCAGCTATATAACAATATAGCGATTTACCAATAATAACTCAGTATAATAGGCAATTTTATTGTTATACTATTACATTGTTATATTGTTACATTATTTCTATATTTGCAGTCAAATTTTTCCGTTTTGAAAGTTTTCAAGAATTTTAAAGATTATTCCTCTCAAAAGCCTTTAGCATTATCTTTAGGAATGTTTGACGGAGTACATCTCGGGCACAAAAGTATCATCGATGAGCTGATTAATGCAGGTTCAGAGAATAATCTGGAAACAGCGATACTTACTTTCTGGCCACATCCGCGTTTTGTTTTTAACCCGAATGAAGATCTCAAGCTTCTCAATACGCTGGATGAAAAGAAACAGTTGATGGAAAAATACGGCATTCATCATTTATTCCTGAAAGAATTTGATGAAGAATTCAGAAACCTTACGGGGGAAGAGTTTGTACGCCAGATCCTGATTGATAAACTGAACGTAAAATACCTTATTATAGGCTACGACCATTCATTCGGAAAAAATAAAAGCGGAAATTTTGAGCTGCTTCAGGAACTTTCAAAAGAATTGGATTTTGTTGTTGAACAGATGGAAGCCATCAATATCCACGAAAACAATATCAGCTCCACCAAAGTACGCAATGCTCTTCTGGCAGGCAATATCAAGGAAGCCAATGAAATGCTTGGTTACTCCTACTCTGTTTCCGGAACCGTTGTTCACGGTAAAAAAATTGGAAGAACAATTGGTTATCCTACAGCCAATATTGAAACCGAATCTATTAAACTTCTTCCTAAAAAGGGTGCTTATATTGTAGAAACCGAAGTGAAAGGCAGACAGTATAAAGGAATGCTTAGCATCGGTACGAATCCTACCGTGAACGGAGAAAAACTAACCGTTGAAGTTTATATCCTTGATTTTGAAGGCGATATTTATGATGAAAAGATCACGGTGAAGTTCAGGGGCTTTCTTCATGACGAAATCAAATTTGAAGGTCTTGAAAAACTGATCGAACGATTGGATGAAGATAAAAGACTGACCCGGGAGTTTCAATTCTAGCTATTTACAATTTCTTCTTTCGCTTTCTTTGTTAATGAATTAAACACCAATTCATAAGAATGGTCTATTAATTTAAAGATCAGGTCTCTTTTTAAGCCTTCCAGCAATACGGAATTCCAATGGGTTTTGTTCATATGAAACGCGCCTGTGATCTGTGGATGCTGTTCGCGGAGTTCTGCACTCCATTCAGGATCGGTCTTTACGTTGATCCCCAACGGCTGCCTTTCAAGTCCTATTAATAAAAACATTTTCGTTCCTACTTTCATCACAAGGGTTTCGTTATCAAAGGGAAAAGTTTCTGTAACTCCTTTTTTGGCAAGACAGTAGTCTAAAATTTCGTTGGCATCCATATCTTTATAAGTAATAAGTAATTGGCAATAAGTGATTTTTGAATAATGTATATATATTGAAGGAAATATCTTTTCCTTCTTTAAACACTAAACTTTAATTCAAATTTAGTAAATTTAAGAAAGAAAATACGATCCACACAAATCACAACTATTATGAAAGCTTTGGTAATTGGCGCGACGGGCGCTACAGGAAAAGATCTGGTGAAGCAACTGCTTAACGACAAGGAGTTTGAGGAAGTCGATATCTTTGTAAGAAAACCTGTGGATATACAGAATGACAGGCTGAAAGTTCATGTAGTCAATTTTGAAAAGCCTGAAGAATGGAAAGATAAAGTGAAGGGCGACATTGCATTTTCATGTTTGGGAACAACACTGAAAGATGCCGGAAGTAAGGAAGCTCAAAGAAAAGTGGATTTCGATTATCAGTATGAATTTGCCAAAGCAGCGAAGGAAAATGACGTGGAAGATTATGTGCTGGTTTCAGCTTATGGAGCCAATCCCGCATCTAAAATTTTCTATTCTAAAATGAAAGGTGAGTTGGAAGAGGCTGTGAAGCAGCTTCACTTCAATAAGATCACAATTTTTAAACCGGGAATGCTGGAAAGAAAAGACTCTGAAAGAACAGGGGAAGTTCTGGGCAGCAGGATTATAAAATTTGCCAATAAGCTGGGACTTCTGGAAAGTCAGAAACCTTTGCCTACAGAGGTTTTAGCTAAAGCGATGATCAATTCTTCCAAGATAAAAAGTAATGGCTATTCCAGTATCAAGCTGGGGAATATATTCTGTTTTGCGGAGAAAAGTAATGAGTAATACAATTAATTCAGTTTAATTATTTTTTGTTTCTTTTTAAAAATACAAATAGGGTTATTAAAAATATAATTCCACAACAAAGAAATATCCCCAATAATTTACAGAAAAGAAATAATAATCTGTTGATTCTTCTGGTATGAATTTTCCCTGGCTCATAATTTAATATAATAATTGTAGGTTATATTTTTAATACCAATAAAAAAAGTGGGTAATAATTACCCACTTTTTTAAAAATATATTTTTGATTTTATTTCAAATACTTGGTAATCGCTTCATCCGTAGGTTTTGTAGTACTTACGAAGGTATCGATCAGTTTTCCGTTTTCATCAATTAAGAATTTCGTAAAATTCCAAAGGATAGTAGTATTTTTTACCCCGTTTAAATCTTTTTCCGTTAAATATTTAAATATTGGAGCTGTATCATCGCCTTTTACAGAAACTTTAGCCGCCAAAGGAAATGTTACTCCATAATTTTTCTGGCAGAAAGCACCTATCTCGGTATTGGTTCCGGGCTCCTGACCTCCGAAATTATTGGCAGGAAATCCTACAATAACCAGTTTGTCCTTGTATTCTTCATACACTTTTTCCAGATCTGCATACTGCGGTGTGAATCCACATTCTGATGCCGTATTGACAATAAGGATCTTTTTTCCTTTAAAATCTGCAAAATTGATCTCTTTGCCATCCAGGCTTTCAACTTTGAAATCATATATTGTTTTTCCCATAAGTTCTTTGGTTTTAGATTGAGAAATCTCACTTTTCTGGTTGGTACAGTTCTGTAAAAATGCCACAAAAGAAAGCAGCAATAAGAAAATCTTTTTCATTCTTATAAATTTTGGTTGGCGGTTTTGCCGCAATTATTTTCAAAATATAATCCCCGAATGCTTTAAACAGGCATTATCTCTCTATTGATTAAAATTTAAATGTATTGGCCGGGAAAACTTTATTAGCGTCTATCCGGTTTAAGATCATAACGAAATCGCCATCCTTTTTAGTACTTGAAGATTCAATCCTAAAGGGCATTGAAAGGTTTCCTACTTTCTTGTAATCGGCATACACCAATGTTTCATCCTTTTTGACTTCTTTTAAAAGCATATAGCTTTTCACATCAAAATAATAGATGTTTTTATTTACATTTTTGGTAAGCTCTACTTTGTGGCAGTAGATTTCGCCTACTTTTTCTTTTCCCAGGTATCTGGCATCAAAACCTTTGTTTTCCCAGTCAATGAAATCATTATCAAAGCTTTCAGGTACATATTCAGGGTACACCTGAAGTTTGTTGGCTGCATAATTCATTGCATATCCTTTGGTTCCGTCAAAGCCTTCAATTGCCGTTTCCTTTCCACTGATGCTGATCACTGTTTTGGTAAGATTGGGACGCTGCTGGTAAATTTTTATAGGGTATTCATCTTTGACTCCCAGGATCACTTTGCCCTGCAGCAATACTGAATTCAAGAGTTTCCAATTCGTTAATCCTCCCGACAGTTCTATATTTTTGTCTATAATTTCTTTTGCAGTCTGAGAGTACAATGAGGCTGCGAACGTTAAAAGGACCAGATATATTATTTTTTTCATTTATTTCTTTTAAAATAATGGTCTAAAGAAGGTTTAAAAACATATTGTGCTTCATTTTGTTTCTTTTTGGATACCAGATTTCCATTGACGTAAGTTAAAACTGATACCAGACCTTCTTCAAGCTCTAATGGTTTTGCAAGATATAGTATTTTATTTTCAAATTTATAATTAACAGGGTCTTCTACAATCTGCTGTTTGGATGATATGACGAGATACGATGGATATATTTTATTATTTTTAAATTCCAGCACAAAAAATGTATAGACATCGATGGCTCTATTTGTTGTTGCAATACACCCGTGCTTTATTTCGGCATAGAATTTTTTATTATTCAAATTCTGGCATTTCAGATTTGAACAGCAAAATATCAATATTAAAAATAAGATCCTCATTTATAGCTTGTATATTACTTCAAATATAAGGGGAATTGGGCAAAAAAACAAAAGCGGTGAGCAATAGTCATGCTTTTCACTTGTATTTTTAAATTAATTTCCGTGCTTTCTCCAGATCTTCGGGAGTATCAATTCCAACTCCGATGAAATTGGTTTCTATCAGTTTGATTTTCATTCCATATTCAAGATAACGGATACATTCTATCTTTTCTGATATTTCCAGTGGTTTCATTTCCAGTTTGGAGAACTGAAGTAATGCGTGTTTTCTGAAAGCGTACACTCCGATATGCTTAAAATAACTTACATCATAAGAAACTTCCCTGTGGAAAGGAATCACAGAACGGCTGAAATACAATGCAAAGCCATTATTATCCGTAATTACTTTGACATTATTCGGATTCTCGATTTCTTCTTTTTCTGTCAGTTTTATTTTTAAGGAAGCCAATGAAATTTCCTGGTTGTCGTCTTCTTTAAAAACGTTGATAAGCTGTTTTAAAGGCTCTAATTTGAGGAAAGGCTCATCTCCCTGAACATTGATCACAATATCACAGTCGATGTTCTGTACGGCCTCCGCAATGCGGTCGCTCCCTGTTTCATGCTGTCCGGTCATGACGGCTTTTCCACCATTCTTAACGATTTCATCAAAAATAATTTCAGAATCCGTAGCGACAAATACTTCATCAAACAGTCCTGTTTCTGCAACGTTCTGATAGGTTGTCATGATTACTGTTTTTTCACCTAACATCTGCATCAGTTTTGCCGGAAAACGGCTTGCTTCGTAACGGGCAGGAATAACAGCTATGATTTTCATTGATTATAATTTATAAGTTATGTTGAATAGCTTAAAAGTTTGGTTTCCAGAAATAGTCTTTTGGGAAATTTCATTTAACCCGATTTATATTTTATTTTTAATGTAACAATGTATCAATCTAACAGTTTACCAATAGTGTAAGTACCGGAATTGTTACATTGATACATTGTTATACAGTTACATTAAAACTATTTAAGATTGTTCAATGCATTTTCAAGCTTCGGAAGCATTACTTTGATCTCGTCAACCGCTAAACCTCCCACAGAAGCACGGAACCAAGGCTCAGATTTTGCTTCTCCAAACGCTGAGAATGGAACTAAAGCAACTCCTGCATCATTAATTAAGTAGAATACCAGATCAGAAGAGCTTTCAATAACAGATCCGTCAGGTTTTGTTTTTCCGATATAATCCAATCTGATCGTAAGATACAGCGCTCCCATCGGTTCGATGCTTTCCACTGCCAGTCCTTTTCCTTTTAAATCCTGGATTCCGCTGTGAAGAACTTTTAAACTTTCTTCCAGCTTTCCTTTGAAGTCTTCTACGAAAACATTCACATTGTCAGGGTTTTCAAAGAATTTTGCGGTAGCTTCCTGTTCCGGCTTAGGTGCCCATGCTCCAACGTGTGTCAGAAGAGCTTTCATTTTATCCAGAATATGAGCGGGACCGAATCCCCAACCTACGCGTACTCCGGTTGCAGCAAGGCATTTAGAGATCCCGTCGATATAAATGGTGTATTCTTTCAGTTCAGGGAAAAGAGAAACCGGATCTACGTGCTGTGCCCCGAAAGTAAGGTTAGAATAGATCTGATCATACATCAGGTACAATGGTTTTTCATATTCCCCTCTTTTTTTGTTTTCTTCAAGAACCAGTTCGCAGATATCTGAAAGCTGTTCTTTGGTAAACATTGTTCCGGTAGGATTCAGCGGTGAGCAAAGGGCTAAAAGAACTGCGCCTCCTAAATGTGGTCTTAAATCGTCCGCTGTCGGAAGAAAATTATTTTCAGGAGTGGTCTTCACTTCTACTGCTTCTGCTGAAGTAAGGTAAGCATAGTGATTGTTGTTCCATGATGGTGTAGGATATACTACTTTGTCACCTTCGTCTACGATGGTTTTATAAACCGCATAGATCAATGGTCTTGATCCGGCAGTAATTAAAATATCGTTGGGAGAGTAATCCAGGTTCCATCTGTTTTTCAGGTCTTTAGAAACTTCTTTTCTTAAAGATAAAAGTCCGTTGGCTGGCGGATAATTCGTTAGATTATTCTGATATGCTTTCTGAATCTCTTCCTTCAGCAGTGCCGGAATAGGATATAGATTAGAATTCAGGTCACCAATAGTAAGATTAGCTATCTCCGCTCCTTTTGCTTTTAAATCATTAACTTCATTACCAATTTTTACAATTTCGGAACCAATCAGGTTCGCCGCTAATTTTGAAACTTTCACTTTATTTTTATTTAAATTTACTAATAATTGCTTACCACATTCATTTTCTCACGAATCTGATCCACAGGGATCTTGGAATCGAAAAGATTCAGAAATTCCTGAGCTCTTTTTGCGGTATATGAACCGGGATATTTTTTTATAATCCTGTTGTATTCATTTCTGTTTTCATCGTATAACTTTCCGTCTGCTCTTTCATAGGTCGGAGTATTGTCCATCCCATACAGATAATCGTACAGATAGTTATTATAATCTTTCTTAACGGTTTTCAGCAGTGGGCTTTGAGGGTATTTCTTCATGAAATTCTCCCAGAATATCAGTCTGTTTCCCAATTCTTTCCAACTAATAACCAGTCCGGCATCTACAGCATAATTATCCTTTGCTTCTATTGCCATCTGAGCAATATAGGCATTGTAATCGGGAGTGACTTTATTCTTAAATATTAAATAATAGTAATTGGGAACCGACCAAATTTCCGTCATCCCTTCTCCTACTTCTCTAAATTCAAGTCCTTCTTTTTTAAACCGGGCTGCCAAGTCTTTTATCTGTTCCGGAAATTTGTAGCTTTCACTGTCAGAGTCATAATAATTGACGTATTTATCCAGAATATCGGTATGAAGTCTGCTGAGACCCTGAATATATTTATTTCTTACTTCAACATAACCTTCATAAACCTTGTTATTCTGTTCAGGGCTTCCGGCTGCTATTTCTTTTTCTGCTTCAGTCCGGTAATACTGCAGTGCCTTCATGTAATCCTCCGTTTTATAGGCAGGAGAATAAGCTGTATCAATTGGCTTAAAGATATCTTCTTTTACTTCCGTCTTTGCAATAGAATCATGTGCCATTTTCGTTTCCGGCATTTCAGGAGCTTCTTTTTTGCAGGAAAAAACAAGTACAGAAAGCATACATACTGCCAAGCTCTTTTTTATCATTTTCAGATTAGTCTAATTTCAGATCTTTTCTTACTTCTTCGATTTTTGCTTCTAATGATTTTAATTTATCTATAAAATCGGCTTCAGAAGTAACGGTATCTTTTACAGAAATATAGAATTTAATTTTCGGTTCTGTTCCTGAAGGTCTTACACAGACTTTGGTTCCATCCTGGGTATAGTAAATCAGTACATTCGATTTCGGAATATCGTTCATTACTTTTGTTTCGTTCTTTGAAATGGAAAAACTGGTCTGTTCTTTAAAATCCTTCACTTCTTCCACTAATGATCCGGCCAATTCTTTCGGTGGGTTTTCGCGGAAATTTTTCATCATATTCTGGATTTCTTCAGCACCTTCTTTTCCTTTTCTGACGATGTTTACCAGGCCTTCGTAATACATTCCGAGATCTTCATAGATTTCGATCATGTACTGGTACATTGTTTTACCGTTAGATTTACACCATGCTGCAATTTCGCAGGCTAAAACGATACTTCCGCAAGAATCTTTATCACGGACAAAATCTCCGGTCATGAAACCGAAACTTTCTTCGCCGCCGCAGATAAATTTTTCTTTTCCTTCTGATTCACGGATCATTTTTCCTATCCATTTGAATCCTGTAAGTCCTGCTTTGCAGTTAACTCCGAATTTCTGTGCAATATCAAAGAAAATATCCGAAGTCACGATCGTAGATCCGATAAATTCTTTTCCTGTAATTCTTCCCTGCTTTCTCCACTCGTTTAAAATGTAGAAAGTAAGAATTGTATTGGTCTGGTTACCGTTCAGAAGCTGCATTTCTCCGTCAAGATTTCTTACCGCAATCCCCAATCTGTCGCCATCCGGGTCTGTTCCGATAACGATATCTGCGTTGGTAATTCTTGCCAGATCCATAGCCATTTCCAGGGCTGCCGGCTCTTCCGGATTCGGAGATTCTACCGTGGTAAAATTACCGCTAGGAATCATCTGTTCTTTTACCAGATCTACTTTTTTGAATCCTGCTTTTTCCAAAGCCTTCGGAATTGTGGTATAGGTTGTTCCGTGGATAGAGGTGAAAACAATATTCAAATTTTCTTTTCCAACGTTCTGATACGTTGAGTTTTCAATACAGGCATCGATATAAACGTCATCCTGTTCTTCTCCGATCCATTCGATCAGATCGTCATTTCCGTCGAATTTAATTTCGTCGAATTTCACAGAATATACTTCTTTGATAATCGCTTCATCGTGTGGCGGAACGATCTGTGCCCCGTCATTCCAGTAAACTTTATAACCGTTGTATTCAGGCGGATTGTGGGATGCTGTTAATACAATTCCCCCATTGCATTTTTTGTCTCTTACAGTGAAAGACAATTCAGGAGTCGGTCTGTGATCTTTGAAAAGAAGCACTTTAATTCCGTTTGCTGTTAGAACATCCGCAACCAGTTTCCCGAATTCTTTTGAATTGTGGCGAACATCATAAGCGATGGCCACTTTGATCTCTTCTCCTTTAAACTGCTGAAGCATATAATTGGCCAATCCCTGTGTAGCCTGTCCTAATGTATATTTATTCAAGCGGTTGGTTCCTACTCCCATGACACCTCTCATCCCTCCTGTTCCGAATTCAAGTTCTCTGTAGAAAGAATCTTCCAGATCCGGAGAATTACCGTCTATCAGAACCTGTACCGCATCTCTTGTTTCCTTATCGAATGTATTACTTAACCAAAGTTTCGCTTTTTCTAATGTTGTCATATTTGTATTTAGGTTTGGAAGCAGGAAGTCTGAAGATGGAAGGAAGTCTCATTCCAAATTTATATTTTCTGCTTTTATTTTACTGTTCTGTTTTTTATATTTTGTTTGGAAGATGGGAGAAATTTATGTCTCAATTTCAGCTTTCCACTTACTATTTACTTTTTATTTATTTTGAAATCCATAGATTTTTGGCAGATAATCAATTTCTCAAATTTGAAACTCATTCATTTCTTTTCTTATGATAACTTCCCTCTTCCTGCTAATTACTCTAATTTCTTATTTTCCACACGAGTCGTCTTATCTATTTTAAATGCACGAATCGGGTCATTATAATAAACAAATTTTGCTGTATTCTGCACATGTCCTTTTAAAGAATCTTTTACATTAACTTCTGCATAGTTTCCGTTTTTAGAATCAATATTCAGATTTTCTATTTTCCAGTAAGGGGCAATTAAACTTGCTGTGTCTGAGATCTTTATCATCGCATCTTTAGTCAGTCCCAAAAAATTGGCCCGGCTTCTGTTCTGCATCTCCACTTCTGCTCTTCTTGTGTTCACTGAACCCATAAAAGTAGCATAATTTTTTAAATTAAGCCTAAAATTATCGGTCTTAATTTCACTTGAAATATTCATTTCTACAGAATCTGCAACCGAAACTTTTTCAAGGTTATATTTGGAATAGATTGTCACGTTATAGAAATCCACCCCTTTTGTGCCTCTTTTTTCTTTGATAAAAAGGGTCTTGTCATTAACATCAACATCCAGGTTATCAGCCACATTGGGATAGGTCTCGATTTCTACAAAATTCTTATTTCCCCTGGCATAAAATACACGGAATTTCCCTTCCAGATCCAGATTCACAAACTCTGAAACATCTACATCTTTCCTTTCAATCTTTCCTTTCGGAGAAACTTTTCCGCAGGAAACTGCCACTACAAGCAGGCATGCGTACCCTATTTTTTTCATGTTCAATTTAAAAATACTTTATATAAAACCGTAATGATGGCAAGACTTTCCATTCGCATCAAATCATAAAGTACTGATGCTCTTCAAACAGGTCGGTTTTGAGAATGAATTTTAAATGCATTCCAATACGTAACTGCCGGAAAGAGAATGAAAAGAATAAATAACGCTTTGTCTAAAAATACCGAAATCTTCTCTACAGGTATCCACAGACTGATAAGACTTACCATATCATTAAACAAAAATAGGATTAAAATTCCTAACAGGCTTACTGTTCCGATGACAAAATGCTCACAATATTCAATTTTATTCTTTAGAAAATGGCAATGTATTGGTTCTTCGCAAGGACGCAAGGTTTTTATCTGCTTTATGCTGTTAAGGCGCAAAGATTTTATCTGCGATAAAATTGATCGTGTATTGATTTTTATTTTTTGAAGAGGTTTTAATTTGTGCATATTTATAATAAAGAAAACGGAACAAAAAAATCCCCGAAAAGTGTAGAACTCCCGGGGATTTTTTATGCAAATAATTATCTGTTTGATGAATTAAATCACTTCATCAATATTATAATTCTTATGTTCCCTGTTGGTTCTGATGATCATTTCGCCTAAGAATCCGGCTATGAAAAGCAATGTTCCCATAAGCATCATCGTCAAAGCGATAAAAAACCACGGATTATTGGTGATCAGATGTCCGTAAATTCCTCTTGCCACATCAATTAGTTTTGAAATTCCTAACCAAAGCGCAGAAAGAAATCCTACGATAAACATTACAGTTCCTACCGCCCCAAAGAAATGCATGGGTCTTCCTCCGAACCGGCTTACAAACCAAAGGGTTACCAAATCCAGAAAACCCCGGATAAATCTTTCGGTTCCGAATTTTGAGGTTCCGTAAGGCCTTGCCTGATGCTGTACTTCTTTTTCCGTAATTCTTCTGAATCCGGCGTTGGCAGCCAATACGGGAATATAACGGTGCATATCTCCATACACATCGATTGATTTTACGACCTGTCTTTTATATGCTTTAAGCCCGCAGTTGAAATCATGAAGATAAACTCCTGAAACTTTTCTTGCAGCTGCGTTGAACAGTTTTGACGGCACATTTTTCGTCATTACATTATCAAAACGCTTCTTTTTCCAGCCTGAAACAATGTCGTAATTATCTTCAGTCACCATTTTGTAAAGCTCAGGAATTTCTTCAGGAAAATCCTGTAAATCAGCGTCCATGGTAATGACCACGTCCCCGTTGGTTCTTTCAAAAGCGGCATGAAGTGCCTGGGATTTTCCGTAATTTCTGGAAAACTTTATGGCGTGGATCTGAGGGTACTGGACCTTCATATTTTCGATAATGCTCCACGACAGATCTGTACTTCCGTCATCCACAAACCAAATTTCATAGGATAAGCTGTTGGAATAACAGACATTATCAATCCTTGAAAAAAGCTCTTCCAGAGAGTCCTCTTCGTTTAATAACGGAATAACTATAGATAAATTCATTTAATTTTAATAAAAATTATTCTTGATTTTCTGTTTCCTGGTACACGGTTCTCGTTCTGAAAAACGCTCCGAAAAACACTGACAAAACTACGTAAAATATAAGAATTGCCGCAAAATATCCTGAAAAATGACTTGCAGTAAGCATATCTTTCCCTTTAACAGCTTCCGGAGAAAAGCTGGGCAGTCTTTCCTTGTATTTTTTGTCTAATTCGTCAATGTCTTTCTGATGTTTCATGATCTTTCTTGCAGAGTGATATTCGGTGTCTAATTCTGTTTTCTGTCTCTGCACATACTGGTAGTTAAGCAGTTTTTTAGCATCCGGATCTGCGAAATTCAGGAAGGCATAGATGCTGAAAATGGAAAGAATTCCTCCGATAAACATCGGGATGAATGCTCTTGAGAACGCGTCTTTAAAAGTTACCACCCTGTTTTTGTTCCAGAACGATTTTACGGACCAAAAGGCGCCTCCGGCATATAAAATGGGAAGAACAAAAGCATTGATTTTCAAAGAGATATCAAAGTAACTGATTCCTGAGAAAAAGTAATAGGCTACAAAAAAAATGATCATTGTAGCGATAAAAAGTATAATTCCTAATGTTGATGGACTTTTCGTCATGTTAGATTTTTTAGAAAAAGTTGAAAAATTATTGCTCTAAATTCCAGCTGTTTAGCTTTATTACTGCATTTTTTCGACTAATTTTCTTTAATTATATTTTGAAGTTTATAAATTATTCCTACCTTTGCAACGGCAAGTCCTAAACAACCAGCTCCTGAGAACCCTCCAGGGTGGGAACACAGCAAAGGTAATTGGTCGTAGCGGTGTGATTTAGGTAGCTTGCCATTTTTTTTGATTTAAGTTGAAGTAAGGTAATTGGAAGATTATCTTTTTTTGTTTCTATACTTTTCAGCATTTTCATTCTAATTTCCGGATTACCCTTCATTTTTATTTAAAATTCAAACGCCTCTCCCAGTTTAGGAAGAACCAGTTCTACATTTTTATCAGCAAAATGCTTTAATGCACTTTCATGATTGATCTCAATAGCAGGGAATGTATCGAAGTGGCAGCCGATTACTTTTGGAGTCTTCAATAATTCTGCTGCTGCAAAAGAGGCTTTTCTGGGACACATCGTGTAGTGGCTTCCGATGGGAAGGATAGACAGGTCAATATTCCCGAAAAGTCTTGGGAAAAGTTCCATATCTGCCATTACTCCGGTATCTCCGGCCATATAGATGTTCTTACCTTCGGGAAGTCTGAAAATATATCCTACAGGAACGCCTCCATAGCTTCCATCCGGGAACGAACTTGTATGATGAGCCGGCACCATAGAAATCTTAAGATCGTCGATTTTTGCCGATCCTCCTAAGTTTACATCATCTTTATTCTTTGCAGTTTTAAAGTACGCACAGATCTCAGGAACAGCTATAATTGTTGCTTCCGGATGGAACTGCAGTACTTCTTCCACATCGGCAATATGATCGCCGTGAGCATGGGTCAGTAGGATATAATCGATCTTCTGAGCCGATATATCAAAGCCGGATTCCACCTTTTTGTAATTGTAAAAAGGATCACTTAAAATTGTTTTGTCTTTGTACGTAAACAAAAAACAGTTTTGTCCTAAAAATTGTATTTTCATTTTTAATTGATTTTTTAATTAATTTTTAAACATTTAAACACAAATAGTTCAAATATTTTTCACGAATAACACTATAAAATATTAGTGAAAATTTGTGTAAATATTGGTGTTATTTGTGTTTTATTTAAACGCAAAGAGTGCTAAGATTTTTTAATAAACTAAATGTTTTTAAATTCGCAAAGGCGTTAATACTCAGCAAGGTTTTATGTCAGATTATTTCTGTGGAAATTTATCCTCAATCAATTTCAAATTAATTCCGTGTTCCAAATAGGCTTTGCAACCATCGAGAACTGTTGTAAAACCACCTGTATTGTCATTAATTATTTTTAAAAGATCTTCACCCGTCTGGCTGAATCCATAGCTTTTAATGACCACCAAAGTTCCTTTCTCCATTTCTTTAAATTCATAATCCACCTGAACTGCCGGATCGCCCCACTCTGTTTTTATCAGCCTGTTTGGAGCAATCTGGTGAACTTTTACTTCAGATTTGGCTCCATACATTTTCCACTCCCAGATAACCGTCTTACCTTCTTGTAATTTTCCGGTGGATTTTGTAAACCAGAAATTAGTGGTGACTTCAGGATTGATGAATGCTTCAAAAACATCTTTAACCGGTTTTCTGATAAGCATCTGAGCTTCAACGTAAATATCTGAACTCATAGCAACGGGAATTTATTTAAAAAAATTAAGTCCAATTGCTGTAAGAACCGCCATTGTAAAGGTGAGAATCCCCACCTGTTTCAGGAATGGATCCAGTTCTTTAGGCTCTTTTACAGACATGATTTTCCTTCTGAGTTTAGCAAAAGGAATCAGTAAGATCATCACAATGAAAACGTAATAGTTTTGAGACTGTATGAAACCGTTTAATGCTAAAAATATAAGAATTAAGACCAATGGAAGCTGCAACAGGACCATCTCATAAATCATTGCATTTTTGAAACCTATCCTCAATGCGAAGCTCTTTTTCCCTGACAGCCTGTCGCTTTCTATATCCCTCATATTGTTGAGATTAAGAACAGCCATACTCATCATTCCTACTGCTGTTCCGGGCAACAGCATGTCCCAGCTGAAGGTTTTGGTAAAGAGAAAATAACTCCCGCAAACCGAAACCAAACCAAAAAATATAAATACAAAAAGATCTCCCAATCCCATATATCCGTAAGGTTTTTTTCCAACTGTATAGCCAATTGCCGCCAAAATACAGGCCACTCCCAATCCTATGAAAATATAAAATTCATTCATATGATGCGGGATGAAAGCAATATATAAAAGTGCAATGGTGGCAATAAAGGATAATGCAGAGAAAAGAATCACCGCATTTTTCATTTGCTTTGCCGTAATTTTACCTGACGCGACAGCCCTTGATTCCGCTTCATTGATTCTTTTGGCATCAGTTCCTTTTACGCCGTCACCGTAGTCATTGGCATAATTTGATAAAATCTGGTACAAAAGGGTTACCAGAAGTGCCAGAGCAAAAATTTTCCAGTCCCATGTTCCACCTTCTCCGTAAAGTCTCCATTTTGCAATGAAGGCTCCCATGATAATTCCGCTTAAGGAAAGCGGTAAAGTTCTTAGCCTTGCGGCTTTTATCCAATCCGACATAATGTATAAGTAATGGGTAATGGGTAATAAGTAACGGTAAAAATATTGACGGTTGCTTATTACTCATCACTGATATTTAAGAGATCCACTGATTTTCTCCGAAGTCCGGTTTTCTTTTTTCAAGGAATGCGTTTCTTCCTTCCTGAGCTTCTTCCGTCATATAAGCCAGACGGGTTGCCTCTCCTGCGAATACCTGCTGACCAACCATTCCGTCATCCGTCAGGTTCATTGCGAATTTCAGCATTCTGATGGATAATGGAGATTTAGCTAAAATTTCCTGAGCCCATTCGTAGGCTGTATCTTCTAATTCTGCATGCGGGATCACGGCATTCACCATTCCCATGTCCAAAGCTTCCTGAGCGGAATAGTTTCTTCCTAAAAAGAATATTTCACGGGCTTTTTTCTGACCAACCATTTTTGCAAGGTAGGCAGATCCGTAACCTCCGTCAAAACTCGTTACATCAGCATCGGTCTGTTTGAATATAGCGTGCTCTTTACTCGCTAAAGTAAGATCGCATACCACATGAAGCGAATGTCCTCCGCCTACTGCCCATCCGGGAACAACAGCGATCACTACTTTCGGCATGAAACGGATCAGACGCTGAACTTCAAGAATATTCAGACGGTGTCTTCCGTCTTCGCCTACGTATCCCTGATGACCTCTTGCTTTCTGGTCTCCTCCGCTGCAGAAAGCCCAGCCTCCGTCTTTGGCACTTGGTCCTTCTCCTGAAAGCAGGACAACTCCTATGGAAGAGTCTTCATAAGCGTCGTAAAAAGCGTCGTACAGTTCTGAAGTTGTTTTGGGTCTGAAGGCATTTCTTACTTCCGGTCTGTTGAAAGCAATTCTTGCTACCCCGTTACATTTTTTGTAGGTAATATCTTCGTATTCTTTAGCGGTTTTCCACTCAATCATCTTGTAAAAATTTTTCTCAAAGATACGGAATTACAGAGAATTTTTAAGCTGAAATTTAAGGATAATGAAGGTAAACAAGAGAGATGTATTTTCAATTTTAAAAACAAAGAAACCGGAACATTTCTGCTCCGGTTTCATTTATGATTTAACTAAAGAATTATTATTTTGCTTTTGCTTTAAGCTCAGCTTCTTTAGCTTTCAGATCTTTAATTTTATCTATATTTTTTGTTATAATATAGGTCTCTTTCAATGCAGTAAGGGCATCAAGATTTTCCGGTGCAGCTTTGTACCATGCCTCAGCATATGGAAGTGCCTTAGCAAATCTTTCTTTTCTTGCATCGATAAGCTTAGTGGCTTCTTCAGGCTTTTCCTTTCTTGTGGCATTGATCTGCTCTACAGTTTTTGAATCGTCTCCAATTACTATATAAACAAGGTTCTGGTAAGCGTTGTCAAAGTCAGGTTTAATCTCGATAGCTTTCTTGAATGACGCAATTGCATCTTCCACTGTTGCAGGATTTTTAGACTGCATTACTCCAAGATTGTACCAGTTGGTAGCATCAGTAGGGTTTTTAGCCAGCTGCTCTTTAAGTGCTCCGATGAATTTTTCTGTATTTCCGGAATCATAGTAAGCTGTAGCCTGAGCTTCTTTAAGTTTAGCATTATTTGGAAATTTTGCCAATCCTTTTTCAATGATCACTAATGCTTCATTAGGCTTCTTTGCATTCATAAGCAAAGTCGTTAATGTTTCATACAGATCCGGTTCAACACTTGCTGTCTGCTCAGTCTTGAAGTCTGAATAATCAGCATTCTTTTTCATAAGATCCCAGGTCGTTTTGTCCAAAGGAATCACATTACCGGATTTTTTCTCTTTTGCAGTATACGTTGTCTGAACACCTGTAAAACCGGAATTGATAAGATCTGTATATATTTTGATGGCTTCATCACTGTTATTTGCCAAAGCATAGCTTAGCCCTGCGTAATACATATATATCTTATCATCCTGCCCACTTGTTTTCAATAAGTTATAAACTTCTAAAAACTTAGGTGCGGCAACGGTATAGTTTTTTGCATTATATGCATCCATTGCAGCTTTGTTCGTTTCCTGCAGCTTGGCATTCACATCGCCCTTCTGACCGAAAACGAAAGCAGAAGCTACGATGGCTATACCTAAAATGAGTTTCTTCATAATAACTATATTATATTAATTGTAATTTTATTCTTCAGAATCAGAATTCTCATTTTCTTCAGCCGGGTTTTCTTTTTCAGCCTGAGTTTCTGTACTGTTTTCCGGGTTATCAGCTACAATTCCTGTTCCTTCTTCATTTTCTTCAGAACCTTCTTCTACCACATCTTTATCCATTTCTACTTTTGCAATGGCTGCAATTTCGTCATTTTTCTTAAGGTTGATCATTTTCACTCCCTGAGTATTTCTTCCCATTACTCTCATTTCATCCATATTCATTCTGATGGCAACACCAGACTTGTTGATAATCATCAATCCGTCTTCGTCTGTTACATTCTGAATGGCGATCAGATTTCCTGTTTTTTCGGTAATGTTCAGGGTAATAACTCCTTTTCCTCCTCTGTTGGTGATTCTGTAGTCTTCTACCGCAGTTCTTTTACCGTATCCTTTTTCGGAAACGACAAGAACGGTTTCTTTTTCCACATCATTCACAACAATCATACCAATTGCTTCATCATTTTCATCCATAGCGATACCACGCACCCCGATAGATCCTCTACCTACTTCTCTTACTTTTTCTTCAGGGAAACGGATACATTTACCATTCTTGGTCGCAATCATGATCTGAGACGTACCATTGGTAAGGTATGCACCTAGCAGCTGGTCATTATCTCTGATCTCGATAGCATTAACCCCATTAACCCTAGGTCTTGAATAAGCTTCAAGAGACGTTTTCTTGATGGTTCCGTTTTTGGTCACCATCACTACGCTCATCTGGTTTACGTATTCAGCGTCTTTCAGGTTGTTGGTTCTGATATAGGCTTTGATCTTGTCATCCTGTTCGATGTTGATCAGGTTTTGTACGGCTCTTCCTTTGGATGTTTTTGACCCTTCAGGAATTTCAAATACCCTCAGCCAGTAACATCTTCCTTTTTCTGTGAAGAACAGCATATACTGGTGGTTGGTCGCAGAAACAATATATTCAAGGAAGTCTTCATCCCTTGTGGTTGCCGCTCTGTTGCCCACACCGCCTCTGCTCTGAATTTTGTATTCGGAAAGTGAGGTTCTCTTAACGTATCCTGCGTGTGAAATGGTAAGAACTACTGCTTCGTTCGGAATAATGTCCTCAATAGACATTTCTCCTCCTGAGAAATCAATGGCAGTTCTTCTTTCATCTCCGTATTTTTCTTTGATTTCAAGCAATTCTTCTTTGATGATCTCAAATCTTCTCGGTTCGTTCGCTAAGATATCTTCAAGGTTCATGATCTCTTTCATGATCGCGTCATATTCGTCACGGATCTTATCAAGCTCCATTCCTGTAAGACGTGCCAGTCTAAGATCAAGAATAGCCTGAGCCTGGATTTCAGAAAGTTCAAATGCCTCGATCAGGCCTTCTTTGGCAGCCTGAGGGTTAGCACTGTGACGGATGATAGAAATGGCTCTGTCTAAAGAATCCTGAGACCCGATCACTTTCATGAAACCCTCCAGGATGTGAGCTCTCTCTTTGGCTTTCTTAAGCTCATACTGAGTTCTTCTCACGATCACTTCGTGTCTGTGCTCCACGAAATGGTGAATGATATCCTTTAAATTCAGCTGTTCAGGTCTTCCTTTAACCAATGCAATATTGTTGACACTGAAAGAAGTCTGAAGCGCTGTATATTTATATAGTAAGTTTAAGACAACATTAGGAATGGCATCATTTTTCAGTTCATAAACGACACGCAGACCATTTCTGTCCGATTCGTCTCTGATCTCGTGAATACCTACAATTTTATCATCTTTTACAAGTTCAGCGGTTCTGGCGATCATGTCTGCCTTATTCACCTGGTAAGGAACTTCGGTAACGATAATGGCATTTCTGTTTCCGATTTCTTCGAAATTCACTTTTGCTCTCAGCACTACTCTTCCTCTTCCTGTATGGAAGGCATCCCTTACACCGTCGTAACCGTATATAATACCTCCCGTAGGGAAATCCGGTGCTGTGATGTGCTGCATTAATTCATCGATCGTGATTTCTCTGTTATTGATATAAGCAGTGATCGCATCAATGGATTCCGAAAGGTTATGCGGTGCCATATTGGTCGCCATACCTACAGCGATACCCGATGTTCCGTTTACTAATAGAGTGGGAACTTTTGTAGGCATAACGGTAGGTTCCGTCATACTGTCGTCAAAGTTATTCTGAAAATCAACAGTTTCTTTGTCCAGATCTGAAAGAATCTCATCAGAGATCTTTTTCAGCCTTGCCTCGGTATAACGCATTGCTGCAGGCGGATCCCCGTCCATTGAACCGAAGTTACCCTGCCCGTCTACCTGAGGATAACGAAGGCTCCATTCCTGAGCCATTCTCACCATTGCATCATATACTGAGGAGTCTCCGTGCGGGTGATATTTACCCAAAACGTCCCCAACGATTCTTGCAGATTTTAAATATTTTCTATTAGAAAAAACCCCCAATCCATACATACCGTAAAGTACTCTTCTATGGACCGGTTTCAGGCCGTCTCTTACATCCGGCAACGCTCTTGAAACGATAACCGACATCGAATAATCGATATAAGACGATTTCATTTCATCAACAATGTTGATAGGAATCAGTCTTTCTCCTTCTTTTTGCATAAACAAATTTTATTATAATGACAGTCAGACCTTTAGCTGTGCGTCTGAAAATTATTTATCTCCAATTTTTATTAACGGGCTAATTTACGAAATTTTTACCGATTTTTGTGCTAGAATTTATCCACAAAATCTTAAAAATTCATAAAATATGAGCTTATTGAGTATAACTTTCCACTGTACGAAAAACAATATTGAAGAATGGGAAAATTATATCGACGATACACTGATCCTGATGGCAGAAAACCTTCTGGACGTGAATAAATATATTCTTTCTGATGTGCACAGTGATTATATTGAAGAGGGTAAAAATTATAACCTTCTTCTGATGTTTGATAATGATGATATCAGGGAAGATTTTATCAAAAGTGAAATGCTGAATATTTCTGAAAGAATTGAGAAAAAGTTCGGTACGGAAGTAATGATCTTCAATACATTTCTGAACCCTAAAAAATCTAGATTTTAAATATCAATCAAAAGCCCTGAAAATTTTCAGGGCTTTTTTATTTTTTCAATCTCTGTGATGTTTGTGTCCTCTGTGCTTATGACGGTGACCTCTGTCGTCGTTATCATAATAATACACTCTTTTTTTCACCTGTCCCGGTGCATAATGCCTTGCGCTTCCTCCATGCACTTTTTTTGCATGCCCCGGCGGAAGTCTCCCTGGATGATGATCATGCACTACACACGATGTCATCATAAGCAGGACGGTTGCCACTCCTGCAATTTTAATTAAACCTTTCATTAATTTCCACTTTTTCAAATTTCGGTATGGAAATAACAAGGTTAATGCCAAAAATGTGGCGGAGTTTTTTTTGGTTGGAGGGTTAGAGGGTATAGAGTTTTAAGGTTTAATTATTCAGTATTTTGGTACTTAATCCAGACTTTCGCTTCGTTTTTCAAGGAGGATAACATCCTTCCATTGTCCGTTGAGCTTTCCGATCTTTTTTCTGATTCCTACAGTTCTGAAACCGTTTTTCTGGTGGAATCTTATGGAAGCTTCATTTTCGGGAAAGATACTGGCCTGCAGAGTCCAGAAGCCGTGGCTCTCACTGTCAAGAATCATCTTTTTCAGCAGAACTGATCCTAACCCTTTCCCTTGGTACAAATTGTCGAAATAAATGCTCACTTCAGCTACTCCTTTATAACATTCTCTTTTGCTTACCAGCTTCAAGGCGCACCATCCTACTATTTCGCTGTTTTCATTTTCCAGTACCCAGCGGCAGTCGTTGAAATAATCCATATTCAATGCTTCGGCAGTAGGAACTTCTGTTTCAAAGGTGGCCATCCCTCCATCCAGTCCCTGCCTGTAAATTTCCAGTACTTTTGTTTCATCGCCGGGAAGCATTTCTCTTAGTTCGTAATTCATACTATTTAATGGTATTTTCTTTTGTTCTTTCTTTTGATTCTTGAATAGTGGGTCTGTTTTTCTTTTTCATCTTCTGAAATTACACTTATATTGCCGTCTACTTCAAGAATAGAAAGTTTTACATCTCTTATATTTTCCACGCCGTGCTCTCTTATTGATTCTTCGAGTTCGTCGCGGGTGATCTTTACCCTGTTCAAAGCAGTCTGATCTATGACTCCGTCCCTGATCAGGATCACGGGATCTTCTTCCATAAATGTTTCGAATTTACGGTTGGAAAACATAAGCCTTTTGAGAATAAAGTTAGCCGCAAACAGGACAAGTGCTGCAACAAGACCACCCTGCAAAGAGGTATCCGGGCCTACCATTGCATTCTGAACGGCGTTGGAAATAAGGAGAAGCAATACGACATCTCCTGCATTGAGCTGGGAAAGCTGGTTTTTACCGAAGAGACGGATGGCAATCACCATAAAAAGGTAAACGCAAAGGGAGCGTACTACGACATCAAGAATGGGATTCACGGATCATATTTTATAATCAAATGTATAAAATTTTATGGTATGAGTGGAAAATACTTACAAAATAAAATCTGCTGTAATAAAGTCTTCCGCCACCTCATCAGATGCGTGTCCTGAATTCATATGGACCGATCAATTTTATTTAGCAAAATAAAGCCAGGGATAACATCGGATTTGACCGTTTAGGAATTCAAATTAACTGAAAACGTGTGAAAAATTTACCCAAAATAGAGAACGAAATTATGTCATAAAAAAAGCTGCTTTGAGGCAGCTTCATTTTTTTAAGGACATTGAGCAATTGGAACTTCACTACATACCAGCTTATTCATGCGTTCACAGTATACGCAGTATTTCTTGGGCTGGCCACCGTATACAGACTTTAAATCTGCTTTTGTCAGTTTCTTTAAATTTTTCATACTGTTTTAATTTTATGTTTGATAAATGTATAACGAATTTCCCAGGTTTTTATTACAATTTAATGATCAGAATTTTCATTATTTTTAGATTATGTGAAGATATATCTGTCCCGAAAGCACTGTAAATTATAACGAAAACAGTATTTAGAAATTATTCTGTATCTTTCAACTACCAAAAACATCACACCAAATAAATAAAAATATGGAAATTATCACAGCAAAGGGAGCCCATGCCGGGCAATTGGAACCTATAAAAAAATCATTGATTTCCAATGGTCTTCTCTCCGGCCAGGATGATATTATGAATTACAGCACAGGAATATGCCATGATGTGGTAGCGTATGCCCTCTATATGCGGGGTGCGTCCATAAGTGCAGACGAATTGGCCGGCCTGCGCGGATCCGGCTGGCTGAATAAATTCAACTATCCGGCAGGAGAAAAATGGAACGGCTACTCTATTATTCCGAAGGGAAAGGCAATTGGCTTTTACAGAATCCGGGATAAAAAATGGTTTCATTCCGCCATTACGACAGGAAACGGTGCAGAGATACGGTCTGTGAACGGATTTTCGCTAGGAACGGCATGGTCTGTTCCGGCAGACATGAAATGGGTTCTTGGCAAACGTAATCCGGATGGAACATTTAACTATGACGGTACAAAAATAGAAGTTTATATATCTTCTCTATAATTGGCCTGATCATTCATTAGCCAAAGAACGATCGATGATAAAACCCATCAATATTAAAGAGCGAAAACCTGTATGGATCGCTCTTTCTGATTTTTATCCGGACACAGAACTTCAGGATTCGGATTTTCGATATATTGCCAAAACTATTATTGAGAGCCCATATCCTTTTGAGGAAGTCAAAACTATTAATATGTACGAAGTATTTCCTGTTCTGCAGCCCAATCTGCTACAGCCTGCAGGTGAATGGGCCGGATTTAATGAAGAGTGGCTCATCGAAGCCATTACGGATCATCTGAGAAAGGGAAACAGACTGCATCGTATTCTGATCAGCATCAGTTATAAAAAATATAGCTGGATGCAGGAAGATTACTGGATCCAGCTGGAAAATATCTTTAATGAAATACTGAATAAGTAAAAAGCCACAACATACATTGTGGCTTTCTATATTCTATTTTTAATTATTTATTCTAATTCCCTCTTCAAAAACTTCCCGGTCAAACTCTTCTTAGACTTCACAATCTCCTCAGGAGTTCCCTGGGCTACGATCTGACCACCATGTTTTCCTCCTTCCGGACCAACATCAATAATATGGTCGGCGAGTTTAATGACATCCATATTATGTTCGATGATGATGAATGAGTTTCCTAATTCCACAAGCTGGTTGATGGCCTCCATCAGGATCTTTACATCTTCAAAGTGAAGTCCGGTTGTCGGTTCATCTAAAATATACAATGTATTTCCGGTCTGTCTTTTTGAAAGTTCTGTAGCAAGCTTGATACGCTGTGCTTCTCCTCCTGAAAGTGTTGTTGACTGCTGCCCCAGGGTAATATATCCCAATCCGACATCCTGAAGGGTCTTTACCTTGGCAAAGATCTTAGGGATCGGCTGGAAAAAGTCTACCGCTTCATCAATGGTCATATCCAGCACATCCGAAATAGATTTTCCTTTGTAACGTACTTCCAGGGTTTCTCTGTTGAAACGTTTTCCGTTACAGGTTTCGCAGTGTACATATACATCGGGAAGGAAGTTCATTTCAATGACTTTCAGTCCTCCGCCCTGGCAGGTTTCGCATCTTCCGCCTTTTACGTTGAAAGAGAACCTTCCCGGCTTATAACCGCGGATCTTACTCTCCGGAAGTTCTGCGAACAGGTTCCGGATGTCTGTAAACATTCCTGTGTAGGTTGCAGGGTTTGAGCGTGGCGTTCTTCCGATCGGAGTCTGGTCTACATCTACAATTTTATCAATATTATCAAGACCTTCGATCTTTTTATATGGAAGAGGTTCCTGAACTGCCCTGTAGAAATGCTTGTTAAGAATTGGATAAAGAGTCCCATTGATCAGGGAAGATTTTCCGCTTCCTGAAATTCCCGTTACCACCACTAATTTTCCCAATGGAACATCAAGGGTAACATTTTTCAGGTTATTTCCTGTAGCCCCTTTTAACAGGATATTTTTACCGTTTCCTGCTCTTCTTTCCGCAGGAACTTCTATTTTTCTTTTTCCGTTGATATACTGTGCCGTGATGGTATCTGCTTTTAACAGGTCTTTCGGTTTTCCCTGCCACAGAATTTCTCCACCGAATTTTCCTGCTCTGGGACCGATGTCCAGCACCTCATCGGCTTCCAGAATCATATCTTTGTCATGCTCCACAACAATAACTGAGTTACCTATATCCCTAAGGTTCTTCAATGAGCTGATGAGTCTTTCATTGTCTCTCTGGTGCAATCCGATACTTGGTTCATCCAGGATATACAATACATTCACAAGCTGCGACCCGATCTGGGTAGCGAGACGGATTCTCTGGGATTCTCCTCCTGAAAGGGTTTTAGAGCTTCTGCTTAAACTAAGATAATCCAACCCTACATCCAGAAGGAACTGAAGTCTTGTTTCAATCTCTTTTAAGATTTCGTAGGCAATGATTTTATGTTTTTCTGAGAATTTATCTTTAATATCGGATAACCATTCTTTTAAATCAGATAAACTTAAAGCATTTACTTCAGCAATATTTTTCCCGTCTATTTTAAAACTTAAGCTTGCAGGCTGAAGACGGGTTCCACCGCATTCCGGGCAGGTTTCTTCAGTGGTGAAGTGCCTTTCCAGCAATACTGCCTCGTAGGATTCCCTCTCATCAATGATTTCTTCCATAAAGGTAATAAGGCCATCGAAGCTTATTTTTATCTTTTTGGTAATTCCTGCGTATTTGAGATCTTTATTGAATTCTTTGTGACATCCGTTGTAGATATAGTCCAAAGCTTCTTCCGGAATATCCTGCATAGGGGTTGCCATGCTCAGTCCGAAGATTTCGAGAATATTTTTAATCTGCGAAAGAATCCATTTGTTGGATTTAATGTCTTCCAATGGCAGCAGTCCGCCCTGATTGATGGACAGTTTAGGATTCTCAATAAAATAATCTGTATTGATCTTTTTGATCGTTCCCAAACCTTTACACTCCGGACAGCTTCCTTTAGGGGAGTTGAAAGAGAATGTATTGGGTTCCGGAAGTGCCAGTGAATGTCCTGTTTCCGCATCCATCAGGTTTTTCGAGAAATATTCTATGTTGGTGCTTCCCAGCTTCTGTATCCCGATAACTCCTTCACCCATTTCCATTGCGGTGCGAAGGGATTTTTCCATTCTGGTCTCTGAGGCATTTTCACCGATGATCCATCTATCGATCACAATATCAATATCGTGGGTTTTGTACCTGTCAAGTTTCAGATCGTATTCGATATCCTGCAACTCTCCGTCAATTCTTGCCTGGCCGTAGCCTTTTTTTGCCATCTGCACGAAAAGCTCATGGTAATGACCTTTTCTGGACCGCACTACCGGTGCAAGAAGCATTATTTTCTCGCCTTTGTAATTTTCTTTGATTGTATCTAAAATCTGGTCTTCCGTATAGCTTACCAATCTCTTTCCTGTGGACATAGAATATGCATCGGAAACTCTTGCATATAAAAGACGCAGATAATCATACAGCTCGGTAACGGTTCCTACGGTAGATCTCGGATTTTTATTGGTGGTTTTCTGCTCAATGGCAATTACAGGTGAAAGGCCTTCTATCTTATCTACATCCGGCCGTTCCAGACCGCCCAGAAACTGGCGTGCATAAGCCGAAAAGGTTTCGATATAACGACGCTGTCCTTCGGCAAAGATGGTGTCAAAAGCCAAAGATGATTTCCCGCTGCCTGAAAGCCCGGTAATCACTACCAGTTCATTGCGCGGGATCTTGACATTGATATTTTTAAGGTTGTGTTCACGTGCTCCGTAAACTTCTATATATTCTGTCGATTTACTCATAATTTGGAGTGATTCTGCCTGAAAATCACAATGTGCAAAATTACGGAATTTTATGGAATTGTATGAGGTGGAAAATTTTTATTAAAGTTTAATTTTAGTTAAATTTTTAAGTATTTCTGATATAATTAATCTTTGTGCTCCGGATGATATTGCTTAATAGCTTATATAATTTCATTTACTGCAAATAAAAAGACTGATACATTGCATCAGTCTTTTGTTACAGCTATATTTCAATCCTTATTTCACGAATGAATTGTAGGAGTTCAGAACAGATTCATAAGAGGAATCGATCTGCTGGATATCACTGTCAGAAATTTTTCCCGCACCTTTAGCATTACGGATCAGTTTCCTATAGGTATCCAAAAAGCTGGAAGAAGCTTTATTGAAGCTTTCAAACTGTGATTTCTTGTAAGAATACTGTGGATCTTTCACACTGAAATTTAATTTTGAATTGGCTTCTACCGTTTTGGCAAGCTCGTCATATTTTTTCTGGGCTTCCGCTTCGTCGAACTTTCCTGAATACTGTTTGTCCAGAACATTAATATTAGAATCCAGAGAGTTCATCACGTTTTTTGAAGAGATGATATACTCTTTCATAGGATGATCTTTCAGAATTACTTCTTCCGCAGCATCCGTTGCCGGCTTAATCTTCGCTATAATATTTTCTCCTGAAGTAAACAGAGCCTGGGCTTCAGTCTCAATATCCTTTGTTATGGCATCAGCTTTTGCACCTTTGTCATCTTTATAGTCTTCAGAATTCATATAGGATTTAAGCTCTTCGAACTTTTTCTCTATAATATCTTTTTTGGCTTTATAGGTATTAAAATCGGCTTCTATTGCAGCCTTGTCTTTTCCAAAACCTGACGGCACTTCTTTGATTTTGCTGAATGCATAATCCATAGAACCGATCACAGGCATTATCATGGCAGTTCCTCCTTTTGCTTTTGCTACGGCTCCATCTGCATATCTCAGGATGCTTTCTATATGTTTAGATGTGCTCTTGTAAGAATCTAAAAAGTTGTTGTTGAAATCAATGATAGTATTCGCTTCATCTGCTCCACCAAGATTCAAAATGGATTTCCCCAGTTTGCTGCCGTCTTTTTTACAGCTGATAACACTGACTGATGTAAAGGTCAGGGCCATTGCAAGGACGATAATCTTTCTCATATTTTATAGTTTAGGTTTAGTTGTAATTTATATTTCGTCAAGATCAATATCTTCATTGCTTATTTTCACTACATATTCGATGCCGTCAATAGCTTTTGAAATGATTTGGTTTCTAAGGATATTGGCCATGTTTTCCCAGTAAGCTCTTCCGTAGAAAGAATAGTTCTGTGGAATGATTTCTATCTCAACGGTTCTTACAAAACCTTCTTTTGGACGGTTGCTGATCATAGTTCCTCTTCTTACCCTTACTTCTTTCACCTCATCCTTCAGGACCATTCTGCAGTAGTTTTTAACGTCTTCCAGAGAAATGATCTTGTCCCTTGTGGTTAGGGCATATCTGTAAGCCTGAATGCTGTCTGTTCCTTTCTGTTCCTCGGAGCCGCCTATAGTTTCTGTAAGAAGTACCACGGTCTGTGATTTCAGCTGATTAGAAAGCTCTGTTCCCGGACGCATATGATTGGCCAGCGTGCAGTGTGTAACCCAGAAAGAAGCATAAGTATGGTCTGTTTTTTCTACAGGCTCCATGATTACATAATTCAGTTCCTGCCTGATGTTTCTTTTCGCGTTGTTCACTTTCTGCACCATCGTTTTCATTTTGTCGGACATTTCACTGAGGACTCCTTTTACATTATCCCTGTTTAAAAGCGAAAATGCAGCAATCTCATCTCTTGTAAGTTCCAGTACATTGGCGATCATGTCTACAGCATTTCTATTGGTAAAACGTTCCATTCCACCTTTTCTTACGGTATACAGACCTTTTTTAAGATCATCCGTAGGAGTAAAAGGGATTTCCGTATATCTTCTTCCGTCTCCATCCTGAACTTCATCTACATACAGGAAATGCTCTCCTTCGTCTGTAACCAGAGGGATATTGTTTCCCATAATATCCAGGCTGTATTCTGTTTTTTTCCAGCCTCTGTTGTAAATAGGGAAAGCATTCATTACAAAGGAGAAATTATCCAGGATTTCAGCAGAAAACTGTGGTGGAAATTCAAAGGTAAGCCATAGATACCGCTTGTCTCCAAGCTGTTTTCTGATGTCTTCTTTTCCGTTAAGAAAGTCCAGATTTTGCGGAAGTACTCCGGGTTCCGAAAACAGGCTGCCGGAAAGTCCTGTGATCTCAATGAATTTATGCCGGTAAATGCTTTTAATATCTTCAATAGCTTTATTCCGGATCGACTGCTCCTTAAACATCTGCTCATATCCGTCCTGCTGGCTGTTGCTGAGGTAGCTCAGACCTTCTCTTACGAACAGAGGATTTCCGTTACTGGTAACTGTAATGTAAGGAAGAAGTTTATAAACAAAATCCATATGTTCAAATGCAGGATTTGAGCAGAATACACTGATATATTTAGGAAAATTTTCACTTACGTATCTGCTGACATCCACCCCGATCGTGACCTTTCTGTAATCTTCAGGTCTTCCCTGGAATCTTGCTACTGGGATTTTATTAAGACTGTCATCGATGCTGTAGCAGGTATTTCCTACAAACATCAATGCGGTCTGTATTTTATTGATTCTTACATTCCCTACAGGCGTAAAAGGAATATTAAGCTGTTTGTCCGATTCGGATTTTACCGTTGATGTCATCTGTTTCCTGAAAAAAAACTCCGTATGCTCCAACAGGACTTCCGAAGATTCATAAGGCAGTGTAAAAGCCACCGCATGGGCCGGAATCGGATGGGTATAAATAGAGGGTGTCAGAAGTTTGGCCAGCTTCTCCAGTATTCTTGCATTAACCGTCTGAATCTCGTTATTGGCTTTAAAAACTTCCGTGCTGAATGCGTCTATCAGCAATTTTACAAAAGGGTCCAGAGATTGTGGGCTTTTCAGTCCCCATACTTTGGTGGCATTCTGAAGCATTCTTGCCTTTACAGATTCTTTGGAATATATATTTTGATCTAAGTTCATAAATTTTTCTTGCAGTTAAAAAAACAATTAGTCAATAGACATCGGACTTAAAAATAATTCTGTAGAAAAGCTGAAACGCTCTCCTGTTGCCTCCATTTTTGCATTGATGGCAATTCTTACTTTCTTTTTGATTTCTGTATGTTCTTTGGTATCGTAGCTGTGCTCTACAAATTGAATGTGGGCATCAACCTGTGGATTTACGATGCGGGGCTCATATTCCTGAATCTGCCTTCTGAGGCTTTTAATGAAAACGCTCTCCCAGACGGCACTGGTGACTCCATTGTCGAATTCCAGATTCCAAACGTCGTTTCCATAATTTTCATCATATCTGTTTTCGCCTTTTTTGGTGGTGATCAGGAGCATGATATTGTGCGCAATGCTTTCGCCCATGTCGCAGGTATCAATGCTTCCTCCTTCTGTCATTAATGTTGAAGGCACAAAAGGCATTCTGTAATTTGGTGTATCCATAGTCAGCTTCTTATTTTACTTCATAATCCGGTATTACTTAAAAAGAATACCAAAATACGCATTTTCATGAAATAAAAGGGAAAAGACATTAAAATATTATTGAAAAAAAGGGCTCCGCGATTCGTGCGGGAGCCCTAAAGTAATATAGATACAATCAAATTTTATCCTATTGATCCGTCTGTTTTTTCCTGTTGATAAAATAATACACCGGAAGTCCCAGGAGCACCATTAAAAATCCGGGCCAGGTATACTGCTGTTTGTATATCAGAAGAAGCACGCAAAATCCTGTCCCTATCAGAAGATAGATAATAGGAGTTACCGGATACAGCCAGGTTTTATAAGGTCTTTCAAGATCCGGTTTTTTAAATCTTAAATAGATAACCCCGAAAACGGTAATCATATAAAACAAGACGATTACAAAAGAAATCATATCCAGGAGATTACCGTACTGCCCGCTAAGACATAATACCGATGCCCAGATTCCCTGCATCCATAATGCATTTTCCGGAACCTCATTTTTATTATTCTTCTCTGCTGATTTAAAAAACATTCCGTCTTTGGCCATGGTCTGAAATACTCTGGCTCCTGCCAGGATAAGTCCGTTGTTACACCCGAATGTAGAAACCATTACAAGAACTGCAATAATAACTGTACCCGCATTTCCGAAAATATTCTGTGATGCCGCAACAGCAACCCTGTCATTCGCTGCAAAAGCAATACTGTCTCTATCCAGGGCATTCAGGTATACATAATTGACCGCCAGATAAAGGATCATAACTGCGGAAGTTCCATAGATCATGGATTTAACAATATTTTTCTTCGGGTTTTCCACTTCTCCGGAAACAAAAGTGACACTTTCCCAGGCCACAGAACTGAAAACAGAGCCTACCATAGCCGCTGCAATCCCTCCAAGCAAGGCCATTCCACCGATCGGCTCCCAGCCTTCTTTAAGAAAATTACCGCTAAGGTCTTTTTTAAAATTATTGAATGAATCAAAACCAAGACTGAAATTTTCAGACAGATGCGAGAAATCAACCAGAATAAATCCGGCAGCGATCAAGCCTACCAAGGCTATAATTTTTGACCCGGTGAATACATTCTGAAGCAGTTTTCCACTCTGTACTCCCCTGGTATTAATGTATGTAAGTAAAAGGATAACCGCAATGGCAAGGATCTGTATCCAGGTAATTTTGAATTCTCCGCTCTGGAAAAGCGGTGATGCATCATTCAATGAAGGAACAAGATAAGCTGTAAATTTACCGAAAGCCATCGCTACTGCCGCAATGGTACCCGTCTGGATCACTGTAAACAGGCCCCATCCGTAAAGAAATCCCATTCTTTTTCCAAAGATCTCTTTAAGATAGGTATACTGCCCGCCTGCTTTTGGAAACAGGGCTGAAAGTTCTCCATAGCTGATTGCCGCTGCTACTGTCATCACTCCGGTAACGATCCAGACTATGACCAGCCAGAAACCCGATCCCAGATTCCGCATCATATCGGCACTTACAATAAAAATTCCGCTCCCGATCATTGATCCCATTACCAGCATAATGGCATCCCAAAGTTTCAGTTTTTTCTGCATAGTCAAGTATAGACATCAAATATAAACAAATCTGAGACTGATTCTGAAATTTGTTTAAAATTTACCGCACCAACTGTTTTTTATCAAGTTTTTATCGAATTGTTATTCAATTTTAATTAGTACTTTTGAAAAAAATATTAAAAATGAAATTAAAGGCTATATTATTCGCGGCAGCTGTAAGTATTTCTGCTTTAGCTTTCGCACAGGAAAAATCCGGACCACCAACAGGAAATGCCGTTGTGGGTGATGCATATGGAGCTGGAGTAACTTCGGAGTCTAAAGCCATCACCGTAGATAAGCTGAGTAAAAAGCTTAAGAAAGACAATAAAAAAGTGGAAGGCATAGCTGTTAAAGGAAAAGTAACTGATGTATGCGAGAAAAAGGGATGCTGGCTTACTATCCAAACTGAAGACAATTCTCAGTTTTTCGTGAAAATGAAGGATTATGCATTCTTTGTTCCGACAGCTTTAAAAGGTAAAAATGTTGTATTGGAAGGCACTGCAGAGAGAAAGGTAACTTCAGTGGACGAGCAGAAACATTACGCCGAGGATGCCAAGAAGCCTCAGGCTGAAATTGATGCCATCACGGCTCCCAAAGAAGAGATCAGGTTTGTAGCCAATGGAATCAAAGTAGTGAACTAGTTTTCTATAAAAATAATAACGTCCTCAAAGAGTAATGCTTTTTGAGGACGTTTTGTTTTATGCTCTGATTGAGCAGATGCGTTTATTATCTTCTATATGCTTATTTTCAAAATCTGTGAGGAAAATATGAGCTCGGTTATTCGTAACAAAAATATTTAATCTTCTATTGTAAATTCTGCGGGAGAATCCAGTTTCGGATATTTGGTAGCGGCTACAAATTTCTTTCCTGTACAGTCTATTTCCAACCAGCCTTTTCTTTTTTTCACATCTCCCACTTCCATTACAAAAGGAACAAAAGATATTTCATCCTTTCCTTTTTCTATCATTTCGCGGTACTGAACTGCAACGTCCAGAATGCACTCGTGGCCTGTATTCAACTTTACATTTCTGTAAATAATGTCATAATGCGTTTCCTGGTTTTCCGGAATTTCAAGATATTTTTCCCAGCCTTCAATATCAGAGTTCAGCTCACTGATTGCTTTTAATGCATAATATAAAGCAAGTGTATAATATTTCCGGGTTCCCTTTCTTGTATAATCGTCCACAAAATGCCCGCCTTCAAATAAAATAGTCGGCATTCCTGCTTTTATAAAGTTATCACCGGTAGAGGTCGGATAAAACTCATCAGAATATCTGCCGATCTGGTTTGGAATTAATTCATTCAAGTGTTCATAAACTTTTCCAATTACAGCCATGCATTTTTTCCTGTTATCCGTTACGGTACGTTCTATATTTTCGGAGGGAGCCAAAAAGGAAAGTGTTGCCGGATGTATCCCGTCTGTAGTAAAAATAGTTCTCTGTTCGTGCAGATTTAATGCATAGTCGTATTTTTTTGAAGCAGCAGCTTTTTTAAGGAGTTTAATCTCTTTGCTTGACTCGTTGTGAAAATCCCTGTTCAGGTCAATATCGGCAGCATTCATTCTTGTCCATCTTTCTGAACCGTCAGGATTCAGCATAAAAATAAAATCCAGTGTGATCTTGCTGAAAAAATCTTCTTTTATTTCCGGAGCCTTATCTAAAGTCTCCAGGAGATCAAGCATCGCGTGGGTGGCATTGGACTCATTGCCGTGCATCTGCGACCAGGCAAGAACATGAATAGCTCCTGTTCCTATGCTTAACTGATAAACGGGTTTATCTAAATACGATCTTCCAATCTCATGAATGTAATCGCTGAGAGTGTCCTGTAAATAAGAAAATAATTTTTCCGGGGAAATATAACGGTTTGGGAAATCAGGGTTAGGAGAATACATTTGTTCAAAGTTCATTATAGATAATTTACAAGAGTCAAATTTAATGATTTTTAGACAGAAATAAACAGTTAACATTTGTAATTACACTAAACAATAGCGACTGTCATTTTGTCTGTGGATAAAATTGTTAATTGCATAATATATAAAACAAAAAATTTAAAACACATTAAATCAGTGTTTTATAGGATTTATATCAATTATATTTATAACCTTACTTTAAGTGGAAAAATTACTGTTTATTTAAGAATAGGTATAATATAGTTAAACATAATTAATGTGGAAAACTATACTGCTTACATATGTATACAAATGTAAATTTATATATTTTGCATTTATTGCTGAATTTCACAGGGATTTAAAAGTATAAAAAATATATTTTACTCTATTTACAGGATTTATAGTCTTAAAGAAAATATCTATTATATGTTTTTACCATAAAGAATTGTTTTATAGCTATTTATATGCAATATTACAATTGTATACGATATAATAAACACTTTTCATCTTAAGAATAGTATCTATATATGCCATGGGTTAATATATTAATAAACAATGCTTTATAATATATTTATCTGGGTGATTTATTTTAATAATACTTATGAAGAAAAGATGTTTAGTGATATTCATTTGTTATAAATTATACCATTAAAATATAATTTACATTATTTAATTGAATTTTATCGTAAAGTAGATTACATAAATTGTTATTTATCAATATGTTATACTAGTTTACATATGTATATTAATAAATATTTATATCATTTACTTTTGTAACTTGTTCATGTGAATTTTATTATTTACATTTGTAAAACAACTGAAAGCTTATTTTATGAGTTTAAACGAGAGAATTTCCAAAGTTATAGAATATTCAAATCTCAGCCCTTCCGAGTTTGCAGACGAGATTGATGTACAGCGTTCATCTATTTCGCACATTACTTCCGGAAGAAACAAACCGTCTCTGGAATTTATTATAAAGATAAAGTCGAGCTTCCCTGAAATTCTTTGGGACTGGCTGGTTACGGGCGAAGGTGAAATGCTGAAATCCGAATTACCGGAAGTAACATCTGTTTTAGAGGAAAAGAAGGAAGATGAGAAAGGAAAACCTACTCCGCTGCCCGATCTGTTTACCATGATGAAAGATGATGAAGATTTCGGAGCTGAAGAGGAAATTGAGTCATTCAAAGAAAGCCCGCGAGAATCGTTTGTACCACCCCCATATAAGACTCAGGAAAATATATCAGATTCTCAGCGATTAGAAAATATCAATAACCAGGCTATTAATCAAGTCATTGGAAATCAATCAAATAAAATAAAAAGGATTGTTCTGTTTTATGAAAACGGAAAATTTGAAAGTTTTGAGCCATAAAAAACCTGGCCAAAGAAAATGGCCAGGATAAAAAATATTTGAAGAAGAAAACTAAAGCTATTGCTTTATTAGTTTTGTAATTTTTGCAAGCCCGCCTTCACTCTTTATTTTCAGAATATAATTTCCCTTTGGAAGATCTGAAACATTGTACTCTTCGGAACCCTTTAAAGTACGGACCAGTTTTCCGGATGCGTCCATAATTTCTACAGTACTTATTTTAAGCTTTTCAGGATTATTAATTCTGAAATTGTCTTTTACAGGATTAGGATAAACCTGAATTCTGTTATCATACTGCATCGTTTCCTGTGTGCCCAATGTTGTAGAAGTAAAGGTAATTACAAATGGCATATCCAAAGGATAATCCGGAGCTGTTGCAGGATTTCCGGCATCTACTACAGGGGCCCAGGTTCCCCCGATAGCGTCAAACTGCTTCGCATTAAAAGAGGGAAGCCCCCTGTTTCCTACGATGGTAACTGCAGGTAAGAAGCCCGCATTGGCAGTCACTACATTTTGCAACTGATATTTTACCCAATACGTACCCGCACTCAAAGTTTTAGGGGTACTGGCTGTAACTTTCCATATCTTTCTATTGGTTGCAGGGGGTGTAGGTGCTGGTACCAGACTGTTTCCGGTTCTGTACATATTAGCATCCACACCTGCACTGAACCTGTTTGTTGTATCATCTCCATATACACTTACGGCGCCTGCAACAGATGGATCTGAACTGAATATATTAACCCTCACTGTATTAAAAGGAGCTGTAGTTCCTGAATAATTTGTCTGATAGGCAAAAAAATCTATGGTCGTGATCTGCCAGCTGGATCCGGCCGGGACCGTAAAATCATCGGCAAGAAAATAACTTGTTGTAGCCGAACTGAATGTTCCTCCTAAGCCAATGCTGGTATTAGACTCTGTAGTATTTCCTGTGTTGTTCTGAAGTTCAGACCATGTGTATCCGGCTGGTGCCGCAAGACCACCTTTAGAAGTAGCCCCGGTACTTAAACCTCCATTGGCGTAGGTTTGCGCTGTAACAAAGTTAGCTGCCATAAAGGCAGCAATGAGTAATGCTGTTTTCATGTATTAGTTTTTTTAATGGTTCATTCAAATATAACGAATAATGATCACTAAAAACTATAAAAAATTAAATTTTTAAATCATATATGGCTTATACGTGAATATTATACCATTTAATTTGTTTAAACTTCTTTGTTGGAAAGCTGCAAAGTTTTAAACGTATGGATGTTTTCAGGCATAGGAAAATCAAATATTTTCAGCAAAAACTATAAAATAAATGTTTAGAAGTTTTATCGCAGATAAAATATTTGCGCCTTTCCGACTGGCCAACTTACACTATAAGATATAAGTTTAAACAGATGTATTATCAAAATAAAAGACCTGCAGTATTTCTGCAGGTCTTAAGTATATCTTTTTATATGATATTACTATTTTTTTCTTCTTTCCAGTTCTTTCCTGATGAGCCCCAATTCTCTTCCGGTCTGCCCGGCTACAGAAGTGTTTTCCCTGGCTCTTCTTGTAAGATAAGGCACAACGTCCTTTACTGGTCCGTATGGAAGATATTTAGCCACATTATATCCTTTATCCGAAAGATAGAATGTAATATTGTCGCTCATTCCGTAAAGCTGCCCAAAATAGACATGCGGATTGCCGTTTTCAAGAGATTTGGCTTTCATTTTATCCATAACCAATTCAGATGAGATCTCATTATGGGTACCGAAGAATGCAGATACTATATCCAAATGATTCATTACAAAATCAATTCCTGCATTATAATTCTTATCAGAAGCTTCTTTATCCGGCTGAATAGGATCCGGATATCCTTTTTCCGCCGCCCTTGCTCTTTCCTTCTCCATATAGGCCCCGCGGACGATCTTGTACCCGATGAAGTAATTTTTTTCTCTGGCTCTCTGAAGATGGGCTTCCATATACTCCAGCCTTCCGGTTCTGTACATCTGGATGGTATTCCAGACGATCGGTTTTTCCCGGTTGTATTTCTCCATCATTTCCTCACAAAGCTGGTCTGCAGAATCCTGCATCCAGGTTTCTTCCGCATCTACCATTACTTTTTTATCATTTTCATGGCAAAGGCTGCATACTTCATCAAATCTTCTTACGACCCTTTGCCATTCTTCTTTCTGGCTTGAAGTAAGCTCAGAACCTTTTCCTACCGCCTCATACAGATCAATTCTTCCAAAAGCAGTCGGCTTAAACACAATAAAAGGAATAGCCGGATTTCCAACAGAGAATCTGATGATCTCTTTGATCTCTTTGCATACCGCATCAAAGGTTTCCTCATCTTCCTTGCCCTCAATAGAGTAATCGAAAATACTTCCCACTCCTCTTTTGAAAAGCTGTTTTACCGCTTTCATACTTTCTTCACGTGTTTCGCCACCACAGAACTGCTCAAACAGAGTGCTTTTTACAATCCCGGTCACGAAAGGAAAATTGTTGTGTACCGTAAAATTAAGGACAGAAGTTCCAAGGCTGGTAAGAGCAGGCTGTTCAATCATTTTAAACATCCAGTACGCCTTTCTCAGTTGTGCATCAGACTTGTCTGCAAATGCAACTTTAGTATCGTTAAAAATGGGCATTCCTTTTTATTAAATTTAGTTTTGCAAAGGTAGCAATAACCTCAGTTTATTTAAAGAAATTTTTCTACAATTTGCTTTCAATTCCGTTCAGAAGCATTGCGATAATTCCTATAAAAACCCAGAATCTTAATATATTGAGTGTGAAGAATTTACTTCTTCTGGTAGATTGAAGTAAAAGGTAAATACAGAAGATCATTACAAACATGCCTCCGGTAAAGTAATAGGCCATAAAGCCTGATATACCTGTTTTAATGATCAGTTTCATGGAAACAGCTATTGTGATAATCAGTAAGGAAATAATAATAATCCTGGTATTTCTGCTTTTAAAATAGTTCGGAATTGTTGTATACCCGAATGCCCTGTCAACGCTTTTCGTTAGCATATCTTTCACAATATCGATACACAAAAGGATCATAAAGAGAAAAACTGCCATCAGCAGTACCTTTTTGGAAAAGGTTTCGTAGTACACCATCATTCCGAAAAAAGGATACAGCGTAAGGCTTACAAAAGTAAGATTGTTAATGATCAGCAATCTGCTTAATTTATGGCTGTAAAACCACATAAAAAACTGGTATACAAGAAAAAAAGCAAAAACCTTATGAGAGATCATCCATGCGACCCCAAGAGAGATTGCGGTAAGAGCAAGGTAAGCATACAGAAAATATTTCTGCTTGATAAAGCTCTGGATTCTGGTACGGAAAGGTTTTACAATATGGTCTTTTTCCAGATCATAAAACTGGTTGATGATTCCTCCGGCCAGGATGGTTATCACGGTACAGAAAATAATACCATGTACTTTAAAATCAAAGACAAATTTACTAAAGGTTTCATCCTGATTGAACAGGAAAAAAGTAGATACATAAAGGGCAAACGTCAGCAGTAAAGCAACGAAGAATCTGGCACCGATCAGAAAGCCCACGAATTGTGAAAATCTGTAAAATATAGATTTAGAGACATAGTTTTTAGACTGGAAAGTTTCTTTTTCAGAATTCATTCCAGTCTGTTTAAAATCTGTAAATCACTTCTTTTTGGAAGCCTTCAAGCATTTTTTCTGCTTTCGCATAATCTTTAGTGAAGCCCAGAATATATCCGCCGCCGCCGCTTCCGCAAAGCTTCAGATAATAGGCATTGGAGTCCAGTCCTTTTTTCCAGATATTAAAAATACTTTCAGGGATCATCGGGCGGAAATGTTCATAAGCCCAATGGGAAAGTTTTTTCAGGTTTCTGAAGAAAGGATTCATATCTTTTTTAAGGAAAGAATCAATGCATGCGTTGTTGTAACGGATGAATTCTTCTTTTAATGTTTTACGGAAACCTTCCGTTTTCATTTTTTCAAAGAAAATCTGGATCATAGGGCCGGTTTCTCCGGTGATACCGCTGTCGATAAGAAAAATAGCTCCTTTACCCTTCTCGCCCTCAGGAATAGAAACCCTGTCAAGGTTTTCTTTATTCTCAATAAGGATCGGAAGGTTCATGTAGCAGATCAGAGGATCCATACCCGAACTTTTCCCATGGAAATAGCTTTCCATTTCACCGAAGACGGTTTTTAATCTTTTCAGATTATCTTTTGAGATTTGTTCAGGATCCAGCTTACTCAGCGTATATTTTTCAAAAATAGCCGCCACCAAAGCCCCTGAGCTTCCCACTCCATATCCCTGCGGAATATTGGAATCGAAGAAAAGTCCGGATTCAATATCATTTTTGAAGCTTTCGATATCCAATTTAAAATCATCGGAAAGGTCAAGCGTTGCAAGGAAATCAGAGTATTGCTGCAGATGTCTGTTGGATTTAAGTTCAAATTCAGAACTCAAATCTGAGAATTTCAGAGCTCCCTTATAGAAACTGTAAGGTACTACAAGCCCCTGAGAGTCTTCAATCATCCCGTATTCTCCAAAGAGAATTATTTTGGCATAAAATAGAGGGTTCGTCATTTTGACAATAAATCTTTTTGCAAAGTTAAAATTATTCCGCTGAATATAAGCAAAACATAAGCCGAATTCCAATTTATTTGAGCAGAAAGTTTTTTTTCCAGATTTTGACCACTCCAAAAAGCGGAAACTGTTGTATCTGTATACAGCAAAAAGCCTGAAATAACCAGGCTTTTATGATTAATTGACGTAAATATGATTAGTTTTTGATTAACTTTTTATTTACAGTCTGCTTTTCTGTTTCTACCGTTACAATATAATTTCCTGTCAGGATAGCTGAAACATTGATTTCCTGCCTGTTTCCTTTTAATGAAGAAGCTGACATTACCAGTCTTCCTGCCTCATCATAGATTTTATAAGATCTTAGGGCATCCTTGGATGAAATGACAATCATATTTTTAGCAGGATTTGGGTAAATGCTTATCAGGTTATCATTTTTATTTACCTCATCAATGCCTAAGACATTGCAGGAGAAAGACGCTTTCCAGCCGTTTTCCGTAACACCGGGATCTGATACGAATTTTACCGTAATAGCTCCCGAAGAATGTGTGGAAGTAAACGGACCGGGCGCTGTGCTTCCCGTAAGATTATCCCCGTTTGCAAACAAAGGAGATGTCGTAGAAGGTCCATTATAGATATACATAAAATCATAGTCCTCTTCCAGGTCAAAGTCTGTAAAAGTCATGGTAAGTGCTCCGGAAGCGGGATAAAATGTTTTAACGATTGTTTCATCGTTTCCGTATCCTGCATTCTGGCCACCTGTATCTGTAAACAGAGCACCGTCGCACCAGGACGCATCCGTAAGGAATACCTGGGTTCTTTGATAAGCCCCGGATCCGGAACAGGTTGTTCCTACCGATAATTTATAATAGGTCGCAGGCTGAAGGCTGCTGAAATTAATTGTCTGTGCACTTATAATTCCTGATGCTACAGGAGTTTCATCCATTTTGGTCAGTTTATATTTCCAGGATGTGGAAACAGCATCGGTAAAGGCTGCGTTAGCTGAACTCTGGGTAACATTTAAAACATTCATCTGTGTAATGGTAGATGCACATGCGGTAGTACAGTTGGTCCCAAGACATGGCTTTGAATCAACCGTATTCCTGATCAAAGCAGCAGGCTGCGGACCAAACCCGTTACTGAAACTGATTCCTACTCCGGAAACAAGGTGACAGTAGCTCATAATTGATCCTTTAACCGTTGTGGAAGGAATCGGGCCTGTACATCCTTCGCTGTAGCCGGCCTGAGGTCCACAGCCGTCAATTGCTGTATTATTTCCGTTCCAGGCACAGGCATGTGTGTGAGGAGATCCTAGGCTATGTCCCATTTCGTGTGTCATAGCCTGAATGGTCCATGAATATACAGGAACATTGGAATAGGTCTGTGAAATACCTGAATAGGCATGTTTATAGGTTCCGCATAAAGAGTTCACATAAGCAACGCTTGTTGTAGCCGGAGCGTTGATCAGGTGGGCAAGGTCTCCGTTGAAGGTCTGCCTGTTGTTTCTAAAATTTCCCAGATTGGTGTTTGGATTTCCGGTATAAGGATCCTGTGTTGTCCAGATGTAGATTTCATTTAATGCCACTTTAATGTCGTCATTGGTATAGAGCGCGGCAATATTGTTATGAACAGCAGTAAGCCAATTGGTAGTGGTAGTTGTGTTGGAATTATTATTCTGATAAGGCTTAAAGCATACCTCGTAATAAATTCTCACACAGTTCTCAGTCATCGCTTTTTTGCTCACAGAAGGATCAAATGAGACTTTTTTTGCCTGATTTTCTTTCAGCTCATCTACGCCACAGACGAAAGGATTGGCTCCGGTGAGTTTAGATTCTGAATAGCTTACAAAATCTTCAGCATTTTTTGCTTTTCCCAATACCACATTTCCAAGCTCAGAAGTAGAAGCTACTCCCACCACATCATCATTAAAGAAACTGAAAGCTGCAATGGAAGTATTATCACCTTTTACAATTCCGATATAGTAGGCACCCGGAGTATATTTTACTATTTCTCCTTTGTTGGTAACCACTTTAAAACTGTTTGTAAAAATCTGATTTTTATACAGTTCTACAGTAATCTGCCTGTTACCTTCGAAAGGAAAGCTTATTTCGAGGTATTCCGGTCTTTCATCAATCAGCCTTTTCAGCTCAGCGGATTTTATGTTCATGACCGTAATATCAGTGGCTGCTCTTTTGTATTCGGAGAATTTTTGTGGTGCATTATTGACTTCAAACAGATTATACTTCTGAAAAGTATTTTTCTCTGCATGATATTCTGAAATTTTTTGTGCAACAGGTCTCAGTTTCTGGGTAAAACCAAGGACAAAGCATTGCAGCAGGCATAACACTAGGATCTTTCTTATCATTTCACTAAATTAGATTTACAAATAAACAAAAAAAATCAAATTACAGTGATAAATAATTAACATTTTAAGATAAATTTTTATTCTGAACCTCTATAAATAAAAACTTAAACCTATATTTCTTAAATTGAGACAATAAAAAAGAAGCTGAATTTAAAATCCGTTACCTTATCCTGTTTTTTACAACACTATTCCCCACTTCTATTGTCGAAATGTTGGGTTTGCCTGTTTTTGCAATTTTACTGCACAAAAAAAGATACCTCAAACCGAGATATCTTTTTTTATTTTGTTAAAAACAGTCCTTTTTATAAGGTATCTCTGTCTTTCAACATATTGACTTTTAAAAACCGGATCAGAATAAGTCCTGTTGCGAAAAATAAAGTCATAGAAAGTGCTGCGATACGCATATTATTAAAATGTTCAATCAGTGTCGCAAAGATAAACGTTCCGATAATGATGGCTATTTTTTCCAATACATCATAGAAGCTGAAATAGGTGGTGTTTTCCATAGAATCTTCCGGAAGAAGCTTTGAATAAGTAGATCTGGACATAGCCTGAAGCCCGCCCATAACCAATCCTACTACTGCTGCTACACCATAGAACTGATATTCTACTGTAGGATTTTCCTTGTTCAGGAAATATGCCCAAAGACAGGCAACGATCCACAATACAATGGCAATAGAGATCACATTCTTATTTCCTATTTTTCTCGATAGCCTGGAGAATATAACCGCCCCGATAATTGCTTCGATCTGAATAACCAAAAGAGTTCCTATCAGCTTGTCCTGAGCCAGGTTGATTTCACTTTTTCCAAATAAGGTAGCCATCAGGAAAATGGTCTGCATCCCTACACTATAAAAGAAGAAGCTGGAAAGGAAGAATTTCAGGTTTTTATCTTTAAACAGCACTCCGCCTACTTTGAAAAGCTCATGAAAACTTTCTTTGGCTATGTCTTTATAAAAGCTCATATTATCTTTAAGAACTTCAAAGAAACCTCCCTGTTCCTCATGTTTTTTAAAGATATTCTTATAGTTTAGAAGGACAAGATCTTTAGGCAGCTTTTCTTTAACGTCTCCAAACTGAGGAAGATGCTTAAACGTATACTGGGAAAATCCGAACCACCATGCACCGGTCAACAGGAAACTTATCCTCGTAAATAAAAGCTGTTGCGCCGCTCCTTTTGCAAAAACCTGAATAAGTACCAGACAGATCACCACAAGGACTACAGAACCCAGATAGCCATAGACATATCCTTTTGCGGAAAGTGCATCCTGTTTGTCACGGGTCGCAATATCCGGCAGGAAGGAGTTATAAAACACCAGACTTCCCCAGAACCCGACACTGGCCGTAATACTGAAAAGAAGCCCTAAAAACACGTTATGCATCCCCGTAAACATAGCAAGTCCCATACATGAGGTAGCTCCAAGATAGCAGAAAAACTGCAAAAATGATTTCTTGTTCCCAATGGTATCTGCCAGCGAAGACAGGAATGGAGACAATAACACTACGATAAAAAATGATATGGTAAGTGAGTAACCGTAGACCGCATCCGGCTGGTATTCATTCCCGAAGATCTTTATCATATGCCTCACCGGAACATCAATCCATGATTTTGTTTCCGCTATGTACTGTTTTTTCTCATAAGCAGTAGTGAGTATGGAATAGTAAATAGGGAAAATAGTGGAGGTAATAACCAATGAGTAAACAGAATTCGCCCAGTCGTATACAGCCCAGGCTTTCATAATCCTTGGATTATTCTTTATGTTTGGAGGCTGTTGATTCTCAATTTCAGACATTTCAAATAAATATTAGTAGCACAAAAATAGAAAAACCATTAAGAAATCGATCAGAATTTAGAAAAATTATCGATTCCTTAATGGTAAAATATTCTTCGAGAGAATATTACATATTTTCAATCACGATAGCAGAAGCTCCGCCACCACCGTTACAGATAGCTGCAGCACCATATTTTGCGTTATTCTGCTTCAATACATTGATCAGCGTAACAATGATTCTGGATCCTGAACTTCCCAGCGGATGTCCGATGGCTACTGCGCCCCCGTTTACATTTACTTTGGATGCATCCAGTCCCAGGATCTTATTATTGGCAAGACCTACCACGGAGAATGCTTCGTTGAATTCAAAGAAATCGATATCCGAAAGCTCCAAACCTGCCTTTTTAAGGGCAATCGGTAAAGCTTTTGAAGGAGCTGTCGTAAAGTTTTCAGGTTCCTGGGCTGCATCAGCATAAGAAACGATTCTTGCCAACGGCTTCAGTCCCAGTTCTTCCATTTTTTCTTTAGAAACAAGGATCAAAGCGGAAGCACCGTCATTTAGTGTAGATGCATTGGCAGCGGTTACCGTTCCTTCCTCTTTCTTGAATACGGTAGGAAGTGTTGCAATTCTGTCAAAGTTAACCGCTTTATATTCTTCATCTTCAGCAAAAATTACAGGATCTCCTTTTCTTTGAGGAATCTCAACAGGAACCACTTCTTCTGCAAATTTCCCTTCGCTCCAAGCTTTTGCAGCTCTTTTGTAAGATTCTATGGCAAAATTATCCTGGTCTTCTCTTGTAATACCGTAATCTACAGCACATTTCTCTGCACATACGCCCATATGCACTTTGTTGTATACGTCTGTAAGACCGTCCAGTACCATACCGTCCTGCATTTTGATATCGCCCAGCTTGGTGGCAACTCTTGCATTATAGTAATGCGGAACTAAGGACATATTTTCCATACCTCCGGCAACGATTACTTCAGCATCACCTGCTTTAATAGCCTGTGCTGCCATAGTTACGGCTTTCATTCCTGAAGCACATACCTTGTTTACTGTAGTGGAAGGCGTCTCGATAGACAGACCTGCACCCAGTGCCGCCTGACGGGCCGGTGCCTGGCCTTCTCCTGCCTGCAGCACATTTCCCATATAGATCTCCTGAACATTTTTAGGATTAAGACCGATTTTATTTAATGCTCCCTTTACAGCAGCAGATCCCAGCTTTGTAGCAGGAACCGTTGAAAGGCTTCCCATAAAACTCCCTATAGGGGTTCTTACCGCGGAAACGATGAATACTTCTTTCATGTGTATGATATTTTACTTTTTTATAAACAAATGCAGCCTTTCAGCCTCATTATACGATTTTATTTTTTTGCTTTTATGTAAATAACCTCAAACTGGCTGTTATCAATTTTGGACTGTACCTTGAGTACATTATCCTGGGTTTCCACAATTTTATTATTAAAGACATCGCCTACCTGAACGGGATCATTTTTGTCGGATTTCTCCAGAACAATGGCTTTATAATTACAGTCGTCCACGAAAACAAGTGTGGATTTTATATAGTCTTTCCCATTGTTGAAATATTCGGTCTGAACATTTTCTTTAATGGTCATATACCATATTCCTTCCGGGTAGTTGGCCCTCAGGAATTTCCCGTCTCTTATGTTTTTACATTTGGCCGGCTGATCCGGCTTTTCAAAAGCTGTCTGTTGAGATTTCGCCTGTGAACATACCAGCACCAGTAAAGCTGCTGATACCGTTTTTAAACGTTTCATATCTGTGTGTTTTTATTTACTTTTTTACTGCCCCCGGCAAGAACCATGAGGAAGGCTCCTAAAAATTCTACCACCCAGCCCCATTTCAGTTTTACAACTCCTGCAAAAGCCTCTCTCCAGGATTTGAACGGCAGAAAGCTGAAATATTCCAGAGACTGCATTTTAACGGCAACAAGCGTGAAGGCAAATAACAGAATCAAAAGTATCCCGAAAAGCCTTACCATTTTCCCATTGCCATTGACAATACCAAAAACTGCACATGCAGCAAAAACCCAGCATGCAGCAGCCAGATAGTGATCCAGTTTCCAGTAGTTCCAGTTTCCAATAAGGGGAACATGAACAAGAGGCAGGAAACTCCCTACCACTACCAATATTAATCCTAATAACTGAATATTTTTCATATTTACTAAAGTGCCAAAATACAAAAAAAAACACACTTTTAAACAGTGTGTTTTAAAAACGGATGATTGGTGTACAAACATTCGTTAGCATCAATAAAAATGAATTAAAATTATATTATATTAAAAAAATGCTGCATTTTATTATTTAATCAGAAAATGACATTCACGAATTCCATACCGATCTGCACTCCGTATTTATTCTTCAGCAAGGCACTGTCATTGAATATGGGAGTAAAATCTTTCTGAACAAATACCTTAAGGCCTCCATAACTGATTCCGAACTTTCCGCCAACGATAAAATCGTTCACCCCATGCATAATTCTTTCTCTTTCTACGATTCTTCTGGAATTTTCGTTCGAATATTTTATATAGTTCACACTTCCCACTTTCACGCCGCCATACGCTCCCAGCACCAGACTTAATTGTTTTTTTCTGTTATCGAGATACTGAGCTCCTTCATACTCCGTATATTTTGGGTTCAGGACCAATCTTAGGTCTACAGGTACGTATATATAGGTATTGTTGAATTGGGTTTTTTTTAAATTTCCGCGGTCAAAATCATCTACAAACAGGCTGTTGTTGTCCTGCTTGAAAACCTTGCCGTATTTGGGAACATATTGATCGAATCTAACGCCTAAGCCAATTCGGTAAAACACGGGACTCTTAAAGCCTCCTACCTGGCCTTCATATCTCAATGCCATCTGTGAAGAATTGATGATGGTATTTCTGGTATCAGAATTTTTATCGTAAAAATTAAAAGGCTCATTTTTAGCAGTCAGCCCGGTTCCCATTATACTGCCGGATAATTCCACGGTCTGTAAGGAATTCTTTGGAGTTTTTCCTCTCTTCTGTCCCAGTTTCATGTTCAGACCATCAAGCCCCAGCCACATCTCATTTTTCTTTACACTGTCGCGGTCCATAAAAACAGCATTTTTAACCATTTCTTTTGTAGCAGACTGCAGTTCGTTTTGCCGGGCATCTATTTTTTCATTGATGGTTTGCTGGTATTTCGAAGCAATTTCAGAGCGCTGTTTCTGCTTTTCTTCTGATGTGATTTTCTTTTCTTTAAAATCTTCATCAACCTGATCCAGCTCTGCATTCATTTTGAATTTTTCCGAAACCACAATGCTGTCTATTTTTTTTGAATAGATTTTAATCTGTGGATTCATATCCTGCCTTTCCTGGGCAATACCATATGTAAAAGCCATTACAGCAGCCATGAAGATTAGTTTTGTTTTCATATTTATTTTTTTAATTTTTAGACATTATTTTAGCCCTGTTCATCATTCAGAGCAGTATCTTGATTTTATAAAAAAGTTTAAGATTTATTTGGATTCCAGATAAACGGTTACTCCTAAAACGGTTACGTTACCTACATTGGGAACAATTTTATCAAATTTGAAAGCTCCCAATTTGCGATCCTCTTTATTGACTTTTTCCCGGGCTTTATCAAGCTCCCTCCCCAAAAGAAGCTCATCGGGGTTGATATAGTTTGATTTTTTAACTTCTGCAATTACCGGAGAATTTGGCAGGCCTTTATCCTCAATACTTCCCTGATTAATGATGGTATTTCCAGATTGATTGAATGTATCCAGCTGTTCTTTATGTTCTGCAACCTGAGTAACGGGTCGTTTTTTTTCTTCCTGAGGAAGCACCACTTGGTCAGGGTTATTTTTTCCGTGATTTTCATTGACTATTTTGGGTTCCCCTGCAGGTTCATCATTTGAAATGACAGATGGAGGCTGAAGATCGGAATTTACCGGGTGAGCTTCTTTTCCAAGTGTTTTTTTAACAATATAATCTGTTTTTTTATAATCAAACCCTGATTGATACTTACTGTAATAAATAACAGTCCCGACAGAAATCATCAGCAGTACAACAGCAGCATATTTCCACCATTGAAAAGGCCGTTTTAACGCTATTTCAGGTATTGCGTCCAGTTTCTGATCCAATCTGTCCCAAAGATCCTCGGAGGGGCTTATTTCGAGCCTTTCGTAATCAGATTTTAACTGTTTCAGTATTTTTTTTTCCATTTTCTTCTGCTTTTAAAAATTCTGCGAGCCATTTTTTTGCTTTGCTCAGCTGACTTTTGCTTGTTCCTTCTGAAATATTCAGAATTTCTGCAATTTCCTGATGCTTTTTTTCTTCAAAGACGTATAAGTTGAAGACCAGCCTGTATCCTGCCGGCATCTGTGAAAATATTTCCTCAATATTGAGTTCCTTCATCCCTTCATCCGGATATTCATCAGAATAATCGTCTGCAATTTCTATATCGGCATACAGAATATTTCTGTTCTTCCTGACAAAGCTGATGGAATCGTTGACGATAATTTTCCTCAGCCAAAAAGGAAAGCTTTTCCAGTCTCTGCATTCATCCAGCCTGGTGAAGCATTTCATAAACGCGCTGATGAGAATATCTTCCGCATCATGAAGGTTATTCGTATAGGAATTTGATATGGCCAGCATTTTCGCCGAAAACATTTCATAGAGGGCTTTCTGCGCCATCCGGTCCTGTTTTTTTGCCAGTAAAAAATTCTTTTCGAGATTCTCCATGTATCTGTTTCTATCTATAAGACGGAATTTGTTGTAAAAGGTTGCCCGAAAATAAAAAAATTGCACCTTTTTTCAAAAGTGCAATTTAATATTTTAATAATCAGCCGGATAAATTAATGTTTTACTGTGGAAACATCTTCCGGATTATGTTTGTGCCTGAATAATATGGCAAATAAAATGGCCAGAACCAAAGCATAAGCAGCAAAGGAAAGCCAGATATTCTGCCAGTCTTTCACCATTACAATAGAGGATAATGTTCCGTCAGGATTTACAGCTGAATTAAATCCGTTTTTAAGAATTTCTAAAAAAGTAGGATTATCAGGTGTTGTTTGCAGATAAGCAGAAAGATCTGAAACTGTGGTAAATCTATGGGTAAAGAATTTATCAATTGCCCAGCCTGCAATATAACTTCCAAAAACGGCTCCAAAACCATTTGTCATCATCATAAACAGACCTTGTGCAGAGGAACGGATCTTTTTATCGGTAGTGGTTTCCACGAAAAGAGAGCCCGAGATATTGAAAAAATCAAAAGCCATCCCATATACGATGCAAGAAAGGATAATCAGTGACAAACCATATCCGTCTGGCACTCCATAGGCAAAGAACCCGAATCTTAAAACCCAGGCGAACATCGACATCAACATTACTTTTTTGATTCCGAACCTCTTTAAAAAGAAAGGAATTGCCAGAATAAACAACGTCTCAGAAACCTGAGAGATAGACATGATAATCGTAGATCTCTGTACTACAAAAGAATCGGCGTATTTTGGAAAATGAGCAAATTCACTTAGGAAAACATCTCCATAAGCATTTGTTAATTGTAATGCCGCCCCTAAAAGCATGGAAAACACAAAGAATAAAGCCATTTTATAGCTTCCGAAAAGCTTAAAGGCATTTAAACCAAGCTGTTCCATTAAAGGTGCACTTTTATCAATCAGTTTTTGCGGTGGACATTTTGGTAATGACAGTGCATAAATCCCTAATATAATTGCCGCTACCCCTCCAATATAAAATTGTCCTTCTGTCGCTTTATTACCTGTAAGATTGGTAATCCACATCGCAACAATAAATCCTATAGTTCCCCAAACACGAATTGGCGGAAAGTCTTTCACGACATCCAAATCACTGTTTTTAAGAACAGTATATGAAATAGAGTTGGCCAATGCAATGGTTGGCATATAAAAGCACATGGCAACCAGCATTATCGAAAAGAAAGAATTAGGATCTGTACTGTGTGGTAAGATGAAAAGTGTAACCCCATAAAGAATTTGTAGAACCGAGAAAATTCTTTCTGCATTTACCCAGCGGTCGGCAATGATCCCGGTGATGGTCGGCATAAAAATAGAAGCTATTCCCATAGTTCCGAAAACGGCTCCAAACTGGGTTCCGTCCCAGTGTTTTGTACCGAACCAAAAATTAGCCATCGTAATCAGCCAGGCTCCCCAGACGAAAAACTGGAGAAAACTGAGGATGGTAAGTCGTAATTTTAAATTCATAATTTAGTATAAAGTGTCTCTTTTAATCAATTTTCCTCTTCCTCCTTTTAATTTCTTCCTGAATTTCCAGAGCGGTATCAAAATCTTCTTCTTTTACGGCTTCATCAAGCAGTTTCTGAAGCTCTTCCATAGATACGGCTTTTAAATTATCTTCAGACTGTACGGTTTCGGAGAATGGCTGTTCTTCTTTTGAAACATCTTCCAGCTCAAGAAGAATTCCGGCTTCATTAAGAACCTGCTGAGTGGTAAAAATAGGGGCATCAAATCTTACGGCCATTGCTACTGCATCAGAAGTTCTTGCATCCAGGATCAGCTCTTCTTCGTTAGCCTTGTTTTTGAAATTAATATTGGAGAAAAATACGCCGTCTACGATCTGATAAATGATCACTGAGATCAATTCATAATGGGTAGAAACTATAAATTTTGTGAATAAATCGTGGGTAAGCGGACGGGGCGGATGGATGTCTTTTTCCAGTCCCAGCGAAATAGACTGAGCCTCGAAATTTCCTATAACAACAGGTAATTTTATATGTGATTCTTCATGTTCCAATAACAAAGCGTAAGCCCCTGATTGTGTCTGGCTGTACGATATTCCGCGAATAATTAGCTGCTTATAATCCATAGCTACAAATATAGATTAATTTTTTATTGTGATTTCAGTTTTTACGCAAAAATAAAAGCCCGGAAAGGACCGAACTTTTATTTTTTATGTGAATTGTAAATGGTGAATTACTTCGTGTCAATTTTAAAATTCATTATTGACTTTCGGAGCAAAATTCACTATTAACTTTTTTATCCTTTTATTGCTTTAATTTTCTCAGTTAGTGCAGGAATGATCTGGAATGCATCTCCCACTACTCCGTAATCCGCAGACTTGAAGAATGGTGCTTCAGCGTCATTATTGATCACTACGATAGTTTTAGAAGAGTTTACCCCGGCTAAATGCTGGATAGCTCCGGAAATACCTACTGCGATATAAAGATTAGGTGAAATTGCTTTACCCGTCTGTCCTACGTGCTCTGTGTGAGGTCTCCAACCGATATCAGAAACAGGCTTGGAACAAGCTGTAGCAGCTCCAAGAACATTAGCCAGATCTTCGATCATTCCCCAGTTTTCAGGACCTTTCATCCCTCTTCCTGCAGAAACAACAATTTCAGCTTCTTTAAGGTCTAATTTCCCTGAACTCTGCTCGTGAGAGATCACTTTGGTATCTTCATTAGCCACTGATAAGTTTTTAACTTCTTCTGCACCTGATACTGCATTTTCCTTCACTCCAAAAGCGTTCTGTGAAACTGTAATGATTACTCCGTTTCCTTCAGCTTTTGCATGCATAAATCCTTTTCCTGAAAATGCTCTTCTTTTCACCTGGAACGGAGAAAGGCTTTCAGGGGCTTCCAAAACATTGGTAATTAAAGAATAGTTCTTCATTACCGCAAGCATTGGAGCGACAGAAGAAGCATCGGTAGTGTGAGGGAAAACGATCGTGTTTCCGTCTGCCACTTCATTTACAGCCTGAGCAAATGCTTTTGCTGAGAAGTTCTTAAGACCTTCGTCTTTGATATTGATAACGTTTGATGCTCCATATTTGTACAATAGATCTGAAGAATCTGTAGGGTTTACAGAGATTGCCGTAACGGTATCTCCCGCCTGGTCTGCAACTGCTTTAGCATAAGAAACTGCTTCAAAAGCTGCTTTTTTGTAAACTCCGTTTATATTTTCTGCGTATACGAATACTGCCATTTTTTCAAAATTTAAGATTAAAAATTTAAGGATTAAAAGATTGGAATCAGACCAGGTTCACAATGGTTCCCTACTCTAAATTCCGGCTTTTAAATTTTAGATGACTTTAGCTTCTTCGTGAAGTAATCTTACTAATTCATCCAGATTGTCAGGAGAAACCATTTTCACAGCCGCTCTAGGAGGCACGCTGTCATAAGACACTCCCTGAACTTTCACTTCGGAAGAAGTAGCTTCCACCACCTGTAAAGGCTTCGTTCTTGCGGACATGATTCCTCTCATATTCGGGATGATAAGATCTTTTTCGTCTACCAATCCTTTTTGCCCTGCGATCACGGCTGGTAATTTTACTGATATAGTTTCTTTTCCGCCTTCAATTTCTCTTACAGCAGTAGCTTCGCTTCCGTTTACCTCTAAACCTACAGATGCATTCACGAAAGGCTGGTTCAGCAACTGAGCCACCATTCCCGGTACAGAACCTCCGTTGTAATCGATGGATTCTTTTCCGCAAAGGATAAGGTCATATCCTCCGTTCTGAGCTACAGCAGCAATTTCTTTTGCCGTAGAATAGCTGTCTTTAGGATCCAGGTTTACTCTCACCGCATCATTGGCACCAATAGCTAATGCCTTTCTGATCACCGGTTCTGTAGCAGCATCCCCTACGTTGATCACTGTTACAGTTGCACCCTGAGATTCCTGAAGTTTAACTGCTTTTGTCAACGCAAATTCATCTAAAGGATTGATTACCCACTGAATTCCATTTTTGTCGAAAGCAGATTTGTCTGCCGTAAAGTTAATCTTGGAAGTAGTATCCGGAACACTACTGATACAAACTAATATTTTCATGTGTACTATTTTATTTTTTCCCTTTTGTGCATAAAAGATCCTTCATCTTTTATGTTGAGATTTTGTTATATTTTACTTTGCTAATATAATTAAAAAATAAGTATTATGCATGCATAATACTTATTTTTTTACTATTCAATACATTAAATGCATTTATCAGGCTGGTTTTGTTGCCCTAAACTCTATCTTGCTGGGCAGAACGCGGGGATTCATTTTTAAAATATCAAGGACCAGATTCCCCATATCTTCGGGCTGGATCTTCCAGCTGTCTTTTTCTGAAGGAACGTTTCCGTTGAAGTTTGTGGCTACCGATCCCGGCATAATAACGGTAGATTTGATGTTGTGCTTTCTGAGGTCGATCATCGCTGCCTGGGTAAATCCTACGACTCCGAATTTTGAAGCATTGTAGCCTGTTCCGTTTTCAAAGAAGTTGGCCCCTGCAAGACTTGAGACAGTAATATAATATCCTTCCGTCTTTTTTAGTTCTTCTACAGAAGCTTTTAAGGTATAGAAAACGCCTGTAAGATTGGTGTCTATCATATCATTCCATTCTTCGGCAGTCAATTCATCTACAGGTTTGAATATTCCAAGCCCTGCATTGGCAATGACAAAATCCAGCCTTCCGAATTTTTCAACGGTGTATTTTACGGCTTCTTCTTCGCTTTCAAGGCTTCTTACATCTGATACGATCCCGAGAACGTTCTCTGAATATTGTTTAAGTTCCCGCTCAGCTTTCTCCACATCATCCCTTTTACGTCCCGAAAATGCCACTGAAATACCGTTTTCCAACAATACTTTCGCTATTCCGAAACCAATCCCTTTGGTTCCTCCGGTTATATAAGCTACTTTATGATCTGACATATTTTAAAATTTTAATGCTCTAAAATAACAAAAACGCCCCAATTGGAGCGTTTATATGGGCTAAGATTTATCAGTTATTTTTTCTATACCTATTCATAGCAAAGATTTTTAACTGAAATTATTAAGAAGCAGAAAATGAAACCAATTTCGCGCAAAATTTAACTTATTTTTTAATAAATTTTTCTGAGAAATTACCGTTTTCAGTTTTAATACTGATCAGATAGTTGCCAGGAGGGAGATTATGAACATCTATTTTATCATTTTCTAGCCTTGCCTGCACTTTCTTTCCGGTTACGTCATAAATTTCCATACTTTTTATTTTATCAGGAGAACTTATTGTAATAAAATCTGAAACAGGATTAGGATATACCGTTATTACATTTCTATTTAAAGTACTGTCTACAGCGGATAACAGTGCTTCGCTGTATACCTTAATATAATCAATATAGGCGGTTCCTGCTGCATTATTATGTACAAACCGAAGCTGGTTAATATCCATTGATTCTGCTGCGGTACCGGCATAGATCAAAATTCCGTTCAGATAATATTTAATATCCGTGGCTGTGCCAATAACTGTGATCCTGTACCATAAATTGGGCGTCCAGGTTCCCGAAGCCGGCTGCATTACCGGCATTCCTGAAATTGTTTTCAGGACGTTAATTGACCCGGTATTATCAAAATCAAGCCTGAAAATGTATTTTTCATCAGTGCTGCTTACTCCCTGAAAGCTGAAAACAGATCCATTGTGCTGCGACATATTGATGTCAAAAGAAACGGTAAAACCGGTATGGGAAAGCATCACGGGAAGGTTATGGAATGCTCCGATGATGGGAATAGATTGGGTTCCGTATGTATTTTCTTTTACAATCTTCAGGGAATTGATTCCTTCTGTTGCGTTATCGGTACTGATGGTCTGGTTAAGCACATTGGGAGGCATATCGCCGGTTGGTGTACTGATCCAGGTTCCCTGCCCGTGGATATTCCCGGTATGAAATCCGTCTGAGTTTTCAAAGGAAATGATCTGTTGCGCAAAGGAAAATGCTGACAACAAGCAGCATGCGATGGGATAAATTTTTCTCATAGTATTATTTTTAGGCTGAACTAAAAATAAACACATAGATTAATAAAAAAAATATCATTTGATAGGGATATTGTCATAAAAAAGCATAAAGCGCTCCGATGTTGGAACGCTTTACATAATATTTTTACAGAATGTTAATTATTTTGAATAATTCTCAAAAAACAATGGAATACTTTCAATCCCTTTGTAAAAATTAAACAGCCCGTAATGTTCATTAGGTGAGTGAATTGCATCTGAATCCAGTCCAAAGCCCATCAATACTGACTTGGCTCCCAATACTTTTTCAAACATTGCCGTGATCGGGATACTCCCGCCGCTTCTGTATGGAAGAACTTCTTTACCGAACGCGGTTTCCATAGCCTGTTTAGCCGCTAAGAACTCTTTGGTATCACTTGGTAAAACGTATGGCATTCCTCCATGGTGAGGTGTCACTTTTACTTTAACGTTCTCAGGGGCAATCTTTTCAAAATATTTTGTGAATTTTTCCGTGATTTCTTCAGGAGTCTGATAAGGAACCAGACGCATTGAGATTTTAGCGGAAGCTTTGGAAGGAATTACTGTTTTAGCGCCTTCTCCCGTGTATCCTCCCCAAATACCGTTACAATCCAAAGTAGGACGAATAGAGGTTCTTTCAAGGGTTGTATAGCCTTTTTCGCCTTCCACTCCGCTCAGTCCGATAGATTTCTTGAACTCCTCAGGATTATCCTTCAGCTTGTTCATATCTGCTCTTTCAGCGTCTGATACGGTTTCTACATTGTCATAGAATCCGTCGATGGTAATATGTCCGTCTTCATCAATCAGTTGAGCAATCATTCTTGAAAGTACGTGAATCGGGTTCGGAACCGCTCCTCCGTAAAGTCCTGAATGAAGGTCTCTGTTCGGCCCTTCTACTTCAACTTCTACATAGCTTAGCCCTCTTAAACCTGTGGTTACCGTAGGCTGTTCATTGCTGTAAATATGAGTATCGGAGATCAGAATACAGTCGCAAGCCAGCTTTTCTTTATTTTCATTAACGAAATCTCCCAAGCTTACAGATCCTACCTCCTCTTCACCTTCCAAGATAAATTTTACGTTACAAGGAAGTGTATTGGTCTTCATCATGGCTTCAAAAGCTTTCACATGCATGAAAAACTGTCCTTTATCGTCTGCTGAACCTCTTGCGAAGATGGCTCCTTCAGGGTGAAGTTCTGTTTTTTCAATATAAGGTTCGAAAGGTGGTTTTTTCCATAATTCCAGCGGATCTGCGGGCTGTACATCGTAATGTCCGTATACCAGTACGGTAGGAAGGTTTTTATCTAAAATTTTCTCTCCAAAAACGATCGGATAACCTTTTGTTTCACATACTTCTACATGATCTGCCCCTGCATTTTTAAGATGTTCTGCACATACGTCCGCACATTTCAATACATCATTTTTATAAGCCGGATCTGCAGAAATAGAAGGAATTCTGAGTAACTCAAATAATTCATCCACGAAACGCTGTTTGTTTTCGTTAATGTAATTTAATGTCTCTTGCATTTTAAAAATTTGTTTCGTTAAAAATAAAAAAATTGGCCTGCAACGGCAAACAAAAACAGATAATTTTCCGAAGAACTGTTATTAGTCAGCAGCCTGCACGCTTTTGCACAAAAAATGTCCTGCATCTCGGCAGGACATTTCTTATATCGTGTACTAGTAATTAGTGTTCAGCTTTTGGAGCTTTGTTAGATTCAGCAGGAGTCGCTTCTTTGTGTCCCGCAGCAGCAGTACTGTCTGTTTTAGGAGCTTCAGCGTTATGCTTTTCAGCAGGAGCCGCTTCTTTGTGTCCTGCAGCAGCTTCATGGCCGTGTGCCTCACCTCCACCCTGAGCGTCGTCAGAATATCTTTCTACTCCTTCTTCCAGTTTCAGCGTATTTTTGTTTCCTCCTGCCTGGATTTTTTTACAGCTTACGGCTACCGTTGCAACAGCTAAACATATAATTAATTTTTTCATATGTAAAATTTATTTTTTAAATGTCATATGGAATCGCATTATTTGAGCCGGTTATGATTATTTTAACAGCAAGCGATTTCATGCTTAAATTTTTGATTGTCCAAAAGTAAGAAATCCTGCTTTTTTCGGCAACATTTTTATACTGATTTTAAAATAATTTTACCTTTTTTGGATTGTGTAAAAATAAGATAGTTCTCACCACCGTCTTTTATGCCATATTTCTTTTTGATATCTTCGGGCTTCAGGGGATAATTCTTTGAAATGATATTGAACTGCTCTTTCTTTTTAATCTGTTTAGATTCAACGGTTTCCATTTCTAAAACTCTACCTGGAAAATCTGTTACCTTTTGATCTGAAGTATAAAGATGGGTATTGGGATGAAGTTTTTTAAGCCCGAATCTTTCTGAAATCAGATTAAAAACTCCTGCTTTTAAAATACTGTTATTGGGAATGTAAATGAATTTTCCAGGTTCGGAATATTCTGCCTGGGCACTTTCTTCTTCTCCAAATGTAAAGGTAAAGGCAGATTCCCCACTTTCCAGATTGATACAATTAACCGTAATCTCTTCTCTCTCCTCATTTGACAGAAAAATCACCGCTTCCTTAACCTCATTTTTTACGGCTATGATTTCTATCCTGAAAATATCCGGCAGGACCGATATCAGATATTTCAAATCGATTAATGGCGACAGTTTTATAACCACCTCATCTGCCGTCATAAGCAGCTTTTCTTTGATCTGAAGGATATCCGGCGAAAGATCTTCGAGCAGAAAAACTTTATTTTTATTTTGATCTCTTCTTGCAGGATCTAAGTAAATGACATCGAAATGTTCTTTATTGATTTTTAAAAAGTCCTCCAGGTTCTGATGGATAAATGTGGCTTTCCGGTTTAAAATTGTCCAGTTATGCTCTACAATCTTCAGTAATCCGGAATTTTGCTCCACCAAAGTAACTTCTTCAAAATTTTGGGACAGATAATAGGCATCGATTCCAAAACCGCTGGTAAGATCAATAAATGTTTTGCCTTTAAGAATCTGTGATTTGTAGAGTGCTGTGACCTCCGAAGAGGACTGTTCTAAATTAAGCTGTGGCGGGAAAATAATGCCTTCTTTCAGCAGGAACGGGAATTTTTTGTGAGCAGTTTGTTTCCCCTTGATCTGCTGCACGATTTCCTGCATGGAAACTGCTGGGAATGGGGATTTTTTTAACAGCAATGCGTGCAAATCAGCATGTAGATTTGCATCAATGTAGTTTTGGATTTCTTTGTCTTTTATTTTTGTATTTCCCACGGATTTCTCAGATACCACAGATTTGAAAATTATTAATTTATAATTCCGTTTATTTTTCTAATTATATTCTTATCAATCTAATCTGTATTAAAGTTGACTCATATTTCCAATTTCAAACCTGCAAATTTTAGATATGTTAATAACTGTTTATGATGAACATTATTAATTTCAGAAATAGATTTGATTTCTATAATCCTTTATGCTCTACAATACTATCTGTGATAAGCTTGAATCAATTACAATGTCTATAATAAAGCTACAAAATCTGTTGGAACTAAAAAGTTCTCAAACACTTTGAATTTATCTTTTATAAAAAATATAATCCGTCAATACAGGCTCAATTCCATTTTGCTTCAGTTGAGCATTGATTTGTCCACGATGATAAGTGGAATGATTAATGGCGTGGAAAAGCATTTCAAAAATACTGTTTTCAAATTTTGCTCCTCTTGAGTTTTGGTATGTCAGTTTCTGATCTAAGTCAGAATTTTCAACGATTTGAACACTTTTCAGATAATTCTGATGATTGATTTCATTTAAATTTCCGAAAGGATTGATTTGCCAGACTTCAAAAGATTTTTCATTTAAAATCCTTGAATTCCAGATTTGCTGAGCGTTTAAAGTATGATTGATTAAGCTGATTGTTTTATCGTCTGGTTTTAAAATATTTTCAGAAATAATTTTTATCATTTCGTTGTTGAAGTGATAGGTGTATTCGAATAAATCAATTAGTTTTTCTTTCATTTTTTAATTATCCGTTGTTTTTATAATGCTTAATCTTAACGCAGAGTTCACAAAGGCGTTCCATTCAGCAAAGAATACAGAGATTTTTCAATTATGAATAATTTGCAGGAAAAAGATTTTACTCAAACATTTCAGCCCAACGTACGGCTTTAATTTCTTTTTCGCTATATAGATCGTCGATTGATCTTTTAACGTCTGATTTGGGGTATAAATTGACTCCAATCAGCTTTATTTTTCCTTCTTCCACCCATTTCTGTTCTTCAACAGCGTGGTCATAGATCTTTTTCTGTACAATTCCCTGCTTCAAAAGCTCAAGATATCCGCCCGCCTCTTCCATTTCAATGAACAGAGCCCATGATTTTTCTGCAATCTGGCGTGTAATATCTTCCACATAGTAACTTCCGTTTGATGCATCCTCAAATACATTAATGATGCTTTCATAGGCCAGAACGATCTGCTGCTTGAAGGAGATTTCTTCAGAATTATCAGTACTTCTGTTCACAAGATAATTATTACTGAAAACCGCATCTGCCCCTGCAATCATGGCAGAAGCCAGCTCAAGTGTTGAACGGATAAGGTTATTTTCGTTGTCTGCAACGGCCTTATTCCTTAAAGATGTTTCTGCAAAAATATACGGTGTTTCATTGAAACCATACTCTTTGGAAAGCTGATTAAAAATGATTTTAAAGGCTCTCAGCTTCGCCGTTTCAAAGAAATAATTTCCTCCGACGGCTATCCTGAAAATCAGTTTATTCAAAATTTCAGGTCCATAGACTTCTGCCAGCTCCTTTGTTTTTGCCAGTGCAATTCCCAGCTGCTGGTCAATTGCAGCTCCTGCGTTCTGATGAAGCGAAATATCAACACAGATGTTCCTTCTGAAGTCTTTCGACAAAAGTTCTTTAGCTAACTGATCGTCGATAATGCCTTGATTTTCATCAAAAACATCAATCAGCGAAAAATACTGATCTTCTTCTTTTGGACTGATATGCCCGGCAAGGTCTTTATTATTGACAAAAATTGCTTTCTGTTCAAGGTTTTCTACGTTGTGGTCTAAGATAAAGGCAAATACATCTTCTTCCAGGCTTTCATGATATCTGGCTACGAGATGGGTATTTTCTTCAACTTTCGGCAGGTTTGCCAATGGTTTCTGAACTTCACTGTAAAAAGGTTTCACATGAATTCCTTCAAGATTTTCTTTCTTTAAGATGGAATAAATGTCTTCTGTTTTAAGCTGTTTTTTTACTAAATTTTCCCAGTTTGGAAGTATATCTGCTGACATTGGCTGTTTATTATGGGGTCAATGGTGAATTTTGCTTTGCAGGTCAATGGTGAGTTGACTCTTTCAATTCACTATTACGTTTATTTTTTGTGAATGGTGAGTTTGCTTCGCAGGTCAATGGTGAATCATGAAAATTGACTATTCAAATCTCTTACTTTTTGGCGCTATTTGTGCTGTCTACTACCAAAATGAAGATCTCTTCATCCGGTTTTTTCATGAAATAATTTTCTCTTGCGTATTTTTCTTTTTCCGATTTATTATTCATCAGCTTTTTGTAAAAAGTATCGTTTTTTTCGTACTCTTTTTTATAAAACTCCAGCTGGTCTTCATACCGGCTGATCTCGCCGTTCAGTTCATTAATAACAAGGAAAGAGGTTTTATCAAAGAAAATCATCCAGACCAGAAACATACAGATCGTAATGGTGTATTTATTCAGAACATATTTCTGGATAATTTTGAGTGTTTCAGATTTCGGCTGAATGTCTTTAATAAGTTTGTTGTCTTCCATTTTAATGTTTTCTCAACGAATTTTTAATAACAGTAGTTAAAAAATCAATCGCCACGGAATTCTGTCTCATATTCGGAATGATCAGATCGGCCTCATTCTTCGATGGTTCTATGAATTCCTGATGCATTGGCTTCAGTGTGGTCTGATAACGGTGAAGAACTTCGTTCAGGTCTCTTCCCCTTTCCTGGGTATCCCGCCTGATCCTCCTGATCAGTCTTTCGTCTGAATCTGCATGAACGAATACCTTTAAATCAAATTCTTTCAGCAGCTCTTTATTCGTAAGCACCAGAATACCTTCTACTACCAATACATTTTTAGGCTCTACAGTGACGTGGTCGCCAGTTCGGGAATGGGTTACAAAGCTGTAAATGGGCTGTTCTATAGGCTCATTGTTTTTTAAAGCTTTCACATGTTTTATCATTAAATCGAAATCTATAGACTTTGGATGGTCATAATTGAGCGCCTCTCTCTCAGTCAGTGTAAGATTGTGGTTGTCGTGATAATAATTATCCTGGGAAAGGATATTCATTCCTTCAATATCAAGCTGCTGAATTATTTTGTCAACAACTGTAGTTTTGCCGGATCCTGTACCTCCGGCAATTCCTATTACAAGCATTCTTTTTTGTTTCTTTATAGTTGGTACAAATATACTATTTTAGATGAATGCAAATAAAACAATCCCTGCAGAATTTGGTTTTAACAAAAAAATCCGGTGCATGGACACCGGATTTTGAAAGATTTTATTTAAGTTTTTTATTTTTTGATGAATTTCGCAGATAATTCAACTCCTTTTACGGACAGGATATAATTCCCGGACGGAAGGTTTGAAACATCAATTCTGTTATTGCTTTTCCCTATCGTAGTTTCCAATACTTTCCTGCCTTCCATATTATAAATTTCGGCTTTTTCTTCTTTGTTTCCTTTTAATAAAACGATAAGTATGTCAGATACCGGGTTCGGATAAACGGAAATAAGATTTTCTTTAACTGTTTCTTTGGTGCTCAGTGCACAGCTGTACTCCGGCAGGACATATCCTGTATCGGTAAATTCCTGTGTAATGGTATTGATATCATTACAGGTAAATCCAAACTGCCCAAGCATATCTATTGCAGCCTGTCTTACAGCAATTGCTGCTGTCTGCTGATTGGTGTTTGATCCTGTTAAAGCCAGACCTTCAAGGAACGCTCTGTCTGTCTTTTCTTTTCCGATCTGAGCATAAATTCTCATCAGCGCAGAAGCCCAAATTTGCCCATCGGTATGAATTACGCCAACAAGTCCTGATGGATAAGTAGCCGCATAATTGGTAGTTCTTCCTGCCCAGAAAGGGTTGTGACCATCCCAGCTGAACATCCAATTGTAAGCCGGTGCAGAGGAAGGCCATTGATTTAAACTTCTGCTGTAAGACTGTGCCCAATAATCTCCCGAACCCTCACCTAAGCCTTGGGTCTGAGATGAACTGCCGTTTGTAAGCCAATCATGGATTCCGTGTCCTAATTCATGGATAATAACATCTGCATCTTCTGCATCATCTACACCTCCTTCCCCGAAAGCCAAAGTATCGTTTGAAGGTATATAATGTGAATTATCAGATCCGCTCAGTCCATGGGGATCAAATCGCAAAACTCCATTATATTGTGAAGGAACACATTGAATTCCAAGGGTAAGATTGATATAGCGTAAGTTGTTATCAAGATGCCAGTACGCATTCACAGCCTCAAATCCCTGCTCATTTCTGTTAAAAAGAAACTGATTGGATGCCTGAGTAAAAAGTCCTGTACTTGGAGATTCCAATTCTTTAATTTCAACATAAGTTCCCTTTAGTTTGTAAACTCCCGCAGATAATTCCAATTCAGGAATAGTCACCAAAGTTCTTGCGGCATCCAGGCTTGCATTGGTAGCATCACTGCCATCAACATACTGTCCTCCATAAGCGACCTGCATTTTGGAAAGCGGATCCGGCTGAAAAATATAGGCAGACCCGGTTTCTAAAGTTGTTTTCTTTAATCCCTGGTCTTTTTTATTTTTTTTAATTCCGGGATTTTCATCCCTGCTGTGATGGTATACTGAAATATCTTTTACACTGATAATTTCACCATTCTGTGCGTCAACAACAGTTTCCCAGCTTCCGGGATTGTCGTGGGAATTGATCAATACCCTGTACACCAACTTTGTATCGCCCGCATCTGTAATATAAACAAACAGCTTATTTTCTTCATAGATGATTTCACCACTTGATTTTGAAGCAATATGAGCTTTTTTTAAAGCTTCAGATGCCGGAAAAGAGGCAGTTACATTGATATCCTTTACATTATTTTTTAGATTCTCTGATGAAGTGTAAGAAATAGTACCGGATTTGTTGAAGTGAACGATAATTTCAGATTCAAAAACAGGAACTTCTTTTATCATCTGCTGAAAACGAAGTGTTTCTCCCGAATTTCCTTTTTTTACAAAGCTTAATTTCAGGGAAGTATAATCGGCAATTTTTAAATTTCCTGAGTTTTCTCTGATCCAGTTTTTAGCCGGAATTTCAAGAGATGACTCCTGAGCATTTAATGCTGAGCAGCATAATATGCCACATAGAGCCAAAGAAGTAAATTTTTGTTTCATTATTTATATTTTAATTGGATGTCCTATTGCTAATATAAATAAATTTTATCGGTTTTCTTATCAATAAACGTGTATTTCTTGAAATAAATTATATTTCAATTAAAAACTCCGCCAAATGGCAGAGTTCTTTTTATACTATTTCGCTTGTTAACTGTCTTGAAAGCAGTTTCGTATGCATGGGTTTGAGAAGATCCATAGAACCTGTTTTTACCGTGCATTTGCCTTTGTAATGAACCAGTATGGTACATTGCTCTGCCTGCTCCAGAGTATGCTTACAGATCTCAACCAGACAGTCTATCACATAATCGAATGTGTGCATGTCATCATTATGGAGAACCAGTTTATATACTTCGTCTGTATCATCCATAACCAGTACTTCTTCTTCATACTGGCGTTTTGGATCTTCGTAATCTTTTATGCTGTTATAAAAAATCATTTCTATTTTTTTAAACTTCCCCTATTTTATCGGCCAGATCATTGAGTATATTCGGACCTTTGTACACTAACTCTACAAGCTCTACGCTCTTATTATTCATTTTCAGAATCTTGAAATGATAGTTTTCCAAATCAAATTCATCGTTTTCTTCCGGAATATCTTCCAGTTCATGCAGAATGAATCCTGCCAGTGAATTGTATTCGCTTTCCTCAGAAAGAGACAGCTTTTTAGGAAGGTGCTCATTGATCTCATCCAGCGGCTGCGTAGCCTGAACCCAATAAATGTTATCTCCTATTTTATCTACCAGCTTATCTTCATCATCCTCTTCATCCTGTATTTCCCCTACAAGTTCTTCCAGGATATCTTCCAGGGTAATAATACCTTCAGTACCTCCAAATTCATCAATAACGATGGCAAGGTGCTGTTTTTTCTGCTGGAAAATCTTCAGCAGGTCCGAAATCTTTTTGCTTCCTACCACGAAAAATGCATCACGCATAAGGTCTTTAAGATCCTCATGATTAAGGTCTCCCTTTCTTTTGACAAATTCCCTGATAATTTCTTTGGTATAGAAAATCCCGATCACATTATCTATGGAATCAAGGTACACAGGAATACGAGAATAACCGCTGTCCATGATCATGTTGATAATTTCATTGATATCTTCTTCAAAATCAATAGACGTGATGTTCTGCCTTGGAACCATGATCTGCTTGGCGGAATGATCTGTAAAGTCAAATGCATTTTTGATGATTTCATAGTTCTCTTCTTCAATCTCACCGCTGTCGGCACTCTGCTTTACCAGAAGCTGTAGCTCTTCAGTGGAGTGAATTTCCTGTTCGGAAGCCGGATGTATCTTTACTAATCTTAAAAAAGTATTAGACATCAGGTTCATCAACCAGATGAACGGTTTAAAGATGGTATAAAAAACTCTCAATGGAACTGCTGTAGCCATTGTAGTCGCTTCCGATTTTCTGATGGCAATGGATTTCGGGATAAGCTCACCAAATACAATATGCATCACTGTAATTAATACAAAACTTGTCACCACCGATATTGTGGTAATGGTTGTCTGGGCAAGTTCTATATTCAAAGAGTGGAAAATACTTTCAACCACGTGATGTAAAGCGCTTTCACCTACCCAACCTAGCGCAAGAGATGCCAGTGTAATACCGAGCTGTGTGGCAGACAAATATTCATCAAGATGCTTGATAATATGCTCCGCCTGTTTTGCCATAGAGTTACCTTCGGCTGCTTTTAGCTGGATTTGTGAATAACGAACCTTAACAATTGAAAATTCTGCGGCTACGAAAAAGCCATTTAGTAAAACAAGAAATAAGGCTAACAAAAGCCTGACTATATCCGAGTCCATTTAGAAGTTGTATAATTTTAATTGACAAAGATAGATAAAATAAAAATAACCTGAGTTGGGGATAAGGTATTTTGGGAATCTAATTTTCGGAAATGGAAGATTGAAGCGGGAAGATAGGAGTTTTTACAGGTTAAAGAACAACTAAAATAGTATCAATTTGCCTATAATAATATTTAAAATCCGGACAGGAACTTCGGTCTTCCCTATTTTTCTCCCAGACGTTTAAACACAAAAAAAGCACCGATAATGTCGATGCTTTCTATGATATTTAAATAATTCTCTATGAATTTTTCAAAGCTTCTGCTCCTGAAACGATCTCTAAGATTTCGTTTGTAATGGCAGCCTGTCTGGCTTTGTTGTAGAAGATCACAAGATCATTTTTCAGTTCCTGTGCGTTGTCTGTAGCTTTGTGCATAGCTGTCATTCTAGCTCCGTGCTCAGATGCTACTGAATCTAAAACTGCTTTGAAAACCTGAGTTTTGATCGCTTTAGGAATCAAATTGTCAAGAATTTCATTTCTGTTCGGTTCAAAGATATAATCTGTTTCTACCTGAGTTTCTTCAGCATTTTCGGCCATAGAAATCGGAAGAAGCTGTTCGGCAGTTACTTCCTGGGTAGCAGCGTTAACAAATTTGTTGTAGATCAAATAAACCTCGTCAAATTTGCCCTCTTTAAAGCTGTTCATTACCCCTTCAGTAACATTGGATACCGTATCAAAGTTTAAGTTGTCAAAAACGGCACTTTCATTGGAATATACTGCACGGGTTCTTCTTACAGAATCGTAAGCTTTTTTACCAATGGTAAGAACTTCAACCTCATACTGAGATTTATTCTGAAACTGAATGTTCAGTTCTTTTACAACATTAGAGTTGAAGGCACCAGCCAAACCTCTGTTTGAAGTTACAGCGATGAAAAGTACTCTTTTAACCTCTCTTTTTTGAGCATAAATAGAAACCTGATCAGGATCTGAACTAGAATTTACATTCTGGATGATTTCCTGCAGTTTTTCAGAATAAGGTCTTAACATTACGATTGCATCCTGCGCTTTTTTAAGCTTCGCAGCGGAAACCATTTTCATAGCACGCGTAATCTGCATCGTAGATGAAATTGACGTAATTCTGCCTCGTATTTCTTTTAAGTTTGCCATATTGGGTTAGTTGTTGGTTGTCGGTTGTTGGTTGCTAGTTTTAGAAAATTCTGTCAACTATCAACCAACAACCATCAACTAATTTTTAGTTATATTTAGAAGCTAAATCGTTAGCTGCCTGCTTAAGGACGTTGGTAATATCGTTATCAATTTTACCGGCTTTAATTGCCGCCATTGTATCAGGGTGCTTAGATCTTAAGAATTCAATATATTCTAATTGGAATTCTTTTACCTTTTTGATAGGAACGTTTCTCATTAAGTTCTCAGTACCTGCATAGATCATAGCAACCTGGCTATCTACAGGAAGCGGAGAATTTACCGGCTGCTTAAGAAGTTCTACGTTTCTTTCTCCTTTAGAAATTACAGCTAAAGTAGAAGCATCAAGGTCAGAACCGAATTTAGCAAACGCTTCAAGTTCTTTATATTGAGCCTGGTCTAATTTAAGAGTACCAGATACTTTTTTCATGGACTTGATCTGAGCGTTACCTCCTACTCTGGATACAGAGATACCTACGTTGATCGCTGGACGAACCCCTGAGTTGAATAGATCAGACTCCAGGAAGATCTGTCCGTCTGTAATAGAGATTACGTTGGTTGGAATATACGCAGAAACGTCACCAGCCTGAGTTTCGATAATCGGAAGTGCCGTTAATGAACCACCACCTTTTACAATTGGTCTTAAAGACTCAGGTAAATCATTCATTTGACTAGCGATTGTATCATCAGCGATCACTTTTGCCGCTCTTTCCAATAATCTTGAGTGAAGATAGAAAACATCTCCAGGATAAGCTTCACGGCCCGGTGGTCTTCTCAATAACAGAGAAAGCTCACGATAAGCAACTGCTTGTTTAGATAGATCATCATAAACGATCAATGCAGGTCTGCCGGTGTCTCTGAAGAACTCCCCGATAGATGCACCTGCCATTGCAGAATATACCTGCATTGGAACAGGGTCAGAAGCATTAGCCGCAACGATTACTGTATACGCTAAAGCACCTTTATCAGAAAGGGTTTTAACGATTTGTGCTACAGTAGAAGCTTTCTGACCGATCGCAACATATATACAATATACAGGCTGTCCTGCATCAAAGAATTCTTTCTGGTTGATGATCGTATCAATCGCAACAGTAGTTTTACCTGTCTGTCTGTCACCAATGATAAGCTCTCTCTGACCTCTTCCTACAGGGATCATAGAGTCGATCGCCACGATACCTGTCTGTAAAGGCTCAGTTACCGGCTGTCTGAAGATAACTCCGGGAGCTTTTCTTTCCAATGGCATTTCGTATAAATCCCCAGTAATAGGACCTTTACCATCGATAGGGTTACCAAGAGTATCTACTACTCTTCCTAACATTCCTTCTCCTACTTTAATAGAAGAGATTCTGTTTGTTCTTCTTACTGTATCTCCTTCTCTTACTAATTTACTTTCCCCAAGCAGAGCAACACCTACGTTGTCTTCTTCAAGGTTAAGTACAATACCTTCTACATCACTAGAAAATTTCACCAACTCTCCGTATTGTACGTTTTCTAACCCGTATACACGAGCAATACCATCACCGATGGTTAAAACTGTACCTACTTCCTCAACGTTGGATTGAGTATCGAAGTTGGCCAATTGCTGTTTTAAGATCGCAGATACTTCTGCCGGATTTATTTCTGCCATTGTATGGTTGTTTTTTCTTTAATTTAATTGAAAATCTTTTTTAACCTGATTAAGTTTTGTCTTTACAGACGTATCTATCTGCTGATCACCTACTCTTAAAATGTAACCTCCCAAGATTTCAGGCTTCACATTTAAGTTCAGATCAAAGTTTGAACCTTCCTTTACAAGATTGGTAGATCTTAGGATCTGGTCAAGGTTCTCTTTAGAAAGCTGAGTGGCTGTAGTAAGAGTAATTCTCTGTACTCCGTTGATATCCTCTACTTTGTTGATGAACTCCTGAGCGATATTTTTCAGCTGGTTTTCACGTCCGTGTCTGATGACTAATCTGATCAGGTTTTGTGAAGAAACCGAAAAATCTTTAAAGATCTGGTCTGCTACCTCTATTTTCTTTTTTGCATCAATGTAAGGTGTAAGGAAGAATTTATTCAGGTCTGCAGATTGAGACATGATCTTCTTTACATCTTTCATTTCAGAAAATACAGCAGCTGTCTGACCTGTTTCATTCGTGAAATCAAGCAGGCCCTGTGCGTATCTTTTAGCTACTTTAGATGTAAGCATTCTTAGTTAAGGTTAGATTTGTTTAAATAATTTTGAACTAATTCGTTTTGAGCTTCGTTGGTATCCAACTTCTGCTTAAGGATAGATTCAGCGATGTTGACAGATAAAGTACCAATTTGAGTTTTGATGTCTGCCATTGCAGCATTTTTCTCAGCCTGAATGGTTTGCTTAGCTGCTTCAATCATTTTATCGCCTTCATTTTTAGCAACATCTTTAGCCTCACCTACGATTCTATCTTTAATTTCTCTGGCTTCTTTAAGGATAGCATCTCTTTCGATTTTAGCTTCACGAATAATTCTTTCGTTATCTTCTTTTAAAGTCTCCATCTCTTTTCTTGCCAATTTAGCTTGATTAAGAGCATCAACAATAGAAGTTTCTCTGTCATTGATCGATTTTAAAATAGGTTTCCAGGCAAATTTGCCTAACAAAAATAATAATGCTAGAAAAATAACAGACTGGATAATAAATAATCCTGATGAAAACTGGTGAATTAATTCCATTATATAAATGTATAAATAATTATTACTTTTTTTCTTAAATAACCATTACCTGTAACCAACCGTTACGGGTAATGGTTTAATTTTAATTAGTTTACCGCGAATAGAGCAGCAAACGCAACACCTTCAACAAGTGCAGCAGCGATAAGCATAGCTGTTTGGATTTTTCCAGATTGCTCAGGTTGTCTAGCGATAGCTTCAAGAGCAGCAGCTCCGATTTTACCAAGACCAATACCTACACCTAGTACTACGATACCAGCACCTACAATTTTAGGGATTTCCATAATATATAATTTTAAAAAATTTGTTTTACTTTAATTTACAATTCCAATTAGTGAGCAGCATGATGTTCGTGCTCGTGCTCCTGTACTGCCATTCCGATAAACAGAGCTGATAACATCGTAAAGATATAAGCCTGTAAGAATGCTACCAATACTTCCAGTAAATAGATTACCAACGTTAAGAAAGGGAATGCAATACCTGCTGCAAAATTCTTAAACACATAGATTAGCCCGATCAAACTCATTACTACAATGTGTCCTGCAGTCATGTTGGCAAAAAGACGGATCATCAATGCGAAAGGCTTAGTGATAGTTCCCAATAATTCGATTGGCAGCATGATAAGCTTCATGGGTACAGGAACTCCCGGCATCCAGAAAATGTGCTTCCAGTAATCTTTATTAGCAGAGAACGTAGTGATTAAATAAGTAAGGATCGCAAGGAAGAATGTCATTGTAATATTCCCCGTAACATTGATTCCGAAAGGCATCAATCCTAATACGTTAAGGAATAAGATAAAGAAGAATACAGTTAGTAAGTATCCCATAAATCTTTTATATTTATGACCGATATTCGGGATTGCTACTTCGTCTCTCACAAAAATGATTAACGGCTCTAAGAATCTTGCAGCTCCTGTAGGAACAACAGATTTCTTATAAGATTTAGCCATTCCAGCAAATAACACCAACATAAAGACAGATACTAATAAAAGAATAAGCACACTCTTTGTAATAGAAAGATCTAGAGGTCTTTCATTAGTAGGAAAACCATCTTCTCCAAGTGTTAAAGTTCCTGCTGCATCCGTTTTGAAAATTTTCTCGTGGTGCAGTTTATAATAAGAACCATCTATTTCAGTTGGCTCACCGTGCATGAAACCCTCTTTGCTGTTGCTCATAAAAGCATGGATTCCGTTATCATAAAAAATAACAGGAAGAGGAAAACCGATGTGGTGACCTTCTTTGTCTACCATCAATGTAAAGTCGTGAGCATCCAACAAGTGATGATCGATGAACTCCTTGTTTTCTTTACTTGTTTTGTCTTTCTCTGAAAGCTCCTGAGCGGGAGCTACCTCAGTAGTAGCCTCACCGTGCTGTGCAGACACTAAGTTTAATACAAAAATACTGTAGAATAAAACTGCGAATTTCTTAAACATTGATAGGTTTTTTTCGTTGTGCAAAAATATAATATTTTTTCTAGTTTCAATAAATAATTTTACTGTTTTTTGTCATGATTAATCAGCTTAATTGCATAGTATGTAAGCAGTGTTGTCAGGACGAAATAGGGAATAATAAAATGAAATTTATAGCCTGGAATCACTTCAAAGTTCAATTTTTTCCTGATTAGATACATTAAACCGAATTTTAAAAGGATCAGCCCGATCACAGCCAGTCCTAAAAATTCAGGCACGGTTCTGTTTATCAAAATAATCATTGTAATCATTAGCATGAACATAACACTTAAAAAAAGATAAAACTTAACAATAATAATCTCATCTAAGTGAAAAACAAATTTCCAAAGGGAAAAGTGGATCAGAAATGTTAAAAAGAATAATACCGTAACCAGGATATTAGGATTTAATTTCATTACAAACATATTTTCAACCTTTATAAAATACTAAGGTTTATTTTAATTGATCACAAAAATAGACTTTTTCTATCGAATTTTACAGGAATTGATTTTTATCATTTTTTGTATATATATAATATTACGTGTCCGAACACTTTGGATGTGCTAAAAATTCCTTATTTTTGCAGACCTATAATTTACAATACATATGTTTAATAGTTTACAGGATAAATTAGACAAGGCTCTACATAATATTTCCGGACGCGGGAAAATCACAGAAATCAACGTAGCGGAAACCGTAAAGGAGATCCGTAGAGCGCTGGTAGATGCCGATGTTAACTATAAAGTTGCAAAAGATCTTACCAAAAGAGTTCAGGATAAAGCTTTAGGGCAAAACGTTCTTACTTCCCTTACACCGGGACAGCTGATGACGAAGATCGTCCATGACGAATTAGTAGATCTTATGGGAGGTTCTCAGGAAGGAATCAATCTTTCAGGAAAGCCGACCGTGATCCTTATTGCGGGTCTTCAGGGTTCGGGTAAGACTACGTTCTCCGGAAAACTGGCCAATTATTTAAAAACAAAAAGAACTAAAAAACCTTTATTGGTTGCCTGCGACGTTTACCGTCCCGCTGCGATCGACCAGCTTAAAATATTGGGCGGGCAGATCGGGGTTCCGGTATTTACAGAGGAAGGCTCTACCAATCCATCTACCATTGCCGAGAATGCAATTAATTTTGCAAAAGCCAACGGTCATGATGTAGTGATTGTCGATACGGCAGGACGTCTTGCGATTGACGAGCAGATGATGAACGAGATCAAATCTGTACATTACTTCATCAAGCCTCAGGAAACTTTATTCGTTGTAGATTCCATGACGGGTCAGGATGCTGTAAATACAGCTAAGACATTTAACGAGGCCCTGAACTTTGACGGTGTTGTTCTTACCAAATTAGACGGTGATACAAGAGGGGGTGCTGCTTTAACGATCCGTTCCGTGGTTGAAAAACCAATCAAATTCATCTCTACAGGTGAGAAAATGGAAGCTTTAGACCTTTTCTATCCGGAAAGGATGGCAGACAGGATCCTGGGAATGGGTGACGTGGTTTCCTTAGTGGAAAGAGCCCAGGAACAGTTTGACGAGGAAGAAGCTAAAAAGCTGCATAAAAAAATCGCTAAAAACGAATTCGGGTTTGACGATTTCCTTAAGCAGATCAACCAGATCAAGAAGATGGGTAACATGAAAGACCTTATGGGAATGATTCCAGGGGTTGGAAAAGCGATCAAAGATGTGGAGATCAGCGATGATGCTTTCAAGCATATTGAAGCGATCATTTACTCTATGACACCCGACGAAAGAAGAAGACCTTCTATCATCAATACACAGAGAAAGCAAAGAATTGCAAAAGGTGCGGGAAGAAAAATTGAAGATGTGAATCAATTGATGAAGCAGTTCGAGCAGATGGGCAAAATGATGAAGATGATGCAGGGACCTCAGGGGAAACAGATGATGCAGATGATGAGCAAAATGCCGAATATGCCGGGCATGGGCGGAATGATGGGGAAATAATCAAGCCTAAAGTGATAAGACATAAAAAAACTCTCAGAAATTCTGAGAGTTTTTTGTTTTTATTTGAATTTGTATCCCAAACCTAACTGGAAGAAATTCATCTTCATTTTCTCATCGTTTACAGGATCTTTGATCATATTAGTCAGTCCGAAACTGTAACGTGCATCTACGAATAATCCTTTGTACACATTGTAATCAGCTCCTAAAAACAAACCAAATTCCGTAGACTTAAGGTTGTCATCAAAAGTTTTTTCTAAAGCATTTTCACCCGCATTTAATATCTCCTGATCTGCAATTCCTCCAGAGACATCTATCTTTACCTTAGTGCTTGTTCTAAAGCTTACAAAAGGTCCTGCGTACAATCCTAATTCAGGAGTAGCATAATATCTGGCTGCTACAGGAACTACGATTCTATTGAAATTGAATTTTTCTGTAACAGTGATTCCCAATGCTGAAACTTCAACTTTACCCCCTAAATTGGCATATTGAACTTCCCCTTGTAAAGCAAACTTATTATTGAATTTATGCTCCACCAAAGCTCCTGCATAAAATCCTGATTTGGATTTCAATCCTCCGTCTGCCCCTTCAAAAGCATCAAGATCTTCATTAGATGTTAAATTCGATAATGCGTAACCTGCTTTTACTCCGAATTTTGTCTGTGCATTCATGCCTGCAAAAAAAGCAAGAGCTGATGCCAATAAGATTTTTTTCATGATTATTATTGATCTTAAATTTTATTTTTAAAGATAAAAAAAGCCCTAATATGCTTAGGGCTTCTATTTGTATTTAAATGTTTTCTAATTATTTAGAAAAAACATATTTAACACCGATAGTTACTGTGGATAAGTTCAATCCGAAATTGTAGTTATCAACACTTTTAGCACCATCTATGTCATATTTTTTGTTGTTATAACCAAATTCACCGATAGTTGCTTCAATAGTCCAGTTTTTGTTTAGGAAATAATCTAAACCTGGCTTAACAGCAACACCGATAGAAGTAGATTTTGCTTTATCAACACTAGTAGAAGTAGTAGTAGTTGTTGTAGCTGGAGTACCTGTAGAAGAAGATACAGTTGTTGTTAATTCGTTTTTATCTTTACCGCTTCCAAATTCCATAGGAACTGATAACTGTCCGAAGATATATAACTTCTCTCCAATAGTCCAGTATTTTCTTACGAAAGGCTCAACAACGATAGCATCGTTGATATCTTTTGTTTTTCCTACTGAAGTAGTGGTGATGTTACCAATAGTTTGAGAATCATTTACCTCAGTTGTTGTCTTTGCGTTTTTGTAACCAACACCTAAACCTACAGCAAGGTTAGTATTTACAAAATACCCAACTGTTGGAATAATATTGATTTCAGATACTTTTTTATCCGTATTGTTGTTGCTTTCCTGAGAAAATCCTAACTGACCAGATACATATACAGTACCTTTAGCAATTTGAGCATTAGATAAACCGAAAAGTGCAACAGCACCCGTTAATAATAACTTTTTCATTTTAAAAAATTTTAATACTTTCTGAGGGCAAATTTACAGTGGCTCCCGCTAATATTAAAATTTGTTAACGTGATTAATATCATTCATGAATATTGGTGTTTTTCGACATTAAAGCGTATTAATAGTAAGCTTTTGGTTTTTTCACAATATTTAGAATAAAAAAACTACAATTTTTCAATAACAACGAAATAAATTTAGTTTTTTAGATTTATCATTTTCCTCCAAATCCTCTAATAACCGCAGTTGTGACAAAGAATTCAGATCTAAAACGTTAATTTTTAAGATATTAGTGTTAAAATTAAACATTTGTTTATAAAACAGCCCCCATTCTCTTTACTTAATTTCATCAAAAAAGCATTAAAATACCAATGCATAAGATATTAATAGCATTCAATATAAAAAAACTCCGGCTATAAAAGCCGGAGTTTAAAATTTATTTTCTAAAATTTCCTTACTTAAGGAAGAAATTGTACCCAATATTAACAGCACCTACATTCCAGTTTGCCGTATACCATCCGTAATCACGTCTGTTGCTGATTGTCTGGTAGCCCAGATAAAGCTCACCTTTAGACATCTGGTATCCAAATTTAGGCTGTGCATAGAAACCTCCGTCTACCCCATCTTTTACAGAAATTCCGTATCCTAGGTCTAATCCCACAAAGATAGGCGCTCCCGAGAATTTATACTTTCCGGAAACCGCTACAGGAATAAATCCGAAATCATCAAAGTTATCCTTTCCGAAGAAATGAGAATATCCTGTTGTAACTCCAAGATCAAGCCCTTTGGTAATATTCCACATATAAGCGGCATCCACTCCTAATGTAAATGAAGATGCATCACCCGCATCACCTACCGGCACACCAATGTGACCTCCTAGTTTAAAACCCTCTTGCGCCTGTAAAGCACCGCCCAGCAGCGCAAAAGCACCTAGTAAAAATAGTTTTTTCATTATTTAAATAGTTTGATTGATACCACAAAATTAGTAATTATTTTCATTATTAATGCAAAATTAACAAAAGAGATTCATGGGAATAATAAAAAAGCGGGACAAAATTTTGCCCCGCTATGCTTTTTTAAATTCAGATTTAAATACGAATTAGTTTCCTCCGAATTTGAAACCTACTCCAACCTGCAAGAAGCTGTTCGTCATTTTCCCTGCATTATCTTCTTTTACTAAATTGGAAACGCCCATATTGTATCTTGCATCAAAGAACAATCCGTTTTCAAGCATATATTCAGCACCAATGAAAGGAGCGATATTAAGCTTATTCACGTCATCCTTGATATCAGTTTCATCATCACCGTTAAGTTCCAAACCAGGAATTCCTATCCCTGCATCAATAACAGTTTTTTGCTTGGCAGAAAGAATAATTCCAAAACTGGCACCTGCAGCAACTGATAAATTTTCAGTAATAAAATATTTAGCAGAAACAGGAATTAATAAAGTTCCGAAAGTAAGTTTTGATTTCTCTCTGAAATAGACATCATCTTCACTTACATTATAATCTTCTTTCCCTCCAAGCGGAGAATATAATAGTTCTGCCTGTAGACCGAATTTATCACTTATTTTATGTTCAACCAAAGCTCCTACATAAAAAGTATGACTAGGATCAGTACTTCTGGCTTTCAGATCATCCATCTGCTCATCCACTTTAAGCGTAGACATTGAATAACCGGCTTTAACACCGAATCTTGTTTCCTGAGCACTTAGATTAGCACTTACAACAGCCGCTGCTGCAACGAGTAAAAATTTTTTCATGATTTATTTTTAGTATTCGGCACAAAACTAAGCCTTTTTTTCAAATTACCAAATAATACTAAAAATAATTATCCCAAAGCAGTGATTCAATGCACTGAAACCTTTAAAATTTTCATTTATTTAAATTTATAATACTATGCTGCAAGCAATTACCTTTTAAAAGCTTAAAATAAAACTCTAATCTTTCAGTCTTTTATCTTCCTCATTATAGGCCAAAATGATCTTTCTCACCACCGGATGTCTTACCACATCTTCTTCAGTAAGGTGTACAAATCCGATTTCTTTAACGTCTTTCAGAATTCTCATGGCTTCCTTCAATCCGGATTGTTGCTTCGGCGGTAAATCAATCTGGCTAGGATCTCCGGTAATGATGAATTTAGCATTCATCCCCATTCTTGTCAGGAACATTTTCATTTGGGCATGGGTCGTATTCTGGGCTTCATCCAGAATAACAAAGGCGTCATCCAGCGTACGTCCTCTCATAAAGGCCAGCGGAGCCACTTCAATGACTTTTTTCTCCATAAACCCTTCCAGTTTTTCGTGAGGGATCATATCTCTCAGTGCATCATATAAAGGCTGTAAATACGGATCCAGCTTTTCTTTAAGGTCTCCAGGCAAAAATCCAAGACTCTCCCCTGCTTCCACGGCAGGTCTCGTCAGGACAATTCTTTTCACTTCCTTATCTCTCAAAGCCCTTGCAGCAAGTGCCACACTGGTATACGTTTTCCCGGTTCCTGCAGGTCCGATGGCAAAAACCATATCCTTTTTCTCGGTTTCCTTTACCAGTTTCTTAAGATTGGTCGTTTTAGCTTTAATGATTTTACCATTCACTCCCTTTACAATAATATCCTGGTCGAAAATCAGATGTTTTTCATTTTCGTCCTTAATATTCAGGACATTCTCAACATCTTTTAAAGCGATAGAATTATTTTCAGAGATAAATTTTACAATATCATCCAGTTTTCGCCTGAATATATCTAAAGCTTCCTGGTTGCCCATTGCGAAGATAGAATGGTCTCTTCCTGTGATCTTAAGCGTGGGAAAGCTTGATTTTAATAAGTTGAAATATTGGTTATTAACACCATAAAAGGTCTTTACATCGATATTCTCCAAATCATATGTTAATTCGAACATACAGTATTTTATTTTTATTTAGATTTTAAAATTAAAGCTTTTTTTCAAATTTATGTCAATTCTTTTCCACAATCTTTTGGGGCTTTCTTTTTATTTTAAATAACTTTGCAGTAAACACTATTTATTCTACCAACAATCCATGTCAATTATTACCCTTACTTCGGATTTCGGAAATTTAGATTACAGAGTCGCAGCTGTGAAAGGCAAAATTCTGTCTCTAAATCCTGAGGTTAATATTATTGATATAACCCACGATATCCAGGCTTTCAACCTTATACAGACATCGTATATCGTACGGAATGCCTATAAATATTTTCCTAAAGGGACTATCCATATCCTTTCCGTAGACAGTTTTTACCACAGAACAAGAAAAAATATACTCTATAAAGCAGACGGCTCCTATTTTTTAGCAGCCGACAATGGACTTTTGAGTCTTGTATTTTTCGATATAAAACCGGAAGCCATATATGAAATTACTTTAAACAACCGCTTCGATGATGTGGTCAACTTCACTTCCACCGATGTTTTTGTGCCTGCAGCAGTACATCTGGCCAACGGCGGGCTTCCCGAAGTGATCGGGCGGAAAATAGATTCGGCCAAAGAGCTTTTTTTCCCGAAGCCTGTCTTCAATGAATCTGAAAAAATGATTATTGGCGAAGTAACCTATATTGATAATTTCGGAAATATAATCTCAAATATCAGCAAAGATTTTTTTGAAAGCAGCGGCAAAGGAAATGAAGGCTTTACTATAAAATTCAGGAATTTAACACTTTCAAGGGTGTATTCCAGTCATACAGAAGTGGTTTCTGACTGGGAAAGGGAAACGGAATTCCACGGGCAGTCGGCGGCGATTTTCAATGACAGTCAGCTTTTGGAGCTTACCATTTATAAAGGAAGCAAAAAAAACGGGGCCAAAAGCCTGTTTGGGCTTAATGTAGGCGAGAATATCTACGTTGAATTTGCCTAAGATTATATATTCCGTAAAAAAACCGATTTTTTTTATATATTTGTCAAAATCTAAAAATTAAAAATGGCAGAATACAAATTATTGCTTCCTTCCATGGGAGAAGGTGTTATGGAAGCGACAATTATCACTTGGTTATTCAATGAGGGTGATAATGTAAAAGAGGATGATTCCGTAGTAGAAATTGCAACAGATAAGGTAGATTCAGACGTTCCGACACCGGTTTCGGGGAAAATTGTAAAAATCCTGAAACAGAAGGACGAAATTGCTAAAGTTGGTGAAGCCATTGCTATTTTAGAAATTGAAGGAGAAGGCGGAAATACAGCTTCAGAAGAAGTAAAAACAAAAACTCCGGCTGCCACTCCGGATACAGAAATTTTAAAAACCATTGAAGAGCCGTTACAGACTTCAACTTCCAATGTGGAATTCTCAGGAGACCTTTACCTTTCACCACTTGTAAAATCAATTGCACAGCAGGAAAACATTTCTGAATCCGAGCTTAAAACAATTAAAGGAAGCGGTTTAGAAGGAAGAATTACAAAAGAAGATATATTAGGATACGTTTCCAACAGAGGAAACCAACCGGCTCAGCAAGCTGCTCCTGCACAAACAGCAGCTCCGGCAGCGCCAAAAGCTCCTGCTTCAGCACCGGTTTCTACGGTTCCTGTAGCAGCAGGTGATGAGATCATTCCTATGGACAGAATGAGAAAGATCATTGCTGAAAACATGGTTAAAGCAAAACATATCGCTCCGCACGTAACTTCTTTCATCGAAACAGACGTTACCAACGTTGTAAAATGGAGAAACAAGCACAAAGATATTTTTGAAAAACGTGAAGGAGAAAAACTGACTTTCATGCCGATTTTCGTGAAAGCGGTAGTGAAAGCTATCCAGGATTTCCCAATGATCAACGTTTCTATCAACGGTGAAAATATCATTAAAAAGAAAAATATCAACATCGGTATGGCTACTGCTTTACCGGACGGAAACCTTATCGTTCCTGTTATTAAAAATGCTGACCAGTTATCACTTTCAGGTTTGGCCAAAGCAATCAACGATCTGGCTTACAGAGCGAGAAATAAAAAATTAAGACCTGAAGACACTCAGGGAGCAACTTATACCATTTCTAACGTGGGAAGCTTCGGAAACCTTATGGGTACGCCTATCATCCCTCAGCCTCAGGTCGCTATTTTAGCTATTGGAGCGATCGTTAAGAAACCTGCAGTTCTTGAAACCAAAGACGGTGATGTGATTGCTATCCGTCAGCTGATGTTCATGTCTCACTCTTATGACCACAGAGTGGTAGACGGATCTTTAGGCGGAATGATGCTGAAGCATATTCATGACTATCTTCAGAACTGGGATCTGAACACAGAAATATAATACATGATGACTGATAAGTGATCTCTTATTCAAAGGATATATTGAACTTGTCAAAACATCTTACCATACAAAACCTTCGATTTTTTCGAAGGTTTTTTCTATTAAAAGATTATCTGTACATTTGATTCAGGGACGAAATATAACCATGTAACAGAATAATCTCAAATAAAAACATCAACCCTATCTCAAAATATGAAAAGAGTAACTTTAATTGCCATCATCTCTTTATGCCTGATTATAGCAACTTATTTCGCCGAAATTATCATAGGCTTTTTCAACCTTGATAATATGATTTACTTATACCGTTTTTTTGGTATATTAAACCTCTTGGGTTATATCGGCTTATTACCATTCTTTATTAAGTTATATCAAAAACAGTGATGATGGATAAGGAATTAAGAAATCTTTTCGAAATCAAAGAAGATGATAAAATAAATGTTTCAGAAAATAAACAAAATATTTTAAAGCATATTCTGATCCGCCTTGCCATATTTATAGCCGGAACTATTGGTTTTACAGCGGTGATATTTAGTGTGAGCGGCTGGGACGTTTTAGGTTACCTTATCATTATGTTTGCTTTTCATGTGGTATGGTTTGTTTGTATTCTTATTGAAGCACTCATCCTGCACGTCAATGGAAAATACATTCTCAGGAATGCCAATCTGATATTTTCGGTTGTTATACTGATTCTTTATTGTATAGCATACATTGCTATTTTCAATCCACAGTATTAATCATTACTCTAACCAATAAAATATAAAAGTTTCCCACAAGGAAGCTTTTTTACTTTCTGTATCTTCAAATCAGTGCGAAGTTTTTCCAACAGGATTTTTTAATGCCATCTAATTTTCTTACTTTTCAGTTCAATAAAATGTCTTAGTCCGCAAATGCTGAAAATTTTCTTCATTATACGAAAGGGTCTCAAAAAATCTTTTGACAACATCCGCAACGAGCAGCTGAAAAACAATCTGATGCAGGCCATTCCTTTCTGGATCGGTTCTGTGGTCACCGGCTTTTTTGCAGTGATGTATGCCCGGATATTTGCCTGGGGAGAACATCTGCTGAATTTCATTATGAACTGGCACGCATGGATGATCTTCATCATTGCTCCAATCGGGTTTGTCCTTTCATGGTGGCTGGTGAAAGAATTCGCCCCGAATGCCAAAGGAAGCGGGATACCGCAGGTGATGGCAGCAGTAGAGCTTGCCAATCCGAAAGAACATACGAAAATCAGAAGCCTTCTAAGTCTAAAGATCATTGTGTTTAAGATCCTTTCATCGGTCATTCTGGTGATCGGAGGCGGTGCTGTGGGACGTGAAGGACCAACCATCCAGATCGCGGGTTCCGTTTTCAGGAAAGTAAACGAATACCTTCCACACTGGTGGCCAAAAATCTCAAAGAAAAACATGATCATGACTGGTGCGGCAGCAGGACTTGCAGCAGCATTTAATACACCTTTGGGAGGAATTGTGTTTGCTGTAGAAGAGCTTTCTAAAACGCATATCAATTATTTTAAAACCGCTTTGTTTACGGCAGTAATTATTGCAGGTTTAACGGCCCAGACTTTAGCAGGATCCTATTTATATTTAGGGTACCCGAAAACAAACGATGTCTCTTTGATGGTCATGTTTCCTATTATTCTTGTCGCAGGAACTGCCGGAATCCTGGCCAGTCAGCTTGCGGTAATGATGCTTAAGATGACTGACTGGAAGAAAAGAAAACTCAAAACAGATCAGGCCAATATAGTTTTTCTCGTGCTTTGTGCCCTGTTTATAGCTTCCATAGCTTATTTTATCAACCGTGAGATCCTTGGATCAGGAAAAGAAATTATGGAACGGGTTCTTTTTACGAAAGACAAGCATGAAGAATGGTATGTCCCGGTCTTAAGAATGCTTGGTCCCGCCCTATCCTTTACATCAGGAGGTGCAGGAGGAATTTTCGCTCCGGCCCTTACTGCCGGTGCCAGCATAGGATCTGTGATCTCAGGGGCCATTCATTTAAGCGCCAATGAAACCAATGTAGTCATCCTCGCAGGAATGGTCGCTTTTCTTACCGGAATTACCAGAGCTCCGTTTACTTCTGCGATTATTGTTCTGGAAATGACGGACAGACATTCCCTGATCTTTCATCTTATGCTTGCTGGAATGGTCTCTTCTATTGTGTCAATTCTGGTGAGCAGACATTCTTTATATGATGTGATTAAAGTAAATTTCCTGACGGAGATCAGGGAGAAGGAGTAGTTTCGTGATACGAGATACGGGTTCGGTTTTTCAGTTATTAGTATTAGTTGCGAGTTAAGGGGTTTTAAAGATACTTTTATTGGAATAAATTAGAAATGGTTTAAAAACTTAAAACCCTGAACTTTAATCTTAAACTCGAAACCCGCCCCCCGAAACAAATTCACTCTAAATATTGTATATTACAAATATATTTTCTAATTTTGCACCTCGAAATAATTAACAAATTCATTTAACATTATGAACAATTACGAAACTGTTTTCATTTTAACTCCCGTTCTATCTGATGCTCAGGTAGAGGAAGCAGTGAAAAAATTTGAAGATCTTTTAAAAGAAAAGAACTGTGAAATCGTTGCCAAAGAAAACTGGGGATTAAAAAAACTAGCTTATCCAATTCAATTGAAAAAGAATGGATTCTACACTTTAATCGAGTTTAAAGGTGAAGGTACTGTAGTTGCTGATTTAGAATTAGCATTCAAACGTGACGAAAGAGTAATCCGTTACCTGACTACAAAACTTGACAAGCACGCTGTTGAGTATGCTGTAACTAGAAGAACTAAAATCAAAGCGGCTAGAGCTTAATTATTAACCCTATTTTTAAAAAAGACAAGACATGGCAATAGACGAAATGGCTAAACAAGCCTCAGCTGGAGGAGAATCTGAAGTAAAATTCCTTACTCCGCTTGACATCAATACAAAATCTGAAAAGAAATATTGTAGATTCAAAAAATACGGAATTAAGCACGTTGACTACAAAGATGCTGACTTCTTATTACAGTTCGTAAACGAGCAGGGTAAAATCTTACCTAGAAGATACACCGGAACTTCTTTAAAATACCAAAGAAAAGTTTCTGCTGCTATCAAAAGAGCAAGACACCTTTCTTTACTACCTTACGTAGCTGACTTATTGAAATAAGACAAAAAAATAAATAAAAGAAGAGGGCAGCCTCTTCTTTTGTTGCTGAATAAATAATTTAATTCTAACGATTTTTAGATTGAAGAAAAGAAATAATTTCTAAGACATCTTGTCTTTAATCTTTTTTCTTTTTTCTTTTCTCTAAAACTAAAAACGGACAACAACAATGGATATTATCTTAAAAAAAGACGTAGAAAACTTAGGACTTGAGTTTGATACAGTAAGCGTAAAGCCTGGTTATGCAAGAAACTTCTTACTTCCTCAGGGAATTGCACTTTTAGCAACTCCTAAAAACAAAGCAGCTTTAGAGGCTACTTTAGAAGCCAGAAAAGAAGAAGAAGCTAAATTAATCGCTGCTGCTAATGCTGTAGTAGATCAGTTAAAGAAAACTTCTATCACTATTCCTGCAAAAGTAGGTTCTGGTGACAAGTTATTCGGATCTATCAACAATTCTGATCTTTCTGCTGCTCTTGCTAAGGCTGGAGTTTCTGTAGAGAAGAAATACATCAAAATCCCAGGGAACACTATTAAAAGAACTGGTAAAGTTACTGCAAATATCAGACTACACAGAAATGTTGAATACAATTTCGAATTTGACGTTGTATCTGATGCTCCGGTAGAAGCTCCTAAGCCAGCTGCTCCTAAAGCTAAAGTAGTAGAAGAAACTCCTTCTGAAGAAGCTTAATAAGCTACAGATTTCTCACCATACAAGACCACTTCATTTGAAGTGGTTTTTTTGTACATTTTATCTGGATACTATTTTCTACCTATTGCCTGCTTTTTCCTCCAGCAAATTCCCTGTATGGCTGTCCAGTCCTCTGGATTTTATTTTTAATCTTCCGGCTGACTTTGATCGCCCTGTTCATTTTACTGCTGTATGATACCGTGAAAATTGCTGTCAGAAATATGATATGATTTAGGCCGAAAATTTGCTATACTTTCCGAAATTTGATTGTATGGAAATTAAGGAAATCGTAAATCATCAGAAAGATTTTTTCAAAACACAACAGACGAAAAAAATCAAGTTCAGAAAAATGTACCTTGAAAAGCTCCGGGACATCATTATTAAGCATGAAGAACTCCTATATGAAGCCATTTACAAAGATTTCGGCAAATCGAAATTCGATACTTTCACCACGGAAATTTCCTTTATCCTGAATGATATTAATTATTATCTGAACAATTTAAACTCACTTTCAAAACCAAAAAAAGTCAGGACGAATCTAGCCAATCAGATAGGAAAAAGCAGCATTCATCCCGAGCCTTTGGGCTGTATTCTGGTTATTGGCGCATGGAATTATCCTTATCAGTTATCACTCTCCCCTGTTATCGCCGCATTGGCTGCAGGAAACTGCTGTATTTTGAAACCCAGTGAAATTGCGGAAAACACGATGAAGGTGATGGCAAAAATCATCAATGAAAATTTTCCTCCCGAATACCTGTATGTGTACGAAGGCGGCATTGATGAAACAACAGAGCTTTTAAAGCTAAAATTTGACAAAATATTCTTCACCGGGAGCACAAAAGTGGGAAAAATCGTGTACCAGGCTGCTGCAGAACATTTAACACCCGTAGTCCTTGAATTAGGCGGAAAGTCTCCTGCCATTGTCACCAAGGATGCTGATCTTGAAGTGGCCGCTAAAAGGATTGTATGGGGAAAATTTCTCAATGCCGGGCAAACCTGTGTGGCACCGGATTATCTGCTGGTTGAAGAATCCATCCACGAACAGTTCCTGGAAACCCTGAGAAAGTATATCACGGAATTTAAATACAGTTCAGATTCCGTACAGTACACAAGAATTATCAATGAAAGAAACTTTCAGCGGCTTGTGAAACTTATTAAGAAAGAGAAAATTTATTTTGGAGGAAATTACGATGAAAAGAAACTGTTTATAGAGCCTACCCTTTTGAATAATATCAGTTGGGAAGATGACGTAATGCAGGAGGAAATCTTCGGTCCTATACTCCCAGTGATCAGTTTTACAAATTTCAATCTGGTTCTTAATACCCTCCTGGAGCTTGAAAAACCGCTTGCTGCCTACCTTTTTACGCAGAACCCTGAAGAGAAAGAAGCTTTCACAACGAAACTGTCTTTTGGCGGCGGATGCATCAATGACGTGATCATGCATTTAAGCAACGACCGTCTGCCTTTCGGAGGAGTTGGAAATTCCGGCACAGGAAGTTATCATGGGAAATTCGGCTTTGAAGCTTTTTCGCATCAGAAATCTATTCTGGAAAAATCAACCTGGGGGGAGCCCAATGTAAAATATCCACCGTATTCTGAAAAAAAATTAAACTGGATCAGGAGGCTTCTGTAAATAAAAAAACCGGGAGTTTTTTTCCCGGTTGATGTTTCTTATGACTTAGGAACCCATTGATTAAAGAACTCTTTTACTTTTTCTTTACTGTATCCTTTTCCCTCTTCGAGAACTGAACTGTCTTTCAAGACGTGAACTGTTTTCCCGTTTTTATCTAAAACAATGAAAAAAGGATAGCCCAGCTCTTCTTTGATGTCTACATATTTAGCGAAAACTTTTTCATTCTTGTTTTCCGGAGAATAATTCAGGTGATAATACAAATAGTTTTTATCTAACGTTTCCTTTAGTTCATGGGTATTTTGGACGAAATTATTAAAACGGAGACACCAGATACACCAGTTTCCACCGGCCTGGATCATAATGTTTTTTCCTTCTTTTTTAGCCTGCGCCATTAGTTTGTTGATATCGGCTTCCGCATTAGCTTTCGGGTCATAAGGCTTCGGTAGCTTTGCTTTTTCCTCACCTGCTTTTTTCTTCGCATCCAGTTCTGCATGATCCGCTTTTACCAGAAGGGCGTTATCCTGCTTTCTAGCTTCCGGCACATTTTGGGTATTTTGAGAAAAAGCCAGTACACTTAATCCCAGAAAGGCTATGATCGACAATTTTTTCATAACATAAAAGTAAAAAAAATAATACTTATTACAAGCAAAAACAGAACCATAATTTTATTATCACTAAATTTGCATGTTTTATGAATTTCCTAATCAAAATATTATATTTTATTTCTAAACTTCCGCTTAAGGTATTGTATATTTTTTCGGACGTTATGTTTTTTTTGAACAATTATCTGGTGGGTTACCGCAGGAAGGTAATCACACAGAATCTCCGGAATTCTTTTCCTGAAAAGTCAGAAGAAGAGATCAGAGCCATAAGAAAGAAATTCTATCTTAACTTTTCAGATTACCTTGTAGAAACCATCAAATCCTTCAGCATTTCTGAAACAGAATCACGGGTAAGAATGCAGCATATCAACCAGGAAGTCTTCCACGAGGCCAAAGCAGAAGGTAAAAATGTTATTATGCTTGCCGGACATGTCTTTAACTGGGAATGGATGAATGCCTTTGCGAGGATTATTCCGCAGAAGCACTGCCATCCGGTATACAGAAAAGTAAACAGTGATTTCTGGGAAAACCAGATGAAAAAGGTGAGGAATAAATTTGGGAATGAAGCACTGGAGGCCAATGAGGTGATCATGAATATCTTCAGGTCTAAAAATGACGGGGAATCGAGCTATATGTTTGTAGCAGACCAGACACCGCATGTTGCCCACGTTAATTACGGATTGGAGTTTTTGAATCAGAAAACGCCTGCTTTTATAGGATATGATAAACTGGCTACCAGAATGGACCTTGCTTTTATTTACTGTGAAATGAAAAAGGTAAAGCGGGGCTATTATCAGGTAAATTATCACAGAATTTATCCTGACGGTGAAAAGTTTACAGAGCATGAAGTGGTAAGGAAATTTCACAAACTCCTGGAAAACACTTTGCATAAGCACCCGGACAATTATCTGTGGTCGCACAGGAAATGGAAATACCAGGGTTCCATTAAAACTTTTGATGGTGAAAAAATATAATTCCGATGCCGAAAAATTTAGCAGTAGTCATTTTAAACTGGAACGGTAGAAACTGGCTGGAAAAGTTTCTTCCAGGTGTTGTCCGTTTTTCCCAGGATGCAGATATTTATATAATAGACAACCTTTCTACCGATGATTCTATAGAATTTACACAGACTCATTTTCCTACGGTAAAAATCATCAGAAACCATCAGAATTATGGTTTTGCAGGTGGTTATAATGAAGGTTTAAAGGAAATAAAAAACGAATATTACTGCCTTCTCAATTCTGATGTGGAAGTTACTGAAAACTGGATCAGTCCGGTCCTGGATTTACTTGAAAAAGATCCTTCCATCTCAGCTGTACAACCCAAGATCTTATCCTTTAACCATAAAAAACAGTTTGAATTTGCCGGAGCAGCCGGGGGTCTTATCGACAATCTGGGCTATCCTTACTGCCGTGGACGTATATTTGATGATCTTGAAGAAGATAATGGCCAGTATGATGATGAAACAGAGATTTTCTGGGCTTCGGGCTGTTGCTTTTTTATCCGTTCAAAAGATTTTTGGGACCAGAACGGTTTTGATGAAAGATTTTTTGCTCATCAGGAAGAGATTGACCTTTGCTGGAGACTGATTAATTCCGGGAAGAAAATCTTCTATACGGGAAAATCAAAAGTATACCATGTAGGGGGTGGAACGCTGAACAAACAAAGTGTACAGAAGACGTATTTAAATATCAGAAACAATCTTTCGATGATGCTGAAAAACCTGCCTTTTCCTAAGTTGATAGGCTTACTATTTTTCAGGCTGTGCTTAGACGGAATTGCGGGAATTTATTTCGGATTAAAAAATGGTTTCTCCCACCTCTGGGCCGTGTTAAGAGCTCACTTTGGCTTTTATGCCCAGCTTCCTGGAACATGGAAGCTCCGTCAGAACCATCAGAAAACTAGATTCTACCAATCAAAATGGCTTATCTTTAAGCACTTTTTAGGAGGCAGATAGGAAATGATTTTCGTAATTCATATTCCCGAAATCTGATCCGGGAAATATATTTTATAAAACCTTCTTTAATTCCCTATCTCTGAAGTATTAAAAGACCGGGCTAGTAAAAAATAATAAGTCACATATCACAGGCTCATAAGCCTTGATATCACAAAAAATTTATAACTTGCACTTAACACCAATTCAATCATTACAACACTAAACTCATCGCTTATTAAAAATGGATTTCTGCGCAATAGATTTTGAAACAGCCACCCACGAAAAAAATTCGGCATGTGAAATGGGTATTTGCATTGTTCAGGATTCCAAAATTGTAGAAACCAAAACATGGCTCATCAAACCGCCCAGTTTCCCTTATTTCAGCAGATTTAATATTGAGGTTCATGGGATAACTCCTGACGATGTAAAAGATGCTCCCACTTTTGATGAAATCTGGTACGAAGCTGAAGAAATGATGTATGGAACACTTATGATTGCCCATAATGCAAGCTTTGATGCAGGGGTTCTAAGAGGCTGTTTTGAACATTACGGCATGTTTGCTCCTAAGCTTAATTATCTTTGCAGCATTCAGCTGGCTAAAAAATCATGGAACTATCTTCCGAAATACGGACTGAAACATCTGGCGGAACATCACCAAATCAGTTTGAATCATCACCGGGCAGGAGACGACGCAGAAGCCTGTGCTAAAATTGCCTTACTGGCTTTTGAGAAATTGATCATTACTGAAAACGACGAAATACATGAATCCTTTTTAAATAAGTACATCAAAAAACTATAACTGAAAACTTAAAAATATACTTATCTTAAAAGAGATAAGCAGCCATATATTTAATAAGAATAATCCTAATTACTAAGCACTTCAGACAGCAGATTGAACTTTGGGATCTCTATCTCAAAGGTTTCCTGAGTATCCATGTTTTTAACCAGGTATTTTCCGCTCATATTCCCTACTCCTGAACGGAGCATTACATTAGAGAAATAAGCGAAATTTTCGCCTACAGGAATCTCTGGTGTCAATCCTATCACACCGTCTCCTGTGATCTCAGTATATCCGAAACCTACATCGAAGATCAGCCACTTTCTTTTAAGTACTTTGATCGGAAAACTGCCATCGTTTTCAATGGTAATATTATACTTGAAGACATAACGGTTTTCAGACGGATAACTGTTTTTACTATCATATTCAGGTATTACTGAAACTTTGATATTGGAAGTCATTTTTGAGAACATCATCTTAGTATTTGTTTGATAAATACAAAAATCTCGCCTTTTTGAGGCGAGATTGTAAGTTAGGTTATAATATTTATTAAAATTTATAATCCAAGGCCTTTTCTTTCGTCACCTCCCATCAGTATTTCAACAGGATTGTCGATACCTTCTTTTACCGCTACAAGGAATCCTACAGACTCTTTTCCGTCGATAATTCTGTGGTCATACGACATAGCTACGTACATCATTGGTCTTATCACTACCTGCCCGTCAACCGCTACCGGTCTCTGGATGATATTGTGCATTCCAAGGATAGCAGACTGTGGAGGGTTGATGATTGGTGTAGACATCATAGATCCGAAAGTACCGCCGTTTGTAATGGTGAATGTACCGCCAGTCATTTCATCAACGGTAATTTTCCCGTCTCTTACTTTGGTAGCAAGATCTTTGATATTGGCTTCAACTCCGGCGAAAGACATATTTTCAGCATTTCTCAATACCGGAACCATCAGACCTTTAGGACCTGAAACGGCAATTGAGATATCGCAGAAATCATAGTTTATTTTGAAATCCCCGTCAATAGATGCATTTACATCCGGATACATCTGCAATGCTCTTGTCACAGCTTTTGTAAAGAAAGACATAAAGCCTAATCCTACTCCGTGCTTCTGTCCAAATTCTTCTTTATATAATTTTCTTAATCTGAAGATTTCAGACATGTCAACTTCATTGAAAGTCGTTAACATTGCCGTTTCGTTCTTTACAGCAACCAATCTTGAAGCGATTTTTCTTCTTAGAACTGAAAGTTTGGTTGTCGTGGTCGTACGGGCACCTGTTGCAGTAGAAGGGCTTCCTCCTAAAGCAGGAACAGCAGCTAATTCTGCATCAGTTTTAGTGATTCTTCCGTCTCTTCCGCTTCCTGAAACCTGTCCTGCCTCGATCCCTTTTTCGTCAAGGATCTTTTTAGCTGCAGGAGATGGTGCTCCTGTGGCATAAGTTTGCGGAGCCGGAGTTGGTGCAGCCGGTTTTGGAGCTTCCTGTTTAGCCGGTTCAGCAGCTTTCGGGGCTTCTTCCTGTTTTGGAGCTTCAGCAGCCGGAGCAGCGCTTGCGCCTTCAGGTCTTGCTGCATCCATATCAATTAAACAAACTACCTGGCCAACCTGTACTACATCGCCCTCTTCTGCTTTTAACGTGATTACACCGCTTTCTTCCGCAGGTAATTCAAGAGTTGCTTTGTCTGAGTCTACTTCTGCGATGGGCTGATCTTTTTCTACATAATCACCATCTTTCACAAGCCAAGTTGCAATTTCAACTTCTGTAATGGATTCTCCCGGTGAAGGAACTTTCATTTCTAAAACTGACATATTGAGTATTTTTTATTTTTTTAATTGGGTATTATTCTTAATTACGCTGTAACAGGTCTTTTTGCAGGAGCATCGTCCCTGTCAAAAACTCTGTTGATCACTGCATTCTGGTTTTTCTCAAACATCTTGTGGCTTCCCGGAGCTGGAGCACCGCTTGGTACCGGAGATACTACCTGGATTCCTGTATCTCTGAAGTTTCTCAGGATATAAGACCACGCCCCCATGTTTTCAGGTTCTTCCTGAGCCCAAACCAAATGTGTTCTGTTCTCGTATTTGCTGAAGATCGCATCCAGTGCATCTGCCTGAATAGGATATAACTGCTCCAATCTTACCAGGGCAATATTTTCACAGTTAAGCTCTTCTTTCTTCGCCAATAATTCGAAGTACAGTTTACCTGAACACAATACTAATTTTTCTACTTTTTTAGGATCTGCCGTAGGATCGTCCAATATCGGCTGGAATGAACCGTTTGCGAAATCTTCCAGCGGAGAAACCACTTTCGGGTGTCTCAGGAGAGATTTAGGGCTCATTACGATCAGCGGTTTTCTGAATGACCATTTAAGCTGTCTTCTTAGTAAGTGGAAATAGTTGGCAGGTGAAGTGATATTGGCTACCACCATATTTTCGTTCGCACAAAGCGTTAAGAATCTTTCTAATCTTGCTGAAGAGTGTTCTGCTCCCTGGCCTTCTGAACCGTGAGGCAGCAGCATTACCAATCCGTCCTGGATCTTCCATTTTTCTTCTGCGGCAGCCAGATACTGGTCAACGATGATCTGAGCACCGTTCACAAAGTCTCCGAACTGGGCTTCCCAAACCGTCAGCGTATTAGGAGAAGCCATTGCATATCCGTAATCGAAACCTAAAACTCCGTATTCCGAAAGGTGAGAGTTGAATATATCAAATCTGCTTTCTGATACGTGTCTCAATGGGATATACTCTTCTTCTGTATCTTCGGTTTTCACCACGGCATGCCTGTGAGAGAATGTTCCTCTTTCCACATCTTCTCCGGAAATTCTCACATTGTGCCCTTCCACAAGAAGTGTTGCGTATGCAAGCCATTCTCCAAGAGCCCAGTCTAATGAGTTTCCTTCGATAGCCTTAACACGGTTATCAAACAGTCTTGTAATTTTATTGATGAATTTTTTATCAGCCGGAAGAGATGACATTTTAATGGCCAGTTCTTTAAGCTTCTCTAAGTTATATTTTGTATCTACAGGAATCTGAACTGCCCCTCTTTTTCCGATCGGATAATTGGTCCAGTCTTCTGCCATGAAAAGATCCATTGCATTTTTTTCGATCTCTTTGGAAGCATCAAAGTCTTTATCTAAAAGTGCTTTGAAATCTGATTCCATTTTTGCAATCACATCGTTGGAAGTAATGCTGTCCTTAAGTAATTTTTCTTTATAAATTTCTCTCGGATTCGGGTGTTTTGAAATT